>CAVUGL010000001.1:0-33552 GCA_963740995.1 uncultured Solirubrobacterales bacterium
GGCGAGGCATGAGCGGAACTTAGCGGCCGGTAATCCCGGGGATATGCTCGCCGCCAGTGACCTTCTCGTCGATGCGTGACGGCCCGGCACCCGCCGGCCCATTCGATGTGGCAGTAGTCGGCGCGGGCGCGGTGGGTTGCGCGGTCGCGCGAGAGCTGAGCAGCCGCGGGGCGCGCTGCGCGCTGATCGAAGCGGGCCCCGACGTCGGAGCCGGAACCAGCAAGGCGAACACGGCGATTCTCCACACGGGCTTCGACGCCAAGCCCGACAGCATCGAATCGCGCCTGGTCGCCCGCGGTTACGAGCTGCTCAGCGATTACGCCGGTCGGGTCGGCATCCCGAACGCGAAGCTGGGCGCGCTGATGGTCGCCTGGACCCCCGAGCAGCGCGAGGCCCTGGCGGGCGTCAGGGCGAAAGCGCTGGAGAACGGCTACGGCGACACTCGGCCGGTCGAACTCGAGGAGCTGTACGCCCGCGAGCCGAACATCGGCTCCGGGGCGGAGGGTGCCCTGGAGATTCCGGGCGAGGGCCTCGTCTGCCCGTTCACGGCCACACTGGCCTATGCGACCGAGGCCCTCGGCGCCAGCTGCGAGTTCATCCTCAACGCGACGGTCACGGATGTGCGTCCGAGTGGGGGAGGGCATGAGATCGACACCGCGAGGGGGCCCGTCCGGGCTGCGCATCTGGTCAACGCCGCCGGACTGCGCAGCGACGAGGTCAACGCGATGCTCGGTCACTCGGACTTCCGCGTCACGCCGAGGCGCGGGGAGCTGATCGTCTTCGACAAGCTCGCGCGCAGCCTCGTCAATCACGTCCTGCTGCCGGTCCCCACCGAGAAGACGAAGGGCGTGCTCGTCTCCCCGACGGTCTACGGGAACCTCCTGCTCGGTCCGACCGCGGATGACGTCGAGGACAAGACCGATCGCTCGACGACCGCGACCGGCCTCGAGTCGCTGATGGAGGCAGGGGCCAGGATCCTGCCGCGGCTGGAGGACCACGAGGTGACGGCCACCTACGTTGGCCTGCGGGCCGCGACGGAGCATTCCGACTATCAGCTCACCGCGCACGCGGAACAGCGCTACGTATGCGCCGGCGGGATCCGCTCCACCGGGATCACCGGTTCCCTGGCCATCGCCGAGTGGGTGCGGGAGGCGCTGGCCGACGGCGGCCTCGACCTGGGGTCAGCGCCTCAGCCGGCGGATCTCCGCATGCCGAACATCGGTGAGTTCGGGTCCAGGCCGTACAGCGAGGAGGACCGGATCGCCGGCGACCCCGACTACGGGCGGATCGTCTGCTTCTGCGAGCGGGTGACCCGTGGGGAGATCGACGCCGCCCTGGAGAGCCCGATCCCGCCCGTCGACGCGGATGGGCTGCGGCGGCGCACCCGTGCCCTGATGGGCCGCTGCCAGGGGTTCTTCTGCGGGGCGGAGATTGCGGCGGCCTTGGAGGGAAGGGCGGATGGCGATCGCTGATGGACCCGTGGTGGTCGGCGGCGGGCCCTCCGGGCTCGCTGCCGCGATCGAGCTACGGAAGCTCGGCATCTCCCCGGTGACCGTGGTCGAGCGCGAGCGAGAGGCGGGCGGGATCCCTCGACACTCGGACCACACTGGCTTCGGCCTGCGCGATCTGCGGACGGTCCTATCCGGACCCAGGTACGCCGAGCGCTATCGCGAGCACGCGGTGGAGGCGGACGTCGAGCTCGTCGCCGAAACGATGGTCACGGAGTGGGAGGGGGACCGCCGCCTGAAGCTGACAGGTCCTGGTGGCCGCGAGGTGATTGAGCCGCCCGCGGTTGTCCTGGCGACCGGCTGCCGCGAACGACCGCGGTCGGCGCGCCTCGTCCCGGGCTCCCGGCCCGCCGGGGTGATGACCACCGGGACGCTCCAGCAGCTGGTGTACCTGCGAGACCAGAAGGTCGGCCGACGGGCTGTGATCGTCGGCGCCGAGCACGTCAGCTTCTCGGCGGTGGCGACGCTGGTCCACGGGGGCGCGTCGGTGGCTGGACTGGTCACGGAGCTGCCGCGACATCAGTCGCTGACGGCCTTCAGAGCAGGCGCGGCCGTGCGCTATAGAGCACCGGTATGGACCCGCACGGCGGTCAGCGCGATCCACGGCTCCGAGCGGGTGGAATCCGTCGAGCTGACCGAGCTGGACTCCGGCCGGACCCGGACGGTCGAGTGCGACCTGGTGATTTTCACCGCCGACTGGATCCCCGACCACGAGCTGGCGGTGATGGCCGGCTGCGAGCTGGACCGGGGGACGCTCGGCCCGGTCGTCGACCCGGCACTTCGCACGACCCGGCCCGGGGTGTTCGCCGCAGGAAACCTGCTGCACCCGGCTGAGACAGCGGACATCTGCGCGCTCGACGGCCGCCACGTCGCTTCTGCTGTCGCCGCGTATCTGCGCGGCCCCGGTGAGTGGCCGGCCCACGTTCGACTCACCGCGCGGGCGCCGCTCGCCTGGGTTGCGCCGAATCTCCTGCTGGCAACGGGTCAGCCGCCGCCGCGCGATCGGTTTCTGCTGCGCTCGCTCGAGTTCATTCGGCGCGCCCGGATCCAGGTCCGCCAAGGCGGAAGCGTGCTCTGGAGCGGGCGGGTTAGGCGACTCGTTCCAGGGCGCTCCGCGCACATCCCGGCGGGCTGGGCGGCTGCGGTCGACCCAGACCGAGGCCCGCTGACCGTCTCCGTCAAATAGGGTTGGACGCATGAGCGACGGGATGTTGCTCGGCATCGACGAAGGGACCACCGGCGTCAAGGCCGCGCTCTTCGACCAGCGGCTGCAGCCGGTCGGGGAGGCCCGCCGCGACAAGGTGAACCGCCATCCCGACGAAGGGTGGGTCGAGCAGGACGGCGAGGAGGTGATCGCCGCGGTCACTGAGGCGGTGGCCGAGCTGCTGGAAGGGGCCGATGGCGAGATCGCCGCCTGCGGCCTCGATCACCAGGGCGAGTCGGTGCTCGCCTGGGACTCCGAGACGGGCAAGCCGCTCAGCCCGATCGTGGTCTGGCAGGACAAGCGCTCCCAAGAGATTCTGGACCACCTGACCGAGGAGGAGGACGAGGTCAAGGAGCTCAGCGGTCTGCCTTTCGACCCCTACTTCTCGGCCGCCAAGCTGGCCTGGCTGCTGAAGAACAACGACGACGTCAAGAAGGCACACGAAGACGGCCGCCTGCGAATGGGTACCGTCGACTCCTTCCTCTGCGACCAGCTCGGCGCCGGCTTCGCGACCGAACCGGCCACCGCGTCGCGCACCCAGCTCCAGCGGATCGACAAGCCGGGCTGGGACGAGCGCCTCTGCGAGATCTTCGGCATCCCGATGGATGTCCTGCCCGAGGTGCGTGACACGGCGGGCGAGCTGGGAACGCTGAAGCACGAGAGCTGGCCGGTGGACCTGCCGTTCCGCGGTCAGGTGGTCGACCAGCAGGCGGCGCTGGCGGGCGCGGCCTGCGTCGAGCCTGGTCGAGTCAAGGCGACCTACGGCACCGGAGTCTTCGTCCTCGCCCACGTCGGCGAGGGCGTCCCAGAGCCCGCCGGCGGGCTCCTGCCGACCGTGGCCTGGAGCATCGACGGCAAGCTGGAATACGCGCTCGACGGCGGGGTCTTCGCCGCCGGCGCGATGCTCGAGTGGATGTGCAATCAGCTCGGCATCGCAGAGAGCCCGCCCGGGCTCAGCAAGCTCGCGCGTGAGGCGGAGACCTCGGCCGGCGCCCGGGTGCTCCCGGGCCTCGCCGGCATTGGCGCCCCCTGGTGGCGCCCGAACGCGCGCGCCGTGATCTCCGGGATCTATGGAGGGACCACGCGCGAGAACGTGGCCCGTGCGGCACTCGAGGGAATCGCCTGGCGGGTTGCCGACGTGGTCGCGGCGATCAAGGAGACCTCGCCCGTCGAGACGCTGCGGGTCGACGGGGGCCTCACTAACGAGCCGCTCCTCCTGCAACTCCAGGCCGACATGATCGGCGCGCCGGTCGAGGCAGCCGGCGCAGACGCGACGGTCCTCGGCGCCGCCGCACTCGCCGGCGTCGGCGCGGGCGTGATCGACTCTCTCACCGACCTGCCCGAGATGCTGCCTCCTGACCGGCGGGTGGAGCCCGAGCGCGACGAGAAATGGCGCTCGGCCGAGCACGAGCGCTGGCGTGAGTTCGTCAAGGCGACCGAGGCGCTCGACCCCGGGTAGATCGAACCCGTCCAACCGGCCGTACGTGATCACCGAGCCGGGGATCGGCTACCGCCTCCGGGCTGACTCGTAGACCGCGCTAGGCTCCTGGCGTGGCGAACGTTGGACCAATGGAGATCCTGGTGGTGCTGCTGATTGCCCTCATCCTCTTTGGGCCGAAGCGCATCCCGGAATTGGGGCAGTCTCTGGGCAAGGGGATTCGAGAATTCAAGGCGTCTCTCGAGGGGAACGATCAGGAGTCCGAGTCGACCGCTCCGGGCACAGGTCAAGAAACTCGCGCCAAGGTCGCCGAGACAAGCATGCCCAGGGGCGATGCGCCGCCCGATGTTCCCTAATCAGACGTCGGATTCTGCCGACCGTTCCACAGCCTCAATCCCACGCGGCCTGCCTGCCCTGACCCACCGGTACTGCAGGATTCCCGCGACCAGGACCGTCCCCGCGATCGAGATCAGCGGATAGCCCCGGGCCAGGTTGACCGCGAGGGTGAAGGCGACCACCACCGCGGCGATCAGGTTGATCGCCAGCAGCCACCAGGACCGCTGCCGCCGTGAGAAATGCGCCATCGCCAGCAGCCCGGCGAGGAAGCTGACGAAGACAGCGACAGCGTAGACGAGCACGAGCTCCTGCTCCTGGCCGCCCGCGGCGAGGATGATCACCGCCGAGATCAGCGCGTAGACGATCACCGCGAGCACCGGGGTGTGATGCTGGTTGACGCGCGCCAGCCGGCCCGGAAGCAGGCCGGGCGATCCATCGGGCCAGGTGCGCGCCAGCGCCTTGAGCAGTCCTGGGCCGGCCTGGAAGGAGGATGCGGCGGCCGCAAGCAGCAGGACGCTGCTGGAGAGCTGGAAGAAGCCGAACATCCCCCCGTCTCCGACGGCCGCCTTGGCGAGGTTGCTGATCTGGGTGTCATCCGTGCCCGGGATGCCCACGTGAAGGTGGACGGCGAGCGCCGTCAGCCCGAGCGTGAGTCCGCCGACGATGAGGATGGTCAACCCGAGGGTGCCTCGCCCGAAGCGCCAGCGCCCGTCGTTGTCGAGCTGCCCCAGCTGGGCGATCGAGGTGGCCGGGGCCTCGGTGCCGGTGGCGAGGGCCATCGCCACCGGGAAGGCGAGGATGACCGCGACCAGCGCCGGGCTGGCCGATCCGGTGACGGGAGCGCTGCCGTGCGTGGTGTGGGGCGAGGTCCAGCCGGTCGCCAGCACCACCACGCTGGCGACGATGAAGAGGCTGGTCATCACCGCGAAAACGAGACGACCGCCGTGCCCGAACCAGGTCAACCCGGCCACCAAGGCGACGAGCGCCATCGCGAGTGGAATGCGCTCGGGCGCGAGGGTCGGGACGTAGGCGATCAGGGCGCTGCCTGCGGCCGCGATCGAGATCGCAATGGTGAGGGCGAAGTCGACGATCAGAGCGCCGATGGGCAGGAAGGACCACTCCTCGCCAAACGCCTTGCCCGCCGCCTCCGGCGAACCGCCGCCCTCAGGGAACATCTTGACCAGCTGCCAGTAGTTGAGCGTGACCAGGGCGATGATCCCGATCACGATCGACATCGTCGCCATCAGCAGCTCGAGGTGGCCGTCGAGGGCCCGCAGGGCGGCCTCGATCGCGTAGGCGACCGAGGAGACCGGGTCGGCCATCACGGCGAAGGCGAAGGCGAAGAAGAGAGCAACCTTGCCGCCCTTGACCAGCACGGAGGGGGGAGGGGGCGGGGCCGAGGTGGGGGAGGAAGCCATTGAGCTCCTTTGGGTGGACGACGTATCGCCGACCAGGCTTCCCGGCACACCGCCTCTCAGGTTAGTAATCCGAGCCCAGCAATAAAGACGGGGGCCGGGTACTTGACCCGGCCCCAGCCTCACTCATCGCGTCAAGAGATGATCTCGACGATGATCGCCAGTAGGGCAAGGAACCCGAGGATCCCGGCGCCCATGACGAAATCCTTCTCGCCGATGCCCTTCTCCGAATCGTTCATCTGCTTGCCTTGCCTCTCTAGTCGCGTGTGACGACGTCTTCTTCCAGTGTGCTGACCGGGCCCTGGTACTTGTTCTTCGCCGAGACCAAGTACCAGATGCCGAAGATCAGCGGCAGGATGATCGCGAACGGCGTGTAGTTCACGTTCGCGGCATCGAATGCCTCATTCCACGGCAGACCGGTCGGGTCATACGGCAGGTCGAGCGAGTAGACCACGACGACGACGAAGGCGATCGCCAGCACGTTGACCAGCTTGTACCGCCGCCCCAGGTTCCACGGCCCGGTCTCGAAATCGTCGCCCTTCCGCAATCGCAGATACACCGGGATGATGTAGGCCAGATACAGGCCCACGGTGCAGATCCCGGTCAGCGCGAAGAAAGCGAACGGGATGTCGTTCTTGCCGAAGAGCGCCGGGATCGAGATCAGCAGCGAGAAGAACGAGACCGCGATCACCGCGTTGAACGGCACCCGGTCCCGGTTGACCCGCCGGAAGACCGCCCAGCCGGGGATTGCCCGGTCACGCGAGAACGCGTACCAGGTCCGCGAGGCGCTGGTAAGGCCGGCCGCTCCGCAGAAGAACTGCCCGACGGTCGCGATCAGCACCACCATCTTGGCCGCCCATGGGTCGAGCGCCGAGTTGAAGATGCCGAACACGGCGCCGCCCGAGTCGTTCACCGCGGTGACGTTGTTCGCCGCGTAGAGGAAGGCGAGCAGCACGAGCCAACCGATGACCGCGGAGAAGAAGATCGATCTCCAGACGCCCTGAGCGGCGCTGATCGCGGCGCCGTGGGTCTCCTCCGCCGTATGCGCGGAGGCGTCGTAGCCGGTCTGCGTGTACATCCCGAGCAGGAAGCCGACCGGCGCCACCAGGAACCAGAAGCCGAGGCCGCCTGTGGCGCCGCCCAGGGTGCCGCTCTCGTTGAAGCGCGCTCCAAAGACGAAGCTCGTGCTCTGATGATGGTCCGGCACGAAGATCAGCAACGCGATGATCACCGCCACCCCGAGCAGGTGCCAGCCCACCGAGATGTTGTTCATCAAGGCCAGCACCCGGTCGGCGAAGATATTCACCACCGTGTAAAGCACCAGGATGATCAGGAAGAGCAGGAAGGTCTCGGTCAGGATGTGCTTGGTGTCGCCGAAGTCGACCCCGAGGATGTTGAGCCCGTAGAGCTGCAACAGGTTGAACAGGAAGAAGGCGCAGCCGTAGGCGACCGAGGCCACGATCCCGATCAGGCCGACGATGTTGAACCAGCCGGTCATCCAGCTCCAGCCCTTTCCGCCGAGGTCGTGGGCCCACCAGTACGGGCCGCCCGCGGTCGGGTACTTCGAGGTCAGCTCGGCCATCGAGAAGCCGACCATGATCACGAAGAAGCAGATCACGGGCCACCCGATCGACACCATGGCGGGGCCGCCATGGAGCCAGGCGAACGAGAACGTCGTGAACGTCCCGGCAAGAACCGAGATGATCGTGAACGAGATCGCGAAGTTGGTGAAAGCGCTCCAACCCCGCGAGAGCTCCTGCTTGTAGCCCATCTCCGCGAGGCGCTCCTCGTCGCGCCTCGTCTGATCGACGTCGGAAATGCCCTCAGGTGGAGTCACTGCTCTTCTCCCTCCGTCGCGGCCCCCACGCCTCCATGCGTCGAGGCCTATGTGCCGGAATGGCCTGGACACTATGTGCGGAAGCGGACATCCGTCAAGTCCGATTTCCGCAAAGTGAGCGGTCTTGCAGGATCTTGTACGGATCGTCTAGGTTCGAGAGTGGCCGAGGCCCAATCGGCCGAGCACGGAGCCGAGTGAAACCGCCCTCCGCTTCGTGCCCGAGGCTCTCGCGAGCGTGCCCAGCGTCTGGGGCTCGAACGCCTCGAGGTGAGTGGCCAGGGCGATGAACGCCTGAGCCGTGGTCAGGGCGTCGCCGTCGGCGTGGTGCGGCCGGTGCACGGGCAGTCCCAGGCTGCGAGCCAGATCGGACAGCGCAATCGGCTTGTGCTCGCTCGTCGGCTTCCGCGCCAGCCGCCGGAGCTCCAGGTCGAGCTCCGCGGTGTCGACGATCGGATTGCGCAGCTCGAGTCCGCGCCTCCTCAGGGCCGTGTCGAGAAAGCCGCGTTCGACGTCCGCCACATGGGCGACCAGCACCGTCCCGGTGAGAGCCTCGAGCAGACCGTCGATCACCTCGGCGAGCATGGGCGCGTCGACGAGGTCGGCCTCGCGGAGGCCGTGGATGCGGATCGTGTCGGCGTCGGGCATGCGGCGCGGCCGCACCAGCTCGTAGCGGGCATCATCGAGGTGGACCGTCCCGCGGGACACCGTGACCGCGGCGAAGGAGATGATCTCGTCGGCGGACGAATCAAGCCCCGTCGTCTCCAGGTCGACGACGCTGAACCGAACGTCCCGCCATGGAGTGCTCGACGCGGGCAGCACGGCTTCGCGATAGGCGCGCGCTGCGGCTGTCCTCGGCCCGCCCACGACTAGCGCGGGGAGAGCTCGCCCGTCAGCGTCCGCTGCACGGCCGAGACCTCCCGGAAGGCGTCCCGCAGGTAACGCCTGGTGAGCGGGTCAAGCCGACCTGGGTCCAGGTCGTCGTCGGGCCGCAGTCCCCGCTCGAGCTGATCGACCTGGTGCTCGAGGCGGAGCGCGCTGAACAGGTCGAATGCCTCCTCCAGGATGCGTGCCTCCGTGGCGCCCATGACCCCCTCGCCGGCCGCCGCCCTCAGACGCTCGAGCGTGGGGGTCACCCGCACACCGGCCCGAAGCGCGGCGTAACGGGCCAGATCCACGACCGGGAGCAGCCCTCCGTGCTTGATGTCGAACGTCCCCTTCCGCTCGCCGCTGTCCTCGACCACGATGTCGTGCATGAATCCGGTGGGTGGCTTGGCGGCGAGGGCGAGGCGGAGCATCCAGCGCTCCAGCGTCGAGCGGTCCCCGGTCTCGAAGAGCAGCTGCTTCACGTCGAGGCCGCTCGGTGGCCCATAGACGACGCGCCCGTCGAGCAGGATCGAGGTCGCGATCAGCACGCGGTTGTCGCTCGGGCGCTTGAGCCATCCCTGGATCGCCCGCTCCCAATCCTCGATCGAGCTCGCCGAGAAGGCACCCGAGGCAGTCACCCCGTGCGGGTCCAGCCGCCAGCCGATCACCCGCACGCAGTCGGCCACGTGGGCGGCGAGGCCGCGCATGTAGTCACCGATGCGGCTCGACGCCAGGCTGCGCCCCGCCTCAGAGAGCGGGTCGCGTTCCGGAACGTCCCTCCACGCCATGCCCGAGTCGACGTCGGAGGAGGGCACCGGCTCGCGGCGGCCATGGCTGCCCAGCGACATCCAGGAGAACTCCGCCGGCGGGAGGTCCCTGCGATTCGACGCCGAGCTCGATCATGCGGGCGATCAGCGCATCGGCGACCGCGGAGGTCACCTCGCTCACCTGGGACGGGGCCAGTCCGGCGCGGTGGAGGGCGACCACGGTCGAGTTGAGGCGGCTCGCCGCGTCGGTGAGCTCGCGCTTGTTCCGGGCCTTGGCGATCGCCCGGCGGAGGACGAACGGCGAGCGCGTCTCCGCCGCGACGAGGTCGATGCCGACGATCACGCCGATCAGCCTCGGAGCGCGGGCCGAAGACCGGGACGTGGCGGATGTCGTGATCGAGCATGGCCAGCATCACGTCCGCGCCGGTCTGGTCCGCGGTGACGCCGAACACCGGGGTCGTCATCGCCGCGTTCACCGGGTCGTCCGGCGAGAGGGGGCCGGCGATCACCGCGAGCGCAGGTCGCTGTCGGTGACGATCCCGAAGTCGCCGCCTCCAAGGTCCACCAGGATCGCGCTCACGGAGCGGGCATCCATCAGCTTCGCGGCCTCGCGCAGGGTGGTCTCCGGGATCGACTACGACGGGCGGCCTGCGCACCAGAGCGCCCGCGGCCTGCTGCGCGACCTCCGGACTGGGGGGTGCGATCGCGTCGCCGTCCCCGCTCCGACCGCGTGCAAGGAGCGAGCGGGCCAAGAAGCGCATGCTGGAGGGCCGGGCCAACAGCGGGGCCACGTCCTCCGCGGGCAGCGAGTAGGCCAGCGTGTCGTCTCGCGCCCGCACCTCGAACCGGGTGGGAAGGCCGGAGAGGACCGATGGGTGGCCGAACATCTCACCCTCCCCGAGCAGATCGACGGGCCTGCCGCGGTCGACCAGCTCCACGGCGCCTCGCCTGATGACCCTGATGCGGCCCTGCGAGAGCTGGCCCTGCGGGACGATCGTCGTTCCGGCGGGGAAGAACTCCACCTCGGTCTTGGCGGCGAGCGCGTCGAGGTCCTCCTCGTCGAGCCCGCCGAAAGGGTCCCGCCCCCTCAGGAACTCGGCGATGTCGTGCATGCCCGCCTCAGCCGGAGATGGCCGCGGCGGCCTCCTCGGCGGTCGGCCGGATCGGGATCACCCGGTCCAGGCCCATCACCGAGAGGATGCGGAGGATCTGTTCGCTGGAGGCGGCGACGGCCAGCGGTTGGTCTCCGTCCTCGGGGTGCTGCGCCTCACGCGAGAGCAGCAGGGCGCGGACGCCGCTCGAGTCGATGAACTCGCACTCGGTCAGGTCGACGACGATCCCCCTGGGCTCGGCCGCCACCGCCGCGCGGAGCTCGCCCCGCAACTCGTCCTCATGGGACATATCGACTTCGCCCCGTATGTGGACGATGTGGACGTCATCGGGACCGGGCCCCGAGTTGATCTCGAACTGCGGAATGTCTGCGCTGGGTGTCGCCGCCATATCGCCCCCTCGGACAACTGAGTTCCGTACATGCTACTCGCAGGAATTCGGATGCTCTAGCGCCGCTCAGCCCGGCTGCAGCGCCGCGCGAGCTTCATTGACCGCGGACTCGATGCTCTCTTCGGATGGCCAGAACATCGGCGAATTGCCGTCGCGTATCAGCCGGTCGGCGAGGATCACGCCGCGCGGGCTCACCGCAGCGTCGGCCTCCAACTGGTCAGCGAGGTCCCGGATGAGGGACCTGGCTCGGATGATCTGCAGTTCCCTCAGCCTGACCTGGGCCTTGAGAAAGATCCGCCTCGCGTGCTCGGCGTCATCCAGCATCTCCCTGAGCGCCGAGGCCACCTCGGATCGGTAGCCGGGTTCGACGAGCCTCGCGCTTCGCGCCCTCAGCTGCCGGCTCGCCTCGGGCTGCGCTCCGGCGAGCAAGCGGTCGTCGAGGCTGTGTGCCCGGACTCTCGCTAGAAGCCGATCGACCAACCCGGCGCAGATCCTATCTGCCACCGGGCGTGGCGCAGGGTCCGGATATCAGCCGAGATGAAGCGCGGCGCGGGCATGCTTGACGGCCAGCTCGACGCTCACCTCGTCGGCTGATTCGGGGGAGACTTCGATGTCGCTTCGCCAGTAGAGGGGGGAGTCGCCGTCACGGATCAGGCGATCGGCCAGGATCACTCCCCGCGGGCTGACCGTCTCCTCCTCTTCCAGCTCCCGGGCGAGGGTGAGAATCAGCGGCTCCATCTCGAGGACCTCCCGCACACGCAGCGGGATCTGGGCGAGGAACGGGCTCAGCCGACGTCCCCGGGCGACCCACAGCATCTTCCGCAGCCCCTCCGCGATCGTCGCCCGATAGCCCGGGTCGAGCAGATGCGACAGCCGCGCCGCGGTCACCGGGTCTCCGTCAGCCGGTTGCCCTGCAAGCAGGCGCTCGTCGATCGCCCAACCGCGAATCCTCGCGATCAGCCGATTCATCATGCTCGCCGCCATGCCTCCGGGCATCATGATGCCCGGCGCGCTTCGTTTTCAATCAGCGAATGACCGGCATGGCCTGCTCGAGCACGCGCCCGACGTGATCCGCCGGGACGGGCTCGGAGAAGTGGAAGCCCTGGGCGAAGCCGCAACCGAGGGCATCGGCCATCCGCACCTGCTCCTCGGTCTCCACGCCCTCGGCGACCACCCCGATCCCCATGGTGACCGCCATCTCGCTGACCGCGCGAACGATTGCGGCGTCGTGGGAGCCCTCGGTCAGGCCCTCCACGAAGCTCCGATCGAGCTTGATCATGGAGAGCGGGAGACGCTTCAGGTAGCCGAGCGAGGAGAAGCCGACGCCGAAGTCGTCGAGGACCATCCGCACGCCGAGCTCGGCGAGCGAGTCGAGGGTCCGCTCCACGAAGATCGTGTCGTCGAAGAGCGTGGTCTCGGTCAGCTCCAGCCAGAGGCTCGACGGTTCGATCCGGTTCGCGCGGATGGAGCCTTCGAGGTGGGAGAGCAGGTGCGGATCCGCGAGCTGCCGGCCCGAGAGGTTGACGGCGACCGAGACCGGCGCCGCATCGGGGCTGAGCTGCTGCCAGGCGGCCGCCTGGCGGCACGCCTGCTCGACCGCCCAGCGTCCGATCGGGACGATCAGGCGAGATTCCTCGGCGACCGGGATGAAGGCGAGGGGCCCGATCATGCCGCGCTCCGGATGGTTCCAGCGCAGCAGCGCCTCCATCGCGACGATCGCGCCGTCGCGCAGCCTGATCACCGGCTGGTAGTGGAGCTCCAGTTCCTCCCGCTGGACCGCGCGCTGCAGGTCGTTCTCGATCTGCATGTGCTCGATCACGCGCGAGCGCATGACCTCGTCGAAGATCTCGTAGCCGCCGCGGCCGCGCTCCTTGGCCCGGTAGAGGGCGGAGTCAGCGTCGCGGATCAGGCCCTCGGGAGGCTCGGTGCCGGCGCCGATCGCGATTCCCACGCTGGCGCTGACGAAGTGCTCCCGCCCACGCAGGACGAACGGCCGGGTGAGCGCCTCGGCGACGCGCTCGGCGATCCGCGTCGCCCCGCGCTCGTTGCCGATGTCCTCGGCGAGGATGGCGAACTCGTCGCCGCCGAAACGGGCGACGGTGTCGCCGGGGCGCAGAGCCTCCTCGATCCGAGGGGCCACCGCGGCCAGCAGCTCGTCCCCGGCGGCGTGCCCGAGGCTGTCGTTGACCAGCTTGAACTGGTCGAGGTCCAGGAAGAGCACCGCGACCGGGGTTCCGCGACGGTCGGCGGCCGAGAGGGCGTGCTGGAGGCGATCGAGGAAGAGGTTCCGGTTCGGCAGCCCGGTGAGGGGATCGTGGAGCGCCTCGTGCTGGGTCAGCTGCTCCGCGACCCGGCGCTCGATGGCGTTGGCGAGGACGTTGGCGATCGCCTGCATGAAGCTGACGTCCTCGGGGGTGAACTCGCGAACGGCCCGCGAGCCGACCCCGAGGATGCCGTACGGCTCGCCCTTGCCCTTGATCAGGACGATCACCGCGCTCCTCATGCCCGCCTTCGCCTGCAGCTCGGATTCCTCGAAGCGGGTCTCGGTCCGCCAGTCCCGGACGATCGTCGCCTCACCGGTGGCAAGCGCGTAGCCGGACTGCGACCGCAGGCCGGTGAACACCCTGGTCTTGCCGATCTCCTCGTCGGGAAGCCCGACGGCCGAGATCAGAAGCAGCTCGTCTCCGCCGGGCAGCAGCTTCATCACGCCGCCGATGTCGATTCCAAGGACGCTGTCCATCAACCGGGTCGCCTCAGTGGTGAGCGCGTTGATGTCGGCGCCCTCGAGGGCGAGCTGGCCGAAGCGGGCGACCTCCATCTGCTGAATGGTCTGGATGCGGCTGGAGGCCTCGCTGTGCAGCCGCGCCGCGGCGGTCCTGGTCAGCTCGGCGCGCTGGCGCGCCAGATTGCGTGCCTCCCAGGCTCCCAGTAGCCCGATGCAGAGCATCGCGAAGAGGCCGAAGCCGGACAACGGGAAGCCGCCACCGACGGCGAACGCGACGACGAAGAAGGCGGTCAGATCCGCGATGCCCACCGCCGCGATGGTCCGCGGCGGATAGGAGAGCGCCGCGAACAGGAAGGGCAACACCAGCAGCAGCATGTAGGGGCTGTGCGAGCCGCCGTCGAGGCCGGCGATCGTGGCGATCAGCGCGATGTCGGCGATCGACCAGCCGGCGAAGAAGAGCTCCGAGTTGCGGCTGCGGACGATCCGCTCGCCCGGCAGGGCGCGGACCAGCGGCACGCTCAGCAGGCCGAGGCCGGTCGCGGCGAGGATCAGGTCGCGATTCGGCTCGCTCCAGGTATGCAGGGCGTAGATGGCCGCGCCCAGGCAGACGATCACGGTGAGCCAGAGCCCGACGCCTATCGAGGCGAGTCGAACCTGGATTTCCTGCTCGGCGACGTCGCCGGCCCCTGCAGACCCGCTCTCCCCAACCACGGTGGACGTTGCCTTGGCGATGGCTCCGATAGCTTCCCGAGGGGCTCGCTGTCCCGACATCCGCACTACTGGGGAAATACCTAGGGATCATCAGATGTACGACCAGCACGACGTCGAAACACTCGAGCGCCAGTTCAACGCTGCAATGGAGGAGGCCGACACGGGCTCGTCTCTGGATGCTGTGAGGCGCATCTACGATGAGATCGGCCGCGGAGGCGCCGGTCTGGAGGCACTTCTGCACCCCGACTTTCAGATCACGATGGAGACGGTCTTCCTGAAGGGCAAGACCTACAAGGGAGTGCGCGGCTTCAAGAACTGGAGAGGCGACATGGAGGAGCTCTTCGAGGCGGACAGCTTCCGGCCCGAGGGCCTGCGCTCCGTCGCCGACGGTCGCTGGGTCGTGCTGGGGCGGCTCCAGATCACCGAGAAGGAGAGCGGCGACGAGCTCGACGTCCCCCTCGCCCACGTGCTCGAGCAGCGCGACCGCAAGGTCGCGAGCTTCACCGCCTACTCGGAGATCTCGGCCGCGCTCGAGTCGGTGGGGCTGCCGGTCTAACCACCCGGATTTGGCGCGTTACTTCGTATAGCGCCAAAACTCGCCAACCGGGAGCAATCGCACCCGCATGGGAGCAAACGCGCCCCACAGCAAACGGGCCCCACCTGGGGGCCCGCTCGCTTGGGGGATGTATGGGCGTCGGGGAATGACGCCTATTTGTGATGGACGAGACCTGTCGGGACGAGTCCTTCGTCGGGGCCGCCTAGGAGCTTGAGCCGCTCGAGCTGGTGCCCGATTGGTTGCTCTGGTCCTGGTTCTGCTGCTTCCCCGGCTGGGATGGGACGCCCGGAGGCGGTCCGCAGGTGCCGATCCGGGGCGGCCCGGCGTTCTGCATGCCGGCGGGGAGCTTGTCCTTGCAGGCCTCGAAGGCCTTCTGGATCTTCTCCCGGTCAGCCGCGCTGGGCGGCTTCGGCGGGCCCTTGCTCGGATCGATGTTGCTCGGATCCGGAGGCGCGGGCGCGCCGTTGTCCTGCATGCACTGGCGGAACTCCTCCATCTTCTTCTGGTCCGCCGCCGAGAGGTTCGGGCGGCGGAACGTCCTCACTCCGGCGCCGCCGCCCGGCGCCGGCGCCGAGAAGGTCGCCGAGCCGCTTCCATTGCTCGTCGTGGTGTTGCCGCTGTCCGCCAGCGAGACGGCCGCGAAGCCGATCGCCGTGATCCCGGCCGCCACCAGGGAGAGCCCCAGCGGCCCCAGCCGGATCGTGATGTTGCGCTTCTTCTTCATCAACCACTCCTGTCCGTCGAGGTCCCGGTCAACCGGGCTCGCGGACCATCAAGCCAGCCGCGACCTGAGAGGAAGCTGACATTTGGCTAAGAAGGGGGTCTGGGCCTGAATGTTGCGCCGGGTCCGTTAGAACCGGACCTATGGGTACGCGCCGCCAGCTCCAGGCGGGGGCCTTGTTTGCCTTGGCGTGCTTTCTCTCCCTGGCCGCGGCGCCGGCGCGAGCCGGTAACCCGATCATCGCGCGTTACGCCCCCGGGGACCCGGTCCGCAACGTCTACTTCGATCGGTCGGCGCCGACCGGCAAGTTCCGTAAGCGGATAGCCGATGCGGCCGCAACCTGGAGGAAGCTTCCCGGCGTCGAGCGCTTCGAGGTGCAGAAGTCACCGAGCATGGTGCTCAGCCCTGATCCATGTGCGGACCAGGACGGCGTCCCGGTCGGCGGCGTCCTCCGGGGCCCGGTCGCGGGTAGCGGCACGCTCGCCGAGAACCGCAGCTGCATCGATACCGAAACCGGGCAACTGATCGGCTTCCGGCAGACCTACAACAAGAGGATGAAGTTCTACGTCGGCTCAGGCGAGCCGCCCGCGAAGAAGTTCGACCTTCAGGCCGTCGCGACGCACGAGCTCGGGCATTCGGAGGGCTGGACCGGCGACCACTTCTCGAACCGCAACAACTCGAAGCTGTGCGCGAACAGGTCGAAGCAGGCAACGATGTGCCCGGCCAACTATTCGGGCACCAAGCGGCTGCGAACCCTGACCAAGGACGACAAGCAGCCGGTGCTCAAGGCCTACTCACAGCCCTCGACCGTCGCACTCGAGGCCCTCGGCCTGCGGGCGCCGGCCGCACAGGCTTTCTCATCGGCCGTCGCGCCCGGCGGCGCCGGAGCCCGCGGCTGCCTGGCCGGTCTGCTCATTCGGATCCACCTGCGCCGCGGGGGCGACGAGTTCGACGGTGGCGCCGGAAGGGATCGGGTCGACTTGGCGGGCGGTGCCGATATCGGTTTTGGCAAGGGCGGCGACGACTGCATCGTCGGCGGAGTGGGCGCTGACGATCTCCGCGCTGACGCCGGCAACGACACAATCATCGGCGGGCCCGGCCCGGACATCATCGACGGCGGCCCTGGCAGCGACCTGCTCCTCGGTGGCCGCGGCGACGACCAGATCTACGCGGCCGACGGCTTCAAGGACCGGATCCGCTGCGGCAGCGGCTTTGATCGCGTGTTCACCGCGGATCCAGGTGACGTGCTGATCGGCTGCGAGATGACGCCGTCGGATTTCACCGCCATCCCGCTGCCGCCGAGTTACTGACCGAGTCCTTCCAGACCCTAAGAAGCGGTTTGAGCTTCGCCAGGCGTCGCCGGCGCGGCGCCGACGGCCTTGGCCGCCTGGCGCTCGGGCGCGATCCGGATCACGTTCCAGGCGAGGCCGACCTTCTCCATCGCCGCGATCAGCAGGGCGGAGGGATCGAGCTCCCAGCGGCGCAGGCCGTGCACGGCCGAGCGCGGGAAGGCGTGGTGGTTGTGGTGCCAGGACTCCCCGAGGGAGGGCAGGGCGAGCCAGAAGACGTTCGTGGAGTGATCGTCCACCTCGAATCGGCGGGAGCCGATGAAGTGGCAGACCGAGTTGACGCTCCAGGTGATGTGGTGGACGAAGAAGATCCGGACCAGCCCGCCCCAGAGAAGGCCGGTGGCGGCACCGAGCAGGGTGCCGGTGATCAGGTAGCCCGCCGCGGCTGGGATCACCAGGCTGAGCACCACGAGGCTGACGAAGCGCCGGTTGATCAACCGCATGCCGCGGTCCTCGTAGAGGTCGGGGGCGTAGCGCTTCCAGTCGGCGCGGCCGTGCTCGGAGAGCAGCCAGCCCGTGTGCGCGTGCCAGAGGCCGCGCATGACGCCGCCGACTCCGTCGCCGTGGCCGACGTGCGGGCTGTGGGGATCGCCCTCGACGTCGGTGTGGGCGTGGTGCTTGCGGTGGTCGGCGACCCAGGCGATCACCGAGCCCTGCACCGCCATCGAGCCGAGGCCGGCGAAGAGATACTCCGTCGGCTTGTGGGTGCGGAAGGAGCGGTGGGTCAGCATCCGGTGGAAGCCGACCGTGATCCCCGCCGCGGTGACCAGATACATGACGGCGAAGAGGGCAAGGTCGTGCCAGCTCACCAGGCGGTCCCAGAGCAGCACGATCGCCGCGAGGGTGGCCAGGAAGGGCACCACGACGGCGCCGAGGTTGATGATCTTGGTTGTACGTGTCATGGGCGGCACTGTAGGCAAGGCGGGTCACAAAGAGTTAGGCTCAAACCCAACTCCTGGAGTTATTTCTTGTCACTCAAATGACAAAAACCCGCCCATCTGAGCCGTGGCACGCACTGCCGCCCGAGGTCGCCGACTCGATCGAGCCGGAGCTGCCGGCGGCAACCGAGGAGATCCTCGAGACCATCGCCCTCGAGGTCCCCGAGTACGCCCGCCCGCTCGAGGGCGCCTTTGGGGCGGGAATCCGCACCGGGGTGAGCGAGGCCCTGCGCCAGTTCGTCGAGCTGATTCGCGACCCCGATGCGGGCAGGGACCCCGGCCGTGACGTCTACGTCGGGCTGGGCCGCGGGGAGCACCGCGAGGGCCGGACCCTCGACTCGCTGCAGTCCGCCTACCGCGTCGGCGCGCGTGTCGCCTGGCGCCACGTCTCGGCGGCCGCCCGGCGGAGCGGCGCCGACGCCGAGCAGCTCGGCCTGCTCGCCGAGGCGGTCTTCGCCTACATCGACGAGCTCTCCGCCGACTCCGTCGAGGGCTATGCCCAGGCACAGCGAGAGCAGGAGGGCGAGCGCCAGCGCCGCCGGCGCGAACTGCTCGCGGTGCTGCTCCGCGAGCCGCCGGCCGCCGACGAGGAGGTCCGCTCCGCGGCGCAGGCGGCGGGCTGGAGGTTGCCGCGGCGCGCAGCGCCCCTCGCCGTCGCCGAGGCCGATCTCGCTCGCCTCGCTCGTCGTCTCCCCGCCGACGCGCTGGTCGCCTCGGTGGGTGGGATCGGCTGCGCCCTGGTCTCTGCGCCGGACCGAGGCGAGCTCGAGCGAGCGACTCAGAAGCTCACCGCCGCCCTCGGACCTGCCGTGCCGCGGGCCGAGCTCGCCGGCGCCTGGTCGCTCGCCGCGGCGGCGCTGCGCGCGGCGGAGGCGGGCGCGATCGATTCAGCAGGCTTGATCGAGGCCGAGGACCACCTGCCGGAGCTGCTGCTCTTCGAGTCGGGCGACCTGGCCGAGCGCCTGGCGGAGCGCAGGCTGGCTCCGCTCGACGAGCTCACCGCGGCGGGTCGGGCGCGGATGGAGGAGACGGCGCTCGCCTTCGTCCAGCACGGAGGGAACGCCGCCGCGATGGCGCGGGCGCTCCACCTCCACCCGCAGACGATCCGGTACCGGCTCGGGCGCCTGCGGGAGCTCTTCGGAGACGACCTGTCCGATCCCGACGCGCGCTTCGAGCTCGAGCTGGCGCTCAGGTCCCGTTCGGCTCGATCTCGGGCAGCTTCAGGCTGACCACCGCCCCGCCGTCGGGCGCGTTCGAGGCGGTGGCGCTGCCCTCGTGCTCCTCGGCGACCCGCTGCACGATCGCGAGACCCAGCCCCGAGCCCGGTGTGCCGCGGGCGTCGTCGGCACGCCAGAAGCGGTCGAAGACCTTGTCGAGGTCGTCCTGGGGGAAGCCCGGGCCGTGGTCGCGGACGGTGACCGTGCCGCCGGTGACGGTGACGTCGATCGGACCAGTCCGCGGGCTCCACTTCCTGGCGTTGTCGAGCATGTTCGAGATCGCCCGGCCGAGCCGCTGCGCGTCGGCGTGGACCAGCGAGGGCGCGAGGTGCTGCTCAAATCTCATCTCGCGGTCACGCCGCTGCGCGCGCTCGATCGCGTCGCGGGTGAGCTCGTCCAGCGCGACGTCCTGGCGCGCGATCGCATCCTGGCCCGGGGCTCGCGCCAGCTCGACGACGTCGCCGACCAGCTCGGTCATCCCCTCGAGCTCGTCGGTCACGTCAGCGACCAGGCGCTTCCGCTCCTCGGGGTCCAGGTTCTCGCTCCTGCCCAGCGTCTCGATGTTGGTGCGCAAGGTGGCGAGCGGGGTGCGGAGCTCGTGCGAGGCGTCCGCGACCAGCCGCCGCTGCGCCGCCTCGGAGCGCTCGAGCGCGGCCATCATCTCGTTGAAGGACCCGGCCAGACGGCCGAGCTCGTCGTCGCCGCGCACCTCGATCCGGTGGGTCAGGTCGTGCGTGCGGGCGACCTCCTCGGCGGCATCCGAGACCTCACCCGGCCGGCGCCAGCGCGGTCCGTGCCACGACCGGGCCCAAGGCCGCAGCGAGCGCTATACCGCCGGCGCTAACCGCCGCCAGGATGATGATCAGCGTGTTGAGCGTGTGGTTCGTGTCCTCCAGGGAGCGGGCCACCTGGATCGCTCCGCCGTCGGCGAGCGGCTGGGTGAGCACCCGGAGGTCCGTGCCCTGGGAGCTGACGTCGGCGAGGGTGGTGTCGCCCCCGTTCGCGGCAAGCTCGCGATCGGCGGTCGAGACCGGGATCCGGTACTGCGAGTCGGGATCGGTGACGACAGCGCCGTTCGGGCCGATCAGCTGCGCGAGGGAGGGGGGACCGCCTGGCCCCGGCGAGGGAACCGCGAACTGCAGGATGCGCCCGCCGCCCTCTCGGATCTGCTTCGGGGTCGGGGCCTTGGGAGGCTTGCCCTGCTTGACCTTGGTCGTGCTGGGTGGGGGGAAGCCGGGAGGAGGGCCGATCCCCACGCTGGCCGAGGTTCCGGCCTGGCCGACCGCCGCTCCCTTGCCCCGGGCGAGTTGCCCGGCGACGAGTGGCCCGGCGGTCTCGAAGCGTTGGGTGACCACGTCGGCCTGGTGATGCAGGTCGTTGTCGATGTCGCCGCGCAGCCGGTCGCGGACGAGGGTGTAGACGAGGCCCGACGCCAGCAGCACGGCGAAGGCGACCGCGAGGGCGGAGAGCAGGGCGAGCCGGCGGCGAAGCGTCACTTCTCGCGCAGCGAGTACCCGACCCCGCGCACCGTCTGGATCAAGCGCGGCTCGCCGCCCTCCTCGGTCTTGCGGCGCAGGTAGCCGACGTACACCTCGAGCGAATTCGAGCGCGGACCGAAGTCGTAGCCCCAGACCGCCTCGAAGAGCTGGGAGCGGGTGAGGACGAGGCGCGGATGGCGGATCAGGTGCTCGAGCAACGAGAACTCCGTCTTCGTCAGCTCGATCGACCGATCCCCGCGCTTCACCTCACGGGTCGACGGGTCGAGACTGAGGTCCGCGTAGCTGATCTCCTCGGAGGGCCCGCCGTTCGACCGCCGCAGCAGGGCCCGCAGGCGCGCGAGCAGCTCCTCGAGCGCGAACGGCTTGACGACGTAGTCGTCGGCGCCGGCGTCGAGGCCGTCGACCCGGTCCTGGACGGCGTCGCGCGCCGTCAGCATCAGGATCGGCGTCCGGTCGCCCCGGGCGCGGAGCTCCCGGGCGACCTCAAGGCCGTCGCGCTTCGGCATCAGCACGTCGAGCACGATCGCGTCGACGGGGCTCCCCGAGCCGACCGCGCCGAGGGCCTCCTCGCCGTCCGCGGCCATCTCGACGTCGTAGCCCTCGAGCTTCAGCGCCCGCTCGAGCGCTCGGCGGAGCTGAGGCTCGTCGTCAACGACCAATACCCGCATGCGTTCATGCTGGCGCGATGACATAAGAGAAGGCTGAGAAGCGCGCCCGATTTGGCTTGGCGAGACGGCTCTAGAAGAGCCTATAGCTGGTCCGGGAGAGGAAGAAGCCGTGGGCTGTGGCGGTGTTCCGGCAGGTGATTCCGGCGGTGCGGCTCACGCAGAGGATCGTCCCGCGCTGGGAGGAGTGCCCGTAGCCGAGCAGACCCGGGCCTCCCAGCGTCGTGTCACCGGCGCAGACGAACGTCGCGCGACGGGTGGCGACCGAGAGCCCCTGGCCGAAGTCGACGCCCGCCTTCTTGCAGTAGGCCGGCTCGGGCGGCGGGGACCAGGTCCGCTCGCGGATGTCGCAGCGCGCGGACTGGCGGTCGAGGTAGCAGCCGATGTTGTGGGAGGGTGTCTCGAAGTAGTGCGGGCCGTGGTCGCCGGCGCGGATCGGAGTCGGCTGTGGCGTCGTGGCGGTGACCTCGGTGGCGGCTCCCGTGGTGGTGGCCTCCGTGGTCGCGCCGCCGGTCGCTGTCGTCTGCGTCTCGGTGACCGTCTTGGTCCCGCCGCCGCAGCCGGCGATCGCGAACGCGAGCAGGAGCGCGGCGCAGGCGAGCCTCGGCATCGCGCGACCCTACCTCAGGCGGTCAGGGTCGCCGCGGGCCGCCCGGCGGGAATCGCGATCAGCACCCGCAGGGCGGAGCGCCGCCCGGCGGCTCGCAGCAGCGCCTGGCGCAGAGCGCGGCGCTCGGGGACTCCTGGAGGGGCGGCCTCCGGGTCGCGGTAGCGCCGCTCCAGCAGAGAGGAGGCGTAACCGGCGGCCGCCGCGCCGGCAAAGCCGTCGAGCTGATCCTGGGCGCGCAGCAGGGTGGCGCCGGGTGGAAGCGGCGAGCCGATCCTTGCCAGCGCCCGATCGAGCTCGGCCAACTCCGCGCCGGCGAGCTCATCGGGGGCCAGACGGCTTCGGCGCCAGCTGCGGTAGGCGTAGGCGGCGAGGGCGACGAGCGCTGCCAGCGCGGCCACGCCGCCGAGGATGAGCAGCGCACTGGGGCCAGAGCCATGGGTTACCGCGGGGCCGGTGCCGCTCGTGCTCGGCTTGGGCTTCGGCGTGTCTCCGCTGCTCGACTGCGGGAAAGCGGGCCCGGAACTCTTCTCGCTCGGCGTCGGCGACTTGGTTACGCCGAGGTCGTTGTCGTCCAGCTGGGTGGCGGCGGGCGCCGCGGCCGGGGTCGGGTCGAAGGTGACCCAGCCGATTCTGGGGAAGTAGACCTCGACCCAGTCGTGCGCGTCGGTGTCGTCGACCAGGAAGTTGTTGCGCTCCGGGTCGCGGCCGCCCGGGGAGAAGCCGGTGGACACCCGGCTCGGGATGCCGAGCATCCGGAGCATCAGGGCCATCGTGCCCGAGAACTGCTGGCAGTAGCCGGCGCGGTCCACAAAGAGGAAGGCGGGCAGCGGGTACTCATGCTGGGGCACGTTCTGGCGATAGGCATAGGTGTCGCGCAGGTAGAGCTCGATCCTGCGCGCGGCCTCGAAGGGGGTGGGCGCGCCGGCCGCGAGCCGCCGGGCCAGCTCGTACATCCCGACGTAGGGCGTGTCGTGCACCTGGTCGGCGATCGAGGTGGGGCCGGAATGGCCCCAGAACGGCGTCTCGATCAGTGTCCGCCCGGGCAGATCGAAGGAGACGTAGTGGCGAGCCGCGGCGGGGAAGCCGGTGCCCGCGGCGCGCATCTCGGCCGGGCTCGGCTTCGGGTCGTAGACCAGCGCGGTGTAGCTGTCCCCGGGCCGGAGCTCGTTGGTCATCGACCAGATCGCGTCGGGAGCCGGCCTCGCCTGGATCCGGCTGATTGCGAGCACGGTTCCGGCGCCGACCGCGAAGTCGCTGCTCAGCCCCCGGTCGGTGAAGTTGATGCGGTCGATCCAGTCGACCGGCGGCCGCGGCACCGCGCCCTTCGGGTGGAACTTGAGCGGCTCGCCGAGCGCGGGCTCGCTGCCGGGGGCCGTGGCCCGGATCCAGCGGGTGCCGTTGAACTCGTCGAGGTTGGTCGTCTTCCAGTAGTGGCTGTGCTCGCTGGCGACCTCCATCAGCGGGGTGCCCTTCTGCGGCCAGTCGAGCGGCCCGTAGGTCTGGTCCCAGTTGAAGCTCTGCCCGTTGGCGCTGAGAAGGCCCCAGTGCCGGTAGTCGATCAATCCCCGGCCGGTGTCGATCGCCGCCGCCGCGGGCAGGGCCACCACCGCAGCAGCGATCACTGCGATGCTCGCAGCGGCGCGGCTGCGCGGCGCGATCCCGGGAAGCCAGAGCCAGGCGGCGATCAGGATGGCGAGGAGGATGCCGCCGGCCAGCTGGCGACCCGGCCTGGCCCAGGCGACCGCGATCAGATAGAGCGCGACCAGCAGGACGAGCGCACAGATACGGCCGACCGCCCGCCGGCGGGTCGGCCAGAAGGCGGCGAAGGCGGCCAGCCCGACGACGAGCGGGCTCGCCAGCAGGATCACCAGGCGCGTCCAGGAGTCGGCGCCGGAGTAGGGGACCGGGACGTCGGCGACCCCGTCGAGGCTGCGCGAGAGATTGGCGCCGAGCTCATCCCAGTGGCCGGGGAGCAGCAGCCTCGCCGGGAGCCCGACGACCACCATCCCGAAGCAGATCCCGGCGAGGGTGGCGACCGCCGCGAGCGCGAGCCGCGCCGCCCGGGAGAGTTCGAGGCGGGCGATCGCGGCGATGGCGGCCCCGGCCGCGGTGACGAAGAGAACGGCGACCACGACCCGTCCGGCGGGCGGATGGGCTACCAGCGAGGTCCACTGCAGCGCGGCCAGCGCGGCGAGCGCGGCGAAGCAGGCCAGCTCGACCCGCGCGGAGCGGTCTCCGGCGAGCGCCGTCACGCGGCCTCCCGGCGCAGGTACGTCGAGCGCCCGGCCGGTGCCGTCGCCGGATAGGCCCAGCAGCCCGAGACCCGGAACGCCGCCCCGCGTCGGGAGCCGCGTGGGGTGATCAGGAAGCTGCCGGGTCGCAGGCGGCGGAGGGAGGAGGGCAGGGCCTTGCCCGGGGTCACCCAGAGGACGGCCGAGGCGGTCAGGCCCGGCGGCATGATCGGCCCGGTGTCGGGATTGGAGACGGCAATCTTGATATGCGCCTCGGGCCACGTGCGCAGGGACGGATCGATCGCGAGCGGGCGCCGCTCTCCCGGGACCAGCAGCTCGCAGCCGCCCGACTGCGCCAGCTCGACGCAGAGCGAAGCGGCGGCGCGCATCGCCCGCTCGCGCAGGTCGCGGCCCGAGGAGCCGCGCGGATCGAAGACAACCAGCGGCCTGGGCTCCCCCCCGGCGATCAGGCGCCGCTCGATCATCTCGCCGGTGCGCGCCACCGCCGGCCAGTGGATTCGCGACGCGGGGCTGCCCTGGCGGTAGGGGCGCAGGCCGTCGACCTCGAACTGCGCCAGGCCGCCGCGCCGGGAGGTGGCGTCAGCGTTGCTGCCGGAGCCGGCGGCGATTCCGCGCGGCTCCGAGCCGGGGCCGATCCAGCGGACCGGGTCGATCCGCGGCAGCACCACCAGCTCGGCGGTGTGCCCGGAATCGAGCTCCCGCCGCCAGAGCCCGAGCGGGTCCCGGACGACGAGCCGGGCTGGGACGAGCGCCAACCTCCCGGGCCGCTCCAGCCAGATGTCGCGCGAGGCACCGCGCCGCCAGCGCGGGCCGACCGGGATTGGCCGGTCGAGCAACGGATCGCTGAGCTCCCCTCCGGGCGGCGGCACCAGAGTCCGTCGCAGGCCGAGCCGCAGCGGGTAGGGGTCGCTCTCCTCGAGCCGGGTCGGCCCCGGAGTCCGCTCCAGCCGGCCGCCGAGCGTCGCCAGCTCCACCCAGGCGATCGCGCCCAGGGCCAGGGCGAGCAGCGCGATCCCGGCAACCAGCGCCGCCGCGAGTCCGAAGGCGAGCCCGGCGAGGATCAGGGCCGCTCCGAGCGCCAGGGTCGCGGGCGCGCGGGGCGAACCGGAGTCCCTGGCCGGGGTCATCTCACAGCGCGGGGACCGTGTCGATCGCTTCGCGAACCACCGCCTCGCGCTGGTCGCCGTCGACCTCGTAGGAGAGGAGCAGGCGGTGGGAGAGAACCGAGGGGGCGAGCGCCTGGACGTCGTCGGGGAGGACGTGGTCGCGCCCATCCAAGGCGGCGAGCGCCTTTGCGGCGCGGAAGAGCATCAGGCCGGCCCGCGGGCTGGCGCCGAGCTCGACGCGCTCGTCGCGCCGGGTCGCCTCGCAGATCGCCACCACGTAGCGGCGCAGCGCCTCCGTACCCTCGATGCCGGCGAGTGCGGCCTGCGCGGCCCGGACGGCTCCCACGTCGGCGATCGGCTGCAGCTGTTCGACCGGGTCGCGATCCGCGTGCTCCTCGAGCATCGATGCCTCCGCGTTGGCCTCCGGATAACCCAGCGACACGCGGACCATGAAGCGATCGAGCTCCGCCTCGGGCAGCGGATAGGTTCCCTCGTACTCGGCCGGGTTCTGTGTCGCCAGCACGACGAACGGGCGGGCCAGCTCGTGCTTGGTCCCGTCGATGGTGATCTGGCGCTCCTGCATGCACTCGAGCAGGCCGGACTGGGTCTTCGGTGAGGCGCGGTTGATCTCGTCGACGAGCACGACGTTGGCGAACACCGGGCCGGGGTGGAACTCGAAGGTGGTGGTGCGCTGGTTGAAGACGTTGGTGCCGACCAGGTCGGCGGGCAGCAGATCGGAGGTGCACTGCACCCGCGCGTACTCCGCCTCCAGCGAGCGGGCCAATGCACGGGCGAGGGCGGTCTTGCCGACACCCGGGGCGTCCTCGATCAGGACGTGCCCATCGGCGAGCAACGCGACGATCAGCTGCCTCACGACGCGTTCGGGGGCCTTCACCCCCAGCGAGATGTTCTCGGCCAGGCGCGCACCGATCTCGGCCACCTCGGTCGGATCCAGCCTCGGTGCCGTAGCCATCGCTTCATGGTACGCCCGGACCCCGCACCCGGATTGGCCTGTTGAACAGCGGGTACCCAGGCGTTATGGCATCAGGGACGGAGACCGTGGACGTGGAGACCGCCCGCCGCGAGATCGCGAGCGGCGACGGTCAGGCCGTCGACGTGCGCCCAGAGGAGGAGTGGAGCAAGGGTCACGTGCCGGGAGCGATTCATTTCCTGGAGGGAGGGAGTGCGACCGATCGAACCAATCGGCTGGATCACGGCGCGCGACTGATCGTGATCGCCAGCAGCAGCAAGCTGGCGATCCGGGCCGCCAAGGATCTGTGTACACGCGGCTACGACGCGGTTGCGGTCGACGGTGGCATGGAGGACTGGGTCTCGAAGGGCTTCCAGATCCAGCCCACGGCAGACCCCGACGAGGACACCGAGCTCGGGCTCGGGTAGCCGCGCTTATTTAACAAGCTGCACAAGGGGTTCAGTCCAGGTCAGCGCGGCCGATATATGGCCGTATGTCTTACTTCGGAATACGCAAGCTGCGCGGCGCCCGAGCCGTGATCGCCCTCGCGGTCCTGCTGGGGCTCGCCGCGGTGCCCTCTGTGGCCCAGGCCTCGACCGCCGAGCTCGGCCCGGCCTCGCTCGACTTCCCCGACACGCTGGTGGGGGTCTCGAGTCCCGACCAGCAGGTCTTCTTCACCAATGACGGCCCCGATCCGATCGACGTCCTCGGCGTCTCGATCGGCGGAACCGACCCGTCGGACTTCGCCGTCACGGTGGACAACTGCACAGGGGTCACCCTGGGCGCCAGCGAGAGCTGCGAGATGCGCGTCGGCTTCGCGCCGACGGCCCGCGGAGATCGCAGCGCCGAGCTCGACGTCACCCACACCGGTGATGGCGGCCAGGCGAGCGCACCGCTGAGCGGCAAGGGGGTGACGCAGGAGCTGACGATCACCCCCAGCCAGCTCGACTTCCCCGCGACCACGGTGAACTTCCCGGGCGGCCAGCAACAGCTGCAGGTGCAGAACACCGGCGATCTGCCCGTCTCGATCAACAACGTCTTCATCGACGGCAGCGAGGGGGCGGACTTCAACCAGAACAACAACTGCGGCGGCCAGCTCACCTCGGACCAGGTCTGCTTCGTGAACGTCGCCTTCTGGCCGCACGGTGAGGGCACCCGCAACGCGACGCTCCACGTGAGCTCCGACGCCGCGCGGAAGGACGAGACCGCACCGCTGACGGGAACCGGGGTTCCGCCCCAGCTCAGCTTCGAGCCGGGGAACTACGACTTCGGTCTCCAGCAGATCAACAGCAACAGCGCCCAGACCAACTTCCTGCTTCGCAATACGGGTGCCGCGCCCGTTCAGGTGAATTCGATCGACATCGTCGCGCCGGGCCCGAACGCCTTCTGGACCGGGAACATCGACTGCTGGGGCCAGACCCTGCAGCCCAACGACACCTGCAACGTGCAGGTGAATTTCGGGCCGAACCAGCCGACTCCCTATTCGGCGCAGCTGCGGGCGATGGTCAACGGCGTCTCCTTCACGGCCGATCTCAGCGGCCAGGGCGGCCAGCCGGTCTTCACCGCCTTGCCCGATCCCGCCGACTTCGGTTCCGCCGGCGTGGGCGGGCCTGGCGTCACCCGCACCATCACATTGACCAACCAGGGCGATCTCCCGGGCTCTTTCTTCGTCGCGATCATCTCGGGCGGCGACGTGGACAGCTTCCGGTTGCTGCACGAGGACTGCACGGGGGTCGCGCTCGGCCCGTCCGCGACCTGCACGGCCCAGGTGCGCTTCCAGCCGGACAGCGCCGGAGCGAAGGCCGCCACGTTCACCCTCGTCGGCGACCAGGGCCAGCCCTTCCAGATGCATTTGACCGGCGACGGCGTCGACCCGCAGGCCTCGCTGACCCCGGACGACTATGACTTCGGCCGGCAGGCCGTGGGCAGCAGCAGCGCCGGGCAGAGGTTCGAGCTCAGCAATGACGGCGCCACCCCGATGCGGCTGAGCGGTGCCTCCATCGTCGGCGCTGACGCCGACCAGTTCAGGCTCTCGGCCGACGATTGCACGGACGTCACCCTCTCCGCGGGCGGCCGGTGCGCCGTCCAGGTCAAGTTCGCGCCCGATGCGAAGGGCGCGCGCTCGGCGCGGCTCCGGATCACCGGTGATGACGGACCGCTCACCGCCTCGCTCTCCGGCGTCGGCGCCAACGGTCCCGGAGTGAGCTTCCGCTGGCGGGAAGCGCTTCGCCCTCATGGCAAGGCGCTGGTGGCCGGTCTGGCCGCCTGCAAGAGCTCCTCGAGCTGCCGGCTGCGGGCGCGGGGCGTGCTTTCCGGCATGGTCAAGCGGGGAGCGGCGGTCCGGCATCTGAAGGTGAATCTGCCCGCCGTGCGGCTCACCATCGGGGCCGGCAAAACCCGCTCGCTGCGGCTGCGCCTGCCCGGCGCCGCGCGTCTGGCGGCCAAGGGTGGCGGCCGCCTGCAGCTCAAGCTCGACTGGAGCGCCGACGGCCACAAGGGCCACAGCCGCTCGGGCCGCGGGCTCAGCGCCTAGAGCACCTGGGCGTCAGTCCAGGCCCAGCTCGCGGAGCGCCTCCTCGGTGGGCGGCTGCGAGTCGAACCGGATGGCGAGCCCGTCGCGGATCTCGATCGTGTTGATGAACTGCATCGTCGTCTCGATTCCCTGCCTGCCCGTCCCCTCGAAGCGGATCAGGATCGCCATCTCGTCTCCGTTGTCGACGATCCGCTCCGGAATTGCCCGCAGGCGCTGCCAGGGCTCGCGGAAGTCCGCCCACCAGCGCCGCATCCCCTCCTCGCCGCGGTAGACGGGCTCCATCCCCGGGAAGACGCCGCTGGTGTGGTACTCGACCTCCGGGTGGCAGACCGCCAGCAGGTCGTCGAGCTCGTCCTCGTTCCAGGCCCGGTAGCCGCGCTCGACGATCTCGGTGTTGGTGTGCTGCTCGGGCACGATCCGAAACTATCGCGCTCCCGGACGCTCACTCGTCCCGCGGACCCCAGCGATTGAGCGCCCAGATCGTCAGCAGCACCGAGCCGACCGGCACCCCGAAGATCGCCGCGTCGGCCAGGATGTGGCCGGCGTGGGCGAGAGGAATGAGTACTGCGAGGGTCATCAGGCCGGCGCGGGTCGGGTCTTCGGCTTCCGTTCCCTGCCAGCCCTCTTCGTCCCTGCGCCGGCGCGCTCCGGTGACCTGCTCGGCGGGCCGCCGCCGAGGCGCTCGAGTCTCGCCAGGCCGAATCCGACCACGAAGACGAGCGCGAAGGAGATGCCGCCGACGCCCAGGTAGGCGGCGAGAGTGAGCCAGGCGGGGACGCCCTTCTTCTGCTCCCGCTGCAGTAGGTGATGGTCGAGCTCGAACGAGCGGGTCATGTGAGCCGCGACCGGCACCTGGGGCACCGGGATGGCGGGATCGGCGGGCATGAAGATCGGCAGCCCGGCGAGGGAGCTGGCGTCCCTTGTGCAGGCGAAGGGTCGTCTTCCAGGTGCCGTCGACGTGGATCGGCTGGGTGATCCGGTAGAGGCCGGGGCCGATCTGCTCGGGCTTGTCGATGTGGGCGGGGCCGTCCTTGCCCTGCCAGCTGGTCACGTTGAACCAGTAGGCGTCCTTGGCGGCGTCGGGCGGGTCGAGGCGGAAGGTGCCGGTGGCGACCCGTCCATCGGAGCTGTTCCGCACGTTGAGATCGAAGGTGGCGCGGACGTTCGGCCCCGTGTCGACCGGGATCAGGAAGGCGATCGCGCCGACCGCCGCCGCCGCCGCGACCGCGAGTGCGGGCCGCGGTACCCGCTCGCGGCGCTGCACCGCGGGGGTGAGGCAGCGGCCGATGAAGCCGCCGATCACGCCGCCGGCGATCGCGGCGATCAGGCCGGTGATCGCGCCCTCGGGGAAGAGAGAGGCGGGCCAGGGGTTGACCACCCAGACGTGCGAGAAGCCCCACTCGGCGGCGAGGCCGACCGTGCCGATCGCGACTCCGGCGAGCGCGCCGAAGCTGATCGGCCGCTCGGCGGCGGGCGCGCCCCGCAGATAGGCAAGGCCGACGCCCTCGACGAGCAGCGCCTCGACCACGTAGGGCGCGAAGTGGGGGGTCATCTCGCCGAACAGCGGCCCGACCAGGATCGTCAGGGTGCCGCGAATCGCGACGTAGACCAACAGGCCCCCGACTGCGCCGCCCGGCCCGATCCGGATACGCGCTGTGACTAGGCCGATCCCGGCCGCCAGCATGATCAGCGTCGGCTGCAGGGCGAGGGGGAACTGGGGTACCCCGAAGTCGAACTCGCCCTGGAAGGTGGAGAGCGCCACCAGGAAGGCGCCGGCGAGGACGACCTCGCGGAATCGGGTCCAGCGGGGGAGGGGACGGCCGGCCGCCTTGCGCTCCTCGTCACCCTCGGCGTGCAGCGCCCAGGCGCCGAGGACCGAGAGCGAGGCGCCGCCGATCAGCATCAGGTGGGTCGGTCCCCAGAGGGTCACGTCCTGGCCGAAGATCCGGTGCCAGATGTCGTCGAGCGGGAAGGCGAGCAGGGAGCTGGCGCCGCAGATCGCGATCATCAGGGCGCCGATCGGCGCGTAGACGCCCGGCGCCAGCCTGTAGGAGGTGCGGGTCGGGCGGTTCGGCAGCGCCAGGCCGATCACCCCGGCGAGCAGCACGCCGAAGAGCCCGGCGAGGATGAAGTAATGCGCGGGGTTGGCGAGCGGGCCGGGGTCGCGTCCCTGGTCGATGTGCAGGGAAATGTCCCAGTACATGCCGAAGACGGCGATCAGCAGGGTCACCGCCAGGAAGGTGCCGGGCAGCGCCGCCCAGCCGGGCAGCTTGGTGACGCGCTCGGCGACGTCGGCGAGGCGACCGAGCGCCGGGAAGCGGCCGAGCTTGTAGAGCAGGACGGGACCGAAGAGCAGGACCGAGGCCACCATCGCGCCGGCGGTGGCGTAGATCACGTCGCTGGTCGCCGCGCCTCCCGCGGGCGGATTGCTCGCCCCGAGCTGTAGGGCTTGGAGCATGGCGGCCTCCTCAGTCGGAAGCGGCCGTCAGGGCCTTGGGCGCCGAGGGACCGCGGAGCAGGCGCTCGCGCACCGACTCCACCGACCACTCGAACGGCTCTGTCTCCTCCATGAATTCGGTCAGCTCGCGGACGATCCGGTCCGGAGCATCGAGCATCGGCCAGTGGCCGGAGCCCTCGATCTCCACATAGCGGCTGTTGGTCACGACTCGGTGGGCATTGCGGCCGTGCTCCACCGGGATCACCGGGTCCGAGTCGCCCCAGATGATCATCGTCGGCAGCTGGTCGGCCAGGTAGAGGCGATCGAGGGCGCTCACCTTCTGTCCCTCGGGGCCGATCACGCTGCGCATGGTGTCGAGGAAGGCCTGGGTGGCGCCCTCCTCCACCAGCGAGGCGTAGCCGCGGGCGAACTCGGCCAGGTCGGGCCCCGCCGCCAGGCCCAGCTTGGAGGCGACCGTGCGGACCGCATCGCCGGCGGTCACCGACCATTCGCGCGCCAGCAGGGGCAGCACCCATTCGGACCCGGGCAGGGTGGCGGCGCGCAACAGGGGGTGGACCTCCTGTCCCAGGCCTCCGGAGGAGATCAGCGCCATCCGCTCGACATACTCCGGGAAGAGGTAGGCGAACTGCATCGCAATCCCGCCGCCGAGCGAATGGCCGACGACCGTGCCGCGCTCGAAGCCGAGTACGGCGAGCAGGTCGCGAACACCGGCGGCGTAGGCACCCAGCGAGTAGTCGCCGCGCGGCTTCGCTGAGCGGCCGTGGCCGATCATGTCGGGGGCGATCACCGTGTAGCGCTCGGCGAGGCGCGGCATCACCTCGCGCCAGGCCTCCGAGGTCGAGGTGATCCCGTGGAGCAGGATCAGCAGCGGACCCTCGCCGGCGGCCTGGAAGCCGATCGTGTGTCCGTGCAGCTCGACCTCCTCGTAGGGCCCGAGCTCCTCGCCTCCTTTGCCCCAGGTGGGCGGTTTGTCGATTCGGGCCTCGGTCACTTGATCTGCATGCCCGAGATCGCCCTGCTGATAACCAGGCGCTGGATCTCCGAGGTGCCCTCGAAGATCGTCCAGATCTTGGCGTCGCGGTGCATGCGCTCGACGGGAAACTCGCGCGAGTAGCCATTGCCGCCCAGGATCTGGATGGCCCGCTCGGTCGCCCAGACGGCGACCTCGCCGGCCTTCAGCTTCGACATCGAGCCCTCGGCCGCGTTGAAGTCCTTGCCGGTCTTGCCCATCCAGGCGGCGCGGTGGACCAGCAGGCGCGCAGCGTCGATCTCCATCTTCATGTCGGCGAGCGTGAAGGCGATCGCCTGGTTCTCGATGATCTTGCGGCCGAACGCCTCGCGCTCCTTGGCGTAGTCGAGCGCGTACTCGTAGGCGGCGCGGGCGATGCCGACCGCCTGCGCGCCGACCGTGGGACGCGAGAGCTCGAAGGTCCGCATCGCCGCCTGGCCCTTGGAGCTCTTGCCCTCGCGCGCGTTTGCGAGGCGCTCGTCGAGCTTCTCCTTGCCGCCGAGGAGGCAGGAGCCGGGGACGCGGCAGTCGTCCAGGTGGACGTCGGCGGTGTGGGAGGCGCGGATGCCGTGCTTCTGGACCTTGGAGCCCTGCTCGAGGCCCTTCGTGCCCGGTGGGACGACGAAGGCGGCGTGGCCGCGCGAGCCCAGCTCGCGATCGACCGAGGCGATCACCACGTGGACGTTGGCGATGCCGCCGTTGGTCGCCCAGGCCTTCTGGCCGTTGATCACCCACTCGTCCTTGCCTTCGTCGTACTTGGCGGTCGTGCGGTAGCCCGAGACATCCGAGCCCGCATCGGGCTCCGAGGCGCAGAAGGCACCGACCTTGACGTCGTTCTCGTCGCCGAAGCACTGCGGCACCCACTCGACCAGCTGCTCGGGCGTGCCCGAGCCGAAGATTCCCGCGACCGCCAGCGTCGTTCCGAAGATCGACATGCCGATCCCGGCGTCGCCCCAGAAGAGCTCCTCGTTGACGATCGGGAAGGTCAGGCCGCTTGGGTCGGCCCAGAACTGCGCGATCGACTCGAAGCCGTAGAGCCCGATCTTGGCCGCCTCCTGCACCACCGGCCAGGGGAACTCCTCCTTCTCGTCCCACTCGTGCGCTGCCGGACGCACCGTCTGCTCGGCGAACCCGTGCGCCCAGTCCCGGATGTCCTTCTGGTCCTGCGAGAGCTCGAGGGAGTAGGTCGAATCCGGCGCGTCGATCCCGAGCTGCTCAGAGGCCTCGGCCGCCGTATCGACCTCGCCGTTCTGCTGCTGCTTTTCGTCCTGTGCCGGCTTCTTCTCAACGGTCGCCATGGCGCCTCACGTCCTCTCAAAGTCTTGATCTGGCCCTCTATTGCTACCCAGAGTAGCAAAATACTA
>CAVUGL010000002.1:0-93639 GCA_963740995.1 uncultured Solirubrobacterales bacterium
CGGCGGGCGTCGGCCGGATGCTCCTCGAGGAGGCTGCCGGTTTCATCCACCTCCTTCTTCCTCACCAGGCCCTCGATCGCGGGTTGCCGCCTCGAACTGGGGGTCTGGTGAGCTTCACCAGACCACCGCCGTCAGCCCCTCGCGCACGTCCTGTGTGTGTGTGTGTGTGTGTGTGTGTGTGTGTGTGTGTGTGTGTGTGTGTGTGTGTGTGTGTGTGTGTGTGTGTGTGTGTGTGTGTGTGTGTGTGTGTGTGTGTGTGTGTGTGTGTGTGTGTGTGTGTGTGTGTGTGTGTGTGTGTGTGTGTGTGTGTGTGTGTGTGTGTGTGTGTGTGTGTGTGTGTGTGTGTGTGTGTGTGTGTGTGTGTGTGTGTGTGTGTGTGTGTGTGTGTGTGTGTGTGTGTGTGTGTGTGTGTGTGTGTGTGTGTGTGTGTGTGTGTGTGTGTGTGTGTGTGAGGCGACGGCGTTGAGCGTCCTGGTCAGGGCCGAGCGGAATCCGGAGAGGTGGGTGCCGCCCTCGTGGGTGTTGATGTTGTTGGCGAAGCTGAAGATGGACTCCTGATAAGAGGAGTTCCACTGCAGAGCCACCTCGACCTGGCCGTCCTTGTTCTCACCCTCGAAGTAGATGATCTTGCGGTGCAGGGGGTCCTTGGACTCGTTCAGGTGCTTGACGAAGTCCGCGATGCCGCCCTTGTAGAGGAACTCGACCTTGCGGCCACCGCCGCGCTCGTCGATCAGCTCCACCTTCATGCCGCGGGTCAGGAACGCCGTCTCGCGAAGGCGCTCTGCCAGCGTGTCGAAGTCGAATTCGATGTCCCCGAAGATCTCCGTGTCGGGGACGAAGGTGATGGTCGTCCCCGTGCTCTTCAGCGCACGGCCCTTCTTCAACCTGCTGAGGGGCTTGCCGCGCTCGTAGCTCTGTGTCCAGACCGCACCGTCGCGCCAGATCTCGAGGTCGAGCCTCTCCGAGAGGGCGTTGACGACCGAGACCCCGACGCCGTGCAGGCCGCCCGAGACCTTGTAACCGCCGCCGTCGCCGAACTTGCCGCCGGCGTGGAGCGTTGTCAGCACCACCTCGGCGGCGGGCTTGTTCTTGGCCTTCTTCATCCGCTCGACCGGGATCCCACGGCCGTCGTCGACGACCGTGCAGCTGTTGTCCGGATGCAGGGTCACGGTGACCCGCTTGGCATGGCCGGCGATGGCCTCGTCCACGGAGTTGTCCACGACCTCGTAGACGAGGTGATGTAGCCCGCGGGGGCCGGTCGAGCCGATGTACATGCCGGGGCGCTTGCGAACGGCCTCGAGGCCCTCGAGGACGGTGATGTCCTTGGCACCGTAGGAGGAGCCCTTCTTCGCTGCGCTCTTGGTCTTGGTTGCGGTGCGGTTGGCTGCACCGCTCGTGCGCGAGGAGCCCTTCTTGCTCGCTTCTCCGCGCTGGGAGGTCTTCGCCACTCAGCTTCCTTTCAGTCCAATCAGGGGACGCCTCGACCTTCGTGACCCGGCTTGAAGAGTCCTTGCGGACACGGGGGTCGGGGCCTCACACAAGTACATATAAGTTTACCAGTCGAAGGCACCGGAAATTGCGCGGGACTGTCGCAAAAGCCCTGCAAATGACGAATAACATGAGAAACTACGACGGTTCCCCCGAGGCGGTGAAGCGCAGGCCCTCGAAGGCACCCCCGTCGGGCAGGTTTTTCCTCACCTGAGAGGCGATCTGGTCGCCCAGGAGATCCAGCTCCTGTGCCCAGGTGGCGGACCTGCAGGCCACGGTCACCACCCCATCCCGCTCCGAGACCGGACTCGCCTCGCGGGCGATCGCCTCTCCCACCGCCCCCGGCCAGGCGCTCTGTACCGCCGCGAGCAGGGTGGCGGGCTCCGCACCGGCGACGACGACGCCGAGCGCCGCGGCGATCGGACGTGGCGCTCGGCGGCGGCTCAAGCTGCCCTCAGCGCGGGGACGGCCGCCGGCGATCCCTCGCTCACCTCGATCCGGAGCGCCGTCGCCGAGGGGACCTGCGCCGCCTCGGTCGCCGTGATCAACGTCTGGCCACCATCGGATCGCGGCTCATCGGCTCCGGTTCGGCCGTGCTCGAGCAGGGAGACGAGCAGCTCCCGATGAGCGGGGTCGAGCTCGCTCATCACGTCGTCGAGCAGCATCAGCGGTGCCGACCGGCCGGCGTCGAGCAGCGCGGTCCGCTCCGCAAAGAGCAACGCCAGCAAGGCCAGGCGCTGCTGGCCCTGCGAGGCGAAGCGGCGCAGCTGGCGGCCGCCGGAACGCAGCTCGACCTCGTCGAGCTGGGGTCCGTAGGAGGTGTAGGCGCGCCCCAACTCCTCCGCGCGGCGTCGCATCAGCTCCGCGGCGAGCTCGGAGGCGTCGGCGGCGGCCCGGGGGCGATAGGAGATCTGGGCGTCGTCGAGGCCGAGGCTGCCGGCCAGCTCCGTGAACGGACCGCTGAGGGCCTCGACCGCGTCCGCCCGGGACGCGATCAGGGGCTCCGCCTCTGCGGCCAGGCGCTCGTCCCAGGAGGGCAGGGAATCGGCTCCGCCCAATCCGGCCCGGACGCGCGCAACCAGTGCATTGCGCTGGGCGAGGGTGCGCCCGAAACGCCGGCGCAGGTCGGCCCGGGCTGGCCAGATCGCGCCGCAGAGACGGTCGAGATGCGCCCGCCGGTGGGCCGGTGCTCCCTTGACGAGCGCCAGCCGATCCGGATGGAACACGCTCACCAGTGGACGCTCACCGGGATCGCCGGACAAGGTCCTGCCGGAGAGGAGTTGCCTGCGCTCGCCGGAGCGGTCGAGGGCGGCCAGCAAGACGCCGCCCTCGGAGAGCTCGAGCTCCACACGGGCACCCTGCTCGCCGTGGCGAATCAGGTCACGATCGTTGCCGGCGCGAAACGAGCGGCCGGTGAGGCCGAAGTAGACCGCCTCCAGCAGGTTGGTCTTGCCCGCTCCGTTCGCCCCGTGGACGACGACGATGCTCGCGGCGAGCGAGGTGCTCGCGTCCGCGAGGTTCCGGAAACCACGGCACTCGACTGCGCCGACGACCACTGCGCCTCCTACACGTTGAGGCGAATCGGCATCACCAGGTAGCTGAAGTCATCGTCGCCGGCTGGCTCCAGCAGCCCGGGCCGCAGCGGCGAGATCAGCTTCAGCACGACCTCGTCGGAGTCGATGCTCTCCAGGCCATCCCTGACGAACTCGGGGTTGAAGCCGATCTCGAGCAGCTCGCCCGAGTATGGAGCCGGAAGCGCCTCGCGGGCATCCCCAAGGTCCGGGGTCTCCGCCGAGACGACCAGCTCGCCGTCTGAGAACGAGAGACGCAGAGCGGCGTTCCGCTGGGCGAGCTGGGAGACCCGCCGCGTGACCTCGAGGAACTCGGTTCGCGGCAACTTCACCTCGTGCTCGTAGGACTCGGGCAGCAGCTGGGAATGGTTCGGGAACTGACCATCGATCAGCCGGGAGCTCAGCGAGGTCTGACCGACCCGGAAGATCGCCTGGTTGCGGGTGAGCCAGACGCTCAGCGAATCCTCCCCGCCGGCTTCGATCAGGCGGGCCAGCTCGCGCAGGGCCCGGGCCGGGACGTTCGCCTCGAGCCGCTCCGGCACCGAAGTCTCCAGCTTGGTCGTCTTGACGGCGAGCCGGTAGGAGTCGGTGGCGACCATCGTCATCTGTTCGCCCTCGGCACTGACAAGGACACCGGTCAGCACCGGGCGGGCCTCGTCCCGCGAGGCCGCACGAGCGACGCGGTTGATGGTGTCGCGAAGCGGAGCCGCCGGGAGCTCCACCGGGTCGCCCTCGGTCTCGGGGAACCGCGGGAAGTCATCGGCCGGGAGGGTGCGCAGGTGAAAGCGCGAGGAGCCGGCGCTGATCTCGACGTCCCGCTCGGCCTCTCGGAGACCGAGGGTGACCGGCCCATCCGGCAGCGAGCGCGCCACCTCGACCAACAGGCGACCCGGGAGCACGACGGAGCCCGCACCTTCGACCTCGCCCTCGAGACCGACCTCTAGACCCAGCTCCATGTCCGTCGCCCGCAGCCGGGCTTCCCCGTCGAGGGTGATCAGGATGCCGGAGAGAGCCTGGAGGGCGGCCCGGGCGGAGACCGCCCGGGAGACGACGAGCAGAGCATCGAGAAGCGATTGCCTTGTGGTTGTGATCTTCATTGCCTGGTCTTGGGCATTCCTAGGAGTAGTAAGGGTTGTGGATGGCGTGGATATGTGGACAGCCTCCTCTGACGATTCTTTCAGTCGGTTCGGTCACGATCCATCCCCGGGCCGGAGCGGAGCTCTGAGCTGAGCTCCTCGACGGCACGCGAGAGGCTGGCATCTTCGAGTGCGCCGCGCTCGACCCTGCGGATGGCGTGCAGAACGGTGGTGTGATCCCGGCGGTTGAAGGCCTCGGCGATGGCGGGCAGCGAGAGGTCGGTGAGATCGCGGGTCAGGTACATGGCGAGCTGGCGAGCCCGCGCGATCGGCGCCGTGCGGGTGGGGGAGAGGATGGCCTCGACGGTGAGATCGAGGCGCGCGGCGACCGCCTCCTGGATCTGTCGGGCATCGGGCTGGGCCGACGGCGGTGGGGCGAGCTCGCCGGCCGGAATGGCCCGCTCGACCGAATCCGCGGTGATCGCCGAGGCGCTCAGGGAGGAGTGTGCGACGACTCGGGTGAGCGCGCCCTGCAGGACCCGCAGGTTGGGGGAGGTCTTCGAGGCGAGTGCCCGCAGCGCGTCCGGCGGCAACTCCTCGGTCTGCTCACGGGCGAGGTTGCCGAGAAAGACGAGGCGCGTGGCCAGATCAGGCGGGTCGACAGGGACGGTGAGCCCCCACTCGAAGCGGTCTCGGAGCCGGTCGACCAGGCCGGAGAGCTCGCCCGGGACGCGGTCTGCGGTAAGGACGAGCTGGGCGCCCCCCTCGTAGAGAGCGTTGAAGGTGTGGAAGAACTCGTCTGCGGTCCGTGCCTTGCCCTCGAGGAACTGGACGTCGTCGATCAAGAGGACGTCGGCGCGGCGGTAGCGCTCCTTGAAGGCGTCGATCCCTGCGCCCTGAAGCGAGGAGACGAACTCGTTGGTGAAGGATTCCGCGGTCGTGTAGTGCGCGGAGAGCTGCGGCGCATGGCGGTGGAGGTAATTCGCGATCGCGCCCAGCAGGTGCGTCTTGCCCAGCCCTGGGGGGCCGTGCAGGAAGAGCGGGTTGTAGGCCTCTCCCGGGGCCTCCGCCACGGCGAGTGCGGCTGCATGAGCGAGCTGGTTGCCGGGGCCGATGACGAAGCGCTCGAACGTGTAGCTGGGGTTCAGCGCCACCCTTGAGGCTGCCTCCCTGGCGGCTGGCGAGGCGGCTGCAGCGTCCTCGGGCGTGATCAACTCGATCTCACGGATCTCGCCGCCCGCCCGGTCGATGGCGATCCGGAAGTACTCCATGTAGCGGCGACCGACCCAGCGCACCTCGCGGTGCGGTCCGGTCAGATAGAGCGTCGCCCCACGCCGTGCGACCGGGGTGAGAGGAGAGAACCAGATCCGGTAGGTGTCCTGGAGCACCAGAGCTGCCAGCTCTCGCTGGATCTCGCGCCAGGGACCCTCGAGGTCCTGACGAGCTTCGCGAACCTGCCCCGGAACAGGGTCCTCCTTCCTCGTCGTTCGTGCCTGAAAATGGGAGGGCGCCCCGTGAGGAGCAACCCGTGTCAGGTGGGCGATCATAGGCTCGGTCCGAGTGGCCTGAAAGGGGGGCTGGAGCGAGCGCCGCGCAAAACGCGGCGAAAACCGGGACGGAGATTTCTCGCTCGGGCCACGCCCTATACTGCCCTGCCCTCGCCCCCTCCCCGATCCGGGGCTCTCCTGATGAAGCGGACCTATCAGCCGAAGAAGCGCAAGCGAGCCCGGACCCATGGTTTCCGGGCGCGGAGCGCGAGCCGCTCCGGTCGCGCGATCCTGCGGCGCCGGCGTCAGAAGGGCCGCAAGCGGCTCACCCCGTAGACGTTGGGCTCTGAGGGCCGCCCGGATGCCCGTCGGCGCCGCCTCTCGCGGAGCGGCGACTTCGACCGCGTCTACCGCGAGGGCAACTCGCGCGGCAACCGCTTCCTCGTGCTCTATTCCTTCGCGCGGAAGGACGACGAGTCAAGAGATGGGTCACGTCTGGGCCTCTCCGTGGGCCGCAAGATCGGCAAGGCGGTGACGCGGAACAAGGTGAAGCGGGCGGTCCGGGAGGCCTTCTGGGAGCTCTCGGACGGCCTCGAGGACGGGCATGACTACGTGATCGTCGCCCGCCCGGGCGTCGAGGGTCTGCTGGAGCGCGAGGGTCAGGACGGGCTCCGTGCCTCGCTGGCCGAGCTGCTGGACGGTTCGGGCGAGGAGCGTTTGTCGTGAAACGCTTGCTGACGGCCCTGCTGGTCGCCCCGATCCGCGCCTACCAGCGCTTCATCTCGCCTGCCTTCGCGCCCCGCTGCCGCTACTACCCGACCTGTTCGGAGTACGCCGTGCAGTCGATCCGGGAGCTCGGTCCCGTCCGCGGCTCCATCCTGGCCGGCTGGCGCCTGCTCCGCTGCAACCCCTTCAGCCACGGCGGCGTCGACGAGATCTCGGACCGTCGCCTCTTCCGCAGCACCCCGACCCGCTCCGAGCGCAACCGTCGGCCGTCCGCGGCCGGAAAAACCGCGCCCGCATCGACGGTCGGCGGATCCAACGCCGCCAATCTGACGTAGAACTCCACCGATGTTCCTCGAAGCCCACATCCTGCAGCCGCTGATCGATGTCTTCAACGACATCCTCAAGTGGCTCCACAACGACGTCGGTCTCGCCTGGGGCCTCGGAATCGTCCTGATCACCTGGCTGTCAAGGGTGGTCGTACTGCCGTTCACCTTGAAGTCGATGCACGGGATGCGCGAGATGCAGGCCCTACAGCCTTACCTGAAGGAGATCCAGGAGAAGTACAAGGACGATCGCCAGCGCATGCAGCGCGAGCAGATGGCTCTCTTCCAGGAGCACGGCGTCAACCCCCTCTCGGCCTGCCTGCCGCTGCTCTTCCAGTTCCCCGTCTTCATCGCTCTCTACGCGCTGCTGCGGAGCAGTGAGTTCAAGGACGAGGTCGGCAACGCGGGCTGGCTCTTCGTCTCCGACCTCACCACGCACCCGACCGGTGCGGAGGCCGCCGTGCTGATCGTGCTGTCGGTGCTCTCCACCTTCGCGCTGCTCTTCTTCAATCCCTCGCCCACGACCGGCGGTGCCTCACAGCGCTACCTGATGGCCGGGGCGTTCTCCCTGGTCACCGTCTTCCTGATTCCCAACGCTCCTGCCGGCATCGCCGTCTACTTCATCGCCAGCGGTGTCTGGCAGATGATGCAGCAGGGCGTGATCAGAATCGTCTGGCCGCTGCCGTCGGTGCCGACCCCGCAGGAGGTTCGCGCCGCCAAGCCTCCGCCTCCGCCTCCCAGGAAGCGCAAGCGGCGACGCTAGTCCGTCGTCCCCGCGCCTAGACTCCGCGCGTGGCTGAAGGAGGAGTCGAGTCGCAGCCGACGGTGCTGCCCGAGGAACCCGCCGAGCGGGTCCGTGCGTTGCTGGAGCGGATCGTCGGAGATCTGGGCCTCGAGGCGTCCGTTTCGGTCGAGGAGGGGGACGAGGAGATTCACGCCGACATCGAGGGTGAGGAGGTCGGCCTCCTGATCGGCCGCCATGGCCAGACCATCGATGCGATTCAGCTGCTCTGCTACCAGGCCGCCTTCCGTGGCAGGCAGGACCGCAAGCGGGTATCGGTCGACGCCGCCGGCTATCGCCGCCGCCAGGGCGAGTCGCTGCGGCGTCGCGCGGACATGGCCGCCGAGGACGCGATTAGCCACGGCCAGGCCGTCGAGATGGACCCGATGGGCTCGACGGACCGGCGGGTGGTCCACGAGCACCTCCGCGATCGCCCCGAGATCGAGACCTACAGTGAGGGCGACGAACCCAATCGCTACGTCGTCGTCGCGCCCCTCGTCTCCGATTGAGCGCAGCCCCGCCCGCCGCCGAGCCCGCCCTCGAGGCGCTGCTCGAGTTGTTGGCAGAGCCCCGGGCACCGATCTCCGCGGCGAGCGCCTCCGAGGCACGGGACGTGCACATCGCCGACTCCCTGGCCGGGCTGGAGTTCGAGGCGCTCTCTCTCGGCTCGCCGAGTCGCTGACCTGGGCAGCGGGGCGGGGCTACCGGGCCTGGTTCTGGCGGCCTGCCTGCCGGAGGGGCGGTTCGACCTGATCGAGTCGGCGGGGAGGAAGTGCGACTTCCTGCGGGAGGCGATCGAGAGAATGGGTCTCGGCAACGCGACGGTCATCTGCCAGCGCTCCGAGGAGTGGGCGGCCGGCGCAGGGGGCGAGGCCTACGGGGCCGTCACGGCCCGAGCCGTGGGGAGCCTGGCGACCGTCGCCGAGCTCGCCTCCCCGCTGCTCGCCGAGGACGGGGTCCTGATCGCCTGGAAGGGAGCCCGCTCGCTCGACGAGGAGGCAGAGCTCTTGCGCGCCGCCGATCGCCTTGCCATCGAACCGATCGAGGTGGCTCCCGTGAGCCCATACGCGGGCAGTCGCGACAGACACATCCACCTCCTTCGCAAGAATGGACCGACTCCGAACGAGCTGCCGCGGCGTCCCGGTCTGGCAGCCAAGCGGCCGTTCGGGTCCGAACAGCACTAACCCGAACCAAATCATGGGCACTGTTTACGCGATCGCGAACCAGAAGGGCGGCGTCGGCAAGACGACCACCGCCGTCAACATGGGCGCCTGCGTCGCCGCCGACGGCCGTCAGACGCTGGTCGTCGACCTCGACGCCCAGTGCAACGCGACGGTCGCGCTGGGGCTGCCCAAGGACTCGACGCCCTCCTCCTACGATTGCCTGACGGGAGACGTCTCAGTGGCCGAGGCGGCCCGGCCGGCGGGCTCCGACAACCTGTGGATAGTTCCCGCGCATGTGGACCTCGCGGGAGCCGCCGTCGAGCTGCCCCGGTTCGACGGGTACGAGACCCGGCTCCGCGACGGTCTCGGGCCGGTTCGCTCCCGCTTCGCCTACACCCTGCTCGACTGCCCGCCATCGCTGGGGCCGGTCGCCGTGAACGCGCTGGTTGCCGCCGACCGCGTGATCGTCCCTGTCCAGGCCGAGTACCTGGCGCTCGAGGGTCTGGTGCAGTTCCTGGACACCCTGAAGCTGATTCGGCGGGAGCTCAATCCGGAGCTGGAGATGGCCGGTGTCCTGATCACGATGCACGACGATCGCACCCGCCTCTCCAAGGACGTGGAGAGGGAGCTGCGCGAGCATCTGCCCGCGAGGGTCTTCAAGACCGTTGTTCCGCGAAGTGTGCGGATCGCCGAGGCGCCGAGCTATGGCATCCCCGTCTCCGAGCATGACCCGAAGTCCACGGGATCGAGGGCCTACCGGGCCCTGGCCGACGAGGTGCTCGCCCTTGGGGTGACCGATGGCTGAACGCAAGCGCGGCATGGGGAGGGGGCTGGCGGCGATCCTTCCTGAGAGCTCGGCCGGCGGCCCGGAACTGCGTGAGCTCGACGTCACGCAGATCGAGCCGAACCCCGACCAGCCACGCGCCAAGTTCGATTCCTCGGCCCTCGACGCCCTGGCCGGCTCGATCGGGTCGGTCGGGCTGCTCCAACCCCTGATAGTCCGGCCGATCGAAGACGGCCGTTATGAGCTGGTCGCGGGCGAGCGCCGCTGGCGCGCCGCACAGAAGGCGGGGATAGACCGCGTCCCAGCTGTGATCCGGAGCTCGCCGGAGGATGAGCGGCTGCAGGCCGCGCTGATCGAGAACATGGTCCGCGAGGACCTCAACCCGGTGGAGGAGGCTCGCGCCTGCGCCTCGCTGGTCGACGATCTCGGCATCTCGAAGGAGGAGCTCGCTCGCCGCGTCGGGCGCAGCCGCGCCGCGATCTCAAACCTGATCCGCCTGCTCGATTTGCCCGACGCCGTGCTGACGCTCCTCGAGCGCGGTGACCTGACCGAGGGGCACGGCCGGGCGATCCTCCAGGTCTCCGATCAGGACAAGCGCACACGGCTCGCCAAGGAGGCTGCCGCGGCGAGCTGGTCGGTTCGTGACACGGAACGCCACGCCGGTGCGGGGCCTCGGCGGAGGAGGGCGAGCACCGGGGGGCGCATCTCCTCAGAGGAGCGCGCCGCCATGGCCGAGGCGGAGGACCTGCTCGGCTCTGCCCTCGGCCAGGACGTTCGGGTGCGCCGCGCCGGGAAGGGGCTCAAGGCCGAGCTCAGCTTCGAGGACGTCGGCGAGCTGGAATCCCTCGCCCGCCGGCTTCGCAAGCGCCCCTGATCCGAGAGCTAGAATCGCCGATCGCGGGCGATTAGCTCAGTCGGTTAGAGCGCTTCTCTGATAAGGAAGAGGTCCCTGGTTCGAGTCCAGGATCGCCCATAGCTCTATAACTGGGATTCGGTGCACTTCCCACGCGCCCCTTCCGGCCCAAATCGGCCCTATGGAAGCGTTATGGAAGCCTCTCATTAGCGAGTGGGCAACCATCGGCGCAACCTCGCTCCCACGACGGCCTTCTCAGAGTTGCTTCTTTCAGCACACGGTGACCCAGCGACCGACTTGGCGCCGTCGATGCCGTCCACACGCAGGGCGTCGTCGCCGACCGGCGTCCCTATGCGTCCAACCCTGGTCCGGTATCTGGCACCTGAGTGAATACCGTCATTCCGTAGGCCTTGGCGTACCAGGCAAGAGCCTCGAGGATCTCGGGCTGCTTCCAGTGGCTTCTGAGCACGAAGGTCGCGAGTGACTCCACGTGCGTCTGCCCCTATCCGGCGTTTCCTCCCTCCGAGTCGGGTCGGCAGGCCACGATTGAGAACTAGGCTTCTTCCGAGATGTCCGGGACCGTTGAGTTGGCGAGGAGGTGACTCACTGAGTGCCTTCGCGCCACCCTCCGACCCGAGGTCACCGACCGATTTGTGGGAGGAACACACACCCAGCGGTTTGCTGACAACTTGCTGCGACCCTCACCCAAGCACAGATCGCGACGCTAGCTAAGCAGCTAAGTCATGGAGCTGGTAACGAGCTAATTCCAACACGCACGGGGAAGCGGCCGGCACACGCGCCATACTCGTCGGCGGCCTTGGCGATCAACGCATTCCCCGGAGGCCGATCTTTGAGGGGCAGCAGCTAGAGCAGACGATTGAGGCAGCGCATGAGCCATTCAAGACGCTGTTCACGGTGGCGGCCTTGACCGGCGCCCGCGTCTCAGAGATCTGTGGGCTGACTTGGGGAGACGTGCGGCTCGATGATCCCGATGAGGCCGAGATTGAGTTTGCGTTCCAGCTGGACCGGAAGGGCAACCGAAGGCCCGGCAAGACAGACGGCTCGGCTCGAACGGTCCCAATCCCGAGGGGACTTGCCTTGTTGCTCATGGCCCACAACCTGCGGAGCCTCCACAGCAGCTTTGATTATTTCGTGTTTGCGACCCGCACCGGGCGACCTCTCTCTCAGCGGAACGTTGGCCGTGCTCTGAGGGTGGCGCAGCGGAAGGCCATCAAGCTCAATGGAGAGCCAACTTTTCCCGCGCTCCATCAGCGGGATGAGAAGGGGAAGCTGATTCCGCCGCTGGGTGGCTCCCTGCCGTAGATGCACTAGTTCAGGCACACAGCTGCGACCAGTGCTCTGCTTGCCGGGGAGTCCATTGACGAGGTTGCGTTCCTGTTGGGTCACAAGGACGCGAATGTGACCCGCCCTGTGTACGTGCGGGAGATTGCGGATGGCCGACGCCGGGCCATGCGGCGCTCTCGGATGGTCGAGGAATACGGAAGCCTGCTGAAGCCCAGCCGCCCAAAGGCTGATCCGGCTCTGTGACGGATAGCGGAAGTGCCGCTTTGCATGGAAAGCGGTGGTGCCAGTCCGGATCCGACGGGCGCTAGGCCCCCTCTTGCCGAATGAGCCCGGCGCCTATGACTCCTAGCCGATTAGATGGAAGATGAAGTCGAACTCCGTTCCTGCGGGGTTGTGGTACTTGAGCTCCATCTGACCGCGGGCGTTCCGGTACGCGCCGGTGCCTCCGGTTATCGCGAGGACGGTGTTTCCCGTGTCGGAGAATGGGCCCTCGACCGTGATCTGCCCTGATGGCAGGGAAGTAGTCCAGTTGCATTCCCAGGACTGGCCCGCGACTGTGCGTACGCAATATCCCTGGTCGCTACCGACCCTGTGCGTATCGGCCGCGTCGTAGACGTCGTTCGCGAACGTGAGGATGTTCCCGGCGGCGTCTCCCGCCTCTCCGTTGGTGACGGCATCGGTGGTCGCATGTTCGACCACCGCGATCGTGTGACCCCCGCCGTGATGGCCCTTGCCATGGCCAGCGCTCGTATTCACCGCGACCGCGAGCACCGCGGCGGACCCCAATAGCGCGAGTGCGATTACCCGCTTCATCTCTACCTCCTTGTCATTGAGCCGGTAGAAGCTGTGCCTCAACGCAGGCACCTGCTGACGCCGGCTCTCCTTGCCGCATAGTGGCGCGGAAAACCATATGCCGATGACACCTGCTTTGGACGAGAAGCGGCGCTTTGCATGGGAAGCGACATGAGCGACGAAGGCTGCGCAGGTCTATTCGTCTTTCGGAGGTGCAGGAAGGGGCAGGGTCGCGACGGTGACGTCTCGGGTGACGGCGGCGATCTCGTCAGGGACCGCCGTGAGGTTGACGTTGGTGGTGAAGCCGACCGGAGATGACAGCGGGCGAAAGAAGTCGTCGTAGTGCCCGGCGACCACATAGGCGGGATCGAGGCGGGGCAGGATCCTGGCCCAGTAGCTCTCGGTGAAGCTGCGTCCGGCGATACCGGCGAGGAAGACGTCTGCGCCCCCGGATGGCACCTCATCGTCGATGAGGTTGGCGCTGCCTTGGTGGTAGACGGTGAACCCGGCTACCTCTATCCGGATGCCGTAGATCTCTCCGCATTTGTACGCCGAAGGGCATAAGCCATCGAGGTGGTCGCAGGTCAGCGCCCCGTCAAAGGGAACGCGATAGCCGAGCACCAGCTTGGAATGCAGCGACGGGAAGAAGGTCACCGTGAACGGTCCAAGCTCGTACGGGCGCCGCACCTCAACCTCTACGGATGGCTGGCCGTGCAGCCGCATGAGATGGGCGAGCGAACCAGAGCCATACGCCCGAGCATCGAAGCGCGTGCAGAGCGCCGGTACATCGATCGCGTGATCGAAATGCGTGTGGCCGACCAGGACCCCAACGACATCACCCACTCCGGCGGCGGGCAGGTAGCACTCGTGCAGCGCGCGATCCACGGCGACCGGATTCCGCGAGAACACGGCCCGCAGCGGGACGCGCGATAGGTACGGGTCGATCAGCAGGGTCGACCCCTGGTAGGTCATCCGATATCCGGCGGTGCCAAGCCACTCGATATCCAGCCCGCTGGGCCAAGAGACGTCCACCCGCGCAAGCTCGGCCATCGTCGAGCCGTCTCGCTCCTCACGCGCGCTTCGCCGGGCGACGAAACGGGCGAAGCTCGTCAGATGGGAGACGGTGTCGAGGGGTGACGGCACTTCCGGCGAGTATCGCTTAGGACGAGAAGCGCCGCTTTGCATGGAAAAAAGCGCGCTATTCGGAGCTCTGGGCCGACTGACCCCTCGGCAGCGGCTCAAAGTGGCTGGTGCCAGCGGATTCTGAGAGACTCGCGTCCGAGCACCGGTCGCCAAAGCACCCCCACAAGGTCAAGGAGAGATCAGATGGCTGACCACACGCTGAGCATCCTGTCAGTGAGCGTCAACAACCTGCCCGTACGCGTGCTGATGAGGGCGAGCGGGCACGACTTCGAAGAGGTCGAGATGTGGGGTAAGAAAGGCACGGACGAGTTCCTTGCCAAGTCCCCGGCCGACCTCACCCCGACGCTCGAGTACGAGGGGCTGCCCAAGGGGTCGCTCTGGGAGAGCTGCGCGATCATGCAGTACCTCTGTAACCGCGATGGGCTCAATCAGTTCTATCCCACGGACCCTGCCGAGCGTGCGATGCAGGACAGCGCGATGTTCTACGTGGTCGGCACGCTCTATCCCCTGATCCTTCGCGCGACGTATCCGACTCTCGGTTTTCCGCAGTACCCGGGTGAGACGGCTACGTCGGAGGCCGACGACGAGGTGAAGGCGAAGTCGGCGCGGGACGCGGCCAACGCGATCGCGGGGCCGCTGGAGGCGATTCACACTCACTTCCTGGACGGCCGCAAGTTCATCGGCGGCGATTCGCCCTCGATCGCCGACATCCGCCTCGCTGCGTCTCTCGAGTTCCTGCGCACAATCGACTACGACTTCCCGGCCTGGGCCGAGGAGTACATGAGCGCGGTCGAGTCCGCCCTCGGCGACGCCTACTCGGCGCCGGCGGCTGACGTCCGTGAGATGATTGCCTCGGCGAAGGTGCCTGCCTGAGGGCTAGGTGTCAGCAGCAGGGTCGTAGGGCCGCCGGGCTGTCGGAGTAGGCGACGGCCGCTTTGGACGAGAACCGCCGCTTTGCATGGAAAGCAGTAGTCCTCAGTGCTACTCGCAACGCCGCGATCCGGCGCACCATAATCCGGCGCTACTTCCACGGAGAGCGGGTGTTTGCTTTCACGAAGAGCGGATGAAGCGTGCACTGACCATCGCACTTGCCGCCCTGATCGGAGCGGCCCTCGTCGCCCCCAACGCCCAGGGCGCTACTCGCAGATACGACTTCCAGGACCTCGGCCCGCAAGGGCAGATGAGGATCCAGGTGAGCATCTTCTACAAGAACAAGCAGCGGCATGGGCGCTACACGCCGCGCCTTGCCCTTTATGACGCCGCGGTTCCGGTCAGCTGCAATCCGCCTTCCTCCACACCGTCGGCGCCAAGCGGGGGTCCTACGTCCTTTGGGACGCCGAACCCCAACATCTTCATCAAGCTTAGGAAGGGAAGCTTCACCTACTCCTACTCGTATGAGATCCCGACCTCGATCACCGGCGGCGCTCCGGGGCGCACGAGCGGCACCGGGACGGGCAAGGTGCTCCAGAGGAAAGCGAACAAACCGCCGCGGGTGGAGGGCTCGGTGTCGATCCTCGACTGGGAGTACCCCATCTTCGGGATGCACAACTGCACCAGCGGTGGGCCGGTGCCCTACTCGGCGACCCCGTGTCGCTATCCCGTACGCCCCCCGTACATCAAGAAGTCGCTGCCGTTCTGCGCGAGGGACATTTAGAGGTCCACGCCCTGCCCGCGAGATACTGCCTGGGCGATGTCGGAGGAGAACGTCGAGGTTGTCCGGAAGTCGATCGAAGCCGGGAACCGGCGGGACCTGGCGATGGAGCGGGCCTTGTGGCGATCCGATGCGGAGGTCGACTGGTCGCGTTCTAGAGGACCGCTCAAGGGTGTCTATCGCGGTCGTGAGGAGGTAGAGAGCTTCCGGAATGAGTTCTGGTCGATGTTCGAGAGAGTCGAGATTGAAGCGCACGCGTTCACCCAGGCGGGCTCCGAGGTCGTGGTTCCGAACACCGCCCGCATGCGGGGACGAGACGGGATGGAGGTGATCGCGAGGAGTGCGTTTGTGTACACGGTCGAAAACGGTCAGATCACGCACCTTCGGATGTTCCAGGAGCGAGCCGAAGCCCTCGAAGCCGCCGGGCTCTCCGAGTAGTGCTTTGGACGAGAAGCGGTAGTCCTGCTTTGCATGGAAAGCAGGAGCCCCCCTGTCCACTTCGGGGATCGCCGTTCGTCTCGAAGATGACTGTAAACATCGGGTCGATATGACCCCACGACTTCAGGAGTAGCCATGAGCCCGACGAAGAACGAGAGGAAGTCGCCTAAGCGCACCACCGCAAGCAAGAAAGCGTCTGCCGGATTCACGGCTGAGGAACGCGCTGCCATGCGGGAGCGCGCCCGAGAGCTGAAGGCGACGCCGCGGCGCAAGGCGGACGGAGGAGCGCGACGTGCTCGCGAAGATCGCCGAGATGCCGGCATCCGACCGCGCGATGGCCGAGCGGATCCACGAGATCGTCACCGCCACCGCGCCGGACCTCTCGCCGAGAACCTGGTACGGGATGCCCGCGTACGCGAAGGACGACAAGGTCGTCTGCTTCTACAAGAGCGCGCACAAGTTCAAGTCGAGGTACGCGACGCTCGGCTTCAGTGACAAGGCGAACCTCGACGACGGCCAGATGTGGCCGACCGACTTCGCGCTGAAGGAGCTGACGGCCGCCGACGAGAAGAGGATCGCCGGGCTCGTGAAGAAGGCGGTGAGCTGATCCCTAGGCGCATATGGAACGCAAAGTCCAAATTGGTGGCCACCGCCCGAGAGTGCCGCATTGGACGAAAAGCGGCGCCTTCGACGATCACACTTAGGTCGAAGGTGCCCTGAGCACTGAAATGGAAGCGTGCTGGAAGTCTCGGCCGCCGCCAGCGGACCCATCAGACCCCCTAGGCCGAGCCGAGGAAGCGGCTGATTTGCGCAGGGATCGGCAGACGATCCTGCAAACGACCACCAGCCGCGCTCCTCTGATAAGGAAGAGGTCCCTGGTTCGAGTCCAGGATCGCCCATCTCGTTGCCCCTAGAAGGCCTTTGGGGTCGAGGCTCGGAGCAGGCCGGCGCACAACCGCAGGACGAACGAGGGGTGCCGCAGGACCCCTCGCAACCCGTAGGGCAGGTAGGGCACGCCGTAGGAGACGAAGACGCGTGTGTCGACCCCGGCCTCGCGGGCGGCGGCGAGGGATCCGTCCTTGGGCAGTCCGAGCAGCAGCTGCAACTCGCACGGCGTCCCGGCTCCGCGCAGCACCCGCAGCGCCTCGGCGGCCAGGGGGCCGTCGTGGGTCGCAACTTCGACTGGAGCGGTCCGGCCAGCCAGCCGGTCGACCACGGCCAGGAAGCCCTCGCGCGGGTCCCGCCGCGGCGTAACCGGATCCGGCCACTGCCCCTTGATCACGCGGACCGGCAGGTCGCTCGACGCCAACTTCTCGGCATCGGCCGGGCTTCGAGACCAGCGGCCGGGCAGCGTCAGGCCCGCCCGTGCGGCGACGGCCGCCTCCAGCACCGCATCTGCGACGTCCGGGCCAAGAGAATCGAAGTGAAGCGGCACCCCCGCCCGGTGAGTGCTCTCGGCCAGCGCCTCGATGCGGCCCGGGTCGAACCCCAGCGCCGGCACCTTGCATGAATACTGGACGTCGGGTCGCTCCGAGAGAGCGTTGACGGCAGCCTGGTAGGTGGCGGCGACCGCGTCCGGGTCCTCATCGCCCCCGTTCCAGTACCCGAGCACAGTCTTCAGCCCACGACCGCGCAGCTCCTCCTCGCGACGCAGAGCGTCCTCCAGCTCGGGGCCCGCCATGAAGCGTCGCGCCGCCCTGCGCCGGACGGCGGAGAACTTCATCAGCTGCGGCGACGCCCCTCGCGGCGCGAGTGAGCCGCGGCTCCGATGTGCCCCAGGGCGGCGGAGAGTGAGCCCGGCCCGGGCGGATAGGCGGCCACCGTGGCGCACTCGTCCACGTCCTCCGTCCACATGGAGGTCCATGGCTCGATCCCGCCGAACAGCTGCACGGCCTCGAGACCTTCCGTCGCGGCGGCGCGCACCACCTCGAGCAGCAGCAACATGCCGGGCGAGCATCGATTCGCCGATTCGTCGTGGCCGATCTTGAGCAGCCACAGCCGCGAGCCCCATTCGACTCCACCTGCATTGCGACTCGCGTGCTGCCGATCCGCAGGAAGGCGATCCGCAGGTCCTCGCGCTCGGCAGCCGAGCTGCAGTAGCCCCGATAGAAGTCGCCGCGCTCGGTGTCGACGCGCGAGGGCCGTCCCCTCGCGTCCCTTCCAGCTCCGGGCCTCGATCGCGAAGGCCTCGTCGAGCAGGCCGTCGACGTCACCCACCGCGGGGGTGAGGAGCTCCACCTCGACTTCGCCGTGGCCTTCGGCGCGTCGCCGTGCCCTACGCAGGTCGCTCGCCCGTCGCTTGCTGAGCCGCCCCTCGGGTTGTGTCCACTCGTCGCTCAGCCAGATCACGCCGTGCCCGTAGGAATCGCGCGCCACGACGAACCCGAACGGGCGGAAGGCGTGCTTCAGGGCTCGGATCGACGGGGAGGCGGCGGGAAGCCGATGCAACAGGACGGGTGTTCGCAGGGAGGCGATGCCCTTTGCGAGCTCTCGCAGCGCGTCGTCGTCCTCGGCCAGCAATTCGGTGGGTTCGCGCAGCATCTCGGCGCCGAGCAGCTCGAACTGGGCCCCCCGGCGAACGAGTGGCGCCACGGCCCGCGGTCGCTCGACGTCGCCGACGACCACGATCGAGAGCGGTCGACCGGCATCCACGGACTCGGCGCCTGCGATCGACCAGTTCGCGTCCTGCGTCGGAGTCGTCCCCGATTCGGAAGCAAGGCGAGCCCAACCGGGAACCAAGCCGGCGACCGAGCTCTTCTCCCTCAGGATCTCGATCTTCTCCGTTAACTCAACAGTCGCCATCGGTCGTGCACCTGGCCTGGTGGCGCACTCTAGCCGGGGCACGTTGGCGAAACAACCGGCATATTCAGGCGAGTGGCAGTTCCCAGACGTTTACCCGCAGCCGACGTCGTCATCGATTAGGGGACCAGGTCCAAGCCGCCACCTCAGCGGTTGGCGGGGGTCGTCTCCGCCGCGCTCTGCAGCCTCTTGAGTGCGTGCTCGACCCAGCGGCGGAAGAGACGGTTCCCGACGACGGCGACCTGCATCCGCACGTTGAGGTTGGTCGGGTCGTTCCCCGCCTCCATCTCGACGAAGGTGCCGCCCTGTCCCTCGGTCAGGACCGACCGGGTGTAGGTCCCGGTGTCCATGCAGCGGATCGTGAGCTCCTTGCCGGGAACCATCCGGTCGACCTCCAAGGTGGTTTCCAAATCCGACATCGGCCAGGGCCGCTTCTGGACGTTCCGGACGTGGCAGCCCTGTTCGAAATCGCCGTCGATGCACTCGAAGGTGATGGTGTCCGGCCACCATTCGGTCTGGCGGTCCGGGTCGGAGGCGAGATCCCAGACGGTTTCGAGTGGAGCGTTGATGAAGGCCTGCTGCCGGCAGGGGGTCGACATCACCCTGATGGTACGGCGGGGATGACCGCGGTGGATCAGGCCTCTGGCGCGCTTCGGGCCGCTCCTATACTTCCTGCGGACGCCCGAGGAGACCTGAGTGCAGCGAATGACCATCTACGGAGTGAGCTTCGACATGGTCGGCAAGCAGCCGATCGTCTTGCTGAAGACCGTGGATGGCAACAAGTTCCTGCCCATCTGGATCGGCCACCCGGAGGCGGCTGCGATCCTGATGAAGCTCCAGGGCGCCTCGACGCCGCGGCCGATGACCCACGATCTGCTCTCCGACGTGCTCGATCAGATGGAGGCGAAGTGCGAGAAGGTCTCGGTGACCGAGCTCCGCGACAACACCTTCTTCGCGTCGATCACGATCTCGATGAACGGCTCCGAGATGGAGATCGACTCGCGTCCCTCCGACGCGCTCGCCCTCGCGGTCCGAACGTCGGCGCCCATCTTCGCCGCCGACGATGTGATCGAGGAGTCCGCGATCGAGTTCGAGGGCGAGGAGGTCGAGGACACGGAGCAGGTCGTCGAGAAGTTCAAGGACTTCCTCGACAACGTCACGCCCGAGGACTTCGCCCAGGGCGAGGAATAAGAGAAAGCGGTTAGGCCGGAAGAGTCGCCTCGCTCGCCGGCCGTGTCCGCGGCGTCGCCAGGATCCGTGCGACCAGCTGGGCGAAGTCGATGCCTGCTGCCTCGGCAGCCATGGGGAAGAGACTGGTGTCCGTGAGGCCGGGGATCGCGTTCACCTCGAGAACCTGCGGGCCGTCGTCGCCCAGGATCAGGTCGACGCGGGCGAAGCCCGTGCAGCCCAGGGTCTCGTAGGTTCTGGCCGCGAGCTCCTGGACCAGCCGGGTGTCCTCGTCAGCCAGGTCGGCCGGGCAGACGTACTCGGTGCGCCCGATCTCGTAGCGGGCCTCGAAGTTGAAGAAATCCTCCTCGCGGGGGATGGCCTCGACCACCGGGAGGGCCTGATCGGCGAGGACGCTGACGGCGAGCTCCCTGCCCTTGATGTAGCGCTCGAGCAGAACACGGTCGTCATAGCTGAAGGCTGCGACCAGCGCCTCCGGTACCGCGTCGCGGGATGACGCGAACTCGACGCCCAGCGAGGAGCCCTGGCTCGCCGGCTTGATGACGAGCGGGAAGCCAAGGCGCCCTTCGATCTCCTCCAGCGTGTCCGCGGCGCCGAGCTCCCGGAAGGCCGTGGCGTTGAAAGCTGCCCAGTCGGGCGTCGGCAGCTCGGCGGCACGCATCTCGTGCTTGGCCGCGATCTTGTCCATGCAGAGTGCGCAGGCGGCGACCCCGGGTCCCGTGTAGGGGAGATCGAGAATCTCGAGCAGCTCCTGCACGGTGCCATCCTCTCCGCCCGGGCCGTGCAGCGCGATGAAGACGACGTCCGGTCGCTCGCTCCGTAGCCGCTGCACCAGGTCCCGGCCGACGTCGATGCCGATCGGCTCGTGCTCCAGCTCCCGGAGGGCGTCCTCGACCCTGGCGGCGGAGCGCAGCGAGACGACATGCTCGAGGGAGCTGCCTCCCCGCAGGACGGCGACCCTCATGGCCGCCCGGGCCGCCTCATGGGGACCACCTCGCCGCCACCCGGTTCGTCGCCACTCGGGTCATCGCCCGGCCCGGGCAGATGTGTCCTGTGCTCACCGGTGATCGTCTCGTAGAGCGCGACCTGCTCGGAGATGACGCCCCCGATTCGCCGGATGCCCTCGCGCAGCACGTCCTCGGGTGAGGCGGAGAAGTTGAGGCGCATCGAGGAACCTCCTCGGCCGTCCACATAGGCGGCTCGTCCGGGGACGAAGGCGACCTCCTCGCGAAGCGCCTTGGCGAGGAGGTCGGTGGTGTCGATGTAGTCGGGCAGCGTGGCCCAGATGAACAGGCCGCCCTCAGGATGGGTCCACTCCGCCTGCTCCGGGAAGTGGCGCTCGAGCGCGTCGAGCATCGCGTCGCGACGGCCGCGATAGATCTCGACCAGATCGTCGATGTAGGAGCGCCAACTGCCCTCCGCGAAGTACTCCCGGACGAAGTACTGGGTCAGGGTGGAGGTGCAGAGGTCAGCGGCCTGCTTGCCGAGCCCGATCTTCTCCAGCACCGGCGGGGGCGCGGCGACCCAGCCGATCCGGATGCCCGGGGAGAGGATCTTCGAAAGGGTCCCGATATAGAGGACGTAGTCGCCGCCGTCGAGGCTGTACAGAGTCGGCTGCTCCTCGCCCTCGTAGCGGAGCAGGCCGTAGGGGTTGTCCTCGCAGATCAGGACCTCGTGCTCCCGCGCCAGCTCCACCAGGCGTCGCCGGCGCTCCTCCGACATCGTCACCCCGGCAGGGTTCTGAAAGCTCGGCACGGAGTAGATGAACTTCGGGCGGCGTCCGGCGGCGGAGAGGTGGCCAGAAGCTCCTCCAGCTCATCGATACGCATGCCGTCGCGGTCTGTCCTCACCTGATGAACCTCGGCCTCGTAGCTGCAGAAGGTCGGCACTGCGCCCGGATAGGTCGGCGCCTCGCAGATCACGGGGTCGCCGGGGTTGACCAGTGTCTTCGCGACCAGGTCGATCGCCTGCTGACCGCCAGTGGTGACGATCAGGTCCTCCGGGTCGGGCGCCATCCCCTCGGCCCCCATGACCTGGAGGATGCACTCCTTGGTCTCCTCGAAGCCCTCGGTGGGCCCGTACTGCAGCGCCTCCGCGGATGATTCGTTCGCGATCCGGGTCATCTGGGCGGCGAAGCTGTCTGAGGGGAAGGTCGAGGTGTCTGGAAGTCCCCCGGCCAGCGAGATCACCTCCGGACGGGCGGTGATCGCCATCAGGTCCCGCATCGCCGAGGAGCGCATGACCTGGGTCCGGCGCGCGAAAAGTCCCGCGTAGCGCTCCAGGTCGCGCGACCTGGTGTGCGCGCGGCGCCGGCGCGGCCGCTCGCCCGCACTGTCGTGCTGTCCGGCCTGCTCGGATGGGTCGGTCATCGCGAACAGTGTGGCGTAGGTTCGGCCGCGGTGTGCCATGTAGCCTCCCGCCCCGATCATGCTCCTCGCCACCTGCCAGGGGCTGGGTCTCGCCATCGCTGTCGGGCTCATCCTCGGAGTCGTCTTCCCGCCGATCATGCCCAGCTGGGGCGCGGTGGTGGGTGCCGCGCCGCTCGGCGTCCTGGCGTGCGGAGCCGCGCTCAACGGCGCCGATGAGGCGCTTTGGCCGGCTCTGCCGGTCGGGATCATCGGCGCTGGGCTCGCCGCGGTGGTCGCAAGCGACGTGGCCTCCGGAGCGGCCCGCCGTCAGCAGAGCGGGATGACCGGAGCCGAAGTGCAGGCGTCCAGCGGGGTGACAGCGATCGTCGTTCTGGCGGCTGTGATCGTCGCCGCCGTCAGCCTGGTCTTCAAGCCCTTTTCGCTGATCGTCCTGGTTGCACTTCTCTGGCTCTGGATCTCCCGCCGCCGCCAGGCCGAGCGCAAACACGAGGGCCTCCGGGTTCTGCGCTAGATGAATCCGACAATTCGATCCAGCGTCTAGCCGTGCCACGGAAGCTCGTCCTCGTCGTAGTCGATGCGATGCACCCCGAGATGCTGCTTCGCGCGATCGACGAGGGCGTCGCCCCGACGTTCGGCGCCCTGGTCGAGAGGGGCCAGATGGTCACCGACGTGGTCTCGAGCTTTCCCTCGGTCACCCCGGTGGCCAGCTCCGAGATGATGACCGGCACCGGCCCGGCGGGCCACTGGGTGATGGGGATGAACTGGTACCACCGGCTCGAGCGCCGCTACATCGAGTACGGCTCCTCCTTCGAGGCGACCCGGACCTTTGGGCTGTTTCGGGCGATGTACGACCTCGTCTACAACATGAACCTCGACCATCTGAGCTGGGAGGCGCAGACGGTCTTCGAGCGGCTCGGAGACGCCGGCATTCGCACCGCGGCGACCCCGTTCCTGATCTACCGAGGACGTCACCGTCATCAGCTGGGCCTCGAGGGCCTGGTTCGCCGAGCCGCTGCGGCGGCCAACTTCCGCCATGCGGTCTGGGGTCCCGATGAGTTCTTCTACGGCGACCTCTACGCCAGCCGCCCGACCGGTTGCGGGCCGTCCTTCACGCGGCCCGGCACGCGTGACGAGTACTCGGCCTGTGTCGCCGAGTCGCTGGTCGAGGAAGGTGCCTACGACTTCCTGCTGTTCAGCCTGCCCGACAACGACTTTCACTCCCACCGGCACGGCCCCCACGCCACCGTCGACTCGATCGCCAAGGCGGACGCGATGTTCACCCGTCTCGTCGATGCGGGCGGCGGGCTGGACGCCTTCCTGGAGGAGCACGCCGTGCTGCTCACCGCGGATCACGCTCAGACCGCCGTGGAGCACGCCTTGCCGCTGGCAGACGAGCTCGCGGAGGACTGGGCCGTGCTGCAGCCGAACGCCGACAGGCCTGAGGATGCGGAAATTGCCGTCAGCCCCACCTCGCGTGCCGCCGCCGTCTACATCCTTGACACCGGCCGTCGTCATCCCGGCACCCACGAGCGAGCCCGGAAGAGGCTCCGGGAGCTCACCGGTGTCGACCTGATCACCTGGCTGGCAGGCGAGGACGGGTCGCCGGTTCTCCGGACCGGGGTGGGCCTCGCCGACCATGATCACGTCGAGGCCGTCGTCGAGCGCGACGGCCGCGAGTTCCGCTTTCGCCCCGGGGGTCAGCTTCGGGACCTGCGCGGGAACCACTGGTCGGTGAGCGGGGAGCCCGAGGCGCTGGAGGCGGACATCACCCGCGGACGGTTCGAGTCCGATCAGTACCCCGACGCGCTCGCTCGGCTCTGGTCGGCGCTGGTCTCCCCGCACGCCGGGGACATCCTGATCTCGGCGACCGAGGGCCATGAGTGCGTCGACTGGGGCGGGATCAGCCACGCGGGCGGCGGCAGCCACGGCTCTCTCGGGCGCGGGGATTCGCTGGCCCCGGCCGTATTCGTCGGCTGTGGACCGAAGCGCCCCCACAAGCGGCCGCAATGGGCCTTGCGGGATCTGGCGCCGGTGATCCTCGAGCACTTCGGGGTGAATGGCGGAGGGCCTCGAGGATGACCCCCGTCCAGACCGCCAAACGGATCGGCCGCGGCACCCTCAAGCGCGGCAATTGGGTTCAGCTGCTCCAGTTCGGCCTTGTCGGGGCGTCGGGTTACATCGTCAACCTCGCGGTCTTCGCGGTCCTCGTCGGCCCACTGAACGTGCACCACATCGCCGCCGCGATCCTCGCTTTCGGCGTCGCCGTCATGAACAATTTCTGGTGGAACCGGCATTGGACCTTCGACGCCAAGCATGGGCACGCGGGATTCCAGGCCGCGCGCTTCTTCACCGTCAGCGTCCTCGCGCTGGTCATCAATCTCGTGGTGCTCGAGCTCCTCGTCCGCAGCGGGATGGGCGACATCCCCTCGCAGGCGATCGCGGTGGCGATTGCGATGCCCTTCAACTTCGTCGGCAACAAGCTGTGGACGTTCGCCTAGGGGGCGCAAGCCGGCCGCACTTCGGAGCGAAGGGCGAAGGGCGAAGCGACTTATCCTGGGCGGCCGCATGCGCCCCCGCCTGATCGCGAAGCCGTGCATCGCTGCATTCGTGATCGGTGCACTGCTGCTGCCGCAATCCGCGGGGGCGGACGTCCCGCGGATCAATCAGACGAAGGCGATCGAGATCGCCAAGACGGACCCGAACGCGATCGCGGCGCAGAGGGCCCATCACGACCTGAGCCCCTCGGCAAGCCGCAATCAATCCACCGGTCTCTGGGAGGTCGGGTTCTTCACCGGCGGCAACGAGGTCGTGCAGGTGGTGATCGACCCGAATGGGGGCAACATCCTCGAGTCCTGGACCGGCTATCAGGTCGCCTGGCGGATGGCCCGCGGATACCCGGGCGCCTTCGGGCGTGCGATCAACGCGCCGTACATCTGGCTCCCGCTCTGCGCGATCTTCGTCCTCGGGCTGCTCGATTGGCGCCGCCCTTTCCGCCTCGCGCACCTCGACCTGCTCGTGATCGTCGCGGGCTTCGGGCTCTCGCACTACTTCTTCAACAAGGGCAACATCGGGGTCTCGGTCCCACTCGCCTACCCGCCGCTGCTCTACCTGCTCGCCCGAGGGCTGTGGCTCGGGTTCCGACGAGCGCAGGGATCCGGTCTGAGGCCGTCGATTCCGATCTCGGTGATCGCGGTCGTGACGGTCGTGCTGATCGCCGGCAGGATCACGCTCAACGTGGTCGACTCGAACGTGGTCGACGTCGGCTACTCGGGCGTGATCGGCGCCGATCGGATCGCCGACCAGAAGCCGATCTACGGCAACTTCCCCTCGGACGACCAGTCCGGGGACACCTACGGGCCCGTTGCCTACTACGCGTACGTTCCCTTCGAGCAGGTCTTTCCCTGGAGCGGCACCTGGGACGATCTGCCCGCCGCCCACGCTGCTTCGATCTTCTTCGACCTCGGCACCATGGCCGCGCTGTTCCTGCTCGGCCGCAGGATCCGTCGGGGGCGCAAGGGGACGGACCTCGGCATCCTGCTCTGCTTTGCCTGGGCCGCCTGTCCGTACACGGCGTTCGCGCTCGAGTCGAACACGAACGACGCCCTGGTGTCGCTCGGACTGGCCGCCACCCTCTTATGCCTGACCTCGCCGATTTCCCGCGGCGTGACTCTCGGGCTCACCTCGATGACGAAATTCGCCCCCTTGGCTTTGGGCCCTCTGTTCGCAACCTACGGCGCAACGGAGAGCCGATCCGTATCTCGAACGGGTGGCGCCGAATTTGATTCGCCCGCGCGCGGAAGCGCGCGTGCGTCAAATTCGGCGACAGGACCCGTTCGCCGATACGCACGCGTGATCGTCCCGTTCACGATCGCCTTCGCGATCACGGTCCTGGTGGTCTGCTTCCAGGCCCTCCAGGATCCCGGCCTCTCGACCTTCTGGCACCGGACGATCGCCGAGCAGGGCGGCCGCGATTCGCCCTTCAGCATCTGGGGCCAGGCCCCCTCGCTCGGCTGGCTGCAGACGGTCGTGAAGATCGCCGTTGTCGGCCTGGCGGTGCTCGTTGCGTTCCGGCCGCGCCGCCGCGACCACGTCACCGTCGCTGCCCTCGGTGCCGCGGTGATGATCGGCATGGAGCTCACCGTCGACCATTGGTTCTATCTCTACATCCCCTGGTTCTTGCCGTTCCTGCTGATCGCGCTGCTGGCAGCCGGGACGGTGCCGCTAAGCGGAGGTGGGGACGAGAATCTGCTCGATCCCACGAGCGAGCCCGTCGTCTCCGATCTCGACCGCGACACCCATGAGCCAGATGTCCTCGTCCGCCCCGTCAAAGCGAACAGGCATCTGGGTCTTGAAGGCGCGTAGCGCCTGCTCACGTCGCACTCCGATCACACCGGCGCGCGAGCCGGTCATGCCGACGTCGGCGATGTGAGCCGTCCCGCCCGGCAGCACGCGGGCGTCGGCCGTGGGGACGTGCGTGTGGGTGCCGAGGACGGCGGCGACGCGCCCGTCCAGGTGCCAGCCCATCGCCACCTTCTCGCTGGTCAGCTCAGCGTGGAAGTCGACGACGAAGGCATCGGCCGCGCCGGCCAGCGATTCGAGCAGCTCGTCGATCGCCGGGAACGGGTTGCGCTCGACCTGAAGGTGCATCTGACCGCTCAGGTTGATCACCGCCACCCGCATTCCCGCCGCCTCGACGATGGTGTGGCCGCGGCCCGGATTCGCCGCTGGAAAATTGGTGGGGCGGATGATCCGTCGCTCGGAGTCCAGATACGGATACACCTCACGGTGGCGGTAGGTGTGGTTGCCGAGCGTGATGACGTCGACCCCGGCCTCAAAGATCGCCTTGGCTGTGTCCGCGGTTATGCCGACGCCGCCGGCTGCGTTCTCGCCGTTCGCGACGACGAGATCCGGCATCCGCTCCGCCCGGAGCTCGGGCATCGCCGACGCCAGGCCCTCTCGGCCGGGCTTGCCGACGACATCCCCTATGAAGAGGAGGCGCATTTGGTCGTTCCAGACCCCACGGGCGGCGGAGCGTAGACGACGTGCGCCGCGGATCGGCGCGCTAGCTTTCGCGCAATGAGCCAGGGCCAGACGACGGGGGGTGCGGCGGCGAGCGCCCGTCCCGTGCTCGAGGTGGGCGGACTCTCCAAGTCCTACGGCGAGCGTGCCGCCCTGCGGGAGGTCGACCTCGAGGTGAACAGGGGAGAGCTGCTCGCGGTGCTCGGGCCGAACGGTGCGGGGAAGACGACGCTGCTCTCCATCCTGGCCGGGATCACGAGACCGGACTCCGGTCGAATCGACCGCTCGAATGGCGAGGTGGGCTGGGTCCCGCAGCAGGCGGGGCTCTACCGGAGGCTGACGGTCGAGGAGAACCTGCGCCTGTTCGCCCGGATGGAGGGTGTTTCCGACGTCGAGGGGACGATCGAGCGGATGCTCGATCAGACGGGCCTGGGTGACCGCCGCCACGATCAGGTCTCCTCGCTCTCCGGCGGCAACCAGCAGCGGATCAACATCGCGATCGGACTGCTTGCCAATCCATCCGTCCTTCTGCTGGACGAACCAAGCTCCGGCCTGGATCCGAGTCAGCGAGTTCGGCTCTGGGAGTTCGTGGCCGGCCTGGCCAAGGGCGGGACGACGGTCATCTACTCGACCCACCAGATCGAGGAGGCAAGCCACTACGGCGATCGGCTGGTCGTCCTCGCCGACGGCGAAACGATCTTCGACGGCACTTTCGGCGAGCTGCGACGCGCAGCCGGACCGCGCCCGGAGGGTCAGGTCGACGATCCGGAGAACGACTTCGTCCGCTTCCTTCGCAAGCGGGGCCACTGATGCGCTGGCTGCTGGTCAAGGACCTCCAGCTGTTGCGCCGCTCGCCGCTCGTCACCGGCCTGCTGATTCTCTATCCGATCGTGCTGGCCGTGCTGATCGGGTTGGCGATCTCCCGGGGTCCCGAGAAGCCGCGTGTCGCGTTCCTCAACCAGATTCCCACGGGGACGGGGCTCAGCCTCGGCAGCGGAGGATTCAGCCAGAACGAGGCCCGCCGCCAGCTCTGCTCGAAGGTCGACTGCGTCAGCGCCCACAGCCGGGCAGAGGTGGAGCAGAAGGTGAAGGACGGCGATGTGCTCGGCGGCCTGATCCTGCCATCGGACTTCATCAGCAAGCTGCAGGCCGAGCTCGGCACGAACTCGAGCGAGCCCGCCACCGTCGACGTGATCGTCAACGACGACGATCCGCTCAAGGCGCAGGTGGTCAACGACCGGATCAGCTCGCTGCTCACCCAGGCCAACCTGCTGCTCTCGGAGAAGATCAGCGGAGTCGCCGGTGACTACGAGCAGATCCTGGCGAACGGCGGGGAGTTCACCATCCCCTTCCTCAACCAGACGGTCCACATCCTCGGGCTCCAGCGCTCCGAGGAGATTCTGAACTCCGTCGAAGGCAGTCTGCCGCCGGCCAAGCGGGCGGACGTGGCGCGTGTCAGCGACTTCGCCCGGCTCGCTCGCCAGAACCTGGCCCTCGCCAACAGTCTGCTCGCGTCGGTCCGCCAGCCGATCGCGGTCAACAAGCAGGTGATCGCCGGCAGCATCCCGCCGCTCGACACGTTCGCGGTGGCGGTCGCCGCGGCTATCACGCTGCTCTTCGTCACCGTGCTCCTTGTCTCAGGCTCCCTCGCGCTCGAGCGAGAGGAGAACACCTTCACTCGGCTCACCCGCGGCCTGGTCAGCCGCACCGGGCTGCTGGTCGAGAAGGCCGCCCTCGGCACAGGGGCGGCGCTGGCGGTCACCCTGCTGATGCTGGCCGCGATCACGCCGTTCGAGTCGATTGCCTGGAGCCGGATCTATTTGATCGTTCCCGCGATCCTGTTCGCGGGCGCGGCCTCATCGGGACTCGGGCTTGCCATCGGCGCCGCCGCCCGCGAGGTGCGCGCCAGCGCCCTGCTCGCCTTTGCGCTGGCACTGCCCGTCGCCTTCGTCTCGCTGGTTCCCTCGGGGACCGTCAGCAAGACGCTGCTCGACGTGATCCACGTGATCGCCGGCGTCTTCCCGTTCCGAGCCGCCGTCGATGCCCTCTCGGGGGCGCTTTCATCTTCCGGCCCGGACCTCGGGCTACCCCTGATACATCTGGCCCTGCTGACCGTGGGCTATCTCGTGCTGGCGCGGCTGGCTTTGCGAAGGTTTGCTTAACCCCGGCCCTAGAATCAAGCACGTGAGCTTTCCGGCCACACGACTCCGCCGCCTGCGCAGGACCGAGCCGCTCCGCGACCTGGTCCGAGAGACCGACCTGACCGCCGATCATCTGGTCCAGCCGCTGTTCATCACGGCGGGAGAGGCTGTCCGCGACCCGATCTCCTCGATGCCGGGGATGGAGCGGCTCTCGATCTCCGAGGCGGTCGCGGAAGTGACCGAGATCGCCGCCGCCGGCGTCAGGGCGGTGCTGCTCTTCGGCATCCCTGCCAGCAAGGACGAGGTCGGCAGCGAGGCCTACGACGACGAGGGCGTCGTCCAGATGGCGGTCCGGGCGCTGAAGGAGGCGCATCCGGAGATCGTGGTGATCACCGACGTTTGCCTCTGCGAATACACCTCGCACGGCCACTGCGGCATCCTCCGCGAGGGCGAGGTCGACAACGATCTGACGTTGGAGCTGCTGGCGAAGACGGCCATCTCGCATGCCGCCGCCGGCGCCGACGCCGTCGCGCCGAGCGACATGATGGACGGCCGCGTCGGCGCGATCCGCAGCCAGCTCGACGAGGAGGGCCACTCCTCGGTCCCGATCATCGCCTACAGCGCCAAGTACGCCTCCGCCTTCTACGGGCCATTCCGCGAGGCCGCCGATTCGACGCCGGAGTTCGGCGACCGCCGCGGCTACCAGATGAACCCTGCCAACGCCGACGAGGCCGTCCGGGAGGCCAAGCTGGACCTCGAGGAGGGCGCCGACGTGGTGATGGTAAAGCCGGCCCTTCCCTATCTCGACGTGATCCGCCGGGTCAAGGACGCGACCGGGGCGCCCGTCGCGGCGTATCACGTGGGCGGCGAGTACTCGATGCTGAAGGCCGCAGCGGCGAACGGCTGGATCGACGAGCGGGCCGCGGCGATGGAGTCGCTGATCGCGATCCGCCGCGCCGGCGCCGAGATGATCATCACCTACTTCGCCAAGGACGCCGCCGCCTGGCTGATGCGAGGGCGCGCGTGAGCGCGACCCGTTTCATGGGAGCGGCCAAGCGGTGACCGAGCGTGCTCCCGAGCCCACATCAGTCAAAGCCGGGGTAGCCGCCGAGAGGGTGGCGCGCCCGAAGGTCCGCTCCCGCAAGGGCGGTGCGGCCGTTCCGCTCGACGAGACCGACAAGCGGCTCATGAACCTGCTCCAGTCGCGATACCCGCTCGACCCGCGGCCCTTCGAGCTGATCGCCGCCGAGGCCGAGCTCGATCCGGGCGAGGTCAAGGCGCGAACCCAGCGGCTCCTCGACGAGCGGATCATCCGCGAGATCACGCCGATCTTCGACACCCGCGCGCTCGGATACAGCTCGATGCTGGTCGCCGCCAAGGTCGACGCCGAGAACCCGCACAGGGCCGCTCAGATCATCAACTCGCACCCCGGCGTCTCCCACAACTACCTGCGGACCCACGAGTTCAACCTCTGGTTCACGATCGCGACACCGCCGGACTCCGAGCTGGGCCTCGTGGGGACGCTCGAGGTCCTGCAGCGCCTCACCGGCTCCGAGTCGATCCGCCAGCTGCCCACGCTCCAGCTCTTCAAGATCAACATGAACCTGGAGATGGAGGGTGGCACCGACGCACTGGCCGCCTCCTTCGAGGCTGCGCCGCCGCGCGAGCTCGAGCGCCAGCCCTATGACGAGACCGACATCGCCGTGATCCGCGCCCTGCAGGGTCCCATGGAGGTCACGGACCGGCCCTACGACTCCGCCGCTGCGGAGGTCGGCATGCCCACGGACGACTTTCTCCGACATCTGGGCGGCATGGTCGACCGCAAGCTGCTGCGTCGTGTCGCCGCGATCCTCTTCCATCGCCGTGCCGGTTTCTCGGCCAACGGCATGGGGGTTTGGCGGGTGCCCGAGGACCAGATCCTCGAGGTCGGCACGCGCATGGCGGCGGTCCGGGGGATCTCCCATTGCTACCAGCGCCCGACCTATGCCGATTGGCCCTACAGCGTCTTCACCATGGCGCACGGCCGCTCGAAGGAGGAGTGCGATGCGATCCTGGATGGAATCGCCGAGGAGCACGATCTGCACGGCGACGATCGCGCCGTCCTCTACTCCTCGACGGAGTTCAAGAAGATCCGGCTGCACTACTTCACGGACGACTACGCCCGCTGGGAGGCTGAGAACTCATAAGCCGGTCGGAGGAGCTGTACCGGCGAGCTCTCGAGGTGATGCCCGGAGGGGTGAACTCCCCGGTGCGGGCGATGCAGTCGATCGGCCGCACCCCGATCTTCATCGAGCGCGGCGAGGGGGCGCACATCTGGGACGTCGACGGTAATCGCTACGTGGACTGGGTCTCCTCCTGGGGACCGCTGATCCTCGGCCACGCGCATCCGGCGGTCACCGACGCGGTCCGCGAGGCGACCGGGCGCGGCACCAGCTATGGCGCCCCGACCGCCGGCGAGGTCGATCTGGCGCAGGAGGTGACGGAGCGCTTCGCGAGCGTCGAGATGATCCGGATGACGAGCTCGGGAACCGAAGCGACCATGTCCGCGCTGCGGCTCGCGCGCGCGGTCACCGGTCGCGTCAAGATCGTCAAGTTCGCCGGCGCCTATCACGGTCATGTCGACGGGCTGCTGGCCGAAGGCGGCTCCGGATTGGCGACGGCGGGCGTCCCCGCCAGCCCCGGAGTCACCGAGGCGCAGGCCTCGGACACCGTGATCGTGCCCTGGAACGACGAGGACGGGGTGGCGGACGCGATCGCGACCGTGCAGCCGGCGGCGGTGGTCGCGGAGCCCGTGCCCGCCAATATGGGCGTGGTTCCCGCGGAACCCGGATTCCTCGAGCAGCTGCGCGACGCGACCGCCGAGGCCGGATCGCTGCTCGTCCTCGACGAGGTGATCAGCGGATTCCGGGTCGCCCGCGGAGGCGCCCAGGAGCTCCTCGGAATCGAGGCTGACCTGACGGTGATGGGGAAGGTGCTCGGCGGCGGCCTGCCGGCGGCCGCCTATGGCGGCTCGCGTGAGCTGATGGAGCGGATTGCCCCCGCGGGCGACGTCTACCAGGCCGGGACACTGTCCGGGAACCCTCTGGCTGTTGCCGCCGGGCTCGCCACTCTGCGTGAGCTCGACGCGCAGGCCTACGACAGGATCGACTCGATCACAGAGCGGCTCGCCGGCGGGCTACGCGACGCGGCCGGCGACCGTGCCGTGCAGGTGAGCAGCGTTCCCGGCCTCCTGACGGTCTTCTTCAGCGCCGATCCGGTGAGGGACTTCGCCGGCGCCCAGGCCTGCGACACGCTGGCGTACGGGCGCTTCTGCCGTGCCTTGCTCGATCGCGGCGTCTATCCGCCCGCCTCCCAGTTCGAGGCGTGGTTCCCCTCGCTGGCACACGATGACGAGGCGCTCGACGCGACGATCGCCGCCGCGGGCGAGGCCTTCGAGCTGGCCCTCGACTGAACGGCGCTCTAATCTCGCATTTTGGGATGACCTCGACCGCGATTTCGCTCACCGCTTTGGCGGCGCTCTTGCGCGACGGGGAGAGCGTGATCTCGCCGTATGTGCGCGACTCCGACGAGGAGGCGGCGCTCGGTGCTCTGGCGGCCTCCGGGCCGCGTGCCGCCGACGCGCGGGAGGAGTACACCCTCCTGGTCGAGGCGATCAGGGAGGGCTACCTGCTCCATTACGAGACCCCGCGGCTGATCGACGGCGCCGACGGCGACCTGCGGCTGCTCGCGGGCGACTACCTGTACGCACTGGGCTTGGAGCGTCTGGCCACGCGGGGCGACCTCGACGCGGTGCGCGAGCTCGCCGACCTGATCAGCCTCGTGGCTCAGGTTCACGCGGAGAACGGCGACGGCTCGGCCAGCATCGAACGGGTTGCTCCTCGCCCCGCTCGGAGCCCCCTTGCATCAATCGCAGCCCTCTGGCTGGCGGCGACTGTCGCGGTCGGCGCGGGAACAAATCCGAAGCACAGGCGGGCCAAGGAGGCCCTGCGTCACGATCAGCCCGACGCCGCCGATCTGCTGCTTCGGAACGCGGCCGAAACAGCCCGTCGGAACGGGATGGGCGATGCTCTGGCCCTCGCTGCCGACTCGATAGGCTTCGCCGCTGAGGACCTCCCGAACATTGGCTGATCAGGGAAACGACAAACAGGGGGCACCGAAGGGGCTGCCGACCCCCGAGCCACCGGGTTATTTCGAGGGCGAGTCGATGAACAGGCGGACCGCCTTCTCGATCGGCGTCCAGGCGATCGGCGGTATCGCTGGGGCCGCGATCTTGCTCCCCGCCATCGGTTTCGCGGCCGCACCGCTCTTCGAGGAGGAGAAGGAGCCCTGGCAGGCCGTCGGGCCGACCTCCGACTTCAGTCCGGACACCTACCGCCCGGTGGTCATCACTGCCGTGGAGAACATCGGCGAGACCGGCAAGACGACCGCCTACATCCGCCGGGGCAACCCGCAGGTGACCGCCAACCAGACCAAGTACCCGCCAGAGTCTGCAGACGAGTACATCGCGATCTCGACCCGCTGTGCTCACGTCGGCTGCCCGGTCCGATTCGTGCAGGCGTCCGGCAATTTCATCTGTCCGTGTCACGGCGGCGTCTACGGCTTCCTCGGCGAGCGCATCGGGGGCCCACCGGTCCGGCCGCTGGACCGCTTCCAGACTCGTGTCACCAACGGGCAGGTCGAGATCGGTCCCGCGATACAGCGTCACCAATAGCCTGGACCCGGTCCGCGCCCGCGACCCCGGTGAGTTCACCGGGCGGCATCTGGAACTACATCTACCCGCCGCGGCCCTCGGTGCCGCCGCCGCCGTAGGGGGCCGGGGGTGCCCAAGATCCCGAGGCCAGGCCCGCTGAGCCGCCCGGCACCACCGGGACAGCGAACCAATGGCTCGAACGGCGACGGCGCCGGCCCTGTCGAGGTGGCCAAGGAGGCCGGCGGCGACGTCCTCGGCTGGGTCGACGAGCGCACCGGCGGTGCCAGCTTCCTCAGTGCGCTCCTCTTCCGCAAGGTGCCGAAGGGGACCAACTGGTTCTACACGCTCGGTTCGGCGACCCTCTTCGCCTTCACCTTTCAGGCGCTCACCGGCGTCTTCCTGGCGATGTACTACACGCCATCACCGACCCAGGCATACGGGTCGATCACGCACCTGACCAACGACGTCTGGATGGGCGAGTTCGTCCGCGGGATGCACAAGTGGGGCGCCTCGGTGATGATCGTCTGCATCTTCCTGCACATGGGGCGCACCTTCTTCTTCGGCGCCTACAAGTACCCGCGGGAGCTCAACTGGGTGATCGGCGTGGTTCTGCTGATCCTCACCCTCGTGATGGGGCTGACCGGCTATCTGCTGCCGTTCGACCAGCGCTCCTACTGGGCGACGATCGTCGCCAACAACATCACCGGGACCGGGCCGATCGTCGGTCCCTACCTTGCTGACTTCCTCCGCGCCGGCCCGGAGATCGGGGCCACCACGCTCTCCCGCTTCTACGCCATACACATGCTGTTAGTGCCCGGGCTGATCATCGCCCTGATCGGGGCGCACCTCTACCTGGTGGTCAAGCTGGGCACCACCGCGCCTCCGTGGCTGAAGGCCGAGCGGCCGAAGTCGCTGCGCCGGGAGGAGGTCGGGTGAACAGGCGCGACAAGGAGGAGTACCTCCGCGGATACGAGGTCCTGAAGAAGAAGGGCAAGCCCTTCTTCCCCTACGCGGTCATGAAGGACACGGTGATGATGCTCGTCGTCGCCCTCGTGATCGTGGCGCTGTCCATCGTGCTCGGCGCCGAGCAGGGCCCGAAGGTCGACCCGACCACCACCACCTACACGCCCCGACCCGAGTGGTACTTCTTCTTCCTCTTCGAGCTGCTGCGCGTGATCAAGCCGCCCTGGGCGGTGCCGATCGCCACGGTCGGCATTCCGACGGTCGCGATGGTGCTGCTCCTTCTCCTGCCGTTCTACGACCGCAATCCGGAGCGTAGGCCGGAGCGCAGGCCGATCGCGTCCACCGCGGGGATCCTGGTGATCATCGCGATGGCCTACCTGACCTTTCTGGGTGCCACCGCCGGTCCGCCGAGCCAGGTGGACCTGAAGACCTCGGCCGCGCTCGAGCCCGGGCAAGGAGGTCGTCGCCCAATCGGGCTGCCTCGCCTGCCACCGTCTCGGCGACAACGGGAACAACGGACCCGGGCCGGAACTGACCCACATCGGCGCTCGCCTGCCCAGGAACGCGATTGCGCGATCGCTGCTGGTCGGGCCGAGCATCATGCCGTCCTTTTCAGCGCTCCCGCCGCAGAAGTTCCAGGCGCTGACGGCCTACATCGCGTCGCTCAACTGACGGACAGCGCCTAACCTCGGGTCGATGAGCGTCCCGTCCGGTACCGAGACCGGCAGTGGGGTCCCGCAGCGCGATTCGGAGCAGTTCGCGGGCGACGTCCGGGGCATGTTCGACCGGATCGCCGGCGTCTACGACCTGATGAACTCGGCGATGACAGCCGGCCTCCACCACCAGTGGCGCCAGCGGGCGGTCGAGCGGGCGGAGGTCGGCCCGGGCTCCAACGCCCTCGACGTCTGTTGTGGGACGGGAGACCTGGCGCTGGAGCTGCGCAGGCGGATCGGACCCGATGGGCGCGTGGTCGGCTGCGACTTCTCGGAGCCGATGCTCGAGCTCGCCCGCCGCAAGAGCGGTGAGGAGGGACTCCCGGTCGAGTTCGGGTGGGCGGACGCCCTCGAGCTGCCGTACGGCGACGGCAGCTTCGACGCGGTCACAATCGGCTTCGGGGCCCGCAACCTGGCCGACCTCGATCGGGGCCTGTCCGAGATGTCCCGGGTTCTGCGGCCTCGCGGCCGGCTGGTGATCCTGGAGATCACCCGGCCTCAGCGGGAGCCGCTTGCCAGCTTCTACTCGCTCTGGTTCGACCGGGTCGTCCCGGTGATCGGCACCTTCGCCGGCGATTCCGACGCCTACAGCTACCTGCCCAACTCGGTCCGGACCTTCCCCGAGCCCGAGCGTCTCGCCGAGATGATCAACGCCGCCGGCCTCGAGCAGATCCGCTGGCTGCTGTTGGCCGGGGGGATCATCGCCATCCACAGCGCGACCAAGCCCGCATGACTCGCTCCTCCGTACCCCCTCCCGTGACCGCCGTCATGGATGCCGCCAGCACCTGGCTGCCGGCCAGGATGGCCGAGGTCGAGGAGAGGCTTGCGAAGGTCTCCGCCGGCTACGGGCCGCGCCTTGGACAGGAGGCGGAGGCGACCCTGACGGCCGGCGGAAAGCGCCTGCGCCCGATCCTGGTCCTGATGGCGGCCGGTCGGGCGGCAGGAGAGAGGGCCGTCCACGCCGCCACCGCGGTGGAGCTGGTCCACATGGCGACGCTGGTCCACGACGACGTCCTCGACGGCGCGCCTGTGCGGCGCGGCCGGCCTACGGTGGTCGCACGGTCCGGCCGCGACCGGGCGGTTGGGGTCGGCGACCTGCTCTTCTCCCGCGCGTTCGCCGAGTTGGCTCTGGACGGAAGCGAGGGCGAGGTCATCGAGCTCAGCTCGGCGTCGGTCGCACTGGCGCTCGGGGAGCTCGCGCAGCGCCGGGACGCGTACGACACTTCGCTCAGTGAGGAGCGCTACCTGTGGCGCTGTTCGCTGAAGACCGCGCGTCTCTTCGAATCCGCCTGCCGCGTCGGGCGCTTGGCCTCGGGAGAGCCCGGTGCGGAGGCGATCGCCACCTTCGGCCGGGACATCGGGCTCGCCTTCCAGCTGCTCGACGATGTGCTCGATGTGACCGGGCCGCCCGAGAGGACGGGCAAGGCACGAGGCACCGATCTCCTCGACGGGACCGTGACGCTGCCGCTGATCCTGGCTCGCCGCCTCGACCCCGGTCTCGAGTCGGCCGAGTTGCGCGGGCTCGATCCACAGGCAGCCGAGGCGCTCTGCGACCGGATCGCCGCGACCGGGGCGCTGGACGAGGTGCGGGAGAGGGCCAAGCGGGGGATCGAGCGCGCCAAGGGCGTACTGGAGTCCGATGACTTCTCCGACGAGGAGCGCCAGCTGCTCGCCATGATCGCCGACGGCGTCGTCGAGCGGTACGCATAAAAGTCAACGGCCCCGAAGGGCCGTTGACTGCAGGGAGGTGACTCGTTTTTGGAGTGGTACTTCGGGTGAAACTGGTTGGTGACGACCCCTAGAAGTCCTCTGGGAGGATGCTGTCGCTCGCCAGCGCCCCGGCGAACCGGTCGGCTTCCTCCTCCATGTTCGCCCGGGTCAGCGCGCGCAGGTCCTCAATCAGCTCCTGGCCGCCGCGATCCAGCTCCTCGTCGTAGTGGTCGACCTCGGACTGCGAGTAGGAATCCCGTGCCCACCACTCACATTCGGGGCAGCGGAGCTCGACATGCCAGAAGCCGTCGCCCTGTTCGTGCCAGTTGGCCGGCTGAACGAGCACCGAGGAGCACTTCGGGCAGGCGTGCATACCCTCGGCGGACTTGTTTCCCTCCTGGATATGCGGCTTGGTCTTGGTGCGCCTCGGAACTCCCATCGTGGGGGACCTATCGGGCGTGACATGCGTGACCTTTAGGCGAATAGTTGGTTTCTTGCAGGCGTGCGGGTAACCCGTGTCACGCCTGCGGATAACCCCGCAAATTCGACGATCGAGCCACGCCCGTGGCGTGCCTGGTCCCCCCGTCCCGCGTGCGTGGGCGGAGGCCCCGAATAGACTGATTTCGATGGTGCTCAGCGACCGCACGATCAAGGAGGAAGTTGCGGCGGGCAGGCTGGTCTTCGATCCCTACGACGAGGATCTGGTCCAGCCCTCCAGCGTCGACATGCGCGTCGACCGCAGCTTCAGGGTCTTCAACAACTCCCGGTACCCGTACATCGACGTCCGCGAGCCGATGGAGAACCTGACCGAGCTGGTCACGGTGGAGGACGAGGAGCCCTTCGTCCTGCACCCGGGCGAGTTCGTGCTGGGGCAGACGCTGGAGCGCGTGCGCCTGCCGGACGACCTGGTCGCCCGGCTCGAGGGAAAGAGCTCCTTGGGCCGGCTGGGGTTGGTGATCCACTCGACGGCGGGATTCGTCGATCCCGGGTTCGAGGGGAACCTGACGCTTGAGCTGTCGAACCTCGCCACCCTGCCGATCACCATCTTTCACGGCATGCCGATCGGCCAGATCTCGTTCATGCGGATGGACGGTCGGGTCGAGCACGCCTACGGCGCCCGCGAGGCGGGCAGCAAGTACCAGGGACAGGCGGAGCCGACCGCCAGCCGCTTCTATTTGAACTTCCCTCAGGGGGGAGACCCGAACGGGCGGGAGCGCGCGGCGGGCGCGGAGTAAGCGTTAGATAAGTACTTGCGGGCGGAGCCCGCCCCTGCCGCTAACATCCGCTCGATGCCCAACGTGGGACCGCTGGAGATAGCTGTAGTTCTCGTCATCGTCCTGATCATCTTCGGGCCCAAGCGCCTTCCGGAGCTCGGCCAGTCGATGGGACGTGGCATCCGCGAGTTCAAGAGCTCGCTCTCCGGGGACAAGGACAAGGATTCCCCCGAGGAGCAGCGTCGCGAGCTGCAGTCGAGCCAGGCTGCGGCGGACGCCGCCGAGAGCAAGCCCGCGGAGCCCGTCGAGGGCGAGATCGTCACCGAGAACAAGGCCTAGGCAATGGCCCGGCTACGGCCGGTCGACTTCGAGGACCGGCTCACGCTTGTCGAGCACCTCGACGAGCTCCGAACGCGCATCATCATTTCGATCGGCGCGTTTGCGGTGGCCTTCGGGCTGTGCTTCTGGCAGAACACCAGGCTGCTGGACATCGCGAATCAGCCATTGCCCGGCGACAAAACCCCGATCACCTTCGGCGTCGCGGAGCCATTCACGACCACGGTCACGATCACGGCCTACGCCGCCCTGGTGATCTCGCTGCCGGTGATCCTCTACCAGGCATACGCCTTCATCCTGCCCGCCCTGACCGACCGCGAGAAGCGGGTCATCGTCCCGTTCCTGATGGGAGTCCCGCTCCTGTTCGTTGCCGGTGTCGTCTTCGGCTACTTCGTCGTGCTGCCGGCGGCGACCAAGTTCCTCCTCAACTTCAACGACAACCAGTTCAACATCCAGATCCGCGCGCGCGACTACTACAGCTTCTTTACGGTGACCCTGGCCGTGATGGGCCTGATCTTCCAGCTTCCGATCGGCATCCTCGCCATCACCAGGTTGGGCATCGTCACCCCCGAGCAGCTCTCGCAGAACCGACGCTACGCGTGGGTGATCCTCGCCGTGGTGGCGATGCTGCTGCCCGGCACCGACCCGATCAGCATGCTGCTCGAGCTGGTGCCGCTGCTTCTGCTCTATGAGGGGAGTGTGCTGCTCGCCAAGACGGTCGGCAGATCGCCCGAGCCGGCGGAGGAGCACGACATCACCGTGTCCGAGCCACCCCCCAGTGGGGCGGCGTAGGCGCCTGAACGCGACCCTCTAGGCTTCCGCCCTCGTGCTCTTCGACCTGCAGACACCCCGCCGCCGCCGCGTGGTCCGAGTCGTGTTCGGTGGGCTCGCGCTGATCTTCGCGGTCAGCTTCGTCTTCCTGGGGGTGGGTACCGGCGGCGGAGGCTTCAGCCTTCGCGACCTGTTCGGCGGCGGGGGAGGGAGCAGCGCCACGGCCTTCGACAGCGACATCAGTGCCGCTCAGAAGCAGCTCCAGGCGAACCCGAACGACACGGCCGCTCTCGGCAACCTGGTCCGGCTTCAGTACTCGGCCGCCAATGCAAACGCGAGCAGCAGCGGTGCGCCGACCAGCGAGGGGGAGCAGCATCTGCGGGAGGCGGCGGACGCGTGGAACAAGTACTTCAAGCTCAGCAAGGGGAATCCGTCGCCCTCGGCCGCCGTGTACGCGCTCAACACGTTCGATCTGCTGGCGAGGGTGGACTTCGCACAGGCGCGCTCGGATTCGAGCACCACGGATGCGCTCACCGACATCAACGCAGCGACCGACGATTGGAGGTCGGCCGGCCAGGCGCAGCAGGTGCTGATCAACAGTCAGCCGCAGAAAGCGACGGCAAACTCCTATCTGACTCTCGCGCAATATCTCTACCTCGCCGGCGACACCAGCGGTGGCGACCAGGCGGTCGCGCAGGCGAAGCAGCAGCAGGGCGCGAATCCGCAGACCATCGATCAGCAGATGAAATCGATCCAGCAGCTCGGCCAGCAGCTGCAGGCCGCGATCAAGCAGCTCACCAAGCAGCAGCACAGAAGACTCAGGGCGCGACGGGGGGAGCGGGCGGCGGCGCAGCCCCCGGCGGCGCAGCCCCCAGCGGCAATCCGCTCAACAGCCTGGGCACCGGCGGGCTCTAGCTGGTCGCGACCCTTCCTATAATTCCGCCCTCAATCAGGGCCGTTAGCTCAGCTGGTAGAGCAGGAGACTCTTAATCTCAAGGTCACAGGTTCGATCCCTGTACGGCCCATCAGCGCATCCTCCTTCCCTACGCCGTGTTTGGGGAAGTGACAACGGAAACACTCGCCGCCAATGCGGTAGGAGGAGCGATATGCGCAAGCGCAAGTATGTGATTGGCGCGCTGCTGAGCGTGATCGGGGCGCTGGTCGTCTCGAGTTCTGCATCGGCGGCGGTCACCGGGCAGACGTTGACGACCACCACGTCGCCCGCCAAGCAGCAGAAGAAGACGTTCGGGCCGGTCGGCGCGTTCACGAACGTGGTCGACACGAACTACAGCGGTGGCTTCGCGCCGAACGCCACACAGACCGTGCTGACCTTCACGAAGGACATCAAGTTCACTCCGGGCAACATCCCGCAGTGCAACTTGGCATCGATCAGCACCGTGCCGCAGTCCACCTCGGACGCTATGTGCGGCGCGAGCAAAATCGGTAGCGGCAGCGCCACGATCAACGGTGGCCTGCTCACCGGCAAGGTCGCCGCCTACAACGGCACCAAGTCGGGAAACAGCCCGACGATCGGCCTGCACACCGACATATTCACGGGCAGCGGTGCGTACGCGTTCAGTACGACTCTGACCGGTGTTCTCAACACCGGCGCGAACACGCTGACCGTCTCGATCCCCCCGACTGGTACGTCGATTACGCATTTCGAGACGACGATCAACAAGAAGAAGTCGGGTAAGAAGAAGGTCAAGACCGCGTCGGGCAAGAAGAAGAACCAGCCCGTTTTCTATGTGATGGCCCGCTGCAAGAAGAAGAAGTGGGTCAACAGCGAGACGACGACCTTCAACACCGGTCAGACGATCACCGCGTCGAGCACCCAGAAGTGCAAGCAGAAGGGGTCCAAGAAGTAGGGACGCTCTTGCCATCTGTCGAGGCACGGAGAGGGCGGCCACGAGTCGCCCTCTCTCGTGCAGCACGGCTTGAGCCTTTTCGAGGGGCGCCCTATCGGCGCCAGAGCGAGAGCCAATAGACGAGGCGCAGCTCACGGCGGCCGACATTCGAGTGCACATCGAAGCTCTGAGCCGACTCGGGCCGCAGCTCCAGGGCGCGCTCGAGCAGCGGCGCTACGGCCGGGCCCGCGGAGCTGCGTTCGACCCAGCCATCGAAGTCGAGCCCGAACGGGATGATCTGTTCGGCCTCCAGCCGCAGCCCGGCGGCCTCCCCGCGGGCACGGAGCTGTCGTGGCGTCAGGTTCGTCCAGTGAGAGGGATCGCGGAGGCGCTCCACCTCGGTGTGCCAGATGGCGGCGTCGACGTCCTCGTCCGTGACGTGGTCCGCGACCACCACCTTGCCTCCGGGCCTCACCACGCGCGCAAGCTCGGTGAAGACGCGCCCCGGGAGGGGGATGTGGTGCAGGCTGAAGCGGGTGACGGCCGCGTCGAACTCGCCGTCGGGCAGATCGAGCGCGGTCGCGTCACCGAGCTCGAAGCTGACGTTGTCCAGCTTCTCGGCCGCCACAGTCTCACGTGCCTGATCGAGCATCGCGGGCGTCAGATCGATCCCCTGAACGGACGCGACGCGTGGCGCCAGCGCTCGGCTGATGTGGCCCGTTCCACAGGCGGTCTCCAGCCAGCGCTCGTCCGGTCGCGGATCGGCAAGCTCCAGCAGCGCACCCAGCGTCTCCTCGGCGCTGAACACCGGCATCGCGTTGAAATCCGCGGCCTGATGGGTGAATTCGCCGATCAGTGTCTCGTCATGCATGACGAGCGATGCTACCTGCGGGCGGCTCGCCGGCTAGCGGGCGATCGCGCGGATGATCAGCAGCAGGATGACTGAGCCGGCGATCGCGATCAGCCAGGTCCCCAGGTTGAAGAAGTCGTGGATGTGTCCGATGTGGAGCGCGCTCGCCAGGAAGCCGCCGAGCAGGGCGCCGAGGATCCCCACCGCGGTCGTGCCGATGCAGCCACCCGGCTCGGTGCGGCCGGGGATCACTGCCCGGGCGATCGCGCCGGCGAACAGTCCGAGGAGGATCCAGGCGATGATTCCCATCGGGAGAGGACCCTATAGAGAGAGGCGGGCCGGCGAGCTGTCGGCCTAGCGCTGGCGCGGGCCGGCGTGGTAGCTCAGGTACCAGAGCACGTGGCGGGCGGCACTGACACCCGCATTCACCGGTGAAAGCAGCCTCCGCACATCCGAAACCCTATTGACCCCGCCGGATTGCCGCCTCGGTAGAAGTCGGGTTTTTGGCTGCACAACGCCGAATTCCTGCCCTATTTGCGAGCTACGAAACCCCCGCGGCTAGCATGCCGACCCCATGAGAGGGCTGAGACGAAAGAGGCGACGCCTCACGGCACGCAGGGCCGACAGGGTGACCGTCGGCCTCGCCGTGTTCGCTGCCGGCTCACTCGGCACGCTGGTGACGGGCGAGCTCCTGCGGATGGCCCGGCGCCGGCGCGAGAGCCGCGACGCGGCAACGCCCGCAAATCTGGTGGACGCTGCGGGATTCGCAACTCGGGACACCCTCGCCGTCGCCAGGCGCGGGATCATCGCGACGCCTCACCACGAAACCGTCCTCTTCAACATCCTGCAGGGATTCCTCGGCGCCTTCGCATTCGCCCGCCTCGCCACCTGGGGGATTCGCCGCGGACGCGGGCCCTTCCGGAATGTGCGGGTCAGCGGCCGCCACATCCACCACTTCATCCCCGGGATCATCCTCGCCTTCGGATCCGGGGTCGCGGGCCTCACCAGCGGAAGCGAGCGGGTCGAGTCGACGCTCGCGATCCCGTTCGGCGTCGGCATGGGGCTGACGATGGACGAGGCCGCTCTCCTACTCGATCTGGACGACGTCTACTGGACCCGGAAGGGACTGCTCAGCGTGCAGGTGAGCCTCGGCGTGACCGCGACGCTGGCGGCGACGATCCTCGGGCTGCGCATGTTCCGGCGAGGGGAGGAACGCGGCGCCGAGGAGGGCGTGATCCCGACCCTCGAGCACGGCATGCGCTCGACGGGCGCGTTGGCCTAAGCCGCGGCGCGAAGGCGCGGCTCTGCCTCGCGCCCCATCCAGATCACCTGGTCGCGGCCCGGCCCAACGCCGACCAGGTGGATGGGGATGCCGAGCTGGTCCGAGATCGCAGCAAGGTAGTTCCGCGCCTCGGCGGGCAGGTCCTGCTCGCGGCGGCAGTCGCCGATGTCGCCCTCGAAGCCCGGCAGCTCCTCGTATTCGGGCTCGGCCATGTGGATGATCGACTGGTGGTAGGGGAACTCGTCGAAGACGGCGCCCTCGGGATGCCGGTACCGGACGCAGACCCGGAGCGGGTCGATGCCGGAGAGGACGTCCAGCTTGGTGACGGCGAGGGCGCTCATGCTGTTCAGGCGGACGGCGTAGCGCAGGGCGACCAGATCGAGCCAGCCACAGCGGCGCGGCCGGCCCGTGGTAGTGCCCATCTCGCCGCCGCGCTCGCGGATCTGCTCGCCGAGGTCGTCCTCCAGCTCGGTCGGGAAGGGTCCCGCGCCCACACGGGTGGCGTAGGCCTTGGCGATTCCCCAGACCTCATCGATGTCGCGGGGACCGACCCCCGCGCCGATGCAGGCGGCGCCCGCCACCGGGTTCGACGAGGTCACGAATGGATAGGTGCCGTGGTCGAGGTCGAGCATGGTGCCCTGGGCGCCCTCGAAGAGCACCGTGCGGTCGGCGTCGAGTGCCTCCCAGCAGAGCTTTGCGGTGTCGGCGATGTACGGCTCGAGGCGGTGCCCGTAGGTGAGATAGGTCTCGACCATCGTGTGCAGGTCGAGCTCCGGATCCTTGGCGAAGGGGCGGAGCATCTGCTGCTTCGGCTCCATGGCGGCCATGATCTTCTTGCGAAGGATCTTCGGGTCGAGCAGGTCCTGTACGCGGATCCCGAGGCGGGCGGCCTTGTCCGAATAGCAGGGGCCGATCCCGCGGCGGGTGGTGCCGATCTCGAGCTTGCCGAGCCGCAGCTCGCCCGCCGTATCGAGCTTCACGTGGTAGGGCATGATCAGGTGGGCGTTGGCGGAGATCCGCAGGCCGCTGACGTCGATGCCGCGGTGGCGCAGGCCCTCGATTTCGCCGGTCAGCACACCCGGGTCGATGACGACGCCATTGCCGATCGCACAGGTCTTTCCGGGGTAGAGGATTCCCGAGGGGATGAGGTGGAACTTGAAGGTCTCGCCGTCGCGGATGATCGTGTGGCCGGCGTTGTTGCCGCCCTGAAAGCGGATCACGACGTCGGCCTGCTCGGCGAGCAGGTCGGTGACCTTCCCCTTTCCTTCATCGCCCCACTGGGCGCCGACTATGACGATTCCAGGCACGGCGCCAGATTATGAGGGTCCGAAGACGTCGCGTTCGTTCTGGACGGTCCGACCCGCCTAGTGGTCGAGCGGCCCGATGCCGCCGCCCAGCGAGCCGCCGGTAGGGCTCTCGCCCAGGGATGAGGCGACTTCCGCTGAGATCCGCATCCGCCTGTCCTCGTCGAAGAGCGGCAACGGGTCGCCGCACATCTCGACCAGCCGGGAGACGACGCGGGCCCCGATCTGCTCCTCGAGCTCATGTTCCTCGAGGTTGGTGGTCACGACCAGGGAGCGCTGAGCCTCGTAGCGCTCGTTGACGAGCGCGTAGAGCTGCTCCAGCACCCACTCGGTGCGGTTCTCGGCGCCGAGGTCGTCGACATGGAGCAGATCGACGGTCGCGAGCCGCTCGAAGAGGTCGGAATAGGACTGCTCGCCGGACTCGGCGTCGAAGGTCCGGCGAATCCGCGAGAGCAGCTTGGGGAGCGAGTAGATCGCGACGGAGCGGCCGGCCTCCAGAGCCATGCGGGAGACCAGCATCGCCAGCGTGGTCTTGCCGGTTCCGGAGCTGCCGTAGAGCCAGAGGCCGCGGCCGTCCGCGATGTTCTGCTCGATCGAGCCGCAGAAGTCGCGGACGCGCCGGACGACGATCTCGTTCATCTGGGTCACTGGCGGCCGGTCGAAGGAGACGCCGCGGAACTTGGCCGGGATCACCGAGTCGATGCCGCGGAGGCGGGCCGTTGCGACCATCCGCGAGCGGCACTCGCACGGCCGAGCGACGTCCTCGGGGCCGAGGATCCACCCGGAGCCGTCGCAGATGCCCAGCCGGCAGGGCTGGCGCTCGCCGGTTCGCGAGACGTCCCCCAACTCAGATCTCCTCCGCGGCCGCGACGTCCTCCAGTGGCGGGCCCTCGCCGGCGGGCTGCTCGAGCGGCTTCTCCTCGCGCGCCCGGTCGGCGAACTTCGGGTAGTGCTCCAGGAAGACGAGCCGCACGGTGCCCACTGGGCCGTTTCTGTGTTTCGCGAGAATCAGCTCGGCGCCGCCCGGGTCCTCGGAGTCGACGTTGTAGTAGTCGTCGCGGTAGAGGAAGCCGACGACGTCGGCATCCTGCTCAAGGCTGCCGCTTTCACGAAGGTCGGAGAGGATCGGGCGCTTGTCCGGACGCTGCTCCGGGGCGCGGGAAAGCTGCGAGATGCCGATCACCGGGACGTCGAGCTCCCGGGCGAGAATCTTCAGGCCCCGGCTGAACTGCGCGACCTGCTCGACGCGGTTCGCGCGAGAGTCGTCGGTCCGCATCAGCTGCATGTAGTCCACGATGATCAGCCCGAGGCCGTCGTGACCCCGGCTCCTCTCCTGTGCATGCAGTCGCCTTGCCTTGGCGCGCAGTTCGAGCAATCCCAGGTCCGAAGAGTCGTCGATCCAGAGCGGCGCGGACTCGAGCTGGTTGCAGGCCTTGACGACCTTCGGCCAGTCCTTCGTCGAGACCTTGCCCTTGCGCAGCCGGTCGCTCGAGATCCGCGACTGAGCTCCGATGAAGCGATGGGCGAGCTCCATCTCCGACATCTCAAGGGAGAAGAGTGCGACCGGCTTCTTGTGCTTCAAAGCGACGTTCTGAGCGAAGTCGCAGACGATGGTCGATTTCCCCATGGCGGGCCTGGCGGCGATGATGATCAGGTTGCCCTTCTGGAAGCCGCCGGTCCGCTCATCGAGGTCGCGGAAGCCCGAGGGCGTGCCGGTGATCCCGGAGTCGCCGCTGGCGAGCTTCTCCAGCTTGTCGATCTCGTCGTGGAGGATGTCGCCGATCTCGCGGAAGTCCTCGGCCTGCTCCTCGTTCGCGACCTGAAAGAGGAGGCGCTCGGCGTTCTCGACCAGGGCTCGCGGCTCGCCGTCGCGCTCGATGATCGACTGCTGAATCCGCTTCGCGGCGCCATCGAGGCGGCGCATCAGCGAGTTCTGCTTGACGATCTGCGCGTAGTGCTTCGCGCTGCCTGGCGCTGGGACCTTGGCCGCCATGCTGGCGACCACGTCGCGGCCGCCGACGTCCTCGAGCTGGCCGTGCTGGGAGAGCGCCTCCGAGACCGTCAGGACGTCGACCGGGTCGGCGTTCTCGTGGAGCCGGATGATCGCCTCGTAGATCGTGCGATGGCGGTCGCGGTAGAAGTCCTCGGCGTGCAGGCGGACGTCGAGCAGCACCGGCTCGATCGTGGACTCCGAGACCATCATCGCCCCGAGGACCGACTCCTCGGCCTCGAGGTTCTGGGGCGGGACGATGGTCGGTTTTCCGTTGGTGGCCAACAGCTTCTCTCCGTGCAGGGGATCACCCGGCCTGCCGGCCGAGTCCTCCGATCAAGTCTGGATACGAGCCCGGCGGATTCCCATTGGCCCCGAACTGGAACTAGAGCCGCGCGAGCTTGGCAAGAAAATCACAGCCCGCTCGAGTCCGCACGAGAGTTCGGGCTATTTGCGGCTCGCTTGTTTCAGGCGCGTTTCGCACCTGACTCAGAAGCGCGCTGTTTGCGCCTACTCCTTCGCCTCGGCGACGATCGTCTTGACCGAGGCGGTGACGCCGCCGCCGACCTCGATGTCGACCATGAAGGTGCCGGTCTCCCGGATGGGCTCCTCGAGGCGGATCTTCTTGCGGTCGACCCTGATGCCGCGGGCGGCCTGGATCGCCTCGGCGATCTCGGCGGAGGTGACCGAGCCGAACAGCTTGCCGTCCTCGCCGGCACGGTGGTTGATCGTCAGAACCGTCTTGGAGAGCAGCGCGGAGGTCTCCCCGGCGCGCTCGGCGGCCTGCTTCTCGGCCTCGGCGGCGCGCTCGCGCCTGCGTTGGGCCTCCTCCAGGGCGCCCTTGGTCGCCGGCTGAGCCAGCTTTCGCGGCACCAGGTAGTTGCGCAGATACCCGGGCGAGACGTCGATCGCCGTCCCGGCCTCGCCGAGGCCGTCGACGTCCTTGAGCAGAACGGCCTGCGCCATCGGCCTATCGCTCGCCGACGTACGGGAGCAGCGCGAGCTCGCGAGCGCGCTTCACGGCCAGCGCGAGCTGCTGCTGGTGCTTCCGGGAGAGGCCGGTGACCCGGCGGGACCGGGTCTTGCCGCGGTCCGAGATGAAGCGACGGAGCAGATTGATGTCCTTGTAGTCGATCGCCTCGACGTTGATCCGCGTGTACTTCCGCGGCCGACCGCGATCGCTGAGTCCGCGGCGCCTGCGCCCGCCGGTCTGCGTCTGCTGTCGTTGCTGTCGCGCCACGAAGGGCGCGAATGGTAGCGACGACACGGCTTCGCCATCAGGTCGCGGCCACAAGCGGCCGCCCAACACATGTCGCTACGGGCTTTGCCCTTCGCTCCGAAGGAGGGCGGCCTGGTGGCCGCTAGAAGGGGATGTCGTCGTCCGAGCCCCCGCCGGAGCTCACCCCGGCGCCCTCGAAGTCCGAGGTGTCGGCGGGCACGTCCGACTTGGGCTGGAACCCGTTGCCGCCGCCTCCGCCCGCATTGTCCGAACGCGAGCCGAGGAATTGGACGCTGTTGGCGATGATCTCCACCGCCTGGCGCTTGGAGCCGTCCTGGGCTTCCCACTCGCGCCAGTCGAGCCGCCCCTCGACGGCGACCGGGCGCCCCTTGGAGAGGTAGTTCGCGCAGTTCTCGCCCTGCGCCCCCCAGACGGTGACGTCGAAGTAGTTGGGCTTGTCGACCCACTCGCCGCTCTGACCGTCCTTGCGGCGGCTGTTGACAGCCACTCGAAGCTTGCAGACCGAGGTTCCACCGGGCGTTGAGCGCAGCTCCGGGTCCTTGGTCAAATTGCCGGTGACGACCACCGTATTGATGTTGCTCGCGGCCACTTTGATCAGCTCCTCTTCTCTGGATTCCGAACTCGATGTTAAGTCGCCGGGCGGCTGGTCTCGCCCCCGACCGGGCATAAAGGCCGGAAACTGCCCAGAGATCCCGGCTACTCGTCGCGATCGCTGCGGCGTGGGCGGCGCTCGCGATCGCCACGATCGCCACCAGAGGGGACGAGGCGCTCGAATTCGGGCGGCGGGTTCGCCGGCGCGTCGGGATCGACCTTGAAGACCCGGAAGCGCAGCACTCCGTCGGTGATCTTGAGGCTGTGGTCGAGTCGCTCGAGCAGCTCGGGCTCGCCCTGGAAGCGGTAGTAGCGGTAGTCGGCCTCGTTGCGCTGCTTGATCTCGTAGGCCATCTTGCGCACGCCCCAGACGTCGGCCTGATCGAGCGTGCCGGCGCCCTCGATCGCCTGGCGAACGTCGCCCGCGACCTTCTCGCGGGCCTCGTCGGCCGTCTCGGGGTCGAGCATCAATACGAGTTCGTAGTGCCGGTTCACAGCGACGGGCGACTATAGAGGTTGTGCGCCCGCGCGGTGAGGGCGAAGCGGGGGCGAAGCCGCCGTCCACCGGTCTCAGGCCAGCGTGGCCGGCCGGCAGATCAGATGGGCGAGCGTGGGGCGGGGCGCGGCCGTCGCCGCGGCGGTGATCGCCGGAATCCTCTCCCTCCCCGCTCTGCTGGGCAGCGACCGGCCGCCGCCGGTGCCGGCCGACGTCGGGCTGACCCCGCCGGTGGTCAATGCTCCGCTCGCAGCTCCGGCGGGGCGATCCGCGCCGCTGGCTCCTGCCGCGAACGGCCACCTTGCCCATCACCGGTCGGCCAGGCGTGAGAGACACCGCGAGCATTCGCACCCGCGCCGAGAGCGTTCGCACCCGCGCGGTCATCGCCATCGCGACACGAGGTCCCCACCTGCCGCGCCACCTCCGCCGGACTACTCGCCGCCGCTCTTTTCATATGTCCCTCCGCCCTCCAGCGGAGAGTTCCAGTTCGAGCGCTGAGACAGCTTTCCCTGGTGCTCGGCGTCGGATAGGCTCGGTCCACATGAAACGGAGGTGGGCAGTCAGGGGGGCTTGCCTACTCGGGTGCCTCGCCGGGCTGCTCGTGTGCGCGGGCCCGGTCGCGGCCGCGACGGCGACCGAGCGGGTCAGTGACGGTGGCTTCGATCAGACGCTCTGCAACTCAGCGGGTTGCCTCGGCTCGGTCTGGCAGAGCGGGGGCTCGACTGACGGGGCCAACGGCGTCGTCGTCGGACCGATCTGTTCTGGCGCGAACTACAAGTGCGCCAGCGGCCCGAGCGGCTTCCACAACGGCCCCAACTGGGCCCGGCTCGGCCGCGCGGAGGAGTCGGACATCAACCGTCCGGCCCAGGTCGACTCCTGGATCCAGCAGGACATCCAGGTCCCGGCCTCATTGCCGCCCGCGCCGCTCGCGACCCTGCACTTTGTGATGCGAATCCTCCAGGGGAGTAGTGCCGACGCCAGCCTGAGGATCTCGCTCGGCGCCGCAACGGTGCTCACCCTGGGGAATAATGACCCGCGCTTCACCGGCTCGTATGCACCAGTGGATGTTCCGCTCGACGCCTACGTCGGCCCGGGCGCCAGGCCCCTCCGCTTCGAGGCCGAGGGCTTTTACCAGAGCTACAGCGCCAGCTTCGACATCGACGACGTTTCGGTCACTGCTCCTGATGCTATCCCCAGCCTCACCGGCCAGCGCGCAGCGGCGCTCGCCAAGTGCAAGCACAAGCATGGCAAGAAGCGCAAGAAGTGCAGGAAGCGCGCCAGCCTGCTGCCGGTCTGATCCCCTAGCCGACCTTCGCCGGCGCGCGCTTCGCCCGGATATCGGCGAGTTGCTCGTCGACCCAGTCGCCCGGGTCCCGCTCGGTGATGATCTCCTTGAGCCGCCTGGCGCGCAGGGCGCGCTCCTCGGGCTCCATGGTGAGGGCGCGGTGGATCCCGTCGGCCTGCTCCTGGATGTCGAAGGGGTTGACCGAGAGGGCGCAGTCGCCAAGCTCCTCGTGCGCGCCGGTGTTCTCTGAGAGCATCACCACGCCGTCCCTCGTATTTACCGCGGGCGCCTCCTTGGCGACCAGGTTCATGCCGTCGAAGAGCGAGTTGACCATGAGCAGGTCGTAGTGCTTGTAGCGGGCGACGGCCTCGTGGAAGTTCTCGTAGATCCGCAGGTCGATCGGCATCCAGTCGGTCGTGCCGTGGCGGTGATTGACTACCGCGACCAGCGCCTCGATCCGCTCGAGGTACTCGGCGTACTCGGGGACATCCTGCCGGGAGGGCTGCAGGTGGGCAATGAAGGTGACCTTCTCCCGGAACTCCGGGTGCTGCTCGAGGAAGACGTCGAAGGCGGTGAACCCGCGCAGCACGTTCTTCGAGAGGTCCGCGCGGTCGACCCGGATGATCAGATTGTCGCGGCGCCGCCGCAGGAGCTCCTTCTCGTAGAAGGCCACGTCCGGGGACTCCGCCGCACGGTAGAGCCGCTGCGTGTCGATCGAGAGGGGATAGGCGCGCACCCAGATCTCGCGGCCTTCGTGGATCACAGCGTTCCGCTCGTAGTCGACCTCCAGCTCCATCAGCTCTCGGCAGCAGGAGAGGAAGTTGCGGCAGTAGGCGGTCGTGTGGAAGCCAATGATGTCGTTGGAGAGCATGCTCAGGTAGATCTCCTCGCGCCATCTGTTGGGGAGGATCCGCCAAGAGTCCGGCTGCGACCAGGGGATGTGGACGAAGTAGTGGAGGAAAGCGTCGGGACGTGCCTGCCGGATCGAGCCCGGGCAGGTGTAGAGGTGGTAGTCGTGGAGCATCACCACCGGGCTCTCCTGTCCGTCGATCGCCCGGATCACGCAGTCCGCGATGTCGTTGTTGACGACCTTGTAGCCCTCCTCCCAGGCGTCGACCTCCGCCTGCCGGATGTCGGGCGCGTTCGAGAGGTCCCAGAGATAGTGCTGGATGAACCAGAGGATCGGGTTGGCGATCACGTTGTAGAAGCGGTCGTAGGCCGAGGGGTTCGAGGCGACCATCTGCACGTCGTAGGAGATCCCATCGAGCTCGATCGTCACCGGGCCGTCGCTCTCCTCGGCGACCACCACGTCCTCCTCGGTCATCGCCGAGGCGATCCAGAGCGCCTTGCGGTGCGAGACCAGGCCGGAGAGCGCTGTGACCAGGCCGCCGCCACCGCGGTGGACGATCCGCTCGCCTCGCTCGTCCTGGCCGAACTCGGCCGGCCCGCGATTCGAGACGATCGTCAGGGGGTGATCGGCCACTCCCCGTTTGTATCAGGGCTCACACGGCGGCGAGGTTTGTGGCCGCCGCGTGTGGCGAAGCCGGCTTCCGCTACGTATCGAGCGAGGTGAAGATCCGCAGCCAATCGAGCAGCAGGCGCGGGGTCAGGAAGCGCTCGCGTGTGCGCTCCTTGCCGGCGCGGCCGAGCCTCCGGCCGAGCTCGGGGTCCTGCAGGATCTCGATGCAGCGCTTGGCCGCTTCATCGGGCGAGGAGACCAGGTAGCCGTCCTCGCCGTTGACGATCTGCAGCGGGATGCCGCCGACGTCACCCCCGATCGTCGGCCTGCTCTTCCAGAGCGCCTCGGCGACGGTGAGACCGAAGCCCTCGCGGATCGACTTCTGCAACACGACGTCCGACTGGGACTGGAAGGCGTTCACCTCGATCGCCCCCACGTTGTTCAGGTTGTTGAGGATCTTGATGTCGGGGTCCGAGTCGGCGTACTCGAAGGTCCGGTGGAAGAATTCCCAGCCCTCCGGGTCGTCGGTGGCCATCGAGCCGACCAGGGCGAGCTGCACCTCCGGGATCTCCTTGGTCACCTGGCGATAGGCGTCGATCACGCCGATCGGGTCCTTCCACGGGTCGAACCGGGACACCTGGGTGATCATCGGGCGGTCCACGTCGATTCCGAACTGATCGCAGACGAAGGCGGCGTCGTCGGGGGAGAGGGCCATGTTCTTTGGCGAGAGCGGATCGATCGCCGGCGGGACGATGCGGACGCCGCCGTGCCCGTCCAGCCCCTTGGGCACGTACTGCTCCATGTGCCAGACCGTGACGTCGTACTCGGAGATCAGCGGCAGCAGTCGCTTGATCGGCTCCGGGTTGGGCTCGGAGAGGTCGATGTGACAGCGCCAGACCCAGTTCTTGGCGTGATCGGCAGCCGCTCGGCGCATTCCGACCGGCTGCGGGTCGTGGACGATGATCACGTCCCAGTCACCCTCCAGGCTGTCCGCGTTCATCTTGTTGTAGTGGTCGAACAGCTCCCACTCGTTGGGGGTGAGCGTGTTCGGGTCGCCCTGCAGGGAGTTGTGGAGGAGCTTCGTGGCGTTGAAGAACTCCTCGCGGCCCATGATCACCTGCCAGTGCGTGTCCAGGCCGACGTCGCGCATCAGCGGCACGAGCGTGTAGAGGATCTCCGAGACGCCGCCGCCGAAAGCGGTAGCGCTCACGTGCAGGACCCGTTTGCCCTGCAGGTTCTCCGCGAACTCGCGGATCTCGTCCACCAAGCCGCGGCCGGCCAGGTGGGTGTAGTCGGCCAGCGACTTGCTGCCCAGCGCTACCTCTTGAAGCATGGCTCCCCGGTGGACGCTTGATTGCGCAAGGGCGGAAAAGTACCCGTTTCAAGCGAGGGTGCTCCGCAGGCGGAGCCGAGGAGCAACCCGTTATGCGAATTTGGCGCGCAGCCGCTCGATCCCGGCGTCGAGCTCGGCGCAGATCGCGGCGTGGAGCTCGGCGTTTGCGGCGGCGCAGCAGGACATCTGGAACTCATGGCTCGAGCCGAGCAGAGGGCGATCGACCAGGGGCTCGCCGTAGGCGTCCGTGACGACCGCCCCGCACTCCTCCAGGCAGATCGTCGCCGCCGCCAGGTCGTAAGGGGAGTTGTTGAGCACGGCGCCGGAGCCGACGCGCTCGAACTCGGCCCGCACGGCCGGGACGTCGTCGATCATCCGCGGGCCCGGCTCGACGTAGGCGTCGAGCTGGCCGGTCACGATCCGGGTCATGTCGAAGGTGGCCGACCCGAGATCGAAGGTCCCGCCGCCGACCGAGGAGCGATCGATCAGCTCGGCGAGGACCTCGACCAGCGCCCGCGCCGGGCGCCCGCGGAAGCCGTAGGTCCAGAACATCCTCTCCAGGGAGGTGTTTCGGGACAGGCGCGCTGCCGGCTCCAGGCCCTGACCACGCTCGGCGACGAAGCCCTCGCCGCTCTTCAGCTCCAGTACGCAGCCGACCTGGACGTCGCCCATCGTGGGCTCCCCATCGAGCGGCGCGGCGGCCACCGAGACGCACGATGACTCGAGTCCGGCCAGTGCCGGGCGGGTGCCGTCGATCGGGTCGACGACCAGAACCCATTCGGCACGATCGCCCACCGGCGAGACCAGCCCGCGATCCTCCGAGTAGAAGGAGATCTCCGGGGCGCGCTCGGCGAGGAAGGCCTCCATGCGGGCCTCCGCGTGCTCGTCGATCTGGAACGTGACGTCGCCGCCCTCCGCGGCGCCGGAGTGTGCCCGTCCCGCGTGCGCTCCCAGGTGCGGAAGTACCTCCTCGCGCAGGGTCGAGGCCAGGTCCGTGACGAGTTCTCTTATCGACAGCTTCGCCATATACCCGCGACTGCAAGCGGCTGCCCAGCCTGCCACCTAACGGGTCGCGCTGTCGCGCGCCCTCGCATCTCGGGCTTCGCCCTTCGCTCCAAGATGCAGCAGCCTGGCAGTCGCTACTGATTGACGTCCGCTGGGCGTGAGCCCAGCGTGACGTCGACCGAGGCGGGGTGCCCGTCGCGAATGATGTCCAGCGTGACCGTGTCTCCGGGCTTGTGGACGGCGATCAGCTTGGAGAGGTCGTTGTTCTGCAGGACGGGTTTGCCGTCCACCGCGATTACGACATCCCCGCCGGTCTTGATGTGTTGAAGCTGGAAGGTGGTCTCGCCGGTTGAGCCCTTGAGCCCCGCCTTGTCGGCCGGGCTGTCGTTGACCACGTCGCTGATCAGCGCCCCGCTGTTGCTGTCGATGCCGAGGTGCTCGGCTAGCTGCGGGTAGAGCGACTCGCTGGTCACGCCCAGGTACGCGTACTCGACCTTGCCGTCGGCCTTCAGCTGGTCGAGCGAGTAGCGCACCGAGGTGACAGGGATCGCGAATCCGACCCCGGAGTTGCTGCCCGAGCTGGAGGCGATCTGCTCGTTGATGCCGATCACCTGGCCCTTGGCGTCCAGCAGCGGCCCGCCGGAGTTCCCGGGGTTGATCGACGCGTCGGTCTGGATCGCGTTGTCGATCCCGAAGTTGGTGAGCCCCTCGACGGTGCGGTTGGTCGCCGAGATCACGCCGACGGAGAGGGACTGGTCCTCGCCGAAGGGACTGCCGATCGCCGCGACCGGCTCCCCGACCGTGAAGCTCGAACGGTCGGACAGCTGGACCGGCTGGAGATCGAGGCCGCTGGGGTCGACCTTGATGAGGGCGACGTCGGCGTCGGCATCGAAGCCGACCACCTGGGCGGCAACTCGATTGCGGTCACCGAACTGCACGAAGACCTGTTTCGCCTTTTGCGGCGTCCCGCCGCCGTTCAGGTGGCCGCCGCTGGTGACCACGTGGGCGTTGGTGACGATGTGCCCGTCCTTGTCGATCACGAAGCCGGAGCCCTGGCCGGCCGACGATCCGCCGCCGAGCAGGGAGTCGCTGCCGGAGTCGAAGACCGAGGTGATAGTCACCACGCCGGGGGAGACGTCCTTGTAGATCTGTGCCGGGTTGAAGCTGCCGCTGCTCGACTCGACCACCACCTGCTGGGTGCTGGTCGGCGAGCTCGACTCGGTGACCGTGGTGTTCCCGCCCCCGCCGCAGCCGGCCGCGATCAGCGCGGCCGCCAGGACGGCCAGGCACAGAGACGCGAGGGTGTCCCGCAGCCGAAGGCGAGGGGCAACCCGTTTCATGCTGGGTCTCATGCCGTCGCTCCTGCGGGCTCTCGCGGGCGTTGGCGGCGCTCGGCGAGCGGCAGGCTCAGGGTGAAGGCGGTATGCCCGCGCCGGGAGACGACCTCGAGCGTGCCGCCCATGCGCAGCGCAAGCTCATCCGCGATTGCCAGTCCGAGTCCGGACCCGCTCGCGGTGTCGCCCGTGTAGAAGCGGTCGAAGACCCTGTCGATCGCACGTGGGTCGATGCCCTTCTTGGCGTCGTCACCGACGATCAGCTCCGCTGCATTGTTTCCGCGCATCGCGGTGACCGTCACGTTCGTTCCCTGCGGCGTATGGGTGATGGCATTGTCGATGAGAATACGGATGATTTGTGAGACTCGATTTAGGTCCCCGACGGCCACGACCTGGCCTCGCCCTCGGACCTGCAGAGACGATCCGTGCGAGTTGGCCCCGGGCCGGAATTCGTTGGCCACCTGACGGGCGGCCTCCTGGAGGTCAACCGCCTCCCGCCCGATCTCCATCACGTCCGCGTCCAGGCGCGAGAGGTCGAGCAGGTCGATGGTGAGCTTCTGCAGGCGCTCGATCGCCCCGCGCATCTCCGCGACGAAGGCACGGCGCTCCGCCGCCGTCAGCTTCTCCGTCTCCATCAGCTCGACGAAGCCGCCCAGGGAGAAGATCGGCGTGCGCAACTCGTGCGAGGCATTGGCGATGAACTCCTTGCGGGAGCTGTCCATGCGCGCCAGACGTCGCTGCATCTCGTTGAAACTCCGCGCGAGCTGTCCGAGTTCGTCCTTGGAGTCGACCGGGATCGGCTGGTCGAAATGGCCGTCGGCGACGGCCTCGGCAGCCAGGCGCATGCGGCGGAGCCGCCGAGAGACTGCCCCCGAGGCCCAGAGGCCGATCAGCGAGGCGGCGACCAACGCGATCAGCCCCGCGATCAGAATCTGCTTTCGCACGAGCGCCACGTCGTCGTTGACCTCGGCCAGCGGAGTCGAGAGCACCTCGACCCAGCGTGTCTGGCCGTCGAGGTTGATCGGGACCGCGGAGGTGCCCACGCGCGTCCCCGCGATCCGCTCCACGCCCGAGGCCAACTGGCCGTCCGAGATGGCGGCGTCTGCGGTCAGGTAGCTCCCCTGGATCGCGGTCGCCTCGGCCTGCGAGTCGGCCACCACGAAGGACGGCACGGGCCCGCCCGACTCGTCGCGCACAGCGAGCAGCGTCACGCGGCTCTCGGTCGATTGCGCCGTCGTCCTGACGAGCTCCTCGACCTGCTGCTGGGAGGCCCCCGACTCCAGGGCATTGGCGAGTCGCGGTTCCTGCGCGTTGCTGAGCCTCTCCAGGCGTCGCAGCTTCTCGGCGGTCAGGTTTGACTCGAGCTGTGGGACGACGTAGAGGTAGACGAACGCGATCGCCGCGGCGGTGATCAGCGTGATCAGCGCTACCAGCCGGTTGCGGAGGGAGTTCAGCCGCATATGAACCTCTCAGTCGCGGTCCGAATCGCGGAAGCGGTAGCCGACGCCGCGGACCGTGAACAGGTACTCGGGGTGCTTCGCGTCTGATTCCAGCTTCTCGCGGAGATGCCTGATGTGGACGTCCACGGTGCGGGGGTCGCGGTAGGTGGAGTCGCCCCAGATGTGCTCGAGCAGCATCTCGCGTGTGAAGACCCGCCCCGGCGCGGCGGCGAGCGCGGCGAGGATCTCGAACTCGACGTACGTGAGCCGGACGGACTCCTCCGCCAGCGTCACGGAGCGGCGCTCGAAATCGATCTCGAGCTCCCCGGCGCCGATCGGCTCGCTGGGCGGAGCCTGGGCCGCCATGCCGCCGCGGCGCAGGGCGGCCCTCACACGGCTGCGGAACTCGGTCACCGAGAACGGCTTGGTGATGTAGTCGTCGGCCCCCATCTCGAGACCGGCGACCTTGTCGACCTCGTCTCCCTTGGCGGTCAGCATGATGATCGGCACCTGGCTGCGTGTGCGAAGCCGCCTGCACACCTCGATCCCATCCAGCTTCGGGAGCATGATGTCGAGGACGACCAGATCAAAACGCTCTTCGCCGAAACGATCCAGGGCTTCCAGCCCATCCATGGCCCCCACCACCTCATAACCTTCCTTGCGGAGCGGGTAAGTGAGAAGCGTCTGCACGGCTTGCTCATCGTCCACGAGCAGGATCCGCGCCTGTCCTCGTGCCATCCCTGAAGGTTAGAAGGCGGCCCGTCCCCTACTGATGATCGACTTGCGCCTCTACAGATACGCGCTGCTTGCGGTCCCGCTGGTGGCCGTGATCGCGATGTTCTCGCTCCAGAAACCGCCGCCGTCCCTCTCGGGCGGGGTCCCCCCGGACGCCTTCGATCCCACGAGCGCCGCGCCGCTCGCGAAGCGGCTGGCGGAGGCATCTGCCTACCCGACGCCCGGCTCGGCGGCGGACAGCAAGATGGCGGACGAGGTGAAGAGCCAGTTCTCGGCGATCGACGGCGCGACGGTCTCCGAGCAGCGCTTCGACGGTTCATTCAAGGGCCATGACGTCCATCTGCGCAACCTGATCGCCACATTGCCGGGAGAGTCCAACCGGCAGATTGCGCTGATCGCGCCCCGGGACGTCGCCCAGGGCAGTGGGGCGGTCACCACCGCGGCATCGACCGCCGCGATGCTCGAGATCGCGAACAGCTTCTCGGCCTCCGCCCATCACAAGACCCTGGTCTTCGTCTCCACCGACGGCTCGAGCATCGGTGCCCTGGGCGCCAAGCGGTTCATTCGCGACTACAGCGACGCCGGACTGCTCGACGCAGCGATCGTGCTGAGCCAGCCGGCGGTCCAGCGCCCGCGGGCTCCCCTGGTCATCCCGTGGTCGACTGGTGATCAGAGCACCGCGAGCCAGCTCGACGACACCGCCAGTACGATCCTCTCCGAGGAGGCTGCGACACCCGCGGGCGACGAGGGCCCCCTCGCCGACCTCTTCCGGCTGGCGCTGCCAGCCGGCCTCGGGGAGCAGGGGCCGCTGATCAAGGCCGGCGTGCCGGCGGTCCGTCTCTCTGCGGACGGCGAGCTCCCGTTGAATCCCTCGGAGGACACCCCCGACCGCTTCAGCACGGACACGTTCGCACGCTTCGGCCGAAGCGCTCTCTCGCTGATCCTCACCCTCGACGCAAGCTCGCGAGCCGTGCAGCACGGTCCGGACGGGTACATCGGCCTGGCCGGGAACCTGCTGCCGGGCTGGACGGTCGCCCTCCTCGCGCTCTCCCTGCTCGTGCCTGTCGGCCTCGCCGCCGGCTCCGGGCTCGCCTCCTCTGCGAGCAGCCCTGTCCAGGCCGCCCGCGGATCGCTCTGGGCGGTGCTCCGCGCCCTGCCGTTCGCGGGTGCCCTGAGCGTCCTGCTCGCGGCCGCGCTGGTGGGGCTGCTGCCCAGCCCCGACTTTCCGTTCGATCCGCGCACGGAGTCGCTCGGGTTGGGCGGGACGGTCTCGGTGGTGATCGCGGTTGTCTTCTACTGCACGATCGCCTTCTTCCTCCGCCCGCTTCGCTCCCCGCCGCCGCCGGCCGCCTCGACGGCCATCCCTGCGGCTTTGCTGATCGCCGCCGTCGCGACCCTGGGGGTCTGGGTGCTGAACCCGTATCTGGCGCTCCTGGTGGCGATCGGCCTGCAGGCCTGGCTTTGGGCTGCGGCTCGGCCACCCGCCGGCCGGCTGGGTGCCTCCGGACTGGTTCTGCTTGGGCTGCTGCCGCTGATCGTGCTGGTCGCCAATCTGGCGGGCCGCTTCGACGCCGGAGCGAACGTCTGGCATGACGTCGTCCTGATGCTCGTCGACGGGCAGATCGGCGTGAGGGTCGCGCTGCTCGGCTGCCTGATCGCCGGCGCGGGCGTCGCGATCGTGGCTGCCGCCGGGACCGCGGGGGGTGGGTCCCACCGGAGCGCGCCGGAGATGCAGATCGAGCGCCCGGGTGAGATCTCGGTTCGCAGGCAGGAGCGCGAGGGTGAGCCCGACGCCGCCGGCGAGCCGGAGGGCGACGAGGGCCCGCAGCCCGAGGCCCCGGAGCCGGCTCAGCCTGAGCCGGAGAGGGACCCGCGCCTCTGGTCGAAGCCGCTCGGCTGGATCTCGCCGCCGCCGGGGACCCGGAGGACGACACCTCGGCCCTCGACGACGTAGCCGATCTCGGTCAGCTTCGTGCCCGTCTCCGCGACCGCGCTCGCGGCAGCCTCGAGGCGATCCGGCGGCAGGGTGACGAGCAGCTCGTAGTCCTCGCCGCCCGAGGCCGCCAGCTCGAGTGCGTCCTTTCGGCCGCCGGCGAGCTCCACGACGCCCTCGGAGATCGGAACGAGGTCCAGGTCGATCTCCAGCCGGCATTCGCTCGAGTCCGCCAGGTGACTGGCGTCGGCTCCCAGCCCGTCGCTGATGTCGATCATCGAGGTCGCCTCCGCTGCGGCGAGGGCACGGCCCTCCTGCAGCCTGGGAACCGGGTCGAGCTGCCGGGCGAGGAGCCGCTCGCGGGCGTTCGCCGGGACGGACCGCTCCGATCCCCCCTCCGCCAGCAGGGAGAGAGCGGCTGCAGCGCCGCCCAGCTCCCCGGTCACCGCGACGACGTCCCGCGGATTGGCCCCAGCCCGGGTGACGAAGCGTGACGCCCCGGGCTCGTAGCCAATCGCCGTCACCGAGACGACGAGCACGGGAGAGCCGACCAGATCGCCGCCGGCGATCGAAACCGACTCTCGCTCGGCCACCTCGGCGAGGCCCGTGGCGATGCCGAGCAGCTGGTCGTCGGGCAGATCGCGCGGAGCAGCCACTACCACATAGGCCTCGCCCTGCGCGGCCCCCATCGCGGCCAGGTCGGAGAGCCCGGCCGAAAGCGCCTTGCGCCCGACCGCCGGCGCGCCGAAGTCCTCGAGCCGGAAGTGGACACCGTCGACGATCGCGTCGACGGTCACCGCGCTGGCAGCGCGGGGTTCGACCACGGCCGCGTCGTCGCCGCTCGGCACCCGCACCCTCGGCCCGGGCGCGGGCAGCCGCTCGTTGATCGCTGCGATCAGGTCGAACTCACTCGCCGCCATCGGCGAGGCCTAGCCCGACGGGTCGGTCCCCCCGCTGGGCGGGGGCGGCACCGGCGTTACCGGCGGCGTGGGGGTGGGTTTCGGTTTTGGTGTTGGCGCGGGCTTCTGCCCCACACCTGGCGCGTACGCCCCCTTGTTGTGGTCGCTGCTGCCCGTGTCTGTCGGGGAGGTGTAGGTCGACGACCCGCAGGAGTACGAGCTGCTGGTGCTGGTGCTGCAGGAGCTGGAGCTGGACGCCGTGTGCTCCCCGTGATACGCCGTCAGCGTCGGCAAGGTCGAGGGAACCTCGAAGTCGGGGCAGTTGCTCCCCTGGGCGGCCTCCATGTAGGAACGCCAGATCGGCCCGGAGGTGGGGCCGCCAAACCCCGTGTAGTCGCGCGAGAGAGGATGCCCGGTCCAGACGGCTGTCGAATAGAGCGGGGTGTAGCCGACGAACCAGGCATCGGAGAGCCCTTCGCTGGTACCGGTCTTGCCGGCCTCCGACGAGCAGCCGATACTCGTGTAGCCGGCGCCGGTGCCGCTGGTGATCACGCCCTCGAGCACCTTCGTGACTTCGTAGGCCTGCCCGGTAGTGAGAACGCGCTTGCCCTCGTTTGCGCTCGGCTCGTCCACCTTTCCGCCGGGGAAGACCACCCTGTCGATCGCGGTCGCGTCGTGATGAACCCCGCCGTTGGCGAGGGTTGCGTAGGCGTCGGCCTGCTCGAGCGGGGTGACGCCGACGCTGAGCCCGCCAATCGCGTCGGCCGGGGGGATGTAGCAGTTCGGGCCGAGCTTGCAGGGGATGTCGCCCGCACCCTTGATCCCGAGCGGCGATGTGATCCCCATCTCGTAGGCGGTCTTGGCGATGTTCTCGGGGCCGACGTCGAGGCCGAGCTGCGCGAAGATCACGTTGACCGAGTCCCAGGTCGCCTGCGTGAGTGCCATCACGCCGCCGCCGGGCTCGGCGTTGTTGACCGTCCAGGGCGAGCCGCCCGGGGTCTCAAGCGTGATCGGCGATGAGCCGTTGTAGTAGGTCGTATCGGGGTCGATGCCCTGTCTGATCGCCGTCGTCAGGTCGTAGACCTTGAACGACGACCCCGGCTGGCGCTGAGCATGGGCGGCGAAGTTGAACTGGCTGGTCAACGAGTAGCGCTGGGTCGAGGCCAGAGCGACGATCTCGCCATCCGACGGGTTGATCGAAGCCAGCGCCGAGGCCGGGCCGCCGCCCGAATAGCAGACCGAGCAGGAGTCGACGGCGCTCTGCGCGGCTTCCTGGAGGCGGGGCTGAATGGTCGTATAGACCTTCAGGCCGCCGTTCTGGACGGTGTTCACGCCGTAGCGGTCCTGCAGCTCCTGCTTGACGAGGTCGAAGATGTAGGGCTGGCGGATTCGGCTGTACTTGTGTCCCGGGTCGAGGCCGAGGTCCTGGCCGGCGGCGTCCGCGTACTCGCTCGCGGTGATCTTCCCCTGCTGCTCCATCGCCTTCAGCACCTCGTTGCGCCGGGCCAGCGCTGCCCGCGGGTTGAGGAGCGGGTTGTATTGCGACGGCGCCTGCGGCAGCCCCGCGATCATCGCCGCCTCGGGCAAGCTCAGATCCTGGGCGTGCTTGGAGTAGTAGGTCTCGGCCGCCGCCTCGACCCCGATCGCGCTGGCGCCTTCGTTGGTCCCGTACGGAGCGGTATTGAGGTACTTGGTGAGGATCCAATCCTTGGAATGCTGGTCCTCCTCTTCATTGGCCAGGTGCGCCTCGATGATCTTTCGCCTCAACGTGTCCTGCGGGTTGGCGATGTAGAGGTTGCGTACGAGCTGCTGGGTGATCGTCGAGCCGCCCTCCACCGGCTTGCCTCCGGCGGTCAGGTCCTCCCAACCGGCGCGGATGATCGCCGAGGGGTCGATGCCGCCGTGGCTGTAGAACCTCCTGTCCTCGATCGCGACCGTCGCGTTCTTGAGGTCCTCCGGGATCCTGTCGCTGGCGATCGGCTGCCGAATCTTGTCGGAGTGGATCACCCCGAGCAGTGAGCCGTCGGCCGCGTACACCTTCGAGACGGTCCCATTCGTGATCGGCCTCAGGCTCGCGAGCGAGGGCGCCGAGTCGTAGATGCTGAGCAGCCATACAGCGCCGGCGACGGCGCCGATCCCGATCATGGCGAGCGGCAGCCCGACGGCCAGGAGGATCTTCTTCTTGCCCGAGTCCCGAAGGCGCCGGCGTCGTCTGCGCGCTCGCTGCGTCATAGCGTCGAAAGGGTACTCAGCGGGAGTTCACTGGGATCTAAGTAGCCCGGCCTCGCGCAGGACTCCTTGCGTCCGCTCACGGAGCTCCGTCTCGTGCGCCTCGCGGTCCGCCCCGGCGTCGATTGCCGCCTTGACTTGGAGCCTGGCGCCCTCGGGCGTCACCTCCATGAGGTGGGCGGAGGTGACATCGCCGCGCTCGAGTCGCTCGCGAGCCGCCTCCACGTCGGCGTCCGGGGGTAACCAGACGTCGACGGTGACCGGTGCGCTGCTGTTGCCGGCGGAGTGGTTGATGACGACGTCGGTCGCCACTCGCTCGTTCGGCACCACGATCAGGCTGCCGTCGCCGGCGTCCACGCGCGTGTAGGTGAGCGCGACGTCGACCACCCGGCCGTGGACCTCATCGCCGATCGAGACCAGGTCTCCGATGCGGATCGGCTGGGTGATCGCCAGCAGTACCCCTGAGACGAGGTTGGCGATCACCTGGCGGCCCGCGAAACCGATGATGATCCCGAGCACCGCCGTCGAGGCGAGCACGCCGGTCGCGAAGCGCTTGATCGAAGTGAACTGGCTGAGCGCGAGGGCGACGCCGATCAGGATGATCGCCAGGAAGAGCAGCCTGCGGATCAGGCGCAGCCGCGTCCGAGCCTCCCGGGAGAGCTCTCCGGTGTCGAGCCGAGTCGTTGCCTTGACCGCCCGCGCGATCAGCACGCGGTCCACGACGATCGCGACAGCGATCGCCACTACGAGGGTGATCGCCGCCGAGATCTGGTCTCCATGCGCCTGCCAGAAGGTCTGGTCCGCAGCCAGGATCATGCCGTCGGGCAGTATTAACGCCATGACCCGCGCCGTCTTTCTGGATGCCCTCGGAACCCTCGTCGAGCTGGAACCGCCGTGGATCTCCCTGCGGGATCGTGTGCCGGAGGAGGTGAGTGACGAGCGACTGGTCGCGGCACTTCGCGCAGAGATGGCGTACTACCGCGAGCATGCCCAGGAGGGCAGGGACGAGGCTTCCTTGGCCGACCTTCGAGAGCGCTGCGCCGCCCTGGTCTCACGAGAGCTCGGGGTCGAGATCGCCGTCGACGAGCTGGTTTCGGCGATCCGCTTCAGCCCCTATCCGGACGCGGTTCCGGCGCTGCGCCGCCTGCGCGACCGCGGCATGCGCCTGGTCGCCGTCTCGAACTGGGATTGCAGCCTGCCCGGGGTCCTGGAGGGATGCGGGATCGACGGCCTGCTCGACGGTGTGGTCACCTCGGCCGGCGCGGGCGCCCGCAAGCCCGACCCGGCGATCTTCGCCGCGGCGCTCGAGCTGGCGGGCGTCCAAGCGGACGAGGCGCTGCACGTCGGGGACACGGCCGAGGAGGACGTCGCCGGCGCCCGGGCGGCGGGGATCCGACCGCTGCTGATCGACCGCCAGGGTTCCGGTGGGGAAATCTCCTCTCTGGAGGAGATCGATCAGCATCTCTGAGATGCAGGAACCGAACTACGCAGGATTCGGGCGGCGGGCGCTCGCCTCGCTGCTCGACGGCGCGGTCTGGGTCGTCTTCTTCTTCTGGATCTACGCCTGGGTGGTGAGCGGCGCGTTCCTGGCGAGCGACACGGCCGGGGTGGTCTCCGTGATCGCCTTCTTCTCAATCTGGTTCAACTACTCCGCCTTCTGCGAGTGGCGCTGGGGACAGACGATCGGAAAGAACGTGTTCGGCATCGAGGTGCGCTCGATGGATGGCGCCGCTCGGCTCACCTTCAGCCAGGCGAGCGTGCGGAACCTGCTGCGCCTTGTCGACTTCTTCGTGATCGGCGAGCTGATGATCGCCACCGACGCACGCCGGCAGCGTCTCGGTGACAAGGCGGCGAAGACCGTGGTTGTGTTTCGGGTGCCTAGGCCAGCTCGGGCCGCGCCGCGCCAGCCGGCCTCGGACGAGGCGAGGCCGATCGCCGGGGCTGCCGAGTCCGCGGTCCCGCCGGTCCCCGCGCCCACCGAGGAGCCGCGCAGGGACGAGCCCCGGATGCCCGAGGTCACCTGGGGCTTCGGGGACTCGATCTGGGGACTGATCGGCGGCTTCTTGCTGGTGGTGATCGTGCCACCGCTGCTGGTGTTGCCCTTCGACCCGCACATCGGCAACCCGGACAAGGCGAGCGACGCGGGCATCCTCGCCACGCAGGCGCTCTTCGACGTCTTCCTGATCGCGGTCGCCGTCGGCATGGCTTCGGGATGGCACTTCAGCCTCGGGCAGGCTTTCAGGCGGCTCGGTGTGAGGCGATTCGAGCCCTCGGCTATCGGCTGGACGTTCGCGGTGCTCGGCATCTACTACGCCGGCGCGATCGCCTTCTCGGCGATCGTGGTCCAGCCGAAGCAGGAGGACATCGGCAAGGAGCTCGGCGTCTGCAACCCGGGGGTCGGCATTGCGATTGCGGCGATCCTGGCGGTGGTCGTGCTCGCCCCGATCGCGGAGGAGCTCTTCTTCCGCGGGTTTTTCTTCGCCGGGCTGCGCAGCCGCTGGTCGCTGTGGCCCTCCGCGCTCCTCTCCGGGGCGATCTTCGGCCTGGTACACGCCCCCACCGGCCCCACGGCGGCGATTCCACTGGCCGGGCTCGGGGTGGGACTCGCCTGGCTCTACAACAAGACCGGATCGATCTGGCCCTGCATGCTCGCCCACTTCCTCAACAACGCCCTGGCGATCAGTGTGGTGGTCGGCGGATGCTGAGCGACTCTTCAGGGCCGGCCGTGACCGCGAAGGCACTCATCAAGTCCTACGACGAGCGAGTCGCCGTCGACGGGATCGACTTCGAGGTCGAGCCCGGCATCTGCTTCGGTTTCTTGGGGCCGAACGGGGCTGGGAAGACCACCACCATGAAGATGATCTACGGGCTCGCGACAATCGACGGGGGCGAGCTCACCGTGCTGGGGATGGACGCGGCGAGCAGGCGGCGCGAGATCAAGAGCCGGATCGGAGTCGTGCCGCAGGAGACGAACCTCGACGGCGACCTGACGGTGCGGGAGAACCTGTTGCAGCAGGCCCGCTACTTCGGCATCGACGCCGAGCAGGCCAAGCAGCGCGCGGCAGAGCTGATCGACTTCTCGTTGCTCTCCGAGCGGGCCAATGAGCGCATCCACGGTCTCTCGGGCGGGATGAAGCGGCGTCTGCTGATCTCCCGTGCCCTGATGGGCGATCCGGAACTGGTGGTCCTCGACGAGCCGACCACCGGCCTCGATCCGCAGGCCAGGCTCGCGGTCTGGCAGGCGCTCGACAGGCTGCGCCGCCGCGGCGTCACGCTGCTGCTCACCACGCACTACATGGAGGAGGCTGAGCGCCTCTGCGACCGGCTGGTGATCCTGGACGAGGGCAGGATCGTGGCAGACGGCAGACCCTCCGACCTGGTCCGCCGCCACGTCGGGCGCGAAGTCCTGGAGCTGAGGCTCGACGAGGGATGCGACCCGAGCAGGCTGGTGGGCTCTCTGAACGGCCGGATCCAGGGCCACGACCTCTCCGACCGCACCCTGATGCTCTACGCCGACGATGCCGAGCAGGTGCTCGAGGAACTCAATCACGACACCTACCCGACCGAGTCCGCGCTGGTCCGGCGCGCGACCCTGGAGGACGTGTTCCTGCGTCTGACCGGCAGGTCTCTCCGTGAGTAATCAGAGTTGCCATGTGGCCCGCGTTGGAACCCCGCCTGGCCGGACGCGAAGCGGAGGACGTGCGGGTTGATGGCGAAGCCGGAACTCGTCCCCATCCCGCGCCTCGCCGGGGCGGTCTGGCTGCGCAACGCCCGGGTCTTCTCGAAGCTCTGGCGTGGCGCCCTGCTGCCGACCTTCCTCGACCCCTTCCTCTACCTGCTGGCGATGGGGTTCGGCCTCGGCACCTACGTCGCCCACATCAACGGGATCCCATACAAGGAGTTCATCGCTCCCGGCCTGATCGCCTCGGCTGCGATGTGGTCGGCGGCCTTCGAGACGACCTACAACGTCTATTTCCGGATGAACGAGCTGCGGCTCTACGACAACGTCCTCTCGACCCCGGTGGAGGCGCAGGACGTGGTCGCCGGGGACCTGGCCTGGAGCGCCAGCCGGGCCACCGTCTACGGCTGCGTGGTGCTCGCGGTGATCTCCGCCTTCGGCCTGGTCTCCTCATGGTGGGCGCTGCTGATTCCTCCCTTCGTCTTCCTCGGGGGACTCTGCTTCTCGGTGATCGGCTACACGTTCACCACACTGATCCCGAAGATCGATCTCTACTCCTACTTCTTCACCCTCGGGATCACCCCGATGTTCCTCTTCTCGGGGCTTTTCTTCCCGTTCAATCAGCTGCCGGGTTGGGTCGAGGTGGTGGCCTGGTTCTCGCCCCTCTACCACCTGGTCGAGATCACGCGGGGCCTCGCGACTGGGCCGGAGCTCTGGTCGGTCGTCGGCAACGCCGCCTGGCTCGCGCTCGTCAGCGCTCTGCTGTTCACCGTTCCGGTGCGGGCGCTGCGGAAGAAGCTGGTCGCCTAGCTACTTCCGGGACTTCGCCTCGGCCACATAGGTCTGCAGGTGCTCGCCGTTGGGACAGCCGTCGCGACTCGCGGCCAGGTTGCAGATCGAGCCACGGACTGTCGTGTGGCCCACCCAATGACCGTGGACGCGCCAGTGCTCGTTGTGGGTGTGAAAGCGCCAGACCACGTCCCCGTTCCCGGCGACATGGCGGTCGATCCCCGCGTTGCCGAAGAGAGGACGGCTCTCGAGGTCGAAGTTGTGGACTGTGTGGGTGTCGGTCGAAAAGAGGACTCGGCCGCCCCTGGAGGAGCTGCCGCTGTAGGTATTGACCTGCGGCGCGGAGGACCATGCCACCGTGGCTGCAAGCGCGAGCAGGGCGATCGTCAAGCCACCCGATCTGAGCGCACGGCCCATCGCCTGCAAGCTAATCCAGACGCCGGACTCACCGAAAATTTGTTGTGAATGCAAACGCATCCAGCCGCCCGATCGTGCAAAATGCCGCGGCCATGACTCGCAGGGGAGGGAAGCTCATCGCCGTGGTCGCCACCATCGCCGCAACAGGTGCTGTTGCGCTGCCGGCGGCCTCGGCCAGTGCGGCGACCGGTCCTCCGACACTGGACCTGAACGGGCCGAAGAGCCCGAACCTGCTCGACAAGGTCACCGCGGCCGGGAACTTGCCGGGCGCCACGGGAGGCGAGAACGTCACCGTCCAGGTCGACGCGAGCGGCAACACGGTGGCGAAGAAGCAGCTCACGGTGGGTGCCGACGGCAACTTCTCCTTCCCCTTCGTCGTCGACTCCTGCTGCAACTACGTCGTGACGGCGACGAGCGGGGGCCAGAGCTCCCAGTCCCAGCGCTTCACGGTCCGGGTGCCGAAGCACCTCCGCAAGGGGGCGATCGCCCACCTGTACAACCAGGCGCTGGTCGATGAGGGCTACTACACCGGCGGACATGTCAGCGGCAAGTACAACCACGGTTCCCAGCTAGCCACCCTCGCCTTCCGGAAGGTCAACAACATGGCGAGGAACTACCAATACAAGCCGGTCATCTTCGAGAAGCTCCTGCAGGGGAAGGGCGCCTTCCGGCCCCGCTACCACTCGAGTCACCACGTGGAGGTCGACATCTCCCGGCAGGTGATGGCGCTGGTCGATGGGGACAAGGTCGTCGCCGTCTTCCACGTCTCGACCGGGAAGTCGTCCACCCCGACCGTGCGCGGGACGTACCACTTCTACCGCAAGGACCCGGGCTACAACTCGGAGGGGATGTACTACTCGGTCTACTTCATCCGCGGCTATGCGACCCACGGCTACAACCCCGTGCCGATGCACGAGGCGGCGAGTCACGGTTGTGTTCGCAACCCGATCCCCTTCTCGCAGTACATCTACAACTGGATCCACCTGGGGGACGCAATCCACATCTACGGATAGCGGCCACCAGGACGCTCTCTATCGGAGCGTCGGCGAAGCCGGCGCGACTTGAGTGGGGCGGCCGCTTGCGGCCGCCCGCTGGTCAGGCGGCTCCGCGAGGCAGGACACGAAGTCTCTGGCACGGCTCGCTCACGGCAGGGGACCGAGACGATCCGCGAGCTGGACGCCGAGCCGGTGATCGTCGATGCGCTCGACACCGAGGCCCTGCGCCGGACCGTGATCGAGTCGCGGCCGGACGTGGTCATCAACCAGCTGACCAAACTGCCCGAGAAGCTCGAGTACAAGCGACCCGAACAGACCTTCGGGCCAACCACCGAGCTCAGGGGAAAGGTGGGACCCGCCCTGGCGGGTGCGGCCACCGAGGCCGGCGCCCGTCGCCTGATCGTTCAGAGCGTCTGCTTCTTCTATGTCTCGAGCGGCAAGCCCGTGCACGACGAGGACGATCCGCTGATCGACTTGCCGCCCGAGCTCCCCGCCGCCCAGGGGGCAATCGCGTTGGAGGCCCTGGAGCGCTCGACCCTCGAGACACCTGGCATCGAGGGGGTGGTCCTCCGGTACGGCTTCTTCTACGGCCCCGGATCCGGCTACGCGAGCGATGGGGCCTGGGCCGAGGACGTCCGCCGGCGCCGTCTCCCCGTCATCGGCAAGGGGACCGGGATCTTCTCCTTCATCCACATGGATGACGCGGTGTCGGCGACGGTCGCCGCGGTCGAGCGAGGATCGGGTATCTACAACGTCTGCGACGACGAGCCGGCGCGGATGTCCGACTGGCTCCCCGCCTATGCGAAGGCGCTTGGTGCGAAGCGACCGCGGCGGGTCCCCGTCTGGCTGGCCGGCCTCGTGGGCGGCAGGCAGGCGGTCCGGATGGCCACCCGGCTCGAGGGCGCCTCGAACGAGAAGGCGAAGCGCGACGCTCGATTGGCGGCCGCGCTATTCGAGCTGGCGGCAGGGCATTCGTAAGGGGCTGGGCTAGCTTCGCTCGGCCCGTGCGACGAGCCCTGTCCCCACCCCGAGAATCGCGGCCAGCAGCCCGCCTCCGGCGATAACGAAGAGGACGTAGCCGAAGTTCCTCGTCCCGTCGCGGCCGAAGCTGAGCACGGGGTCGACGGCACCCGAGACTCGCGTCGAGGAGACAGCCTCGTAGTCACCCGCCTCGGGGACCCTGAGCTTGGAGACCGCGCGGCGCTTGAAGTCGCCATCGTCAAATTGTCCGGACGAGAACGGAGTGGAGCCGAGCAGCACCTGGCCATTCGTGGTTCGAACCTGAAGTCTCAGGTTCGGTGGGACGCGGAGGGAAGAATCGGGCTCGATCTCGGTCCGCTCGCCGTAGTAGATGAGCACCTCGCCCGCCGGGAGGTTCACGGACTCCCTCCCCGGAAGCGGGACCTGGCCGTATCTGCTGGCGTCGCGCGTAGCGCGCGCGGCCTCGGCCACGAACAGGACGATGGCCAGGACGATCGTGACAGCCGCGACGCCGATCGCGAGCCTGTACCCCGTCCGCATCGGACGCATCCTAGGATGCCCCGATGCCGCCGGACCCTCGCGACACACTGCTGACCGAATTGCGGGAACACGCCCTGGTGATCGGCGAAGTGACCCTCTCCAGCGGCCAGACCGCCCAGTACTACGTCGACGCAAAGCGGGCACTGCTGCGGCCGGCTGCCTTCCGCGCCGCCGGCGAGCTGATCGCCGCCGAGGCGGCCGAGCGGAGGGCGACCGCGGTCGGCGGGATGACGATGGGGGCCGACCCGCTCGCCTGCGCGGCGATCTCTGTCGCGGCCGGGGATGGGCTGATCGCCTTCTTCGTGCGCAAGGAGCGGAAGGAGCATGGCCTGCAGCGCTGGATCGAGGGACCGGTCCTCGAACCCGAAACCCGCTGCCTGGTCGTCGAGGACGTCGTGACGACCGGCGGGTCGACCGTCCGCGCGATTGAGCGCATCCTGGAGGAGGGCCACGAGGTCGTCGGCGTCACCAGCGTGGTCGACCGCCTGGCAGGTGGAGGCGAGGCGATCGAGCAGGTCACGGGGGCTCCCTACCGCCCCATCGTGACGATTGACGAGCTCTATCCGGAGCGCCCCGACAAGGGCTGATCACCCAGGACCATGCCGCGACGAGATGATGCGAGGGCGCGCGTAAGCGCGACCGGTCTCATGCCTGAGGTCGGGCTGGCCGCGCTCGGCGCTGTCCTGCTCGCGATCGTGATGACCTGGCCGCTGGTCCTCCACCTGGGCGACACGGTCCCGCGTGACATCGGCGACCCGCTGGCCGAGGCATGGCAGCCGGCCTGGGGAGGGCACGCCCTACTTCACCAGCCGCTCCATTTCTTCGACGCCAATCGCTTCTGGCCGCTCAAGGACTCGCTTGCGTTCGGCGACGCCCTGATCGGCTACGCCCCGACGGGCATCATCGGCAGCGGCCCGCACGCGGCGATGGTCCGCTACGACCTGCTCTTCCTATTCGCCTACGCGCTGGCGTTCTTCGGCGCCTACCTGCTGGCCCGCGAGCTCGGCCTCGGGCCACTCGGCGCCGTGATCGCCGGAGCCGCCTTCGCCTACGCGCCCTACCGGCTGGAGCAGGACGGGCATCTGCAGGTGATCTCAAGCGGAGCCATCCCGCTCGCGTTCGCCTTCGCGGTCCGCGGGATCCGGCTGAAGCGGCCATGGTGGCTCTTCTGCGCGTGGCTGGTCGCAGCCTGGCAGGTCTCGATCGGCTGGGTGCTCGGCCTGCCGTTCGCCTACGGGATCGCCGGGGTGGTCGCGATAGCAGCCGTCGTCTGGCTCGCTCGCCGCAGGCCACCGATCCCGCGGCGGATGGTCCTGGCGAGCGCAGCCGGCGCCGTCGTCTTCATCGCCGTCTCCTACTGGATCGCCCATCCCTACCTCTACATCGCGGACAACTTCCCGGCCGCCAAGCGGAGTCCCCACGAGGTCGCCGCGTTCTCCGGCCCGCTGAAGGTCTTCCTGATCGCACCGGAGGAGAACTTCATCTGGGGCGCGGCCACCGCCGGCTTCCGCGACAGCGTCAGCACGTGGCAGGAGAAGACGCTCTTCCCAGGCGCGGTGATCCTCGCCCTCGCGGTGGTGGGCCTGTGGTCGAGCAGCCTGCCCAAGCGCTGGCGCGTGGGCCTTGGGGTTGGGACGCTGGCGATCCTGGTCCTCGAGCTCGGCTTCCGCGAGGGGGGAGGACTGCTCTGGCCCTACCGCGTCCTCTACGACGTACTCCCCGGATGGGACGCGATTCGCACACCCGGGCGTCTCGCGACGTTCTCGTCGCTCACCCTCGCTCTGCTCGCGGCGGCCGGGGTCGAGGCGGCGATCCGCGCGGCCGTGCGTAGGCGATGGCCCGCCTGGACTGCCTTCGGCATCGCCGGGGTGCTCGGACTGGCGATCGTCACGGAGGGCCGGAGCCTGCCATTCGACCCCTTCGACAATCAGGCGCAGCCGGCCGTGCCGGCTGTCCGGGCCCTCCACGGCTGATATCCCGCAGCCCCAGCTGCATCTGCCGGCGCTCACCGCGAAGGAGAACCGCGCTTTCCAGCTGGAATCCACCCAGGGCTTCCCCGATATCGTCAACGGCCGAGCCAGCACCAACCCGGCCGTGGTGCTGAACCTGGTTCGCGACATGGCGAACTTCCCCGACGGCGCGACGGTTCGGGAGCTCCAGGAGTACGGCGTGAAAACCGTGATCCTGCACACGGGCCTGACTCTCGGCACGCCCCAGCAGGCCGCGGCCCGCAAGCCGATCACCGGGCTGCCGTTGAGGCGCTACCGGCTGCCGGACGCACCCGGGGCTGGTCTTCTACGAGGTCGGATCCTCGAAGGCCAGCTCGGGGCCGAGCGCGGGCTCGCGCGCGGCCGGCGCGTCGGGATCGGACTGAGCGCGGCGCTCGCGGGCTCGCACCACACTCAGCGTCACGAGGGAGAGGAGGAGACCCGAGACCACCAGCCAGAGGGCTGAGGTATTGCCGCGGTTGAGCGGGCTGATGTCGTCGCCGGCGATCCCGGGGCCAACCGCCGAGACGCACGCCCAGGTCAGGAGGGCCGGCACCGCGAAGCGGTAGTCCGAGAGCGCCGTCGAAGGAGTGGCGCGAACCGCCAGAACGACAGCGGTGAGAACGGCCGCAACCACGGGGGCGACCGCGAGCCAGGCGTTGGTGACGCCGAAGGCGGTGAGCACGGTGTGCTCCAGCTTGCCCTCCACGAGCCAATCCGCCCAGGTGCCGGTGCCCTGTTTCCCGAGCAGTGGATAGGTCAGCGACCCGACCAGCATCATGAGCCCGGAGGGGATCGCAAGGCCGAGCGTGAGCGCGGGCAGTCTCTTGTACGCGAAGGCCAGCCCGATCGCGACGAAGGGAAGCGCCGGAATCAGGAAGCGCGGGCCGGGCGTGCCGCCCCCGAAGGGCAGCCAGTAGCCGCTGTTGTAGACGAAGTAGACGGCCGCGACCGCCAGGATCGTGTTCGCCTCGGCGCGGTGCCCCTGCCTGCGCATCATGAAGACCCCCGCGACCGCCATGACGACGATCGGGGTGAGAACCAGAAGTCCCCGCCCGGCGAGCAGCAGGCTGATGGCGCTGTCGAAGCGGGGCGCAGTGATGCCGAAGAACCCATGGCTGTTCAGGCCGAGCACGTCGTGCCCGGTCGCTCCGGGGAAGGCGACGGCGTCGCCATAGGCGAGCTTGAGCGGGTTGCCGAACGCCCAGAAGTTGAAGGCCAGCATCGGGAGCGCCCCGACCACGGTGCCGGCGCCGTAGGAGGCCCCGCGGCGGATCCAGTCGTTCAGGCGAGAAGCGCCGGCGCCGACCGTCTTGCGAGAGAGCGCGTAGCCGAACAGGACGACACCGACCAGGCCGGTCTGGAACTCGAAGGTGACGGCGAGCCCGGCCAAGAGGCCGGCGAGAGCCACCATTCCCCAGCGCGGCGGGCCATCCCTCTCCTTCATCAGCACACAGAACGCCCCGAAGGCGAGGCCCGCCGAGATCACGTGCGAGAAGAATTCGCCCGCGAAGGTCATCACCACCGTCGCGAGGCCCAGGGTGATCGCGGCGGCGGTGCCGTAACCGGGCAGGAAGCGGTCCGCCGCCCAGCGGACCAGCAGGAGCATGAGGATCGCGGGGATCACCGCCGCGAGCAGGGTGAGGGCCCAGACGATCGGGGTCGAGTGCTCGACGAAACGCTGAACGCGGAGCCCTCGCTGCACGTCGTACCCGTAGTTCTCCAGCGGGACGACGCTGGAGGTCGGATACCACTTTGGATGGGCTGTATGGGCCGCGTTGCTGACCGCGGCGCGCGCGAGCCGGTCACCGCCGAGGTCGTGGATCGCCATGTAGAGCGGGGTGGTGAGCGCGGCCATGCCGGGGCTCTTGACCGAGTAGAAGTGGCCGTCGACCCAGGCCTTGTCATTGGTGTCCCAGTGCCACCGGTCGATCTGCGGCTCGCCCTTGGAGAAGGCCTGCACCTGGTCGTAATGGGCCATCTGCGCCCAGCCCATCTGGTGCATGACGAGGCCCCAGGCGACGCCGAGGGCGACGATCGCGGCGACTCCCGGGCGTAGTGTGAGGGCGCTCCGCAAGGAGCGACCCGTTTTACGCTGCGCATGTAGCGAATGTCGCAGACCCCTCATGAAGGCGGCGATTGTAGTGGGGGGATCCCTCGTTGCTATTAAGGACGCAGCCGACAGAGTGCCATGGTCCACGGCATCGGGGTTCGCACTTCGACTACCTCGAAGCGGGACTCCAGAAACCGCACGAACTCGTGTCTTGACCAGTGGTTCAGGTGCCCAGGGGTGTTGCCGAGGTCACCCACGTAGGAGAGCCGCGCCAGGTTGAGGATGCGCCAGAGCGGCTCGCGCGGAACGCTCGCGATCAGCCACGGGCGGGCCAATCGCGCCAGCATCTCGAGCGCCCGCTCCGGATCGTTGAGGTGCTCCAGCACCTCGCAGCAGACGACCAGCTCGGCGCCGTCGCGCGCCGGGTCCAGCGCCTCGACCTGGGTCGCCTCGAAGTCGATCTCGACGCCGGCGCGCCTCGCACGCGACCGCGCCTCCTCGAGCACCTGCGGGAAGGCGTCGGTGCCGCGCGTCCGGAGCCCCCGGCGAGCGAGCCGTATCGCCAGCTCCCCCTCGCCGCAGCCGACCTCGTGAGCCTCCTTCGCACCAGTCCGCTCGACCAGCTCGTCGAGCGAGCGCAAGAAGCCGCTCATCAGCCTGCGCGCGACCGGGTTCGACGTCCCGTACTTGTCGTAGACGTTCCCGCCGGTCTCGCCTGACGCGAGGGTGCTCAGAGCGGACTCACCGGGGGATGGTGGTCTCGATCCGCTCCACGGCCAGCGGGCGCGACGGACTCGGGATCGCCCGGCTCGTAGTTGGAGGGCTCGACCCTGGCCTCGAGCTCGAGTCGCCTGACCCGCTCGAAGACCCGTTGCTGGATCGCGCGCTGGCCGGCCAGAGCGTCTCCGATGATCCCCAGGGCGAACATCTGGACCGCGGCCAGCATCAGGACAGCGCCCAGGATCAGCGACTGGATGTGACCGGTGCGATCTCCGTTGACGATCCAGTCGACCAGGAAAGGCGACCAGGCCGCAAGCGCGAAGACGCCGAAGAGGATGGCGAGCAGCATGAACACCCGCAACGGCTCGTACAGCGTGTAGGCGCGGAAGATCGCGAAGGCGTTTCGTCTCACGTACGACGAGGTCGAGCCGTGCAGGCGAGACTCGCGCGCAGTCGGATTGGGGGAGATCGGGACGTCCTCGATCGCAACCGACATCTTCCCCGCCTGAATCAGGCTCTCGAGCGTGTACGTGTAGCGCGAGACGACGATCAGCTGAAGGGCGGCCTCGCGGTTGTAGGCGCGGAAGCCCGAGGTGGTGTCGAGGACGTCCGTCCCCGAAGCCTGGCGGACAACCCAGCTCCCCAGTCGCTGCAGCAGCTTCTTGCTTGGGCTGAAGTGCTCCACGGTCTGCACCTGCCGGTCCCCGACGACCATGTCCGCGCGGCGATTGACGATCGGCTCGACCAGACGGGGGATGTCTGCGTCGCTGTACTGCCCGTCCGCGTCGGTGTTGAGGATCACGTCGGCGCCCAGCTTGAGGGCCGCGTCGAGGCCGGCCTGGAACGCGGTCGCAAGCCCGCGATTGCTGGTCAATCGCACCAGGTGATCGACACCGTGGCGCCGAGCGACCTCGACGGTCCGATCGGTCGAGCCGTCGTCGACGACCAGCCACTCGACCAAATCGAAGCCCTCCACGTCGCGCGGCAGGTCGGAGAGGACTTGTGGGAGCGATTCCTCCTCGTTCAGGCAGGGAATCTGGATGACCAGCTTCACCGCCGCTGATCGTAGGGTTTGTTCGGTCATGGCGCGGTTCATACATATCGTCGTGCTCGCTGCGCGCCTGGCGGCCATCTCGTCGCCCGCCGAGGCGTCCGCGCCGGGCCTGGGCGTCTCCGGCAATCACCTGCTCGAGCTGAGGCAGCGTGCTCGACGCTGAGCGACTCGGCGACGGGCCTCCCGTCCTCTTCATCCACGGGGACATCGTCGGCCCCGCGCTCACCTGGCGGAAGCAGCGCGAGCTCGCCGAGCGCTGGAGCCTGATCATTCCGAGCCGACCCGGTTTCGGCCGGAGCCCGCCGTTGGAGCGCAACGACTTCGAGATCGAGGCGCCGATGTTCGCCGAGCTGCTCGGCGACGGCGCACACCTGGTCGGGCACTCCTACGGCGCGGTGATCGCTCTGCTCGTCGCGGCGCGGCGACCCGAGGCGGTGCGCTCGCTCACGGTCTCCGAGCCCGGCTGCCTGCAGGTCGCAGCCGGAAACCCGGCCGCCGACGAGATGATCGCCAACGGGGAACGTCTCTTCGAGCCACGCGTCGTCGATCCCCTCGGAGGACTTCCTGCGGCTGTTCCGTGGTGGTGCCGGTTCTGCGTTCGACACGCCCGATGAGCTGCCGGACGAGCTGCTGCACGGCGTCGAGCTGCTCAAGCGAGAGAGGCCACCCTGGGAGGCCGAGATCCCGCTCGAGCGGCTGGCCGCCGCGCGCTTTCCGGTGCTGGTCGCGTCCGGCGGACACTCGCCCGCCTTCGAGGCGGTCTGTGACTCGCTCGCGCAATCGCTGGGGGCCGAGCGGGCGGTGATCACAGGGCGCGGGCACACGGTTCCATCCACCGGGGCGCCGTACAACGAGCGCCTCGAGGCCTTTCTCGCCGCCGCCGAGATGAGCTGAGCCGCCCCCGACCCGGCCATCCGTCCATAGGGGAAAGCCGCGACCGAATTCGCGATTTCTGCGGATGTCGGGCCGCACTCGATGGCCTAGCCTCACGCAGTTCGGTTCGCTCGACTCGATTGGCAGTTGGCAGGTGGATTGATGTCAGCACCGCCTCGGTTCAGCCATAAGCAGCGAAAGCGCGTCTTGCGCTACGCGGTGATCGGCAACGGGCTGCCGCTGGCAGTCGCCACGGCCACCGACTTCAGCTCGCACCACACCGTCTTCTTCGTCGGCGCGGTGGGCGCCCTGCTGGCGCCGATCGGAGTGACGGTGTTCTCGCGCGAGCGCTCGCCGGTCGGCTTCTACGCAGCCGGCCTCGGTGGATTGCCGGCGCTGACGATGATGCAGGCCTACACCGGAGGTGTCGCATCCGGCTATTCGATTCTGATGATGATGGCGATGGTCTGGTTCGGGATTCAGACCAGCGATCGCGAGCTCGCCGTCGGGTTGGGGATTCTGGCGGCCTGCGCATATCTCCCGATGCTGATCTTCGGGCCGCCGGCCTACCCGGTCGACTGGGGCCACGCCACCGTGCTCGTCCTCGTCGGGACCACTGTCGCCATGGCCCTGCGGGCGCTGACCCGTGAGACCCAGAAGCTGAACGAGCGGCTGCGGCGTGACGCGACGGTCGACGACCTGACCGGCCTGCTCAACCGACGCGGCTGGCGTGAGTCGGCGGAGCGGGAGCTGGAGCGGGCCCAGCGTCGCGGCGCCAAGGTGAGCCTGGTGCTGCTCGACCTCGACAGCCTCAAGGAGATCAATGACACCCGCGGGCATGACGTGGGGGACCGGGTCCTCCGCGACACGGCTGACCGGATGCGCTCGGCGCTGCGGGCCGGGGACGTGCTGGCGCGGCTGGGAGGCGACGAGTTCGGCGCCCTGCTGGTGGACACCTCCAACGGGGAGGCGCTGGGGGCGGTTGCCCGCCTCCGCGAGATGACTCCATCGCTGGGCAGCTTCTCGGCGGGCGCCGCGATCTGGGATGGCCTGGAGACCCTCGACGAGCTCTTGCGCCGCGCGGACGTGGCTCTCTACACGGCGAAGACCGACGGAGGCAGCCGGGTGCAGGTCGCTCCGTCTACGCTGGAGCCGGCCGGCGTCCTCGCCGAGGCGGGGCCGGCCGGCGACTGATCCACCGGGCGTGGGGACGGCGTAGTCCCGTGAGATGGGGATGAGGTCATTCGATCCCAGGCGCGTCGGCGAGCTCGAGTGCGATGCCTGGGTCGCCTACTACCGCCGCCGCTGGCTCACCCTTCTGCGTGCCTCCTTCGGACTGACGCGCGAGGCCTTTGGGCTGTCGGTGGCCGACACCATGCGCGGGGGCTGGTGGGTGCTGCGGGCCAACCAGCTCTGGGCGCCGTATCCGGAGAACGACCCCGACGGCGCTCGCCGCTACATGGAGCGCTTCTACCGGATGGTGGCCCGGAGGGAGGGCGAGCCCTTCGATCCGGCGGAGGCCGCCCGCCGCGAGGTCGATTGGTGGCGTGTCCATCGCGAACTCCAGCACGACCGGCGTGCCGGAGATGACAGCGCCCTCGTAGAAGCGCTCCAACGTCTCTACTCCTACGTCTACTCCGTGGCGCCGGAGTCCGTCGAGACCGCGGCGCGGGAGCGCGCTCAGGCCATGCTCCACTCCGACCGCTGGATCGACGAGGGCTGCGACCCCTCGAGCCCGTTGATCGACGAGGAGCGGGCCGCGCTGGCCCGTTCCTACGGTGCCTTGCTGACGGCGGTCCGGACCGACGCGGCGACCAGGCGCGAATAGAGCTCGATCCCCTTCTCGGTCAGGTGAATGCCGTCGGTGGTGATGCCACCGTGAGAGGAGGCGACCGCGTGCCAGTCCACCAGCTGGGCCTGCCCCCAGTCGTCGGCCGCTTGCGACAGCGCCGAATTGACTTCGCCCTGCCAGCTCCTCGGCACCTCGACGTTCACGAGGTAGACGTGGGGTACGCCCCTGAGAGCGGCGCGCAGCTTCTCGAGGTCATCGCTGTAGACGGGACCGTTGTTGCCCATCTGCAGGACGACGTTGTCCGGCAGCTTGCCGTGCGCGGCGTAGTCGTGGAGCAGCGAAGTGATCCCGGCCGGCTGCCGGCCCACGGCCGCGTTCAGGGTCAGCTTGGGCCCGAGCAGGCGAGCCAGACCCGACCGGGCGTCGACCATGACGGAATCGCCCACGGCCAGCACCGCGATCGGCTTGGACGCGCCATGGGCATGTTTGCCACGGGCCTTGACCGGGACCAGGCCCTCCGACTGATCAGAGACGGCCCTGGTGACCGAGATCGGATGGGATGCGCCCTCCGGCCGGATCGAGACGGTCTTCGGGGTGATCTCGGCAGACGCCACGCGCAGCTGGCCGGGGTGGCCGTGAGGGACGATCCCGCTCCAGCCGACGATCAGCACCACCGACGCGACGCCGACTGCGATCCCGACGCGGCCGATGCGGAGCCAGTCCGGACGCTGCCAGCTGGTCGAGCGGCGGAAGGGCTGCTCCACGTAGCGGTAGGAGAGGTCCGCGAGCAGGATCGTGGCGCCGAGCTGCAGCGCGAACAGGATCGGCCCGTGGAGCGGCACGTCGATCCCGGGCCGGGTCAGCTCAAGGATCGGCCAGTGCCAGAGATAGAAGCTGTAGCTGCGCAGCCCGAGCCAGCGCATCGCGGGGTTGCCGACCACCCCGCCGATGCTCGCCGCCGGGTGGGCCAGGGCGCCGACCAGCAGGGCCGTCCAGACGGAGAGCAGCAGGAAGCCGCCGCGGTAGAGGGAGGGCTCGTAGTCGTGGACGGTGAGAAAGGTGATCAGCACCATGGCCAGAGCGAAGGCCCCGACGGCATCCAGCGCCGCCGGCGCCAGCGTCCCGGTCTTCGCCTGCAGCCGCTCGGGGTGCCAGAGAAACGCGAGCGCCACGCCCACGAGCAGCGGCGTCGCCCGGGTGTCGGTGCCGTAGAAGACCCGGTTCGGGTTCGCCGGGTCGAACAGGATGGCCATCAGCAGGCTGGAGGCGATGGCGCCGGCAAACACCCCGACCAGCAGGCGCCGGTGCCCGAAGCGGGTCATGCACGCCGCGAAGACGAGCGGCCAGAGCAGGTAGAACTGCTCCTCGACGGCGAGGGACCAGAGGTGGCGGAAGAGGGAGGGGCGCGCAAACTCCTGGAAGTAGGACTGGTGGCTCAGGATCAGGTCCCAGTTCGTCACGTAGGCCATCGAGGCGAGCGCTTGCCCTCGCAGGGTGGAGATCTGGCCGAAGTCGAAGAACGCCCCGAGCACCATCACCACGGCGATCAGCACTCCGACGGCGGGCAGAAGGCGCCGCGCGCGCCGCAGCCAGAAGCGCACGAGGTCGACACGCCCCTCCTTGCGGAACTCGCTGAGCAGCAACGAGGTGATCAGGTACCCGCTGATCACGAAGAAGACATCGACGCCGAGGAAGCCACCCGGAAGCCAGCCGCCACCGTTGTGGAAGTGGTAGACGAAGACCGCGAGCACGGCCAGCGCTCGCAGGCCGTCCACGCCTGGCATGTAGGGCAAACGCTTGCTGCTGGGTGTCACACCGATTGAAATCGTCGCAACATCCGCCGGGCTTGAAAAGGCGCGGGAGGCGCGTTGCAGAGAAACGCCCCGTGACGGGACTAGGAGCCCTCCTCGTCTCCCTGGGGGGCCTGCGCCGCCGGCCAGACCCGCCCGACGTCGCGAAGCTCCCCCGCGAGAATGACCGCGTCGACCAGGGGCACCCCGGGGCGATAAACGAGATCGATGTAGGACGTCGCATCCAGGATGATCGCGTCGGCGCGGGCCCCGGAGGCAAGGAAGCCCAGGTCGTCGCGGCGCAGCGCCCCGGCACCACCCAAGGTCGCCGCCGCCACCGCCTCCTCGATGGTCATGCCCATCTCGCGCACGGCGAGCGCGATGCAGAAGCTCATCGAGGTCGTGTTGCTCGACCCGGGGTTCGTGTTGGTCGCGATGGCGACGCGGGCGCCCGCGTCGATCATCCTCCGGGCGTCTGGATAGGGCTGGCGCGTCGAGAAATCCGTGGCGGGAAGGAAGGTCGCGACCGTCTCGCTCGCCGCCAGTGACTCGATGTCGGTGTCGTCGAAGTAGGTGCAATGGTCGACCGAGGCGGCACCCATCTCGACGGCCAGGCGGATCCCCGGGCCGGGGCCGAGTTGGTTGCCGTGCACGCGGAGGCCGAGCCCCGCGGAGGCGCCGGCGGCCAGCACCGTCCCTGACTGCTCTTCGTCGAATGCACCCCGCTCGCAGAACACGTCGATCCAGCGCGCCGGCGGCGCGCAGGCCGCCAGCATCTCGCCGCAGACCAGCTCGACGTAGTCATCGGCGCGGCCCTCGTACTCCGGTGGGACGGCGTGGGCGCCGAGAAAGGTGACGTCGTCGGTCAGCTCCGCGGCGATCTCGCACAGTCGCCGCTCGCTGTCGACGTCGAGCCCGTAGCCGGACTTGATCTCGAGATGCGTGATCCCTCCGCGCAGGGCCTCGGCCCGGCGGTGCGCTGCCAACGCACGGAGCTGATCGTCGGTGGCGGCCCGGGTGGCTTCGGTGGTGACCCTGATGCCACTCGCCTCGTAGGGCGTTCCGGCCATCCGCGCGGCGAACTCCTCGGCCCGGTCTCCGGCGAAGACCAGATGCGTATGGCTGTCGACGAAGCCCGGAATGACGCAGCGGCCGGCGGCGTCGAAGCTCCTATCGGCGGCTGCGCCCTGCCGCTCCACTGCGGCCACGCGATCTCCCTCGAAGACCAGGCTCGCGCCGCGGACGATCCCCAGCGGTCCCTCGCCCAGCGAGGGGTCGTTCGTCACCAGCAGGCCGATGTTCTCGATCGAAAGCGAGCTCATGCCTCAACCCTCGAGATCGACCCGCGGAGCTCCGCGGCCACGTCCATACCGAGGTGGGCGCCGTCCCGCACCACGAACCGCCCTCCGACGATCACGTCGCGGACGTCGGCGGCGCCTGCGGCGAAGACGAGTGACTCGACCGCGTGATCCGCCGAGGTCCCCGCGAGGCGGACTCCGTCGAGGCCGACCGCGACGAGGTCCGCCAGGGCCTGTGGCGCGATCCTGCCGGCCTCCGGCCATCCGATGCTGTCGCAGCCATCCGCGGTCGCGGCGCGGAGGAGCCCGGTGGCGGAATTGCCTCCCCGCGTCCCGGTCTCGAGCCGCTCGTCGAGCTCGACCGCCCGGGCCTCCTCGAACAGGTCGATGAGCGCGTTGGAGTCGGTGCCCAGCGAGAGCAGCACCCCGGCCTCGGCCAGGCGGCGCGCCGGGCCGACTCCGTCCGCGAGGTCGCGCTCGGTCGTCGGGCAGAGGCAGACCGTGCATCCCGCAGCACCGAGCAGGCCGAAGTCGCCGTCGGCCGGATGCGTGGCGTGGACGGCGGTGAAGCGCTCCGAGAGGGCGCCCGCTTCGGCGAGCAATGCGGTCGGGCTCATGCCGTAGGCGGCGGCGCAGTCCTCGTTCTCGGCCGGCTGCTCGGAGACGTGGGCGTGCAGTGGCCAGGATCGCTCGGCGGCGAACTCCGCGACCCGGGCAGCGGCCTCGCGATCGACGGCCCGGATGCTGTGGATCGCGGCACCGAGGCGCGCATCGTTGTCGGGCTCGAGCTCAGCGACCCGCTCCGCCCAGGCGTCGGCGCTGCCGTCGGAGAAGCGCAACTGGGCGCCCTCCGCCTGCCGGCCGATGCCGCCGTCGAGGTAGCAGGTGTCCAGCAGGGTGATGCGAATCCCGGCTTCGCGAGCGGCGGCGATCACGGTCTTGCCGAGCTCGTTCGGGTCCTCGTAGCGGGCTCCGCCGGGGCCATGGTGGAGGTAGTGGAACTCGCCCACGGCCGTGATGCCGGCCAGCGCCATCTCCCCGAAGGCGGCACGGGCCAAAGCGAGGCAGCTCTCGGGGTCGATGCTCTCGGCGAGCGCGTACATCCGCTGTCGCCAGGTCCAGAAGTCTCCAGGCCCGGCCTGTGTGCGCCCGCGCAGCGCCCGCTGGAAGGCGTGCGAGTGAGCGTTGGCCAGTCCGGGGATGGTCAGGCCGGGCAGTGCGGTCGCCTCGGGCGGAGGGCTCGCCACCCCCGTCTCCACCGAACCGATCCGATCGCCGTCCAGTTCGATCAGGACACCCGCCTCGGCCCGCTCGCCGCCGAGCCAGGCGAGCTCGCACCAGAGCGCGGTTGCCCGTTCGGCACTCACGATTCCTCCTCTTCGCTGAGCGCGGCGACGCGATGCACGAACTCGTCGCGCTGATGGCGGTCGAACTGCTCCCAGGTCGCGAAGGTCCGCGGATCAGCGCGGTCCACGAAGAGGACGCCGTCGAGGTGGTCCACCTCATGCTGGAAGGTGCCGGCCGTCAGCCCCTGCTTCACCTCCTCCTGCTCCTCGCCCTCGCGGTCGAGATAGCGGACCCGAACCGCGAGGTGGCGCGGCAGGCTGCCGCGCAGGTCGGGCACCGAGAGGCAGCCCTCGTTGATCTCGATCGTCTCGCCGCCGACCGGTTCCAGCGACGGGTTGATCATCACCGTGAGCGGGACCGGAGGCTTGTACGGATAGCGCGGGTTTCCATCCTCAACCTCGACGATCGCCACCCGCACGGGCTCCCCGATCTGATTGGCGGCGATCCCGGCTCCGTGGGTGGCGCGCCTGGTGTCGATCAGGTCGTCGATCAGCTCCTGGATCTCCGGCGAAACGATCTCAGCGAAACTCAGCTCCCTGGCGCGCTCGCGCAGCACGGGATCGCCGATCGCGACCACCTCGCGGACGCTCACTCGCGATCCCGCATAGGCAGCCGAACGCCGCGCTCCTCCGCGACGGCAATCGCACGCTCGTATCCGGCGTCGGCGTGGCGCATCACCCCGGTCCCTGGGTCGGTGGTCAGCACCCGATCGAGCTTCTCCGCCGCGAGCTCCGTGCCGTCCGCGACGCAGACCATCCCCGCATGGAGCGAGCGGCCGATGCCGACCCCGCCGCCGTCGTGGATGCTCACCCAGGAGGCGCCGGCGGCGGTGTTGACCATTGCGTTGAGCAGAGGCCAGTCTGCGATCGGGTCCGAGCCGTCGGCCATGGACTCGGTCTCCCGATAGGGGGACGCGACCGAGCCGGAATCGAGATGATCGCGGCCGATCACAATCGGCGCCGAGACCTCGCCGGATCGCACCAGCTCGTTGAAGCGCAGGCCGAGGCGTGCCCTCTCTCCGTACCCGGCCCAGCAGATCCGCGCCGGCAGGCCCTGGTAGGCGATCCTCTCCTCGGCGAGCTCCATCCAGCGCCGCAGGGACTCGTCGTCAGGGATCTCCTCGAGCACCGCCCGGTCGGTGGCCGCGATGTCCGCCGGATCGCCGGAGAGCGCGACCCAGCGAAACGGGCCCTTGCCGTCGCAGAACAGGGGGCGGATGTAGGCCGGGACGAACCCCGGGTAGGCGAAGGCCCGCTCGAAGCCGCCGAGCTCCGCCTCGGCGCGCAGGCTGTTGCCGTAGTCGAAGACCTCGGCCCCGGCGTCGAGGAAGCCGACCATCGCGGCGCAGTGGGCGGCGATCGCGGCCCGGGAGCGCTTGACGTACTCGTCGGGGTTCTCCTCCCGCAGCCGCAGCGCCTCCTCCAACGACATCAGGTTCGGCACGTAGCCGTTGAGCGGGTCGTGAGCGCTCGTCTGGTCGGTGACGATGTCGGCCTCGAAGCCCATCTTCTGGAGCGCCGGCAGCGCGTCGGCCGCGTTGGCGACCAGCCCGACGCTGAGGGCGCGGCGCTCGCGTTTGGCCGCCCGGCAGCGGGCGATCGCGTCCTCGAGGTCGTCGGCCTCCTCGTCGAGGTAGCGGGTCTCGATCCTGCGGCGGAGGCGGGCGGCGTCGACCTCGATGCAGAGGGCGACTCCGCCGTTCATCGTGATCGCCAGCGGTTGCGCTCCGCCCATGCCGCCCAGGCCGGCTGTCAGCGAGATCGTCCCCGCCAGCGATCCGTCGAAGCGGCGCCGGGCGATCTCCGCGAAGCACTCGTAGGTCCCTTGGACGATCCCCTGGGTCCCGATGTAGATCCACGACCCGGCGGTCATCTGGCCATACATCGTCAGCCCTTCGGCCTCGAGCCGGCGAAACTCGTCCCAGTTGTCCCACTCGCCGACCAGGTTCGAGTTGGCGATCAGGACCCGCGGTGACCACTCGTGGGTGCGGAAGACGCCTACGGGCTTGCCCGACTGCACCAGCAGGCTCTCGTCGTCGTTCAGCTCACGCAGCGAGGAGACGATCGCGTCGAAGGCCTCCCAGGAGCGGGCCGCGCGCCCGCTGCCCCCGTAGACGACGAGCTGATCCGGGTTTTCGGCCACCTCGGGGTCGAGATTGTTCATCAGCATGCGCAGGGCCGCCTCCTGCTGCCAGCCGCGACAGGAGATCTCCACGCCGCGAGGCGCATGGACCGGCCGGGGACCGCTCACCGCAGCCGTCCGATCACGCCCTCCGCCGCTCGGACGAGCTCGCCGCCGGCGACCAGTCGCTCGACTGCCTCGAGCTCGGGGGCGAGGTGGCGGTCGGCCCCCGGTCCCGGCACGCCTGCGGAGCGGATCGCCGCCACCACGGCACCGGTCCCCGCTCCTGGCTCCAGCGGGGCGCGAAGCTCGAGCCCGCGCGCCGCGCAGGCCGCCTCGACTGCCAGGATCCGCCGGAGATTGGCCAGGGCCGTTCGCAGTTTTCGGGCGGCGCCCCAGCCCATCGAGACGTGGTCCTCCTGCATCGCGCTCGTCGGCAGCGAGTCGACCCCGGCGGGAGCGGCCAGCCTGCGGTTCTCGGCGACCATCGCGGCCTGCGTGTACTGGGCGATCATCAGTCCCGAATCGACTCCCGGGTCTTCGGCGAGGAACGGCGGCAGGCCCTCCGAGCGGCTTGCGTCCAGCAGGCGGTCCGTCCGCCGCTCGGCGATCCCACCGGTATCCGCCACCGCCATGGCGAGCAGGTCGCAGGCAAGGGCGAGGGGCGCGCCGTGGAAATTCCCGCATGACTCGACGCGGCCGTCGGGCAGCACCATCGGATTGTCGATCGCGGAGCGGAGCTCCACCATCGCTACTCGGTGGGCGTAGGCGAGCGCATCCCGCGCGGCTCCGTTCACCTGGGGCGCACAGCGCAGCGAGTAGGCGTCCTGGACGCGGGGATCGTCCTCGCGGTGGCTGGCGACGATCGGCGAGCCGTCGAGCAGGCGGCGCAGGTTGGCGGCGCTCTCCGCCTGCCCGGGTTGCGGACGGAGGGCAATCAGGTCCTCCGCGAACGCGCGGTCGGTTCCCAGCAGGGCCTCCACGGACATCGCGGCCGTCAGATCGGCGACGCGCAGCAGCGAGCGCAGGTCCTCGGCGGCGAGCACCAGCATGCCGAGGATGCCGTCGGTGCCGTTGATCAGCGCCAGACCCTCCTTCGCGCGCAGCGTCACCGGCTCGATCCCGGCCTCGGCCAGAGCCTCGGCGGCGGGACGCCGCCGCTCGTCGGCGTCCACGACCTCCCCCTCGCCGATCAGGGCCAGGCCGCAGTGCGCCAGCGGCGCCAGGTCGCCGCTGGCGCCGAGAGAGCCGTGCTCGGGGACGACGGGAGTGACCCCGGCGTTCAGGATCGGCCACGATGGTTTCGGCTACCTCGGGCCGCGCCCCCGTGTACCCCATCGCCAGCGATCGGGCCCGCAGCACCATCATCGCTCGTACGACCTCCCGCTCGACCGGCTCTCCCATGCCGGCGGCGTGCGAGCGGATCAGGGCGCGCTGCAGCTGATCGCGGCGCTCCGCCGGGATCGGCGTGGTCGCGAGCGATCCGAACCCCGTGGAGACGCCGTACGTGGGCTCCGCGGAGGCCGCCAACCGCTCAACGATTGCGGCGCTCTCGCCCATCGCGTCGCGCGAATCCTCCATGAGCTCGACCTGGGCGTCCTCCCGAGCGACCGCCACGACCTCGGCGAGCGTGAGCCCGCCGGCCCTCAGCTCGATCATCCCGATCCTCCACGTGGCTCGATCATCTGGGACACGGGCTGACTATTCCACGCCCGGCCCGCAGACCGCGAGCGCCCAACCGAGCCGCTCGTCCGTCAGGTCGTCTTCACCACGAACACGGAGCAGTCCGCGTTGTGGGCGACGGACTTCGGCACGCTGCCCAGAACCCTCCGCTGCATTCCCTTGTTGCCGATCACCAGCACGTCGGCGCCGCAGTCGGCAGCGAGGCGAACCAGCACCTCGGCGGGGTCGCCCTCCTCGACCAGGGTCGTGCATTCGATGCCGCGGTCTTTCATCTCGGCCTCGGTGCGGGAGAGGATCTCCCGCAGCTGGGCCGCGGGGCTGTAGGCCCACTGGGCCTCGTCCGCATCGGGTGGAGGCGGGCCATCCTTGAAGGCACTGAGCAGCACCAGCTTCGCGTCGAAGCGGCGGGCGAACTCCGCCGCCTGCTTCACCGCTTCGCTCGCCGTCTCTGAGCCATCCGTGCCCACTGCGACGGTGGAGATCACGCTCTAGTCCTATCACCCCTGCGTCGTGATGAGCGCCCCGAGCAGGATTCGAACCTGCGGCCTACTCCTTAGGAGGCGCCTCGGGGCGAAAACGGCCGGGTACGGCCGGGCACGAAAGTCCTGCAATTCGGCGGGTTCCGGCCGATTCGCTTACCCGCGAGAACCCCCCTTGTCCCAACCTGATGTACCCCTCTCGTACCCATCTTCTCGAGCTGAGCCCGGGGCCTAGGATGAAGGCGTGGCGGGGAGCGAGGAAGCGCGAGTCGATGCGGAGCAAACCCGGGCCCGCGTCCTGGTTGCTCTTGGCGCCAGCAACGTCGAGGTCCTCAACCCCGAGCGACCCGGACGCTACCTGCTGGTCGCGAAGGTTGACGACGACTCGCTCTCCGATCGATGGGCGGAATTTCATCCGAGCAGGCGGTCCGCCTGCCAGGCGATCACGGAGGTTCCTGCCGGCTGGTGGCCGGACTGCTTGATCGACCTAGATGCGCCGAACGCCGTCGCGGTTCGGGACGCCGCAGCTGGTGACGGGACCCTTGGCGATCCGTACCCGTTCGACGCAGAACACGTGATCTTCGCGTAGCTGCGCTGGTTGCGGACACCGCAGCGATGTGATGAGCTCGCGCGGTGCCTCGCTCGTATCCGGCCTGGAAGTTCTATCCGGCGCGCTCACCTGAGCCCGAATGGGCGGCGGGTGTCGTAAAAGTGTTCAGCGCAGCGCGATCAACGATCGATTCGGTCAAGCACAGGGGCGTGAGCAGCAACGCCGCGCTCGCTGCCGTCAGACCCGGGCTCTCGAAGCTCGGCTTCGGGATCGAGACCGGCAAGGCCGGGACGCAGAAGATCGCTCGACCGGTGTTATTCGGCGAGCAGGGAAAGCCAATCGTCTCTTACGACGTCGACGGCTTCCACGCTGAGCACGGGGTCGTTCTTGAGGTAGAGGCCGGCCGCGGAGCGGCCAACAACGCTGACTACCGAGATCTCGTTCGCGCCAGCCTGATGGTCGACGCCGACTATTTGATCCTGGCGATGATGCTCGAGTACCGGACGGGCAAGACCGTGATGCGCAGCTATGAGCAGACGCGGAATCGGCTCGACGCGATCTACGCAAGCGACCGGCTGAAGCTGCCACTGAAGGGCGTGCTCCTGGTCGGATACTGAGCTGCGGTCAGGCTGGCACTCGCTTCCGTCGGCGCTACGCTTGGCTCGGCGCGGAGTGAGAGCGACCGTTTCGTCGTCGAACTCGGCGTCCGCCTGCAGTCGGCCCCCCAACGCGTCCACGTAGCGCTCCAGTGTCGAAATGTTGAGATCCTCCGCGCGCTCGATCGCGGAGACCCGCTTCTGAGTTACTCCCAGACGCTTTGCAAGCTCGGTCTGGGAGAGCCCTCGCGCGGTGCGAAGCTCCCGGAGGCGAATCGCTCCGAGCAGGAGTGTCCGCTCACGCTCGATATTGGCGCGGCGCTTAGGCTCGGCGAGCGCCTCGCGCTCCAGCTCTCGAAAGTTCTTGGCCATCTTGTCAGCGCTCCTTGTTGATTTCGGCGAGGTGCTTCTCGTAGAGCCGGTCAGCCTTGGGAATTGCGCTCCGGTACCACTTCTGCCACTTGTCCTGTTTGTCGCCACCCGTCAAGAGAACGGCGATCCGGCGAGGATCAAAGGCGAAGAGGATGCGGATCGTGCCTACGCGAAGCTCCTTCATTGGATGTTTCGAGCCCTTGACGGAATCGACGAGCGGTCGGCCGAGTCCAGGTCCCTGATCGCGAAGCACCTGTACCGCCGCGATGATCCGGTCCTGGATGCCTTCGTCAAGGCCCCGATACCAACGCTCGAAGTCGTCAGTGAACTCGACTTCCCAACTCACCTGGGCACTATAGCACTAGCCTAGAACAGTATTGGTATGGCGGATTCCGTCTGATCCGCGGCGGTCGGCGGGAGCCCGGCTGGGCGGCGGGCGGCCGAGTTTGGCACGGCAGAGCCGTGCTGTTGGCCGCCCTCATGGCCACCCAGCCGGACTCCCGACCAAGCGCCGATGGGCGCGAGCGAAATGCGGAACTACTCACCGAAGTCCTGCGGCGAGACGAGCACCGGCTCCGTCGGCAGGCGCGTCGACATTCCGAGCTGTCGGACGACGTTGACGACGCCCTGCAGTCCGCTTACATGCTCTTCCTCGAGCGGTACAACGGGGTGGAGAACCGCTCGCCTGGCTGTACACCACGGTGAAGCGGGAGGCGTGGGCAATTCGCAGAAGCGGTTCCCGACAGCGAGAGCGCAGCTTCAAGCTCGAAATCGACGGATCCGACGGCGAAGCCGATCTCGCCAACGCCCTTCCGAGTGGCGCTCCGGGGCCAGTCGAGCAGGTCGAGCGTGACGAATTCCTTGCAGCACGGCGGGACGCCCTGGCTGGCCTAAAGCGCGACGAACGGCGTGCACTCTGGTTGCTCGGACTGGGTCTCAGTTATGCCGAGATCTGCGAGGCAACCGGCTGGACCTACACGAAGGTCAACCGATGCGTCAGTGAGGGCCGATCCGCCCTGCGGGCTCGAGAGACGTCATGAACCCGCCGAGTCCGCCGAATCGCGATGGCTTCTCCCCTCACGCGAAAGCAGTAGCGCGGCGAGACTCGACGGTGGGTGGTTGTGTGTTTCTAACTGGCCGAACCGTCCAGCAATCGGTTCGCCGCTCCGCGGGAATAGGCGGCTGCAAGCTCCAAGTCAACTCCGTCGAACAGCAGTTGCCGTAGCGCAAACCCATAAACAACAGCGTCAGCCTCTCGGTCACCCCGGCTCACTGCGTCTGGCACCAATCCCGACAGGTCTCGACGAACGAGGTGATCGGGCATCCGTTGACATAGTGGGCGCGCTCGTTCCAGCGTTCAGCCTGCTCGCGACTCGGCCAGCCGCCAAGCTCGAGCCCTGCGTCCGGGTGAAGAACCGCGCTGAGTTCGAGCGTCACCGGGTCAACCGCGTTTACGGCAGGACCGACTCGGCCGAAGTCAATGAGGATCGCTCGCTTGTCCGGCGTCACGAGGATGTTCCCTCCGTGAAGGTCGCCATGCGCTGGGGCACTGCGGACATAGACGTCGAGACGTTCGAGCTCGTTATTCGCCCAATCCGCCTCATATAGGAGTTCGGAGAGGCGTTCGTCTCGCACAAACATTCGGCGGACATCGCCGACCTGAAGAGTCGTTGCAGTCGCATCGCCGTGCCAAGGGGCGAGGCTCGCCTGAATCTCCTTGACAATTTCGGTGGCATCCTCCGAGCTTCGCCTGAGGACATCGAACAGGGATGCGTCGTAGGTCTCTGCGAGTGAGTAAAAGAGCCCACCCCGGTGTTGCGCGCCTGCTCGTAGCGTTTCCAGCCGGTTCGTGTAGGTGGCTGCATTAAGCAGCGGCGACACATGCGTCTCATAACGGCGTTCCTCGTCCTCGATGTCGTCAAGATCATTCAGCTTCGCGACCACCCGGCTAGCCGGCGAGCCGTCGGGCTGGTCAACCTCAACCTTGAGGGTCAGAGCCCCTGACCTGCCTCCATTGAGAAGGCGCACTTTCGCGGCTGCTCCGGCGTGCCTACGAGCATGAATGCTGAGCAACCGCACATCAAGATCGCTCATCTCAGCTCGCGCCTCTGATTCCGACACCTCTATCTCTCTGGCTAGGGCATCCATGCTCTCCTGGTGACAACGTACAAGGGCGACGACCTCGACCAGCTGGCTCTTGGTGCGGCTTAGCGCCACCTTGTCTGGCCCTCGGCCAAATAAGTCTTGGGGTTGGGCCTCTGACAATCGATCGCCTAGATCGGCGAGTTCTCCAAACGCCGAGAAAATGATGATTGGAACTCCTGGTGCAACGACACGAATGCGGTCGTAGACACGAATGCCGTGCTTCTTGTGAGGCTCCGGCGCCTCAGCCGAAGCTGGAATCTTGAGATCACAAAGGATGAGGTCGTAACCGCCCGCGTCGAGCGCTTCGACAGCCCCTCCTCAGCATTGATTGCTGTGTCCACCACTACGCCGAACGGTTCCACCTCAGAACGCACCGCCTCGTGCAGCTCCGGCTCATCTTCGATGAACAACAGCCTCACGACGGCTCGAAGGGCCAGGAGAGGCTCAACGTGGCTCCGCCGCCGTCTCTTTGTGCGAGCGACAGTGAGCCCGCCAGTGAGCGAGCTGCCTGCCGTGCCAAGGCGAGCCCCACTCCGTCGTGGCCCTCCTTCCGAGTCGCTGCGAACGCAAAGGGATCAAGCCCACTTGGCAGTCCAACTCCATGATCCAAGATCGCGACCCAAGCGTCGCGATCGGTTCTTCCACAAGTCACCACCACAGGGCGTGGCCTGTTTCCACCTACCTGCTGAGTGCTCTCACCAGCGTTAGCTATTCCGTTACGAACGATCAGCTCAACGGCGCCTCGGTTCCCCACGACTGGGGTGATAGCCGGGTCCGACGGGTCGACCGGCACGCTGTGAAGATCAGCTTGTTCTGCCGCGACCTCCGTCACCAAAGCCGCAAGGTCGAATTCGGTCACGACCCCTCCAGTTGCGACCTCAACCAACTGCTCCATCGCATCAAGCAGGCGTTCCATGCGCTCGAGATAGACAACAGTCTTCGCAACGTCCTCGTGTCCGGCTGCCAATCGCGCTAGCCCAAGTGGGCGGCGCAACTCGTGGACGAGGGACGCTGTGGTGGCGCTTAGGGCTTCGGACATAGGCCTCGTCATCCCATGGTTGCTCCTCCATCGTTTCCCCCGGCTTCCGCCGCGGAGTGGGGAGCTCTCGGCCCGCGGGTCTCCGCCTGAGCGATCGCGTCGTCAATACTGCGTTCGACGTGGCGTGGTCCATCTCCCGCCTTCGGATGGGACCAATCATCGACCTCGCTTTGAGTAGCGCGTTGACCCAACAACCTCGCCGCTGCAAGACGCTCGGGGGCGTTTCCCAAACGAAGCTGCCGCAAAGCCTCGTCGACCTCCGGGTCCGAGTCGGGCTCGGCCACGATCAACCTTCACCGTAGAACTTGGCCCGGCGCTCGAATGCTTCCTTCCCGCCTTCCATGACCGTGGTTATCGCCGTGACAACTTCCTCGTCGTCCAGACCCCCGCTATGGACTTCAAACCCCCTTTGGCCGTTTGATCCGAGCAAAGTCACTCACTTGGCGTCCCCCGAAACCGGAATGTTTGGGTTGTGGGTTGAGGTGATGAGTTGCGTGCCGGACCCGCGCTGAAGAATGGCCTGGGATGAGGCTGTGACGATGAAAGCCCCATCAAGATGGTCCTCGGGCTGGTCGATAATCACGGGCCGCTCTTCATGGCGCAGGATGATTGGCAGGATCGTCGTGCAGCGCTGACCCGTCGACAGGTCCTCGGTTCGCTTGTAATCGCTCCCGTCAAGGAGCTTGAGCTCAACCGCGTCCTCGACCGGTGCCGACAGCAGCTCGCCCAGGCCGGTTTCCGTGATCCGGTCGATGATCCGACGTGCTCGCTCTTCCGGGATGTTGACGCAGCTCGTGAGCTTCTCGGCGTCGTCTTGTTCGACTCAAGAGCAAGCTCCTGGGGACTTAAAGCCTGCGCGAGCTGAGGGGCTAACTCGGAGTAGTGCAACCCTGAGCCACGAATGGTGTGAGCAATCGCTTCTGCGTAGGCAGTCCAGAGTCCGGACCGCTGGACATCAACGTCGATGCGAGGACCGAGTGCAGCATTGAGATCTTCAGCCACACCAACTCGTTCTGCAAAGCGCTCCTCACGGACCGCGTCTCGTTCGCGCACGGCCTCCTCTCGTGAGAGCCGCACCTTCTCGCGTCGGCCTTGTTGCTCTCGGACGAGTTCCGACAAAGCCTGAAGCTGAGCCGCACGCTCTCGCAGCGCGGCAAGGCGACGCACTGCCGCCCCAGCGCCCGCTTGAACTTCCTCGACCCGCCGGCGAAGCGTTCGCGCCTCGTCCTCCCATTCATTCACCTGCGCTGTTTCCTGGTCGACCTTGAGTTGGAGCTCATCCTTCGTCTGACCCAAACTGTCCGAGGCCTCCTGAAGAGATTCTTGAATTGCCTCAATGCGCTCGCGTATCGCCTGCAGCGGGTCGTCGGCTTCCGAGGGCCAGCTTTCGATGGTCGGTGCGGCGCGGCGTGCGCTCGTCAATTCGACCAGCCACTCTTCAAGCGCCGCGTTTGCGCGGCCTAGGGACGCCGACTCGCGCTTGGGCGGCGGCCGCTTGTTTCCCTAGTGCGTCGAGCCGCTGAAGATCTTCCTTCGCCGAACTTGCTGTTTCCTCAGCGGACGAGACTTCCTTCTCGGCAGCGCCCAATTGCT
>CAVUGL010000003.1:0-61372 GCA_963740995.1 uncultured Solirubrobacterales bacterium
GGATTCGAACCTGCGGCCTACTCCTTAGGAGGGAGTCGCTCTATCCAGCTGAGCTATCGGGGCCAGGTGTTGCTTTTCGCTGCAAATTGTCGGGTTCCGCCAGCTGCCCGACGTCCGTCAACCGATCCAGCGTATCGGCCGAATCTGGTTTCCGCCGTTTCTGCCCGACGGAGCCAACCGTGAGGGGGCCCCTCCCCTGGGCGGAGGCCCGCGTAGGTCGCCAGCACCCGACGAGGGCCCGCCTATGCGGCGGGCGGTTTGCGTTCGCTGATCAGTTCTGGCCTGACGGGGTGGGTTTCGAACCAGGCAGTCGCGCAGTCCTGATGAATGATTCCCGCTGCCCTGCCACCCTCGTCCTCGCTGCGACGGACGGTGACAAGCTGCTGCGGGTCGCCAGGTGCTACCGGCGTGCCGCATTGGCGGCAGACGAGCAAGAGCATGTCGTCGTCCATGCCCCGCCAGCCTCCCATGCGCGTCGGGCAGAAGCCGCAGATTTCTGCCCAGAACCCCCCTGATCGGGATGGATCCCCCGATATCTCGCGACCGAGATAGCCCTATGGCCCGTCGACGTGGCTCGCCAGATCCTCGCGAATGAGGTCCTCGTCGGGCGAGAGGTCGCAGATGGGGCAGCCCTCGCAGGGCGGCGCCTCGATCCAGTAACGGGCCTCCATGATGCCCTTCTTGCCCGCCGACTCGGTGATCGCGCTGTTGGGTCGCCGCAGGACCATCCGCGCCGCCTGGCGGGCGAGATATGGGCTGTGGGCCAGGTGGGAGATGCCGCGGATGGGCGACATCAGCAGATAGTCCGACTGCAGCGGGAGCTTCGTGGCCAGCTTGAGGAACTGCTTGCTGTGGTTCTTGTCGATCGCCGCGTCGGATCGCAGGTCGAAGAGTCCTCCGTACCCGATCTGCAGCGAGTCGCCGCCCCAGAGCGAGTCGACCCCGGCCTGCAGGACGTCGCTGTTCGCCTCGACCACCATGTCGCGCACCTCGTCGAGCTGGTCGGGCGGAAGCATCGCGGCCGTGAGGTCGCCGTCCGCACGGGTCAGGCGCAGAATCGCTTCAGGGCGATCTCGCAGCCGCACGGCCCAGTCGAACTCGGGCTTGTTCGTTCGAATGCGCTCCAGGCGCTCGCGGAAGTTCGTCTCGACAGCTCGCAGGACCTCGTCCGCACGCTCCTGCTCCAGGCGCGGGCGCTCCTCCTTGGCGCGGATCTCATCCGCGTAGACCGACCGGTAGTCGGCCACGGGATCCGCCGGGACCGAAGCGGCACCGCGAGTCAACTGCCCATCGGCGATCCGGTCTCCAGGCCGGAGCTTGAACAGCCGGTCCCTCATCTCCGGCAGCGCCTCGCTCGCGACCGCGACGGGATCGTTGGCGAACTTCACCTCATTGATCCACTGGTTGAAGGGCTCCAGCAGCACCAGCCCGGCGGCGAACGCGAACGCCATGCGCGGCTTCAGGTTCTGCACGACGCGCGCGAAGCCCTTGGCGAAGTGCGCCTCGCGCGCAACAGCCACCCCGTGGTCGTCCTTCTCGGGGTGGCGCAGGCAGTTCGGGAAGTAGCTGGCCCCGCCGAAGCCGCAGAACAGATAGTCGATCGGCCGGTCCTCGACCAGCGATCGGATCCGCTGGCAGTAGAAGTCGATGCAGCCGTCGTCGTAGCAATGCAGGGCGTCGTTGGCATTGACGAGGACCTCGTCCGACGTGCGCATGACGCTGAGGCTGTCACTGCGGTTCACCAGGCTGACGATGCTCAGGTCATCGCCGAGTGGCATCCAGCGGCCTGACGTCATCTCGACGACGCGCTCGAATCCCTCGTCGAGCAGCCACTCGCGGTTACCGCCGAACCATTGCTTGGTGAGCAGGACGGTCGCCTGCTTCGGAAGCAGGTGGAAGGACGGCTGGTGCAGATGGTCCTCGTGACCGTGCGTGTACTGGATGTACTGCACGTCGTCGAGCGGCACCGATCGATCGGGGAGCGGGTAGTGGTACCACTGCTCGCTGTACGCAGGCCCGTCGATCCAAGGGTCCGTCAACAGCTTGGTGTCGCCGTGGGTCACCTTGAGACAGGCGTGCCCGACGAAGTCAATCTCGAGCCTGCTTTCCTCCACTCGCGCCGAGTGTACCCAGCGCGCGTCAGCTCAGTGGGACCTCCACGGCGACGTCGTGCTTCGGGTAGTACTCCTTCACCCGGTCGGCGCCGTACTTGGCGCCGAAAGCCTGGAGGACGTGATCGACCGCGCCGGGATCCTCGACAAGCTCGGCCTGCGCGGCGTAGTCGGCGCCGTCCGCGGCCAGGCGGATCTCGGGGTTCGCCCGGATGTTCCTGTACCAGTTGCTGTCCGAGCCGGAGACCGGCAGCAGCAGGATCTTGTCGTCCTCCTCCACGAACCAGATCGGGCGGGAGGTCTGATTGCCTGACTTTCGTCCGGTGACGATGAGCTCGACCTCGTTCGCGTTCCGCAGTGCGCTCTTCATCTCGTCGGATCCCATCTCATCCTCCTGTTCATCGGGCCTGCCCCAAGTGTGACGTTCTAGGCTCCGTTCGTGCCTCGACTGAGATGCCAGGTGCTGTTTGCATCGATCCTGGGAGCGTTGATCCTGGGCGCCTCCGGATCGGCCGCGGCGAGCGGTGCCGGGGGCGAGAGGGCCGCGGCGAGCGAATCGCCCGTGCTCAGCCCGTGCGACCTGAACGCCGGGCCCCGGTTCCGCTGCGGCCGGATCGCCGTGCCGGCGGTCCGTGGAGACCCGAGCATCGGGGAGCAGTCGATCTTCTTCGCGGTCCTGCCGCGGGAGCGGGCCGCGAAGCCGGCGGTCGGAACCATCGTGGCCGTCGAGGGAGGGCCGGGTTACGCCAGCACCAACTTCGACTCGGCGAAGTCGTTCCGGGCCGTCTTCGGTCCCCTGTTGCGCCGCCGCGACCTGGTCCTGATCGACCAGCGCGGCACCGGCCACTCGCAGGCTGTCAACTGCCCGCAGCTGCAACGGGGGATGGTCCCGGAGCAGATCGCGGTCGCCTCCTGCGCGAACCAGCTCGGGGCGAGGTATCAGGGGTTCACCTCGGCCGAGTCCGCTGCCGACATCGAGGCCGTCCGCACGGCTCTCGGTCTGGGGCCGATCACCCTCTACGGAGACTCATATGGAACGCTGCTTGCGCAGGCGTACTCGGTTCGCTACGCCGGCAGCCTGCGCTCGATGGTGCTCTCCTCCGCCTATCCGGCGGACGACCCGTTCTGGCGGACGATCTTCCCGGCGGCGATGCGAGCGCTGAAGCTGAGCTGCGCCAGGAGCTCGTCCTGCCGCGCGCGCGCCTCGGCTCTCTGTGGAAAGAAGGGATTGCATTGCTCGTGGGACGGCGCCCAGCGCTTCAGGCATGCCCTCGCCCGGATCCAGCGCACCGGTGGTCCGCTCAACGGCACGCTCGAGTACCTGCTCGAGGCGGGCACCTGGTCGCCGAACTCATATCTGGCCCTCAACCGGGCGGTCACTGAGTACCTGGCCGGCGACCCAGAGCGCCTCGACCACATCGCCCGCGAAGGGCGACCCGGCGATGGCGACTTCCACTACTTCTCCACCGGAATGGGCACGGCGGTCGAGTGCAACGACTATCCGGTGGCGTGGGATCGCACCGCCGACTTCGCCCAGCGCACCGCCCAGCTCGATCAGGCGGTCGCCGCCTTCCCCCGTCGCCGGCTGTTCGCGCCCCTCACGGTGAGCCAGTGGATGACCCTCCCGGCCACCGGTCTGACCGGATGCCTCGCCTGGCCGCCGCCGACGGCGTTGATGGAACCGCCCGTGCCTGCGGGCGCCAGTTGGCCCGCGGGGTTGCCGGTCCTGGTGCTCTCCGGCGAGTTCGACGACATCACCACCGTCCGGGAGGCCCGCCAGGTGGCAGGCCGCTACCCGTCATCGCGACTCCGGATCGTCCCCAACCGCGGACACGCCTCCGACCTCTATTACCCGTACCGCTCGCCGGCGGTCCGCTGGATCCGGCGCTTCATCGGGGGCACCTCATAATCGGCGGCCACGAACACCGCCGCCGCATCTATTCAGGCTCGTCGTAGAGGCTCTCGACGGCGAGCTGTTGGCCCTGCTCGCTCCAAACCTTTACCTCGAGATAGAGCTCGTCGGGGAAGCCCTTCACGGCATCGACGGCGACCAGGGTGAAGCGCTCATCGGTGACGGGCGTCTGATCGACCACCTCGGCCTCGAGCTCGGCGGTGGCGGCCTTCGCGCCGCGGACCAGCGGCGTGCCCCAGACGAGGGTGACCTCGCCACGCCGATCGGACTCGCCCCGCCACGACCCGATCACTTCCTCGTTCAGATCGATCAGCCAATCGGGGTTCTGATCGGCGGTCACGTCCGTGAAGTCTGCCGTCGCCTCGAAAGAACCCGCCTCGCCCCCCTCGGGCCGGACGAAGGAGACGAGGCCGAAGTACTCGCTCGGCTCCTGGGCACCCTCGACCGGCGCGACCGCGGGGACGTAGATGCGGCCGCCCCAGGCGCGCTCGGGAAACCAGGTCACCTCCCCGGGAGGGCCGCCCGCCTCGGAGATATGCGGCTCGCAGGCCTTCGCGAACTCGTCGCGCAGGCGAGCACCCCAGCGGCCGTAGGGAAGGCCCTCGACGCTGGCGCTGGCGATGAAGCGTGGTATCGGGCGGCGGACGGGCGGCACGGGCCGCGCACCCTACCCGAGCGCCTCGCGCAGCTCGGCCGCCGCCCGCTCGGGCGGGAAGACGTTGAGCTCGACGCCCGTGGACATCTCGAAGCCGGCCCTGATCCCGATCCGCGGCGCGATGTCGAGGTGCCAATGGAACGGCTCAGCGCTGCGCGGGGCGGTGATCGTCCAGGCGTTGAACTGGGGGATGCGGTCGAAGCGGGCCCGAAGTGCCCGCAGAGCCGTCTGGAGCATTCCCAGTCCCACCTCGCCATCCCGCTCGAAGCTCGGCGCCGGCTGGCGGGGGATGATCCGGAGCTCGAACGGCGACCGCGAGGCCCAGGGGCAGATGAGCAGCGCGTCGTCGTCGATCGCGACCAGCCGCTCGCGGCGGCGGACCTCTTCGGAGGCGATCTCGGCGAGCAGGTCGCCGCCCATGGTGTGTTGGTTGTAGGACGCGAAGCGCTCCCGCTCTCGCGCCACCTGTGCGGGGACGAAGCCGAGCGCGTAGAGCTGAGCGTGGCTGTGCTCGAGGGAGGCACCCGCCTCCCGCCCCTCGTTGACGATCAGCTGCACGTATGCCGCACGCTCGGAGTGCGCCCTCATGCGCTCTCGCCAGGCCGCCACGGCCGCGGCGAGCTCATCGGCGTCCAGCTGGCCGAGCGAGGTCAGGTGCCGGGGGGTGTTGACGATCACCTCGTGGAACCCCGTCGCCGGCGAAGCGCGGAAGAGGTCGGGCTCCCGGCCGCGCGAGGAGGCACGAAGGGGATCGCCGGCGGCGGTCAGGCCGTCCTCGGCCTCCCCGGCGGACTGCGCGGCCGGATCGTTCTCCTCGGTCTGTGCCAGCGCCGGGTAGAGATTGGGAACCGCGCGGGTCCGCCAGCCAGGCGTATCCGGCTCGCCTCCGACAGGGCGGTTGGCCCAGGTCTCGGGCGGCGTGCGGTCCTCGCGCCCCTCGTCGAAGGGGCAGTTCTCGGCCGCCTCGGCGTTCTCGTCGGTGGGGGCCCCACCGAAGTCGAAGGGGCGATCTCCCCGCGCCGGGGAGAGGATCGTGCGCAGACCGGTGAGCTGGTCGAGCCGGATCTCAGGTTGCGCCTTGGCGTCCCTCACTCAGAACGCCTTCTTCATCCGGACATGCTCGATGCCGGCCTCCAGAAAGGTCTCGCCCTCCGCGACGTACCCGTTCCGGGCGTAGAAGGGCGCCGCGCGGCGCTGTGCGTTCAGCACCATCAGCTCGGCGCCCTGCGACCGAGCCTCCGACTCAGCTCCGGCCAGCAGCCTGCCTCCGACGCCCAGCTCCCGCAGACCCTTCTCGACCACCATCCGCTCCAGCTTGCAGGTGGCCGCCTCCGGATACCGCAACCGGCAGGTCGCGATCACGCCGGATTCGTCGACGGCCACGACCTGGGTGGCCTCGGCGTCGAGCTCGTCGCTCTCCTCCTCCTCCGAGACCCCCTGCTCCCCGCAGAAGACACGGATACGCAGGTCCATCGCAGCCTCGATCTCATTGGGGTCACGGGTCGTGCGCACCGTGACGGTCAGGCGGCAGTCTGCGCTCAGCTTTCCGACTTCTTGCGGAAGGCCTGGAAGGCGTCGATGAACTCGATCGGCAGCGGGAAGACGATGGTCGTGTTCTGGTTGACGCCCATCTCGAGCAGCGTCTGCAGATACCGCAGCTGGAGGGTTGCCGGATTCTTGGAGATGATGTCGGCGGCCTGCGCGAGCTTCTCCGCCGCCTGGTACTCGCCCTCGGAGTTGATGATCTTGGCTCGCCGCTCTCGCTCGGCCTCGGCCTGGCGCGCCATCGCCCGCTGCATCTGCTCGGGGATCTCGACGTCCTTGATCTCGACGGTGCTGACCTTTACGCCCCAGGGCTCGGTCTGCTCGTCGATGATCTTCTGGAGGTCCTCGTTGAGTCGCTCGCGCTCCGCCAGCAGCTGGTCGAGGTCGGCCTTGCCGAGCACCGATCGCAAGGTCGTCTGGGCGATCTGGGAGGTGGCGAGCAGGAAGTTCTCGACCTCGACGATCGCGTTGTTCGGGTCGATCACCCGGAAGTAGGCCACCGCGTTGACGCGAGCGGGCACATTGTCGCGGGTGATCACCTCCTGGGGAGGGATGTTGAGCGTCACCGTCCGCAGGTCCACCCGCACCATTCGGTCGATCACCGGGATCAGGATGATCAGACCGGGCCCCTTCTGGGCGATCAGCCGGCCGAGGCGGAAGATCACCCCGCGCTCGTACTCCCGCAGGACCCGGACCGCCGAGCCGAGGAAGATCAGCACGAAGAAGACGACGACTACGACGACGCCAATGGCTACGGCCATGTGTCAGGCCCCTTTCTCGACGGTTGCCTGGTCGTGGTCGGAGACGGGCTCGACCTCCAATGTCAGACCGTCGACCGACTTGATGCGCACTCTATTGCCTGGGGCGATCGTGGCCCCGGAGGTGCGCGCCCGCCAGAGCGCCCCGGAGACGAACACCTGACCCTCCGGATCAAGCGGCTCGCGGACCTCGGCAATCGCACCGACCAGCTCCTCGGATCCGGTTCGCACGGGCTCGTCGCGCTGGGCGGCGATCGCCTTGCGGCTGGCGAAGATGATGAAAGCGGCGAGGATCAGGCCGGCTATCACGATTGCAGCGACCGGAAGATCGTGGCCCGCGTCCCGCCATGCGAACCCGGCCCCGACCAGGGCGCCCACCCCGAGCAGTCCGAACACCGTCGTCGGCGCGTGCGCCTCGGCGATGAAGAGAAGCAGGGCCACCACCAGCAGGGCAACGGCGAGTTCGGTCATGAGTCCATTATCCCGCGTACCTGTTGACGTCCGCGACCAGGTCCTGCTCATTCGCGTAGACCCCCGGGTGATTGAAGACCTGCTTTCCGGCGCGGTCGTAGAAGGTGGTGGTGGGGAATGCCTGCGGCGGCCCGCCCAGGCCCTGCGCGATGTTCAGATCGGGGTCCGAATAGGAGGGGTAGGGGAGCGGCAGCTCGCTGAGGAACTGCTTCGCGGTCCCGTCCGAGTCGTTGGAGTTCACTCCGAGGAACGCGATCTGGCCGCCGCGCTTCTCGGCGAGGGACTGGAACCAGGGGAACTCGAAGCGGCATGGACCGCACCACGAGGCCCACTTGTTGACCACGACCGGGATGCCGCGCAGAGCCGCCAGGCGCTGGTCGAAGGCGTCGGAGCCGCCGCTCAGCAGCTGGTTTCCCTGGGCGCGGATCGAGGCGAGCTGCGGCGGCGCTCCCGAGATCGGCTGCGTCGCCTGCTCGAGAGAGATGCGGCTGTCGGGGTTGCCCGCCCCCGAGCTCCCGCAGCCGGCGACGAGCAGGGTGGCCGCCAGGACAGCGCCGGCGAGGGCTGCTCGGACAGATCGTCTCGTGAAATGGTTGGAAATCACCATCAGGACATACGGGTCGTGGGTGAAGAGTGCTTTAATTCCAAGCGGTCCATCAAGTTCCTGGACCCAGGGAGAGCCCGGAGCGGAGAGCCGTATCTCGGGTGTCCCCCGTGATCAGGCCAATTGCGCCTAGCCATCATCCCCGGTGGCGAGGAGCGGCGGATCAAAGAGCCTCAGATGGCTGAAGACACCAAGGCAGCCGCCAAAGCGGCAAAGGCGCCTACGAGCGCCGACATCGAGCGAGCCCGCGAGTTCGCCCGCGAGCCGTTCCTGCTCGAGGGCGAGAAGCCGAAGGACCTGGCAGAGGGCACCCCACGGCGCAGGGCCCTGGACGCGGCGCTCGTGGAGATCGACGAGGGCCGGGAGGCCCCGTCGATCGAGTGGCGCCGCGACTTCTCGCTCATGCTCGGCCTCGAGCGGCTGCTCTCCGAGGAGAAGCCGCACCTAGCCGACGGGGCCGAGCTCGACCCCCACCAGCTCGACGCTCTCTCGGGCACACTCGCCGCCCTGATCGCCGACGTGCAGGAGCGCCTCAACGGGAACCCCTGGGCCGGCAACGGCAACAGCAGTGCCCCACCCGCGGCGACGAAGGACGACACCTCCGAGAACGGCGCGGGCCGAGACACCGAGGAGGAGGCCATCGAGGAGGAAGAAGAGGAAGAGGAGGCCACCGAGGAGGAGGAAGCCGAGGACTGGGACGAGGAGGCCGACGAGGACGTCGTCGAGGAGGCGCCCGACGACCCTGGCGCCAATCGCCGCTTCTGGTTCGAGCATGCAACCGGCTCCGGCAAGACGGTCGCCGCCGTCGGCTTCATCGAGGCTTCGCGCACCGGCGGGATCCTGATCCTCACCCACCGCCGCAACCTCGTCGACCAGTTCATCGGCGAGATCTCCGACCGCGGCTACGCGGATCGACTCTCGCCGCCGCTCCTTGACGGCGCGGACCATCCCTACGGGCCGGTCACGGTTGAGACCTACCAGTGGTTCGTTCGCAACGCGGGGCGGATCTCGGACGCCTATTCGATCGTGATCTGCGACGAGGCGCACACGGCCCTCGGCGAGAAGACCAGCGGCTGCATCCGCGCCTGGATCGGCCCCGTCTTCATCGGCATGACCGCCACCGGCGCGCTGATCGCCCGCCACGTCGCCGACCTCTTCCCTACCCAGACCTCGCGCTTCGACCTCGCCCAGGCTGCCCGCCGCGGCGTGATCGCGCCGTTGCGCTGCGTGCGCATCCCGCCCGGTCCGGGCGTCCGTACGATCGCCAAGGTTCCGCTGCGCAAGGGCGAGGTGGACCAGGACTTCGACCAGGAGGAGCTCGCGAAGCTCCTCGATCAGACGCCCTTCAACGTCGCGATCGCCGACCTCTACCGCTCGCGCTTCCGCCGCGTTCCCGGCGTCGTCTACACGGCGGGTGTGAAGCACGCCAACAACGTCGCCAAGGCTTTCCAGGACGCCGGCATCAACGCCCGTGCGGTCTCCGGCGAGACCCCCAAGCGCGAGCTCGCCGAGATCTTGGCTGGATTCGAAAGAGGCGAAGTTGATGTGCTCTGCAATGCGATGCTGCTCGCCGAGGGCTGGAACAGCCCGAGGGCGACGATCTGCATGCATCTCGCCCCGACCGCCTCGCGCCGCGTCTACCAGCAGCGCGTCGGCCGCGTAACGCGCCGCAACCCGGGCAAGGAGGCGGGGCTGGTGATCGACTTCGTCCACCCGGCCACCACCCACGACGAGACGATCGTCACGCTGCACAGCCTGCTCGATCGAGACGTCTACCGCGGCGGCGCGATCGTCGTCGGCCCGGTGAGGCGCGGGCGGGGGCGCCGGGTCCGGGTCGAGAAGCGCGTGGTCCCCGTCTCCGACGACTCGAACCGGCGCCTGCGCGTACTGGAGCGAGAGCTCTGGCGGATCGCGGTCGAGAACCTGAACCACTCGGAGCAGCACGTCTGGGCCGCCCTCGCCGGCGCCCGGGTTAACCCCTCCGGCTGGCGGCGGGCCAAGGCCATGCTTCAGCACGACTCGACGAAGGAGCTCCGGCGCCGCTTCCTGCTCACCTGCGTGCAGCGCAACCGAAACCAGCAGCTGCGCATCAAGGCGCTGGTGGAGATCGCCGCGCTGCGGGATGCCGATGCCTTCGACGACGCGATCGACACGGTCGGAACCTGGTCCCGCGACGATCGCCGCGCCGGGACCAAGGTCCTGCTCGAGGCCCTGGCCGAGCGGCGGATCGGCCGTCGCGACCAGGCGCAGGCCTGGGTTTGGCGCCTCGCCGACTACACCCGCGATTTGCACGAGGAGTACGCGGTGCAACGTTTGCCGGAGACCAAGCGGCTTCTCGGGTTGCTGGTGAACTCGTCCGGGCGGGCGCACGGCCGCAACGCCCGCCGGCTCGTCCACGCCGCCCGCAACCAGGACCGCCGCCTCGCCGCCGCCCTGCTCGCCGCCGGGGTCGCTCACACGCCCGAGGGCGAGGAGGTCCTGCGCGGGGCGCGGATGCGCGCCGCCCGCAAGCCCTCCGCGGTCGCCCGCGAGCTGCTCCGCAACTTCCCCAAGGCCGGGGGGCGTCGTCGGCGCCGCAAGCGCAAGGGCGGCTCTCAAGACGGCGGGGCGCAGAGGAACGGCAAGGCCACTGAGGCGCAGGCGGCGCCCGAGGAACGCGATGAAGAGCTCGACGTCGACGAGCTCGAAGTCACCGAGAGCGGAAACGGGTCGGCTCCCGAGGCCCCCGACCCTGAAGAGGTCGAGACGCCCGAATAGGTCCGGGGCTCAGCGCTCGATGGCGAGGTGGACCTCGCCGGCGCCCAGCGCCACCCTTTCCCCGCTGTCCCTCTCGACCACCAGGTGGCCGCGCTCGTCGACCTGCTTGACGAGTCCATCGCCGCCGTCCCAGGAGATCCGCTTGCCCGCCAGGGCGTCGCGTGCGCGGTAGGCGCTCAGGACCTCGTCGTCGGAGGCCTCCAGCCAGCGGCCGAGTGAGTCATTGAGCGCGCCGAGGGTGTCCCGGACGCTCGGTGCGCCTCCCGGCGGCAGCCCGCCCTCCGCCTCGGTCGGCACCAGCGAGGTGGCGGTCTCGCGCAGTTCCGGCGGGAAGTCCTCGGCGGCGATCGCGACGTTGACGCCGACCCCGATCACGGCCCAGCCCTCGTCCGGGCGCGCCTCGACCAGGACGCCCGCCACCTTGCGCTCGTCGATCCAGACGTCGTTGGGCCACTTGACCCGACAGCGCACCGGGGCCACCGTCTCCGCCGCTTCGCAGACCGCGAGCGGAACCGCGAGCGGCAGCAGCGGAGCATCGCCCGCGGCGAACGGGCGCGCCAGAGCGGAATAGAGGAGGGCCGAGCCCGGCGGCGCGAACCAGGAGGCGCCGCGGCGGCCGCGCCCAGAGGTCTGCTGGTCGGCCGTCACCACCAGTCCGCCCGGGCGCCCGAGACCGCCAGTTCCTTGGCCCGCTCGTTGGTGGAGTCGGTGCTCCGAAAGTGCCTGTGGGGCCGCCCAAGTATCACTACGCGAGGGGGCGCAGCGTGACCTCGCGGTCGGGCCGGAGGTCCATCAGCCCGGCCGCGCTGCCGCCATTCACCGCCAGCGCCAGGGCACCCGAGGAGTCCTCGAAGAGCAGGACGTCGGCGGGGCCGACATCCGCGAAGGTGCTGGCCCAAACCGCCTCGAAGTGCCCGTCGGGCGCACGGACCTCCAGGGCGTCCCCGGGTCGCAGCGGTCCGTCGGCGAGCATCGAGGCGTCGAGGTCGAGGGTGACGTTGCCGTAGCCGTCCTCGTGGATCGCATGGGCGACGATCTCACCGCCGGCGATGCGCGGAGTGGGGAGATCGAGCTCGCAGGAGCGAGGAAGGGTCGATCGATGTGCCAGCCTCCTCGAGGCGGGCGCCCAGCGACAGGTGCGCCGCGACCGGCGCGAACAGATCGCGGCCGTGGAAGGTCGCCGAGACCGGCTCGAGCCGGAAGGGCGAGCGGGACAGCTCGACCGCCTCTAGCGCTCCTCCGAGCCGATCGAGGGCGCGGGAGAGCAGCCCGTTGTCAGGGCCGACGAGGAAGCGCTCCTCGGCGGCGGCCACGGCCACCGCTCGCCGCTCGGAGCCGACACCCGGGTCGACGACCGCAAGGTGGACGCCGGGCGGGCAGGAGGGCAGGGCGTTGGCGAGTGCCACGGCGCCGTGGCGGATGTCCTGTCGGGTGATTCCGTGGGTGAGGTCGATCAGGGGCGCGCCGGGGGCGATCTGTGAGATCACCGCCCGACACACGCCAGCGAACTCGTCCTCGTACCCGTAGTCCGAGAGGAAGGTGATCGGCCGGGGAGTGGCCACCGGCCGATCTTATGGGTCGCTACTTCTTCGGCTTCGTCTTGAGTGTCTTCGCGTTGACGGTTGTGGTCGCAGTGCCGCCGGTCTCATCGGTCGCGGTCAGAGTGACCGGCCCTTGCCCTTCTTCTTGGCCTTCTTCGTCGCCGGCGCGATGATAGGCCCGGGGCTGTTGGCCGCGAGCTTGTCGTCGTCGCAGCCGCGGCGCCGCCGGTCTTCACGGTGCAGTTGGCGTTGCAGGTGGCCTTGATGCGCGAACTTCTTCTTCACCTTGAAGCCGGAGTCGGAACTCGCGTGATGGTCGGGTTTGCATGGTTGATCTGGAGCGTCCAGCCGTTCCAGGTGCCCTGGGTGGGGTTGGTGCCGATGTCCACGACCGTGACGGTCCAGAGTTCCTCCGCTCGGCTGGCCGTTGAAGGTCGAGAGTGGCTGGTTCGGCTTGCCGCGGACCCGCTCGGAAGTGCCGCAGCAGAATGCGAAGGCTGGTAGCCGACCTCATTCGTCGCCGAATCGGTGACCGTGAAGTCCGAGGTGTTGGGAAAGGTCGTGCAGTTCGAGTTCGCGAGGGCCATGATCGAGGTCCCGCTGGGGCTCTGGAGGCGGAATTGGAGATCGCCGCCGCCGGCGACCGGAAAGCTCGGCTTCACATGGGTCAGCTGGACCGACTGCACCGGCGTGCGCCCCGGCGGGACGAAGGCCTGCGACGGGACGCCGGCCTGCCCGGTGTTGTTGGGCACGCCGAAGGTTCCGGTGCTCGGATAGTCGGCCGTCCCCGCCATCGCGGTGGCCGAGAACAGCGCGAGCGCGCCGGCTGTGGCGCTACCCGCGATCAGCAGCTTGGTGATCCTTCCGGCGAAGTCCATTTCGCTCCCCTCTGGTCGGCGTCGGAGCGGCCACCCTACCGAGATCAATCTGGAGTGGCCGCTCCGAGCAGGGCCTCTACCAGCCCCTGGATGTCGTGTCGATCTGCCTCCACATCTACGGACAGCCCCGCTTCCCGGATTGCCTCGCTGGTGATCGGGCCGATCGAGATCACCTTTGCCCCAGCGGGGATCCCGTTCGAGCTCGCCTCCATGAAGTTCGTGACGGTGGAGGAGGAGGTGAAGGTGATGAAGTCGGCGTCCCTGGCGCGCTCCAGGGCCTCGGGGTCCGGCTCCTCGGCCACCGTCTCGTAGAGCGTCACGACGTCGACCTTGGCCCCCTGCTTTCGCAGCGCGTCTGGTAGGACTTCCCGGGCCTCGGCCGCGCGCGCCACGAGCACGGGCTTTCCCTCGAGCTCCAGCTTCCGGAGGGCCTCGACCAGCTCCTCGGCGACGAAGCGCTCGGGCACGATGTCGGCGATCACGCCATGCGCGGCGAGAGCGGCTTCGGTCCCGGCGCCGATCGCCGCCACGCTCGCGTTCGCTAGGGCGCGGGCGTCCCGGCCCTGAGCCGCCATTGCCTCGAACAAGAGGCCGACGCCGTTCGCGCTGGTCAGACAGACGAGGGCGTAGGTGTGGAGGGCCTCGACCGTCCGGCGCACCTCCTCGGAGTCGATGCGGGGCTCGATCCTGATGGCCGGCAGCTCGATGGGCTCCGCCCCCAGCGCGTCGAGCTGGCGCGAGAGCTCGCTCGCCTGGGCACGGGCCCGGGTGACGACGACCTTCTTGCCGTGCAGCGGACGACGCTCGAGCCAGGCGATCCGATCGCGCCGCGCGGCGACCGGGCCGACCACCGTGATCGATGGTGGCCCGATTCCGGCCTCCTCGGCCGCGGCGGCGATGCCCTCGAGCGTCGCGGTGATCGTGCGCTGGCCGGGCAGGGTGCCCCGCTCGACCACTGCGGCTGGCTCCGATGGGTCCCGGCCGGCCGCGATCAGGCTCTCCGCGATGCGCGACAGCGCCTTTACGCCCATGTAGAAGACGAGCGTTCCCGGAAACCGGGTCAGGGCCTCGTAGTCGAGCGTGGAGTCCTCCTTCTCGGGGTCCTCGTGCCCAGTGACGAAGGCGACGGCGGACGCGTCGTCGCGGTGGGTCACCGGAATGCCGGCATAGGCGGGAGCGGCGATACCGGCGGTCACGCCAGGGACGACCTCAAAGGGGATCTCCGCCGCGGCGAGCGCCTCCGCCTCCTCGCCGCCTCGACCGAACACGAACGGGTCGCCGCCCTTGAGCCTGACGACGAGCATCCCCTGACGGGCGCGGTCGATGAGGAGCTCGGAGATGCCCTCCTGGGGGACACTCGCCGATCCCGGCTCCTTGCCGACGTAGAGGACCTCGGCGCCAGGTCGTGCGACCGCCAGCGCGTCGCTCGGGATCAGGCGGTCGTGGACGATCACGTCGGCCGCCACGATCAGCTCGAGCGAGCGCGTCGTCATCAGGCCAGGGTCCCCGGGGCCCGCGCCGACCAGGTAGACGATTCCCGGCATCATGAAACGGGTCGCTCCTCGGCTTCGCCTGCGGAGCGCCCTCGCATATCTGCCGCGGCGATCTCCTCGGCCCGCCTGAGGATGTCCGCGGCCCCGGCAGCCCTCATCCGCTCCGCCAGGGACCGCCCGAGGCCGGCCGGGTCGGAAGCGTCCTCCTCCAGCTCGTCGCGTAGCCACTCGCTGCCGTCGGGGAGGCCGCAGAACGCGCGGATCCGCATCCGGCCGCCCGGCTCCAGGGTCGCCAGGGCGCCGAGCGGGGTGTTGCAACTGGCATCGAGTCCAGCCACCACGGCTCGCTCGGCGGTGAGCACCCCCAGTGCACCCCGATCGGTGATCGACTCGGCGGCCGTGACTGGCCGATTCTCGGAGTGGAGAGCTTCGAGCACCAGGGCGCCTTGCCCCGGAGCCGGGACGAGCTCGTCGGGCTCGATCGGGAAGGACATCTCCTCCCCGCGGCCGAGCCGTTGTAGACCGGCCGCGGCGAGCACCAGACCGTCGTACTCGCCCGCCTCGAGCTTGTCCAGCCGTGTATCGACGTTGCCACGGATTTCGACCACCTCGAGGTCGGGGCGCAGCGCCAGGATCTGGGCGCGACGGCGAAGGCTGGAAGTTCCGATCCGCGAGCCCTCCGGGCACTCTCCGAGAGAGTCGACCTCCCCGACATAGGCGTCCCGGGGATCCTCCCGCGCGGGCACGCCGGCGATCTCGAGGCCCTCGGGCAGCTTCGTCGGCAGATCCTTGGCTGAGTGGACTCCGAGATCGACCTCGCCGTCCAGGATCGCCCGCTCGATCTCCTTGACGAAACGCGCCTTGTCGTCCGCCGCGCCGTCGGACGTCTTGATCGGGACGATTTCGGAGCCACCGAGGGCCTTTGCGACCAGCTTCGCCTGGGCAAGAGCGAGGGCGCTTCCGCGCGTCCCGAGCCGGAGCGGAGCCTCCATCCGCCTTCAGCCGCGTTCGTTGCGGCGTCGCCTCTCATCGAGCGAGGTGACGTCCGCGTCCTCGGCGGCGGCCGGCTCAGTCCCCGCATCGAGGCCGAAGAGCTCACGGAGGGCGCTGACCTGCAGATAGGCATCCTCCCGGTCCGCGATCCCCTTGATCCTCACCGTGGGCTCATGGAGAAGCCGGTTGGCGATCGCCCGGGCCATCTGCTCGACTCGCTCGCGGTCGGTGGCCGAGAGGCTCTCCCAGCGGGTGGCGTTCTCGGCGAGGACCTGCGAGACGATCGAGTCGGCTCGCTCGCGCAGGGCCGCGACCGTCGGCATCACCTCCTGGGCGCCGAGCCAGCGCTCGAAGCGGGAGAGCTCGGAGTCGAGGATCCCGTTCGCCCGGCGCGCCTCCGCCTCCCGTCCCGAGGCGTTCTGCTCGACGATGGCCTGCACCTCGTCGACGTCGTAGAGGCTCACCCCCTCGACCTCGCGGCACTCCGGATCGATGTCGCGCGGCACGGCCAGGTCGATCAAGAGCAGCGGCTTTACCTCGCGCTGGCCCATGATCATCTCGAGCTCCGAGCGCTCGATCAGGTGATGTGGCGAGTTCGTCGCCGAGACAACGATGTCGGCGACCGCGAGCTGTGCCGGCAGCTCGTCGATGCGGACGGCCTCGCCGCCGAAGCGCTGGGCGAGGGAGATCGCGCGGTTGTAGCCCCGATTGGCGATGAAGACCGCGTCGGAGCCCCGAGCGGCGAGCGCGCGCGCGGTCAGCTCGGAGGTCTCGCCTGCGCCGATCAGCAGCACGCGGCGCGCCGAGAGGTCCCCGAGGTTGCGCTGGGCGAGCTCGACGGCGACCGAGGGAATCGAGACGCCCTTCTGGCCGACCGCGGTCTCGGTACGGGCCCGCTTGCCGGCGGCGAGTGCGCCGCGGACCATCCGATTGAGGATCGGCCCGGTCGCGCCCTCGACGAGCGCCAGCTCATAGGCCCGCTTCACCTGTCCCTGGATTTCGGCCTCGCCGACGATCATCGAGTCGAGTCCGGCGGTAACCCGATAGAGATGCCGCGCCGCCTCAGTGCCGCGCAGCGAATACAGCGGCCCGAGCAGCTCGGTGGGGCGGATCCCGGCCTCCCGGGCGAGGACGCCGAGTCCTGCCGCCTCGGCCTCGACCGAGTCGGTGGCCACCAGGTAGAGCTCGGTTCGATTACAGGTGGAGAGCGCAACGGCTTCGCTGATCGGCTCCTCCGAGACCAGCCCGTTGAGCACGCCTGCGGCTCGCCCCTCGGTCAGGGCGAGCTGCTCGCGCAGCGCCAACGGAGCGGTGCGATGAGAGACGCCGAGGGCGAGGAGGCCGCTCATCCGCGGTCCCCCTGTCGAACGGCCTCGATCTCCTGCTCGCGCCCATGTACACGTCCGACGTCACGGTCTGCGGACCCGAGCTCCGGGCGATCGGCCAGGTCCGCGAGCGAAGCCAACTCCCGCTGGATCCGCTGGAGCTTCGCGGCCATGATCGCGACGTAGATCAGCAGCAGGAGGAGGAAGACCAGATAGGCGCCGCCGACATAGCGGTCGGCGTTCTCGATCGCGAGCGGAATCACGCCGTCGCCTCCAGCCGGCGGCGGATCCGTCCGAGGTTGGCGGATGCTGCCTTCGCGTCGAGCTCGAACCAGACCAGCGTCGTCCAGAGGAGGGCCATGCCGGCGAGGCAGACGAGGAAGGCGAACAGCATCGAGTCGGGCAGGCCGCCGGCGGACGAGAAGGTGCGCGGATGGACGAGCGGCTGGGCGAGCCGCACGGCCAGGAAGTTGAGCGGCACGAACGCCCCGGCGGTGATCGCGAAGACGGACGCGTAGCGGGCCTGCCGCTCGCGATCCTCGATCGCGTAGCGGAGCGGGTAGTAGGTGGCGTAGAGCAGGAAGACGATCAGGAAGCTGACCAGCGTCGGCTCCCGCCACTCCCACCAGACCCCCCAGGAGCCCTTTGCCCAGATCGCGCCAGTGAGCAGGACGCCTGCCCCGAAGATCACCGAGACGTGGATGGAGACGTACGAGCGGGCGTCGTGCTTGGGGTCGCCGGTCTGCAGGTGGCGGATCGCGTGGATCGCGGCCACGATGAAGCCGAGCAGGGCGACGGTCGCCAGCGGCACATGCAGATAGAAGATCTTCTGGATGAAGCCCTGATCGGCGTCCTCCGGGGCGTAGAGGAAGGCCAGGGCGTAGCCCGCGCCCATGACCACCACCGTCGCGACGGCGAGGCGGCGAAGCGTTATCGATTGGAGGGCGCTGGCCATGGGTCCCGTCAGTCCTCGAGCAGGAAGTCGAAGGTCGCGTAGCCGACCAGGAGGAAGACCAGATCGTAGAGGCCGAGCAATCCCAGCCATGTCCCGAAGCGCCCGTAGTCCGGGCCGCCCGAGGCCAGCAGGTGCTCACCGGCACCTGCGGCGGCGATCACGAGGGGAATGAGCAGCGGCAGCAGGATCAGTGGGGCGAGCAGGTCCCTGGCGCTGGACATCGTGGCGATCGTCGAGATCACAGTGCCGGTCGCGGCCAGTCCGATGTTCGCAAGTAGCAGGACGAGCGCGAACGGGATCAGCCCGGAGGCCGAATCCAGGAAGAAGAGGGCGAAGATCGGGACCGCGATCAGCTCCAGGACGACCAGGTAGATGACCAGGGCACTCGCCTTGGCTGCGAACAGGACGGTGCGGTCGATCGGGGCCAACCGGATCAGGTCGAAGCCGCCCTCCTCGCGCTCGGCGACGAAGAGGCGGTTGATCGCCAGCAGCGCGGCGAACAGCAGTGTGGGCACCAGCACTCCGGCCGCCAGCTCCCCGTCGAGCGAGGTGCGGTCGAGGCCGAACCGGAAGATGACGAAGGCGCTGACGGCGAACAACGCCATGGCCGGCAGTGAGCGAAGGGTGCGGAGCTCCACCCGCAGGTCCTTTCGCAGCAGGGCGCCGAAGGGGCTCATCGGAGCTCCAGGAGGGCATCCGCGCCCGCGGTTGCCGCCTCGCGATCGTGGCTGACGACGACGCGGGTAGGTCCAGTGCCCGAGCCGATCAGAGGCTCGACGAGGCGGCGAGCCTCGGCGTCCAGGTGCGCGTCCGGCTCGTCGAGCAGGAGCAGCTCCGGCTCGTGCAGCACGGCGCGGCAGATGTCGACCCGCTGCCTCATTCCTGCCGAGAGCTCCGCGACGCGATCGCCGCCGCGCCGGGACATCCCGACGGTCTCGAGCAGCACCTCGATCCGCTTCGCCGAGTCCGCAGGGTCGAGGCCGTACAGGGCGGCCACCAGATCGAGGTTCTCCCGCGGGCTGAGATCACGGTAGAGAAGCGGCTCGTGCCCGAGGTACCCGACGCGGCCTCGCAGCCGATGCGCCTCCTTCGGCAGCCTGCAGCCGAGGACCGAGACCTCGCCGCCGCTGGGGCGCAGCAGGCCTGCCAGGATCCGCAGCAGGGTCGACTTGCCCGAGCCGTTCGGGCCGAGGACCGCCAGGCTCTCACCGGGCTCGAGGCGCGCGCTGACGCCTACCAGCGCCGGCCGCTCGCCGAAGTCGCGTCGTAGCCTGACCAGCTCGATCGCGAGCCCGGTGCTGGTGCTCGCGCTGGGCCTCTCGACGGCCGCCGTCTGCTCCATAGCGGCCAAAGCTAGCGGTGTTAGGGCGACACCCTCACAACACGGGTCGCGCCCTCGCGCCCGCATGAATCGGGTCGCGCCTGCGGCACGCCCTCGCTTTTAGAGCTTCAGGCAGTAGCCGTAAGCGGTGATGGTGCCCGACGGACCGAAATGCGCCATCCCGGAGGCCGACCAGCTGCCGTCTTGGTTGATCACGCCGTTGGTGAGCAGGATTGAGCCGGTGGGGGAGCTGCTGAAGCCGCCGAAGACCAGACGGCCGACGGGGCAGGGTGGCGTCGTCGCAGTCGCGAGCCTGCCGTCCTCCACGGAGGCCGAGCCGGACACCTCGGTGAGGAGCGGCTTCTTGCTTCGCCAGCAGTAGGCGATCGCGGTGAGCTCGCCGCCGAACTGGCCGAAGGCCCGTCCGGTGACGCTCCATGACTTATCGGAGATCGCGCGAGACTCGGTGATGTAGTCGCCGCCGCGGGCCGTGAAGTCGGTCCGCTGGAAGCCGCCCCCGAACAGATGCCTCCGTCCGGGGCAGGTGGCGACCGCGGTCTTCGTCTGTCCCGGGTTGACGTACACGGTCTTGTGGGGAGGCGTGACGTGCTTCTGCTTGCGCGCACAGGCGACCTGCAGGGTCACGTCGCGCGCCTGGGTGCTGGTCGGTGAGGGGTCGAAGAGGACGACGGTGCTGTGGTAGCCGTGTTGGACTCCGAGCCGCTCGTAGGAGTGGGGGTAGACACCCTCTCCGTCGGCGCTCGGCGCCGGGGAGCTGGTCATGCCGCCGCCTAGGGGAACGAGGCGGCCTGGGCACCGAACCACCAGGCGTCGCTTCGAGTTCGCGCCGCTGATGCTGAACGTCTTCTGCCTGTAGGTGATCGCCCCGCTCGCGTGGGCCGCGGGCTTCGCGGCCGCCTCGGATCCGCCCGGGAGGCGGCCGAGAAGGATGGCGGCGCAGGCCAGCAGCAGCAGCGCGAGCCCCAGCGCCAATTTCGTCCCTGTCGGTGCCGTCAGATGCATCGCCTTCCTCCCTAACCCAATCGGCAGCCGAAAGTCACGGCCTGAGTCCCCTGGACGAGGATCAGACGCGCAGGCAGTAGCTGTAGGCGGTCAGGGTCGCCGGCGCGCCGGAGTTGTAGCCGGTCGCCGAGGTGCTGCCGTTCGAGTTGAACCCCTCTCCGAGGAAGCGGATCTCGCCCGAGGCAGGCGCGCTGAATCCGGAGAAGACCAGCTTGCGCCCCGCCGGGCACGGGGCCGTGGTGGCGGTTCCGGCCTGGCGCGAGGGGATCGTCACGGACCCCGCGACCTCGCTGATCAGCGACTTCTTGCTGCGCACGCAGTAGCCGATCGAGACAGCCGTCCCCGCGAAACCGCCCGGGTCGTTGGCGACGACCTGCCAGGTCCGGGCGGAGGTGCGGTGCGACTCGGTCGCGATCACTCCCGCGGCGCTGACTCCATTGGTCTGTTGATAGCCCCCGCCGATCAGGGATTGCTTCTTCGGGCACTTGGCGATCACCGTCTTCGGCCCGTCGCCGGGGCTCAGTTGCGCTGACGAATGGGGGGAGTCGATCGGGCCGATCTTCTTGCCACAGATCACCTGGAGCGTCAAGTTCCTGGGGACGACCGTGGCCTTGCTCGGATTGATCAGAGCCGCGGTGATGTGGTAGCCGCCCTGTTGGCCGAGGCGCTCATACGAGTTCGGGTAGACGCCCTGGCCGTCGTCACCGGGCGCCGGGCCGGTCAGAAAGCCACCGCCGTAGGGTTCCTTGCCGCCGGGGCATCCGACAGTCATCCGGGTGCGATCGTCGACCTTGTCGAGCGTGTAGCCCTGGGACGCCGTCACCAGCTTGCCCGGACTGCGGACCTTCGCCTTCCCCTTCTTCGCCGGGGCGAGAGCCGGCCCGAGCACTATCAGTCCCGCCGCGATCACGAGCAGCGTTCCAGCGATGAAGGTCAGATCCCTGCGCAACCGCATCCCGGCGAACACGCTACGCAACTACCACCAGATGCGTGATCGAAACCTCGGTATTAGTGGGGAGCTATCGGCCTTTCTGCATCGTCCGCCGAGTGACTTCGACCAAAGGCCGGAAGCCCTGCCGCAAAGCCTGGAGCCGGTTGCCGTTGCGGCTGTAGAGGATCTGCGCGGAGGAGCGGATCGCATCGCCGAGCTTGCGGTCATACGGCTGCCACCACAGGTCACGGGTCCAGCCAGGCTCCCAGGCGAGCTGCTTGATGTTGACGCACTCGTAGAAGCCGAACTTCGAGTGCGAGCGGCCGAGGCCTGAGTCCTTCACCCCGCCCCAGGCGCACTGACAGGCGCCGTGGGAGAAGGAGTGATCGTTCACCCAGACCATCCCGGACTCGATCTGGTGGGCCATGCGCTCGCCCTTGGCGCGGTCCTTGGTCCAGACCGAGGCGCCGAGGCCGAACTCGGAGTCGTTGGCGAGTCGGATCGCCTCCTCCTCGCTTTCGACCGTGATCACCGGAAGGACCGGGCCGAAGATCTCCTCCTTCATGATCCGCATGTCGTGCGTGACCCCGGTCAGCACGATCGGAGCGATGAAGCTGCCCTTCATGCCATCGAGCTGGGTGGGGCCGCCGGTGAGCTTCTTGGCCCCGTTCTTGACTGCATCGTCGACCAGCTCCGTCACGATCTTCGCCTGATCCTCCGAGACCATCGGGCCGATCTCCGTCGTCCACTCACGCGGATCGCCGACGGTCAGCCGCTCGGTTTCGCGGACGACGCCCTCGAGGAACGCGTCGGCCACCGGCTCCATCACATAGACCCGCTCGATTCCCGAGCAGGTCTGCCCGGCGTTCGCGAAGCCGCCCCAGACGGCGCCGGAGACGGCGTTCGCCAGGTCGGCGTCGGCGCAGACGATCTGCGGGTCCTTGCCGCCGAGCTCGAGCACGGAGCCCTTCATCCGCTTGGCGCACTCGACGCCGACCTTGCGGCCGACCTCGACGGAGCCTGTGAAGAAGATCTTTCCGGCGGTCGACTTGACCAGCGCGTCGCCGATCCGGCCGCCACCGTGGACGGTGCGGATCAATCCTTCTGGCAGCCCGGCCTTCTCGAAGGTCTGCCGGATCCGATCCCCGATCAGAGGGGTCAGGCTGGCCGGCTTGAGCACCACACCGTTGCCGGCCATCAGGGCGATCGCGACCTCCCCGAAGGGGATGGACCAGGGGTAGTTCCAGGGCGCGATCACCCCGACCACGCCGATGGGCTCGAAGGTGAGCTTCGCGCTCTTCGACTTCAGGAAGAGCGGCATCGAGAGCTTCTCGTCGGAGAGGATCCTCGGGCCGTTGTCCGCGATCCACTTGAGCGAGTCGACCGTGGGGAGGAGCTCCATCGTGTAGCTCTCCACCCGGGGCTTGCCCTGTTCGTTCGTGAGCAGGTCGGCGATCTCGTCGAGGTCAGCGAGCAGCACGTCGACGGCACGGCGCATGTAGCGGGCGCGATCGTCGAGGGTGAGCGCGGCCCAGAAGGGCTGCACCTCAGCGACGTCGTCGACGATTCCCTGGACCTTGGCGGGAGTGATGGTCTCGACGGCGCCGATCAGCTCGCCGGTCGCGGGGCTGAAGGATTCGAGCGCGGGCTTGGACTTCGGCTTCGAGCGCTTCTCGGACGCACTCGCGGACTTGTTGCCGTTCGGGCTTGACTTCCGGCTCCCGCCGGCCTTTCCCTTCGTGCTGGCCTTCCGGCCGCTCCTTGCCTCCATCACCGCGTCCTCTCGTCGCTTGCGCTCGTGTGGAGGCGATTCTACGGCCGCTGAAAGTCTGAAGGCCGGGAGCAATCCCCGAGCTCCCGGCCTTCGTGTCCACTCCCCGGCTTTTACGCGCCGGCTCCGGCGAACCGCACGACTGCCAGAGCGTCAGACAACCGTCAGAACACTGCCTCTCCGAAAAGGTTGCGGCCCAAAAATTCGGCGATTCGTCTTAACGCGCCGCTAATCCGAGCGAAGCCGGCGCAGGCGTTCAAGCCGCTCGTGGAGCTCCGCCTCTGCGCCGCGGTCCGTGGGTTCGTAGAAGCGCTCGTCGCGGACCGACTCGGGGGCCAGCGGCTGATCGGTGACCGCGTCCGGCTCGTCGTGCGGGTATCGATAGCCCTCGCCGCGGCCGAGCTGCCTTGCGCCCGGGTAGTGGGCATCCTGGAGGTAGGGCGGCGGCTCAGCCGCGCCGTGCTCGCGGACATGAGCGCTCGCCTTGGAGATCGCCCGCGTCGAGGCGTTCGACTTCGGTGCGAGCGCCAGGTACGCGGCGGCCTGGGAGAGGTTCAGGGCGCACTCCGGCAGCCCCACGCGGTCGACGGCCTGGGCGGCGGCGTTGGCGACGAGCAGCGCCTGCGGGTCCGCATTGCCGATGTCCTCGGAGGCGAAGATGACCATGCGCCGTGCGATGAAGCGCGGGTCCTCACCGCCCTCGAGCATCACCGCGAGGTAGTAGATGGAGGCGTCGACGTCCGAGCCGCGGGTGGCCTTGATCCAGGCCGAGATGTAGTCGTAGTGCTTGTCGCCCTCGCGGTCGTAGAGCAGCGCCTTGCGCTGCAGCGCGTCCTCGACGGCGGCGACGCCGATCTCGTTCCGCCCCGCGGCTCGAGTCGCCTCGGCGGCGCGCTCGAGCGCGGCGAGCGCCACCCTGCCGTCGCCCCCCGCTCGCGTCGTCAGCATCTCGAGCGCTTCGGGGGAGATCCCGGGCGCCTCCGGGATGCCGCGCTCGTCGTCCAGGGCGCGGAGCACCAGCTCCTCGATCTCCCCCGCGGCCAGGGGCCGGAACTCGTAGATCTGCGAGCGGGAGAGCAGCGCCGAGTTCACCTCGAAGTACGGGTTCTCGGTCGTGGCGCCGATCAGGGTGATCAGCCCGTCCTCGACGGCGGGGAGCAGCGCATCCTGCTGGGCCTTGTTGAAGCGGTGGATCTCGTCGAGGAAGAAGATCGTGGGCCGGCCCGCGGCGCGGCGCTCCTTGGCCCGCGCGATCACCTCGCGAACCTCGGGCCGGCCGGCATTGACGGCCGAGAGCTCCTCGAACCCTCCCTTCGCCCGCGCGGCGATGATCCGGGCCACGGTCGTCTTGCCGCTGCCGGGCGGCCCGTAGAAGATCGCGCTGTGCGGCTCGCCGGACTCGATCGCGATCCGCAGTGCCGAGCCCGGCCCGAGCAGGTGGGTCTGGCCCCTGAGCTCCGCGAGGTCGCGTGGGCGCATCCGCACCGCGAGCGGCGCCTCCCCCGGCGGGGGGCTGCCACTCGGCGCCTCGTTGCCCGTCTCGAAGAGTTGGTCGCTCACGGGGCCTCCGCCAGGTTCTTCGCTGCCTCCATCGCCTCGTCGACGCTCCCGTAGGCGTGGAAGCGGACGACCCGGCCATCCCGGAACTGGAACATCCAGCCGAACACGTTGTCGGTTTCGACCCCGCTTCCCGCACCCTTGGCGACGATGTGAGCCGGAATCACGACCAGGCCGTCGCCGACCTCGATCACGTCCTGCAGCTCGTACCTCACCTCGCCCCAGGCGTCCTCCCACTCCTTGATCCATTGCTGGAAGCCGTCGAAGCCCCGGTAGGTGCCCGAGTTGATCAGCCCTGGGGCGCCGTAGATCTCACAGTCGGGCGGGATCATCGACCTGAGGGTCTCCTCATCCCCGGCCAGGTAAGCCGCCAGCATCCGCCCGACGAACTCCGCGTTGGCGCTTGACATCCTGCCGCAGTATGAACCGCCCGACCGCGCCCCTTGGGACGATCGCTAGGGAGTGGCTGCGGATCGGGCTGATCGGCTTCGGTGGCCCCCCGGCCCACATCACGCTCCTGCGCGAGCTGGTCGTCAGCAAGAACGGCTGGATGGACGCCCGTGCCTTCGAAGACGCGAACGCCGCGTGCTCCCTGCTCCCCGGCCCCTCCTCAACCCAGCTCTCGATCTTCTGCGCCTACCGCGTCGGCGGCCCGATCGGAGCGGTCGTCGGGGGACTCGGCTTCGTCGTTCCGGCTGTCGTGATGGTGATCGCCCTCTCAGTTCTCTTCCTCTCCTCCGCGCCGCCGGACTGGGTCCGCGGCGCGGGCGCCGGGGCGGGCGCGGCGGTGGCGGCGGTCGCGGTGCGCGCGGGGAGTGAGCTGGTGGGGCCGAGCTACCGCCATGCGATGGAGGGCCACGGGCACCGGGTCCGCTGGCTCGTCTACTTGCTCGCAGGGGTCGCGGCGGCGATCGCAATCGGTCCCTACCTCGTCCTCGTCCTGGTCGCCTGTGGGCTGCTCGAGATCATCCGGCGCCGTCGCCCTGACGAGGCAGGGATCTGGGGCCTCTACCGTCGCGGCGGTCTCCTCGGGAGGGATCGGTGCCCTGGCGTGGACGGCCTTCAAGGTCGGCGCCCTCTCGTTCGGAGGGGGCTTCGTGATCATCCCGCTGATGCAGCAGGACGCCGTCCACGTCTACCACTGGATGACGGACGCGCAGTTCCTCAATGCGGTCGCCCTCGGGCAGGTCACACCCGGGCCGGTGGTGGCGACGGTGGCCGCGGTTGGCTACGCCGCCCACGGCGTCGGCGGCGCGGTGCTTGCCGCAGTGGTCGCGTTCAGCCCGAGCTTCTCCTTCATCCTGCTCGGCGGGGGCCGCTTCGAGCGACTCCGCCAGAACGATCGCGCCCGCGCCTTCCTGGACGGCGCTGGGCCCGCTGCGATCGGAGCGATCCTGGGCTCCGCCGTCACCCTCGCGGGCGGCATCGACGAGACCTGGCAGATCCCGGTGCTCGCTGCCGCGGCGGTGAGTCTCCTGGTCGCCCGGCGGGGAGTCGTTGAGACACTGGTCGCCTCGGGCGGGGTCGGCGCGGCGATCGCCTTGGCGGGGGGTCCATTGCCCTAGGCTGGGGGGAGCTCGATGGAGGAGAGCACCGCAACGGCCGTTCCCGAGGGGCTCGGCTCGTGGGCGGTCGATCTGCTCGGGCGGCTGATCCAGACCAACACGGTCAATCCGCCCGGCAACGAGGCGCCGGTCCAGGAGTTCCTGCGCGGCTCGCTGACCGCAGCCGGCTTCGAGTGCGAGCTTCTCGAGGCCGAGCCCGGTCGCCCCAACCTGGTCGCACGCCTCCAGGGGGCGACCGATGGGCCCACGCTCACCTACCTCGGCCACGTCGACACGGTCCGGGCCGATCCCGATGAGTGGTCCTTCGACCCCTGGGCGGGTGACGTCGCGGACGGCTGGGTGCGTGGCCGCGGCGCGCTCGACATGAAGGGGCAGGTCGCCTCCGAGGTGGCGGCGGCGGTGGCGCTGGGCGGCAGCGGCTGGCGGCCGCGGAGCGGCGAGTTGAAGCTGGTGATCACCGCGGACGAGGAGGTCGGCGGCGGGCTCGGCGCGCACTGGCTCTGCGAGCAGCATTCCGACAAGGTTCGCAGCGACTTCGTCGTCAACGAGGGCGGCGGCGAGTTGGTCGAGTTCGGCGGCCGCCGGCTCTACATGCTGAGCGTCGGCGAGAAGGGAATCTTCAGGATGAAGTTGCGGACCCACGGCGAGGCTGGCCACGCGTCCCTGCCACGGATCGGCGACAACGCCCTGCTCAAGCTCGCCGGCTATCTCGCGGCGCTCTCCGAGCAGCCGCCTCCCGAGCCGACCGAGGTCGGCGAGGCACTGCTGGAGGTCCTACTCGGCGAACCCTTCCCCGGCGAGGAGGGCATCCGCGCGGGACTGGAGCGCGTGCGCTCGGAGCAGCCCCTGCTGGCGGACTACCTGGTTGAGCCGATGCTGGGCGTGACGCTGACTCCGACCAAGGCCGAGGGCGGCAAGAAGGCGAACGTGATCCCCTCCGAGGCCGAGGCCCTGATCGACTGCCGCGTCCCGCCAGGCTTCGGCAGGGAGGAGGCCCGCCAGCGGCTCGAGGCACTGATCGGCGAGGGTGACTACGACATAGAGTTCACCGAGGCCGTGGTCGGCAACAGCTCCCCGATGGAGTCGCCGCTCGCGGACGCGATCCGCGCCTGGCTCGGCGAGGCGGATCCCGGTGCGGAGATCGCGCCCATGGTGATGCCCGGCTTCAGCGACAGCAACCCGTTCCGCACCGCCTTCCCGGATGCCGTCGTCTACGGCTTCTGCCCGTACCGAGAGGTAGACCTCCTGCGCGCCGCACCGCTGATCCATGGCGCGGACGAGCGCATTCCCGTATCCGACGTCGAGTTCTCGGCTCGGTTCTTCTACGAGCTGCCCCAGAGGATCCTCGCGTGAGTCCAGTGAGCTCAAACGGCGATCAGGCCGCCCCCGGAGACCCGAGGGCCCACGAGGACGAGGCGGCCCACTATGTCCTGCGCCTCGGCGGTATGGCGCTGAGAAACGGCCTGCTGATCCACGGCCCGACCTCCTGGGCTGCCGCGGCACGGGACCAGCAGGGCGAGATCCAGGTCGCCTCCGGCCGCAAGCCGGTGCTTGCCCCGGACCTGGCGGTTCGGCTGCCGCTGCTGCGGGGCCCGCTGAGACTGGCCGAGGCGTTCCTGCTGATTCCGACCGTGCGGATGAAGCTGCGAGCGGCCCGTCTCCCATTCGAGGACGTGCGGGTGATCGCCGCGATGCTCGTCGCCTCGAGCGCGAGCCGGGCGCTGCGTCGCCGCCCGGCGAGCGCCACAGGGGAGCTGGTGCAGGCGGCGCTCGGCCTGGCTCCCGCGATGGTGGCGCTCAGCGATCGCAACCTGGCCGCCTACCACGGGGTCGAGCACAAGGCGATCGGCGCCTACGAGGCCGGATCGGACGACCCGGCCTCGGCCACCAAGGAGCATGAGCGCTGCGGCTCCAACCTGGTTGCGCCGATGCTGGTGCTGTCGGCGGCCGGCCAGCTGCTGCTCGAGCGCGCCCTCGAGGAGCCCGGCCCCCTGGCTCGGGCGGCGGTCGGTGTCGCCAGTGCGTCGGTCGCGGCGGAGATGTTCGCCTGGAGCGAGCGCAACCCCGACACCACGGCAGCCAGGGCATTCCACCGGCCCGGCCACGAGATCCAGCGGCTGATCGCCACCAAGGAGCCAACCCCGGAGCAGCTGGAGGTCGGGGTGACCGCGCTGCGGGAGATCCTCCGCGTCGAGCAGGAGGCGAGCAGCAGCGAGAGCGCGGCCGGGGATCCGCTCCCGGCTACGTAGACTTCCCGGACCGTGCTCGGCCGAATTGACCACATCGGCGTCGCCACCGACGACCTCGAGGGTGCCCTAGCCCTCTACGAGCAGACCCTCGGCATGTCGCTCGCCCACCGCGAGACGGTGGAGTCGCAGGGCGTCGAGGCCGCGCTGCTCGACGTCGGCGACGGCCACGTCGAGCTCCTGCAGCCGCTCGGCCCGGACACACCGATTGGGAAGTACCTGGAGAAGCGCGGCCCCGGCCTGCATCACGTCGCCTATGCGGTCGGCGACATCGAAGAGGTCCTGGACAAGCTCAAGGACGCCGGCATCGAGCTGATCGATGACGAGCCCCGCATCGGCATCCGCGATTCCCGCGTCGCCTTCGTCCATCCCCGTTCGACCGGCGGGGTGCTGACCGAGATAGTCCAGCCTGCGGAGAGCGATCGATGACATCGGCCGAACGAGTCTCGATCGGCTTCTCGGGTGGTCAGGTCGTCGAGGTCAGAATCGACGACGGCAAGCTCAAGGACCTGCGCAAGGCGCTGGAGAAGAAGGAGGGCTGGCTCGACCTGGATGCAGAGGAGGGGATGGTCTCGATCGACCTGAGCCAGGTCGTGTTCCTCCGCAGCGCAACGACGCCGCAGAAAATCGGCTTCGGCGGCTAGCGACTCACCGGCTCAGGCCCGCGAGGCCAGAGCGTCCCAGAGCTGCTCCTCGGCGTCGAGCACCTGCTCCGCCCGCGCGTGGAGTGCGTGCCAGTGCTCGGGATCCGGCTCGTCCGGCTCGCTCGCCCTACGGGCGGCAAGGGCGAGGGCGGTCCAGTCATCCGAGGCCTCCTGGGCGAGCCCGGCCTCCTCATAGCCCGCCTCCTCCAGGAAGCGCGCGTACATCGCGCGGAAGTTCCCGCCGCCCGTGCCGCGGCGCTCGATCACCTGGTAGAGGAAGCGCGCACACCACTGCCAATCTTCGGCGGTCTCGGGCCAGGAGCGGACCTCCGCCGCGAAGCGCCGCAGCGCGGGAAGCCCCTCGAAATCCCCCAGCGGCGGCTCGATCATCCGGCTCGCGGCCCGCTCGATCGCCTTCGGGACGTGGGCGAGCAACTCATCGCGACTCAGCTCGACGCCCTCCGGCAGGTCGATCGCGTGCCCCTCCAGCGGGAAGATCGGTTGCTGTGAGTGCCGGGCCTCCTTGAGGCTCTCGAGCGAGGTGGTCTGCAGATCCTCGAAGGCCGTGTCGGAGAGCCAGGCGAGCTCATCGTCGTAGCCGGCGAGCACGACCGCGTGGCCGGGGAAGTGGGCGGAGCGGCCGTAGTAGTCGAGGTAGTAGAGGTCGGTGAGCAGCAGCACCGGCCGGCCCGCGTCGACGTCCTCGCGCGCCATCCGCCAGGACGCCTCGGGATCGGCGTCGGTCCGAAGCCGCAGCGGAACCTCGGTCAGCTCAAGGAAGTTCTCCTCGAGCCGCGCCGCCCGCCCGTTGGTGAAGCGGGTCGGCGAGTGCTCATCGAGGACGACGTAGTAGAAGCAGGCGCCGGCGCCGAGGCCGAACGCCATCTCCTCGGAGATCTCGACGCCGTGGAAGGCGAGGAGGTTGCGCAGCGCCGTCGAGCCGCAGTGGTTGCCCGGCACGTGCCGGTAGCCCGGCACCATCACCCGGTTGGTGGTCTCAGCCATCCGCCGATTGAACCGTATTCTGCGCCGGTGCTGCAGAGCCTCGACAACCGCTTGCTCTACGCGATGCGAACTCGCTTCCACAGCCCCGCCGCGGAGGCCGTCGGCAAGCTGCTCGGCAAGATCGGCGAGTACGGCGCGATCTGGTTCGCGATCGGGGTGGCGATGGCGTTCATCGACCCCGACCGCGGCGACGACTGGCTCGTCGCGGGCATCCTGGGGCCGGTGGCGATCGGCGTCAATTTCGCGGTCAAGCTGATCGTGCGGCGGCCCCGCCCGGTGCTCGAGGGCCTGCCGCCGCTCGGCGGGGCGCCGAGCTCGCTGAGCTTCCCCTCCGCACATGCCACTGCGTCCTTCGCCTGCGCGACCGCGATGACGCGGATCGCTCCGGAGGCGGCGTTCCTGTTCATCCTTGCTGCGGCGATCGCCGCCTGCCGGCCTTACCTGGGGATGCACTACCCCTCCGATGTGCTCGCCGGGATCGTTCTCGGTGTCGTCCTGGGTCTGATCGTCCCCCTCTAGGTGCGGCGGCGATGAAGATCGGCATCGTCGGGATGCCCAATGCGGGCAAGTCGACCCTGTTCAACGCGCTCACCGCCGCCGGGGCCGAGACCGGCGACTACCCGTTCACCACCGTCGAGCCGAATGTGGCGGTCGTACAGGTGCCCGACGAGCGCCTCGATCGGGTCGCTGAGACCCTCCACTCCTCCGAGGTCGTCCACGAGACGATCGACTTCCACGACATCGCGGGCCTCGTCAAGGGCGCATCGCAGGGGGAGGGCCTCGGCAACCAGTTCCTCGCCTCGATCCGGGAGACCGACGCGATCTGCCACGTGATCCGCGCCCATGGCGCCGGCTCGGTGGCCCACCCCGAGGGCCGGATCGATCCGGTGGCGGACGCCGAGCTGATCGAGACCGAGCTGCTCGCCGCCGACCTCGAGTCAGCCGAGCGGAGGCTCGAGCGGATGACGAAGCTGGCTCGCTCCGGAGAGGTGGCAGCCGTCGCGGAGCATCAGTGGCTCGAGCGGGTGGTGGAGGCGCTCTCCAGCGGCCGGCCGGCGCGCGAGGTGCCGGCGCCCGAAGCCGCGCCGGACGCGCTTCGGAAGCTCTCTCCGCTGACGGCCAAGCCTATCCTCTACGTGGTCAATGTCGATGAGGGCGAGACCGAGGCGCCGCCGGAGCTGCTCGCCCATGCGGAGGAGGATGGAGGCGAAGGTCGTGGTGATCTCCGCCCGGGTGGAGGCGGAACTGCGGGAGCTCGACGCCGCCGAGGCGGAGGAGATGCGAGCCGAGCTTGGCATCGAGCGCTCGGGCCTGGAGCGCCTGATCCGCGCAGCCTTCGAGCTGCTCGACCTGGTCAGCTTCTTCACCGCGGACACGGACAAGGAGGCGATGGCCCGCGCCTTGAAGCGCGGCGGCACCGCGTACGACGCGGCGGGCCAGGTCCACGGCGACATCCAGAGGGCGTTCGTGCGCGCCGAGGTGATCGCCTGGGACGAGCTGGTCGACGCGGGCGGTTACGCAGCGGCTCGCGAGCGCGGCACGCTGCGGATCGAGGGCCGCGACTACGTCGTCCAGGACGGCGATGTGGTCCACATCAGGACCTAGCGCCTCTACTACCGCCAATAGAGTCAGGCGCATGAGCGCACCCCGGCCGGCGGGAAGCCGGCTCTGCCTGATCCACGGCAATAGCCTGCCGGAGGGCGCCGACCCGGTCGAGGGCGAGCGGGTGACGGTGGATGTCGGCGGGGCCGCGGCGGTCGAGGCGACCGACGGCGGGGACATCGTCGGCATCCCCAGGCACAGGTTCGACCGCTCGATCCCCGCCCATCTGGTCGACCACCGCGCCAACATCCGCGCCGCCTGCGAGCTCGGCTGCAACCGGGTGTTGGCGCTGGGTTCGGCCGGCAGCCTCGACAAGGACCTCAAGGTGGGCACGCTGATCTGCCCCGAGGACTTCTACGCGCCGGAGGTTGCGCCGAGCTTCTACGCCGATTCTCGCGGGCACTCGGTCCCGGGCTTCGATCCGGATTGGCGGCGGATCGTGATCAGCGCCTGGGGCTCGCTCACGGGTACCGAGCTGGAGGACGGTGGGGTCTACGCGCAGACCCTCGGGCCGCGCTTCGAGACGCCCGCGGAGGTCAATGCGCTGGCAGAGCACGCGGACATGGTCGGGATGACGCTCGCCGCCGAGACCGTGCTCGCCGGTGAGGCGGCGCTCGCCTACGCCGCCGTCTGCACGATCGACAACCTCGCCAACGGCGTCGAGGACAAAGCCCTGACGGTGGACGAGTACCGCCGGGGCCGCGACCGGACCGCCCGGACGGTGGCCGCCGCCCTCGACTTCGTGTTGCCCGCGCTCGCCAGGGAGCTTCCGGGCAGTTGAGCCTCGCGGTCACCGGTGCGACGCTTGGATGGGGAAGTCATGGGGCTCCGGGTGGAGGACGGCGCGATCGCGGAGCTCGGGCCAGACGTTGAGGCGAAGCACGGCGACGACCTGATCGACGCGTCCGGGCTGCTGCTCTGCCCCCCGATGGTCAACGGCCACACCCATGCGGCGATGACCCTGTTCCGCGGCTTCGGCGACGACATGGCGCTGATGGATTGGCTGCGGACGAAGATCTGGCCGGCGGAGGCGAAGCTCGAGCCCGACGACGTCTACTGGGGGACGCGGCTCGCCTGCGTGGAGATGATCCGCTCGGGGACGACGAAGTTCTTCGACATGTACTGGCACGGCGGGGAGGTCGCGCGGGCCGTCGTCGATTCCGGAGTCCGTGCCGCGGTCAGCACAGTGATGATCGACGAGCTCGATCCGGCCAAGGGCGAGGGGATGCGCCCGCAGGTGCTCGAGTCGCTCGCCAAGGTCGCGGAGGCCGGTCCCCTCGTCACACCCAGCCTCGGCCCGCACGCGATCTACACAGTGAGCGCCGAATCGCTCGCCTGGCTTGCCGACCTCGCAGCCGAGCGAGGAATTCCGATTCAGATCCACCTCTCCGAGACCGAGCAGGAGGTGGGCGACTGCCTCGATGCCCATGGCAGGCGCCCGGTGGCCTATCTCGATGAGCTCGGCTTCCTCAGCGAGCGCACGGTGCTGGCTCACGGGGTCTGGCTCGATCAGGCCGAGCTCGAGCTGGTCGCCGAGCGGGGCGCCACGGTCGTCGCCAATCCCGCCGCCAACATGAAGCTCGCGGTCGGCGGAGTGCTGCCCTATCCCGCCGCGGCGGCGGCCGGGGCGGCGATCGGGCTCGGGACCGACGGAGTCTCCTCCAACTCCAACCTCGACTCCTTCGAAGAGGTGAAGCTCTTCGCGCTCAGCCAGAAGCACGCCAGCGGCGACCCGGCGACCCTCCCCGCCGCCGAGGCCCTGGCGATCGCCCGCGGTCTCCGCTCACCCGTGCTCGCCGGAACGGCGCTTGCGGTCGGAGAGCCCGCCGACTTCCTGCTGATCCGCGGCTCGGACCCGGAGCTCTCGGCCGGCGATCAGGATGCCGACCTGGTCTACGCGGCCGGGGGAGGGGTGGTCGACACCACGGTCGTCGCTGGCCGGGTTCTGATGCGTGACCGCGAGGTGGCGGCCGCCGAGGAGATCGTTGCGGAGGTCCGCTCGCGCGCCCGGCGCCTCACCGGATAGCGTCCGGGCCGTGCGCACCCAGCCTCGCTTCCCGGACGTGCCGCAGAAGGCCGGGCATTACGAGAGCTTCTATTTGAAGCTCGTCCAGCCCGGCGGTGGGAGGGCCGCCTGGATCCGTCACACCGTCCACAAGCGACCCGGCGAGGACGCGACCTGCGCGATCTGGTTCGTCCTCTTCGACTCCTCGACCGCGGGGCCGCGTGCGACCAAGCGCCAGTTCGGCGCCGACGAGCTCGCCGCCGCCCCCGACACCTACATCCGGGTCGCCGACGCGACCCTGACCGACGGCCGCGCGACCGGCAGGGTGGTGACCGACGCGCTCGAGGCGAGCTGGGACCTCGGATTCGCCGATTCACATGAGCCCTTCCATCACCTGCCCCGAGACATCCTCTACCGATCGAAGCTCCCGAAGACCAAGTTCCTCAGCCCCTACCCGGACGCGGTCTTCAATGGGCAGCTCGAGGTGGGCGGCGACCGGATAGACGTGAGCGATTGGCGCGGGATGATCGGGCACAACTGGGGCGCCGAGCACGCCGAGCGCTGGGTCTGGATCCAGGGCTCGGGCTTCGAGGGCCACTCGCCCGAGGACTACTTCGACATGGCTGTGGGGCGGATCAAGGTCGCCGGCAGAACGACTCCGTGGGTCGGCAACGCGATGCTGATGCTGGACGGCCAGGCTCACAGGCTGGGCGGCTTCGGCCATGTGCCGAGCACCGAGGTGAACGAGCGGCCGACCGGCGCCTCCTTCGAGCTGAAGGGAAAGGGCGTGAAGGTGACGGGAAGCGTGAACGCCGCGGCCAAGGATTTCGTGGCCTGGATCTACGCCGACCCGGTCGGCCCCGAGCACAACACCCTCAACTGCTCCATCTCGGATCTCGAGCTCGAGGTGGAGCTCGACGGCCGCCCCGCCGAGCGCCTCACGGTGAATGGAGCCGCGGCCTACGAGTTCGGGACCAGGGACACGGACCACGGCATCCCGCTGCAGCCCTACCCGGACGGATAGAGCTCGCTCGTTGCCTAGCCGAGGACATCGAACTCCTCGTCCGTCAGCTCGATCTCGAGTGCGCCGAGGTTCTCCCGCAGATGCTCGATCGAGAGCGTGCCGGGGATCGGCAGCATCACCGGCGAGCGGCGAAGGAGCCAAGCGAGCTTGATCTGGGCGGGCGACGCATCGTGGCGCTCCGCAATCTCAGCGAGGCCGAACGGATTTCCGCGCTTGACGGGTAGTAGGGGACGAAGACGATGCCGTTCTCCTCGCAGTAGTCGACGACGTCGTCCGAGTCTCGATCGGTGACGTTGTAATGGTTCTGCACAGCCGCAATGGGTACGGCCGATCGCGCCGCCTCGACCTGCTCGACTCCGACGGCGGAGATCCCGATCTCCTTGATCTTCCCCGCCTCCTGGAGCTCCGCGATCACGCCGAGGCTCTCCTCCAGGGGGATCTTCGGGTCGACGCGGTGCAGGTAGTAGAGGTCGATCACGTCGGTTCTGAGGCTGGTGAGGCTCTGATCGATCTGTGCGCGGAGTGCCTCCGGGCTGCTGCTGCCGGCGTAGCCGCCCTTGGTGGCGATGACGAGCCCGTCGGGCGCCGGCGAGAGCGCCTCGCCAATCGTGCGCTCGCTGTCGCCGCCCGTGTAGACGTGGGCGGTATCGATCAGCCCGAGGCCCGCCTCGACCGCTTCGCGCAGGAAGGCGTGGTTCTCCGGTGTTGAGGCGAGCCGGTTGGTCCCGAGGCCGATCCGCGCGACCTCCTTGCCCGCGACCATCATGAGGCGAGCCTATTTCTTCTTGAAGAACGCCCAGGTGTCCGGCAGCCCGAGCGCGCCGGCGAGCTGAGGCCCGTTGACTGTCGTGGTGCCGCCGCTGCCGATCAGGTTGGCGTGCACGATCCGCGGCGAGGCTCCGCGCTGGGTCACCACGATGTTCCGGAGCTTGCCCCGCAGGCCCAGGCCCCTCATCGCCGAGGTCATCCGGCGGAACGAGAACTTCCGCTTCCAGTGCTCGTACGGCGATCCCGTGTCCGCTTCAAAGGGATCGTCGACGCCCCGCAGGTACGGGATCGGCGGCTGCCCGAATCCCAGGGAGGAGAACTCGTTGTTCTCGGTGTGACCCCCCGAGGTGGAGAAGAAGAACGTCTGCGCGACCTTGCCCTGGTAGAGGACCACCTGCAGGTGGGTGGCGCTGACGGCTTGGTCCGTCTTCGGAGTCTCGGCGCCCACCCCGCCGTAGGCCTGGCTGCGGGTGTCGTCGAAGACGTCGAATGTCCCCCGGTGGGAGGCCGTCGAGATCGCGTAGGAACGCGCGGCAACAGCCTGGGCCTTGAGCGCCTCGATCGGCCACGACGCCGGCGACTCCTTCGCCACCACACCGCGGACGTAGTCCTCGAGCTCGACGACGTTGATCGCGTCGAGTCCGTTGGACGAGCTCCGCACCTCGAGCGAGCCGTGGTAGGTGCCCTTGCCCTTCACGAAGACGTTCGGCGCTCCGGTCGCCGTCATCACGCCGCCGCATCTGGCGACCAGCGCCTTCTTCTTGGAGCGCACGACGATCCCGCCCCCTTTCCTCTTCGCGACGTAACCCTTGCCCGGCTTCAGCGTCGCCCCGCATGCCGATCCGGCGTCGCTGAACGACACCCCGCCTACGCCGTCGAGGAGCAGGACGCGCACGCTCTGGTCGTTCGTCGTCCCGACCGTGGTGCCCGTGTAGTAGTGGGTCAGGATCTGGTCGAAGTGGAAGCCGTGTTTCGCGTATCCGTAGGCGCCGTACTGGCTCATACCGACCCCGTGACCGAAGCCGGCCCCCTTGACGACCCAGACCTTGGCCGCGGCGCCGGCGGGAAGGAGGAACAGGCAGCCGAGGACGGCGAGCAGGATCGTTCTGGTCCCCCGAGGCATCGACTCTGAATAACGGGTACGGCGGCCGGAAGTTGCGGCGAATGGCGCCAGCTAGGCTTGGGTTAGAGAGACAAGGAGAGGACGATGGCGACAGAGACGATCCAGGCGACCGACCACAAGCTCTACGTCGCCGGCGAGTGGATCGAGACCGGCGAGTGGTCAGAGGTGAAGGCCCCGTACGACGGTACCGTGATCGGCCGTGTGCCGAAGGGAGCCGCGGCCCTCGTCGACAAGGCCGGTGAGGCCGCGCGGGCTGCCTTCGAGGCCGGCGGGTTCCCGGCGTACGAGCGCGCCGCGATGCTCGACCGCGCGGCACAGCTGGTCGCCGAGCGCGAGGACGATCTGACGATGACCATCGCCGCCGAGGCCGGCAAGCCGGTCAAGGCGGCGCGCGTCGAGGCCCAGCGCTGCGTCTCGACCATGCAGTTCTCGGCCGTGGCCGCCCGGACGGTCACCGGCCACACAGTCCCGATGGAGGCCGGCGCCGCCGGCGAGGGCAAGCTCGGGATCGTCATTCGTGTCCCATATGGCGTGGTGGGCGCGATCAGCCCCTTCAACTTCCCGCTCAACCTGGTCGGGCACAAGCTCGGACCCGCGATCGCAGCCGGCAACGCCATCGTCCTCAAGCCCGCAGGGCAGACGCCGATCTCGGCGATCAAGCTGGCGGAGATCTTCTACGACGCCGGGCTGCCCGAGAACTGGCTGCAGGTCGTCTGTGGGTCGGGCTCCGAGGTGGGCAACGCGATCGTCGAGGACGACCGCATCGGTGCGATCACGTTCACCGGCTCCGCACCTGTCGGCTGGAGCATCCGGTCGAAGGCGCCGCACAAGAAGGTCAATCTCGAGCTCGGTTCGACCGCGCCGTTGATCGTCCACCAGGACGGCGACTGGGAGACCGCCGCCGACAAGGCCAAGCTGCACGCCTTCTCCCACGCGGGCCAGAGCTGCATCTCGGTTCAGCGCATCCTGCTCCACGAGTCGATTGCCGATCAGTTCACCGAGCGGTTCGTGAAGAACGTGGAGTCCCTGGTCACCGGGGACCCGATGGACGAGAACACCGACGTCGGGCCGGTGATCTCGCAGGACGACCGCGATCGCGTCAAGGAGTGGATCGACGAGGCAGCGGCCCAGGGCGGCGAGATCCTCACCGGAGGTGAGCTGGTGGACGAGGACCGCTGCATCGCCCCGACCGTGATCCGGGGCGAGCCGAAGGAGTGCCACACCTGGAAGGACGAGATCTTCGGCCCGGTGGCCACGATCCACACTTTCAAGACCTTCGACGAGGCGCTCGAGATGGCCAACGACTCCCGCTTCGGCCTGCAGGCCGGCGTCTTCACCCGGGATGTCGGCAACGCGAAGAAGGCCGGAGAGACCCTTGAGTTCGGCGGTGTCCTGATCAACGAGGTGCCGACCTTCCGCACCGACCAGATGCCGTACGGCGGCGTCAAGGACTCGGGCAACACCCGGGAGGGTCCGCACTACGCAGTGCGGGAGCTCACCGAGGAGCGCCTGGTCACCTTCCAGGGCTAGCCGCCTGAGGGATCCAGCCACGGGCCGGGCGTATACGTGGCGAGCGCCCGGGCGCACTGCTCCCGTGACCGGATCAGCTGGTCCCGTCCCGTCCCGACGTCGATGAAGACGACCTTCGAGTAGGGCTGGAGCTTGGCGGTGCCCTCCTCGGTGGGGCTGATCCTGTCGTAGAGCGGCGTAGCCAGGCGATCCACGGCGACTCCCTTGGGCGAGCAGCGCAGCCTCGAACCCTGGAACACCGGGTACGACGCGATGCGGCTCGAGGTACGGAGCTGCGCCGCGGGCTTGAGGTCGTAATTGGTGTTCAGGACGGGCACCCCCCGCGCGGTCTCTGCCGGATAGCCGAAGACCAGGACCACGGCCTCGTCCGGGGGATCGGCCCGCTCGATTGCAGCGAGGACCCCCGGCTGAAGCTCGGTGGAGCGCAGCCAGTGGTTCTGCTGGCGGATGTCATGGATCCCGTACCCGACCGCCACGGCGATCGCGCCGGCGACGGCCAGCGGGTAGCCGCTGCGCCGCGACAGCGAGCCGGCGGCGCGCAGCACCGCCCAGACGAGGACCGCCGCCGGATAGAGCGCGAGGATGTTGACGCGGTCCTCGATTCCCCGGAAGGTCGGCGTGTAGAACGCCTGCGGGACGTAGACCGCCCAGCAGAGGGCAAGAGCCCCCAGCGCCACCGCCGCCACCGCCGGCCAGCAGATCCCATCTGCCCCGCCGCCCCGCCGCCAGCGCAGCGCGGCGAGGGCGAGGATCACCACCGTCCCGCCCAGGACGATCGCGGCCAGCCAGGGAGAGATCTCCGCCGGGATCGAGACCGGGAGCAGGGCTCCCGCGATCAGCTTCGCGCCCTCACCTGCGATGTCGGGGAGGTGGCCGAGCTGCTCGGCGAGGCTCGTGACGTTCTTGTTGGTGTTCTCCGCCGTGTAGATCGCCGCCGCGACGACCGCCGGGACGTCGAGCGCCGTTCGAGGCAGCGCACGCCGCCAGCCTCTGAGCCAGGCGTACGCGGTCCAGGCGAAGAGCGCAACCGCGGTGGTGACCTCGTAGGTGAGGATGCTCGCCACGTAACACGCCGTCGCGGCGAGGTGGATCAACAAGCCCCGCGGCCCCTCGACCCGCAGGCCGCGCAGGGCGATCAGGACGCCGGCGAAGAGCAGCAGGACGGCGAGGTTGTTGAGCGCGCCGGTGGGCCACAGCCGCACCGAGGTGGCCCAGGGAAAGAGCAGCGCGAGCAGCGCGATCGGGATTGCGTCCCGTGGCGGGAGGCGAAGCCGGCGAAGCACGAAGTAGAAGCCGGTCGTGCAGCCGAGGGTGAGCAGCGCCGCGACGAGGTGGTGGCGGACCGGATCCGCGCCGAGCACCTCATACGAGCCGATTAGCAGGACGGCAAGGATCGGCTTGCTGCCGAGGATGTCGAATTGCCGCGAGAGCGCCTCGGAGAACCCGTAGGTATGCCATTCCGACTGGATCGCCCAGTCATCCGAGTAGAAGCCGGCGTCCGCGAGCTGCCGCGCGACGATCGTCAGCCAGAGCCCGAGCCCGGCGGCGACGGCGCCGACTGCCGCGACGCGCACCGGCTGTGAGAGGGCGCCGCTAGACACGATCCCGAGTGATCCACGTTAGCGGGGCTCGCGGGCCCTGTCAGGCCCTAGGCCGGGGCGAACCAGCGCTCTAGCCGTTCCTGGCTCATCAGCTGGGAGGGCTCCACCGTGCGGGCAAGGCAATCCCGCAGGTCCTGGCCAGCGTCCGGATCTGACGCCCAGCCTCGAAACAGCGGCTCCGCGCTCTCGGGCCGGGGGAACCGGCCCCAGGCGAAGGACCAGTCGTAGTGCTCGGCCGCCTTGCCGTCGCGCCAGGCCTCGTATCCATCCAGATTCCCGCCGTCGCCCGAGAGGGAGTCGGCCACGTAGAGCGCCGCCTCCACCGCGTCGCCGATTCCCTGTGCCGTGCCGGGGTGCTTGAAGTAGCAGGCGTCGCCGACCAGCGCCCAGCCTGGCCCGGTGGGCTTGCGGAAGAAGCCGCGCATCAGGGTCTCAGGCGCGACCGTCACCTCGGTGACCATCTCCGCGCCGTCGAGCCGCTTCGGGTCGAACGTCTCGGGGAAGCGCCTGATCGTCTCCATGTACTTGCGCTCCCTCTCCTCCTTCGTCCCCTGCGCCAGGTCGGGTGCGCCGTTGGCGATCAGCATGTAGAGGCCGTCCTCGACCGGCCCGTGGTAGAGCATCTCGTCGCGGTTGATCTGCAGCGTCGAGACCGGCTCCTCCACCGGAATGCCGCTCCAGTACGAGTAGGAGAAGGCCAGCTCGCCGCGCTGAGTTCGCTCCTTCTCGAGGCCGAGCTTTCCCGCCACCATCGATCCCCGTCCATCCGCGCCGAAAATCCACGGCGCTCTGAGCTCCCGCCCGTCGGAGAGGACGACGCCCCGCACGGGATCGTCATCCGTCCCGCCGCCGATCAGGTCCACCGCGCGCGTCCCGAAGACGCCCTTCGCGCCGGCCGCCAGCGCGGTGTCCACCCCGGCCTTGTCGAGCGCGATCCGCCTCGGCACGAGTCCGAGGTCGAACCCCTCGATGGGTGTGTAGCGGCCGGCGATCTCGTGGCCCAGGGCTACGAGCCGGTGGGCGACGAAGGTGAGCTCGTGCTCGGAGCTCAGCCGATCGAGGACCCCAAGCTTCTCCAGGCGGGCGAGGGTGTTCGGATAGAGCAGGTGCGTGGAGACCGTGGTGCTGGGGAATGTGTCGCGGTCGACCAGGGCGACGTCCCACCCTCGCTCGGCCAGGGCGATCGCGAGTGTGGATCCGGCGCATCGCGCGCCGACGATGACCGCGTCGTGCTCCTCCACGGTCTCCGGACCCTATCCCGGGCGGTCAGGCGAATGTGTGCGGTTGCTCCGCGCCTGCTCAGTCGTGCGGGCGTGCCATCTTGCGATGGTCGAGCGCCTGTCGAGGATCGCCTCCTCGACGCCCATCTCTCTCGCCACCTCGCGCAGCGGCCGGCCGGAGGAATGGGCCTCCTTGACGATCTCCGCCGCCCGGTCGTAGCCGATGTGCGGATTGAGTGCGGTGGCCGTCGCCAGCGTCGCCTCCGCGTGCCGCTCGAGCATCTCCTCGTTCGGCTCGATCCCGCTGACGCACTTCTCGTCGAGATGTCGCACGGCGGCCGCGAGCAGCTTGATCGAGTCGAGCAGGTTGCGGGCGATCAGCGGCACCCGGACGTTGAGCTCGAATTGCCCCTGGCTGCCGGCGAGCGTGATCGCCGCATCGTTGCCGACCACCTGGTCGGCCACCTGGATGACGACCTCCGGGATCACCGGGTTGACCTTCCCGGGCATGATCGAGGAGCCCTTCTGCAGCTCGGGCAGGACGATCTCGGCGAGTCCGGCACGGGGACCGGACCCCATCAGCGCCAGGTCGTTGGCGATCTTGAACAGCGAGACCGCCACCGTCTTGAGGGCGCCGGAGAGCTCGACGAGCGCGTCGCGGTTGCCCTGCGCCTCGAAGGGATCGGCGGGCTCGGAGATGTCGAGACCGGTGTCGGCGCTGAGCTTCTCGCGGACCTTGGCCGCGAACTCGGGATGGGTGTTGAGGCCCGTGCCCGTCGCGGTGCCGCCCAGCGGGATCTGGCCGACGCGGCCCAGCGTGGCACGAACCCGCTCCGCCCCCAGTCGGATCTGCGCTGCGTAGCCGGCGAACTCCTGCCCGAGCGTCACCGGCACCGCGTCCATCAGGTGGGTCCGGCCCGCCTTGACGATGTCAGCGAACTCGTCCGCCTTGCGCTCCAGCGCAGCGCGCAGCTCGTCGAGCGCGGGCAGCAGGTCGGAGTGCACCTCCCCGAGCGCCGCCAGGTGGACGGCGGAGGGGAAGACGTCGTTCGAGGACTGGCCCATGTTGACGTGGTCGTTGGGATGGGCATCGTCGCCGGCGAGCTCTGCGATCACCTCGTTCGCGTTCATGTTCGACGAGGTGCCGGAGCCGGTCTGGAAGACGTCGATCGGGAACTGGTCGTCGTGCTCGCCCTTCGCCACCTCGTCGCCGGCCTTGGCGATCCGCTCAGCGAGGTCGGTGTCGAGCTTGTCGAGCTCGGCGTTCGCCCGGGCCGCTGCCGCCTTGATCCGGCCCAGCCAGTGGATGACCGGCGCCGGTATCGGCTGGCCGGAAATCTGGAAGTTCTCGACAGCCTTCGTGGTCTCACCGCCCCAGAGCTGATCCGCGGTCTTCGCTTCCATTACCTCAGGCTACCTAGCCGGACGCGTGCCCCGCAGCGTAGCCACGGCCGAACGCCCTCTCGAAGCTGGCCGGCGGAGTGGCGCCTGTCAGCGTGAACCGAGAGGCCGAGTTGAGCCGCCGGACGAGGTCGGTGTGGATCGGGTCGGCGCCCTTCGCCACAGCGCCACTCAGGTAGCCGAGCTGGAGGGTGGCCGGCCCGCTGGGGTCACTCCGCGCCTCGGAGTTCAGCTTGGTCGCGGCGATGACCATCTCGCTGGCCGATGTCGGCGAGCTGCCCAGCGTCCTGCTCGGGCACGAGGCACTCCGAGATCGGCGTGGTCCCGGCCAGCCTCACCTCGCCGGGCGCCCGCTGAAGCGCGCGCAGGTAGGCCTCGTTGCCCACCAGGCAGGCGGAAGGAGCGAGATCGTTCTTCTTCGTGCCGCAGCCCGCCGCAGCCGTCAGGGCTCCGGCAACGAGCAGGGCGACTCCGACTCGCTTGAGCATCACCCGATCCTACGTCCGCCGCGGTCCATAACTTGATCCCCCGTGACCGACGAGGCGACGCCCCTTCGCCCCATCGATCCGCTCGCGCATCGTGCTCTGGAGGCGCTGGTGCGGGCGCAGGCGAACCTGACCCGCCGTCTTGCGGCGGATCTCGAGCGGATCGGGGTCTCCGCGACCGGTTTCACGATGCTGGTTCTACTGACCAGCGCCGGGGGCCGTCTGGAGCTGCGGACGATGCGCCGCCGCCTCGGGGCATCCAAGGCCACGGCGACCGAGGTGCTGGACACGCTCGAGAACCGCGGCTTCGTCCATCGCAGCCGGCTGGAGAGCGATCGACGCGCCGTCGCGGTCAGCCTCTCTGAGGCGGGCTACAACCTCGTTACGCATGCGTTCCCTGCGCACGCCGAGCGGGTGCGAGAGGCGTTCGGGGTCCTCGACGAGTCAGAGAAGCGCCAGCTCGCGGATCTCTGCCGCAAGCTGGACCGCGCCGCCTAGCTCCCGGCGCTCCACAGCTCGGCGAGGCGGGCGGGAGGCATGCCCGTGAGCCTGACCGAGTCACGGGTCATATGCGCCTGGTCCGCATAACCCAGATCCGCGGCGAGCCGGGCGAGGTCCACCTCCCCGTCGGAGACCGCATGAGCCTGTGAGACAAGCCGGCGGAAGCGAAGCACCCGGTCCAGCGTCTTCGGCCCGTAGCCGACGGACTGATGGAACCGACGCCGCAGTTGCCGCTCGCTGATCCCGAGAGCCTCGGCGAGCCGGTCGATACGCGAACCGGGAAAGCCGAGCCTCCTCGTCGCCGCCAGGACCAGCGGATCCGGCACGTTGTCGGCGATTGCGGCGGCCACCATTCCCTCGAGCAGCAGGTACTCGGCCTCCCGCCCCTGCGCAGCAGCCAGCCGCTCCGACAACTCCAAGCTTCGTGATCCGAGCAGCTCCTCGAGCGGCACCTGCGCATCGAGCAGCTCGCTCGCGGGAATCCCGAACACCGCACCGGCGACACCGGGGCGCAGCCGGATCCCGACGATCGAGGTGCCGCCCCGGACGGGGCTCCGACGAGACGTACTGTCGATTCCGGCGACGATCAGCTTGCCGTCTCGCCAGAGCACATCGACGCAGCCGTCCGGGAGGATCAGGGTCGAATCGGCGGGATCGTCCTCCGGGAGGTCGCGCTGCCAGCGGCAGGAGAGGAGCGCGTGGAGCGGTGGGCTCGGCGCGAACTCCCGGTACGTGCCCATGCCCAAACGCTAGAGGACGTCCGAAACGTTCAAGGCGGAAACGCGGACGCCGGATAGCTTCGCCCTCGATCAATTCGAAAGGAGGTCGCAATGGAGCAGAGACTCAGCTTGATCACACTCGGAATCTCGGACCTGGGCCGCGCCCGGAAGTTCTACGAGGCGCTCGGCTGGAAGACAGGCGCCGAGGAGGCCGACGACATCGTCTTCTTCCAGGCGGGCGGCATGGTGGTCGCCCTCTGGGACCGGGCGAAGCTCGCCGAGGACAGCGCCGTCACCGAAGGCAGCGGCTGGGGCGGCATCACGCTGGCCTACAACACCCGCTCGACCGAGGAGGTCGACGAGGTGATCGAGGAGGCCCGCAAGGCTGGAGCGACCATCGGCCGGGAGCCCGCCGAGACCTTCTGGGGTGGCTACTCGGGGGTCTTCATCGATCCGGATGGATATCCGTGGGAGGTCGCCCACCACCCGCGCTGGACCATCGAGGAGGACGGCTCACTCACCATCCCCCCGGACTGACCGTGGTCCGACGGCCCCGGAACGTGGCGGGAGACGCGCGCTTGCGAGAATCCGCCGCAGATGGCGAGTTTTCGGCCAGTCGACCCCAAGCAGTCTTTCCCAGCGCTCGAGGAGAAGATCCTCGAGCGCTGGCGTGAGCGCGACGTCTTCCACCGCTCGCTCGCCAACCGCGAGTCCGCGCCGCTCTGGGGCTTCTACGAGGGCCCGCCGACCGCCAATGGCCGGCCGGGATCCCATCACGTCCTGGCCAGGGTCTTCAAGGACATCTATCCGCGCTTCAGGACGATGACCGGGCATCAGGTCCCCCGGAAAGCGGGTTGGGACTGCCACGGACTGCCCGTCGAGCTGGAGGTCGAGCGCGAGCTGGGCATCACCTCGAAGGAGGAGATCGAGGAATACGGGATCGCCGAGTTCAACGAACGCTGCCGCGAGTCCGTCTTCCGCTACGTCGAGGACTGGAACCGCCTCACGGAGCGAATCGGCTTCTGGCTCGACCTGGACGACCCCTACGTGACGATGACCAACGAGTACATCGAGTCGGTCTGGTGGGCTCTGCGGCGCATCTGGGACGACGGTCGCCTCTACGAGGACTACAAGGTCGTTCCGTATTGCCCCCGGGACGGAACCGCCCTCTCCTCCCACGAGGTCGCCCTCGGCTACCACGACGTCGAGGATCCCGCGGTCTACGTGAGGCTCCCCGTCCTCGACGCCGGCGATGGGCCGCTCGAGGTCGGCGACGCGCTGCTCGTCTGGACGACCACCCCGTGGACCCTGATCACCAACGCGGCGGTCGCCGCCGGAGCGGAGATCGAGTACGTCCGGGCCCGGGTCGGCGACGAGGTCCTCGTGCTGGCCCGCGACCGCGTCGAGCCGGTGCTCGGCGAGGAGGCGGAGGTGCTCGCGCATTTCCCGGGCGAGGCGATCGCGGGGACCTCGTACGAGCCGCCCTTCGACTACATCACCGACTACGGCCCGCGCGGCCACACCGTCCTGCTCGCCGACTTCGTCACCACCGACGAGGGCACCGGCTTGGTCCACACAGCGATCGCGTTCGGCGAGGACGACTTCCGCCTCGGTGAGCAGTACGGGATCACGCTGCAGAACCCCGTCGATCTGCGCGGTCGCTTCGACGAGCGGATCACGGATTTCGCCGGCCGCTTCGTCAAGGAGGCGGACCCCGACATCGTCAAGGCCCTCGACGAGAAGGGCAAGCTGCTCCGCGCCGAGGCCTACCTGCACGCCTATCCGCACTGCTGGCGCTGCGACACGCCTCTCCTCTACTACGCGAAGGCGAGCTGGTACGTGAAGACCACCGAGGTGCGCGACCGGATGCTGGCCGCGAACGAGGAGATCGGCTGGCACCCCGAGCACATCAAGCACGGGCGCTTCGGCAAGTGGCTCGAGGGAAACGTCGACTGGGCGCTCTCACGCGACCGCTACTGGGGCACCCCCCTGCCGATCTGGGAGTGCGACGCGGAGGACTGCGACGAGCACTTCTGCGCCGGCTCGATCGCCGAGCTGCGCGAGAAGGGCGCCGAGGTCCCCGAGGACCTCCACCGCCCCTACATCGACGAGGTCGAATTCGCCTGTGAGCGAGACGGCTGCAACGGAACGATGCGCAGGGTCCTCTCCGTGATCGACACCTGGTTCGACTCGGGCTCGATGCCGTGGGCGCAGTTGCACTACCCCTTCGAGAACCAGGAGCTGTTCGAGGAGCGATTCCCCGCCGACTTCATCTGCGAGGCCATCGACCAGACCCGCGGCTGGTTCTACACCCTGCTGGCTGAGGCGGTTCTGCTCTTCGACACCTCGAGTTACCGCAACGTGGTCTGCCTCGGCCTGATCCTCGACCCCGAGGGCCAGAAGATGTCGAAGAGCCGCGGCAACGTGGTCGAGCCCTGGGACGTGATCGAGCGCCACGGCGCCGACGCCTTCCGCTGGTACTACTTCGCCTCGCAGCAGCCCTGGTCGGGGTACCGGTTCTCGGTGGACACGGTGGGCGAGGCCGTCCGCCACTTCATCCTCACCCTCTGGAACACCTATTCGTTCTGGGTCACCTACGCAAACGCGTCCGGGCTGGAAACGGGCGAGCTGCCTTACGTGCCCAGGTGGATGGCCCGCAAAGACCCCGAGGTCACCGAACTCGATCGCTGGGCGGTTTCGCGGCTGCAGCGCACGATCGCCGAGGTCCGCGACCAGATGAACGCCTTCGACTGCACCGCGGCCGCGCGTGCGATCGCCGGCTACACCGAGGAGCTCTCCAACTGGTACGTGCGGCTCAGCCGGCGGCGCTTCTGGGATGGGGACCTGGCGGCGCTCGAGACCCTTCGCTTCTGCCTCGGCGAGACCGCGAAGATGCTCGCCCCCTTCACCCCCTTCATCGCCGAGGAGATCTACACGAACCTTCTCTTCGGCCGGGAGATCGGCCTTGACAAGCCCGTGGACCAGTGGACGAACCCGGAGAAGGACTCAGTCCACCTCTGCGACTTCCCCGAGGACAGCGAGCAGCTGATCGACGAGCAACTCGAGGCCGGCATGGAGGCGGTCCGCAGGACGGTCGAGCTCGGCCGCGCCGCCCGCGCCCAGGCCAAGGTCAAGCTCCGCCAGCCTCTGCGCAAGGCCGTCGTGGTGGCCTCGGATGCGGAGCGGGAGGCGATCGAGAGACTCGCGGGGGTCGTCGCCTCCGAGCTCAACGTGAAGGAGCTCGACTTCGTGCAGAGTCGAGGCGGAGTTGGTCGCCTATCGGGTCAAGCCGAACTACCGCTCGCTGGGCCCTCGCTTCGGCAAGAGGATGCCCCAGGTCGCCGCCGCGATCGAGGCTCTCGAACGCAGCGGGGGTTGCGGAACAGCTCGAGGCGCGGAGCCGAGGTCGGCATCGCGATCGACGGCAAGGAGCACACGCTGTCTGCCGACGACATCAACCTCGTCATGGAGCCGCTCGAGGGTTACCAGGTGGAGGCCGAGGCGGGCCACGCCGTCGCCCTGGAGCTGGACCTCGACGACGAGCTCCGCCGCGAGGGCCTCGCCCGCGAGGTCGTTCGCGCCGTTCAGGAGGCGCGCAAGCAGGCCGGCCTCGACGTCTCCGATCGGATCTCGCTCGAGCTTGCCGGGGACGACGAGCTGCTCGCCGCCGCCCAGGAGCACGAGTCCTACATCGCCGGCGAGACGCTGGCGACCACCATCGGCTACGTCTCAGACGGCGCCGGCGAGAAGGCCACCATCGAGGGGCGCGAGCTGCTGATCGGCGTCCGCAAGGCCTGAGTGGCTCGGCGCGCCGCGGGCCGGAGCGGCATCGCCGCGGTCGTCTTCGACTTGGACGGCGTCCTGCTCGACTCCGAATCCGCCTGGGTGCGGGTGAAGAGGGAATTCACCGAGGAGACCGGGGGCCACTGGGAGGAGCGCGCCCAGTGGGAGATGCTCGGCATGAGCTCGACCGAGTGGTCGCGCTACATGCACGATGAGCTCGGAGTCCCGGTGGCGCCCGAGCGGATCTCCGCGGAGGTTGCCGATCGAGTCGTCGAGCTCTACCGGGAGCATCTGCCGCTCCTGCCGGGCGCCACGGAAGCGGTCAGATCCCTCGGGGCCGAGTGGCCGCTCGGCCTGGCCTCCTCCTCCAACCGCAACGTGATCGACCTGGTGCTCGACCTGATGGGCGTGGCAGAAGATTTCCGGGCGACGGTGTCCTCGGAGGAGGTGGAGCGAGGCAAGCCCGCGCCCGATGTCTACCTGGAGGCGGCGCGACGCCTCGGGGTGGATCCCGCCGCCTGCGCCGCCGTCGAGGATTCGACCAACGGGATCCGCTCCGCTCACGCCGCGGGGATGGCGGTGATCGCCGTCCCGAACTCGGATTTCCCTCCGGAGCCGGCGGCGCTCGACCTCGCCACGCTCGCCCTCGATTCGCTCGAGGAGCTCAGTCCCGCGCGGGTTCGCTCTCTCCCGGTCGCCTGACCTCGTAAGTCAGTCCGACCATTCCGCTGGAGAAGGTCCGAGCGTCGATCAGCTGCATCGGCCCACCCGGCAGCCGGCGGTCGAAGAGCGGCTTGCCCTCGCCGAGCACGACCGGAACGACTGTCACCTCCACCCGGTCGAGCAGCCCGTGATCTGCGAACTGCGACGCCACGTTCCCGCCCCCGACGATCCAGAGGTCCTGGTCCCCGGCGGCGCCGAGCATCTCGTCGATCAGATCAGGAACCTCGGCGTCGACCACACGGACGTCGATCTCCTCGCCTTCGGGCCGGTCGAGCTCGCGCGTGCTCAGCACCCATGCGGGTTTCCCGCGTAGGCCCAGGCGCCGCCCTGCGCGAGGACCCACTCGTAGGTGACGGAGCCCATGACCAGCGCCCCTATCCCCTCATAGAAGGCCTCATAGCCGGCCTGCTTCTCATCCGAGTCGGCTCCCTCGAAGCTGCCTTCGTACTTCAGCAGCCAATCCAGGGTGTCATCGGACTCGGCGATGTTGCCGTCGAGCGTCGTTGCTGCGTAGTAACGCACCAGGCTCATGCGCGCCGCATCCTAGGCACGCATGAGCCATGATGAAACGGGTTGCGCCTCACGGCGCACCCTCGCATCAGCCGGTGGTCTTGCCGGTAGAGCCGCATCGTCAGTGGGATCACCACCGCCAGCGCGGCGACACACCAGATAACCGACGCCAGCACCGGATGCGCGAGCGGCCATACGGCGTCGCTCGGCACCGCCGTCGGGTTGCCAAACAGGGTCCGCACGGCGGCCGCCATCGCGCTGACCGGGTTCCACTCCGCGACCTGACGCACCCCGTCGGGCAGCGTCCCCGTACCGACGAAGGCGCTCGAGACGAAGGTGAGAGGGAAGATGACGATGAACGCCAGTCCCATCACCGCATCCGGCGAGCGCACCGCGATCCCGATCAGGGTGCCGACCCAGATCGCCAGGGCGGCAAGCAGCAGGAGCAATCCGTAGCCCGCGAGCGCGCTGGCGATGCTCGCGTTGATGCCCCAGCCGACGATCAGCCCGCTGATGGTCATGATCACGACCGCCAGCAGCATGGCCGAGAACTCCGCGGTCAGGTGTCCGAACAGGTAGGCCGAACGCGACATCGGCAGCGAGCGGAACCGCTCGAGAACGCCCTCCTTGAGGTCCGTCGCGATCGAGATCGCCGGTCCCATCATTCCGAATCCGATGGTCTGGACCAGGATTCCGCCGACCAGGTACTCCCGGTAGCTGCCCCCGGCGACGTGGATCGCACCTCCGAAGACGAAGGCGAAGAGCAGCACGAACATCAGCGGCTGCATCGTCACGTCGAGCAGCTTCTCCGGCGTCTGCCGGATGTGAGCCGCGCTCCGCCTTGCTACGGCCAGCGTGTCGGAGATGAACCAGCGCAGGCGCGTGTGGATTCCGGAATCGACTGTGATCGTTGTCTCGCCCATCAGGCTGCCACCTCCTCGAGCTCGTGCTCATCGGTTGGGGTCGGCTCGACCCGCTTGGTGCCGGTCAGGGTGAGGAAGACGTCGTCGAGCGTCGGCTCACGCCGATGGACGTCGGCCGCGTCGATCCCCTCCCGATCGAGGGCGCGGACGACCTCGATCAGACGCGTCCCGCGCTGCACCGGCGCGGTGACCACCAGCTCGTCTGGATCGCTGTCGATGTGTCCGTCGGCGAAACGCGCCAGCGCGCTCGCGGCCGGCGCGATCTCCTGCGTCCCGGAGACGTTGATCACCACTCGCTCACCACCGACCCTGGACTTGAGCTCCGCAGGCGATCCCTCTTCGATGACGCGCCCTCGATCGAGGACGACGATGGAATCCGCCAACTGATCCGCCTCATCCAGGTACTGCGTGGTGAGCAGCAGCGTGGTCCCGCCGCCCACCAGCTCGCGGAGCAGACCCCAGAGCTCGATGCGAGCCTCCGGGTCGAGCCCGGTCGTCGGCTCATCGAGGAAGAGGACGGGTGGATCCGCGACCAAGCTCGCCGCCAGATCGAGGCGCCGGCGCATCCCGCCCGAAAACGTCTTCACCAGGCGGTCGCCCACGTCGGCGAGGCCAAGCTGCTCGAGCAGCTCGTCCGCCCGGCTTCGCACCTGCGCCTTCGGGAGGTGGTAAAGGCGGCCGACCATCTCGATGTTCGCCCGCGCGGTTAACAGCTCGTCGACCGTTGCGGACTGGCCCGCCACGCCGATGCGCTCACGCACCCGCGCGCCCTCGGTCACCACATCGAAGCCGGCCACACGGGCCTCGCCCGAGGTCGGCTCCGCCAGCGTGGTGAGGATGCGGATGGCGGTTGTCTTGCCGGCGCCGTTGTGGCCCAGCAGGCCGAGCACCGATCCAGCGGGAACTGCGAAGTCGACGTCACGAAGGGCCCAGAGCTCGTCGTACTGCTTGCTCAGCCCCCTGGCGACGATTGCGTTTGTGTCTTTCATTTCGTACCTCGTACGTTGTCGTCGTACATTGTACGGACACCGTAGCAGTACGCTGTACGAAATGCCGGCTCGTCCCAAGAGATCTCGTTCCAGAGTCCGCCCCCGAGCCGAGGGCCGGGTTCGTCCGAAGCGCGAGGAGCCGGCCGAGGTGCTCTGGCTGCGGGAGGAGCCCGGCGCCCGGAGGGCCGGGCTATCCCGCGAGGAGATTGGGCGAAAAGCCCTGGAGATCGCCGATGCCGAGGGATTCGACGACGTCACGATGCGGCGGATCGCGCGGGAACTCGATGCCGGGACCATGACCCTGTACCACTACGTCCGGAACAAGGACGAGCTCCTGGCTCTGATGTGGAACACCGTCATAGAGGAGCTCATTCTTCCTGAGGAGGAGCTTTCCGGCGACTGGCGGCGGGTGCTCACCGAGCTCGCTCATGCCACCCGCAGGGCCTTCAAGCAGCACCCCTGGATCTTCGAGGCGATGGGCGAGCCGGCGCAGTCGGGACCGAACGGGATCAGGCATTTCGAGCAGTCGCTGGCGGCGGTGAGGGAGCTGCGGGCATCGTCTCGCGACCGGCTCGAGCTGATCGGGCTGGTGGACGACTACGTCTTCGGATTCACCTATCGCGAGGTCCTGCAGGAGTCCTACGACGCCCAAGGCGATCCGAACATGGCCGAATCGGGCCTCGCCTTCTTCGAGGCCCAGCTGGCCACCGGCGAATACCCGAACACCAGCAAGCTGTTCCGCGGTGACCTGCGCACCGCCATGGAGCGCTTGATGGAGAACTTCTCAGGCGACGCCAACGATCGCCGCTTCGAGCGCGGCTTGAAGGCGCTGCTGGACGGCTTCGAGGCGAACCTGAAAAAGCCGGCGCGCCGTCGCTAGGCGACGCCGGTCGCTAGGCGAGCACTGGCTCGAGCTCGGACTCGAGCCGAGCCTTGGGCCGCGCGCCGACCAGGCGAGTCGCAACCTCGCCGCCCTTGAAGACGATCATCGTCGGGATCGAGAGGACCTCGTACTTGGCCGCGGTCTGCGGGTTCTCGTCGGTGTTGAGGCTGACGATCTTGAGGTCGTCGCGTTCGGAGTCGATCTCCTCGAGTACGGGGTGGACCACTCGGCACGGACCACACCAGGGAGCCCAGAAGTCGACGAGGACGGGTCCGTCGGCGTCGAGGACGTCGGACTGGAAGGTGGCGTCGGTTACATCGGTGAGCTTGCCCGGCACTGTGGTCTCCTAGGTAGTGGTTTCAAAGTGCCCTACCCAGTCTAGCCAGAGCCCGAGCAGTTACTACACAAAGTGAAGCGAGTCACCAGCGGCTGAATCTCATCGTCGGCACTCGCCACATGGCCTCGGCGACGATGGAGCGGCTCATCTTCGAGGTCCCGTCTGCCCGGTCCCTGAAGGTGATCGGGATCTCGACGACCCGGAATCCCGCCCTGATCGCGCGGTAGGTCGTCTCCACCTGGAAGGCGTAGCCGCGCGCCTCGATCGTGTCGAGGTTGATGGTCTCGAGCACGACGCGGCGGTAGCACTTGAAGCCGCCGGTGAGGTCGCGGACCGGGAGGCCGAGGGCGAGGCGCGCGTACGCGCTGCCGCCCCTGCTGATCAACCTGCGCATGGGCCCCCACTCGGTGATGCCGCCGCCGGGCACGTAGCGGGACCCGATCGCGAGGTCAGCGTGCTCGGTCGCCTCGATCAGCTCCGGCAGATACGCGGGATCGTGGGAGAAGTCGGCGTCCATCTCGATGATCCGGTCCGCGCCCTCGTCGAGGGCGACGCGGAACGCGGCCAGGTAAGCCGGCCCGAGGCCCTGCTTCCGCGGTCGGTGAAGAACGGCGACCGAGTCATCGGACGCCGCCAGTCGGTCCGCGATTGCTCCGGTGCCGTCCGGAGAGTTGTCATCGACGATCAGAATCCGCCGCGAGGACGGAAGCTGGTCGAGGACGGCGCCGACGATCCGCTCGAGGTTCTCGGCCTCGTTGTAGGTCGGGAGGATGACCCAGGGGGTGATGGTCTCGGCCGCAGGCGTGGCCGTGGCGGCGCCGCCGGCTCCTTCGGGGCTCTCGGGCACGGGCTAAGGCTAGTCGCCCCCCAGGATCGGGAATTCCGGTCTCGGGGCGCCTTTCAGTGGGCAATAGGTTGTCTGGTATGCGAAACGCCGAGATAGCCGCTGCGCTCAGGGAGCTCGGGATCCTCTACGAGCTCGACGGTGCGGATCGCTTCCGGGTGCTCGCCTACAGGGAGGCGGCCCGCACCGTCGCGCAGAGCCCCGTCTCGATCGAGCAGCTCGCGAAGGAGGGCAGGTTGACGGACCTGCCCGCGATCGGCAAGACGCTGGCTGAGAAGATCGAGACCCTGATCGAGACGGGGAGCATCCCCTCGGCCGACAAGCTGAAGGCGAAGTTCCCCGCGACCCTCGTCGAGGTGACCCGCGTGCCGGGATTGGGCGCCAAGACGGCCCGCCGGATCTACGACGAGATCGGCGTCGAGAACCTCACCGAGTTGAAGGAGGCGGCGGAGCAGGGCCGGATCAGCGCGATTCGCGGCCTCGGCACGAAGACGGAGGAGAACATCCTCTCCTCCCTCGAGGGAGTGACGGAGGATGGTCTCGGCGAGCGGTTGCTCCTCTCCAACGTCCTGCCGGTCGCGGAGGAGATTCGCGGCGACCTGCTCGAGCTGGGGGTGGCGAACAGGATCGAGGTCGCCGGTTCGGCGCGTCGCTGGACCGAGACCTGCAAGGACCTCGACCTGATCGCGACCACCGACGACGCCCCGGCCCTTGCGGAGGCACTCGCCACTCACGGGCTCTCTGCGGAGACTCGCCGGGGCGGCGATGTGGCCGCAAGCGTGCTCACCCACGCCGGCCTGAAGGTGGACCTCCGAATCGGAGCGGAGGAGGAGTTCGGCGACCTGCTCCAGCACTTCACGGGGTCGGCGGCCCACAACGTGCAGCTGCGCGAACGGGCGCTTGCCCGGGGTCTCTCGGTCAGCGAATACGGGATCGCGGAGGTCGAGGGGAAGAAGGTGCACAAGTTCGCGGAAGAGACCGGCGTCTACGAGTTGCTCGGGCTTCCCTATATCGAGCCGGAGCTCCGCGAGGGCCGCGGCGAGATCGAGGCGGGGGACACGGGCGAGCTGCCCGATCTGATCACGGTCGAGGACATCCGCGGCGACCTTCACTGCCATACCACCCTCTCTGACGGCCGCAACTCGCTCGAGGAGATGGCCGAGGCGGCCCGGAGGCGCGGATACGCCTATCTCGCCGTCACTGACCATTCCGCCAGCCACGGGTTCGGCAACGACGTCAGCGCGAGGCAGCTGGCCAGGCGGATCCGCGAGATCAGAGCGTGGAACGAGTCCGCTCCGCGTGGGTTCAGGTTGCTTGCGGGGTCGGAGGTGAACATCGGCACCGACGGCTCCCCCGACTATCCCGACGAGTTGCTCGCAGAGCTCGACTGGGTGATCTGCAGTGTTCACACCTCCTTCAACATCTCCGAGAAGGCGATGACCGAGCGGGTGATCGCGGCGATGGAGCATCCGCTCGTCGACTGCATCGGCCACCTGACCGGGCGCCTGCTGCTGCGACGGGAGCCCTATGGGGTCGACATCGAGCGGATCGCAGAGGCGGCGGTTCGAACCGGCACGATGATGGAGATCAACGGGAACCCGAACCGCCGAGACCTGAACGAGGGGCACGCCAAGCTGGCGGCCGAGGCGGGCGTCCGCATCGTCTGCAACACCGACGCCCACGGCACCGACACGCTGAGCAACATCAAGTACTCGGTGGCGACCGCGCGGCGAGCCTGGCTCAGCGCGAAACAGATCGCGAACACCCGCACCTGGCGGTCATTCGCCCCGCTCAGGAAACGCGCTACGAGGTGAGGGGCTTCGGCAGCTTCGAGCTGCCGGGGGCACGGAGGCCGTCGATGATGATCTCGACGAGCCGGGGCCAGCGGCCGGTGGCGGGGCCCATCTCAGCCGGCGTGATCCGCCCGAGGCCGCAGGCGATCATGGGGATGTCCTCCCACTCCAGGTCCTTGCGCAGGTCGCCCGAACGCTGAGCTCTCTTGACGAGCCGGTCGGAGAGCTCATCGAGCCCGACCGCGAGCGCCGAATCGTTCATCACCTCTGGGCGGGAGCCCATCACCTCGCAAAGGCCGCGGTCATCGGCCTGGAGCTGGGCGGCGAAGCGGATGAAGTCGCAAAGGCCCTCCCAGGGATCTTCGGCCTCGATGCCCTCCCGCGCCTTCTCCGCGAGGCGTTCGAAGCGCTCGGCGGCGAGCGCCGCGATCAGGTCGTCCTTCGTCGGGAAGTGGCGGTAGACGGTCCCCACGCCGACCTTCGCCGCCTTGGCGACGTCGGGCATCTGGGCGTCGAGGCCCTGGTCGGCGAAGAGCTTCTTGGCAGCCTTGATCACGGCCTCCCGGTTTCGACGGGCGTCGGCCCGGAGTACCCGAACGACGCTTCCGAGCTGCTCGCCCTGGGCCGGCTTTGTCTCTGTGACGGGAGTCATTTGGTCTCGTTCCCTTCTCCGGGATTCTCTCTGACTGTGCCGATGCTCACGCTGCAAGCGGAATCACAATTCCGTATAGTGCTAACCGAAACCGGACGTCAGGTTCCGAATAAAGGTACACGACTTGTCCAATCCAGCTTTCGCCATTCGTCGTAGGAGTGAACCGGTGATCAGAGAGCCGGCAGAGAACGAAAGGAGTCGAGGGGGATGAAAACCGCTCAGGAATATCTCGAACGAAGGTGGACCGCGCTGATCCTGCTCTGCGTCGCCCAGTTCATCGTGGTGCTCGACGCGTCCATCGTCAACGTGGCTCTGCCGAGCATCGGCAAGGGCCTGGACTTCTCGGAGGCCAACCTGCCCTGGGTGGTGAACGCCTACGTGATCGCCTTCGGCGGCTTCCTGCTGCTCGGCGGCCGGGCTGCCGATCTGCTCGGCAGGCGCCGCGTCTTCATGGCGGGCCTCATTGTCGTCGGGATCGCTTCGCTGGCGGCCGGGTTCTCCGCGAACCAGGGCCAGCTGATCGCCGCCCGTGCGGCACAGGGCCTGGGCGCCGCGATCGTCTCGCCGGCCGCCCTCTCGATCGTCACCGGCCTCTTTCAGGACGGTGCCGAGCGCAACAAGGCGCTGGGCGCCTGGGGCGCCGTCGCGGGTTCGGCCGGCGCAGCCGGTGTCCTGCTCGGCGGCATCCTCACCGACGGCCTCGGCTGGGAGTGGGTGCTCTGGGTGAACGTCCCGGTGGCGGCAATCGCACTGGCGCTGACGCCCGGCCTGATCCCCGAGAGCCGCTCCGAGATCCGCGACGCGGCACTTCGACGCGGCCGGCGCGGTCACCATCACCGCGGGCCTGTCTGTCCTCGCGTATGCGCTGCTCGATGCCGCCACCGCGGGCTGGGGCTCCACCAAGATCGTCAGCCTGCTTGCGGTCGCGGTGGCCCTGATCGGCGCCTTCGTGGCCATCGAGCTGCGGTCCAAGGCGCCTCTGGTCCCCTTCCGGATCTTCCGGCTGCGGACCCTGACCGGTGCGAACGTGGTCGGCGTCCTGCTCGGCGCCTCGCTGTTCTCGATGTTCTATTTCATCTCGCTGTACATGCAGCAGGTGCTCGGCTACAGCCCGATTCACGCCGGGCTCTCCTACCTGCCGCTGGCGGTGACGATCATCCTCGCGGCGGGAATCGGCGGGCAGCTCGTCACCCGGTTCGGCTTCAAGCCGATCCTGGCGGCTGGGATGCTCTCGGTCTCCGCCGGGCTCCTCTGGTTCAGCCAGGTCTCGGTTGGCGGAGGCTTCCTGACCGACATCCTCGGCGCCTCGCTGCTGGCCGCGGTCGGGCTGGGTTTCGGATTCGTCACCTCGACGATCGCCGCCGTCTCCGGCGTCGACCAGCGCGAGCAGGGAGTCGCCAGCGGGCTGATCAACACCTCGCAGCAGATCGGCGGGGCGCTCGGCCTGGCGGTTCTCTCCACGATCGCCACCAGCCGCACCGACGACGTCATGGCCACCGGCCACTCGACGCTCGCGAACGGGCTCACGGAGGGCTTCCAGAGCGCGTTCCTCGGCGGAGCGGTGATCGCACTGCTCGGCTTCGTTGCGACGCTGGTCCTGATCCGGAGCCGCGACAGCAGGGCCCACGTCGAGATGGCGCGGGCCGAGTCGTCCCAGGCCGAGGCCGCTCCCTCGGCGGCCTAGAACGGGGCGACGGGCGCGCGGCCTGCGGGTCGCGCGCCCGTCGTCATGCCGGGGCGGTCGGTGGCGGCGGCGGGCCCCCCGGAGGCGGGCGGTCGCGGCGCAGGCCCGGCGTCCGGACCAGCTTGACCGGCTCGAGTGCCGATCCCGGCTCGACGAAGAAACGGACACCGTCACGCTCCTCGATCGCCGCCACGGCACCCTCGCGCGATCGCAGGGTGAGGGCGGCGCCGAGCGCGAAGCCGGTTCCGATCGCCGCCACGCCCGAGTAGACGAGGCCGAGGCCGCCGGCGATCGCGGCGAAGGCGGCGAGCGGCCAGAGCCGGGCGAGGGCCGTGCGGGTCGGATTCTCCAGTGACGGCAGGGCGGTGGCCGTGCGGGCCTGTGCAAGCGCGGGCCTCATGGCCTCGGCGGCGCGGGCCGGGCGGCCGAGGATGACCCCTCCGACCAGCGCCAGGACCCACCATCCGGCGGCGACGTACAGCGTCAGCGTGTCGCTCGAGCCCGTCGCCGAGACGATGGTGATCGCCGCGAGTGCGGTGGCCGCACCGGCGGCAAGGAGGACCGTCATTCGCAGCAGGTCGCAGAACGCCACGCCGGCGACCCTATTCGGCGAGGGCCTCGAGCACCCGGGTGAAGCCCTGCGGCCCCGGAACCGTCGCGTCCGCCTCGCGCGAGACCTCCGGAGGGGATTCGTCTGAGGCCACCGCAATGCAGGCGGTGGCGCGCAGCCGTCCGTCATCGCGCAGGGTGCGCAGAGCCGTGAAAGCGTCGACATCGGTGCGGTCATCCCCGCCATAGAGAGCGGCGTCGACTGGGCGCGCGGGGATGAGAGCGGCCACCGCGATGCCCTTGTTGATCGCGACGTTGGGCCTGATCTCGAGGACCTTTCGGCCTCGATGGGCGATCAGGCCCTGCCACTCCGCCTCGCTTGCGATCTCATGGGCCACTGACTCCGCGGCGCCCTCATTCTCGGCGCCGCGCCAGTGGAGAGCGACGATCGCGCCCTTGTCCTCGATCCTGATCCCGACACGGTCGAGCTCGGAGCGGTCCAGCCCCTCGACGAAGCGGGGCGCGTCGCCCTCATGGCCATCGAGCGAGGGGTCAGGTCGCACCTCATCCTCGCCCGGCAGCAGCAGCTCGAAGCCGTGATTGCCCGAGTAGGCAAGCTGATCGAGCCCGACGACCCGGCGGGCGTCGAGCGCGCGCCTGCCGCTCAGGCAGCCGACCAGCGCGTAGCGATCGGCCAGCACACGCAGCAGCTCCCTCGTCTCTTCGGGGACAGCAGCTTCGCGCGGGTCGAGAACGATCGGAGCAATCGTCCCGTCGACGTCCGTGAGAACCGCCGAGGCACCCGGGTCCTCGCGAAGCGGGGCGAGCAGCCCGTCGAGCGTCCCGTCGCTTGCGGCCGCGCCGTTCATCCCCCTCTAGTATCGCCCGCCATGTCGAGGACCCTCAAGCTGGCCCTGATCGGGACGGCCGGCGGAGCCTTCAGCGGCCTCCTCGGGGTGGGCGGGGGCAGCGTGATCGTCCCGCTGCTGATCGTCTGGCTGGGCTACGGCGCCCGGGAGGCCACCGGCACGAGCCTGATGGCGATCGTCGTGATCGCCGCCGTGGCGGTCACCCTGCAGTCCTTCTACGGGAACGTCGACCCCCCGAACGCCGCCCTGGTCGGCATCCCGGCAATCGGCGGGGCCGTCGCCGGGACGGCTCTTCAGCAGCGCATCCCCGAGCGGATGATCTCCCTGCTCTTCGCCGGGCTCCTGGTTGTCATCGCCGGGAAGCTGATCCTGTCGTGAGCTCGATTGCGGCAGCGATCCTGGGCTTCGCCGGAGGGATGGTCGGCGGGCTGCTCGGCGTGGGCGGAGGAGTCCTCTTCGTGCCCGCACTGGCGATCTTCATGGACGAGACCCAGGTCAGGGCCGAGGCGACCTCGTTGCTCGCCATCGTCCCCGTGGCGATCGTCGCCGTCTGGCGACAGCAGGGCTACGGCAACGTTCGGGTCCGGGACGGCCTGGTGATCGGGGCGCTCTCTCCGATCGGGGTGGCAATCGGGGTGGTCACGTCCAACGAGATCCCGCAGCGGGCCCTCGAGCTGACGTTCGCCGGTCTGGCACTGCTGATCGCCGCGCAGCTCGTGATCCGGGCGGTTCGCACGCCAGCGGCCGACCCGGAGCAATCCGGCTAGAGGCCATGCTCCAGCACGCCCTTGACGCCGGCGTCGAGGGCGTTCAGGCGGTAGAGCGCGAGCGCCTCCGGCGTGCCGAAGCCACGCCCCCCCTGTCCCGAGCGCCCCCCGTCGGCGCCGTGATGGGAGAGCACGCAATGGAGGAGCGCAGCGCGACGCTCCGGCGGCAGCGCTCCCGCGGCGGAGCCCACGATCTCTGCCCCGAGGGCGAGGTGGCCGATCAGGCGCCCCTCCTCCGTGATCCCGAATTCGGCCCCATAGCTGAACTCGCGCGTCTTGCCCACGTCATGCACGAGAGCCGCGGCCATCAGCAGGTCGGAGTCGAGCCGGGGATGCAGTTGGCAGACCTCGCCGACGAGAGTGCCGACCGCGACGGTGTGCTCGATCAGCCCGCCGACGTAGGAGTGATGACCGGCGCGAGTGCAGGGCGCGCGTCTGAACTCGGCCGCCCCCGGCTCTGTGAAGAGGACACGTTCGACGACCGCCCGGAGGGGCTCGTCGTAGACCTCGCGAGTCAGGTGCTCCAGAAACCCCTCGAGCTCGGCGGCGTCCCGGTAGGCGGCCGGCAGGAACTCGGCGGGATCGACCTGACCTGCCTCGATCGGCTCGATCTCGTCGACCTCAGCGACCAGTTCGCCGCGGAAGCGCTCGACTTTTCCCGAGACGTGAATCGCGTCGCCTCGCTCGAAGCGCGCGGCCAGGCGATCCACCTCCCGGAAGACCCTGGCGGGGATCGACCCGGAGCGGTCCTTGAGCTCGAGTGAGAGGTAGATCGAGCCGTTGCGAGCCGAGAGTCGGTCCTTGCGAACGCACGCGTAGGTGCCGCGGAGGCGCTGCCCCGGCCGCAATTCGGCGATCGAGGGAGTGCCGGCTGCGACTTCCATCGCATGAGTGTCCAAATTCGACCGGACATCAGGCCGGACAACCGGGGCACCTGCCGGTTCCGACTCGCTAGTCTCGGATCAATGGACGCGCTCGCCTGGGAGGCCGAGCCTCCGCGCCTTCGATCCCCGGTCTTGGTCTGCGCCTTCGCGGGCTGGAATGACGCAGCCGGCTCGGCGACGACCGCACTGACAACGGCGGCCGAGTCGCTCGATGCCGAGGTGATCGCCCAGATCGACCCCGAGGAGTTCTTCGACTTTCAGGCGAACCGGCCGACGATCAGGCTGACCGAGGGCCAGACCCGCGAGATCGAGTGGCCGGGCAACGTCCTGCTCGCAGCGACTCCGCCGGGCGCCGAGCGCGACCTTGTGCTGCTCGCCGGCACGGAGCCCAATCTCCGCTGGCGAACCTTCTCGGACGGCGTCGCCGACGCGGCCGAGATGCTGGGCGTCGAGATGGTGGTCACGCTGGGAGCGCTGATCGCGGACGTCGCGCACACCCTCCCGGTGCCGATCACCGGACTCGCCTCGGACGAGGAGCTGGTCGACCGTCTCGATCTGACGCGTTCGAGCTATGAGGGCCCCACGGGGGTCGTCGGCGTCCTTCACGATGCCTGTCGCAATCGCGGGATCCCCTCGGCCAGCCTCTGGGCGGCGGTGCCGCACTACGTCGCGGCGGTCCCCAACCCCAAGGCGGCGCTGGCGCTGCTGCGGCGGCTCGAGGGGCTGGTGGGGGTGGCCGTCGAGGCCTCGGGGCTCGAGGAGGAGTCCGAGTCCTACGAGAGCCAGGTGAGCCGCGCAGTCGCAGCCAACCCCGAGATCGAGGAGCTCGTCCAGCGCCTCGAGGCCGAGCAGGCTGATCGCCTCGACCTCGAGGACGACGTGCCCTCGGGTGAGGCTCTCGCGCGGGACTTCGAGCGCTACCTGCGCCAGCAGGGCGGCAGCTCGGATTAGCGGCCACCAGGCCGCGCGAGGAGCGGCGGCTAGCCGCCGCGACTTGCGTTGGGCGGCCGCTTGTGGCCGCGATCTGATGGCGAAGCCGGCTAGCCGACCAGCCGCTCGATCAGGCGCCGCAACTCCGGGCGCAGCTCCTTCGCCGCGGCCGCGGGGTCCTCCTCGCGCGCCAGCACTCGCTCCCCGAGCCC
>CAVUGL010000004.1:0-507433 GCA_963740995.1 uncultured Solirubrobacterales bacterium
GTCGAGCGTGGCGACCACCAGGCTCGCGTCGGCTGCCGGGTCGGTGCTGCCCAGGACCTCCAGCGCCCCCGCGACCGAGCGCTGCTCGGCATCGCACCAGCTCTGGGCGGCCTCGCGCAGGTCGGGTCGGCGCCCCGCCTCGAGCCAGAGTTCGTACTCGGCGATGTAGGCGACTCGGTCCTCCGCGGCGGCGACCAGCTCGGAAATCAACCGGTCCGCCAGCTCGCGACCGGACTTGACCGAGCGGAGCTCCTCACCGAGGCGGCCGTATCGCTCGACCTCCTGAGCCGAGACATGCTCCAGGGCCTGCCCGAGCAGGTCGTCGCGCGAGTCGAAGTAGTAGGTGGTGGAGCCGAGAGGCACCCCCGCCTCCTCGGCGACCGCCCGGTGGGTCACCGCCTCGCGCCCGTCGCGCCCGATGACGCGTAGGGCGGCCTCCAGGATCTGCTCGCGACGCCCCTGAGTCGCCCGCTCCGCAGTCGCCATCTCAGACTAGTTCGCTCCTGAGAGGTTCAGGCCGACGACGCCACCGATCACCAGCAAGATGCTGGCCAGCTTGAGTGCATTGACCGTCTCGCCCATCGCCGCCATGCCGATGATCGCAATTGCGGCCGTGCCGACACCCGCCCAGACCGCGTAGGCCAGGCTGATCTCCAGACTCTTCAGCGCCAGCGCAGTCAGCCAGAGCGAGGCGACATAGGTGACGATCACGACCGCGGAGGGCGCGGGCCGGGTGAAGCCGTCGGTGTAGCGCAGGAAGACGGTCCCGACCACCTCGGTTGCGATTGCCGCTGATAGGTAGATCCAAGCCAACATGATCGTGTACAAATGTACCACAAATCTGTACAAATGTACGCGTGGATGGGAGGGTGCCCGCAGGCGGAGCCGAGGGCAACCCGTTTGATGGCGAAGCCACTTACGCCTCCGACGCCGGACAGATGAGGCGGAAGTCGCACCAGGAGCAGATCTCCGGGGAGGGCCTGGGCTCGAAGTCCTGACCGAGGATGCCTTCGCCGACCTCCAGCACGACGCCCTCGACCCGCTCCAGGTCGTCGGGGGAGCCCCCGACCGCGACCTTCTCGTCGGCGAGCACGTACCAGTAGCTGCCCGCCGCTCCCTCGAGCCGCCATGCCTCTCTGGCGGCCAGCCTGTAGATCGCCAGCTGGACGTCGGACTCGAGCTCACGCGGCGGCTTCGGATCGCCCGTCTTGTAGTCGATCAACTCGTATCCGCCGCTCGGCAGCTGGTCGACTCGATCGACCCTGCCGCGCAGATGGTGGGGGCCGATGCGGAAGTCGAACTTGCGCTCGACCCAACGCGGGTGGGAGCCGCTGGCCACCTCGCGGGCGTGATAGCGGTGGAGAGCCTCGATCGCCTTCTCGCGGAACTGCAGCTCGTCGTCCGACTCTCCGAATCCCGACCGCCGCCATGCCGCCGCGAACAGAGCCATGAGGCGCTCCAGGCTGCCCGAATCCGACTCGCCCGATCCGGCGGCGTCGTCGCCACCCGGCGTCGATGGCGATCCATGGAATCGCTCCAGGACCTGATGGATGACGATCCCGAACCGCTGGTTGATCGTCGTCTCCTGGGGGATGCCGAAGACCCGCGCGAACTTGTACTTGAGTGGGCAGGTCCGGTAGAGGTCGATGTCCGTCGCGGAGAGCGCCAGCCCCTCGCCGCGGCGCGGGAGGAACGCCTCGAGGGACGGTTCATCCCGCTGGGCGATCAGCTCGCGCCGCCGCTTGGCCGCTCCCTCCTCGTCGAGGAGATACGCGTCGAGGCCGGAATCGCGGAGGGCGCTGCGCTGCTCGGGCGAGATCGCGTGTTCGAGCAGGTCGTTGATCGCCGCGAGGGAATCCGCGACCGGCTCCTCCGTCGATCCCTGGATCAGTCCCGCCAGCTTGACCAGCTCCAGGAAGCGGGCGACCGCACGGGTGACGTCGACGTAGGTGTCGAGCCGGGGCTCGCGGAGCTTTCCGCCGGCGCGCCAGGCCTCCTCCAGCACCTCGTCTTGGATCATCCGGTAGGTCGCCTGAAGGCCCTCGGCCGGGCCGAAGAGCTCCTCGCCCTGCTCCTGCTCAGTTGCGTCGAGGACTGCCCTCGCGTCCTCGTACAGCGGCGACGGGCGGGCGTTCCCGGCCTCGGTTGCGGCGGGCCGGGAGAGAACCAGCTCGTCCCTCGCCCGCGTCATCGCCACGTAGAGCAGCCGCCGAGCCTCGTCCTCGTGCGATGGGGACCGTGCCGCCCACCCCGGTGGGAACGGCCGGGGGTCCCGCTGGGGCGGAGCCGGGCAGGGCGCCGGCGTGGAGACCCACGACATACACGCGCGAGAACTCGAGCCCCTTGGTGCGCTCGAGCGGGATCACTCGCACCGCGTCAGCCATCGGCTCGCCCGGCTCGTCCACCGGGGCCACTCCGGCTTCGGAGACGGCGACCAGGTAGCGGACGAAATCGCGGTTCGATCCGGTCGGCTCCCGTCGGGTCCAGGCGGCGGCCAGCTCGCCGAGCCGAGAGAGGTTCCGCAGTCGCTCGGCCGCCTCCGGGTGCGCGGCGAAGAGGCGGTGGCGACGAAAGCCAATCCGCTCGATGAGGCGCCGAACGAAGACATCGGCCCGCATCTCGCCCATCGCCCGCGCCGCCGCACGATGGAGCTGGAGGAACTCGCGAATCCTGTCGCGTGCCTCGGGCGGGATCTGAGGGCTTTCCAGCGAGGCCTCGAGGGCCGAGACCATGTCGAGCTTGCGGCGACGGGCGATCGTCGTGCAGCGCGCGAGGTCGACCGAGCGCAGCTCGACCGGCGGACGGCTGAGCGCACGAACGGCGGCGGCAGCGTCCGTCGGATCGGCGAGCAGGCGAAGCCAGGCGATCACGTCGCGGATCTCCGGGCGCTGGAAGAAGGCGCCGGGGCCGGTGAGCCGGTAGGGAACGCGCCGCTCCTCGAGGGCCGCCGCGATCGCGCGCGAGCGACCGCCGCCGGGCGGAACCGCTACGCAGACTTCCTCCATCTTGACCTCGCCGGAGGCGAGGGCGGCCTCGATGTCCCGCGCGACGGCCTGCGCCTCGGCCCGCTCGTTCGTCCCACTCCAGAAGCGGACCCGGGTCGGCGGGCCGGCGGCGCGCCTCGGGACGTCGGCGCCGCGCTCGGCCGGGGCCACCACCGCATGCGAGGCATCAAGCAGATCGCCTCCGTAGCGCCAGCTCGGCTCCAGGGTCAGCTCCTCGGCTCCGAGCACCTGGCGAGCCCATGCCGAGGCCGAGACGCAGCGGGCGCGCGCCTGGTCGTCGTCGCAGGAGAGGACCGCGGTCTCGCTCGCGCTGGCGAGTGCCTCGATCAGGGAGCGCTCGGCGGGACAGGCGTCCTCGATCTCGTCGACGATCAGATCCGGGAAGCGACTCGAGACGGCCTCGGCCAGAGCGGGCCGCTCGCCAAGCAGCTTGGTGAGCTCCAGGACCGCGTCGGTGTCGTCCATCGCCCCCGCCGCGCGCAGCATCTCGTCGTGCATCTCGTAGATCTCGGCGAACTCCCGCTCCCGGGCCGCCGAATCGCGCTCCGACTGGCTCTCGCCTGCCTGTTCCTCCGACCAGCGCTGGAACCGCTCCGCCGTCACCCCGCCGGACTTGAGCGCGTCGATCCGGTCGACGATCCGCGCGAGCAGCCCGGCCGGATTGCCCCGGATCTCATGCCTACGCAGGGGCAGCTCGTCGATCCGATCAAGCAGCATCGCGAGCCGCTCGGCCGGGCTGAGGGACTCGAAGAACGGATCGAGCTCCGCCTCCGTCGCGTGCTCTCGCAGCAGCCTCGCTGCGGCGACGGGATGTGTGTGGACGATGAGCTCCTCGTATGCGGTCTCGATCGACTCCTCGGCACGGGTCCGGATCCGGGTCGCTGCGGCGACCGAGCGGGTGAGGACAAGTGGCCGCCGCCCCTCGGCGACCAGCCGGCTGAGCCTGCGTGACAGGGCCTCCGTCCGGCCGCTTCCCGCTGTGCCCAAGACCAGCAGCGGGCCTCGATCGTGAGCGACCGCAACCGCCTGCTGGTCGCTCAGCCTCGGACCCCCATCGTCGCGCCGCTCCATCGATTTCAGGCTAATGCAACGCTCAGCCGCCTCAAGGCCACCCGCTAACCTCGCCCGCGTGGTGCGCCATGACTGAGGCAGGAGGCCGCCGCGACGCGGCGCAGGCTCCGCGCGCCGCCGGGCCGAGCGAGGAGGAATGGATCTCCGCCTGCCGGCGAGCCGTCGAGGTCCAGAAGCAGGTCTTCACCGAGCACCAGGGAATCGCGGCGCGCACGCAGTATGAGGGCGTCGGCGAGGGGGGAGACAGGACGCTGGTCATCGACCGGCTCTGCGAGGACGCGATCTTCGACGAGCTCGACCGGCTCCACGACGCCGGGCACGAATTCACGGCCGTCTCGGAGGAGCGGGGCACCGTCACCTTCGGGGGCGGGGAGTCGCCGCTCCGGGTGATCATCGACCCGATCGATGGTTCCCTCAACGCGCGGCGGACCATCCCCCTGCACAGCGTCAGCATCGCTGTCGCCGACGGCGACTCGATGGCGGACGTGACCTTCGGCTTCGTGTACGAGTTCGGTGCCCGTGAGGAGTTCATCGCCACCCTCGAGGGGGCGCAGCTCGACGGGCAGCCGATCCGAGCACCCCAGGGAGACGGGCTGGAGGTGGTCGCCCTCGAGGCGACCAAGCCGGAGCGCGTCCTCAGGGCAAGTGAGCTGCTTCAGGGTCGGGCCTATCGCATCCGGGTTCCCGGCTCGATCGCGGTGGCCCTCTGTTACGTCGCGGTCGGCCGCTACGACGGCATGATCACCACCAGGAACACCCGCTCAGTCGACGCGGCGGCTGGCCAGCTGGTCGCCCGGACCGCAGGGGCCGCCTTGGAGTTCGCCGATGCCGGCCTGGAAGGTGCTCCGCTCGACCTCACTGGCCGTTACGACGTCGCCGCCGCACGCACCCAAAACGACCTCCGTGTCCTGCTCGAGGTGCAAGAGGCGGTCCATGCCTGAGGGTCTCGTCGACTGGGCGATGGCCGAGCGGGTGTCCCGGGCCTTGTCCGGATCCGGTCCGCGATGGGACGGCAGCGAGGAGGAGCTCCGCACGGAATCCGACCGGGCCGCCGAACTGGTCAGGCGCTACACGGGTCTGAAGCCAAAGTCGCAGGTCCCGCCGGCAGAGCTGGTGGAGCGATCCGAATGGGCGGAGGTCAACCTCGAGACTTTTCGGGAACTTTCCGCGAGAGTTGAGGAGCACCTGGAGGAGCGGATGAGTGGTTCCGGCAACGGGGGCAGCAGGGGCATCCAGCGCACGATTGTCGGAGCCGCGACCGGCGCCGAGATTGGCCTCGCCGTCGGGTACCTCTCGCAGCGGGTGATCGGCCAGTACGACGTAGCCCTGATCGGGCCCGCCCGCGCCCCCCGGCTGCTCTTCGTGGGACCGAACCTCTCCGCGGCCCGTGCGCGCCTCGATGTCGATCGCGACCTCTTCCTGCGCTGGATTGCACTTCACGAGACCACTCATGCCGTGCACTTCTCATCCGTGCCCTGGCTCCGGGAACACATCGGCGGGATCGCCGAGGAGCTGTTCGAGAAGGCCGCAGTCGAGGTGAAGCCGGGCGAGCTCCTCGGCAAGCTCGCTCGCACCAATCCCCGCGAGCTGGTGCGCTCCGCGACCAACGGCGAGCTCGCCACGCTCCTCTGGCCCGAGCCGCAGCGACGGCTGGTGGCGGAGCTGACGGCCACGATGACTCTGATCGAGGGCTACGCCGAGCACGTGATGGACGCCGTCGGCGACCGGCTCGATCCGGGCTACTCCGACCTTCGGCGCGCCCTCGACCGGGACCGGGAGCGCCGCGGACTGCTCGACTCGATCGTCTCCAAGGTGCTGGGTCTCGAGATGAAGCTCGCTCAATACCGTCGCGGCAAGGCTTTCTGTGACGAGGTCGTCAGGGCACACGGCATCAGGACCCTGAACCGCGCCTGGAGGGAGCCTGATGCCCTGCCTCGCCCCGATGAGCTCGACAGCCCGGCCGAGTGGGTCGAGCGTGTGGGCGTGGCACGCGAGCACCGCTTCCTCTCGTTGTTTCGATAGTCCGACGGCGGTGTTTGTGGCCGCCGTACGTGGCGAAGCCGTGTAACCGGACCGGTTGGCCAGGTTAAGAACGTGTGTTCGCCAAAACGTGTGTTCGCTGCTAAGCTCGAACATCCTTAGAGCTAATAAGCACGACGCAACCAAGCCGAAGGGATCGAGAGCCAATATGGCCACCAAGACGAAGACCACCAAGACCAAGACCGAAGATCAGACCACCGCGACCGCCAATGAGCGCAAGCCCTCCGAGCAGGCGCTGCAGGTCGTTGACGTGACCATCGGCGCGGGTCCCACCGTCGCCGAGGCGGTCCGCGACACGGCCGATACCTGGCGCAACTCCGAGACCCGCTCGCAGGAGATCAATGCGCTCCAGAAGCGCGTCCAGACCCTCCGCGATCCGAAGTCCAGGACGAGCGAGATCGAGTCGCTCCGGAAGCGCTTCGGCGCCGAGCTCGAGAAGGCCGAGACCAAGGGTGGCGACGTTCGTCGCCAGGTCACCGAGCAGCTGGTCGGCCAGGCCCGCAAGGCCCGGGACCGCGTCGAGCCCGTTTACCGGGATCGCGTCGAGCCGGTCTACCGCGAGCGTTTCGAGCCCGTCGTCAAGGAGCGCGTGGAGCCCATCTACCGGGACCGCGTCGAGCCGGCGGTGAAGAAGGTGCGGGAGCGCATCTAACGCTTAGCCCGGGCCGCCTGGAGAGGTGGCGTGCCCGGGGGAGCCCCCTCGCATCATGTGAGTGGGAAGCAGCAACCTCTCCTCCCTCGAAAACCGGGCCCAAGCGGCCCGGTTTTCACGTTGCGGGACCGCGAGCCGAGGAGCCGTCCCACCTACAATGTCTGCCGTGCCGACCAAGGACCAGGTAAACGAGAAGCTCGCCCGGGTGATCGACCCGGAGCTCCGGCGTTCCATCGTCGAGCTGGGCATGGTGCGCTCGATCGAGATCCGCGACGACGGTCGCGTGGAGGTGGTCGTCTCGCTGACCACCCCGGGCTGTCCGATCCGCTCGCACTTCCAGCAGGCGGTCGTACAAAACGTCTCCGAGCTCGAGGGCGTCAACACTGTCGAGGTCGGCTTCGATGTCCTCTCCGAGGGCGAGAAGTCGGGCTTGCAGCAGAAGCTCGGTCGTCCCAAGCTTCCCGAGGGCGCGCTGGCACAGGTCAAGAACGTGATCTGCGTCGCGTCCGGAAAGGGGGGCGTCGGCAAGTCCACCATGACCGCGAACCTCGCCGCCGCGCTGGTGGCCGATGGTCACAAGGCCGGCGCGCTCGACTGCGACGTCTACGGCTACTCGATCCCGCGGATGCTCGGCATCAATCAGAAGCCGGAAGTCTCCCCGGAGAGGAAGATCATCCCGCCGGTCTCGCCGTCCGGCCCCACCGTGATGTCGATCGGCTTCTTCGTCGAGGAGAATGCCGCAGTCGTGTGGCGGGGCCCAATGCTCCACAAGGCGATTCAGCAGTTCCTCGAGGACGTGGCCTGGGAGGAGCTCGACTATCTGCTGCTCGACCTGCCGCCCGGCACCGGCGACGTCTCGATGACCCTCGCCCAGCTGCTGCCGCAGGCAAAGATCGCGATCGTCACAACTCCCCAGCCGGCCGCGCAGAGCGTCGCCCGACGAGCCGCCGAGATGGCGGCCAAGGTCGACCTCGAGGTCCTCGGCGTGATCGAGAACATGTCTGCCTTCACCGGGCCTGACGGCGAGCGGGTGGCGATCTTCGGCGAGGGAGGTGGCCAGATGCTCGCCGACGAGCTCGACGTGCCCCTGCTCGCGAAGGTGCCGCTCTCGACCGAGTTGCGTGAGCACGCCGACGAGGGGAAGCCTCTCGTGATCGAGGACCCGGACGCTCCGGCGTCGCAGATGATCAGGGAGGCCGCGCGCGGCATCGTCGCCGCGACCCCCGTCGAGCTACCCGTGATGCAGGCTGCGCCCGCCGCCGCGCAGCCGAATGGCGGGGGGATGAGCGGCACCGAGCTACCGATGGTTCAGTAGGGCCGTGCCTCTCCGCTGGCGGGCGACCGCCGCGGCCCTCGTCTGCGCTCTTCATCTCGCCGTCTTCGTCCCGACCATCGGGGATTGGTCCTCGGTGCTGGTCAACGACTTCGCGCCTCAGGCCCAGGCGATCAAGGGCGGGGACTTGCCCTATCGCGATCAGCGGATCGAGTACCCGCCCCTCTCGGTCCCGGTCCTGATCGCCCCGATCTACGCGGGGGACAGCACCCAGGACTTCGTCGACGGATTCCAGTGGGAGATGCTCGCCTTCGACCTCGGCATCGTCGTCCTGATCGCGCTGGCGTTGCCCGGTGAGCCCAAGCGCGTCCTCTCCGCGCTCGGGATCTACACCGCCGGCGTGGTGATCCTCTCCGGAGTCGTGCTCGATCCCTCGGTGATCGACACGGCGCCGCTGATCCTGGCCCGTTTCGACCTGGTGCCGGCGCTGCTGGTCCTGGCCGCAGTCCTGGCTCGGGACCGGGCACGGTCGGCGAGCTGGTCCCTGCTGATCTCGCTGGGTGCCGCGGTCAAGGCATTCCCGCTGCTGCTCTACCCGGCGCTGCTTCGCGGTGAGAGGCGAATGGGGAGGGTGGTGGTGGCGGGTGCGATCCCACTGGTCCTCTGTGCGGTGGCGGTGCTCGCGATCGGGGACGAGTTCGGCTCGGCGATCAGCTACCACACCGACCGCGCCCTGCAGGTGGAGGCGCTCGGCGCGAGCCCGTTCGAGATCGCGCATCTGCTCGGGTCGGGGGCGGCTCCGATCCCGGGACACGGTGGCTTCGAGGTCGCGGCCTCCGGCGCCGGGTTTGCCCGCTGGCTCTCGGTGGCGCTCGGCGCCGCCTGCTACCTGCTGATCGTCTGGGCGGGATGGGGTTCGCGAGTCTCGAACCTCCGGCTGGTGACGGCGCTGCTCGCGATCCTGGTGGTGTTCTCGCCGGTCCTCTCGCCGCAGTTCCTGCTCTGGATCCTGCCGATCTCAGCCTGTGCGTTCGGGCTCGGGGCGGAGAACGCGGTGCTGCTGTTGGCCATCCTGCTGACTCAGGTGGCTCTGCAGCATTACGACAAGGCGATCGACGAGTTCGGCCCCGCCTTCGTCTGGCCGGTCGCCGCTCGCAACCTGGCCCTGCTCGCGTTCACCTGGATGGTCTGCGCTCCGATCCTCCGCCAACGCGAACGGGCCGGCTCCCGTCAGCCGGCCCACTCGCACACATCGGATCCTGCTGGCGCGGTGACCCTCTCCAAAGCCGCCGCGACCGACCCCGGCTCCGAATGACCCTGCCTGACGCCATCGAAGATCGAACAATCAAGGTACTCGCAGCCGTCCCGGCCGGGAATCGGGGTAGTCACGACTCTCGCTCCGTAGGGACTACTGAACCCGCCCGGGGCAGTTCTCGGTAGGGCTCAGTGGTGGTAGCCAAACTGGGCCACCCAGATGAAGGCGTCCCTGTTACCGCGGAATCGGCCGGTTACGAGGGAGATCCCCACCTGGCGATACTGGGGCGCCAGCAGGTTCTGGCGGTGCTCCGTTGAGTTCAACCACAGATCCATCGCCTCGCGGACGGTGTTGTTCGTGCCGGTGGTGAAGGCCAGGTTCTCACCCACGCCATACGTCCCGCGGAGGAAGCCGGCCCGCTGCTCCCAGTAGAAGGGATTGCGGCCACAGGCGTAATGGCTGAACTGGCCACAGCGCTTGATGTCGTGGGCCTTCCGGTTGGACGAGGCGCGCAGCTGCTTGGAGACGCTCAAGCCGGAGAGCTGCTCCTGGCTCCGCGCCCAGTTGTGCATGCAAATCATGGCTTGGACCTGGACCGGCCGCGGGAGCGAGCCGTCGCTCTGGCCTGGACACGCCGATTCGGGCGCCAGCAGGCGGTCCCAAGAGCCTGATGCCGAGGCGGACGCCGGGATGATGAAAAGCGCGCACGCCACGGCCAGCAGGGCGATGATCGGCTTCCGTGCCATCTACGTGCCGAGTCGGCACACACGGACGTCCAGACAAGCGCCTAGCCAAAATTGGCCAGATGTTCGAAAACTCAGTAGCCCGCGACGCCTGAACCGGGTAGTTCAGGTGTTGGTGCCGGATCGCCTCGCCCTCGGATCGCGGCCAGAGCGGCCGCTACTAGCTACGCGTTCTGCTTGTAGTAGTCGAGGTTGATCTGGGTGTACTTCGACCACTCGTCGGGGAGCTGGTCCTCGGCGAAGCAGGCATCGACCGGACAGGCCTCGACGCAGGCGTCGCAGTCGATGCACTCGTCCGGATCGATGAAGAGCTGGGGGGACTCGTCGTAGCCGGGTTCGTCCGGAGTCGGATGGATGCAATCGACGGGGCAAACCTCTACGCAGGAGTTGTCCTTTTCACCGATGCAGGGCTCTGCGATGACGTATGCCACAGGCAGCTGGTCCTTTCCAAGTGTCTCGGTGCGATAGCGGCGCCCTGTGGGCGCCGCGGAACGCACATTCTAGTGGCCGCCAGGCCGCACCGCGATGAGCGAAGGGCGAAGCCCTGAGCGGTTGTGCGGCGCGGCCGCTAGCGGCCACGATCTGATGGCGAAGCCGGCGCCGTATGTGCGCCTGGCTACAGTGGCGGCGTGATCCTCCTCACGGGAGCAACCGGCGTGGTCGGTGGAGAGCTCCTGCCCGCGCTGCTCGCGGACGGGCATGAGATCCGCGCCCTGGTGCGGGACCCGAGAAAGCTCGGGGAGCACCGCGTGGACGTCCAGATCACGCTTGGGGACCTCCGCGACCCGCTCTCGATTCGCCATGCGATGCGGGGGGTCGAAACCGTGGTGCATCTGGCCGCCACGATCCGCGACCAGCCTGGAGGCACGATCGAGGAGCTCAACGGACTCGCCACGATCCGGCTGCTCCGCTTGGCGGAGCGGGCGGGCGCGAACCGCTTCGTCTTCTTCTCGGCGCTGGGGGCGACCGGCTTCCAGCGCACGCGGTTCTTCCGTTCGAAGGCGCTCGCTGAACACGCCGTGGCGGATTCCCCGCTGGGGACGACCGTGTTCGCGCCCTCGATCGTCTACCGGCCCGGCGATCCCTGGATCACCTTGCTGCAGCGGCTATCGATCCTCCCGGCGGTGCCCGTCTCCGGCGAGGGTGGCGCCCTCTACCAGCCGATCTGGGCGCGGGACGTGGCGCGGTGCGTCGCCTCCTCCCTGAGCGGGAAGGGCCCGGGCAAGGACGCAAACGGGCGATACGAGCTCGCCGGCCCGGAGGTTCTCTCCTACGACGACATCGTCGAGGCGGTGCTGGAGGCGAACGGTCGGACGCGTCCCCTGCTGCATTTGCCGACTCCCGTGGTCCGGACGGGACTGCGGGCCCTCGAGCTCCTGGTCGGCCCATCCGTCTTCGCGACCTGGGAGGAGGCGGAGCTGATGGAGGTCCCGATGACCAGCAAGAGAGGGACCGCGGACCCGGAGGAGCTCGGTGTGGAGCCGCGCCCGATGGCCGCGGTGCTCGGCACCCAGGGCTAGTTGCCTTCGCCCAGGGCGCTGCGGAGAGCGGCGACATCCGACGCCCCGAAGACGATGCGGTTTCGAGTCGCAACGTAGACGAGTTCGAGATTGACCCCGGCGCGGGCGATCTTGCGAGTCAGATCTGCAAGGACCCCCGGAGAATCCTCGACGTCGACAACGACGACTTCGCGCTCGGCGGTGACTGCGACGTGAGAGATCGCCAGCGAATGCTTCACGGCCTCCGCATGCGGCACGAGGATGTGGAGCTCGGCCCGCTCACCCGGGCCAACGCAGGTGGCCGCCGCGATGTTCACGCCCGCATCGCTGATCGCGGCGGCAACTTCGGCCAGCGCGCCCGGAGAGTTCTCGATGTCGATGACCAGGTCTACTGCCATGCTCAAAGTCCGGGTTCAGCCTACTTCGAAGGGCGCGGTCGATTGATCGCGAGTAGGGCGACACCACCCAGGAGCTCCAGCGCTCCGCCAATCAGCGAGACGTAGCCGACCGCGGCGACCGTGCCGTCCGAGGGGTCCTCAGGGACGTCGAGGCCGCCGAGCAGGTGGTGGTAGAGCCAGCCGTAGAGGGCCTCCGGCGCGCCGAGGACGTGTAGGCCGAGTGAGATGGCGGCACCCGCGAGGAGGAGAGATCCAAACAGTCGCACGTAGACCTATCGGCGATCGGAGGCAAACGCTGAGCGCATCCAGAAGGCAGAGAGGCCCGGCGCTAGCCGGGCCTCTCCAAAAACACTCGCCTGTTGAGGCGAATTACATCATCCCGCCCATGTCGGGCATACCGCCACCCGGCATCGCGCCGGCGCCCTCCTTCTCGGGCGGCTCGGCGACGATCGCCTCGGTGGTGAGGATGTTCTTCGCGATCGAGGCCGCGTTCTGCAGCGCCGAGCGGGTGACCATTGTCGGGTCGATGACGCCGGCGGCGACCAGGTCGCCGTACTCGCCATCGGCCGCGTTCAGGCCCTCGCCCGGCTTCAGGCCGCGGACCTTCTCGACCACGACGGAGGCCTCGAAGCCCGAGTTGTCGGCGATCTGCCGAATCGGCGCCTCGAGCGAGCGCTGGATGATGCTCGCACCTGTGCGCTCGTCATCGTCGTCATACGAGTCGAGCTTGATCGCGTCCTGGGCGTTCAGCAGCGCGACGCCGCCGCCAGGCACGATGCCCTCCTCGAGGGCCGCGCGGGTCGCCTGCAGGGCGTCCTCGACGCGGTGCTTCTTCTCCTTCATCTCGGTCTCGGTGGCCGCCCCGACCTTGACGACCGCGACGCCGCCGGCCAGCTTGGCCAGCCGCTCCTGCAGCTTCTCGCGGTCGAAGTCGGAGTCGGTCGTCTCGACCTCGGACTTGATCTGCTTGATGCGGCCCTTGATCTGCTCGGACTCGCCCGCGCCGTCGATGATCGTGGTGTTGTCCTTACCCACGACGACGCGACGCGCCTTGCCGAGCTGATCGAGCTGGGTGTTCTCCAGCTTCAGGCCCATCTCCTCGGTGATCACCTCGCCGCCGGTGAGGATGCCAATGTCCTCCAGCATCCGCTTGCGGCGGTCACCGAACCCGGGCGCCTTGACTGCGACGCCGGTGAAGGTGCCGCGGAGCTTGTTCACCACCAGGGTCGCGAGGGTCTCGCCCTCGACGTCCTCGGCGATGATCAGCAGCGACTTGCCACCCTGCATCACCTGCTCCAGCACCGGCAGGATGTCGCGCACCGAGCCGATCTTCTGGTTGGCGATCAGGATGTACGGGTCCTCGATTACGGCCTCCATGCGGTCCTGGTCGGTGACCATGTAGGGCGAGATGTAGCCCTTGTCGAACTGCATGCCCTCGGTGAACTCGAGCTCCATCCCGAAGGTCTGGCCCTCTTCGACGTTCACGACGCCGTCCTTGCCGACCTTGTCGATCGCGTCGGCGATGATGTTGCCGATCTCGTCGTCGGCCGCCGAGATGGCGGCGACTCGGGCGATCTGCTCCTTGCCCGCGATCTCCTTCGACTGCTTCTCGCGGAGGTTCTCGACCACCTCGTCAACGGCCTTCTCGATGCCGCGGCGCAGCCCGAGCGGGTTGGCCCCGGCGGCGACGTTCTTCAGGCCGTGGCGGACGATGGTCTGGGCGAGCAGGGTCGCCGTGGTGGTGCCGTCGCCGGCTACGTCGTTGGTGGCGGTGGCCACCTCACGCACCAGCTGTGCGCCCTGGTTCTCGAAGACGTCCTCGACCTCGATCTCGCGGGCGATGGTGACGCCGTCGTTGGTGATGGTGGGCGCCCCGAACTTCTTGTCGAGGACGACATAGCGACCCTTTGGACCGAGTGTCACCTTGACCGCATTGGCCACGGCGTCGACCCCGTCCTGGAGAGCGCCTCGGGCGTCCTCGTCGTACTTCAGCTCCTTGTGAGCCATGTGTTTGCTTCCTCCTTCCTAAGTCCTATTGGGCTAGCCGACCTTCGCGAGTACGTCCGACTCGCGCAGGACGAGCAGCTCGTCGCCGTCGACGGTGATCTCGGTGCCTCCGTACTTGGAGTAGAGGACCTCATCGCCCTCGCTCACGTCCAGGGGGCGGCGGGTGCCGTCCTCCTTGACCTCTCCGTCGCCGACAGCGAGCACCTTGCCCTTCTGCGGCTTTTCCTTGGCTGTGTCGGGGAGGACGATCCCGCTAGCGGTCGTCTCCTCCTCCTCGACCGCCTGAACGATCAGGCGATCGCCTAGCGGCTTCAGCTTCATCGGCATTCCTCCTTGCTGGGGTGGGTGTTTCTCAAGCCTGGGCGGTTTGGCACTCTCGATAGGAGAGTGCCAGCGCCTGTGTGATTGTAGCCAGAGAGCGAGCCCGGCCCGCGTTCGCTCAGCCGACCGCGAGCAGCGGGGCTCCGAGCAGTCTGGCGAGGCCCTGGCCGCCGTTGCGCATCACGTAGTTGTGGTTCACCGCGAAGATCGGCCGGGCCACCGGGGCGAGCAGATTCATCCACGCGCGCGTCGTACGCACGTTCCACTCGTACAGGACCGCGGTCACCCCGCGCTGCTCGAAGAGCCGCCAGCGGCCGAGGCCGGCGAGCTCGCCCGAGGCGTCGCCCTCCAGCAGATTGGGGCGGTCCACCTTCGTCGTCCGCATGAAGAACTCGAGCCTGTAGGGGAGCTTCGACTTCCAGACGTAGCGGCCGTACTGCCCGACGCCGGTCTCATCGCCCTCTTCCAGCTTCTCCGCTTCGAGGACCCCCTTCCACCATTGAGGCCAGCTCTCGGACTCGTAGATCGCGTCCCACACCCGTTCGCGCTCGGCTTCGAGCAGCCAGGTCGTGAGGAACCTGTACTCGGCCACCTAGTTGCGAGACGGCGTCTCGCCGTTCCCGAACTGGGTGCTCGGGCGCTCCACGATCTGCGAGAAGCGGATCACGGTGACGGTGTCGTCCTCCCCGATCGGCCGCGTGTAGATCTTCTCGAGGAAGTCGACCGTCTCGTCGCGGCGGCGAAACTCGGGGTTGTCGTGCTCGATGTCACGTGGGGAGAGCTCCTGGACCTCCTTAACCTCGACGTCGTCGATCACCGCGGCGAAGATCTTCTCGCGCGCCTGGTGGCGGTAGCCGATCGTGATCCAGACCACCTGCCCGCGCTTGTACTTCCGTGACTTGTCGCCGAGGCGGATCGTCGCGGTCTTCCGGCCGCTGCGCAGCTGATCGACGAAGACCGGCGAGTAGAAGTTGAGGACGTAAAGCGCTGAGTTCACCGCGCGAGCCTACTTATTTCCCATGGGCTCAGGGGGATTGAATCCCTCGACTCCGATCAGGGGGACGAACCGGCAGGGCCCGATGGTCTCCTGGCGCAGGTCGCCGTTCTCCCGAACGAACGCGGTGAGCAGGTCCGCCGAACCGGTCGCGATCGGGACGACCAGGCGGCCGTCCGGGCCCAGCTCTGCAAGCAGGCTGTGCGGCGCCTCGGGGGTTGCGGCGTGGACCGCGATCGCATCGTAGGGAGCGTCCTCGGGGTACCCGCGGCTGCCATCGCCGACGATCACCTCCACGTTCCCGATGCCGAGGTCCTCGAGCTTCGACCGGGCAGCTTCCCCGAGCTCTGGGACCCGCTCGATGCTGATCACCTGCCTCGCCAAGTTCGCCAGAACGGCCGCGGAGTAGCCGGAGCCGGTGCCGATCTCGAGCACGTTCTCGTCGCCGCCTAGCCGGAGGGCTTGGCAGATCGCCGCCACCACCCAGGGCTGGGAGATGGTCTGATCGTGCCCGATCGGAAGCGCCGAGTCGTTGTAGGCGCTCTCGCGTATCCGGTCGGGCACGAAATGCTCGCGGGGCACCGCGGCCATCGCGGCGAGCACCCGTTGGTCGTCGATGCCGCGTCGGCGCAGCTGGCGCTCGACCATCCGCGAGCGCTGCTCGGTGAACTCGAGCCTGGCCACCGCTAGAAAATGTAGGCGTCGAGGCGCTCGGGCTCTAACACCGTAACCCGGCCCCTGCCGACCTGCACCACTCCGGCCCGCTCGAGCGTCGCGAGGAACCGGCTGACGCTCTCGCGGGAGGTCCCGGCCATTTGGGCGAGATCCGACTGCCGCAGCCTGATCGTCACGCCGTCGCGTACCAGCGGGGTGACCCCCTCCTCGGCGAGCAGCTGATTGAGGACCCCGGCGACTCGGCTCGGAACGGTCTGAAAGGACTGCCGGGCGATTCGCTCGTTCGCCTCGCGCAGGCGGCGGGTCAGCGCCACGACCAGCTTCTCGGCCATCTCGGGGTGCTCGCGGATCAGGGCGCGCATGTCCGTCGCGGGCAGCGCCAGCAGCTCGGTGTCCTCGGCTGCTTCGATGCTGGCGGAGCGGCGCTCGCCATCGAGCATCGCCAGCTCGCCGAAGATCGCGCCAGGCCCGAGGGTCGCCAGGGTGATCACCCGTCCGTCCGAGTGCTGGCGGATCACCCGGCAGCTGCCGTGCTGGACGATGTAGCAGGCGTCGCCGGGATCACCCTCGTGAAAGACCCGGGTGTCGCCGGGATACCTGCGAGGGATCGCCACCTGCGCGACCCGCTGCAGCTCCTCCGGCGAGAGCTCTGAGAAAAGCGGCACACCGGCGAGGAGCTCGACGATGTCCTGTCTTGCTCCTTTCTCCATCCCACTGACGATTATCGCGGGTTCAGCCCGTCTGGCAGCCCGGGCACCAGTAGGTCGTCCGCGCGCCGTCGCCCTGCGCCCGAGCTCGGATGGTCGCACCACAGCGCGGACACGGTTCGCCCGCTCGCCGGTAGACCCGCTTCGGCTGGCGCCCGGATTCGACCGCCTCGAGCATCAGGCGCCGGGTCGCCACGAGGACGTCGGCGAGCCGCTCGTCGTCGAGCGATCCGAGGCGGACGGTCGGATCGACTCCCGGCCTCGAAGCACCCCTCCGACTTGAAGATGTTGCCGATGCCCGCCACCAGCCTCTGCCCGAGCAGCGCCTCGCCCAGTTCGATCTGCGGATTCGTCCCGCGCATCCTCGCTATCGCCGCCGTCGGCTCGAAGGCCTCGGCGAGTATGTCGGGACCGAGTCGCGCCAACCGCGGATCGCGGTCGAGCTGCCCCTCGGCGACGATCCGCATCTTCGAGCCGCCGAAGTTGACGGCCTCCGACTCGTTGCCCGCCAGCGCGATCCAGGCGTCGTGGGCCGGTCGCCGCCAGCGCTCCCCCGTGCGGTAGAGGTGCCACCCGCCGCGCATGCCGAGGTGGCTGTGAAGGACGAGGCTTTCCTCGAAGTGCAGCAGCAGGTGTTTGCCGCGGCTCTCGACTCGCTCGAGCACCAGGCCGTCGATCGATGTCGGCGGGAGGCCGTCGGGCCGGCGGCGGCCCGGTGTCCGAACCGAAACCCGACTCCCGGCGAGGGCGGCGTCCATCCGCCGCGCGACGCGGAGGATCGAGTCCCCCTCAGCCATGGCTACGCGACCAGCCGGCGCGGCTGGCGGCGGAAGCCGGCCTCGATCAGTGCCGCCTCCAGGCCTGATCCGATCACCGGCTCGCCATCGAGACGCTCGATCGCCAGCTTCTCGATCTGTCCGTTCTGGGCGGCGGAGGCGAGTTCGGACAGCGCCTTGGCGAGCTCGTCCTCGTCGAGCTTCTGGAGCCGCAGGATCCCCTTGCCGCCTCGCTCGACGTAGAGCAGCGGCTCGCCGTCCCGGAGCATCACGTAGGCCCCGGCGGTCCGAGCCGGCCTCCGCTGTCCCTCGAGCTTGGGCCAGGAGAGGGTCGCCCCATATGGGTTGGCGGGGTCCGTTGCGGCGAGAACCTGCAGCGAACCGTCGGCCTGCGGCAGGCTCCGCAGACGTTCGACCGCTCCGGGCAGAGCGAACTGGGCGCCTCCGAGGCCCTCGACGAAGTACCCGCGCCGCGCCGTCCCGAGCAACTCGAGGTTCTGGAGCTCGCCGTAGATCGAGGCGAAACCGCCGGGGATGCCCTCCGCGATCGCTGTCTCGCGGGTGACGATTCCGTGGCGCTCCAGCATCAGCTCCGCCAGGGCGCGCGTCCGGGGACCGGACGATGGAGCGCCCTCGAAGAGGGGAGCGCTCAGGGACCAGCGCCCGATCACGGTCCCTGCGGCCGCCGCGCGGCGGCGGGCGAAGCGGCGTCCGCCTCGCTCGGAGCGCTGAGCGGCGCGCAGACGCGGGGCGCGCAGGGGCGCGAAGGCGTCGTTGGTGACTTCGCCCGACCAGGCCAGGTCCCAGAGAGCCTCATGGAGCTCCTCAGCCGAGCCATCGAGCTCCAGCAGGTCGAGCCAGAAGCAGGGTCCCTGGCTGAGGCGCTCGCGGATGGCGTCGTGGATCTCGCCCTCGGGCGGCTCGACCCTCGAGTTGGCGGGTGGGGGCCCGGCCAGGCGGACGTCCTCGCGGAAGTAGAGGGCGACCTTGCCGTCGTTGCGGCCCAGCGCCCCGGCACCGATCCAGACCAGCTCGCCGCTCGTGCAGAGCTCGTCGAGCCAGCTCGGGCTGTAGGAGCCGAGGCGGCGCGGCAGGATGTCCCGCTCCCAGGTCTTGGGCGTGAGCGCCACACCCTGGAGCGAGACGAGAGCCTCGCGCAGCCGGTCCGGTCCGGCGCCCGAGCGTCCGTGGGCGTCGACGTTCTGCCAGCTCGGCAGAAAGCGAGCCAGTTCCCGCTGGTCGGTCGCCTCGACCTCCTGGCGCAGCCGGGCGAGGCTGGCCCGGCGCAGGCGCCTGAGGACATCCGCCTCACACCACTCGCGGGAGGTGCCGCCGGGCAGCAGCTCGCCGCGGACAACGACCCCCGAGCGCTCCAGCTCCTTGAGTGCGGAGCTCGGGTCGACGCCGTAGCGGTCGGCCAGCTGCCTGGTCGGGAACGGTACGTGGGTGGCGGCGTAGCGACGGACGAGTGAGACGAGAGCGTCTTCAACCGGCTCGAGGAAGCTCTCCGGCAGTCCGGCGGGCTCGGGCACGCCGAGCGCGTCGCGATAGAGACCGGCGTCCTCAGCCGCGATGTAGCGCTCCTCACCCGCGATCCTGACCAGCGCTGCGCGGCGCTCCTTGACCAGCTTCTCCAGCATGGAGGCGGCCGAGTAGCCCTCCTCGGTCCGCTGCTCGCACTGCTCCTCGGTCAGGTCGCCGAGTCGGCGCAGGATCTGCTGGAGGCCGTCGCGGTCCTTGGCCAGCCCTGCCTCGGTCAGGTGCTGGAGCTGCTCGGCGACCTCCGCGAGGGCCTCCGGGTCGATCAGCTCGCGGAGCTCCTCCTGGCCGAGCAGCTCGGCGAGGAGATCCCGGTCGAGCGCGAGGGCGGCCGCGCGGCGCTCCGCGTTCGGAGTGTCGCCCTCGTACATGTAGGTGGCGACGTAGTCGAAGAGCAGCGAGGAGGCGAAGGGGGAGGCCGTCGGGGTCTCCACCTCGACCATCGTGATCTTCCTTGAGTGCAGGTCGCGGAGGAGCTCCTTCAGCGCCGGGAGATCGAGGACGTCCCGCATCACCTCGCGGTAGGTCTCGAGGATCACCGGGAACCGCGGGAAGTCGCGCGCGACCTCGAGCAGGCTCTGCGACTTGAGGCGCTGCTGCCAGAGAGGTGTGCGCTTGCCCGGCCAGGCTCGCGGGATGAGCAGCGAGCGGGCGGCGTTCTCCCGGAAGCGGGCGCCGAACAGGGCCGACCCCGAGAGCTCGCGGATCACCAGGTCCTCGATCTCTTCAGGGTCGACCATGACCAGGTCGCCGGGTGGCGGCTCGTCGGCGTCGGGCAGATGGATGACGATCCCGTCGTCCGACCAGATCGCATCGGCTTCGAGGTCCTGCTCGTCGCGGATCTTGGCCGAGAGCGCCAGGCCCCAGGCGGCGTGTACCCGGCCGCCGAACGGCGAGAGCACGCAAAGGCGCCAGTCACCGATCTCGTCGCGGAAGCGCTCGATCACGATCGCCTCGTCGGAGGGAACCACCCGCGTGGCTGCCTGCTGCTCGGTCAGGTAGCTGACGAGGTTCTGCGCCGCCAGCTTGTCGAGGTCGTTCTCCTTGGCGAGCTTCTTCGGGTCGGCGTTGACGGCCTCGCGGGCGAAAGCGCCGATCGCTCTGCCGAGCTCCGCGGGGCGGCCGATCCCATCGCCGCGCCAGAACGGCACAGCGCCGGGGGTGCCGGGGGCGGGCGTGACGATCACCCGGTCTCGGGTGATCTCCTCGATTCGCCAGGTGCTCGCCCCGAGCAGGAAGGTCTGGCCAGGTCGGGCCTCATAAACCATCTCCTCGTCGAGCTCGCCAACACGCCGCCCGTCGGGGAGATGTACTCCGTAGAGGCCGCGATCCGGGATCGTGCCGGCGTTGGCCACGGCCAGCTGGCGGGCGCCCGGACGCCCGCGCATCGTCCCCTTGGTGCGGTCCCAGACGATCCGAGGCCGCAGCTCGGCGAAGCGCTCCGAGGGATAGCGCCCGTCGAGCATGTCGAGGACGTTCTCGAGCTGCTCACGGGAGATCTCGGAGAAGGGCTGCGCGGAGCGGACCAGCTTCTCGACCTCGTCGATCTCCCACTCGTCGAGGGCGGCCATCGAGACCAGATGCTGGGCCAGCACGTCGAGGGGGTTCTGCGGGATGACCGTTTCCTCGATCTCGCCCGAGCGCATCCGGCGGGCGACCACGGCGCACTCGAGCAGGTCGGCCCTGAACTTCGGGAAGATCCGCCCCTTGGAGATCTCGCCCAGGGTGTGACCGGCGCGACCGACGCGCTGCAGCCCCCGAGTGACGGACTTCGGGGATTCCACCTGAATGACCAGGTCCACGGCACCCATGTCGATGCCCAGCTCCAGAGAGGAGGTGGCCACCAGGCAGGGCAGCTCGCCCGACTTGAGCAGCTCCTCGACCAGGGCCCGCTCCTCGTGCGAGAGAGATCCATGGTGGGCCCGGGCGATTTCGGGAGGCGCTGCCTTCCCGTTCTTCGTGTTGCCCGCGTGCTCGGTCGCTGGGAGCTCGGACTCCAGCTCGTCGTTGTGCATCTCGTTGAGGCGCTTCGCGATCCGCTCCGATGCTCGCCGGTTGTTGACGAAGACGATCGTCGAGTTGTGCTCCCGGACCAGGCGCAGCAGCTCCGGGTAGATGGCGGGCCAGATCGAGCGAGTGTTCGTGGCCGGGTCGAGCGACGCCTCGATCGGACCGGGGTCGATGCGCTCCGGGGAGTTCTTCAGCTTCGTGTCCTGGTGCGGTGTCTTGCCGGTGTCGGCCCCGTCGCGGCGCTTGTTCGACAGCGGGCTGGGCTCGACCATGTCCTCGACGGGAACGACGATCTCGAGGTCCAATTGCTTCGGCTCAGATGCATCCACGATCTCGCACTCCCGCCCCGTGCCGACGAGGAAGTCGCCGATGCGCTCCAGCGGCCGCTGGGTCGCCGACAGACCGATCCTCTGGATGTTCTCGGTCCCCAGGTGGTCGAGCCGCTCCAGCGTCAGCGCCAGGTGCGAGCCGCGCTTCGACGGTGCGACCGCGTGGATCTCGTCGACGATCACCGCTTCCACGCCCCCGAGGATCTCGCGGGCCTGCGAGCTGATCATCAGATAGAGGGATTCCGGAGTGGTGATCAGGATGTCCGGCGGCTCGCGACGCATCGCGCGGCGCTCGGACTGGGGCGTGTCGCCCGTGCGCAGCGCGACCGAGATCGGCGCCCCGATGCCCTGCAGCGGAGCCCTCAGGTTGCGCTCGATGTCATAGGAGAGGGCCTTGAGCGGCGAGACGTAGACGATGCGCACGCCCGATCCGAGCCGCTCGGGCTCGCGTGAGAGGCGATCGATGCCCCAGAGGAATGAGGCGAGGGTCTTTCCCGAGCCGGTCGGGGCGCAGATCAGCGTGTGCGCGCCGGAGGCGATCGCGGGCCAGCCCGCAGCCTGGGCGGGCGTGGGGGCCTCGAACGATGCCTGAAACCACTTGCTGACTGGCTCGGAGAAGGGCTCCAGGGGTGAATTTGGGGTCGCGGACGCACTCATGCCGAACCTACTGACCTTACCGATCGGCCCACCCGGGCCCAGAGGGGCTGATCAGGTCTTTGAGGCGGCTCGCGCGGCGAGCCCGTCCACGAACAGATCGGGAGAAGCTCGAAGCGGGCGTCCTGGTCGGCCTGTCCCAGACTCCCGACGAGCTGATCGCCGCGCGCGTCGTCCAGGGTGTCGCCGCCGCGGCGATGATCCCGCAGCTGCCGGGGATGGTGTCCTCGATCAGGTAGCTGCCGCTGCCGTGAAGCCCGCGGCGCGCCCATAGGCGATCCGGCAACCCACCGCGCCCACAGGCGTGGTTCGTCGCTAGGAGCGTCCCTCCGCAGTGCCCAGCCCGACCGGCTCAACGTCCAGCCGAGGCAGGCGCCGCTCCAGCCAATTCGGGATCCACCAGTTCCACTTGCCGAGCAGTTGCATCACGGCCGGCACCAGGACCATCCGGACGATGGTGGCGTCGAGGAGGACCGCCGACGCCAGCCCGATCCCGAACAGCTTCAGGAAGACCTCCTGCGAGGTGACGAAGGAAAGGAAGACCACGACCATGATCGCCGCGGCCGCCGTGATCACGCGGGCGGTCTTGGCAAGGCCGTCCGCGACGGCCCGGCTCGTGTCGCCGTCCTTCTGGTACTCCTCGCGGATTCGCGAGATCAGGAACACCTCGTAGTCCATCGAGAGGCCGAACAGGATCGCGAACATCATCACCGGCATGAACGGCGCAATCGGCACCTCGTGGTCGATCCCGATCAGGTTGCTGAGCCCGCCGCCGTTCGCCGCGAGGGTCATGACGCCGTAGGCGGCGCATACCGAGAGCAGGTTCATGATTCCCGCCTTCAGCGAGATCAGCGGTGAGTGGAACGCGACCAGCAGGAGCAGGAAGGAGAGACCGAGCACGCCGGCGATGAAGAGCGGCATGCGGCCCTTCATGAACTCGCTCTGATCCTCGAGCGCCGCGGTCACGCCGCCGATCTGGACGTCGGTCGCGGTGCCCTCGAACTGCTGCGGGACGACGTCCTCACGCAGCTGTCTGACGAGGTCCTCGGTGGCCTCGTCCTGCGGCGAGGTCTTCGGGATCACCGTGATCAGAGCCGCGTCGCCGGCCTGGTTGAACCGCGGCGGGACGACGAAGGCGACGCCCGGCGTGCTCCGCACCGTGTTGGCGAAGGTGTTGATCTCGGATTTCGCCTCGGAGGTCGGCGGAATCTTCGCGGCGATCTGGATCGGGCCATTGGTGCCCGGCCCGAAGCCCTCGGTGTTCAGGTCGTAGGCCTGACGGGTCATCGTGTCTGGTGGGTCGTTGCCCGCATCCGGGAAGCCGAGCCGCATCCCCAACGCCGGCGCCGCCAGCGCGAGCAGGATCGCCAGGGCCCCGATCGCGAACGGCCACGGTCGCCTCTGTACGACGTGGCTCCAGCGAGCCGCGGGGGAGTCACCAGTGGTTGGCCGGTCGGTCCTCAGGGCACGGCCAAGGAACGGGATCCGGAGCCTGTCGACCCTCGGCCCGAGATACGAGAGGAACGCCGGCAGCAGGGTGATCGAGGCGATCATCACCGTAAGCACCGCGAACGAGGTCGCGATCGCGACCCCGTACATGTAGCTCAGCCCGGTCAGCATCAGGCCGAGGACGGCGATCACCACGGTGCAGCCGGCGATGATCACGCTCCGGCCCGCTGTGGTCACTGCCTCGACCACGGCGTCGTGGCGGTCCTTGCCGTCTCTCATCGCCGACCGGAAGCGCGTCAGGACTAGGAGGGCATAGTCGATGCCCACTCCGATCCCGATCAGCCCAGACACGGCTGTGGTCCAGTCGGGGACATCGATCACGTTGGCCAGCAGTGGAATGAGCCCAGCGGAGGAGATCCCGAGGCCGACGAGCGCGACGCCCAGAGGCAGCCCGGCCGCCACGACCGAGCCGAAGGCGATGAGCAGCACGATCGCGGCGCCGAGGAAGCCGATTCCCTCCGGGCTCGACTGTGACTGCGCGGCATAGATCGGGTCGCCGCCGAGCTTGATTTCGACCCCATTGCCGTCGTTGTCCTCGGCGGCGTTGATCAGTTGCTTGCCCTGGTCCTTGGTGACGTCCCAGCCCGGCACCGTCATCGGAAGCGTGCTGGATGCGATCTGCCGGTTCTCGGAGAGGCGGATGGCGGTGTGCGGGGCGATGTGCTCGACCTTCTCGGCTTGAGCGAAGAAGGGCTGCAGTTGCTGTGCGGCCACGGCCTCGTTGGCGAAGCCCGCTGGGTCCTTTGCAACGACGTAGACCTCCTGGCCGGAATAGCCGGAGAAGCGCTGCTCGGTGATGTCGCTCGCTGCCTTCGACTCCGAGCCGGGCGTGTCGTAGTTGGCGTTGAATTCGCCCCCGAGCGAGGACCCCACCGCGATGATCACCACCATCGCCACGATCCACAGCAGGACCACGCGGCCGCGGCGGCGATAGGCGATGTCGGCGAGACGGGCGAGGCGACGAGTCATCCTGGCTCCATTCCTGGCGAGCTCCCCCTGAGCTCAGCTTGATTCGAAGCTGCGTTCTAGCAATACCCGCCGGCGCGCGTCTTATCGAAACATGCTGACTTCGATGTCTTAGGCGGCGGCCCGCCCACCGAAACCCGCCTGTGGAGCTATTTCAGCGCCTTGCCGTACTGGTGCTCGTAGTAGTAGCGGTAGTCACCCGAGCGGATCGTCGCCCACCAGTCCTCGTTCTCGCGGTACCAGTGAACGGTTCGCTCGATTCCCTCGTCGAACCCGACCGCGGCCCTCCAGCCGAGCGCCTCCAGCCGGGCCGCGGAGAGCGAGTAGCGGCGGTCGTGACCGGGGCGGTCCCTGACGTACTCAATCAGCGATTCGTCCCGGTCGGTGAGCGCGAGGATGCGCTTGACGACCTCGATGTTGGGGAGCTCATCCGGACCGCCGACGTTGTAGACGTTGCCTGGCTCGCCCCTCTCGAGCACGGCGTCGACGGCGGCGCAGCAATCCTCGACGTAAAGCCAGTTCCGGACCTGCATTCCGTCGCCGTAGACCGGCAGCGGATCACCCGCGAGGGCATTGAGGATGCAGAGCGGGATCAGCTTCTCCGGGTACTGATACGGCCCGTAGTTGTTGGACGCCCGCATGATCAGGGCCTCCGCGCCGTAGGTGCGGGCGAAGGCCGAGACCAGCAGGTCGCCACCGGCCTTGGAGGCCGAATAGGGGGAGGAGGGGGCGAGCGGCGATTCCTCCGTGGCCGTGCCCATCTCGAAGTCGCCGTAGACCTCGTCGGTGGAGAACTGCAGGTAGCGGACTCCGGCGTCGCGAGCCGCCTCGAGCAGGACGTAGGTGCCGAAGACGTCGGTGGTGATGAACTCGCCCGGAGCTTCGATCGACCGGTCGACATGCGACTCGGCGGCGAAATTGACGACCGCGTCCACGCCCTCGAGCGCGGCCCGCGCGGCGTCGCGATCAGCGATGTCCGCCTCGACCAGCTCGAAGCGGTCCTCTGGAAGGCCCTCGAGGTTCTCGCGTCGCCCCGCATAGGTGAGCTTGTCGAGCACCCGCACCGAGTCCTCGGGTTTGCCCTCGAGGCGATGCCGAACGAAGTTGGAGCCGATGAAGCCGGCGCCGCCGGCGACCAGCAGCCTCATGCCGCGTCCTGACCCTCATCGGCGGGCGTTCCCTGACGCGTCTCCGGGTCGGCGCCTTCGGCCGTCGGGATTTCGTTCTCGCCGGTGATCTCCTCGCCGTCCGCCTCCCTCTCCTCGCGCTCGCGCTTGGTCCAGTCGAGCACGGGTTGGCGCCGCATGGCGCTCGAGCGCGGCCGCTTCGGGGCCTCCTCCGAGGAGGCATGGCCGCGCCGCGCGAGGTAGTCGGAGAGCCCGCGCTGCCACGGACGGAAGCTTGATCGGCGCCGAACGACGGCTGACGAGCACGGAGTTGGCGGGCCGCTTGGCGGGCCGCTCCATCATGTCGGTGGTCGTCGCCATCACCCGCGTCACGACCTCGGCTTGGCGGAAGATCTCCAGAGCGAACTCGTACCAGGAGCATTTGCCCTCGCCGGCCATGTGGTGGATGCCGTACGCCGAGCTCTCGGCCAGGCGCAGCAGGCCGACCGCGAGGTGACCCGTATAGGTGGGGCAGCCGACCTGATCGTGGACGACGACCACCGGGCCGCCACCCTGACCCAGTCGCAGCATGGTCTCGACGAAGTTGCCGCCGTGGGGCCCGAAGAGCCAGGACGTGCGCACAATGAAGCTGCGACGGTTGACCAGCGCCGTGGCTCGCTCTCCGCCGAGCTTGGTCGCGCCGTAGGCGTTGATCGGATCCGGTGTCGTCCGATTCGCCATAGGGACCCCCAGTCCCGTCGAAGACGTAGTCGGTGGAGGGATAGATGAGCTTGGCGTCGACCTTGGCCGCGGCATCCGCGACGAACCCGGCGCCCTGGGCGTTGACCAGGGAGGCGTCGTGCTCGGATTCCTCCGCGCCGTCCACGTTTGTCCAGGCAGCACAGTTGATGACGGCGCCGGGACGCTCCCGCGTGATCAGCCGCTCGACCTTGGCCGGATCGGTCACGTCGAGGTCGTCGTGAGTCAGAGCGACGACCTGATGGCTCATTCCCTCCGCCACCCGGACCACGTCGTGTCCGAGCATCCCTCCGGCTCCTGTGATCAGGACCTTCATGGGATCTCGATGTCGGCGTTGTCACCCACCAGGAAACGCAGCGTCCTGGGCATTCCCTTACTCCGGCCCAGGCTCACATTCTTGCCCAGCAGGCTCGCCTCCATGCGCGCGTCGAGGTCCCTGATGCTGGAGCCGGCCAGCACGATCGAGTGCTCGACCTCCGATCCCGTGATCACCACATCCCGGTCGATCGCCGTGTACGGGCCGATGTAGGAGTCGGATATCCGGGCGCCGGTGCCGATGATCGCCGGACCGCGGACCACGCTGCGCTCGAGCTTCGCCCCATCCTCAATCACGACGCGGCCCTCGACGCGGGAAGAGGTGTCGAGCTCACCGTCGATTCGCCGCTCGATGTCCTCGAGCACGAGGCGATTGGCCTCGAGCATGTCCTCGAGCTTCCCGGTGTCCTTCCACCAGCCCTTGACGACGTGCGGCTCGACGCGAAGGTCCGACTCGATCAGGGAATCGATCGCGTCTGTGATCTCGAGCTCGCCGCGAGCCGATGGCTCGATGGAGTGCGCGGCCTTGAAGATCGCCGGCGTGAACATGTACACGCCCACGAGCGCCAGGTCGCTGGGTGGGTCCTTCGGCTTCTCGATCAGGTGAACCACACGGTCCCCGTTGAGCTCGGCCACCCCGTAGGACGAGGGGTCCGCCACCGGGGTCAGCAGAATCAGGGCGTCAGGCTGGGAGCTCCGGAACGTCTCGACCAGCTCGACGATGCCGTCGCGAAGCAGGTTGTCGCCGAGATACATGACGAACGGGCTCTGACCGAGGAACTCCTCGGCGGTGAGCAGGGCATGCGCAAGGCCGAGCGGGGCCTCCTGCTCGATGTAGGTGATCGAGGCCCCGAAGCGAGAGCCGTCTCCGGCGGCCTGTCTGATCTCCGGGCCGGTATCCGGCGCGATGATCACGCCGATCTGCGTGATCCCGGCTTCGACGAGCGCCTCGATTCCGTAGAAGAGCACGGGTTTGTTGGCCACCGGCACGAGCTGCTTGGCGGAGGTGTGGGTGATCGGGCGCAGGCGCGTCCCGGCTCCCCCAGAGAGGATCAGCCCCTTCAGATCTTCCATGCGCGGGAGAGGCTACCCGCGCTGCGGCCTACGGGTCCGTTAGTGGGGTTTTGAGATGTTCTTGTGGTTGGAATGCTCGCAATGCCGTGCCCCGGGGATCGATCTTGTCCTTCCGGAGCACGTCATCGCCCCCATCGCCGCAGGAGATGAAGGTGTCGCGAATGCCATCCAGGGTCTGCAGAGTGTCCCGGCCGCGTCCTCCCTTGTACTGTCCGTCCCCTCGCGTCCGCGGAGGGAGTCACGACCGTCGTTTCCCTTCAGGATGTCGTTTCCGAGGCCGCCACTCAGATGTCACTCCCACGGCCCCCGATCATCAGGGCGCCGAGGTGAATCGGGCCGATGATGGGATCCCCCGCGGTCGAGATCTGCCGATGTCATCGCGATCGCGCAAATCGATTGCGAAGCTGCCCACGAACTCCTGCCGGCACATCGCCGATGCCGTTGATCAGCTCGCACGGCCCGCCGCTGATCTTGATCGGGTTGGCGTCGGCGTCCTTGAACGTATAGAGGGGAACCGTCCCGCCGAGGACTCGTGGCTGAACCCACTCGTCAGGTCGTTCTTCTCGCCGGGTCGGCGCTGTAGTAGATGATCCCGCCGAAGCTGCCGAGAGTTGCGGCGTGTGCACCCGACGCCCCGACAAGCAGAGCTGTCAGAGCCGTCAGCGAAATATTGCGATCCTTCGCATTTGATTCCCCCGTTTGGGTTGGGCGTCCTATTGACCGGCGGGGATTCTGCCACTTTCCAGGCGATTCCTCCTCGAAATTAGGGAGAAATGCAAGATTACGCCCAAATACCGATCGGATTGCTCCGCCCTTCCCTGCGAAGGGCCCGCTAGTAGGTGCCCCCGAGCTTGCGGTGGTCCCAGGTGGCGATTCGCTTCGGATGGAAGTGGATCGCGACCCGCTTCGGCGCCTGCGCCTCCAGCGCGGCGGCCGCGTCCCCCTCGACCGACTCGATGCCGTCGCTGTAACGCACGGTGAGGTCCTTGCCGAAGTCGACGATCAGGTCGAGGTCGCGGATCAGCTCGGCCTCGGCTTCGATCTGGACCCCGCGCAGCTCGCCGTACTCGACCCCGGTCTCGATCAGGAGGGTCGCGCGCGGGTCGCGCTCGAGGTTCTTCACCTTCTGGGACTTGGCGAAGGTCCAGATCCAGATCTCTTCGTCGCGAGGGACGTACCAGAGCGGCATCGAGTGAGGCCAGCCGCGCGGCCCGATCGACGAGACGACGGCGACGCGCTCGCTCTCGATCAGCTCCCGCTGCTCGTCCTCGGTGAGCTTGATCTGATCGCGACGGGAGGGCACTAGCCTGCATGAATCGGGTTGCCCTTACGGGCACCCTCACCTATAAGAGCCAGCGTCTCGAAGGGGCCTTCACCGGCCATCGACTGGGTGGTCCCGGCCTGCCAGCGGGGCTGGAGGTCGTCGTAGTGGCGACTCCAGGCGTGCCCCGACTGGCCGGTGAACGCCTGCCAGCGCGAGCGCTCGGGCGCCGACGGGTCGGCGACCATGCGCCAGCTCGGCGCCCAGATCGCGTGGTAGGGGTCGTTCGGGTCATAGGCGATCTGGGCCACGGTCTCCTGCGCTCCGCCGGGGTGGAGCGTCCTGTTGAAGACCCAGTCGGCGACGGGGTTGACCGCCCCCAGGGCGTGGGGGAATTGCAACTCGTGGACGTGTCCCCACTGCCACTGCTCGGGATCGGCTCCGAAGCGCTCCTCGAGGTCGTCGAGCGCACCCCGCAGGGCCTCGAGGACGAGCTCGTCCCAGGACCCCCCGATCAGCTCCTCGTCGCGCTCCTCCCAGAGCTCGAGCAGGTGGGAGTGCCAGCGCCACGGCGAGGTGACATGCGAGATGAAGCCGTTGTCCGCGCGGTCCAGGTAGCGGTCGGCGAGGTCGCGGTCGCCGATCGCAGCCCGGGTGAACTCCCGCGCGAGCCGCAGCAGGAACGCCTGATAGATCGTCCCCGCCACCGTCTGAGCGCTCAGCCTCCGGTCCCAGCTCTTCAGGCGCTCGATCGCGTTGGTCTCGCGCTGGCTGGTCGGCTCAAGGCGCGCCAGCCGGTGGACGACCTCGTCACCGGGGATCGAATAGAGGTCGTTCTGGATGGCGCTGAAGCCATCGAGGTCGTGCTCGTCGGTCTCCCGCAGAAGCTGCTCGATGCGCGCCGCCCGATAGCCGTCGAGCCAGTCGCTCGTGATGTGGTGGGGGTAGGAGCTGTCGACCACGCGGTTGTTCGCGGTGACGATGAAGCCCTCCTGGGGATCGACCAGCTCGGGCAACTCGTCGTAGGGAATCCAACCGTCCCATTCGAACTCACCCGTCCAGCCGGGCTTCGGCAGATCGGGGCAGTCGCCGTTTCGCTTGGGGATCCGACCGATCATCTTGTAGCCGATCGATCCGTGCCGATCGGCCCAAATGAGGTTCGAGACGGGCATCGAGAGGGTGCGCAGGAGCTCCACCAGCTCGGGCCCGCTCCGCGGCTCGAGCACACCGACGTGCGCGCGTGAGATCGAGGGCTCGTCGAGGGCCGCCCAGCGCAGGGCGAGCGGCTGCCCCTCGTCGGCCCCCAGCGCCTGGTTGACGATCGGGCCGTGATGCGTGAGGCGCACCTTGTGGCGCTCGGGCTGATCCTGTCCCCGAACGGAGATCAGCTCCTCGACGATCTCCAGGGGGCGCCACCCGCCCTGGAACTCGTAGCTCTCGTCTTCGATCCGCTCGACGAAGAGGTCCTCGACATCGGCCATCACGTTGGTGAAGGCGAAGGCGACGTCGTTGTTCTGTCCCAGGGAGATCCCCGGCAGGCCCGGGATCGAGGCGCCACGACACGTCCTTCCGTCCAACTCGAGTGAGATCTCGTACCAGACTCCCGGCATCCCGCTGGGCAGATGCGGGTCGCCGGCAAGCAGCGCACCGCCGGTCGTCGACCGCGATGGGCTCACCGCCCAGTTGTTCGAGCCGCTCGCCGCGGCGGCGAGGCCGATCTGGTCGCGAACTCGGCCGATCTGCTCTGCGAGCCGCAGCCCATCCCCGTCGAACCCGTGACCGGGATGGAGCACGACCGGATTGCCCTTCGGATAGGTCGGGTCGATCCTGGCCGCTCGCTCCTCGCCGAGCTCGCGCACGAGGTCGGCCCGCAGCAGCTCCCGCTCCCAGTTGGTCGACAGCCCGAACGAGAGCAGCTTGCCTCCTGCGAGCATGTCCACCGGGCGCCAGGGCTCGAATTCGAGGCGAAGCAGCTGGAACTCAGCCGGCGGGGCCGAGGCGCGCCGGGCCGCTTCGTTGAGGCCGGCGCAGTACGCATCGAGGAGCGCTCTCAGGTCGGCGTCCAGCTCCGCCTCCTCCCGCAGCGCCACGCGGCGGAGACCCAGGGTTCGCATCAGGCGGTCAACCGGCAGGCCCGCGCGCCCCGCGATTTCGGAGACCCGGCCGGAGCAGATGCGGCGCTGCACCTCGATCTGCCAGAGGCGGTCCTGCCCATGACAGAAGCCCTGGCCGAACCAGAGGTCGGAGGCGGTCCGCGCGCGGACCGCCGGCATCCCCCAGCGGTCCCGGACGATCTCGACGCGCCCCTCGAGACCGCGGACCTCGATCTCCCCGACGGTACGGGGAAGGGGGCGTCGGAAGAGATGCCACCAGATGCCTGCGGCCGTCGTGGCGATCAGGGCGGAGCCGATCCCCACCACCCTCGCGCCTGTGCGCAGCAGGCGGGCTAGATCCATACCCATGCGAGGTTCATACCAGGGGCCGGTTCCCGGTGGTCAGTCGCCCAGATCCGGGGGGAGGCGCCCCTCGTCCTGGAGCTTCTCCAGGTGCGCCTCCATGGCGATTGCGGCCGGGCCACGGAGCTCCGCCGGGACGTCGTCCCAGACCTGGGCGAGGAGAGCCGTGCGCGAGCGTTCCCCTCGATCGAGGGCCGCGACCAGCCTGCGCTCGCGCATCAAGCGATGCTCGATGTACTCGGCGATTTTCGCCTGCGGATCGTCGACCTCCGGTCCGTGACCGGGGTAGAGGACTTCGAGATCCAGCTCCTGCAGCCGCTCGAGTGAGCGCATGTAGTCGAGCAGGGAGCCCCCCGTGTCGCGCGGCCCGACGATGGTCGAGCCCTCGCCGAGGATCAAATCGCCCGTGAAGCAGGCCTTGCCGAGCAGGAAACAGAAGTGCTCCTCGGCGTGCCCCGGGGTCGCGATCGCCTGCAGGCCGGCAACGGTCTCACCATCCGAAACCGGGGTCGGCTCGACGCCGAGCGACTCGACGCCGTCGCTGTGGTCGCCATGCGCGTGGGTGAGCAGCACCGTTCCGATCCCGCCCCGCCGCTCCGCCGCCTCGCGAACCGCCTCGATGTGTCCAGAGTCGTCGGGGCCCGGGTCGATCACGACGGCGGGGTCGCGGCCAACCACGTAGGTGTTGGTGCCGTCCAGCGTCATCGGACTCGGATTGGGAGCGGTGAGCCGCTCGACGTCGATAGTCACGGATCGGATTCTGACCGCTCCCTTGACATGTGACTAAAAGGTCACATATACTCGCCGGCATGGATGAGGTGTTCAAGGCTCTTGGAGATCCGACCAGGCGCGAGCTGCTCGACCGGCTCTTCAAGCAGGACGGACAGACGCTCAGCGCCCTGGAGAGCGGTGTCGCGATGTCGCGTTTCGGCGTGATGAAGCACCTCAGGGTGCTCGAGGACGCCAACCTGGTGGTCACCCGCCGCCGAGGCCGCGAGAAGCTCCATTTCCTGAACCCCGTCCCGATCCGGCTCGTCTACGAACGCTGGGTCAGCAAGTATGCGGAGCCCTGGGTCTCGGGACTCACGGGCCTCAAACGAGAACTCGAGGAGGAAGACGTTGCCTGAGGAATTCGACGTACCCCATCGGCTTGCGCTCGTCCCAGATTCGGAGGGGACCACTGGGACGGCTGTGTTCGAGATCTACATCAAGACCACCCCCGAACGCCTCTGGGAGGCGATCACCGATCCCGAGATGCGGGCCAAGTACAGCTTCGGGGTGAGCACGACCTCCGACTGGACGCAGGGCACGCCCTACCGGTCCAGCGTTCCTGGCGTGATCGACATCGCGGAGGGCGAGAACATCGAGGTCGATGCTCCGAACCGCCTAGTGCAGACGTTCACCGCTCTGTGGAGCGATGAGGTCAAGGCGGTTGGGCCGTCGAGGATCACCTGGGAGATCAGGCAGGTCGCCGACTCCTGCCAGCTCACGGTCATCCACGACCAGCTCCCGATCGACGCCAATGGCGAGCTCTACGGCGGTTGGCCGATGATTCTCTCCGGCCTGAAGACGCTGCTCGAGACCGGCGAGCTGCTCGACACCCCCGGCTCGCTGCGTTACTCGCGGGCGACGGGATGAGAAGGCTTGCCGATCGCGACCCCACACCGCCCTGTCTGAGCCCAACCTGCTCCTCGACGGCATCTTGTTCGGGGAGCAGCCGCGCTGGCACGAGGAGCGGCTCTGGTTCTCGGACTGGGGTACCCGCGAGCTGATCGCAGTGGACCTCGAGGGCAACCGGGAGGTTGTGCTCGAAGGCCCGGCCTTTCCCATGTGCGCTGGGTGGTTGCCGGACGGACGCCTGCTGCTCGTCTCGGCCCGGGATGGACTGCTGCTGCGCCGAGAGCCCGATGGTGCGCTGGTGACCCACGCTGACCTCAACGCGGCGTCCGATCCGCCCGCCGGCAATGAGCTCGTCGTCGACGCGGCCGGCAAGGCGTACGTCAACGGCGGTGGGTTCGACCTGATGGCGGGCGAGGAGTTCGCGCCCGGCGTGATCGCCATGGTCTCTCCTGACGGCTCCGCGCGGCTGGTCGCCGACGGGCTCGCCTTCCCGAACGGCATGCATCTGTCGCCGGATGGCGCGACGCTGATCGTCGGAGAGTCCTACGCGCGGAGATTGACCGCATTCGACATCGAGGACGACGGGGGCTTGGCCAACCGCCGGGTGTGGGCGGAACTCGGGGACGGCGTTCCCGACGGGATCTGCATGGACTCGGAGAGCGCCGTCTGGTACTCGGACGTGCCCAATCGGCGCTGCGTGCGCGTCGCCGAGGACGGCGAAATCCTGCAGACGATCGAGCTCGACCGCGGTTGCTTCGCATGCGCACTCGGCGGCGCTGACCGGAGAACCCTGTTCATGGTGTGCCAGGAATGGCGAGGACCCGAAGGCATGTTCTCCGAGCCGCGCACCGGGCAGCTGTTGGCCGCCCAGGCTCCGGCCCCGGGGGCCGGCTGGCCATAGGCCGGATGTGGGATGGTGCTCCAATGACCACAGACACGCAATTGCTCAACGGCATCGACTTCATCGCGTTCCCGACCAAGGACTGGGAGGCCGCCAGGAAGTTCTACGGCGAGACTCTCGGGCTCCCGTTCGGGAAGCAGTGGGGGAGCATGCCGGCCGGCGAGTTCGAGACCGGAACCGTGACGATCGCTCTGATGCAGGTCGATGCCTTCAACATCGACTTCAGCCCGAATACGACGCCGCTCGAGTTTCATGTCGACGACTTCGAGGCCGCCAAGTCGGAGCTCGAGTCACGCGGCATCCAGTTCGTCACCGACGTGATCGACAGCGGGGTCTGCAAGCAGGCGATCTTCCAGGATCCGGATGGCAACACGCTGGCCATCCACCATCGCTACGCGCCTGGGATCGCCACGCAGGAGGCGCAGGACGTCGCGATGGACGCCGCCCGCGAGCTAGGCGACCGGCTCGCGCAGACCGGCGAGGAACCCGAGGATCCGCCGCCAGGCGTCCTCGGATTCCTGCGCGAACTCGTTCTGCTTCCTGTCGAAGAAGGAGTGGGGCGCGCCGGGATACACGTGGATCTCGTGCTCGACTGCGGCGTCCGAGAGCGCCGACTCGAACTCGTCGATCTGCTCAGCGGGAATCGCCTGGTCGGCTCCGCCGAAGAGGCCGAGACCGGGATCTCGGCGGCCTGGGCGAGCACCCCCTGTCCGTCGAAGCGGTCGCGGGAGAGCACGCCATACAGCCCGACCACGCCGGCGAGGTCGAGGTCCGCGCTCGCGCCGGCCACGAACGAGATCGATCCGCCGAAGCAGAAGCCGACCGTGACCACCGGGCTCGCCCCGGTACGCCGGCGCAGCTCCCGCGACGGCGGCGGCGAGGTCATCGAGTGCCGTGTCGAGCTTCACCTGATTGCGGTGGGGGCCGTAGTCGAAGTCGTCGTCGCGCGGACCGAGGTCGGCAGTGCGCCCGTAGTAATCGAAGGCGATGGCGTGGTGGCCGGCCTCGGCAAAGCGCTCGGCCAGCTCGATGTAGAACGGATAGAGCCCGCGGACGTCGGGAATGATCACGACCGCCGGCTCGCCTCCCTCGGCCGCCTCCGCGATGGCGGCGGAGAACTGCGTTCCGTCGGCGGACCCGATCGTGATGATCTCTGCAGCTGCGCCGCCCGCGATCGGCGGACCGATCAGCTCCGCAGGGAGATCAGGCGGCCGGGAGTCGTAGTCGAAGCACATCCTGCCGGCACCCTTCCCGCAATGGCCGCGGCCTATGCCCTCGTGGTGGTTACGCCGCTTTTGCGACCGTGGCGTCGGCGTCGAGGGCGAGCTCCTGGGCGACCGCCTCGCGGGCGCCCTCAGGCTCGAGGACGACGAACTCGCCGGCGCCCTTGAGGATCTCGCGCAGCAGCCAGTCGGCGCTGCCATAGGGGACCTCGATCAAGACGGCGCCGTCGGCGAGCTCCTCAACGACGGTGTGTTCCTCCTGTGCCCAGCGGGCTCGCTCGGGAGAGACCCAGACCCGGGCGACGTCGGCGGCCGGAACGTGCTCGCCTGACAGCCAGCCGCCCTCGATCGCGGCGATCTCCTCCACCTCGGGGCGGGGCTCGAAGCTCTCCCGCGAGACGTCGGCCTCCTTGATCCGGTCCAACCGGAAATGGCGGACGTCCTCGCGGCGGCGGTCATAGGAGGCGACATACCAGCCCTCCGGTCCGTTCGAGAGGCGATATGGCTCAATCTCGCGTTTGGTGAACTCGTCCTCGTTCTCCTTGTAGTAATGGATGGCGAGAACCCTCTGCCCCTCGATCGCCTTGTTCACCTTGCGGGCCACGTCCGAGTCGTCCCCGCCTGCGGCGGCGATCTCCAGGCCTTCCTCCGAAGGATCGTGACCCAGCGCGGTGACGATCTTCTTGCGCGCGCTGGCGAGGCCGCTCTGGGGGAGGTGGTCGCCGAGCAGGTCAATGGCCGCGACGAGGGCCTTGGCCTCGAGTGGGAGCAGGCGCGCCGGTCTTCGCGAAGTTGTCGCCGTAGGGCTCGGCGTCCACCTCGATCTCATCTCCCTGAAGCTCGGCGTAGAGGACGTACGTGCCGCCGCCGAAGTTGACGACGTTGAGCAGGTCGATGTCGTCGCTCAGCTCCTCGTCGCTGACGTGGAGACGCTCCTTGACGTCCGCCACCGGCAGGCGCGCCTCGCCCTTGGCGGATTCGATCAGCATCCCGGCCAGGGTCACGAGCCGCGCGAAGCGCTCCGGGCGGATCGACGACTCCGACCGGCCGTTGGATCGAGCCGAGCGCGGGGCGGGCGGCACCGTCCGGACCGATTTGGCGGGCTCGAAGTCGGCGCTGTGGCGCTCTGAGAGGAGCTCCAGGCGCTCCGCCACCTCCTCGGCGAGCTCGGGCGGATCCAGCACGGTCGCGTTCTGGCGCCAGTGCAGAACCCAGGCGACCATCTGGCGGCTGGAGGCGTACTCGGTCTCGAAGATCCGGCCCTTGCCGGGCGAGCCGTCGCCCCGGCCGGGGTTGCGGAACTTCCCGTAGCCGCCGAAGTCGCGCTCCACCAGCCAGGCGATCCGGTCCTTGAGGAAGATCTTCGCCTCACCCTCGATCTCGCCCAGCTGCCATTCCGCCCGGCGTGCGTAGTCCCGCCGGTCGAACTCCTCCGGCGGCGAGAAGTCGTGCTCGGCCTTCGAGGCGTAGGAGACCTTGCCCCGGATCCGGGAGAGGCGGAAGACGCGCACCGCATCGCGTTCGTGTGAGTGACCGATCAGGTAGAACTGGCCGCCTCGGTAGACCAGGTGGTACGGGTCGACCTTGCGCTTCTCCTGTGAGTCGCGCTCGATCGTGTAGTAGGTGAACTCAATCGTCTTGCGGCGCGAGATCGCGGTCTCGATCTTCGAGAGGCGCTGGGAGACCTCGGCGCCGTCGGCCTTGGCCGTCATCCGGACTTCGACGGAGGACTGCTCGGGCGCCGTCAGCGGGCTGGGGCGGCCCCAGGAGACCTGCTGCAGCGCCAGGCGCAGCGGCTCGGCGTAGGCGAACTCGCCGTCGAGGAGCTGCAGGGCGGTCTGGAGGGCGGCGAGCTCGTCGTCGCCGAAGCGGATCTCCGGCAGGTAGTAGTTCTCCGGAGGCAGTGAGTAGAGCTCGGACTCGTAGCCCTGCAGGCTCTCGCCGGGCTTCTCGACGTGCAACGTGATCCCCAGGGCGTCGAGCTCCGCGCGGTCAGCGTAGAAGCGGCGCGCGAAGGCGTCGTCGTTCATATCGCTGTACCCCTCCACCTCGCGCTTGATCTCGAGCGCCGAAGTCGGCCTGCCTTGGGCCATCAGGTAGGAGATCAGCGAGAGCTGGCGGATCAGCTTTTCGGTGTCCTTGGCCATCCGCCGCAGCATAGACGCGACCTTCGGCCCTCCAATCCGCTGCTATTACGGATCGGAAACCGATTTGCGCATTTTGCGTCGGCGTATCTGCGCGCGGCCGATCTATGCGCGGGTGTCGAAGCTCGAGATTGCTCGCTCCAGCGCGGGCGAGATGCGGTTCCATTGCGTCGGGGAGGCGACGCCGACGACCACGGTCGTGCCCGTTTGGCCCCGGACGATGCAGGCGATCTCTGTGTAGCGGGCGTTGGATTCGGTCTCGTAGCCGTCCTTGACGCAGGAGCCCTGACCGCCTCGGAAGCTCAAACCGGTCGCTGAGCCGATCGGGACGATGTCCCGGTCGCCCTCCTCGCGGTTGTGGGCCGGCCTGAAGCTCGCCCAGTTGGCCAGCGTCTCGTCCCCGCCCTGCGGGGTGATGTTCAGGTATCCGACTATCTGCCCCCCGGCCTTGCGGGCCGCCGTCACGGTGCCCGGATCGGTCTTGATCAGGCGCCAGCCGGGTGGATAGGCGAGGGCGGCCGCCCTGGAGGGCAGGGCGCGCGTGCGCCATCCGGATGGCGCCGGCGCCGGATGCACCCAGGCGAACGCCGCCGGGTTCGCGGGCGCCGGCGGTCCGGAAGCCTCGTCGTCGGCTCCCGAGGAGCCGCACGCGGCAAGTGCCGCCGCGCTCACGAGGGCGAGCGCGGCGACAAGGGCCTGGAGGAGACGCGACCGGCTAAATGTTGCCGTCGCCGTCGCTGGGTCCGCCGTTGTTGTCCGAATCGTGATCGCCGCCGTTGTGCTGCGGGATCCCGTGGTGGTGATGGTGGTGGTGATGGTGTCCCGCGAACGCGATTCCCGTCCCGCCGACCGCGAGGGCCAGCGCGGCGATTCCGGCCACGATCCACCTGCCTGTCCTGGTCAACATCGAGTCATCCCCTTCTCGGTCGTGCTTGACCTGCGTATTACGGCCCAGGTCCGACCGGGGATGGAGGACTTACGAAGGTTTTAGCTACGCGGCTCTCGAGCCGAAAGAAGGCCGAGCCGTCGATGCCGCGGTCGAAGCGCGACCAGCTCTCGCCATCGCCGAGCTCGCGCTCCAGGCGGTCGAAGCTGCCGAGCTTGCCGCCCAGGTTGTCGATCGAGTGGACCAGGGTCGCTTCACGCGTGGCCGGAACCACCGGGGACCCGTGCTCGAGCTGCCCGTGGTGGGAGAGGATGATGTGGACGATCGCCTGGGCCAGGTCGGGGTCGAAGCCGTCGATCGCCTCGATCTCGCGGCGCACCCTGTAGTAGCCGCGTGGGATCTCGCCCTCGAGGCGGCCGGCGTCGGTCAGCTCGATCGCCAGCGGATCGTCGTTGTAAGCCTCGGTCTTGCCGATGTCGTGGAGCATCGCGCCGGTGACCGCGATCTCGCGGTCGATCCCAGGGAAGAAGTTGGCGGCCGCACTGACCGCCTGCGCGACCGAGAGGCTGTGCTCGAGGAGCCCGCCCGCATAGGCCTGGTGGTAGTGCTTGGCGGCGGGCGCCTCGCGGAAGCGAGCCCAGGACTCGGTCTCGGGGCCGAAGAAGCGGTCGAGGAGCTCGTGCAGAAAGGGGTTCTGGACAGTCTCGATCAACGCGCGCAGGTCGGTCTCGAGCAGGTCGACCGAGCGCGCCGGCCCCTCGGCGAGCTGCTCGGCGTCGTACTCGCCGGGGCCCGCGGGTCGAACCGTGGCGAGCTTGATCTGCTTGCCGAACTGGGGGTGTATCGCGAAGCTGCCTTGGACCAGGACGATCGAGCCAGGGGCGCAGATCTCGAAGCACTCCGCGACGCCGTCCCAGGCGATCGCCGGAACCGTGCCCGTCTTGTCCGCCAGCACGACGCGCAGGAAGTCCTCTCCGTTTCGCTTCTGACGCCGCTCGCGCTCACGGACGACGAAGGCGCCGGCCACCTCGTCGCCGTCGGAGAGCTCGCGGAGCAGGCGAGTGTCAGCGGCCTCCGCTGCTCCGCTGCCCTTGCCGTTGTCGAAAAGCGTCTCCGCCATCAGATCATTGAAATTAGAGGCGAGCGCGGACAGGACTATCCGGTCAGATATCCGACTTGGGGGCCAGCATGGCCCCATGAGCGCAGGCGATCAGTCCCGCCAGCTGGTGGACGACGGTGAGCTCCGCGTCTCGTCCGTCGAGCTCTTCTTCGACCTCGTCTTCGTCTTCACGATCACGCAGCTGACGGCCGTCTTGGTCCTCCACCCGAACGGCGAGGCGCTCGCACAGGTCGTCCTGATGCTGGCCGTGATCTGGTGGATGTACGGCGCGTTCGCCTGGCTCACCAACGCCGTCCCCCCCGAGCGGACCGCATTGCGCCTTCCCCTGCTCGGCGGCATGCTGGCCTTCTTCGCGATCTCGCTGACGATCCCGACGGCCTTCAGCGAGAACGGGGTGCTCTTCGCCTGCGCCTACCTCGTGGTGATCGCCGTCCACACCGTTCTTTACATGCAGTCAGCGAGCTGGAGCGTGGCCGGTGTCTGGAGCTTCGCGCGCGTGAACCTTTTGGCCGGTGCTCTCATCCTGGTCGGAGCGATCGTCGGCGGCGCGGCCGAATACGTGCTCTGGGGCCTCGCCGTCACGCTGTTTTTGGTGATTCCCGCCATGGTCCCGGACGATGCCGGCTGGATCCGGCCGGACCATTTCGTCGAGCGGCACGGCCTCGTCGTGATGGTGGCTCTCGGCGAGTCCGTGGTCGCGGTCGGGATCGGTGCCTCCCACATCGACATCAGCTGGCAGATGCTGGCGGTGGCGACCCTCGGCCTCACCCTGAGCGCGGAGCTCTGGCGGGTCTACTTCGGCGGGGACGACGCCGAGGCCGAGGGTGCCCTGCGGCGCATGACCCCGACCAGGCGCGAGTTCTTCGACACGAATGTGGCCTACTACTGGGCGCACCTCGTGATGCTGCTTGGGATCGTCTGCATTGCAGCAGGGCTCGAACGTGCAATCGGACACGCTTTCGACTCCCTCAGCTTCGCTCGCGCGCTGGAGCTCGGTGGAGGGACGGCCCTCTACCTCGCCGGACACGCGTTCTTTCGCCGGGTGCTGGGTCTGTCGTTCAAGCCCTGGCGGGCCGTTGCGCTGGTTCTGGCACTCGCCACGATCCCGCTCGGCACGGCGACTTCGGCACTCGCCCAGCTTGCCGCCCTGGTGGTGCCGCTCTGGATCTGCCTGACGATTGAGCTGGTCCAGGAGGGCCGCCCGGCGCAGGCGACCGCCGGCTAACGAAGCGCCTTCCGCACGAACTCGATGTCGGTGCGCATCTCCTTGGCGCCGCCCGGGGTCTCGACCAGCGCCGGCGGTCCCGCCGCCCTGATCATCGCGCTCAGGGCGTCGACGCCGATCTCACCCTTGCCGAGGTTCGCGTGGCGGTCCGCGCCGGTCCCAGGCGGGTCCCGCGAGTCGTTGGCGTGCAGGAGGTCGATCTTTCCGACGATCGCGAGGACCCGCTCGACGGCGCCGGAGAGGTCCTCGCCGGCGGCATTCGCGTGGCAGGTGTCGAAGCAGAAGCCGATCTCGACGTCGGTCTTGGCCTTCGTGACGGCGGCCCAGAGCAGCTCGAGCGCGTCGAAGCGGCGCGCGACTGCGTTCTCGCCGCCAGCGGTGTTCTCGATGTACACGGGCACCGTCGACTCGAGCATCTCCAGTGTCCGCGGCCATCGGCCCACTCCCTCCGGAATACCGTCCTCGGCGTACCCGGCGTGGACGATCACGGCGGCCGCGTTCACTTCCGCCGCGGCGTCACAGGTCTGCTGCAGGATCTTGCGCGAGCCATAGCGGACGTTGTTCTTCGGCGAGCAGACGTTGATCAGGTATGGGGCGTGCACGTAGAGGGGCACTTTCGAGTCCCGGAGCTCGGCGGCGTCCTTGCGCGGGGCGGGCTTCTTCCATCCCTGCGGATCGGAGAGGAAGATCTGCACGCAGTCGGCGCCGATCGCCTTGGCCTCTTTCAGTGGCCGCTCCGGCGCCACGTGCGCGCCCACCAGCTTCCTCTTCCGCACCATCAGGCGCGAAGTCTTACTTGAACGAGATGACCTGCTGGATGCCCGTCGGCCGATTCGAGTACGGCGAGGTCACTAGCGGGAGCGGTCCGTAGGTGAACTGATCGGCGGCCGCGCTGGCGCGCCAGGCCGCCGGATCGGCCGTGCCCTGCTGGGCGGTGAGCTGGTCGCCCGCCGCCTGGATCGCGGTCCAGACCTCGGAGCGGCAGAGGCCCAGGTGTCCCTTGCCGCAGTAGGTCAGGTTGAACTGGTCCGGTAGTCGCCCCTTGCCCTTCTTGCCCTTGCTCTTCCGGTGGAGCAGGCCGCGGATGTCGCGGTCGAAGTACTGGTACCAGCCGTCGTACTGGCCGCCCGGAGGCGCGTCCCAGCGGCCGGCGAGGTTGTTGAGCTCAGGGAGCAGCGACTGCCCGAGCCGCGCACCCAGCTCGTTGTTGACGATGTTCGTGTAGGCGGCGTCCATGATCGCGGCGCCCGGGTAGTCGATCTTGCCGTCGCCATTCAGATCGAGCCGGTTGCCGCCGTGCTGGCGCCACTGGTTGAGCAGGTCGAGCATCTGCTGGGCCTGCGGCGAGGGGGCCGTCGAGCCGCGCAGGAGCCGGTCGAGCAACGGCACCATCACGATGGCCCGGACGTCCTGCGTCGCGGCGGCGTTCATCGCCGAGGCGACCGATGCGGGTGACCACCTTCCCTTCTTCTTATCTTCAGCCGCTTCAGGTTGAAGTTGAGCAGGTTGATCCTTCCGACGGAGCCATTCCGCATCCACTGGTCGTCCGCCGCGCCGAAGCCCCGGGCGGCGCCGTTGTTCCAGTTGGTCATGGTGCCCCGCTTGTTGTCCTGGCCGTGCATGTGGTCCATCGGCTTCAGGAAGCCGCGCCACTCGTAGCGGCCGGTGCCCTTCGTCAGCAGGCCTGGATCGACGCTCGCGGGCCGGATCGGGTCACGGCCGCTCGTGTACTCGGCGATGTGACGCTTGTCGATGTAGAAGGAGTTGAAGGTCTGCGGCGTGAGGGAGGCCGCCTTGAAGAAGGTCTGCGGGCTCTTCACCTGGCCGTCGGAGAGGCGGCGGAAGTAGAGCTGATCGAGGACGTCCTTCCCGTAGCTCGAGCGCTTCTGCGAGATCGCCACGTAGCGGCCTCGGACGGTCGCGTAGCCCTCGACCGGCCCGTGCACGGTGGTGAGGAAGGTCACGGGCTCGCCGTTGAGCGTCCCCGCGTCGAAGTGGCCCATCGGCCGGCACTTGCCCTTGTACATGTACTTCTCGGTGCTGCCGCCGCAGAGCGTCTCCGCGTACTGGTCGATGATGTCGCTGTCGCCGAGGTGAGCGTGGTCGAGAAGCGGGGCGTGCGACCGATCAGCAGGTAGCCCGGGAACGGCGCCGAGGTGGCGCCGCGCCAGGTGTTGTGGGGCGCGTGCATGTCGATCTCGAGCACCAGGCCGGGGAAGAAGTGCTCGATCTGGGGGCCGCCGACGAGGATCGGGTGGCCGGTCGTGGAGTGCCCGCCGGTCACCATCAGCTCGTTGCTGGCCTGCACGGGCTGCGACGGTGGCCCGTACTTGCGGGCGACGCTCGCCGGCACGGCGGGAGTGGGCGTGAAGCTGTTGTGGTCCAGGACCACGCTGCCCGGGTGCTTTCGCGGGATGTGCCCGTAGGGAAACGTCCCGTTGATGGTGGTGACGCTGCGCGGGTTCTTGAACTGGCGCAGGTCATTGAACGCCTGGAAGCCGCGGCCCCTGCCGAGCTGCTGCTGCAGCCCGTTGAGGAACTCGGAGTTCAGGGCCTCCCTGCCGCCGCCCTGGCCGAGGAACTGGCCCTTCAGGGCGTTGACTGCATAGACGTCGTTGCGGGTCCAGGGTGCATTGGGCGAGTGGGTTGCCGCCAGGTAGGCGTTGATGCCCGAGACGTAGGTGTCGATGTCGCGCAGGACCGCCTTGCCCTCCTTGCCGGCTCGCTTCAGGGCCTTGGTCTCGGTGGAGACGAAGGCCTCCGTCTGGGCGCTCGGGTGGAAGGTCTGGAGGCCCGCGGTCAGGCCGATCGCGCTCAGCCCGGGGGCGTCGATGACGGCGACGCGGGAGTTGTAACGCGCCTGCTGCAGCAGGAGGCCGCGGTCCTCGGCGAGTATCCAGCCGGCCGCCTCGATGCTGCCCTGCCTGGTCGTGGCGTAGACGTGTGGCACGTTGAAGCGGTCGCGGATGATCGTGACGCCGGGGAACGGCAAGCTCTCGGTCGTCGTCGGGCCGTCGGTGTCGACCCCGAGCTTCTCGGACTTGAAGTCCGTGAACAGGTCGTTGGAGCTGACGTGGTCGAAGCAGCGGTGTGAGGGCGTTGTACATCGTCGCCTGGGTCGCCGCGTTGGGGCCCGGCAGTTGGTACTGACCCGAGGGAAGGATGTTGCGGGCGATGATGGTGGGGTCCTTGGCGAAGGCGCTAGAACACGCCGCCAAGACGAAGATGCCGACGAGGCCAACGGCAACCACGAGACGTCGCATCCCTGCTCGTTCTCCTCTCTCCAGTCACGCTCATCCCCCTGAACGTCGCCGGGGACGCTAACAAACCGATCTAAAGACGGTCAGGGACGAAGAACCTGCACGTTGTCGATGTCTACCGAGCAGCCGGACGGTCGGGGGCAGGGGACCGGCGAGTCGTGGTACAGCCCGGCTCGTAGATGGGAAGGGATCGCTCGGCCGGGCTTGATCCCGCACCCACCGGGGCGGTCTCGACCTTGAGCGTGTGGGTATGGAAGCGGGGGCTGAGCTCGCCGGAGTCGGCGAAGTCACCATCGCCGTTCAGGTCGACGCCCATCCGGATGAAGCCCGTCTTCGGGTGAGTCGAGTAGCGGACCTTGAAGAAGAACCTCGTCCAGACGCCAGTCGTTGCCGGCGCCGACCAGAGCTGCCGCGAGTCGCCCGCGTAGCGCCGTGAGAGGCTCTGGCGCAGCTGCCAGCGGCCTTCATATGCGTCAAGCTCGAGAATCGAGTGCCACTGGTGGATCCGCAGCGAGGTGACCAAGGAGGAAGCGCTCGAGCGCTTCCTGGCCGACTCGCGCGGAGTTGTCACGGCCGCGTTCGCCGCGCTGGAGCGGAAGGGAAGTTGAGCGCCGCGGCCTCTTGGCGTCGGTGGGCGGCCGCGCTTCTCCTCGCCTCCGCCGTCTTCGCCCCGCATGCTCTGGCAGCGGGCCCGCCGCCGCTCTCGGCCGACCGCAGCCTTCCCGATCTCTCCTCAACCTTCGGCAGCGGCTCGTTCGGCCGCTGGCGCGTCGACGGCTTCGGACTGCCGGCCTACGACTATGCGATCGACCCGGCGACGGCCGCCCAGGCCCACCAGAGCGAGCTCAATGGCTCGACCGACGCCTGGCACCAGCTCGGCAACGACTATCTCGTCGCCGACGCTCACAACGAGGGCTATGTGCAGCTCTGGAGCCAGGCGCGCGCCTACCAGTGGATCAACTCCTACGAGGCCGGCGCGGGCCACTACGCCGGGGGCTATGGCTATCTGCGGCTCGGCGACCGCACCATCAGCACCTTGTACGCCGACCGGCCAGCGGGGGCGCGGACCGATCGGGAGTTCGGCTCGGGCTATTTCCACCGTCGGACCTCCTCGAAGCCGGTGGCGATCGACGAAAACGTCTACGCCCCATTCGGGAACGCCCCCCTTCTGCTTCACGACGTGACGATCAGGAACACGTCGCACCGGCGCGTCCGGGCCGATTGGGTCGAGTACTGGGACGTCAACCCGTACGACCAGTACCGCAAGACGCACCTGGGCCTCGCCTCCCCCCGCTACTCGAAGCGCGGACGGACGCTCTCGGTCGCCGAGACTCCTGACGCGATCGATTCGAGCCCGCTGTCGATCTTCGCGGCCGCCCTCCGCGGCAAGGTCCGCGGTTGGGAGACCAACGGCTCGGCCTTCTTCGGTGGCGGAGGACGATCCGACCCGGCCGAGGTGTCCGCTGGAGGGCTGGGGCAGTCGATCGCGCCTCCTGTGGCGGAGGGCGCAGTCGGGTCGACGATGTTCGCTCTGCGCTCTCCGGTCAAGCTGCGGCCAGGGCAGTCGGTGACGCTGCGATACGCCTACGGCACTGCCCACGCCGCGCAGGTTCCGGGAATCGTCTCCCGCTGGCGTCGCGCCGATGCCCCCTTCGCGCGCAGCCAGCGCGCTTGGGCGAGCTGGGTGCCCAGGGCGGCCTTCTCCGGCCACAACGCCTGGCTTTCGCGGGAGCTCGCCTGGGACGCCTACATGCTGCGCTCCGGCGCCACCTATGAGGAGGCCTGCGGCCATCACATCATCTCCCAGGGCGGCTACTACCAGTACGACTTCGGCTGGCAGGCGGCGTTTCGCGACCCTCTCCAGCACGTCCTTCCGCTGATCTACATGGCCCCCGGCCTGACCCGAGAGGTCCTCCGCTACTCCGCACAGGAGCAGGACCGGGCCAGCGGAGAGATCCCGTACTCGATGGGCGAGATGTGCAGGCCGCTGCCGCAGGGCACATCGGACGATCTCGATCTCTGGCTCCTCTGGACCGCTGCCGAGTACGGGCTGGCGAGTCGCGATCTCTCCTTCTTCAACGAGAAGGTGAGCTGGCGCGACGGCGGCTCCTCCACCGTCTGGAAGCACCTGGTTCGCGCCTTCACCCACCAGGAGAGCCTCCGCGGTCCCCACGGCGGCTATTCGACCGTCGGCACGAACGGCGACTGGTCGGATCTCTCGACGACCGTCATCGGGATGACCGAATCCAGCTTGGTCACCGCCCAGCTCGCCTACGTCTACCCGCGCCTGGCTGAGCTCGCCAAAGCCCGCGGGGCCAAAGGATTCGCACGGAGGCTGCGGGCGGCCGCGGCCCAGGATCGGGCCGCCCTGAGCAGCCAGTGGACCGGCAGGGGCTGGTACTCGCGCGGCTATCACGACGACCAGCAGCTCGGCGTCGGCGCCATCTACGGCGAGCCGCAGCCGTGGGCACTCCTTGCCGGCATCCCGAGCCGTGGTCAGGCTCGCACCCTTGTGACCAATATCCGGCGCTATCTGAGCGGAGTGGACGCCCCGCCGCAGCTGCACGGTCCGGCACAGATCGGCTCCTCGCAGTCGCCGGCGCGGGACGATCCCGACGTCACCGAGCGGACCTTCCCCGGCCTCAGCCCCAACAACGCGGTCTTCCCGGGCGGCGCCTGGTATTCGGTCAACGGCTGGCTGACGATGGCGCTGGCCCGGATGGCCGGGACGGTCCCGCACGCACGCGCCGACGCCTTCGGGGAGCTTCGCCGGAACACCCTCGCCGCCCACGCTCACGCCTACCCGGATCATTGGGACGGCGTGCTCTCGGTTGACGACGTCTGTTACGCGTACTACGAAACGGATCCATCGCGTTGCGGGATCGGCTTCTCAACGGCGTACGACACACAGATCATGCATCAGCCCGCCTGGAGCCTGTTCGACACGATCACGCTCGCGGGCCTGCAGCCCACTACGCGCGGCTACCGGATCGATCCGCAGCTGCCGATGCGGAACTTCTCGCTGCGGCTGCCTCGTGCGGGGGTGGCGTACTCGGCCGGTCTCGCCCGTGGCTACCTGCGCCCGGCAGGCGATGACCGGCTCAGGATGGCGGTCTCTGTTCCTCGCTCCTGGCACACCAAGGACGTGAGCGTCTTCGTCGACGGGCGGCGGACCCGAACTCGTCTCTCCAAGCGGGTCGCCAGGTTCACAGTGCGGGCCAACGCTGGGAAACCGGTGAACTGGGCGGTGGTGCGCGCATAGATTCCCCATTGCCGACGGCCCAGATCATCCTGAGATGGCGAGGGCCAGAATCGAACTGGCGACACCACGATTTTCAGTCGTGTGCTCTACCAACTGAGCTACCTCGCCGGTGGGCGCAAAGGCTAGCGTCCAGGGTGTGAAGCGGAGCATCGTCGCGGTCGGCGCAGTGGTCCTCGTCGCCGCTTCTGTTTCGGGCGCGACCGAGCAGCCGCCGCCCCCGATCGAGACCGCGATGCCGGCTCCCCACTTCGGCGCGCCTCGATCGGGCCCGTTCTCGCCAGCGGAGGTCCGGCGGGAAACCAGACGCCTCGGCCCCGGCGCCCCGGCATGGGCGCGACGTCTCTACCGCCGCTCCATCCGGGTGCTGGTGGCACTCACCGACCCCCGGAACGGCGCGATGATCGCCGGGGAGCGAGATGGCTGGGACTACGTCTGGCCACGCGATGCCTCGGCCGGCGCGATCGCGCTGGAGGCGGCGGGGCTCCGGCCGGAGGCGAGACGGGTCGTCGGGTTTCTGTCGAGTCTCGATCTCGAAGGAGCCGCGCGCTTTTACCCCGACGGCTCGCGGGTCCCTGGGCGAGCTGCGGCTGGGGACGAGGAGGGATGGGTCGCCGCGGCCAAGGGAGCAGTCCAAAGGGGCTTTCGGCCCCGGCCTGTCCGGACTTGGTGTTGCAGCGCAACAGAAACTCCGGACAGCCCAAACGAATGGAGCGATCGTCAGGACTACGGCGAGAACGTCACCGGAGACCTGCTCGGGAACGCGATCGCCTCTGGAGCCCCGGCAGTCGAGATCCGGCATCGATTTCTCACCCCGCGTGGCCTGGTCCGCGAGGAGGGCAAGGGCGAACTGGACTCATCCGCGGCATGGGCGGTCACCCTCTTTCCCCAGCCGGGGTTGCGGGCGGCGGTTCGCCGCACGCTCCTTGATCTCGTCCGCGAATCCACGCCCTTGGGCATCCCGCCGATGGAGGGTTGGACGCCGGGACAGGTCTGGACCGCGCCGACCGCCTGGTCGGCCTGGGCGCTGGCGAAGCTCGGTGACACCGGGGCGGCGGACGGCCTCCTGCGGGAGCTCCGGCGGGCAGCGACGCCGTACGGGACGCTGCCCGAACGGGTCAGCGCGATCGATGGTCATCCGACATCGACCACGCCGCTCGCGTGGTCGCACGCCTTCGCAATCCTGGCGCTCGGCGCTCGTTATCCCCAGTAGATACTCAGTCGAGTGCGACCTCATCGCCTGGCGAGAGCGTGCGGAGCCGGTGCCCCTGCCCGGTTTCCTCGAACGCCCGGCTGAGATCGTGAGGCCCGAAGCTGAAGTGCGCCCAGCCCTCCTGGTGGATCGGAATGATCGGGCCGGCGCCCAGCAGCCGGGCAGCCTCGACGGCGGTTTCGGGTGTCAGGGTCAGGTAGGCCTCCGGTCCCCAGACCTGGGGCACCTCCGCACCCCCGCAGAAGAGCACCGACATGTCGATCGGCCCGTGCCTGTCGACGATCTCGCGCACGACCTCCACCGACGCGTTGTCGCCGCTCACGTAGACCGCCGGCAGGCTCTCGCCGTGAAGGAAGAACCCGATCACCGGCCCATTCTTCGGTGCGACCTCGGGCGGACCGTGATCGGCGCGGACCGCGACGATCTCGACCGTGGGCCCTCCGGCAGCCTCCAGCTGGACGGAGTCACCGGGTTCCATCCCGGTCGCCTCCACCTCCAGTCGGTCGCTCCCCGCGGGGGTCGTCAGCACGCGCCCGGCTTGGGGCAGGAACTCCCTGCCCATCGGATCGAGGTTGTCGTGGTGGTGGTCGTGCGAGAGCAGCACCGCATCGATCGGCTCCACCTGTTCAGGCGCAAAGGCCGGCCCGGTTAGCTTGCGCAGGACGATGTCGGTCCCGGGTCGGCGAAACTCGCCCGGCGGGCTGAACGTGGGGTCCGTGAGGAGTCTCAATTCGCCGTAGGAGATCAGCGCGGTCGGCCCACCGACCAGGCGCAGGGTGGGCGCGTCGGTCGACTCAGTCATTCGAGCCCGCCAGCGCGAGCCTGACTGCTTCCTCAGGGGTCTCGGCGTCGGCAATCCCGAGGTCCGTGCCCGCGCTGTTTCGGAGCGTCCAGCTCTGCATCGCCACCACCGGCCTGCCGAGCCTCCGGGCGAAGGCGATCTCGGAGAGCGTGCCCCACTCGCCGCCGATTGCGATCACCGCCTCGCCGGAGGCGACCACCGCGAGGTTCCGGGCGTGACCCGTCCCGGTGGCGACCGCGTGGGTGACGTACGGGTTGGCGTCCTCGCTCGACAGGGTGGGGAGGACTCCGATCACCGTGCCACCGGCATCAGCAGCGCCCCTGGAGGCCGCCTCCATCACCCCGGTTCGCCCTCCGCAGACCAGCACCGCTCCTGCCTCCGCGATTCCGCGGCCGACGGCCTCCGCGTCAGCGAGGATCTGATCGGCTCCCTCGGACGCCCCGATCACCGAGATCTGCGTCCGCTGCGGCATGCAGGCGAGTCTCTCAGGTGAGGCGCGGCCGGACGGCGTACCTCTCGGCGATACTTCGATCCAGTGTCGGAGGAGAACATCGCCCTCGTGCGCCGGATGTACGAAGTGATCAACGCGACCGACCGGACCGGCGATACCTTCGTCGATCCCGAGGACGCGGCACCGGATCTATGGGTCCGGCTCGCTGCCGACTTCGAGATGCACGGCCGCCCCGATATCCCGGATTCGAGGGTCTACCGCGGGCGCGAGGCCGCCAAGGACTTCTTTCGCATGCTGCAGGAGGTCTGGGCTGAGCTCCGCTGGGAGCCGCTGGAGTTCACCGACCTCGGGGATGCGATCGTGGTCGAGGCGAGGATCGTGGCATTGGGCCGAGGAAGCGAGGTCCCGATCGAGGCTGACGAGACGGACGTGTTCTGGTTCCGCGACGGCGAAATCGTGCGCCTGCAGGGCTTTCCAACCAAAGCCGATGCCCTCGAGGCCATCGGCTCCTAGCCGGCTGACCTTCTCGTTCTACGGGCCGTCTTTTCCTCGGCCAGCATCTGTCCCATCAGCTCGAGGGCGCCTCCCTTGTGTAGGTGCTCGTTCAGGTTGCCGCACTTCGGGCTCTGGACGCAGGAGGGGCAGCCGTCGTCGCAAGGGCACTCGCGAATCAGCCGGTCGGCGTCGCCCACCAGGCGCTCGAACTCCTCATAGCCGCGCCGGGTGATTCCGACGCCGCCGGGGTGGCCGTCGTAGACGAAGATCGTCGGAGAGCCGGTCTGGTGGTGGATGTTGGTGGAGAGGCCGCCGATGTCCCAGCGGTCGCACATCGCGATCAGGGGCAGGACCGCGATCTGCCCGTGCTCCGAGGCGTGCAGGGCGCCGAGCAGAACCTCGCTCGGCAGGGCGGCCGCCATCCTCTCACCGATCACGTACCAGAGCGCCTGTGTGACGAAATCCTGCTCCGGCAGATCGAGCGAGACGATGTCGATCACCTTGTTGTCACCGAGCCGCTTGCGCTGGTAGGCGATGACCTGTTCCGAGACCGAGACCGTGCCGAAGCTGAGCTCGACCCCGAGCGTCCTCCTCTGGCTCTCCATTCCCTCGATATAGACCTCGGTCTCCTTCTTCACCTGCGTGTAGTAGTCGCCCTCGAAGGGCCTCACGATCGCGCGACGCGAGCCGATGTCGAGCTCGGCGACCTCGTAGGAGCGGCCCAGGTGCAGGTAGACCGCGCCGGGGTGGACGGTCGAGAAGGCTCGCTCGGCCTCCACATTGCCGAGCATCTCCCCCGAGGACGAGTCGACGACCGCGACGCTGTCGGCTGAGGCTGAGCGCAGCGCGATCCGGCTCGCCACGAAGTCACCGGTGCGGGTCAGGTAGCGCTCGCCGCGCCCCCGGCGGAGCTCACCGACGGTGACCAGTCGCTCGGCCCTCTGGCGCCAACCCTCGCCGAGGATCTCGTCGTCGTCGGGGCCGAGCGGCGACTCGTAGGCCGCCGCGACGAGGTGCTGCATCTGGATCTGCTCGGAGCGATGGTCGAGGATGGCGGCTTCGACCGGTCGCCCGAGGAATTCGTCCGGATGGCGGCAGAAGAACTGGTCGAGCGCGTCCTCTCCCGCGACATAGACGGCCAGGCCGCGGCGGCGCCGGCCGGCGCGGCCCCACATCTGGCGCAGGCTGGCCACTGTTCCAGGGAAGTTCACGCAGATCGCGGCATCGAGCTCGCCGACGTCGATCCCCAGTTCCAGCGCGTCCGTCGCGGCCACCGCGAGCAGGCCACCGGAGGCGAGCTGGGCCTCGATCTCGCGGCGCTGCTGCGGCGTGTACCCGGCCCGGTAGGGGGCGATGCGCTCGGCGAGCTCGCCCTTGCCATCCTCGGCGAGCTTGATCGAGGCGAAGCGATTGATGAGCTCGATGCCGCGGCGGCTCCGCATGAAGCAGATCGTCCGCACCCCGCGTGTGACGAGCTCGACCAGCAGATCGGCTGCCTCGGATACCGGCGACCGGCGCGTCTGGGTCCGCTGCTCGATCACCGGCGGGTTCCACATGCCGATCTCGCGGCCGGCACGCGGCGCTCCGTCGTCGTCGAGGAGCTCGAAGGGCAGCCCGGTGAGCCGCTCGGCGAGCTCGCCCGGGTTGGCGATCGTCGCCGAGGCCAAGACGAAGCGAGGCTCGGCACCGTAGATGCGCGCAACCCGGCGCAGCCGGCGCAGCACATTGGCGACATGCGAGCCGAAGACGCCGCGGTAGGTGTGGGCCTCGTCGACCACCACCCAGCCGAGGTTGGCGAGAAAGTCCCCCCAACGCTTGTGATGCGGCAGCACCCCGACATTCAGCATGTCCGGGTTGGTCAGGACCAGGTTGGCGCGGCGGCGGATCGAAGGCCGATCCTCGCGCGGCGTGTCGCCGTCGTAGATCGCCTCGCGCAGCCCGGGAGGGCGCAGCTCGCCGAGCTTGCGAGCCTGGTCCTGCGCGAGGGCCTTGGTCGGATAGAGGTAGAAGGCCCGCCGGAGGGGTTCCCGCGCGATTCCGTCGAGGACCGGCAGGTTGAAGGAGAGGGACTTCCCCGATGCCGTCCCGCTGGTCAGGATCAGGTGGGATCGCCGCGCGGTCTCGTAGGCCTCCGCCTGGTGGCTGTAGAGCGACTCGATCCCGGCGCTTCTGAGCGCCTCAGCCAGCGCCGGGTCGAGCGAATCCGGCAGCTCCGCGAGCTTCGCCATCGTCGCCGGCTCGGCCGACTCCGCGACCAGGCGGCCGTCCTGCCGTGCCGGGCCCAGGGCCGGTTCCCAGGCGGCGCCGGCGACAGTGGTGCTAGCCAACTGCGACCCCCCGCGGCGCATCGATCGCGGCGGCGATGCGCATCGCCTGCAGCGCGCTGGAGTCGTGCAGGCGCAGCAGGTCGGCCCCGGCAGTGACGGCCAGCGCGACGGCCGCCGCCGTGGCCCATTCGCGATCGACCGCGGGGGCCCGTGTCTCCCAGGAGCCGCTCAGCGCGGCGCCGAGGAAGTCCTTTCTCGACAACGACACGTAGAGCGGCCGCCCGAGCTCCTTGAGCTCGCCGAGCCGTCGCAGCACCTCGAGGTTGTCGCTCACCGAAAGGTCGAAGTCCAGTCCGGGGTCCAGCGCGACCTGCTCCTCGCCGACGCCGCGCGCCAGAGCGTCCTCGATGCGCCCGGAGAACCACGAGCGCAGGTGGTCAACCGGGTCGTCATAGCGCGGAGGCGTTCGGTCCTCGCGCGGCGGCCCCTCGATCTGCATGACCACCAGCCCGCAGCCGGAATCAGCCGCCAGCTCGAACATCTCCGGGGCCCCGCCTCCGATGTCGTTGATCGCCGCCGCGCCTGCGTCGAGCGCGGCGCGGGCAACCTCGGGGGAGAAAGTATCGGCGGAGAGCGGAAGATCGGTACGGGCGGCGAGGCCCTCGATCGCCGGGAGCAGGCGTGCGGCCTCCTCCTCAGCCGGAACCGGCGGGCCGCTGCGGGCCGCCACGGCGCCCAGGTCGAGCATCTCGAAACCCGCCTCGGCGAGGGCGGCACCGTCCTCCACGGCGCGCTCGGGGGTTCCGCTCCGCGCCCCCTCGAACATCGAGTCCTCGGTGACGTTGACGATCCCGACGCCGACGGGCGCCCCGAACTCGAGCGCCCGGTCGCTGAGCTGCCATCGCGATGCCACAGGGCAACGGTAAACCCCCGCCCGCCGAGTCACCCGGCCGATCGAAACTCGCTGAGCTCGTAGATGACACCGTGGCCATCTGAGGCTCCGGCGGGACGATGCAACTCGGTTACGGTTGCGCCGGATGAGCGCCCTTCGGGTCGCAATACTCGGTTGCGGCCCCAGAGGCGTCGAGCACGCGACGGCGCTCGCCAGGGTCTCCGGCCTCGAGCTCGCCGCCGTGGCGGATCCGGCGGAGGACCGACGTCGGGCGCTCGCTGAGAGGTACGACGCCAGGGCATACGAGTCGGCCGAGCATCTGGTCGCAGGGGCCGATACGGAGATCGCGATCGTCGCGACTCCTCCCGGGTCGCGGGCCGATCTCGTCGACGAGGTCCTCGCCATGGCCAGCCTGCGGGCGGTCATCGCCGAGAAGCCGCTGTCGCTTGACCTCGCCGGCGCCGAGCGCCAGGTCGAGGCGTGTCGTCGCCGCGACGTGGTGCTCGCCGTCAGCCACCAGTCGCGATACGCGAGCGCCTTCCGGCGGGTCAAGGAGCTGATCCAGGCGGGCGCCCTCGGTCGCGTCGACTTACTGGCCGGGGTCTGCTACGGGCCGCTGCTCGACCAGGGCAATCACCTGGTCGACACCCTCCGCTGGTTCGCGGACTCGGAGGTGAGCTGGGTGATGTCCGCCGCTGAGAATGAGCTCGACAAGCTGGCCCCCTATCTGCCCTCCGACATGATTCCCTGGTCGGGCGATGCGCACCCCTCTCCCCGCTGGATGACACATCACCTCGCCTTCGAGAACGGAGTTCGAGCCACGATGGAGACGGGGCTCCTCTACCGGCGCTCGGAGCCTTTCGTCGACGACTGGCTGCAGCGCCGCGTGACCGCAGTGGGGACCGGGGGGACGGCCGAATGTCGAGCATCCGGGTTCCTGCGAGTCACCGGCGCCTCGACGATCCTGGAGGAGCCCGATCGGATCGAGCGCGTCGCGGACGCGACGGTCGCCCTTCACGAAGACGTCAGAGACGCGGTGCTGGAGCGACGCCCCGTTCGCGCCTCCGGAGAGGACGCGCTGGAGACTCTGCGGGTCGTGCTCGCGTGTGAGAAGGGCGCGGCCGAGGGAGGGCTGGTCGCGGTCCGCTGACTATGGCTCTGCGCTGCGTCTACACCGACCTGGACGGCACCCTGCTCGGCCGCTACGGGTCGTTGTTTCGCGACTCTGAAGGTGAGTTCTCGATGCTCCAGGCGCGCATGCTGGAGGCCTGTCACCGCGCCGGAGTCGAGGTGGTGATCAAGTCCGGGCGCCGGGAGGGCTCGGTGATGGAGGACGCCAAGCTGATCGGGTCGAGGTCCTACATCTGCGAGGTGGGATGCCTCGTGGCGATGGATGGAGAGCGGACGGCGCTCGTTGGCGATCTCGAGCCCGAGCCGGGCAAGACCCTCGCCGAGACGATGGTGGACAGCGGCATCCCGGACGAGCTCTTTGACCAGTTCGCCGGGCGCCTCGAGTGGCACAGCCCATGGCACCGCCAGCGCGAGTTCTCCCTCCTCTTCCGGGGCAAGGTGGACGTAGGCGACGCGAACCGCTTCCTCGCCGAACGCGGCCACAAGGGCCTGCGCCTGATCGACAACGGCGCGATCTTCGCCCCGATGGAGGGGATCGAGGGACCGGCGCACGCCTACCACCTGCTCCCGGAGGGGGCCAGCAAGGCGAACGCCGTCGCCTTTCACATGAGGGCCCGCGGCTACGCGCGCGAAGAGTGCATCGCGATCGGCGACTCGGTCGAGGACCTCGCCGTCGCCGACGTCGTCGGCCGCTTCTTCGTGCCCGCCAATGGCCCCGAGCGCGATCCGGCACTGCGCGAGGCGATCGCCGGAAGTCTCAACGTCACGGTCACCGAGGGCCGGATGGGGGATGGGGTCTACGAGGCCGTGATATCCACCCTGGCGGGAGCCTGATGCGCACCATCCACATCACCCGCACCATCGCGGCGCCGCCGGAGGAGGTCTTCGACCTGCTCGCCGACCACGCCCACTACGACCGCTTCCGCCCGATCCATGCCTCTGAGCTCCTGCGCGCGGGCGACCCGGCCCCCAACGGGATCGGCGCGCTCCGCCGCATCAGGGTCCGACCCCTCACCTTCGAGGAGGAGATCACCGCCTACGACCGCCCCACCCGGCTCGATTACCTGATCGTCAAGCTCAACGTTCCATTCGAGCACCACGGCGGCTCGATCAAGCTCGCGTCCCAGGGCGATGCCACCGCGGTCGACTGGCGCTCGGGCTACAGCGTGCCGACGCCGCTGGTCGGCGGCCTCCAGGAGCTCGCCTGGCAGCCCGCTCTAGTCCGGGGCTTCCGGCAGGTGCTCGAGGATGTCGAGCGGATGCTCGAGGACAAACAAAGTCGGGGCTGACGCGGCCTCGCGGAAGAGTTAGTTGCCGTTGGCCGAGAACCCCGTCTTCCGCTGCTCGAGCTCGCGCTGCTCGATCACCCGGTCGATCAGCCCGTACTCCGCCGCCTCGCTCGCCTTGAAGAAGCGGTCGCGATCCATGTCCTCGTGGACCTGCTTCTTGGACTTGCCCGTGTGCTTGGCGTAGATCGCGTCGAGGCGGTCGCGGAGGTCGAGCGTCTCCCTGGCGTGAATCTCGATGTCCGACGCCACGCCCTCGAAGCCGCCGCTCGGCTGGTGGATCAGGATCCGCGAGTTGGGCAGCGCCATGCGCTTGCCCTTCGCGCCGCCGGCCAGCAGCAGCGCCCCCATCGACATCGCCACGCCGTAACAGATGGTCCGCACGTCCGGCTTCACGAACTGCATCGCGTCGTAGATCGCCATCCCGGAATAGACGACTCCGCCGGGGGAGTTGATGTAGAGCGAGATGTCCTTGTCCGGGTCCTCGGACTCGAGATGGATGATTTGGGCGACGATCAGGTTCGCAACCTGGTCGTCGATCGCCTGACCGAGGAAGATGACCCGCTCGCCGAGCAGGCGTGAGTAGATGTCGAAGGAGCGCTCGCCGCGGGCGCTCTGCTCGACGACCATCGGGACCAGCGGCATGGCGACCTCCTGAGGTTGGAGAAATTGATACGCAACCTTCCGGTTGCTGATAGGCAGTACGCTAGCATAAGCAACCATGAAGTTGCGAGACGGAGCACCACCGAAGCAGGCGGACGAGAAGGCACCCTGGGTGGAGCGCGAGACCCTGGTCGAGGCCAGCCCGGACGAGGTCTGGGAGGCCCTCACCGACGAGGACCGCCTCGAGGAGTGGCTGGCGCCGGAGGTGGAGCTCGATCCGTTCGAGGGCGGCGAGATCGCAGTCCGCGACGGCGACGGAGAGCGCAACGGAACCGTCGAGACCTTCGAGGAGAACGAGAGATTCGCCTTCACGTGGTCCCGGCCCGGCGAGGGCGAGAGCTTCGTCGAGTTCACTATCGAGCCGCTCCCCGGTGGCAGCCGGGTGACCGTCGTCGAGACCCCTACACGCTCGGCGGCCACAAACTCCGCCGCCGGATCCACCGCGATGGCGATCGGTGGTTGGGGGCCCGCACTCACGCGCCTCCGGCGCTTGATGCTCCTCGTATTCGCTTGAGGGCGCCGGCTCACCGACAGGTCGATTCGGTCTTCGGGGCGCTCGCCGACCCGACGCGACGCCGGGTGGTCGAGACTCTTGCCCGGGGCGGAACGGTGACCGCAAGCGGCCTCGCCGAGCAGCTGCCGATCACACGGCAGGCGGTTGCCAAGCATCTCTCCGCACTGCACGGAGCAGAGCTCCTCACCGCGAAACGGGTGGGCCGGGAGACGCAGTACGAGCTCCGCCCCAAGCCCCTCGACGAGGCGGCTCACTGGATCCAGATGGTGAGTGCCGAGTGGGACGACCGGCTCGAAGCCCTGCGTCGCTCGCTCGAGGGGCGGCGCGGCGGCTCGCGGTAGTTACTCTCCGGTCATGGCCAAGGCCACCGTCGCGGAGGAGGAGTACCTCCAGATCATGTTCTGGCTCGAGGAGGCCGGCCTGCCGATCAACGGCGCCAACATCGCCCGGGCCATGCAGCTCTCGCCGCCCACCGTGCACGAGATGATCGGTCGCCTCGAGGACGACGGCTACGTCGAGAGGGGGGATGACAAGTCGCTCACCTTCACGGAGAAGGGGCGCCAGGAGGCCGAGGCGATCTCTCGTCGCCACCGGCTGATCGAGCGCTTCCTCACCGACGTGCTCGGCATTCCCTGGGACGAGGTCCACGAGGAGGCCGAGCGACTCGAGCACGCGATGTCGCCGGTCCTCGAGGAGAGGATGCTGGCCGCGATCGGCGACGCGAAGACCTGCCCCCACGGGCACCCGATCGTGGAGGGTGCCCGCGAGGAGGGTGTCCTGCTCGCGGACGTCGAACCCGGGGCGAAGGTCCGGATCCTCCGCTTCGAGAACGAGGCGGAAGAGATCCTCCACTACCTGAAGGGCACGGGCATTCACCCCGGACTGGAGGGGACGATCGAGAGCTCGGGCGCTGACGAAGTCGTTGTGAGCTCCGGTGACGGGCAGCACCCGGTCTCGAAGAGCGTCGCGGAAACCGTCTCCACCTGGGCCGACCCGGCGCCGCCGTCGCGGCCGCCGCTACCGGACCAGCTGGTGATCAGCGCGGACCGCTACGGGCGCTGACTCGCGTCTTTACCACCTGTTAGCCCGGGCTTCAGCTTCGTGGCGCAGACTCCTTGCTACGCTCCTCGGAGCATAGTAGAGTAAGTCACTCAACAAACGGGGGAAAGAGGAATGGAAGCGAGCACACGGACTTTGATCACCGACCGCAACCTCGCCGAGCGCAGGCTTGTCTCCATCGCCAGGGCGATCGAGGCACACCGCATCGAGCAGCGCCGGAAGCCCTACCCGACGCGCGCAGAGGATCTGGATCTCTACCGGCGAGCGAAGGAAATCCTGGGAGAGCAGGTCTAGGCGGCCTCGGCGCTGGCCCCCGTGCGGGTGCGCTCCAGCGCGCGAGCCAGCCGCTGGACGCCCTCTTCGACGTCCTGGGCGGGCACCGGTGCGAACGACAGGCGCAGGCTCGAATCCCCGCCTTCCATCATGAAGTCGGGGCCCGCGACGAAGGTGACGCCCTCCTCCTTCGCCTCTGCGAGCAGGACCTTGGAGTCGACGTCGTCGTTCAGGTCGAGCCAGAGGAAGTAGCCGCCCTGCGGGACCACGAACTCGGCCTCGGGGATGTGCTTGCGCAGCGCTTCGACCAGCACATCCCGCCGCTCCCGCAGCGCCGCGTTCACGACCTCGAGGTTCTCGTCCAGACCGCCGGAGCGGCAGAGCTCGAAGACGATCGACTCGGCGAGCATGTTCGGTGAGATGTAGGTCTCGTTCGCCCGCTTGGCGAGTGTCGCGATCTGCTCCGCCGGGCCGACCAGATAGCCGACGCGAACCCCCGGGCTGACCGACTTGGAGAACGAGGAGGCATGGATCACCCGGTCCGCCGTGTCCATCTCGAGCATCGTCTTGTCCTGGGCCTTTTCGAAGCTGATCAGGCGGTAGGGGTCGTCCTCGAAGAGCAGGAACCCGTTGTCCGCCGCGAGCTGCACCAGCGCGCTCCGCTTCTCCAGCGAGAGGGTGCAGCCGGCCGGGTTGTGGAAGTTGGGAATGATGTGGGCGAGCGTCACCTCGCCGGCCGCGCAGGCCGCCTCGACCGCCGCCGGGTCGACGCCGTCGGCCTCGAGCGGCGCGCCGATCAGGTTCGTTTCGGCTTGGCTCAGGAGGAGCAGCGTGCGGTCATATGTCGGCTGCTCGACGACCACCCGGTCCCCCTCCGAGAGCAGGTGCCTGAAGAGGAGGGCCGCCGCCTCCATCGACCCGTTGGTGACCATGACCTGCTCCGGCTTCGCGCCGTGCTGCTCGGCGATCCACTCGCAAAGCCCGGCATGGCCGCGGCCGGTGCCGTAGCTGAGTGCCTTCTCCCAGTCCGACTCCAGCGCATGCGCGGCGGCTTCCCGCACTGCCTCGTGGGGCAGGATGTCGGCGCTGGGTGCGCCGCGCGCGAAGCTGATCGTCCGTTCGGCCATCGGCGCACCGAGTATACGAACGGTGCGATACTCAACCTGCGGGGATGAAGGCCGCCGATTGGGAAGCAATACTGTTGCGCGATGCCGGCGTCGCTCGAGTTGGTCAGGATCGCGCTCCAGGCCTATGGCAATGGGGATTCTGAGATCGCCCTCGCCCTGGCCGACCCGCTGATCCGTTGGGACGAGCGGGCTTCGCGCCCCGACGGCGACCTCGTCTGGGGACACGATGACGTCCAACGGGCGATGCGGCGCTATCTGGACAGCTGGGAGCAGTACCGCTTCGAGCTCGAGGACATCGCGGAGGTCGGGCCAGGGAAGGTCGTGGGCATCTGTCGTGAGCGGGGCAAGCCCAAGGAGGGCGTCACGATTGATCGTCGCTTCGGTGGCCTCTGGGTGGTCGAGGAAGGCAAGATCGTCTCCTGGGCGACCTACCTGACCCCGAAGGAGGCGGTGCGCGCCGCCAAGGAGCTCCTGGGAGGCCGCCTCGACCAGGCCCAGATCAAGCGCACCACCGGCCCGGTTGCGGCACCCGAGCCGATTCCGGCCGAGGCGCTGGCGCCCGAGCCGATTCCAGCTGAGGCGCCGGCACCCGAGCCGACTCCGGCCGAAGTGGCGGCATCCGACCCGGTTCCGGCCGAGTCCTCGACCGGCGAGCCGGAGCGCCCGCGCAAGAAGATCCTCACCAAGAGCGAGGAGCAGAAGCGCGCCGCCCGGGCCCGCGCGAAGCTCCGCAAGCGGGCCTCGCGCCAGACGGCCTAGACCCTCAGGCTTTCGCGCCGATCGTCTCGGCGGCCAGCTGGGCCGTCTCGGTCGGGCTCTTGCCGACCCGGATGCCCTGAGCCTCGAGGGCCTGCTTCTTGGCCTCGGCGGTCCCGGAGGAGCCGGAGATGATCGCCCCGGCATGGCCCATCTGCTTACCGGGGGGCGCGGTGAAGCCGGCGATGTAGGCGACGACCGGCTTGCTGACCTTCTCCGCGATGAACTCCGCTGCGCGCTCCTCGGCGTCACCCCCGATCTCACCGACCATGACGATCAGCTCCGTCTCATCGTCCTGCTCGAACAGAGTGAGCACGTCGATGAAGTCGGAGCCGACGATCGGATCGCCGCCAATGCCGACGATCGTGGAGTTCCCGAGCCCCGCCTGCTTCAGCTCGTTGCCGATCTGGTAGGTAAGGGTGCCGGACTTGGAGACGACGCCGATCGATCCCTGCTCGAAGAACTGGGCCGGGATGATCCCGACGTTCGCCTTGCCCGGGCTGAGCACGCCGGGGCAGTTCGGCCCGATCAGTCGGACGCCGGCGTCTCGTGCCTTCCAGTAGGCCGCGAGCATGTCGTGGACCGGGATGTGCTCGGTGATCGCGATCACCGTCCCGATGCCGGCGTCGATCGCCTCGTTGATGGCCGCGGAGGCGAATCGCGCGGGGACGAAGATCATCGAGGTGTTGGCGCCGCGCTCGTCGACCGCCTCCTTGATCGTGTCGAAGACGGGAATCCCCTCGACGTCCTGTCCGCCCTTCTTTGGAGTGACGCCCGCCACGACGTCGGTGCCGTAGTCGCGGTTGCGGAGACCGTGGAAGGTCCCCTCGCGCCCGGTCAACCCCGAGATGACCAGCTTCGTGTCATCACCGACGATGATCGACATCAGCCGGTCGCCGCCTTGGCGAGCTCCACGACCTTCTCGGCCGCGCCCAGCATCGTCTTCTCGACGTGCAGGCTGGGCAGGTCGGCGTCGGCGAGCAGGCCGAGGCCCTCGTCGGAATTGGTGCCGTCCAGCCGGACGACGAGCGGGACGTTGATCTCGATCCGCCCGAACGCCTCGATGATTCCCTTGGCGATCTCATCGCCTCGGGTGATGCCGCCGAAGATGTTGAAGAGGATCGCGACCACCTTGGGATCTGAGGTGATCACCTCGAGGGCGTCGACGATGGCGTCGGCCTTGGACCCGCCGCCCGCGTCGAGGAAGTTGGCCGGGCTGCCGCCGGCCTGGGCGACGACGTCGAGGGTCGACATGCAGAGGCCGGCGCCGTTGCCGAGGATGCCGATGTCGCCGTCGAGCTTCACGTAGGTGAGGCCCTTCTCCTTGGCCATCCGCTCCTGTGGGTCCTCGATGAACCCCTCCTCGAGGTCGGCGAGGTCCTCGTGCCGGAACAGGGCCGAGTTGTCGATCGTCACCTTCGAGTCGAGCGCAACCACGTCGCGGTCCTTGGTCACGACCAGGGGGTTGACCTCGATCAGGGTCGCGTCGGACTCGTTGAAGGCGTTGTAGAGCCGGACGAGCATCGCTCGAGGTCTTGTCCCGGGCGTCCTCCGCGACGCCCGCGTCGGCGGCCAGGGCGGCGGCCTGCGGGTCGCCGAAACCCTCGTGCGGCTCGACGTGGCGTCGGACCAGGGCATCGGGGTCCTTCTCGGCGATCTCCTCGACGTTCATGCCGCCCATCGTCGAGAGCATCGCCAGCAGCTTCTTCGCTGAGCGATCGAGGATGATCGAGGCGTAGTACTCGGCCTCGATCTCGGAGGCCTTCTCGACCCAGACCTGGTGGACGGTGAACGGTCCCTCGCCACGGGGCCCGCGGATGTCCATGCCGAGAATGGCGCTCGCGTGCTCCTCCGCCTCGGCCCGGTCCTGGGCGACCTTGATCCCGCCCGCCTTGCCGCGTCCGCCGATCTGCACCTGGGCCTTGATCACGCAGGGATAGCCGATCTCCTCGGCGGCCTCGACGGCCGAATCGACGGTGTCTGCGACCCGGCCTTCGGGTACTGGAACACCGTGGCGGGCGAAGAGCTGCTTTCCCTGATATTCGAGGAGATCCAAGGGCCGCGAGAGGTTATACGAGCGTTCGCCGCGCCTGTTGAGGGGTCAGCAGCGGTGAACAAATGCAAATTGCCATAATCCCGCGGCTCTCATGGCCCTTCCGAAGCTGAAAGACATCAACTGGGTGACCACCGATTGCTACGGCACCCTGATCGACTGGGAGAGGGGCATCGCCGACGCCTTCAAGAAGGAGGCCGACCGCGATGGACTGACAATCGAGGAGAAGCCGTTCCTCGAGCGCTTCTTCGAGAGCCAGGCCCAGATCATGAGCGGCTCGTACGAGCTCTACGCGGAGGTCCTGCGCCGCGCCGCCGTGCAGACCGCCGAGGAGATCGGCTGGACCATCGAGCCGTCTCGTGCCCAGTTCCTGCCCGACAGCGTGGGGTCGTGGCCCCCTTTTCGCGAGGCGAATGCCGCCATGGACCGCCTCAAGGAGAGGTACGACATCGGCATCGTCTCGAACATCGACGACAAGTTGCTCGGCATCTCGCGCCGCCATCTGCGCACCGAGCTCGACCTGGTGGTCACGGCCCAGCAGGTCCGCAGCTACAAGCCCGACCCGACCCACCTCCGCGAGTGCGCTCGGCGGATCGGAGGCAAGAAGGGCTGGGTCCACATCGCCTCGGGCTACGAGGCTGACGTCGGGCCCGCGATCAAGCTGAACGTGCCGGTGATCTGGGTGAACAGGCACGGAGAGAAGCTCGAGGGTCGCAAGGCCCCGGACGCCACGGTCCGCAATCTCCGCGACGCCGCCGCGAAGCTCGGCGCGAAATAGATGCGAGGGCGCGCGTGGGCGCGACCCGTTTCATTCAATCTTCGCGAGCAGGTCGCCCGCGTTGACGGCGGCGCCCTCCTTCGCCGCCAGCTGCGTGATCTTGCCCGACTTGTGCGCCGTGATCTCGTTCTCCATCTTCATCGCTTCGATCACGCAGATCAGATCTCCCTCCGAGACCTCCTGCCCCTCCTCGACCGGCACCTTGAAGACGTTCCCCTGCAGAGGGGAGACGAGGTCATCGCCCGAAGCCGCACCGCCCCCGCCTCCTGACCGCTCCCGTCTGGGGGGCTTGCGGAGGCCGGCACCCGCCGTCGCCGCCGCGGCCGGGACGGCGTCCCCGATCACCTTGACGTCGAAGAGCTTTCCTCCCACCTCGACCATGTAGTCGCGCGAGACCCTCTCTCCGTCCTCGCTCGGCCGGCACGGCCGTCTCGGCCGTCTCCTCGGGAGCGAGCGCCTTGAGCCACTTGCGATCGCCGACAAGGTCGCGGCAGGTCTCGCCGTTGGCCCACTGCTTGGTCGCGAGCAGCGCCTTGTGGAAGGGGATGAGAGTCGTGACCCCGCCGATCTCGTACTCGCCGAGCGCCCTGAGCATGCGTTGTCGTCGCCTGCTCCCGGTCGATGTCCCAGACGATCAGCTTGGCCACCATCGGGTCGTACATCGGGGTGATCTCGGAGCCGGCCTCCACGCCCGAGTCGACCCGCACGCCCGGGCCGGCGGGCTCCCGGTAGGTCACCACCCTGCCCGGGGCGGGGGCGAAGTTCTTGTGCGCGGCCTCGGCGTTGATCCGGCACTCGATCGCGTGACCGCGAAGCTCGACGTCCTCCTGGCGAGATGGAGAGCTCCTCGCCCGCTGCGATCCTGACCTGCTCCCGAACGATGTCGATGCCGGTGACCATCTCGGTGACGCAGTGCTCGACCTGGACCCGGGTGTTCATCTCGAGGAAGAAGTAGTCGTCGCCGACCTGCAGGCCCTCGACGGTCCCCGCCGAGCGGTAGCCGACCGCCGCGGCGGCGTCGATCGCGATCTGGCCGATCCGCTCGCGCATCTCGGCGTCGACCTTCGGCCCGGGGGCCTCCTCGATCAGCTTCTGGTGACGGCGCTGGACCGAGCAGTCGCGCTCGCCGAGGTGGATCGACGTTGCCCTTGGAGTCGGCCAGCACCTGGACCTCGACGTGTCGCGGGTCCTCCAGGTAGCGCTCGAGATAAACGGTCGGGTCGCTGAAGAACTTCTCGCCCTCCCGGGCGGCGCCCTCGAAGGCGTCGGCGAGCGCTTCCTCGTCCACGGCGACCCTGAAGCCCTTGCCGCCTCCGCCAGCCGCCGCCTTGCAGGCGATCGGGTAGCCGATCTCCTTGGCCTGCTTCTTGGCGGCGGCGACGTCCTTCACGGGTGAGGTGGCCCCAGGCACGATCGGGACGCCCGCCTTCTGCATGAGCTCGCGCGAGCGTGTCTTCGACCCCATCGCCTCGATCGCCTTGGGAGGGGGGCCGATAAAGGTGATCTTGGCCTTCTCGCACGCGGCTGCGAATGGCGCGTTCTCCGCCAGGAAGCCATAACCGGGGTGAATCGCCTCGGCACCGGAGGTCGAGGCGACCTCGAGGATCTTCTCCACGTTCAGATAGCTCTCGGCGGGGACCGCAGGACCGAGCAGGAACGCCTCGTCGGCCTCGCGGACGTGCGGCGAGTCGCGCTCGATCTCGGAGTAGACCGCGACGGAGCCGATGCCCATCTCGCGCAGCGCCCGGGCGACGCGGATGGCGATCTCGCCACGATTTGCGATCAGGACTTTCTCGAACACGGCGGCGCAGTATTGCGGCTCGGGCTGATCCGGCGCGGCGAGAGACGCCCGCAGCTAGTCCTTCGCGCCAACCAGTGTCGGCTCGCGTTCTCGCTCGGCCTCGGCTTCGCGGCGCCGGGCCTCCTCGAGCTCGCGCTCCTCCTCGGGGTCGTGCCTGACCTCCCTCTGCAGAGCGATCTGGATCGCGAACAGGGCGATCACGCCGAGGGCAGCAGCGCCGACGACCCAGGGAATGAGGTCGGTGTTCGCCTTGTTCATGATCGTCACGCCCGCTCCGAGCAGGACGACCCCGAGCACGCCCCGCAGCAGCCCCTGCGGCCACTTCACGGAGAGGTTGCTGCCGATGATCACGCCCGGGACCGAGCCGACCAGGATGTTGCCCATCAGGCCGTAGTCGACGTTGCCCCCGATCGCGTGGGCGATGCCGGCGGCCCAGAGCAGGATCGCGGCATGGACGACGTCAGTGCCGACGACCTTCTGGGGCCTGAGCCGGTAGACGGTGAGCAGCATCATCCCGATCAGCGTTCCGCTGCCCGCCGAGCTCAGCCCGATCACGAAGCCGGTGGCCCCACCGATCCCCACCGCGGCCACCTTGTGGCGGGTGTGCATCTCGAAGTCGTCCCGCTCCTCGATCTTCTTGGCGAGGAAGAAGCCGCGCAGCAGCGTGGCGGCACCCACGACCAACAGGCAGCCTGCGAGGATGGCGAAAACCGTCTCATCGAGCTGGTCACCCAGCCGGCGCTTTAGGAAGTCCAGGAACCAGACGCCGAGGAGCGCCATCGGGACGCTGCCGATCGCCATCCAGTAGACGAGCGGCATGTTCACCGTCTTCAGCTTCAGGTGTCGCCAGCTGCCGGCGGTCTTGGTGATGGCCGCATAGGCGATGTCGGTGCCGATCGCAGTGGTCGGCTTGACGCCGAAGAGGAGCACCAGCAGGGGGGTCATCAGCGATCCACCGCCCATCCCGGTCATGCCGACCAGGAAGCCCACGCCGAAGCCGAAGAGAACGATCTTGGGATCCATTTTTGAAAGGGTCCGGGGGAAGCGGCCGGTTGGACGAAGGCCGCATTCCCACCTTGTTCCCTTTTATGACCGAATGGGTCCTAAAGGGACCGCGGCACCATAGCGGCAGTGCCGTTTTCCCCCTAATTGGTCGGTTTTCCTCGTGCGGAAAGTTGCTAACGCGTCACCCAGGCGCCCTCATCCTGGGTCAGCTCGAGCACGTCGGAGGGGATCTTGCCGTCGCGGAGGTCCGCGATCGTGACGTTCTCAAGGACGCGCCGCAGCGAGGCGCGGACCGCGATCCAGACTTCGCTGAGTTGCTCCGCGTTGCCCGCGTACTTGGTCTGCTCGGGGGCCTGGTCCTGGATGTTGGCGAGCGGTCCCTCGACCGCTCGAATCACGCTTGCGAGCGTGATCTCCTCGGGCGGCTGGGCCAGCCAGTAGCCGCCACGCGCCCCACGCCGCGCCCGCACCAGGCGCGCGTGCTTGAGCTCGAGCAGGATGTGCTCGAGGAACTGCAGCGGGATGTCCTGCGCCTCGGCGAGCTTCTCGCCCTTGACGGGCTCGTCGCCGGCCGCGGCCATCTCCACCGCCGCGCGCACGGCGTAGTCGGCTTTCGCGGAGATCCTCATATGCTGCGCCGCCGATGCTGGACCTTCAGAGCCATTCCACGTTCTCCGATGGGGAGCTCCCGCCCGCGGCGGTCGTCGCGACCGCCGCCGAGGCCGGCGTGACGACGCTCGCGCTCACCGACCACGACGGGATCGACGGGGTGGCCGAGGCCGCCGAGGCGGCGGCGGGTGCCGGGCTCGCGCTGGTGCCGGCGACCGAGATGTCCTGCGTGCACGGGAGCATCGATGACATGCACATGCTCGGCTACTGGGTGGACACGATTGCCATCGCTCCTGCATGCCAGCGCGCCCAGCGCGAGCGGATCACTCGCGCCGAGGCGATCGTCGAGCGCCTCGATTCCCAGGGCGTGCCGGTCCGCTTCGAGGACGCGATCGCACAGGCGGGAGACGCCTCCTCGGTCGGTCGCCCGCACATTGCCAAGGCCGCGGGCGTCAAGCCGGAGGAGATGGGTGCCTTCTTCGAGGAGTGGCTCGTCCCGGGGGCCAAGGCGTTCGTCGCACGCCGCTGGCCGGACGCCGGCGAGGCCATCGAGATCATCCATGGCGCCGGGGGCTCGGCCGTGCTCGCGCACCCCTTCTGGGACATGAGCGACCCGGGCGAGGTGGCCGCCCTGATCGACGATCTCGACCTCGACGGGGTCGAGTGCTTCTACCCATCGCACGACCGGGCGCAGACGAAGTTCCTGCTCGACCTGTGCAGGGACCGGGGATTGACGGCGACGGCCTCCTCTGACTTTCACGGACCGTCCCACAAGATGTTCCACTCCTTCGCCGCCTATCCGACCTACGACCTCGGCGAGCCCGAGCTTCCTCCCCGACGCCCCTGAACGGGTTGCTCCTAGGGAGCACCCTCGCATTGATTAAGCGAGCTCGGCCGCCGGGATCAGCTGCCGCTCCTCGAGCAGCGAGAGGACCCTCGCCGCGTCCTCCTCGGCCGAGTCGTGCTCGGTGTCCAGGGTGAGCTCCGCGTTGAGAGGAGGCTCGTACGGGTCGGAGACGCCGGTGAACTCCTTGATCTCGCCCTTGAACGCCTTCTCGTAGAGGCCCTTCACGTCGCGCTCGGCGCAGACCTCGACCGATGCCTTGACGAAGACCTCGATGAAGCGGTCGCCCATCAGCTCTCGAGCCTCGTCGCGGAGCTCGCGGTAGGGAGAGATCGCGGCGGTGATCACCGGCACGCCGTTCCGTGAGAGCAGGTCCGCCACGAACGCGATCCGCCGGATGTTCGTGTCGCGGTCCTCCTTCGAGAAGCCGAGGCCCTTGGAGAGGTTCTCGCGGATCACGTCGCCGTCGAGCACCTCGACCTTCGAGCCGCGCTCACGCAGCCGCTCCTCGACGATCTTGGAGATGGTGGTCTTGCCGGCGCCCGAAAGCCCGGTGAACCAGAGTGTGAAGCCCTTTTCGTCAGCCATTGCCTTCCTTTGCGTATTCGTCGATCAAGATCTGAGCCACCTCGGGGCGGCTGAACTCCTGCGGCGGCTTTTCGCCGTTGCCGAGCATCTCCCGCACCTTGGTGCCGCTGAGGAAGACGTGGTCCTCCTGACCGTGCGGGCAGGTCTTGCCCGACGCCATCCCCTCGCACTTGTTGCACCAGAAGGTGTGCTCGAAGAAGAGCGGCTGGATGCCGAGCTTGTCGATGTCTATTTCGTCGAAGATCTTCTGGGCGTCGTAGGTCCCGTAGTAGTCGCCGACGCCGGCGTGGTCGCGGCCCACGATGAAGTGGGTGCAGCCGTAGTTCCGCCGGGCGATCGCATGGAGGACCGCCTCGCGCGGGCCCGCGTAGTGCATCTTCGAGGGGAAGACGTTGAGGACCACGCGGTCGGCGGGGTAGTAGTCCTGCATCAGGACCTCGTAGCACCGCATCCGCACCTCGGCCGGGATGTCGCCGGCCTTGGTCTTGCCGATCAGCGGGTGGATCATCAGCCCGTCGGTGATCTCCAGCGCCGTCTTGGTGACGTGCTCGTGCGCGCGGTGGATCGGGTTGCGGGTCTGGAAGGCGACGATCCGCTTCCAGCCACGCTCCTCGAATGTCTTCTTGGACTCGGCGGGGCTGAGATAGCGCTTGGTGAAGGCTGCCTCGTGGTCGGGAAGCTCGTCGACCTCATAGGTCCCCGCGATGGAGCGCGCGCCCTCCTCGAAGATGGCGGCGACACCGGGATGCTCCTTGTCGGAGGTCCCGTAGACGTTCTCGGCCTCGGCCTCGAGATCGCGCTCGAAGACCTCGGTGACATTGAGGCGGCCGAGTGGCTTGCCCTCATCGGAGGAGACCTCGACGGTGTCCCCGTCGGAGACCTCGAGGTCGGTGGCCAGCGTGATCGGGATCGGCCAGTACTCGCCGCTCGTGAGAGTCATGTTCTCGACGACGCTCTTCCAGTCCTCGGAGCCCTGCGGGCCGGTGAGGGGGGCGAAGCCGCCGTTTCCGATCATCTCGAAGTCGGCGGTCTGGCGATCGGTGAGCTGAAGCTTGAGGGCAGTCTGTGTCAAGGGATTACTCCGGGAGAAAGTGGATCGCGATGGTCAAGAAGCGGGGAAGGGTAACGGCTTCGCCGTCAAACGGGTCGCGCTCAATCAAACGGGTTGCTCCTTACGGAGCACCCTCGCGTAACGCCCTCGCATCTACCCATGCAGCCCGCACTCGGTTTTGTCGAGGCCCGCCCAGCGCCCGGCGCGGGCGTCCTCGCCGGCCGCGGGCTTCCGGGTGCAGTGGGTGCAGCCGATCGAGGGATAGCCCTGGTCGTGCAACTGGTTGTAGGGGATGTCGTGCTCGTGGATGTAGGACCAGACCTCCTGCTCGGACCAGTCGGCCAACGGGTTGAGCTTCCAGAGCCCGAAGCGCTTGTCCCAGCCGAACTTCGGCGCGCCGGCCCTGGTCTGTGAGTCGGAGCGGCGAATGCCGGAGACCCAGAGGTCGACGGCGGCGAGCGCCGAGCGCATCGGCTCCACCTTGCGGATACCGCAGCACGAGTCCGGGTCGCGGCTCCAGAGCTCATCGCCGTAGAGGCCCTTCTGCTGTTCGAGAGTGATCGAGCTGTAGCGGTGGAAGCGGATCCCGTAGCGGCGCTCGAGGCGATCCTTGGTGTCGTAGGTCTCCGGGAAGAGGACGTCGGTGTCCAGGTAGAAGAAGCGTGCATCCGGATTGATGCTGTGCGCCAGGTGGACGGTCACCGAGCTCGTCTTCTGAAACGAGCAGGCGATGTACATCCGGGGGCTGAAGGTGTCGAGGGCCCAGCCGAGCGCCTCCTCGGCGCTGGCGTCCTCGAGCTCCGCCGCCTTCTCCTCGGGGTCGAAGCCGAGGCCGTTGAGCTCCGCGTCGGGCACGGCGGCGTGTTCGGTCGCGGAGGCCTCGTGGAGGATCCCCTTGCGGCCGTTGCCGTTGACCTCGGCGGCCGGCGGCTTCTGAGTGGCGGCGGGCTCCATCAGACGGCGCACTCGCCCTCGCCGCGCTCGACCTTGTAGGGCTCGGAGCGGTTCCAGTCGATGAAGTAGAGGAGGTTGTCCGCGCCGAACTCGACGGGCAGCTTCAGGTCCGAGATCAGCTCCTCGAACTGGTCGAAGCCGGTGCGGTCGACGAACGCGTTGAAGTCCTCGCCGTCGTTCCGCTTCTCCTCGTAGTTGCGGATCCAGCGCTCGACGGCCTCGGGCACGCGCTTGGCGGGCAGGCGGGCCTTGAGCCGGTGGCCGAAGACGACGTCGCCGCCCTCGAAGTTTCCGGCGATGTGGGGGATGTACGCCGGGATCGTGTGCTCGCCGACCTTGATGGAGGCGCCGTAGAAGCCGATCGTGGCGATGTGGTGCTGCGAGCAGCCATTGGGGCAGCCGCTCATCTTGATGTGGATCTGCTTGGTGAGCGGATCCGTGATCTCCATCTCCTCCAGCCGCTCCTGGAGCGCCTGGTTGAGCCCCATCGAGGCCGTGATCCCGAGCTTGCAGCTGTCGGTGCCGGGGCAGCTGACCACGTCGGTGACGCTGAAGGCGCCGGAATCGCCGAGGTCGAGCTCCCTCAGGCGGATCCAGAGGTCATAGAGGGACTCGGGCCGGAGCCAGCGCAGCACGAGGTTCTGCTGGACCGTGGTGCGGGCGTAGCCGCCCGTGAAGTCGCGCATGATCTGGGCGAGGCCACGGAACTGCTCGGGGGTGAGGTCGCCGCGCGTCACCTTGACGGTCGCGGTGACGAACCCCTCCTGGCGCTGGGGCGCGACATTGGCGTCGACCCAGGCGTCGAACTCGCTCTTGTCGCCGTTGGGTGAGCCGTAGCTCTCCGGGACGGCCGGGGCGTCGGCCTCCTCGTCGTGGACGTAGAGCAGGTGGTCGATCGAGAAGTCGCGCTCGTTGACCCAGTCGCCCTTGAGCTCCTCATCGACCAGCTCGCGGAAGGCGTCCATGCCGATCTTGTCGACCAGGACCTTGATGCGGGCGCGCATCCGGTTCTCGCGCAGCCACTCCTGGCGGTCGAAGATCCGCAGTGCGGCCTCGGTGACCTTCAGGTAGTCGCCGTTGTCGAGCTCGACAAAGTCGTAGAGGGTGGGGGCGATGCGGGGCTGGATGGAGGTGCCGCCGCCGATCCGGACCTCGACGCCCTTCACCCGCTTCCCGTCGACCTCTTTGACCTTGGGGATGAAGCCGACGTCGTGGATTCCGGTGATGGCGCGGTCGGCATCGCTCGCCGTGAAGGCGGTCTTCACCTTCCGAGGCATCAGCTGGGTGGTCGGGTGGCGGACGAAGTAGCGGGAATAGGCCGCCGCATATGGGGTGATGTCGAAGGGCTCGTCATCGGCCACGCCGGCCCAGGGATCGCCGGTTACGTTGCGGATCGTGTTCCCGCAGCCCTCGCGGGAGGAGAGACCGGCCTCACTGATCTGCCGTATGAACTCGGCGGCGTCTGCGAGGGGGATGTGGTGGATCTGGATGTTCTGCCGGGTGGTTATGTGGCCCTTGTTGAGTGGCGCGAATTGCTCGATCGCATCGGCAAAGGCCTCCATTTGCTCCGGGCTGACGCCGCCGAAAGGCAGCTTCACGCGGATCATCTGCACGTCGGGCTGGCGCTGGCCGTAGACGCCCTGCTTGAGGCGGAAGCCGATGAACTGCTCTTCGGTCTGCTCCCCGCGCAGGAAGCTGGCCGCCTCGGTGTCGAAGTCGTCGAATTCCCGCTCGAGGATCGGGATGACGTGGCCAGGGACGTTGTCGTAGACCTCGGGGTTCTCGAGGGAGCCGGTCTTGCCCTTGCCGTGCTGCTTCTTGCCCGGGTCCCGTTGGAGGCTCGAGGGATCCGCGAGCTTCTTGGCGGGCCGGGCCTTGCCGTTGCTGGCCTGAGCACCCTTCTTCTCAGGGGTCGAGACGGGCTCCATGGAAAACCGGCGTTCCTTTCGTCGACGTAGCGCTGCCCGGCGGTTACCGCCCGCTCAATCTAGCAAACCTGATCGAGTTTCAGGTGATTATGGGCGGGCGCGACCGTTGAGCTTAGCCGCGCCCGCGTTCCGCCTACATCTGGCCGTGCACGGCGAGGATGTTGCCCGCCGGATCCTTGAACCAGGCGATGCCGCCGGCGGGCCCGGTGCGATCGATCCCCTTCTCGTCCTGGTCGAAGCCCTCGTAACGCTCGAACTCCACGCCCTTCTCGGCCAGCTGGTCGACCGCCGCGTCCACGTCGTCCACTGGGAAATTGAGGATCGTGTAGTTCGCGGGCGTCAAATCGCCCTTCTCATAGATCAGGACCGGTCGATCGCCGCCGGGGTGAAGCTCCAAGAGCGGCAGTGGCGCTCCGACGTCGAGCTCGCCGATCTTGAGCCCGAGCGTCTCGCCGTAGAACTGCTTCGTCTTCTCGATGTCCTTTACGGCGAATCCGCTGTATGCCTTGCTGTTCTCGAACATGGTCGCTCCTCTCGTTTCAGTGAGTTCACCAATTGAGACCCGCGGACGCGCCGAGACTCATCGCGGCAGAATCGCGGGCGTGACCGAGATCCCGGTCATCTCAGGTGAGGCCGTCTTCGCAGCGATCGACCCCGCGAGGGCGATCGAGCGGACCCGTGAGGCCTTCGAGCGCTACGGGCGCGGCGAATGGACGATGCCGGCGAAGGTCTACCTCGAGAGCCCGCCCTACGGCGACTTCCGGGCGATGCCCGCGCTCGGCGGCGGCCTCGCCCTGCTCAAGTGGGTGACCTCGTTTCCCGGGAACAGCGCCAGGGGACTGCCGGTGGTGCGCGGCGAGGTCCTCCTCTCGGACGCCGAGACCGGGGAGGAGCTGGCGGTGATCCAGTGCTCGTCGGTGACCTCGTTGCGGACCGGTGCCGCGGCGGCGGTCTCGGCCCAGGCGCTTGCGCGAGAGGATGCGAAATCCGTCGGGATCATCGGCTGCGGCGTGAACGGCGGCTGGGCGGCCCGCTGCCTGGCGGCGGCCGGTTACGGGCCCGGCATCTGCGCCGATCCACGCGTCGATCCGGCGGAGGCGCTGGCTGAGGAGCTCGGCTGGCGCGCCGGCGACCGTGGCGAGGCCGCCGCCCAGGACGTCGTGGTCACGGTGACGCCGGGTGAGGATCTGGTGATCCTCGACTCGGACCTGCGCTCCGGCCAGCACCTCGCTGTGCTCGGCGCCGACGCGCACGGCAAGCAGGAGGTCGACCTTCAGGCGATCGAGCGCTGCCGGCTCTTCTGCGACGAGTGGGAGCAGGCGAGCGCGGGCGGCGAGCTGGCCAATGGAGTGGATGCCGGGCTGGTCGAGCCGGATCGGGTGACTCAGCTGGGCGACGTCCTGGTGGGCAAGGCCTCGGGCCGCCGCACGCCCGACGAGATCACGCTCTTCGACTCCACCGGACTCGCCATCCAGGACCTGGCGATCTGCCGGGCGCTTTATGAGCGCTGGCGCGAGGGCGCAATCGAGGCGCCGCTCGTCAGCCTCTGAGACCCGCGGCCGCCCCGCCTTTTCTTCTTCTTGCATTTTTTCTTTGCCACCGCGGCGCGGCTGTGCCTCTTCTTGTTGCATTTCTTGTGGGGGGCGGGAGCTGCTGCGCGGTGGCGTCAACAGGACGTTATCCAGGTCGTAGGTCTCTCCGACGCTCTCGTTTGGTCCCACGTCCACCATGACTGCGACCTGATCGCTCGCCCCGAGCACCTGGGTGAACTGCGCTTGGGTCGGAGTCGAGCAGTCCCCGCCACCGTACGGGCAGATGGTCCATTTCGCGGCCTCATTCAGTGTGATCGAGAGGTGGTGCCAGTCCGTCCCGAGGTCCTCAGAAATGGACCCGTCGAGATAGTTTGCGCCGTTGGGCAAGAGCAAAAACTCCGCCGAGTAGGCCGGACTGACGTTGAGCGCAAGTCGAAAGAGGCCCTCCCGCCGTAGAACCCGCCCAGCAAGGGAACGTACGGGCTGTAGAGGGTGAGGCTCTGGCACGGGTTTGAGTTCGGGCACCCCCGATCAGAACCGGCGTCCGTGGCATGCAGTCGACCCCCAGGGTTGCCACCGGAGGGCAGGAATCCCGCTGGCGTGAAGTCGTTACTCGTCTGGTCCTGGTTCTCCATCCAACCCTGGTTGCTCGAATCGAAGGTGTACGAGAGCGGGGTCGCACTCGCGGTCGCGGAGGACCCGAGCACGACGGCGCAAGCCGCCAGCAGTCCGACGCACGTGCGCCTCACCCTCTCTCCCGTCATTGGGCGAATCCTTCCGAACATGGCTCCCTTCCCTGGTCGCCGATTCGGGCCAGGGTAGGCCGTCAGGAGGGGCGGATCAAGAGGCGGCGGGAGCCGCCCTGCCGGCACCCGCCGCCACCTCTCCTCGCAAGCTCGGTCTCAGTCGACGTCGGTGCCTTCGACCAGGAAGGCGACCCGGACGTGGGCCCTCCACTCGTCGAGGTTCTCCCCACGCAGGCCAGTGGAGACGACGTCGATCGCGCGGATGTTCCGAAGCGAGCTCTGGGCCTGCTTCAGCGCCTGCTGTGCGGCGTCATCCGAAGACTTCTTGGAGCTTCCGACCAGCTCAATGATCTTTACGACGGCCACGAGCCCTCCTCTATGAGCGCGATTGGTTTGCGGCAGGTGTTCTATTGCACTCGCGCCTCGGGGGCAAGCCCGCCTCAGGCACCGGGAGCACTCCCCAGCCGCCACCGAGGCTGGATCGGGCTCCGACTCCCTCCCGGAGGGCCGCCTCCTGCCAGCGGCTCCGCTCAGCAGCGTGCGGCGCCGGCGCCGTCTCCCGGAGGAAGCGCTCGAGCGCCGCGGCGATCGCCGCCGCCTCATCGGGGGACGCGGATGCGCTCTGGATCTCGATCCTGGGGCGGGGAGGGGTCTGTCTGCCGTTCCTGGCCATGATCCGAATCAGTCCGAAGTCACTCGGCGCCACCGAAGCGCAGGCCATGCTCCTCGACCAGGCCCGGGACGCTGTCGGGATCGACCTCGAGCTCGTGCTTCGCTGCGATCGCGGCACGCTTCTCAGGATCTGGCGGCCCGTCGGCGACAAGCTCCCCCATCTCCCGGAAGTAGTTCTCGAAGCCCGGCGGTGAGATCAGCTCGAGCAGCCGAGCCGGCTCGTCGCCGGCGTTCCAGAAGGTGTGCCACTGCCCACGCGGCTTGAAGACCAGGTCTCCCGGCTCCGCGAAGACGACCTCCTCGCCCAGCTGGGCGCCCATACGACCCTCGATGACGTAGCTGTACTCGTCCTCGTTGGTGTGCCGGTGCATCGGCGCACCCAGCGCACGCGGCTCGAGGGGATGCTCGACCAGCGAGAACTGCCCTCCGGTCTCCTCTCCCTCGACCATGAAGCGGATGCCGAGGCCGCCGAGGTCGACGAAGCCGCCGTCCCCCGGTCCCACAATCTTCGGCCCATCCGCCATCGCTACAGCGGGATGTTGCCGTGCTTGCGCTTCGGGCCCTCGACCCGCTTGGTCTGCAGGGTGCGGAGTGCGCGGACCAGCTTCGGCCGGGTCTGGTGCGGCTCGATCACGTCGTCGATGTAGCCGCGCTCGGCCGCCGAATACGGGTTGGCGAAGTGGGCCTTGTAGTCGTCGATCAGCTTGGAGCGGCGCTCGTCCGGGGTCGGCGACTTGGCCAGGTCGCGCCGGTAGATGATGTTGACGGCGCCCTCCGGGCCCATCACCGCGACCTCCGCGGTCGGCCAGGCGAAGTTGAAGTCGGCCAGCATGTGCTTGGAGTTCATGACGTCGTAGGCACCGCCGTAGGCCTTCCGGGTGACCACGGTGAGCTTCGGCACGGTCGCCTCGGTGAAGGCGTAGAGCAGCTTCGCGCCGTGGCGGATGATCCCGCCCCATTCCTGCGAGGTTCCGGGCAGGAAGCCGGGAACGTCGGTGAAGGTGAGCAGGGGGACGTTGAAGGCGTCGCAGGTGCGGACGAAGCGGGCCGCCTTCTCCGAGGACTCGATGTCGAGCACGCCCGCGAGGAAGGCCGGCTGGTTGCCGACGACGCCGATGGGGTGACCGTCCAGGCGCGAGAACCCGCAGACGATGTTCTTGGCGAAGTGCTCGTGGACCTCGAAGAACTCGCCATCGTCGACGATCCGCGAGATCACCTCTCGCATGTCGTAGGGCTTCTGGGGGTCGTCCGGGACGATCGTGTCGAGCTCGGGGTCCTCGCGATCCGGGTCGTCCGTCGGCTCCACCCGGGGAGGCAGCTCCAGGTTGTTGCTCGGCAGGAAGCTCATCAGGTAGCGGGCGTCCTCCAGGCACTGCTCCTCGTCGTCCGCGGCGAAGTGCGCTACGCCTGACTTGGTGTTGTGGCTCATCGCCCCGCCGAGCTCCTCGAACTCGACCTCCTCACCGGTGACCGTCTTGATCACCTCGGGGCCGGTGATGAACATGTGGGACGTCTCCTTGACCATGAAGATGAAGTCGGTCATGGCCGGGGAGTAGACGGCGCCGCCGGCGCACGGGCCCATGATCAGGCTGATCTGCGGGATCACGCCCGAGCACTGCACGTTGCGGACGAAGACGTCCCCGTAGGCACCCAGCGAGACGACACCCTCCTGGATGCGCGCCCCGCCCGAGTCGTTGATCCCGATCACCGGCGCCCCGACCTTCGCGGCCAGGTCCATGACCTTCACCATCTTCTCGGCCATCACCTCCCCGAGCGAGCCGCCGAAGACGGTGAAGTCCTGGGAGAAGACGAAGACGGTGCGGCCGTCGATCGTGCCGTAGCCAGTCACCACCGCGTCGCCATAGGGACGGCGCTTGTCCATGTCGAATTCGTGAGTGCGGTGGCGGACGAAGGTGTCGAGCTCCTCGAACGAGCCGGGGTCGAGCAGCTTCTCGATCCGCTCCCGCGCGGTGAGCTTTCCCCTCGCGTGCTGTTTCTCGACGGCCTCCTCCGAGCCGGCGTGCATCGCCTCCTCGCGCAGCTCACGAAGGTAGGCGAGCTTCTCGTCGTGGGTGACCGGGTTCTTCTCTCTCACTTGCGCCGGAGTCTAGGGACAGAGGTCGACTGCCCGGCTGTCCGGAGTTGTGGTTCCGACAGGCCCAAAAGTCAGGACAGCCTCCGTCGGCCCGTGGCACACTCCTGCCGTGACCGAGGACGAGGTCCGCCGGCTGCTCGGCGAGATTACCGCCGAGCCGGATCCGGAACGCGAATACGAGCTGCGACATCCCGTCTGCGTGATCGACATCCCGCAGTCCGGCGAGCGGTTCGACCGCCACGGGATGCGCGAGCTCCAGCGGAACTTTCCGGGCGGCGCGCCCGACATGAGCCTGAAGAGGCTCGCCGGGAGTGGCGACGTCTGGGTCGCCGAGCTCGAGTCCGACTACGGCGAGGACCGTGGCGGTGTCTTCAACGTCTGCTTGATCCTCGAGTTCACGGACGGCAAGATCGCCCGCGAGACCCGCTACTACGCTGAGCCGTTCAAGCCGCCGCAACAGCGGGCGCAATAGATGCTTCCGGCCGAGCCCTAGAAGGACGCGCCTAGCGGAGGCGCTCAGAAGAAGTGCGGGTCCTCCCAGACGGTCGCGTCCCCCGGCTGCAGGCGGTCGGCGAGCGCCCGACGGCGGGCGGAGTCGAGCCGGGCGAAAGCCCGGCGCCCAAGGCGCCGGATCCTGCTCGCAGGAGGGATCAGGAACCGTTTGAGCTCCGCGAGCTCGGCTTCAGTCAGGCCGTCGGCAAGGGATCGAGAATCGGCCATTCGTGCCAGCACCGCGTCGGCCTGGAGGTAGGCGGAGAGCATCACCAGGAACTTGAGCTCCTGGTTCAAGGACTGCCCGCCCTCGATCAGGGCCCCGTTCCGGTACAGCGCGTCGACAGCGACGATCTGGCCCCCGAAGCCCGCGGTCGAGGCATCCAGCCGCGCACCCCGCCGCCAGCTCGTGCGCCGCAGCCCCTGAAGGACCCAGCCGCGTTCGCGGAGATGCGAGTCCACCTCGGGGAAGAGCGCCTCCCCCTCGAACAGCGGGTTCAGCTCGGCCTCGACCTCGAGTACGAGAGTGTTCCTGAGTGTCGCCTCGGCGCCGATCAGTACGTCGAGCGCTGCCCCTTCGACGTCGACCTTGAGGCAGTCTGCGACGACTCCTTCGCGACGTGCGACCTCGTCCAGCGTCGTCACCGCGATCGTCTTGACCTGCTGCACGCCGAAGAGCTTCTCCGCCTCGGGAAATGAGCGGAGGAACTCGGCATTTGGCCGCCGAAGGCTCGAGGCGACCGGCCAGTAGGTGACGTGGAGAGGGATCGCGTCCGCGGGCTCTCTCCAGAGGCCGACGGGCAGGTACCTGATCGGGTAGGGGAGCGAGGCGGCCTCCCGGTTCAGCCGCTCGCACTCGGATGGCTCAGGCTCGAAGGCAGTCACCTCGAGCACGCTCGTCATCCGCTCCCAGCGAGGCGCAATTCCGCCACGGGCGCCTACGTCGACCAGTCGGAGGCGATCGTCGCCGAGGTGCCTGTCGAGAACGCTCACGAGCGGCCGGATGTCCCGGACCTAGAAGAACGCGCCGCCGCGGTACTCGCCGAAGACGTCGCGCATCGCGTTGCAGGCCTCGCCGATCGAGCCGCCGGCGCGCAGGGCCTCCTTGATCGGGGGCAGCAGGTTGCCATCTCCTCGGGCGACCTCGCGGAGCTGCTCGAGCCGCTGGTCGACCGCGGCCTGGTCGCGGTTCTCCTTCCACTTCTTCAACCGGGCGAGCTGGCGCTTCTCGGACTCCGGGTCGACCCTGAGGATGTCGACGTCGTCGACGACGTCCGTGACGTACTTGTTGACGCCGACGATGATGTCCTGGCCTGTCCGGTAGCGCTCCTGGTAGGAGATCGCCGACTCTTCGATCTCCTTCTGGATGAAGTCGAGCGCGTTCACCGATCCGCCCAGGTCCTCGACCTTCTTCATCAGCTCCCAGGAGCGCTCCTCGACCTCGTCGGTGAGCGACTCGATGAAGTAGGAGCCGGCGAACGGGTCGACTGTGTCGGCGACGCCCGACTCGTGGGCCAGGACCTGCTGGGTGCGCAGGGCGATCCGGGCTGAGCGCTCCGTGGGCAGGGCGAGCGCCTCGTCGAAGCCATTCGTATGCAGGGACTGGGTGCCACCGGCGACCGCGGCGAAGCCCTGCAGCGCCACCCGGATGATGTTGACCTCCGGCTGCTGAGCCTGGAGGGTGACGCCGCCGGTCTGGGTGTGGAAGCGGATCATCTGCGCCTTCTCGTCGGTGGCGCCGAATCGCTCCCGCATCACCTTCGCCCACATCCGCCGGACGGCCCGGAACTTGGCGATCTCCTGGAAGACGTTGTTGTGGCCGTTGAAGAAGAAGGCGAGCCGCTGGCCGAACTCGTTGACATCGAGTCCCGCGTCGATGCCCGCCTGCACGTAGGCGATCGCATTGGCGAGCGTGAAGGCGACCTCCTGCACCGCCGAGCAGCCCTTCTCGCGCATGTGGTAGCCGCTGATCGAGATCGTGTTCCACTTCGGAACGTTCTCGTTGCAGTAGGCGAAGATGTCGGTGGTGAGCCGCATGGTCGGCTCGGGCGGGTAGATGTAGTTGCCGCGCGAGACGTACTCCTTGAGCACGTCGTTCTGGACGGTCCCGCGGAGCTCCGTCGAGGGCACATCCTGCTCCTCTCCGACCAGCTCGTAGAGCAGCAGCAGGATCGCCGCGGGGGCGTTGATCGTCATCGAGGTCGAGACCTCAGCGAGGGAGATCTGGTCGAAGCAGATCCGCATGTCCTCGAGCGTGTCGATCGGGACCCCCGTGCGCCCGACCTCACCGGCGCAGAGCGGATCGTCCGAGTCGCGGCCGAGCTGGGTGGGGAGGTCGAAGGCCATTGAGAGCCCGGTCGAGCCATGCTCGGTCAGGTAGCGGTAGCGCTCGTTGGTGTCCTCCGGGCTGGCGAAGCCGGCGTATTGGCGCATCGTCCAGAGCCGGTCGCGGTACATGCCGGGGTGGATACCGCGAGTGAAGGGGTATTCGCCGGGCTCGCCGAGGCGCTCCTGCAGGCCTGGCCTGACGTCGTCCTCCTCATAGAGGCGCTTGATCTCGATGCCCGAGTCGGTGATCCGGTGATCAGCGCGCTCCTCCTCGGGGAGCACCGGGGCGATGTAGCGGTGCAGATCCTCCTCGAGCGCAGCCTGCTGCTCGTCCTCGGACGCGCCATTGCTCAAGGTCTCGCCGGGCTCCTCTTTACGCGCCTCGTCCTTTGGCCGGGTGCCCATGGATCCCAGGATAGTTAGGGAGGGCTGGCCGGAGCGCTACGGAGCGACCGCGATGGCCAGCTTGCCCTGGCTAGAGGCCGAAGAACTGACGGAGCGTCTTCTTGGGCTGGGGAGCCTCGGCGGCGGCCGGTGCTTCCTCGGGCTCCGGCTCCGCCGGCGTCTCCACCTCGGGCTCCGGCTCCTCCTCGGCGGGCGGGTCATCACTCGGGACGGCTTCGACCCTCGGCGCCTCGACCGGAGGGGAGGGCACAGGCTCCGGGGGCCCATCCATGCCCTCGAAGGGCCGCTTCTGCGGGGTCGCCAGCTCTTCGAGGACGGCGTCCAGCCAGCCCTCGAGCTTGGTCGGCCCGTCGCCGTTATCGGCGCTGACGCTCACGTTCGTGCCCCAGCCCTTCTCGGCGATCTCCACCTTGATCCAGGCATCGTCGGGGACGGCCTTCCAGGCGAGCGTCGACTCCTCCTCGCGCTCGTAGACCTGAACGTCGGCCGCGCGTCCCAGCAGCGCGCACATCAGGCCCTGCATCCGCTCGGGCTGGTCGAGCTGCTCCCAGACCTCGGGCGGCGACTTCACCAGGGTGCGGCTTGCGGTCTCCATGGTGCGGGCATTCGTGCGCCCGGCAACGCCTCCTGCCCCCTATCCGAAATGGGAGATTCCGCCCGCCCGGGGCGCCAGATCAGGCTCAGCTCGACAGCGCGGCGCGCGCCTTGGCCGCCGCACGGACCTCGTTAAGGGGTAGCTCAGCCTGCTCGCAGAGTGTCGCCAGGTCGAAGTAGATCGTCTCGCCCGACATCAGGCCGTCACGAAATGGCGTGACATTCGCGAACGCCACCGAGAACGACTTGCCCGAGGGGGGCACCCCCAGCCACTCGCCTCCGCTCGTCCCTTCGAGAGTTCCCCAGACCACCATCACGTCGTCGCCGAAGGCGCTGCCGACGTCATCCGGGGACAGATCCGGAAAGGCCACGAAGTAGCCCTCCTCGTAGGTACGCCGAACCGCCTCGCGCCCCTCGCTGCGGAGGCCCAGTGGCTTCGTCTCCAGGAAGCAGTCCTTGACGAAGGTCTCGAGGATGCCGTCGTAGTCCCTTGCAGCCTCGGCGTCGCGATGGCGGTCGAAAAGGCGCTGCATCTCCTCCCGGGTCATGCCCGTCAACATATCCGGGTACCGCGGCCCCTGGCGTAGATCTCAGGCGAGGAAGGACTCGATGGCGGCCGCGGCGCGGGGCCCGGCCTTGCCGTCCCAGAGCGGGATCTCGGGCGCCTGCTCGGGCACCTCGGCGGAGAGCGTGCGCTGGGCGGCCTCCCGCAGAGCCTCCGGATCGACCCCGACGAGCTCGTTGGTGCCCAGCTCGACCGTGATCGGCCGCTCCGTGGTGGTCCGGTAGGTGAGACAGGGCGTGCCGAGGACGGTGGTCTCCTCCTGGACTCCGCCGGAGTCGGTGATCACCAGGCGCGCCTCGGCCTCGAGCGCGATGAAGTCGTCGTAGTCCATCGGCGGGGTGAGCATCACCTTGCCCCAGCCCGCGCCAGCGCCGGAGAGGCGCTCCCGCGTGCGCGGGTGGACGGGGAAGATCACGGGCATCGAGCCGGCGATTTCGGCGAGCACCTCCATCGTGGGGCCGAGCTTCTCCGGATCGTCGACGAGCGCCGGGCGGTGCAGGGTGACGAGCACGAAGTCCCTGCTCTTCACCGCGTTGCGGCCGAGCACGGCAGGGCGGTTCACGTCGTCGAGGAGCCTGAAGAGGCTGTCGATCATCGTGTTGCCGACGAGCTGGACGCCGTCGCCCGTGATCCCCTCGCTCGCCAGGTTCTCGACGGCGTCCGGGGAGGTGCAGAGCAGCACGTCGGAGACCCGGTCGGTGAGGACGCGATTCACCTCCTCGGGCATGTCCCAGTCGCGGGAGCGCAGGCCGGACTCGATATGAGAGACGGCGATGTGCAGCTTGGTCGCCGCCAGCGCCGCGGCCAGGGTGGAGTTGACGTCACCGGCGACCAGCACCAGGTCGGCGGGATGCTCCAGCAGGTCGGCCTCGACTCCGGTGAGCGCGGCGGCCGTCTGCTCGGCGTGGGTGCCCGAGCCGACGCCGAGGTTGGCGTCGGGCTCGCGCATCTGGAGGCGCTCGATGAACCCCCCGGAGAGGGCCTTGTCGTAGTGCTGGCCCGTGTGCAGGAGGCGGACCGAGATCCCTTCGGCCTGCTCCAGCGCGGCGATCACCGGAGCCGACTTGACGAAGTTCGGCCGCGCTCCCACGACCGCAAGGACAGAGGCAGTCACAGCGGGGCAACCTAGTGGAAGGGCCCGCCGGATCGGCTTCGGTAGTGTGATCCGCCTCATGGCCGGCAAGGCAAGCGGCGCAGTTGTGGTCACCGGGGCATCGACCGGGATCGGGCGGGCGACCGCCCTCTTCCTGGACAAGAAGGGCTACACGGTGTTCGCGGGGGTCCGGAAGCAGCAGGACGCGAAGTCCCTCTCCGACGCCGGCTCCGAGCGGCTTACGCCGATCACGATCGACGTGACCAAAGAGCGCTCGATCGCCTCTGCCAGGGACAAGGTGGGGGAGGCGGTCGGCGAGGAAGGCGTCGTCGGGCTCGTCAACAACGCCGGCGTCGGCAACGGCGGGCCGGTGGAGACTCTCGACCTGCAGGATCTCCGGGACGTGCTCGAGGTGAACCTCGTCGGCCAGGTCGCCGTCACCCAGGCGTTCCTGCCGCTGGTCCGGGCCGTGAAGGGCACGATCGTCTTCATCGCCTCGATCGGGGGACGCATCGCCAGCCCGTTCATGTCGCCATACAACACCTCCAAGTTCGCGCTCGAGGCTCTGGGCGAGTCGCTGCGATCAGAGCTCGCGCCGTGGGAAATCGACGTCGTGGTGGTCGAGCCGGGCAGCATCAACACGCCGATCTGGTCCAAGGGCGCCGAGACGATCGACGAGCAGACCGACAAGATGTCCGACGACGCGAAGCGCCTCTACGGAAAGCAGCTCGAGCGCATGGAGAAGGTCCTGTTCGAGACGGCCAGCCGCGGCATCTCGCCGGAGAAGGTCGCGGACGTGATCCAGAAGGCGATCGCGTCGGACAAGCCCAAGCACCGCTACCTCGTCGGGACGGACGCCAAGATCGCGGCGCGCCTCAAGGGAAATCTCCCCGATCGGGCCTTCGCGGGCGTGATCGGGCGCCGGTTCAAGATGCCCACAGACGTGCCGGCGGAGTAGCTAGGCGCGCAGGCCGGCGAGCATCTCCATCAAGGGGGGCTCCGCCCGTCGCCGGGCAGCCTTCGGATCCCGCGCGGTGGCGATCAAGAGGCCGGCCTCGATCAGCGCGGCGAGCACGAGATGCGCCGTCGCCTCCGGGTTCCCCCGCCGCAGCTCCCCCGAGTCCATCGCGGCCTCGATCGCACCCCGCATCGTCGCCAGGCCCAGATCCTGGATCCCGTCGCGCCAGCCTTCCCAGCCGAGCACGGTCCTGCTCTGCAGGAGCCCGATCCGCTGCACCTCCCGGTTGGTGGCCGCCTCGTCCAGGTATGAGCGGCAGCCGAGGATGAGCGCCTCGAGCGGGGTCTTGGCTCCCTCGGCCGCCTCACCCAGACGCTCGATCAGACGCCGTTCCGAGTCCCTCCAGACCGCCCGGTAGAGCTCGCGCTTGCTCGGGAAGTGGTGGTAGAGGGCGCCGCGGCTGACCCCGGCCCGCCTGAGTACATCCGCGGTGCTCACCTCCCCGTAGTCCCGTTTGATGAAGAGCTGGCGGGCGGCCTCGAGCACGGCCTCGCGGGCCCCTTGACTCGGACGGCCTCTCCTGGGACGGTCGGTCGAGATCGCCATTTCGTGTACATTAACCGACAGCTAGTCGGTAACGGCAAAGGAGGAGAAGGAATGAACACCTACGTGATTCGACGCGAGAACGCCTGGCAGTCTCCGGAGGAGCTCGAGGCGACCGCGGAGCGCTCCAAGCAGGTGGCCGAGAGCGACTTCCCAAACGACATCAGCTGGATCCGCAGCTACGTGATCAAGGAGGACGGCGGCACCCTCGGGACCGTGTGCATCTACCAGGCGACCGACATCGATGCCGTGCGCGACCACGCCAAGCGGGTCGACATGCCGGCCGACGAGGTGCTCGAGGTCGCGGACACCGTGATCATCCGACCGGATCCGGAGCCGCAGCCGGCGAGCTGAGCAACAGACGACCTAGGCGCTCAGCCAGTTCTTGACGCGCTTGTCGGGGAAGCCGAGCGCCGAGAAGTCACCATCCAGGAGCCGCTCCGCCGCCTCGATCTCCGCGTTCGCGGCGGTCCAGGTGAGCCCGCTGCCGACGCTGACCCGCTGGCCGCCGGCCTCGGCGATCTCGCTGAGCGACATGCCGAGGGGAGCGAAGGCGAGCACGTTGACGGGCTTCGAGACCGCGTCGCAGATCGCCTTGATCTCGTCGGCGCTTCGCAGCCCGGGCGCGTAGAGCACGTCCGCGCCTGCCTCGGCGTAGGCGTTCAGCCGCAAGATCGTGTCGTCGAGGTCCGGATTGCCGCGGAGGAAGTTCTCGGCACGGGCGGTGAAGGTGAACGGGAAGTCGAGCGCTCGCGCGGCCTCGGCCGCGGCGGCGACGCGCTCGACCGCCTCGCCCATCTCATAGAGGCGCGTCTCATCGCGGTCGTAGTCCTCGATCGATCCGCCCACGGCGCCCGCCTCCGCCGCGGTGGCGATCGCCTTGGCAGCGGCTCCCGGCGCGGCGCCGTAGCCGTTCTCGAGGTCGACCGAGACCGGCAGGTCCGTCGCACGGTCGACGGCGGAGACGTGCGCAGCCACCTCATCGAGCGTGACCGTGCCGTCGGGGCGGCCCAGGGTGAAGGCGAGTCCACCGCTTGTCGTGGCGAGGGCCTTGAAGCCGAGCCCGGCAAGCACCTTGGCCGAGCCGGCGTCCCAGGGATTGGGGATGACGAATGGCTCTTCCTCGTGGAGTCGCCGGAAGGCCTCGCCCTTCTCCTGCTGTGTCGGGCTCACCCCGCCTTGATATCAGGCGGGCCGTTCAATGCATCTCCCTGAGGCGATCCAGATGCCTGCGCCCGAGCTCGTTCGTGGCCCGCAGGAACTCGATCACGCGCTCGAGTTCCTCGGCGGTGAACCGTCTGCCGAGCTCCTCCGCCCAGTCCCTGGCCACGGGTCCCCAGATCTTGTCGGCGCGGGCGTAGAACTTCGGCGTCACCTCGAGCTTGACGCGGCGGCGGTCCTCCGGGTCGGAGGCGCGCCGGGCGAACCCGGCGCGCTCGAGGCGATCGACCACGCCGGTGACGGCCCCCGTGGTCAGACCCGCCTGCTCGGCCAGCTCGCCGGCCGTGAGGCCGCCGCTGTTCTCGATGATGTTGAGGCAGTGGAGGTCGGTCTCGTTCACTCCCAGGCGCCGCGCCGCCAGGTTGTCGAACGCATCGTCCTGATTCCCGCTGACGCGGAACTCCCCGATCAGCTCGTCGATCAGCTTTCTCTTCTTGTTTGAGGCGGGCGACATGAGAATCTCTTATCTACTAAGATACTTAGCCATCAAGTAACTCACCAGGCAAGGGGAATCCTAGACCCCCGTGCCGATCGAAAGGAGATCGAGATGGCAATCGACATGCGACTGGAGTTGATCCAGGTCCCTGTCTCGGACGTCGACCGCGCGAAGGCCTTCTATGTCGACAAGGTCGGCTTCAACGACGACCACGATCACCGGGTGAGCGACGAGATCCGCTTCGTGCAGCTCACCCCTCCGGGGTCCGCCTGCTCGATCGCCCTGACCACGGGCGCGCACGAGATGGAGCCCGGCAGCATCGAGGGGCTCCAGCTCGTCATCGACGATGCCGATGCCGCCCGTGCCGAGCTCGCCGAGCGCGGCGTCGAGGTGAGCGAGGTTCAGGACTTCCCGTGGGGCCGCTTCGTCTTCTTCAGCGACCCCGACGGCAATGGCTGGGCGCTGCAGGCCCTCGATTCACCTCTGCGCCCGGACTAGTAGGAGCGGGCCTCTAGCCGGGCTGGCCGACGAGGCGCTCGGCGCCGGCCTCGTCGATCGTCTTGCGAAGACCGTCCTGCAGCGAGATCTGCGGCTCCCACTCGAGCAGGTCCTTGGCGCGGGTGATGTCGGGCTGGCGGACCTTCGGGTCGTCGACCGGCAGCGCCTGATAGGTGATCTCCGAACGGGAGCCCGCCACCTCGATCACGGTCTCGGCCAGCTGCACCAGCGTGTACTCGTCGGGATTGCCGATGTTGACCGGCAGGTGGGCGTCGGACTCGGCGAGCAGGACGAGGCCGCGGACCAGGTCGTCGACGTAGCAGAAGCTCCGCGTCTGGCTCCCGTCACCGAAGACGGTCAGGGGCTTGTCCTGGAGGGCCTGGCGCAGGAAGGTCGGGATCGCGCGCCCGTCGTGGGGTCGCATGCGCGAGCCGTAGGTGTTGAAGATCCGGACGATGCAGGTGTCCACGCCCTGCTGGCGGTGATAGGCCATGGTGAGCGCCTCGGCGTAGCGCTTCGCCTCGTCGTAGACGCCGCGCGGGCCGATCGGGTTGACGTTTCCCCAGTAGTCCTCGGGCTGGGGATGGATCTCGGGGTCGCCGTAGACCTCCGAGGTCGAGGCGAGCAGGAAGCGCGCCCGCTTGAACTTCGCCAACCCGAGCATGTTGTGGGTGCCGCGCGAGCCGACCCTGAGCGTGTGGAGCGGCAAGCGCGCGTAGTCGATCGGGCTCGCCGGCGAGGCCAGGTGATAGACGAAGTCCACCGGCTCCTCAACCTCGACGAACTCGGTGATGTCCTCGTTCGTGAAGAGGAAGTTCTCATCGCGGATGTGCTCGATGTTCTCGAGTGACCCGGTGTCCAGGTTGTCCATGCAGATAACCCGGTGACCGCGCCCGAGCAGGTAATCGCACAGATGCGAGCCGACGAATCCCGCTCCTCCGGTGACGACGCAGGTACGCACAGAGCGGCGAGCATAGCCATCAATCCCGGCTACGCGCAGCCCCCTGGCAGCTATTTCGCCAGCTGCACGATCGCGCGGGCGAAGCCGAAGCTCTCGCGCCTCACGTGCTTGGTCTTCGACGACGCGGCCACGTCGATGTGGACGCGCTGCTGGTTGGCGAACTTGACCGGCTGGCGGATCTTCGGGTTGAACGGGTCCATCTCGACCCAGTAGGTGTCAGGCACGATGAAGGTGAGCAGCGCCCGTCCCTTGTGGTTGGAGCGGTAGGGCGGGCTGCCGGGCGCCGGCGTGGTGGGCGCCGGGTCGCAGAAGTAGAGCTCTCCACACTGGATCGTGATCGGAGGCGGCTCGATCAAGACCTCCACCGACGCCTTCGGCGCCAGGCGGGTGACCGAGATCGTCTCGGTCTGCCCCGGGGTGATGTACCCGTCGGAGAAGACCCGCGCCTTCAAGAAGACGAACTTGATGTGGCCCTTGGCGGAGAGTCCGTTCGGCGGCGCGCTCCCCCAGCTTGTGGCCACGGGGATCAGCGCGCAGGCGACGACCGCGATCGACGCCATGGCGGCTCGTTTTCCCCTCCCGTCGGACACCAGCGGACTATCGCAGGACGCCGCGGCCGCGGCAAGCTGAACCGCACGGCTTCGACTGGATCGCGATTGCGCAAATTGCGGCAAATTCAAGGATGGACTTGTGCAAATTGCGAGAATGGTCCCTGGCCAAGCGGGGCGAGTCGTGCGAGGTTTCAACTCACCCGGATGTGTCGGAGGTGAGCCGTCTGGGTCTGTTGGGAGGAACAACCGGTCGGGCTGGGGCCGACGCTCGATCAAAAGACGAGGCCGGTGAGGCAGTCGCCTCCTTGGAGTCGCGCCGCAACGCCGCCAGCGCGCTGATCAAGAGCCACGACGCAGTCTTCCGCAGAACGGCGCGCCGGTACTCGATCTGTGCGGACGATGCGGAAGACGCCTACCAACGCGCGCTCGAGATCTTGCTGACGAAGGCGCCCCCGATCGGAGGGGACGCCCTGGTTCGCTGGATGCAGACCGTCACCAAGCGGGAGGCGCTCGCGGTTCGCCGCCAGAGGGAGCGGCTGCTGGGCTCGCCGAGAGGATCGACGTTCGACGAAGAGGGCGAGCGAGATCCCCTCGAATCGGTCGCCTCTGAGAGCCCCGGGCCCAATGACCGCGTTGCCAGTCGCGAGCGCGTCGCCCGCAGCGGGGAGGCGCTGCAGGCGCTCAAGCCGCAGGAGGTTCGGGCGCTCACCTTGAAGGCGCAGGGGTACTCGTACGCCGAGATCGGCGAGATCACGGGCTGGTCGTATACGAAGATCAACCGATGTATGGCGGAGGGCCGAAAGCGGTTCCTCCAGGTCTTCGCGGACATCGAACAGGGTCGCCGATGCAGTGAGCTCGCTGGAGCGCTCTCAGCGATGGCCGACGGAGAGGACGCGAACGGCGCCAGCGAGGCGCTCCAATTCCATCTGAGGAGCTGCGCCGCCTGCCGGGCGCAGCTGCGGGCGTACCGGGCCATCCCGGACAAGGTCTTCGAGCTGCTGCCGGCCGGACCGCTACTCGACCACTCCATGGGAGGCCGGCCGCACGAATGGATCGCCGAGAGGGCCGGGGCGGTTGTGGACAAGATCCGCGAGACCGGCTACTCGCTGATGTCGCGGGGCGGGGGTGGCGGCAGCGGGGACGCCGCCTCGGTCGCCGCCGCGGGAGGTACGCGGGGTGCCGGGATGGCCGCCGTCGCCAAGGTGCTTGCCGTCTGCGGTGCGACAGCGGCCGGGGGAGCAACGTGCGTCGCGACCGGCGTGGTGGGACCGGACCCTCTCGGCGGAGGCGATCGCAACGACAAACCCGCGATCGTGCGACCCGCGGAGCCCACTGCGACCGTCGTTCAAGAGGAACAACCGGCACAGACTGCGCCTGAACAGGTCGATGCGGCGTCAAAGGAGCCGGCCGCATCGCCTGAGCAGCAGACGCCCGTCGAGCAGAAGACGCGTCAGTTCGGAGTTGAGGCATCGGCACGACCGTCCTCGTCGCCGAGCAGTGGGGGGAGCGAGTTCGGCGGGCCATCGGGCGGGGGAGGCGGGGGCGGATCCGGCAGTGGCGGCGGCGGGTTCGGGATTGAGAAGTGACGCGACGGAGGGGCAGAGATTGACGTCGCTTGCGCTTAGGGAGCAGATGTCTTCAGTGGAGGAGGATCGAATGAGGCAGCTTGAGGTTCACGGCGGGGGGCGACGTGTGCCGCGCAGTCGGACGGCCATCGCCGTCGCGGCATTCCTGCTCGTCGGGCTGGCCGTTCTCGTCATGCCTCGGACGGCCCAGGCGAACTACTTCGTCAAGGAGTGCACGCCCGGGATCCAGTCATCGGCTACGGACCCCTTTCTGATTTCAGCGGGCAGCTTCAACATTTCCTTTTCCAATGAGTGCGGATCGGGCTCGGGCTACGGCCTCAGACTTGACGCGCATGGCAAGACCAGTCCCGTGGGCCGGTTGGTCTGGCAGGTGAATGCCCCATACGGAACCGTCTTCAAGACGGCCGACGCCGACGTCCACTACGGAACGGAGGACGGCTATGGACCGGCGATGGCGATCCTGAGCGGGGGCTACGCACCGCTGAACGGAGGGGGCGGACCAAGTCAATGGGCCCACGCGAGCCAAACCAACACGGATCACTTCGGGATCTGGCTGATGTGCTGGCCGACTGACCGATGGTGCACCAGCAACTGGGCCTATTCATGGAGCACCAATCTTTCGTTCGAGGTGCAGGATCTCGTTGCCCCTCAAATCGCCGCTAGTGGCGACCTACTCGATGGCGGGACGGTCCACGGAGTTCAAGCGCTACAGGCGAGCGCCACTGATTCAGGCGGTGGAGTGCGCTCGATCGCCGTCCATGTCAACGGCGTGACATCGAAGGAAAGCGCCATCTGCATGCCATTTGTGGCCGGAGGGGGCTATGACCGCGTTAAGCCGTGTGCGGACTCGATCGGCACTCAGAACGTTCCACTCGACACGCAAAACGATCCTGGATGGGTAAATGGCCCCAACGATGTGGTGATCTGCAGCACCGATGCCGGTGGTAACCAGTCCACCCCGTGCATCCACCGAGTGGTGGATGTCGACAATTCTTGCCCCGCTTCAGGCGCCATACCGGCGTCACGACTTGATGCAGGGGCAGATGTAAGCGGGCATTTGCGGACACAGGCATCCTTGCGATCGACTGATGCGCCAGTGATCCGGGGGAGCCTCTCCACCTCTGGCGGGAGTCCGGTCTCGGGAGCGACCGTTTGCGTGTATCAGACGGTCGCTCTCGCGGACGCTTCGCGAGAACTTGCCACTACTGCCACCACGCAGCCGAACGGTCGATTCGCCACCAAGCTCGGACCCGGGGGCGTCTCGAACCGTCCAGCTCGTCTACCGGTACAACACGCGAACGCTCGACCAGCGAGTGGAACTGAACTCAACCGTCGTGCCCACGCTTGCGATTGGCGAGAAATCGGTGGGCAACGGTTACCCGGTTCATTTCAAAGGTTCGGTGCCCGGCCCTAACGCGGAAGGCCGGGCGGTCGCTCTGCAGGCAAGGGTCGGACGAAAGTGGCGAACGTTCAAGCAACTTCGGACAGATCAGGACGGGAGATTCCGAGGCCTATATCGCTTCACCCAGACCGTTGGTCACGTCCGCTATCTATTCCGGGCGCTGGTGAAACGGCAAAGCGGCTATCCGTATGAGGCTGGCGCCTCACATAGGCGCAAGGTCGTAGTCCACGGCTAGGGCAATGTCTTTGGGCTGCCTGCCTTCGGCAAGCAGGCATGTCACGGTCGCCGAGACACTGGACCGGAACCGGGTCATCCGTCCCAATCGAGACCCGCCATCCCTCTCCGGCACGGCCGGAGAACTGCAGCACCCGACGCAAACCTTCGGCGCCCCCACCACCGCTGATCGCACGAGCGCCAGCCGGACAGTGAGCCTCCGCGGTCCCGGTGGCAAATTGATTGTCCATTGGGGTTGGATCCGTGACCGTGTTCGTCGCCGACACGTTGAAGGTCGTGGTCAGATCCTTGGCCGTCACATTTCCGGGCTTGATGCTCTTCGAGACCACCGAGTTCTTCGGCGCCTTGCCGCTTCTCGCGATCGCCGTCGTGCCGCCGGCGACAGCGACCAACAGGGCCAGTGTCGCGGTCACGTTCGCGTAGGTGAGATGAGGTCTGAGGCGTTGCATCCGGTCTCCCTCCATTAGCTCCTCCTTCAAACCCGCGATGGACGTCGCGGTCGCGCTGACCCTAGCTCTATCCAGAACCTGAAAGTCTCCGGGCCGTGACGTCTAGGGAGAAGCTGTTCCTGGGGTTGACCGCCGCGGTCACGGCTGTCGCCGGCGTGCTCCGCTACTCGAGCTCGGGGGCGGTGGTTGCCTTTGCGGCCGCGACCGCTGCCCTGGCCGGCCTCGCCTGGGTGGTGGCGCTCGCCACCGAACAGGTGGGCCTGCGCTTCGGAGCGGCGATCACCGGCTTTCTGCAGTCGACACTCGGCAACCTGCCGGAGTTTTTCATCGTGCTTTTCGCTCTCGGCTCGGGCGAGGTCGTCGTCGCCCAGACCTCCCTGATCGGCTCGATCTTCGCCAACGCGCTGCTGGTCCTGGGGATGGTGATCGTGACGGGGACCGTGGTGGCGAAGGACGGCTGCATGCGGTTCGCCACCCGCCTGCCGCAGGACACCGCGACCCTCCTTCTCGTCTCCCTGTTCGTGATCGTGATCATCGGGCTCTCGATCGCCTCCTCCGACAAGGCGAGCCACCACATCGAGGGTCTCTCGAACGTGGGCGCGATCAGCCTGCTGGTCGTCTATGCGGCCTGGGCCTGGAGATATCTGCGCTCGGATACGACCCGGACGGGTGCCGGGGTGGAGGAGACCAGGCCGCGGCTCGCGTTCCCGGTCGCCGTGGCGCTCCTCGCCGTGGCCGGGGTCGGCGCCGCCTTCGTCTCGGACTGGTTCATCCACGCCCTCGACCCCGCGGTGCAGTCGCTCGGGATCTCCAAGGCGTTCGCCGGGCTGGTGATCGTCGCGATCGCCGGCAACGCGGTCGAGAACTTCACCGGCATCTTCCTGGCCGCCAAGGGCAAGTCGGACCTGGCGATCTCGGTGGTGAAGAACTCCGTCGCCCAGATTGCCGCCTTCCTCTTCCCGGCGCTGGTGCTGACCTCCCTGCTCTTCTCGACCCACCTGACCTTTGCGCTGGCGCCGGTCTACATCGGCGCGCTCTTCCTGACGGCGCTCGCGGTCTGGCAGATCACGGGGGACGGCGAGGCCCAGACCTTCGAGGGCCTGGCGCTGATCGCGATCTACGTGATGCTGGCGGCGTTCGCTCTCTACGACTGAGCCGTTCGAGTCAGGCGCCCGTTTCAACCTCGAACGGCCCGCATTGGCGGGCCGTTCGCTTGCTTCTCGTCGGTTTTCCTGACCTGATCAGCGCGTGGGTCAGTACCACCTGCCGCGCGCGAAGCCGCCGAAGGCGATCAGCCCGATCAGCAGAACGATCAGACCTGCCCAGAAGCTCCAGACGATCATCAGGACGATCCCGAGGATCACGAGGATTCCGCCGACGGAGATCCCGCCGATCCCTCCTCCTCGAGCCCGTGGTTCTGTGGCCATCACTCCTCCTCCTTGAAGCTGGACGGACGCCGGATTGCTACCCCGGCGCGTTCCCTTCCTAACGCGGCTAGCGCTCGGCCCAGGTGTCGGTCGGCTGGAGCCTGGTCGGCGCCACGACGCGCGGATGATGGAATCTCGCGGTCGCCTCGTAGCGCGCCCGCTGAGTGGGGAGGCCGGTCGGTTTTGACCTCGATCCGCCGCCGGGGAAGGGGAGCATCGAGGCAGCCGCCAGGAGGACCAGTCCGACAAGAACGTAGTGCCGGATCCGTGCCCGCTTCATCCCGGTTTTCTACCCGAAGGGCCGGACTTGGCGGGTTATTCCCGGTATGGGGGAAGTTCCCGCCAAAGCCGGAGCGCAGGCGCCGCTTCAGGGCTCGAGGTCAGCGGCTGACGAGGCGCCCCACGGTGCCCATCAGCTCCTGGACCTGCTCCTCGGACGCGCCCTTGCCGCCGCGCATGCAATTGCGGACATGGTCATCGACGAGGCCGAGAGCGATCTTGCCGAGGGCTGCCTGGGCCGCCTCGATCTGGGTGAGGACGTCGATGCAGTAGCGCTCCTCCTCGACCATTCGCGTCACGCCACCGACCTGGCCCTGAACGCGCGCCAGACGCTTCAGCAGCTGTTCCTTGGAGGCCTTGTATCCGGGTGTCTTCGTATCGGCCACTCCTGGAGCATACCCCCATGGGGTATGATCGTCAACCGTGGCGGATGTGATCTCAACGATTGGGGAGGGCTTCAAGCAGTCCTTCCTGATGGCCTACGAGGTCTGGTGGGCCCTCGTGCTGGGCTTCGCGATCTCCGCGGTCGTGCAGGCCTGGGTTCCGCGCGAGCGTGTCGAGGCGGCTCTCTCCGGCAGCGGCTTCGCGCCGATTGCCAGGGCCACCGGCCTGGGCGCGGCCTCCTCGTCGTGCTCCTATGCCGCGATCGCGATCGCCAAGTCGCTCTTCCAGAAGGGAGCATCGGCGGTGACCTCGCTCGCCTTCCAGTTCGCCTCGACCAACCTGGTCTGGGAGCTCGGCCTGGTGATCTGGATCCTGATCGGCTGGCAGTTCACCCTCGCCGAGTTCCTCGGCGGGTTCATCCTGATCGCGCTGATGGCGATCCTGCTGCGGGCCTTCGTCTCGCCCAGGCTGGAGGAGCAGGCACGCGAGCACGCCCAGCACGCCCAGGCCGATCACCAACATCACGCGGCCGGCGAGCGCATGAGCTGGCGCGAGCGGCTCAGCTCGGCGGCGGCATGGTCCGACGTCGCCCACAACTTCCGCGCCGACTGGAAGATGCTCTGGAAGGAGATCACCGTCGGCTTCCTGCTCGCCGGGTTCATCGGCCTCCTAGGTGATGACTTCTTCAACGCCCTCTTCATCGAGGACGCGCCCCCGCTGCTGAAGACGCTCGAGAACGTGATCGCCGGGCCGGTGATCGCCGTGCTCAGCTTCGTCTGCTCCGTTGGCAACGTGCCGCTCGCGGCCGTGCTCTGGTCGGGTGGCATCGGTTTCGCCGGCGTGATCGCGTTCATCTTCGCCGACCTGATCGTGCTGCCGATCGTCGCCGCCTACATCAAGTACTACGGGCGCGCGTTCGCGCTGCGGATCACCGCACTGATGTTCGTGACGATCGTGATCGCCGCGCTGGCGATCGACGGCCTCTTCAGCGTGGTGGGCCTGATCCCGGACAACCGTCCCTCGCGCGCCGACATCTTCGGCTCCGTCGAACTCGACTACAAGCTGGTTCTGAACGTGCTCGGCCTGGCGATCTTCGCGGCCCTCTTCTATCTGACCGCCCGCCGCGGAGCGACCGACCCGGTCTGCGGGATGAAGGTGGACCGCAGCAGGGCGCTTCGTGCGCAGGCGGCAGGGCGCACCTACTTCTTCTGTTCGGAGGAGTGCCGCTCGGAGTTCCAAGCCGATCCGAGCGAGTACATGCGAAGGGAGCGCCCGCCGGCCGAAGAGGCCGCCGCCGGGCACGCCCACTGATGGAAGGCGCCGACGCCCTCATGCAGGAACACAGTGCCCACTGAATCGCGCGGATACCTGCCGGCCCTCCGCTTCCCGGCGCTCACCCGGATCTACGACCCGGTGGTGCGATTGACCACCCGAGAGGGCCGCTTCAAGGAGCTTCTGCTCGAGCAGGCTGCGCCGGCTCCCGGCCAGCGGATCCTCGATCTCGGCTGTGGCACCGGAACCCTCGCGATCCAGCTGAAGCGGCTCGAGCCGGGCGCCCATGTGACCGGTCTCGACGCCGACCCCGAGATGCTGAGCCGGGCGCGGAGCAAAGTAGAGCGGGCCGGGGTCACCCTGGAGTTCACCGAGGGCTACTCGACGACCCTTCCCTATAAGAGCGGCAGCTTCGACCGCGTGCTCTCGACCCTCTTCTTCCACCATCTCGATCCCGAGCCCAAGCGGCAGACCGCGCGCGAGATCGCCCGCGTCCTACGCGAGGGCGGTGAGCTTCACGTCGCCGACTGGGGCCCTCCCTCCGACCCGGTGATGGCAGCCGCCTTTCTCGGCATCCGCATACTCGACGGTTTCGCCAACACAGCCGAGAACTATCGGGGCGAGCTCCCGGCGATCTTCGCCGAGGCCGGCCTCGAGGGCGCGGAGGAGACCGACCGGCTTCGCACCCCGCTCGGGACCATCGCGCTCTACCGCGCGCGACGTCCGGCCGGCCGCGGCGGCTAGCGCTGCACGAGTGGGCGCCAGCCCGCTGCGGGCCGGCGCTCGCGAAGTCCCCGGATGTCGCCGCCGCTCTACTCGAGCGAGAAGGGCGGGTACTTGTCAGTGACGAGGATGAACGCGTAGGCGAGGACGCGATTACCCCAGCGATGCACTCCAACCACGAAGTCGAACAGCGACCTCGGATATCGCCCGGTGAAGAGGATCGCGAACCAGGCGATGATCACACTCACCACCGCACCGATGTAGAGGAAGAACAAGACGATGTAGTGCGGGATCGCAAGCAGCCACTTGACCAGGACCATGCCGCGCGAGAGCTCGGACTCGACGTTCGGATAGTCGATGTCGAGATGCAGCGCCTGCTGCTCATCGGTAGATGGATATTCGTCGCGCAGAAGAGACCCGTAGATGGTCACGCGATTCACGAACCGCAGGAGCTCGCGGTTCCAGTCGAACCACCACCTCGGGTACTTCCCGACGAACAGGATCATCAGCAGGGGTCCGAACACCAAGATTCCACCTGCACCGACGTAGGTCGTCGCACGATCACCCCAGCCTCCGAACGCGTAGTGGTTGACGGTGGCCAGCACGATCCCGATCGGGATCAGCATGAACAGCCGGAAGAAGGTGGTCAGCCGGTTGAGCTCCCGGTCGGGGTAATCCACCGAGTACGTCAGAGCATATTTCTCGTCCATAGCTCGCTCCCTAGTTCGATTGCATCCCGCCGAAAGCTACGCCGGGCGGCGGACTCCGAAGCACGATCGCGATCATGTGTGCATGGCCCACCGGATCTCCTGGCTGGACGTCTTCGCGGAGGAACCCCTCGCGGGCAACGGGCTCGCCGTCATCGCTGACGCGGACGACGTGAGCGAGCAGACGATGCTCGCCCTGGCGAGGGAGACGCGCCTCTCGGAGACGACCTTCGTGCAGTCACCCAGCGCCGAGGGCGCCGACTACCGCAACCGGATCTGGGACCCGCACGAGGAGCTGCCCTTCGCGGGCCACCCCTCGCTCGGCACCGCCGTGGCGGTGGCCCGCTGGCGCGGCCTGGATCAAGCGAGCTTCGTGCAGCAGACCGGCGCCGGCCTGCAGCCGGTCGAGGTCGGCAGGCAGAACGGGTCGTGGCGGGCGTCGATGCTGCAGAACGCCGCCGAGTTCGGGCCCGAGCTCGAGCGCGATGCGGTCATGGCCGCCGCCGGGCTCCGCGGCGAGGACGCCCACGCAGAGCTTCCTCCCCAGGTCGTCTCGACCGGCATACCGCACGTGATGGCGCCGGTCGCCGAGCTCGGGGCGCTCGCCCGCGCGCTGCCCGACTACTCGACGCTCTACGAGCTCTCCGAGCCGTACGGCTCGATCGTCGTCTATCTCGCCTGGTGTGACCCGGACCGCGGCGAGGCGCGGGCCCGCTCCTTCACCCGCACCCCCGAGATGGGCGAGGACCCGGCCACCGGCTCGGCGGCGGGACCGCTCGGCGCCTACCTGTTCGAGCGCAGCGGCCGTGAGCGGCTGGTGATTCGCCAGGGGGAGGAGATGGGACGACCGAGCGTGCTCGAGGTCGAGATGGAGGACGGTCAGCCGCGCGTAAGTGGCGGGGTCGTCCCAGTGTTCGACGGCGAGCTCAGCCTGCCTTAGCGCCGGCGCGCTTCCGGCCCAGCGCCCGCAGCCTGTCGCGGACGCGCCGCCGCCTGGCCTCGAGCTCGCCGGTGAGCTTCTCGATCTCGTCGCGGCGGTGGCGCAGAAGCGCCAGCTGGCTCTCGATGTGGCCGAGCGACTGCTCCAGCACCTGCCGCTGCCGCACCGGATCCTCGATCCCCTCCTGCCACTCTCGTCGCAGCGAGGCGCGGGCGCTCTCGGCGGCAGCCAGCTCGCGCAGCTCCTCCAGCGAGACGCCGAGCAGCTCGCGCAGCTGGAGCAGCTCGCGGAGGCGCTCGAGATCCTGATCGCCATAGGTGCGGTGCTCGCCCGGCTCACGCTGTCGCTCGGAGGCGAGCAGGCCGATCTCCTCGTAGTAGCGGATGGTCCTCGGCGTCGTATCGGTGAGCCTCGCGAGGTCACCGATCCGGTAGGGGGACTCGGCGCTCATGCCGCGATCCGATCCGTGGCCGGCAGCGCGTCCGCCACCGGGTGCCTGACGTGACGCGGCCGCAGGAGGGAGACCCCCGCGCCGATGAGTGAGGTGGCCGCGAGCACCCAGAGCGCCGTATGCATGTTGTTGATGAAGATGTCGAGCTCGGAGGTCGGGAGGCCCGAGGCCAGCCCGGAGAAGATCTTGAAGAGGACGTTCTTCGGAACGGCGGCCGTCACGATGGCGAGCACGAAGGCGATCGAGAGGACCGCACCGGTGTTCTGCAGCATCGTCCGGGCGCCGGCAGCGACCCCCCTGCGGTTGGCGGGGACGGTCCCCATCATCGCCGCGGTGTTGGGCGAGTTGAACATCCCGGAGCCGATGCCGACGAGCCCGAGCCAGACCACCGTCTCCCAGTAGGGGCTGTGCTGCCCCAGGGTCGTCATCCCGGCGAGCGCGACGGCCGAGACGAGCATCCCCAGTGCCGCGAGCGTTCGCGATCCCCGGCGGTCCGCCCAGATCCCGGCGAGCGGCGAGGCGATAAGCATCCCGATGGCCATCGGGGAGAGCTTGATCCCGGCCGTGATCGGATCGTCGCCCTGCACGCCCTGGAAGTAGAAGACGAAGAGGAAGAGGAGGGCGAAACGCGAGAGCCCGTTGATGAAGGCCGCGCCGGTCGCCGCCGCGAACAGCCGGTTGCGGAAGATGGTGAGGTCGAGCATGGGTGCCGTCGCCCTGCTCTCGATCAGCACGAAGAGCGGCAGGAGGACGATCGCCACGATCAGGGAGGCGATCACGATCGGCTCGCTCCAGCCCGAAAGCCCGCCCTTGGAGACGCCGTAGACCAGGCCGGTCAGGCCGATGAGGAAGACCCCCGTGCCGAGCAGGTCCAGGCCGCGCTGACTATCGGGCTTCGCCAGCTCGTGGAGGATCAGTGCGCCCCAGATCGCGCCTGCGAGGCCGAGCGGGATGTTGAACCAGAAGACCCACTGCCAGCCGATCGAGACCAGCGCGCCGCCCAGGACCGGGCCGATCACCAGCCCGACGGCGGCCACCATCGTGTTGGTGCCCATCGCGAGCCCGAGCTGCTCCTTGGGGAACGCGTCCGTGACGAGTGCGGCCGCGTTCGCGAACAGGAACGCGGCCCCGACGCCCTGGAGGATCCGCCAGAGGATCAGCTCCGTGCCGCTGTTGGAGAAGCCGGCGCCGAGCGAGGCCGCCGTGAAGAGGAGGAAGCCTCCGACGTAGGCCTTCTTGCGGCCGAAGAGGTCGGAGAGCCGCCCCGCCGTCAGCACCAGCACGGTCGAAGAGATCATGTAGGCGAGGATCACCCAGACGAGCTGGAGGAGACTGGTCCCGAGGGAGCGCTCCAGGTCCGGTAGGGCGATGATCAGCGTGCCCGAGTTGATGGTCGCGAGGAGCATCCCGAGGCTGGTGCAGCTCAATGCCCACCACTTGTAGTTGGGATGCTCGGCGCCGACCCCGGGCCGGAACCGGCTTCTCTCTTCCTTCCCAAATCTAACGTTCACGTAAGAATCAGTATAGCCCCGCGGGAATGCCCTCAATCCGTCAAATCACGTAAGAAACAGCGATGACCCCGGCGTTCGACCGCGACCGACTCACTTCGCTGATCGAGGCGGAGCGCGAGCGGTTCGCGGGAGAGCACTCTCGGTCCCGGAAGCTGTTCGAGGAGGCTCGCCGAAACCTGCTGGCGGGTGTGCCGATGAGCTGGATGGCGAGGTGGCCCGGCGGCCATCCGATCTTCGCCACGGAGGCGAGCGGCGCACGGATCACGGACGCCGATGGGAACTCGTACGTCGATCTCTGCCTAGGCGACACCGGAGCGATGGCGGGACACGCCCCGGTCCCGGTCACTGCCGCAATCGCCGACCGCTACGCGAAGGGCGCCACCCTGATGCTCCCGACCGAGGACTCGATCTGGGCGGCCGGCGAGCTCGAGCGGCGATTTGGGCTGCCGATGTGGCAGCTCACCCTCTCGGCGACCGATGCGAACCGCTTCGCGATCCGGATCGCGCGGCAGATCACCGGCCGCCAACGCATCCTTGTGTTCAGCTACTGCTACCACGGCACCGTCGACGAGACGTTCATCGTGGTGGGCCCGGATGGAATGCCGATGTCGAGAGAGGGCAACGTCGGCCCTCCGGTCGATCCGGTCCATACCACCGCGGTGGTCGAGTTCAACGACGTCGAAGCTCTCGAGCGGGTGCTTCGGAATGACGAAATCGCCTGCGTCCTCACCGAGCCGGCGCTGACGAACATCGGCATCGTCCTTCCCGAGCCGGGCTTCCATGACGCACTGCGCGAGCTGACCAGGGAGACCGGGACGCTCCTGATGATCGACGAGACGCACACCTTCAGCGCCGGGCCGGGGGGCTACACCGCCGTCCATGGACTCGAGCCGGACATGCTGACCATCGGCAAGGCGATCGCCGGCGGTGTCCCGGCAGGGGCCTTCGGGATGAGCGGCGAGGTCGCCGAGCAAGCCACTGCCGAGGACGACGCCGACTACGAGGACACGGGCGGTGTCGGCGGCACCCTCGCCGGAAACGCACTCTCGGCAGCGGCGATCCGAGCCACCCTCGAGCGGGTCCTGACCGAGAAGGCGTTCGAGCGGATGAGCGAGCTGGCCGGGCGTTTCACCGAGGGGGTGCAGGCCGTCCTGGACGGCCACCGGCTGCCCTGGCACGTCGTCCAGCTCGGTGCGCGCGCCGAATATGGGTTCCTGCCCGACCCTCCCCCCAATGGAGGCGCCGCGGCGGCCGGCTCCGATCACCAGCTCGAGGAGTACCTCCACCTCTTCTGCCTCAACCGAGGAGTGCTGATCACCCCGTTCCACAACATGGCCCTGATGTCGCCGTCCACCGAGGCGGCGGACATCGATCGCCACACCGAGGTGTTCACCGAGGCATGCGAACTGCTCGCGCGGTGAGGCGGGATACTGCTGGCGATGCATGACTGCGATGTGGTGGTTGTCGGTGCGGGCCTTGCGGGGCTGACCGCGGCTCGCGAGCTCACTGGCGCAGAGCTGGATGTTCGGGTCCTCGAAGCACGTGATCGAGTAGGTGGCCGGACCCTGAGCCAGTCGGTCGGCGACCACCCCGAGGACGTCGTGGAGCTGGGCGGCCAGTGGGTCGGGCCGACGCAGCACGAGGTCCTCGCCCTCGCTGAGGAGCTCGGCATCGAGACCTACCCCCAGCACGCCACCGGGAAGAACCTCTTCGAGACCGACCGGGGAAAGCTGAAGCGCTACAGCGGCACGATCCCGATGCTCGGGCCACTGGTGATGGTCGACTATGGGCGCGCCGACCTTCGGCTGAAGCGCCTGATCAAGCGAGTCTCCGCCGAGGCTCCGTGGGAGGCTGAGGACGCCGAGCGCCTCGACGAGCAGACATTCGCGACCTGGATCCGCGGCGCGGCGCGGACGAAGACCGCCCGCGAGGCACTCGCCACGGCCTGCCGGGCGGTCTTCTCGGTCGAGCCCGCCGACGTCTCCCTGCTGCACGTCCTCTTCTATGCGGCGTCGGCCGGCGGCTGGGACGACCTGCTCGACACCGAGGGAGGGGCGCAGCAGGACCGGCTCGCGGGCGGCACCCAGCAGCTCTCGACCCGGATCGCCGAGGAGCTCTCCGAGCGGGTCGAGCTCTCCGCTCCGGTCAGGGCGATCCGCTCGGATGCAGGTGGGGTGGTCGCCGGTGATGTGAGGGCGAGGCGCGCGATCGTGGCGGTGCCACCGGCACTGGCCGCACGGATCGAATACGACCCACCCCTGCCCGGCCCGCGCGACCAGCTCACCCAGCGGATGCCGATGGGCTCCGTGATCAAGTGCATGGCCGTCTACGAGGAGGCCTTCTGGCGCGATGACGGCCTCAGCGGGCTTGCCGTCAGCCTGCCTGGCCCGACGCAGGTCGTCTTCGACAACACTCCCGCCAACGGCAGCCCCGGCCTGATCGGCTTTCTGGAGGGCCGCGAGGCGCGGCAGCTCGGCGCGCTCCCGGAGGCCGAGCGCCGCGAGGCGGTCCTGAAGGGCTTCCAGCGGCTCTTCGGCCGGCGCGCCGCTCATCCCGTCCTATATGTGGAGAAGGACTGGAGCGTCGAGCTCTACTCGCGTGGCTGCTACGCGGGAATCCTCGGCCCGGGCGCCTGGACCGGCTACGGAAGGTCACTCCGTGAGCCGGTCGGGCGGATCCACTGGGCGGGGACCGAAACCGCCACCCGCTGGATGGGCTACATCGACGGCGCCATCCAGTCGGGAAAGCGTGCCGCCGCCGAGGTGATGAGGTCTCAGGGCTCGGCGCTGGCGATGGCAGCGGGCGCGCGCGCCGCGCAGGCTGCGCGCATCGTCCCCGGATGAGGCTGATCGACGTCAGGCATCTGGGCCGGGAGCGGGTAATCGGCTGCTGGGAGATCGACGGCGTCCTCATCGATCCCGGGCCGACGAGCACGATGGACAACCTGGTCGAGGCACTGGGCGGCGAGCAGCCGCGCGCCCTCCTGCTCACCCACATCCATCTCGACCACGCTGGGGCCTCCGGGAACCTGGTCAGACGCTGGCCCGAGCTGCCGGTCTACGTCCACGAGCGCGGCGCCCGGCACCTCACCGACCCGGCCAAGCTCCTCGCGAGCGCCGAGCGCCTCTACGGGGACGAGATGGAGCGCCTCTGGGGCGAGGTGGCGCCGGTGCCCGAGGGGAACCTCCATCCGCTGCGCGGCGGGGAGGAGGTGCTCGGCTTCCGCGTCGCTATACGCCCGGACACGCCTCGCACCACGTCAGCTATCTGCATCCGCCGACCGGGCGCGCCTTCGTCGGCGACACCGCCGCCGTTCGCATACCTCCCAGCGACTTCGTGATGCCGCCGACTCCTCCGCCCGACATCGACCTCGAGCTCTGGGAGGACTCGATCGAACGGATCCTGGATTGGGAGCCGACCAGCCTCGGTCTCACACACTTCGGCGAGATAGCCGAGCCGGAGGCTCATCTGGCGGTGGTTCGAGAGCGGCTCCGCGAGCAGGGGGAGCTGGCACGCGAGCTCTCCTCGGATCAGTTCGAGCGCCGCTACCGGGAACGCGTCGCCGATGAGGCCGATCCGGAGACGGCGGAGGCGATGCTGCAGGCGGTACCGCCCGATCAGCAGTGGTCAGGTCTCAACCGCTACTGGGAACGCGCCGCCGCGGCCTGATCCACCCCCGCCGCGCATCCCTCGGCTGGCAGGACGTTGCGGAAAAATGCGGATGGATCTGAGCGCCGATCGGCCGATTTTGTGATTGGTGTCCATGCTGCGCTCATATTTCGCACGCCAGCCGGATCCCTACGCCGGCGGTGACCTCGACAACGCCCAGCGAATTGGGAGCGTCCTCTTTGGCCTGCAGGCGCTGCTCATCGCCGGTCTCAGCCCACTCAGCCCGCCCACTCACCCGATCGGGGAGGCCGGCTGGATCGTCACCGGCGGCATCGTCGCCGTCGGTGTCGCGGTCACCCTGGGCATGCACCGGCGCCGATTCGAGAGCTGGAACGCGCTGCTGGTGGCCGCCTACGGCGCGGTGGCGGCGTTGGAGATGATGCAGTGGCTCGGAGGCGGCGTCGAGGCTCCGTACGAGCGCGCGATCCTGCTGCCCGTCTTCTTCGTCGCGGCCATCCATCCACCCCGCCGGATCGCCGCATTCCTCGGCTTCGTGGCGCTCGCCCTGGTGGTCCCCTTCCTCTATGACGGGTGGCACGCCCAGGCGGCGGGCGCCTCGCTGGCCAGCATGGTGATCCTCGCCGGCCTCTCGATGGGCGTGAACGTCCCGATGAGCGCCATCCGGGCGCAGCGCCTCGCCCATGCCCGCGAGGAGGCGGCGGCACGCGCGGAGGCCAGGATCGATTCCCTCACGGGCCTCCACAACCGGCGCGCCTTCGATGAGGCGCTCGCTGACCAGGTGAAGCTCGCCCGCCGGATCGAGGTCCCGCTGACCGTGGCGATGATCGACATCGTCAACTTCAAGGAGGTCAACGACCACTGGAGCCCGGCCGAAGGCGACCGCTGCCTGCGCGAGATCGCCAAGGCGCTGGACTCCTCTGTGCGCGATCCGGACCAGGTCTTCCGCTGGGGCGGAGATGAGTTCGCTCTGATCCTCACCGGTACCGGCGTGGAGGGCACGGCGCCGCTGCGCGACCGCCTCGACGTGATCGTCTCCTCGACCTGCAGCCGGCCCGACCACCGTCCCCTGGAGATCCGATTCTCCGCCGCCGAGCTCCACGACGACCAGGACGCTGGGGAGCTGGTGGAGATGGCCGGGCTCGCCATGACGGCCGCGAAGATGGGCCAGTTGGGCTGACGGGCGCAGCTAGGCGAGCTCGGGCGCCGGCGCCAGACCGGTGTCCTCGAGGGCGATGCTCCGGTTGCGGCCGTTCCGCTTTGCCTCATAGAGCGCTCGGTCCGCCCGGATCAGCAATTCCCCACCGGATTCGTCGCCATCCCACTCGGCGACCCCGGCAGACACCGTCTCGCCGCTCGGGACGCAGGCGCGCAGCATCTCGACCAGCTCCTGCGCCTGGGAGATCTCGGTCGCCGTCAACAGCAGCGCGAACTCCTCGCCGCCGTAGCGAGCGATGAGATCGGAAGACCGGAGGCGCGAGCTCCACAGCGCCGCGGCCTCCTTGAGGTGCGTGTCCCCGGCGGGATGGCCGTTCAGGTCGTTGAATTCCTTGAAGTGGTCGAGGTCCAGGAGCGCGACGCAGACCGATGAGCGGCTGCGGTCGGCGCGGGCGAGCTCGCGGTCGAGCGCCTCGTCCCAGGCCCGCCGATTCGGAAGTCCGGTGAGGGCGTCGGTGCGGGCCATCATGGCGAGCTGCGCCTGCAGCCTCTCGCGCTGGAGCACCAGCGCGTTGATGGAGAAACCGGCGATCCCGGCGACCGCCATCCAGAAGACTGCGGCCAGCGGCTCGAGTGCCGGATAGCCCGTGAACGCCGGTGACGGCACGGCCAGAGTGATGCCGAGCCCGAACACCGAGATCAGCAGCTGCTTTCGGGTGCCGTAGAACGCGAACCAGATCACCGGGAGGAGGACGACCGGCGTATAGGCGGCGGTGACGCTCTCGTGGGATGCGCGGACCAGCGCCACCATGACGAACGGGAGCATCGGCGGAACCGCCTGCACCCAGGTCGGAAGCCGCTCCCACGGCAGGAGGAGTGCGCTGCCGACGATGATCGGAACCAGGGACAGAGCGATCACGTCGCCGGTGCTCGGCCAGTCCGAGAGCAGCGGCAGGAAGGTGCAGGCGAGCAGGCCGGCCGTCAGCCACGGCAGGCAGCGCAAGAGGACGCCGTCGCCGTCCAGCGGACGCCCGCGAGTGACGTCCAGGCCAGCATCGACCAAAGCCTCCAGAGTCCTGCGCCCTTGCCTACGCAACACGTGTGTCGAAAGTACTCCGTTTTGGAGGGCCGCGGCAAGGCCCTTTCTTGGTAACCGGTCGGCAAGTCCCGCACAGCGAGGGAAAACCGCCCGCTAGTAGCCTCGGGCTGCCATGGCGAACTCGCGGACGCTCCTGATCATCGACATCCAGCGCGACTACTTCCCCGGGGGCGCCTATCCGCTCGTGGAGCCCGAGGCCGCGGCGTCCGCCGCGCGCCGTGTTCTGGACTCATTCCGCGAGGCCGGCGACCCGATCATTCACATGAAGCACGTCTGGGATGCGCGCTGAAGCGGAGTTCATGCGGCCGGGGACCGAGGGAATCGAGATACATCCCTCGGTGGCGCCGGCCGACGGCGAGCTCGTGCTCGAAAAGGCGAGTCCGAACTCCTTCGTCGACACCGCGCTGGCGGAGGAGCTCCGTGACCGGGGAACCGCCGATCTCGTGGTCGCCGGGATGATGAGCTCGATGTGCGTCGACGCGACCGTTCGCGCCGCGGCGGACCAGGGTTTTTCACCGACGGTCGTTCACGATGCCTGCGCCGCCCCGGACCTCGAGTTCAACGGGGTGGACGTGCCGGGCGCGGTGGTGCACGCGGCGTTCATGGCCGCGCTCGCCGACGGCTATGCCGAGGTGACGAGCGCGGCCGAACTGCTCTCGGGCGACTAGTAGCCGTACCCGCCCGACGAACCGCCGGACGAGCCGGTGGTGGTCGTCGCCGCGGCCGAGCCGGCGCCCGCCGCGGAGCTGCCGGTGGTCGCTGCGGAGCTGCCGGCGGTCGCTGCGGTCCAGGTGAAGGACGTGCCGCCGAAGCTGTCCATGGCTCCGTTGCCGGTGGCCTGTCCGGGGCTGTCCTGCACGAACGTGTAGAGCGGCTTGCCGTTGTAGGTGACCTGCCCCTGGGAGACGCCGAGCTTCGCCTGCACGGCCGAGTCGGAGGAGGTCGGCTGGCCGCCCGACGGCGCCATCAGCGCCGGCCAGATGCTCTGGCACGAGGCGGTGCAGGCCATCTTGGAGGCGGTGTCCTGGTTGTTGGTGTAGAGCACGTCGCCCTTCGAATCGACGAGCACGGTCCCGACGCCGCCGACCGACTTCGTCGAGACGGTGTCGGAGCTGCTCGCCGTCGTCTGCGCGGCATTCGAAGCCGTCAGTGCTCGAGGAGCTATTGCTGCTGCCGCCGCACGCCGCCAGACCGATGGCGAGCACTGGCACGGCCATGAGCTCAGGATGGAGCCACGTCTGCGATTCATGATGCTGTCTTCCTATGCTTGTCCCCAGTGCCCCTTCAACGGGTACTACGCAGGCGCCCTCCGGCGGGATTGGCGACACTCGTTACACAAGAGAAACGCCGGCGTTCGCCGGCGTTTCGAAGCGCTGCTGTCCGGTGGCTCCTAGCTGTAGAGCGTCATCCGAATGTCAAATGACGCGTCATCAGCTGTCCAGGTCCGACGGTACTAGTGCTTGGTCGACCTGCGCAAGGGCAAATCCGATCGATAGCCGAGAAGTACAAGCGGGCTTATAGGAAGCCCAACGGCCGAACTCCCGGGTCGCGCCGGCTAGTCAATCGCCTGAACAATCAGGGCCTCGGTGCCGTCCTCGTCCTTGGTGACCTGCGTACGCAGTCGTTTCCCCGCTCGCTTAGCGGCACTGACCGCGATAGCCCGCATTGACGCACTCGTGGTCTCGTAGTAGCAAAGCTAACGGCCTGGCTCAGGCGGCCTTGATCAATTCGTTGGGGTTGAGCACGTACTTGCGGGCGACCCCTGAGTCGAAGTCCTTGTAGCCCTGGGGCGCTTCGTCGAGCGTGATCACGGTCGCGTTCACCGCCTTGGCGATCTCGACCCGGTCGTTCAGGATCGCGTTCATCAGTCCGCGGTGGTAGCGCATCACCGGGCACTGGCCGGTGGTGATGCCGTGGGACTTCGCCCAGCCGAGGCCGATCCGGATCGAGAGCGACCCCACCTTGGCAGCCTCGTCGGCAGCTCCGGGATCGCCGGTGACATAGAGGCCCGGAATGCCGAGCTTGCCGGCGGCCCTGGTCAGATCCATGATCGAGTTGATCACCGTGGCGGGCTCCTCGACCGCCGAGCCCTCCTCGCCGTGGCCGCGCGCCTCGAAACCGACGGCGTCTACGGCGCAGTCCACCTCCGGAACGCCAAGGATCTGCTCGATCTGATCCTTGGGCTCGCCCTCGGAGACATCGACTGTCTCGCAGCCGAACGAGCGGGCCTGCTCCAGGCGCTCGGGAATCAGATCGCCGACGATCACCACCCCCGCCCCCAGGAACTGGGCGGAGTGGGCGGCGGCGAGCCCCACCGGTCCCGCCCCCGCGATGTAGACCGTCGAGCCCGAGGTCACGCCCGCGCTGACGCAGCCGTGGTAGCCGGTGGGGAAGATGTCGCTGAGCATCGTCAGGTCGAGGATCTTCTCCATCGCCTGGTCCTTGTCGGGGAACTTGAGCAGGTTCCAGTCGGCGTAGGGGACCATCACGTAGTTGGCCTGACCGCCGACCCAGCCACCCATGTCGACGTAGCCGTAGGCCGCTCCGGGGCGATCGGGATTGGTGTTGAGGCAGACGCCGGTGTCCCCCTCCTTGCAAGTGCGGCAGCGGCCGCAGGCGATGTTGAAGGGCACCGAGCAAAGGTCGCCCTCCTTGATGAACTCGACCCCGGGCCCGGCCTCGATCACCTCGCCGGTGATCTCGTGGCCGAGGATCAGCCCCTCAGGCGCGGTCGTGCGCCCGCGGACCATGTGCTGATCCGAGCCGCAGATGTTCGTCGAGACGATCCGCATGATCGACCCCGTGGGGAGTCATGCGCCCGACGTTGTCGGGATGCACTCCGGGCCCGTCCTTCAGCTCCAACTCCGGGAAGTCGATGTTCTGGACCTCTACCTTGCCCGGCTCGATGTAGGCAACGCCTCTGTTGTCGGCCATGATGTTCCTCCGCTAGAACGCCGCGACGCCGGCTTCGGCAACCTCGTGGTCCTGCTCCACGCTGCCGCCGCTGACGCCGATCGCGCCTACGATGTCGTCGCCGTCCTGCAGCGGGATGCCACCGGCGAAGATGATCAACTGCCCCTGGTTGCTCGCGTCGATGCCGAAGAGGGGCTGGTTCGGCTGGGCAAGTGGCGCTAGGTCCTTCGTCGACATGTCGAATGACCGGGCGGTGTACGCCTTGTTCTGGGCGATGTCGATGGAGCCCAGCCAGGCGCCGTCCATGCGCGCAAACGCGGTCAGGTTGTTGCCGTCGTCGACGACGGCGATGTTCATCGGCACACCGATCTCGTCGGCCTTGGCGCGCGCGCCCTCGACGACCTTCTGAGCGGCGTCCAGCGTCATGCTCTTAGCCACGGTCTCCTCCTTTGCACCCTGAGTCCATTCAGGGAGATCTCTCTGACCGTAGCGCGGACCTATGTCCGGGGCAAGCTTCGTCCAGGGTCCTGCTCACCGGTTGAAGCGCGCCGCCTCCTCCGAGCCTTCCGTGGCCGACGCCCTCGCTATAGGAGTGCGCGCCGGCTCCCGCCAGCTTGCCGCCTCTCCACGATCAGGTACTCCTCGCGGATCGGGCGTCCGGCGAAGAAGCACTCGAGGATCTCCCTGGTGCCGGCGGCGTAGCGGGCCTGCGCCGAGAGGCTGGTCCCCGAGATGTGCGGGGTCATGCCGTGGTACGGCATGGTCCGCCAGGGATGGTCCTGCGGCGCCGGCTGAGGGAACCAGACGTCGCCCGCATAGCCGGCGAGCTGGCCGCGACTCGCAGCGCCCGAACGATCGCGTCGCGGTCGCAGATCTTGCCGCGGGCGGTGTTGACGATGTAGGCGCCGCGCTTCATCTTGCCCGATCATCTGGTCGTCGAAGAGGTGCTCGGTCTCGGGGTGAAGCGGCGCGTTGATCGTCACTACGTCGCAGACCGGCGACCATGCGCTCGACGCGTCTCGTGGTAGGTGACCCCCAGCTCCTTCTCGACCTCCATGGGAAGCGCGGTGGCGGTCCGTGTAGTGGAGCCCGACGTCGAATGGCTTCAAGCCGCCGCAGCACCGCCGAGCCGATCCGGCCCGCCGCCACCGTGCCGACCTGCATCCCCTCGAGGTCGTAGGCGCGAGAGGCGCCGTCGGCGATGTTCCAGCCGCCGTCGACGACCGATCTGGTAGGAGGGGATGTAGTTGCGCACCAGCGCCAGGATCATCATCACCACGTGCTCGGCGACGCTGATGCGAGTTGCAGTAGGTGACCTCGGCGACGGTGATGCCCGTGCTCGATCGCCGCCTGCAGATCGACGTGGTCTGAGCCGATCCCTGCGGTGATCGCAAGCTTCAGATTCGGGGCCTTGGCGATCCGCTCGGCGGTCAGGTAGGCGGGCCAGAAGGGCTGGGAGATCACGACCTCGGCCTCGGGCAGCTCGCGCTCGAACTCGGAGTCCTCCCCGTCCTTGTCGGCGGTGACGATCAGCTCGTGGCCCGCCGCTCTCGAGGAACTTGCGCAGGCCGAGCTCGCCCGAGACGCATGCCGAGCAGCTCGCCCGGGGTGAAGTCGACCGCCTCGGGGGTCGGCGTCGTCTGCCCGTCCGGATATCGCTCGATCTTCGGGATCTCGTCGCGCGGCGTAGCTCCGGCGGGTAGCCGTCCACCGGATCGTCGTAGAGCACACAGAGGATCGTCGCCATCTCAATCAACCTCCATCGGGTTCGCCCCAGAGTACGGTGGAAGTTCCGCGCTCGCGCGACGGTGACAACTACCCGCTACGAGTGGGACGCCGCTTGGCGTCACAAAGGACATCCGAGTGACGCTCTACACCTAGCCGCAGCCGGTGTTGTTGCCGCAGCTCGAGCACGTGTAGCAGGAGCCCGTGCGCTGCATCATGCCTCCGCACTGGTCGCAGGCCGGGCCCAGCTCGAGATCGGCGCCCATCTTCGCCGGGACGACCGGCGGGGTGTCGGTGAGCGCCGTCGTTGCCGGCTTGGCTTCGGCCTCGGACTTCGCTGAGCCGTTCGCCTTGGCCTCGCCGTTGGTCGAGCCGTTGCCGTTGCCCTCGCCGTTCGAGTGACCGTTGGTCTCCTCGATCGGGAAAGCCTGCTGGGCCTCCTTCTTCGCCCGGACCTCATCGGTGAGGATGCCGAGGTTCTCGAGGTAGTCGGTGTCCTCGATGAAGCGGCTGGCGAGCCAGCGCATGATGTAGTCCGGCATCGACTTGGCGAATGGGATCTCCGGGTTGGTGGTGATCCCCTCCGGCTCGAAGCGCATGTAGCTGAACTTCCTGACGAAGTCCTCGAGCGGCACGCCGTACTGCAGGCCGATCGAGATCGCGGTCGCAAAGGCGTTCATCAGGCCCTTGATCGTCGAGCCCTCCTTGCCGATGTCGGTCAGGAAGATCTCGCCGACCGACCCGTCCGGGTACTTGCCGGCCGTGATGTAGCCCTCCTGCATGCCGATCCGGAACTTGTGGGTGATCGATTCCCGCTCGCGCGGCATCTTCTTCCGCAGCGGCTTCGGGTCCTCGGCCGGCTTGGACTTCTTCTCGCCGGCGTCGGTCTTCAGCGCCTGGGCGGTCTTCGAGCCGTCGCGGTAGATCGCAAGGGCCTTGAGGCCCTTCTTCCAGCCGTCCGCATAGGCGTCGGCGATGTCGGAGATCGTCGCCGTCTCGGGCAGGTTGACGGTCTTCGAGATCGCGCCCGAGAGGAACGGCTGCGCCGCGGCCATCATGTCGATGTGGCCGGTGTGCGAGATCGAGCGTTCGCCGACAGCCACGTCGAAGATCGGGAGGTGCTCGTCCTTCAGGCCGGGCGCCCCGATGATCGTGTTGTGCTCGTTGATGTAGGCGTCGATCTGCTCGATCTCGGACTGCGAGTAGCCGAGCGTCTCGAGCGCCAGGTTGACCGAGCCGTTGACGATCTTCATCTGGCCACCGCCGACCAGCTCCTTGAACTTGACCAGCGAGAAGTCCGGCTCGATCCCGGTGGTGTCGCAGTCCATCAGGAAGCTGATCGTCCCCGTCGGGGCGAGGACGGTCGCCTGCGCGTTGCGGTAGCCGTGCTGCTCGCCGAGCGCAACGGCCTCGTCCCAAGACTCGCGGGCGGCGTGGAGCAGGGGCTCCTCGACCAGCTCGTCCTCGATCTCGTACGCGGCGGACTGGTGCATCCGCATCACCTGGTTGTGCGGCTCGCGGTTCACCTCGTAGCCGTCGTACGGGCCCGGTGGTGGCTGCGATCTGGGCGGACATCCGGTACCCACGCCCGGTCATCAGCGCCGTGATCGATCCGGCCAGGGCACGGCCCTCGGCCGAGTCGTACGGCAACCCCTCCGCCATCAGCAGGGCGCCGAGGTTGGCGTAGCCGAGGCCGAGCTGGCGGAACGCCCTCGCGTTCTCGGTGATCTGCTCGGTCGGATAGCTGGAGAAGCCGACCAGGATCTCCTGCGCGAGGAAGACGATGTCCACCGCGTGGGTGAAGTCGTCGACGTTGAAGCTCCCGTCCTCGTTGCGGAACTTCATCAGGTTGAGCGACGCCAGGTTGCAGGCCGAGTCGTCGATCGACATGTACTCCGAGCACGGGTTCGAGGCGGTGATCGGACCGGTGTTCGGGTCCGTGTGCCAGCGGTTGATCGTGGTGTCGTACTGGATGCCGGGATCGGCGCACTGCCAGGCGGCGTCGGCGATCTGGTTCATCAGCTCGCGCGCCTTGACGGTCTTCGTCGGCTTGCCGTCGGTGCGTGCGATCAGGTCCCAGTCGTCGTCGTTGGCGACGGCCTCCATGAACTCGTCGGTGACGCGGACCGAGTTGTTGGCGTTCTGGAACTGGACCGAGGCGAAGGCATCGGAGTCGAGCCGCATGTCGAAGTCGGCTGCCTTCAGTGCGGCGGCCTTCTTCTCCTCATCGGCCTTGCACCAGATGAACTTCTCGATGTCCGGGTGGTCGATGTCGAGGACGACCATCTTGGCCGCGCGACGCGTGCCCCCACCGGACTTGATCGCGCCTGCCCAGGAGTCGGCGCCGCGCATGAAGCTGACCGGGCCCGAGGCGATCCCGCCCTTGGAGAGGGGCTCCATCGAGCCGCGGATCCTGGAGAGGTTGATCCCCGAGCCGGAGCCGCCCTTGAAGATGATCCCCTCCTTCGTGTTCCAGGAGAGGATCGAGTCCATGTCGTCTTCGACCGAGAGGATGAAGCAGGCCGACGCCTGCTCCTGCCCCGGCTCCTTCCAGCCGACGTTGAACCAGACCGGCGAGTTGAACGCCGCCTTCTGGTTGACCAGGATCGAGGTGAGCTCGGCGTCGAAGGCGTCGGCGTCCTCATCGCTCGCGAAGTAGCCGGACTCGCGCCCCACCTCGGCGATCCGGTCGGCGACGCGGCTGACCATCTGCTTGACGGAAGTCTCTCGCTCCGGGGACCCAGGCTGCCCGCGGAAGTACTTCTGGGCGACGATGTTGGTGGCGTTCTGCGACCAGGTCTTCGGGAACTCGACGCCGCGCTGCTCGAAGGCGGGACCGCCCTCAGCTTGCGGATCGCCGATGATCGCGTCCCGCGTCTCCCACTCGAGCTCGTCGTAGGGATGCACACCGGCGGTCGAGAACCGGCGTTCGATGACGAGGCCCTTCTCGGTCGTCGTCCCTGCCTTGGAAGTGGCCCTCGGCATCAGTTTTCTCCTCTCGCTCCGCTTTCGGGGTGAGCTCCGGAGCATCCTCCGCGCTTCGGACGGAACCGGGGCCCAGCTAATTCGTTATTTGCGGGGATTTTCACGATTCGCTCCGAGCGCCATCCGGGAGAGTTCCCGCAAACTGCAGATAGGCCCCGTGGTCGAGCTTTCGCAATCCGTCGAGACAGATCTCGCCGATTCGCGCCGCGCTCAGCTCGCCGCCCGCATCCCGGACCTCGCGTTCGACGCGGTCGGCGAGGAGTCCGAGCTTTCGCGGATCGAGCTTCCGCTTGTGGGTGGCGCCGTTGAGGCTGCGGAGCAGCTTGGCCCGATCGAAGGGCTGCCGGCGGCCGTCGCGCTTGACCACCTCGAGTGCCTCGGGGACCGCTCGTTCGTAGGTGGTGAAGCGATGGCCGCAGGAGGGGCACTCCCGCCGGCGGCGCACCGCGCCGTCGGGGACGCGCCGGGTCTCGAGAGTCTTGGTGGGGGAGTCGCAGCGGGAACAGTTCACTCGTCAGAGTGTACCGAGACCTAGTGTTCGGCGAACACCGATAGTGAAGAGGAACACTACATCTAGTGCTCAGACGTTGTGGGAGCGGCCCGCGGAGCTGCTTTGTAGTCTCAGCCGGTGGCGGACTACTTCCTGGTCGAACGGGGCAAAGGGCCGGCCTGGGATCACTCGCGCGGCCGCCGCGAGCAGGAGGGATGGGAGGAACACGCCGCCTTCATGGACGGGCTTGCGGACGAGGGATTCGTGCTGCTCGGTGGCCCGATCGGCGAGGGCGACGGGGAGAACACGCTGTTGGTGATCGACGCCCCGGATGAGGAGACCGTGCGCGGCCGCCTTGCCGAGGACCCCTGGCCCGAGGAGCTGCTGACAATCGAGTCGGTTCGCCCCTGGTCGGTCTGGCTGCGGTCTTCGAGCTAGCTGCTCGCGAAGGCGCTTAGAGCGACAGGGCGGCGCCGGGCTCACCTGCGGCGCGCCCTCCCTGGCTATGGTTCTCACGATGGCGACGGCGGGCGACGAAACGCAGTCCGGTCCGGACCCGCTCGGGGCGGCTCGCGATGCCGCCGGGGCGGCCGGCGAGCGACTCGGCAGCGCCAAGGCAGAGGCGGGCGAGCGCTTCGGTGCCGCTCGGGATGCCGCCGGAAAGCAGATGGCCGCGGCGCGCGAGACCGCGGCGCTGGCCGCCCAGGCCGCAGCCCAGAAGCTCTCGCAGAAGCCACGTCTGCGCGGCGTCTCCCACCAGTGGGCGTTCTTCGTGTCGCTGGGCGCCGGCGCGGCTCTGATCCTCGCCGCGAGCGGCGCCCGCGAGGTGATCGCGATGTCGGTCTACGCCTTCTCGCTCTCCGCGATGCTCGGCACCAGTGCCCTCTACCACCGGGTCACCTGGACGCCGGAGGTGAGGCAGTGGATGCGCCGCCTCGACCACACGACGATCTTCATCTTCATCGCCGGCACGTATACGCCGTTCGCCCTGCTCGTCATGCACGGGACCCTGGCGAACCTGGTCCTGATCGTCGTCTGGGCCACGGCCGCGGCCGGTCTGGTCCTGAATCTGGTCTGGATCAGCGCTCCCTACTGGGTCACGTCCGTCATCTACCTGAGCACCGGCTGGGTGGCGATCGTCACCCTCCCGCAGCTCTGGGATGAGATCGGACCGGTCGGCGTCGGGCTGATCGCGCTCGGCGGCGCGCTCTACTCGGTGGGAGCGGTGGTCTACGCCCGCCGCAAGCCGGACCCGCGACCGCAGGTGTTCGGCTATCACGAGATCTTCCACGTGCTGGTGATCGCCGCCGCCGCGGTGCAGTACGCGGCAGTCGCGATCTTCGCCCTGCCTGCGGGCTGAGCTTCCGGCTGCGTGGTCGAGCGCACGCCGAGGCGCGCGCGATCTCCCGCCGATTGCGGCATCGAACGCTAGGCGGACGCGCCCAGCGCCGCCGGGTACTTGGCCTTCGTCTCCTCGATCAGGCGCAGAACCTCGTCCTCGCGTCCCTGCTTGATCAGCTCGACCGGGTCGGGGTCCCCGTTGACGATGCCCTCGAAGAACTCCTTGCGGTCCTGATAGGTGGGCAGCGTCGCCTTGGCCCAGCCACGATGGTCATTGAGGATGACCGCCAGCCGCGCGTACGGCTCGCCGAAGGATTCCGCAATCTCACGCTTCATGCGCTTGGCCAGTGCGGGGGAGGCACCTGCGGTCGAGATCGCAATCGCGAGCGGGCCGCTGCGCACGATCGCCGGCAGGATGAAGTTGCAGAGCGGCGGCACGTCCACCACGTTGACGAGCATCGTGCGGCGCTCCGCGCCCTCGGAGACGGCGATGTTCACGTCGGTGTCGTTGGTTGCGGCGATGGCGAGAAACGTGCCATCGAGGTCGCCGTCATGGAAGCGCGCTCCTCCCAGGCGATCGAGCCCTCGGCGGCGTACTTCGCCAGCTCGGGGACGACCTGCGGGGCCACCACGCGGACGTCCCCGTTGCAGAGCAGCAGGCCCTCCACCTTCTCGAGCGCCACCTCGCCGCCGCCGACCACCAGGCAGGGCCGCCCCTTGAGCTTGATCGCCGCCATGTAGAAGGGGGTCTCGAGCATGTCGCGCACGCAGCTCTGGTCGCAGATGCCGCGGCGGAACTGGCAGACGCACTCCTTGCCCTCGAAGGCCTGTGCGGGCATTGGCCAGAGATTAGTGGTGCTCAGGCGTCGGCCGTGAGTGTCTGCTCGAGGCCGCTATCGATGTTGCGCTCGGGGCGCCAGCCCAGGCGCTCCGCGGCCACGGCCGGGTCGATCACCGTCCGCTGGATCTCACCGGCACGCGCGGGCGCGAACTCGGGATCGAAGTCGTCCCGGCCCGCCGAGCGCCCGACACTCTCGGCGAGCTCGAGGACCGTCATCTCGACCCCCGTCCCCACGTTGAGCGGGCCCTGCTCCTCGCTTCCCTCCATGGCGAGCAGCGCGGCCACCACATCGGACACGTGGATGTAGTCGCGGGTCTGCTCGCCGTCGCCGAAGATCGTGGGCCGGCGCGCCGTCGCGGGCGGCCTCGCAGAAGATCGCGACAACGCCGGCCTCGGTCGCGGGGTCCTGCCGGGGGCCGTAGACGTTGCCCAGGCGCACGGTCCCGCCGGAGAGATCGCGGGTGCGGGCGTAGAGGTCGATATAGCCCTCGGCGGCGAGCTTGCTCTGGCCGTAGACGGAGAGCGGCTCACAGCGCGCCGTCTCGGCGAAGGGGAGCTCGTCCGTCCGCTCCGCGCCCTCTCCATATATGGCGCCACCGGTGGAGGTGAAGACGAACCTGGAGGCGTCGGCGCGGGCGGCCGCCTCGAGTGCGTTCACGGTGCCTGCAACGTTGAGGCGGGCGTCGAAGCCCGGGTCCGCCATGGAGCGGCGCACGTCGATCTGGGCTGCGAGGTGGAAGACGCTGTCGGGACGGAACGCATCGATCACGGCAAAGAGCGCCTTGGCGTCTGCGACGTCGAGCTCGGTGGCGGCCACCCCCTCCTCGAGCGCCTCGGTGAGGTTCTCGCGCTTGCCGCTCGAGAAGTCGTCGAGCACGAGCACCTCGTCGCCACGGCCCGACGAGAGCGTCGACCAGATGCGAGCCGATGAACCCGGCGCCGCCTGTGACCACGGACTTCACGCCCGGCAGCCTACGGGCGAACCTGCCGGGAATGTGAGATCCCCCTGCTACTCTCGCCGACCGCATCGGCCCAACGTAAGAGGGGTTGCTCCAGTCGGAGCGCTCTCGCACCGAATCGAGGGGGCATCTTGAGTCGCGGCTACCGTGGAGGGCCTAAATGCGACTGATAGTCACAGAGAAGAACAACAGCGCGAAGAAGATCGCGGAGATCCTGAGCGGCGGCACCGCGAAGGAGAGCGCCTCATATAAGACCCCGTACTACGAGTGGTCTGACGACTCAGGCGACCACATGACGATCGGGCTGAAGGGTCACGTCCTCAACCCCGCGTTCCCCGAGTCGTACAACAACTGGCAGGCGACGAATCCGCGCGACCTGATCGACGCGGACCTGATCAAGGAGCCGACGGACAAGAACGTCGTGCGCGCCCTGAAGAAGGTGGCCGCGGACGCCGACGACATCGTGATCGCGACCGACTACGACCGCGAGGGCGAGCTGATCGGCCTGGAGGCGCTGCAGGAGGTCGTCGCCGCCAACCCCGAGTTGGCCACCGCCGAGGGCGTGCACGAGGACGGCAGCCCGGTGAAGCGCGCCCGCTACTCCGCGCTCACCAAGGACGAGATCGAGCGAGCCTTCGCGAATCTCGACGAGCTCTCGATGCCACTCGCCAACGCCGGTGCCGCGCGCCAGGACATGGATCTGATCTGGGGTGCGACCTTGACGCGCTCGGTCTCGATGGCCACGCGTCGCTTCGGCTCCAACTTCCTCTCCGTCGGCCGGGTGCAGAGCCCGACCCTCGGCATCATCGTGCAGCGCGAGCTCGAGCGGCGCGCGCACGTACCCGAGCCGTTCTGGGAGGTGAGCGCGAGGTTCGGCCACTCCGATGGCGATTTCGTCGCAGAGCACACCACTGACAAGTTCTGGAAGAAGGAGGAGGCCGAGGCCGCGGTCGCCAACTCGAAGACCCCCGGAACGGTCAAGGAGATCACGGCGCGGAAGAGCACCCGCAAGCCGCCGACTCCCCTCAACACCACTGCTTTCACCACCGACACGTCCAGCCGGCTCGGCATCACCCCATCGCGGGCGATGCGGATCGCCGAGGACCTCTACATGGACGGCTACATCTCCTATCCCCGGACCGACAACACCGTCTACCCGAAGTCCCTCGACACCAAGGAGCTGGTCCAGCAGCTGGTCGGGATCGAGGACTTCAAGGCCGCGGACTTCCTGCTCGACGGGCGCTCGCTGGAGCCGACCCGCGGCAAGAAGGAGACCACCGACCACCCGCCGATCTATCCGACCCAGGCGGTCAATCCCCACCGCCTCGAGGCGCGCTCCGAGGCACATCGCCGGGTCTACGAGCTGGTCGCCCGCCGCTTCCTGGCGACCTTCTCGCCGCCGATGGTCACCGAGTCGACCCGGGCCAACATCGAGACCGCGTTTAAGGGGACGCCCTCTTGGCCGAATCGGGTGAGACCTACTTCGTTCGCGGCTCGGTCGTGCTGGATCCGGGCTATGCGGCCATCTACACGTACGCTCGCTCCGCCGACACCGAGATCCCCAAGCTCGAGGAGGGCCAGGAGCTGACCCTCGAAGGGGTCGAAATGGAGGGCAAGGAGACCCCGCCGCCGCCCCGGATCTCCCAGGGCAAGCTGATCGAGATGATGGAGGAGCGCGGCCTCGGCACCAAGGCGACGCGCGCGGACATCATCCAGAAGCTCTACGACCGCGGCTATGTCTTCAACAACCCGCCGGAGCCGTCGGAGACGGGGATAGCGATGTCGAAGGCATTCGAGCACTACGTGCCGCGCATGGCTACGCCCGACATGACCGCGGAGATGGAGGCGGAGATGGATCAGATCGCCGCCGGCGAGATGACCAAGGACGAGGTGCTCAAGGACAGCCGCGACATGTTGCGCTCCGCCTTCGACGAGATGGGGGACGACGTCAAGACCGAGGACGAGGACGCCAAGTGGCGCAAGTTCGCCCGCGAGGTCTGGGCCGGTATGGACCAGGACCGCATTCTCGGCCCGTGCATCGTCTGCGAGGAGGCGGGCCGCAAGCAGGAGGACGGCTCGCCCAACATGCTGCGGATCATCAAGGCGCGCAAGTCAGGCAAGCGCTTCGTCGGCTGCGCGGGCTGGGACGGGGACAACCCCGACTCGCCCGACTCCTGCGATCAGACCTTCCCGCTGCCGCAGCGGGTCCGCGGCCTCTACAAGATCGAGGACGTCTGCTCCGTCTGCGGCCGCACGCCGCGACTCCAGGTCGTGCCCTGGCGCGGCCGCCCCTGGAAGCTTTGCCTCAATGACGAGTGCCCCTCGATGGCGGAGATGAAGCGCCGCCGCGCGGAGCGAGAGGCGGCCAAGGCCGCCAAGGAAGCCGCCGAGGCCGCGGAGAAGGACGGCAAGGCGGTCGACGATGAGGCGAAGGACGAGGAGGCCGTCAAGGAGGCGGAGAGGATCGCCGGACAGGCTTCGGCCACCAGGGTGAAGCGCGCCCGTGGCAATGGGCCGAAGGCGAAGAACGGCGCGAAGGCCAAGAATCCGGCAAAACGGCTCCAGGGCCAAGAACGGCTCGCGCTCGAAGTCGACGCCGCGCGCGAAGAGCTAGCGCCCGCAATCTCAGTCAGAGCGGGGCGGTGCTGTTCCTCCGGCACGTCGGGCCGCGCTAGGCCTTCCCGGACGCCAGCAGCACCTGGTTGGTCAGGCGCACGGTGCCGCCGTTCTCAGATTGGTCCCGGACCGAGTCGGCGATCGCCGTCCAGACCTCCTCTTGAACGGCCTGGGGATGGGCCTCGACCATCCTTGTGACCGGAGCGATGTTCTCCCGGACGTAGACGCTGAACTGCTCGGGCGACTCCCACTCGAAAGTGATGTCCATCTCCTCCACCTGGATGTCGGAGAAGCCGCCGCCCTCGAGCAGGCCGCCGATGGCCTCCGGCGTCGGGCGTGAGAGCGGTCCCGGGGTGCCCGGCGGCGGTGGCGGAACGTCGAGCCGCTCCATTGCTGTCCGCATCGGGGTCCCGATCATGGGCGCGCGCTCCGGGGAACCCCAGGAGCTGATCGCCATCCGCGCCCCCGGCTTGAGGAAGCCACGAACGCGCTCCGCCGCTCCCTCCCCATCCGGCTCGAAGATAATGCCCCACCGGGAGACCGCGGCATCGAAGCTCTCGGCAGGGAAGTCGAGCGCCGACGCGTCGGAGTTCATGAACTCGATGTTGCTCATCCCGGCGTCCGCCGCACGCTCGCGGCCACAGGCCAGCATCTCCGCCGAGATGTCGGTGGCCACCACGGCCCCGTCCGGCCCGGCCTTCCTGGCAGCCGTCAGAGCAGGCTCGCCGAGGCCTGCGGCGACGTCCAGGACCCTGCTGCCGGGCTCGATCCCGGCGAGTGCAACCAGCCTCTCGCTGACGACGCCCGCATGGTTGTCGAACCAGCCCGACCATTTCTTCCACCCCGTCGCGGCGTGATCCCATTGCTCTCGCTGCGCGCCCCGGAACTCAACCGGATCAATCCCCTTCGACTCCATCGCCTTCTCCTCTCGGTGCCCGAGCGAAGCTATCACTCGCGGAGAGGTGTCAGCCGCGGGCCAGGATGGTGCGGCCGCCCGACCTGCAGACGGCGATCGGGTCGCCGCTCGTGTCCGTTTTGCAGTTCCAGCCGCTGACCGTCGTGCTGCCCGTGCTCAGGGCGCTGAGCAGGACGGAGTGGGCCTCGCCGCAACCGGTCGGGCGTGCGCTGGACGCCGAGGAGGTCACCGGGTAGGTCTTGCCGCCGTTCAGGTTGCCGCTGCCGACGATCGGGTCGCACTTGACCGTCCGGTTGGCGGGTTGCGGGGCCGCCGGTGCAGCAGCGGGTGGTGTCTTGACTGCGGGAGCGGTGACCGGCGGAGCGGTGATCGTCGGAGTCGTGTCCGGGGGGGACTCGACTGCCGGCGCGGCGGGCGCCGTGTTGATGGTGGGAATCGTGTCGGCGACCCTCGCGTTGTTGCCGTTGTCCTTGCCCCCTGAGGCGATCACGAGATCACGAGGACAACTCCCGAGAGCAGTGCGCCGACCGAGAACCAGCGTGCGAAGCCGCCTCGGCGCGGTGGGCGCAGGCTGGACTCGGTGGCCTCGGCCTTTGCGGCCGCAGCCGTCTTTCCTGTCCCATTCGACTCAGTGGTGGCCTCGGCGTTGCTCGCCGGCTTCGGCGCGGTCTTCCTGGCTGCGGGCTTCCTGGCCGCGCTCGAGCGAGTCGAGCGCGCCCGTGCGCCGTTGCTGGGCTTTTTCGAGGCAGCCATCGCGCTACCCAGTATTCGGGCCGGATGCATGAGGCGCCGGTTGGCCTCTCGGTGGTCAATCGGCCCCGGAAAGCGAAAGGGCGGCCCAAGGGCCGCCCCGCTGCGGTCAGTGCTCAGCAGCTGAGCTCAGGCGCTCTCCTCGCCTCCGCCCTCGTCACCGCCGCCTTCCTGGCCGCCGTCGCCGCCACCTTCCTCGGTGCCGGTGCCCTCATCGGGCTCTTCCGTTCCTGGGGCCTCGAACAGCATCTTCACTCCTCTCCTTTGCGGTATCCCGGCGCTACCCACAGACGCGCGGGGAAAAACTCGCGGGTTGCAGGTAATACGAACGCCGAACAGGATCCGGGGCCGAGCGAGGGTTAGCCTGATCGCAGATGTTCATCTCGCTCGAGGGAATCGACGGCTCCGGGAAGACCACGCAGGCCAAGCTGCTCGCCAGAGCGCTCGGCGATGAGGTCCTCCTGGTGCGCGAGCCGGGCGGCACCGAGGCGGGGGAGCGGATCCGTCAGATTCTCAAGGATCCGGCACTCGAGCTGGACCCGCTCGCCGAGCTGCTTCTGTTCTGCGCCGCACGCGCGGAGCTGGTCGCTCAGGTCGTCGGACCCGCCCGGGAGGCGGGCCGAGACGTGGTCTGTGACCGTTTCAGCGATTCGAGCGTCGCCTACCAGGGCGCCGCCAGAGGGCTCGGCGCCGAGCGGGTCGAGGAGATCTGCGACCTGGCAACCGGGGGCGTCTGGCCCGATCTGACGATCCTGCTGCGCATCGATCCCGAGCGCGCGGCGACACGGATCGGCCGGCGTCAGGCGGATCGCTTCGAGGAGGAGGGCATCGAGCTGCAGCGGAGCGTGGCCGCGGGCTACGACGAGATCGCGCGGCGGCACCCCGAGCGCATCCGGGTCGTGGACGCCGATGGTGAGCGCGACGCGGTCCACGCGGCCGTGCTCGCCGAGATCGAAGCAGTCCCGATGCGAGGGCGCGCGTCAGCGCGACCCGTTTCATGACCCAGGACGCTGCGAGCAGTCCGGCGATACCGCAGGCGCTGGCCGAAGCGACCCGCCACCAGCCGCGGGCGCGCGCAGCCCTGGTGGCCGCCCTCGCCTCCCCGGGCCACGCCTACATCTTCCGTGGCCCGCGCGGCGCCGGCAAGGCGGCCGCGGCTCGGGCGTTCGCGGCCGAGCTGCTCGCCGAGGGGTCACCGGACCCGGATGATGCGCGGCGGCGAGCCCTCCTCGATCCGTCGCCCCATCCGGACCTCGTCTGGCTTCGCCCGCCGGGCGCCCAGCATCTGGTGGAAGACGTCAGAGAGTCGGTGATTCGCGCGTCCAGCCTGAGTCCGGCGGAGGGCCGGCGCCGCGTCTTCGTCATCGAGGAGGCGGAGGATCTGCGGGACGAGAGCCAGAACGCCCTGCTGAAGACGCTCGAGGAGCCGGCGCCCTTCGCCCACCTCATCCTGATCTGCTCCGAGCCGGAGCTGCTTGCGGAGACCATCCTCTCGCGTTGCGCCCCCGTCGAGTTCGGCCCGCTCGCCCCGGATGCCGTGCTCGAGGCGCTCGGCAGAGGCGAGGACGCTGCCGCCGCCGCAAGGCTGAGCGGCGGCGATGTCGAGCTCGCCGCCCTGCTTCTCGGCGAGCGCGGGGCGGCTCTCCGGGCTACCGCCGAGGCCGCCGCTCGGGCCGCCCGGTCGCCCGAGCCTCCGCCAGAGCCCTGGCGAGGCCTGCTCGACGCGGCGAGCGAGGCGGGCGGCGAGGCCGGCGCCGACGAGGAGCGTCGTCTGGTCGAGGAGGCCGAGGCGATGGCGAAGCGCGGCCGCAAGGGAAAGCTCACGCGCGAGGCCACCGAGCAGGTGAAGCGAACGGAGAGGCGCGCCCGCACTCAGGCCCTCGATCTCGGCCTGGCCCTGAGCGGCGCCTGGTACCGGGACCTCGCCGCCATCGCGTCCGGAGCGGACGACGTCATCCTCAACGCCGATCGCCGCGTCCAGCTGGCCGAGGACGCCGAGGGACTCGACCCGGAAAAGGCCCGCGCGGCGGTCGAATGGGTGCTGGACACCCGCCGCCGGCTGCGGGTCAACGTCTCCGAGGAGCTCGCCCTCGAGGCGCTCTGGCTGCGCCTCGCCGCCACGCTTCACCCTTGAGCCGCCACGGCGGCGGGGGAATGTCAGCACACCTATGAGCAAGCGGTAACAATCCTCGGAGATGGAGGCTCAGGGCCCTAGGGGAATGAGGGGCGGGGAGAACGGTCGCCGGATTCCGATGCGACTCTGGCTCGGCGCCGCGTTCGCCGGGGTCTCGCTGATCACGGCGGCGTCGGTCTACGTCTTCGTCGACGATTCCTCCGGCCGCACCCTGCAGAGCCAGTCCGCTGACCTGGCGGTCGGCAAGACCTCCAGCCTCGCCGATGACCTCGGCAAAGTCGACAAGCTGCACGCCGCCAACGTGCTGGTCCTCGCCAACAGCGGGAACTTCGAGGCCTGGGCCCTCAATCGTCACGGCAACGCCTTCGCGCCCGGCCAGAACCTGGCCGCGCTGGGCGCCGTTCCCGAGAAGTCGGAGGCGCTTCGAGTCGCACTCGACAACCGCCGCTACCGCGCGAGCATGCCCGGCAACGTCACCGTCGCCGCCGCGCCGATCTTCGGGAACCGGAACGTGCCGGTGCGCGGGGCGGTGATCGTCCGGGCGGATCCACCGCAGGCCCTGACCCGGGCCTTCGATCAGCTCCGCGGCGACCGGCTCCGGGCTCTGCTGATCGCGATCGCGATCGGCGTACTGGTCGGATTCCTGGTCTCCTCGCTGATCGCGATCCGGGTGCGGAGGCTGGCCCAGGCGGCGGAGCAGATGGCGGCCGGGAAATTCGATGGGCCTCTGCCGACAGGTGGCAGCGACGAGATCGGCGACCTGACCCGCTCGCTCGACTCGATGCGCCAGGAGCTGCGGAAGACCTTCAGCATGCTCGCCACCGAGCGCGATCGGCTCTCCGCCATCTTCGACGGCCTCACCGAGGCGGTGATCGTGGTCGGGGAGGACGGCGCGGTTCGCTTCGCGAATCCCGCTGCGGAGCGGCTTGTCCGGAACGGACAGCCCGCCACGGCGCTGATCCCGTCGCTGCGGCGGGCGGCAGAGCGCGGCTCCGACGAGATTCCCGTGCTCTCGATCGACGGCCGTGTCTACGGCGTCCAGGCGCGCCGGGTCCCGGCCGAGCACGCCGTGTTGGTCGTGGTCCGCGACCGCACCGATGAGCTCAAGCGCGAGGAGGCGGAGCGCGAGTTCGTCTCCAACGCGGCGCACGAGCTGCGCAACCCGCTGGCGGGGATCACCAGCGGAATCGAGGTGTTGCGCGGCGGCGCCAAGGACGACCCCGATGCCCGGGACCGGTTCCTGGCCCGGCTCGCGATCGACGCGAACAGGATGACCCGTCTCACGCAGTCGCTGCTCACGCTGGCGCGGGTGGAGGCAGAGCGCCAACGGGATCCCGACAAGGTTGTCGACGTCACGCTTGCGGCCGCCGAGGCCACCGACGCCGTCGCGGCGCCGGAGGGAGTCGAGATGCGCTCGGAGATCGAGCCAGACCTGGTTGCCGAGGGGGATGCGGTGTTGGTCCGGCAGGTGACGATCGGGCTGCTCACCAACGCCTGCACGCACACCCCGCCACCTGGCACGGTTACCCTTCGCGCGGCGCGTGGGGAGGAGGAGACCGTGACGATCGAGGTTCAGGACACAGGCAAGGGGATTCCCCCAAACGAGCAGGACCGCGTCTTCGAGCGGTTCTACAGAGGCTCGGCCACGCTCGAGGGTGAGGGCTTCGGCCTCGGCCTCTCGATCGCGAAGCGGATGGTGGACGTGATGGGGGGAGAGATGGGTCTCCGTTCGGAGCCCGGCCACGGGAGCACGTTCTGGGTGCGCCTGCGCGCCGCCAAGCCGACCCCGACTCCGGTCGCATGAGCACGGCTTTGGCCACCGCCAGCCGCATCCTCGTGGTCGACGACGAGCCCTCGGTCCGGGAGTCGGTGCGCTACGCACTCGAGCAGGAGGGCTTCGACGTCACCCTCGCCGCGGACGGCGAGGAGGCAGAGCGGTGGATCTCGCACGACCGCTTCGACCTGCTGATCCTGGACATCATGATGCCGGGGAAGAGCGGCCTCGACATAACCCGCGAGGTCCGCGCGCACAGCCCGGTCCCGATCATCTTGCTGACCGCGAAGGACGCGGAGGTCGACAAGGTCGTGGGGCTCGAGGTGGGGGCAGACGACTACGTCACCAAGCCGTTCTCGGTCCGCGAGCTGCTCGGCCGCGTCCGCGCGCAGCTGCGACGCCGCGAGCTCGACCGCTCGGCCGGCACCGAGGGGACCGCGATCCAGGCCGGCCCGGTGTCGATCGACCTCGCTCGCCATCTGGTCACGGTTAGGGGTGAGCCGATCAACCTGACCCGTTCGGAGTTCCAGGTGCTTCGTCTTCTCGCCGAGAGCCCGGGCCAGGTCTTCTCACGCAAGGAGATCATGGAGGAGCTCTGGCAGACCGAGTTCCGCGGTGACGTGCGCGCCTGCGACGTCCACATCTCCAACCTTCGCCAGAAGGTGGAGAGGGATCCCCAGAACCCCGAGCTCGTGCTCACCGTGCGCCGCGTCGGCTATCGCTTCGCCGACGCCGCTCCGGCCTAGAAGCTGAGGTGGTATCCGCCCCGGTAGCGGGCGGGACCGGTGACGATCTGATTCGGCGGGGCGGAGCTCTGGATCGGTGGGGGAGTGAAGCTGACGCCGGATCCGCCCGGGCGCCGCCGGTCAGTCGGCGGTCGCGAGAGCTTGGCGTTCAGGTTCTGAGTCGAGTTCGGTGGCATCGGCGATCTCTTCGCCGTTTTGAATCGGCCCCCTGCACGATCACTCGACCGGGGTAAACCCCTGGACCTGACTCAGTGGTTTCTGCGGACTAGAGCGCCGCGAGCTTGCAGCCGATCGGCACCGAGCCGCTCGGAGGCGCGTCCGAGATGGGCGGTCCCGAGGTCCAGATGTAGCGGAGCTTCGCGAACACCCGCTTTCCGCTAGAGCAGAGCTGCGGCTTGCCGAGCTGCAGCTCGATCGGCGCGGTCCGGGTGGTGCCGTGGACGCAGTCCGGATTGCAGTCGTTGATCTGCCCGGTCCCGGTTCCGTCCGCCCTCTTCCTGGTCCAGGCCGACCAGCTCAGAGCCCGCGCCCCGAAGCTGGCGTCGCCACAGGCGATGATCACGTCCTTGGGCTTGAACTTCGGCTTGAAGCAGTTGGCGATCAGCAGCGGCGTCTTGCCGCTCTCACTCGCCACCGGTCCGCTCGCGCCGGCCGTGGCGGTGATCGCGAGCACGATCAGCGCAGGGATCCCCACCGCGATCAACCTCCTCATGTCAGGGACCCTACCCATCCAACCGGAGATCTCAGATGCCCGCCCGATGTTTCCGCACCCGTTCGAAAGGGGGATGATGTCTCCCAGCTATCGGAGGAGGAGAGTCGATGAGCGCAACCGAGTCCCTCACCTACGAGGAGGCGTGCGAGGCTCATAGCTGGCGCGTGCCGGAGCGCTACAACATCGCCGCCGAGGTGTGCGACAGCCAGCCCGCGGATCGCACCGCCATGGTCTTCGAGGACTTTCGCGGCACGGAGCGAGAGGTGAGCTGGGCCGAGCAGCGCTCCCTCGCCGACCGCGCCGCGAACCTGTTGACCTCGCGCGGGGTCGAGCGCGGCGATCGGGTGGCGGTCTGCGCTCCGGCCTCACCCGAGACGGCCGCGATGTTTCTGGCCACCTGGAAGGCGGGCGCCATCCTGCTCTCGCTGTCGGTCCTCTACGGGGACGAGGGAATCGAACACCGGATCCGCGACTCGCAGCCCAGGGTGATCGTCACCGACGCGGAGAACGTCGACCGCATGCCGGGCGATCTGGTCGACGAGGTGATCGTGCTCGACGCCGACCTGCTCGCCCAGCAGGACGACCGCTTCGAGACGGTCGACACCTCGGCCGACGACCCCGCTCAGATCTACTACACCTCGGGCACGACCGGCCTGGCGAAGGGCATCCTCCACGCCCACCGCTACATCCTCGCCCACGAGGAGTTCGTCTACTGCCATCAGGTGGAGGAGGGAGAGCTCTTCCACGGGATGGGGGAGTGGGCCTGGGCGGCGGGGATCTGCCCACTGATCGGGCCGTGGCGCTACGGGGGGGTCCAATTCGTCTACGCGCGCGAGGGTGGCTTCGATCCGCACGAGCAGCTTTCGGTGCTCTCCAAGCACGGGGTCACAAACGTCTTCACAACGCCCACGGCGATGCGCTCGATGATGTCGATCGAGGACGCGGGCCAGCGCTACCCGCAGCGCTTCCGCCGGGTCTGCTCGGCAGGCGAGCCGCTCAATCCTGAGGCGATTCGCTGGTTCCGCGACCAGTACGGCGTCACGGTGCTCGACTACTACGGACTGAGTGAGTCCTACCCACTCTGCGGCAACTTCCCCTTCATGGAGGTACGCGAGGGCTCGATGGGCAAGCCGATGCCGGGGTGGGACGTCCAGATCCTCGACGAGGACCAGAACCCGGTCGGCACCGGCGAGCGCGGGGAGATCTGCCTGCGGGCGCGCTCCAACCCGCACTATCCGCTCGGCTACTGGAACAACCCGGAGGCCGCGGAGGAGACCTTCGGCGGCGACTGGTTCCACACCAAGGATGCGGCCGAGCGCGACGAGGACGGCTACTACTGGTACGCCGGCCGTGCGGACGACGTGATCATCTCGGCCGGCTACCGGATCGGGCCGTTCGAGGTCGAGTCGGCCTGCATCGAGCATCCGGCCGTCCGTGAGGCCGCCGCTGTCGCCTCTCCCGAGGAGCGACGCGGGAACGTCGTCAAGGCCTTCATCGTGCTGGCGGAGGGGTCGGAGCCCTCCGACGAGCTGGCCGACGACATCAAGGGATTTGTGCGTGGCCACCTGTCCGCGTACGCGTACCCGCGCCGGATCGAGTTCGTCGAGGAGCTGCCGAAGACGCTGACCGGCAAGATCCGGCGAATCGAGCTCCGCGAGGCCGAGCGACAGCAGGCAGGCTGACGCTTCCGACCCCGCTTCGTCCCTATCGACTGCGCCTGAGGCCAAGCAAGGCAAGAGCCGGGCGTGAGACAGCCGCAACCCATGCTGGACCGATCGAGGGGGTCACCGTGACCGCCTCTACGGACCCGTCAGCGCCACGAATGAGCGTGGCATTGTCGATCTGGAGCGAGATGATCCTGCCACCCTTCTCCACCGCAGGGACCTTCATTACTCTCGACGAGGGCTTGGTAGCGGTCCTCATCCTCGAGCTGGTCGGTCACCGGGCGACCGTATTCGAATGGCCGCGTTCCCTGCAAGCGGTCCTCCTGAGAGTCACCTCCAGGGGAGCCGGGAAGGCTCAGCGGCCGCGCCAGTTCGGAGCGCGCTTCTCGCTGAAGGCCGTGGCGCCCTCGATCGCGTCCTCGGAGGTGAACACCGGGGCGACGATCTCGCCCTGCTGCGTCCAGAAGGTCTCCTCGTCCCAGGATCCCTGGCCGTTGAGGATCGACTTCGATGCCGCGGTCGCGAGCGGGGCGTTCGCCGCGACCTCTCCGGCGAGCTCGAGGGCGACGTCGAGTGCCTTGCCCGGATCGGCGAGGCGATTGACCAGCCCGAGCTCGGCGCCGCGTTCGGCGCTGATCGTCTCACCGGTGAGCGCGAGCTCCATCGCGATCGCCGCGGGGAGGCGACGGGGGAGCTGCCGAAGCGCGCCGCCGGCGGCCACCAGGCCGCGCTTCACCTCGGGGATGCCGAGCTTGGCGCCCTTGGCGGCGACGATCAGATCGCAGGCGAGCGCGATCTCCAGGCCACCGGCGACGGCGAAGCCCTCGATTGCGGCGATCAGCGGCTTCGCGGCCGGCTTCTGCACGATGCCCGCGAAGCCCCGGCCCCCCGCCCATGGACGCTCGCCCGTCGCGAATGCCTTCAGATCCATCCCCGAGCTGAAGCCCTTCCCCTCGCCGGCGATCACGCCGACGCTGATCCCGTCGTCGCCGTCGAGCTCGTCGAGCGCGGCGGCCATCGCCTCGGCCATCGCCAGGTTGACGGCGTTGCGCGCGTCAGGGCGGTTCAGGGTGATCAGGAGGACGCGGTCCCGTCGCTCGGTGAGCAGTGGCTGATCGTTCACGGACGAGGACCCTACAATCGCCTGGCCAATAGGCGCGCCCAGGTAGCTCAGTTGGTAGAGCACAGCTCTCGTAAAGCTGCGGTCGCCGGTTCGAGTCCGGCCCTGGGCTCTCTAGGCAGCCTTCCGCGCGGGTCCGAAGGTGCGCTCGCGGTGACAGTTCGCGCAAACCAGTTCGCAGTTTTCTAACTCGGCCAAGATCCGCTTCTTCGAATGTGCGGCGCGCCGGGTGTCAGCGACGAGGAGGGTCTTGACCGCCTTGGGCAGGTGATCCCACTCCATAACGTACGGGGGGTAAATGCCCCCGCAGTCGGCGCAAGGTTTTCCTTCCTTGAGGGAGTCCAGCCACGCGACGTATTCAGGTGTTCCCGCTTCGTGCTCATTGCCTGTATGAGGCTAGGAAGCGATGTGGACGCCCCCCATGAAGGGGTCAGCGGTTCGAGTCTGCTCGCCGGCTTCTCCTCACTTCTGTTTGGCCTGGCGCACCTCGACCGGCGTCGCGGCGCCCTCGTAGCCGGTCTTCTCGGCCGAGACCTCGATCTTGCCGACCTTCTTGAAGCGACGGCAGATCCGGGTTCGCCCGTCGGCCTGGGTGCTCTTCGACTTGCCGCCGAGGTGCACGGTCACTCCCGAGACGCCCTGACCCGCCTGGTCGGTCGCAGTGACCTTGATGCAGCTCCGGCGGCCCGTTCGCGGCTTGCCCTTCACCTTGAGGAAGAGCTTCCCCGTCGCGGTGCCGGGGGACGTTTGGCTGCACGCGTCGCCAACGCCGTCGCCGTTCGAGTCCTGCTGGTCGGGGTTCGCCACCGACGGGCAGTTGTCGGAGGCGTCGGGGAGACCGTCGCCGTCGACGTCGATCGGGCCCACGCCCAGGTCGAGGCTGACGAAGCGCCCGACGTTGCCCTGTTCGTCCTCGGCACGGAGCGCGAGGTAGCGGTGGGCGCCCGCCGGGAGCTGGAAGGTCTGCAAGCCTCCGGGCGCCGTCGGCACGGCCGCCCCGGAGAGCGGTGTCGCGCCGTTGAATTCGCCCGCAGTCGTGATCGGGTCGTCCGAGGTCACCATCTGGTATTTCGTCGCGTTGCCGCAGAGCAGGTCGTCGCCCGGCGGATCGAGGCTGATGTCCCGCGGCCCTGGGGCAGAGGACACCGATGCGTTCGTCGGCTTGCCGGGCGAGATCGCGTCGCGGCTGTAGTCGCCCGAGTTCGCGTTGTCGTGATGGAAGCGCGGCCAGGACGAGCTCGTGCAGGGGCCGGCGGCGGTGTCGTAGGCGAGCAGGTAGCCGGAGCGGGTCAGGTCGATCACGCGCTTGTGCACTCCCGCGTCTGTGTCGACCGTGCCCCAGCTCCCAATCGTGGGAATCGCCACCGTCCAGTCGCCGGTCAGCTTCGGCCAGCCGCTCACCGGCTGGCCGGCATTGTTGGCGGCGAAGAGGTCGAAGGAGGCGGTGCCCCCGATCACCTCGTCGCCGGGCTGGCCATCGATGTCCGCGGCGGCCGGGCCGGTGAGGAACTGCAGGTCATTGACGGTCAGCGGCCAGCCGGCGCGGGGCTGCCCGGTGGAGGCGTCCCAGGCCATCGCGAAGTCCTGGCCACCCTGGTACTCGTTGACGCCGATATCGAGCGAGCGGATCAGCCCGGTCGCTGGTCCCAGAACGCTGAGGCCGGTGCCGATTCCGCCCAGGTTCGCGAAGGCGGGGTGACCGACCGCGGAGGTCGTGGTGAGGTCGTATTTCTGAGGGTTGCCTCCGGGGATCACCGAGTTGAGCACGCGGTCGTTGCCGTTCGCGTCCCGGCCGTAACAGGACTGACCGTTCGGGTTGAGGACGTAGGAGAAACCTGCGTCCGGCATCACGGTGATCTTTGCGCCCTGGCCACCCGACGGGCAGTTCACGGGGCCGATCGCCGGCGATCCGGTGATCCCCTCCCCGACGACCGGCAGAAGCTCGGTCGAGACGAGCCCGATCCTCGCGGGCCAACCGGAGCGGATGGCATTGCTGGGGTTCGGGTTCGAGTCGTCGTCTCCAGTTGCGTTGATCGCGTAGAGCCTGCTGTTGCCGGGGCTGAGGATGCCGGCGGAACTCGCGGCCGCATAGAGCCCGCTGTTGATCAGGTCGGCATTTGCTCCGCCGTCGCTGTCGGCGTCGTACTCCTCGTTGGTCCCGACCACGATCTCGGGTAAGGCCTGCGGTCCGTTAGTTGCCCCGTCGAGGTCGCCGACGGCGGGCGTGTCCACGATCGCCCCCTGCTGCTCGGAGCCGGCGTTGGCGTTGAAGGTGATCTGGTGGGTTGCGGGGTCGATCGACTGCACCTTGCTCGGGTCGACCACCAGCACAGGGAAGCCGGCCACCGGATCGCCGTTCATGTGCCAGGCGTAGACATGGCGGTCCATCGACGCGGCGATGACCTCCTGCGTGCCGTCGCCGTCGAGATCGGCCAGCACGGGTGAGCCGATGAAGCCGTGCTGAGTCCGGTTGAACTTGCCGTGGCGCGAGTTGACGAATGGCGACAGGGGCTTGCCCGAATAGGCGGGATTCGACTCCTCGTGGAAGAACTCGTGGCCATCCGCCCGCCAGCCGTAGACCTGCCCCTGCATGTCGGCGGCGAAGACCTCCGGGACACCATCGTGGTCGACGTCGTCCGCGGCGATCGAGGCAAGCACCGCCCCATCGGCGTCGGACGGAACGTCTCCGCTGTCGAACGCGCGCTCGCCCGTGTGCAGCGGCAGTGGATCCGTGTGCACCGGCCAGCCCGGCAGCTCCGAGCCGTCTGGCCGGAAGGCGTGGATGATCCCGTCGCTGCCGCCGACCACGAGCTCGTTGCGGTTGTCCCCGTCGAGGTCGACCAGGACCGGCGAGGAGGCGCCGTCGCCGGTGTTGGCCGACCCCGAGAGCTTGCGCGGGAAGCCAGGCAGCAGGGAGGCGTCGTGGTGCAGCCACATCGCGCGCTCGTCCTCGCCGGTCAGATCGTGGCCGTCCTGGGTGATGGAAGCGACGACCTTGACGGTGAAGCCGTTCGGCGCCTTGAACGGCCGGCCGTTGTCGATCGTGGGCGCCGGCTGAGGCTGGGCGCCGGTGAATGAGGTCCCCGGCGGGAACTGCGCCTTGAGCGAGGCGATGTCGATCGTCGCGAGCGTGCCGTCGACCGGCGAGTCGCAGCTGTGGGTGGTGCCCACCTGCTGGAAGTCACCGTTGGGCGCGACCCCGTTGTTCGGATAGTGGCCCGGCGCCACCAGCACCGCATAGCTGCAGCTGCCCGAGCCCGAACGCGCGGAGACGTGCCCGGTGACGTCGAAGCTGGTCTGGGAGGGATCGATCTGGTCGAACCACTGCGGGGAGTCGATCTCCACCTCCGGCGGGATCAGGGACTTCACCGAGGAGTCGCCGAGCGGCGGGCGGACCAGGGCGTCGACAGCCTTGGCCGCGTTCACCCGGCCGTAGCCGTAGAACTGGTCGTGCCCCGCCCGCGCCGGGTAGGAGCGGCTGGGCGCCAGCGCTCCCAGCGGAGGCGTCGGAACAACGGGGCGGACGGCATCGAGCCCGGCGATGTTGGCGGCGGTGTAGGGGTCCGTGCAACCCGCAACGGGCGGACTGCAGTCGGGCTCCGGGTTGAGCAGCGGCCCCTTGAAGAAGTCCACGTCGTCGGCCTGGCCGGTGCCGTCGATGGTCCCCGAGGCCATCAGCTGGCGGACCTCGTTCGGCGTGATGATGCAGGGGTCGTCCCCGGGAGCGCCGTCGACGTCGACAGCCCGGGTGCAGTCCGTGCTCGGATCGAGCTTGCCCCGGTCATGGGCATCGAGAGCGGCGCTGTAGATCAAACCAGCGATGCCCGAGCCCTTGCCGGTGGCCTCCGAGGAGCAGCTGCTCGAGGGGATGGAGACGGTGACCTTGGCGCTGAAGTTCGTGCAGCCGTTGAACTCGAGGTAGGACTGCGGCGTCGAGCCGCTGTCGTACTTGGTCACCGAGTTGACGAGGATCACGTGCGGCAGGCTCGAGGGCCAGTTGTTGTGCTGGGCCGCCTCGTCCGCGGCGGAGGCGATCACCGTCGTGCCGTGGTCGTAGGCGTAGTTGACGGCCTCCCTCGCCAGCCTGCTGTTGTTGAGCGTGCCGAGCGCCTCCTGAATCACCAGCGCTCCGTTGTCGGTGGCGTAGAGGGCGGCCTGCGCGAAGTTGTTGATGTCGGCGATGAAGCTGTCGCCGACGCGCAGCGGCATCACCACGCAGTTCGGGCAGGAGCCGACGTCGCCCTGCCCGTTGTCGGCCTCGGCGGTCGAGTCCTGCGCCTCCCCGGTGCCGTGCCCGTACTGGACGTCGTCGTAAGGGTCGTTGTCGTTGTCGAGGAAGTCCCAGCCGGCGATGTCGTCCACGAAGCCGTTTCCGTCCGCGTCGGTGCCGTCGGAGAAGGCGATCGTCAGGTCCTCGGGGGTGAGCATCCCGGGCGGGCCCGAGCGACGCGGTGTCAGAGAGGTCGATCCGATCGTCGCAGGCGTAGTCGCGCAGGTTGAAGACGCCGTCTCCGTTGGCGTCGTACTGGCCGGCGGTGTATCCCCGCACAGTCCGTGCCCAGCAGCGACTCGGTCGTCGATCCGGCATCGTTCAGGCCGGTGTTCGGGGTCGGCAGCTCGCCCTTGTTGAGCCAGACCTTGAAGCGCTCGTTCGCCATCGCGCCCGCGTTGTTCCATTCGATCCCTGAGTCGAGGACCGCGATCTGCACGTCGGGGCGCCCGGTGGTCGTCTCCCACGCCGTCGGCGGCGTGGTGCTCGGGTCGACGATGTGGGCGCCGCGCACGCCCGCCAGGTCGATGCCGAGCGGGTCGCCGGGATAGCCGGATTCCGGCGTCGCCGCGTACTTCCAATCGTCCCCGCCGACGTCGCCGGGCACCTGGCCCGGGTCGAGGAAGAGGTCCTTGAAGTCCGTCGGGTCGCCGGCGGGCCGGGTATACGGGAATGCGCCCAGCGCCGAATCCGCAGTCGTCACCCCGATGGCGCCGACGAGAAGTCCCGCTGCCAGCCCGAGTCTGGCTCTCCTCCAGACCTTCCTCCTCACCTGCCTCGCGATTCTACGCGGACCGGAGCTCGGCGGGCGTCAGCCCGTCAGGGAAGTCCGGCGACGCGCCGGATAAAGCCCAGGCGGCTGGCGACCCGCGTGTAGATGCTGGCGCCGCCCAGGCCGCAGGGGAAGGTTCCCGAGCTGACCGCCCCGATCAGGCGCGGCCCGCCGAGGGTGTCTGCGACCAGCGGGCCGCCGCTGTCCCCTCAGGGCGACGCTCCCCGCGCCGCGACCCCGGCCCACCCGCCGCTAGGCCTCCTGCAGAGCGCGATGGCGCTCGCGCATGAAGTCGAGGGCGGCGGGGCGCTGATCCTCGGCTGCGATCAACTCGGAGTAGCCGAGCTCCGCCCCCTTGAAGCCGCTCGCGCTCCAGAGTTCGCCTGAGACCTCCCGGGTCCAGGGGCTGACGTAGAGATACGGCTCTTGATGATCGTCATCCCCGGGCGAGGCGCCGTACGTGGCGCGCTCTCCGGCCGCTACGGATCCGAGGTCAATCGCGATGTCGAAGTGCTCGGGCCAGAGCTGAACGAGCGAGGGATCGCCATCGGCCTCGTCGGCGCGGAGCTGCTCGAGCACCGAGCAGGCGAGGCCATAGAAGTCGCCGAGTGCCGTGGCGGCGGCGATCTCCACACCGGGGAGCGGCTCGTGCCTCTCCTCGGAGCCGGTCTGGCGAACGAGCTCGCCGTGCTCGACGCGGACCTGGCAGTCGGCTCCGTCCTTGACGAAGAACGGCGTGCCGAAGCCGCCGCGCGTGTAGCGCAGGGCGATCTCGTTGGGCGGCAGGCGCTCCAGGGCGACCACCCCCTCGGCGATCCTGTGCAGCGCGACCCGCGTCTCCGCGAAGGACGGCGGCAGGAGCTCGAGCCGCTTCCAGGCGCCCAGCCACCGGTCGGCGCACCAGGGGGCGATATCCGGGTCCTCGGCCGCGATCTCGTCCCAGGTGTGATCGCCGCGATTCTGAACCGGCGAGACCAGCTCACGTCCCTCGGGCACCTCGCCCGGATGGACGGGATCGTCGGCGTAGGGGGGATCGGTCACGGCCGGAGGCGAGGGCTCCAGGACGCGAGCCTCGTAGTTCCCGCCAAGCTTGTCCTCGGCCTCTGCCCTTGGGTTCGCCATCCAGCTACAGCCGCACGAGGTTCGTCGCCTCGATGCCGCGGGTGACCCCGCGGAAGTCGATCACCAGCTGTGAGTCCTCGACCATGCGCTGGTAGTCGATCGTCGGATGGGCGGTGACGATGCAGACCAGGTCCGCGGCCGCCACGGCCACGTCCAGCTCGGCGGAGGCGAGATCGAGATCCGGCAGCTCCGGGACGTGCGGGTCGTGGTAGCTGACCTCAGCGCCCAAATCGCCGAGCAGCCGGATGATCTTCAGGGCCGGCGACTCGCGGATGTCCCCGACGCCGGCCTTGTAGGAGACGCCGAGCAGGAGCACCTTGGCGCCATTGGTCGCCCTGCCGGCGTCGTTCAGCGCCCGCTCCACCCGGCGCACACACCAGTGCGGCTGGTTCTGGTTGATCTTCCCCGCCAGCTCGATGAACTCGGTGTAGAAGTCGTGCTCTCGGGCCTTGTAGGAGAGGTAAAAGGGATCGACCGGGAGGCAGTGACCGCCCATCCCTGGGCCCGGGTCGAACCGCATGAATCCGAACGGCTTGGAGGCGGCCGCGTCGATGACCTCCCAAACGTCGATCCCGAGCCGCTCGCAGAGCATCGCCATCTCGTTGACGAGCGCGATGTTGACCGATCGGAAGATGTTCTCGAGCAGCTTGGCGAGCTCGGCGGCGTCGGGGCTGCTCACCTCGACGACCGTGTCGCAGATCTGCGAGTAGAGCTCGACCGCGGCCTTGGTGCACGAGTCGGTCAGGCCACCGACGACCTTCGGGGTTGTCCGGATCGTGTAGTCGGTGCGGCCCGGATCGATTCGCTCTGGCGAGAAGGCGAGGTGGAAGTCCCGCCCGGCCGCGAGACCGGATTCCTCCAGGATCGGCCGCAGCCGCTCGCGCGTCGTGCCGGGGTAAGTGGTCGACTCGAGCACGATCAGCTGGCCCTTCTGCAGGACGGCCGCCAGCGAGGTGGCGGCGTCAACCATGTAGCTCAGGTCGGGCTCACGCGAGTTGGTGAGCGGGGTCGGGACGCAGATGATCACCGCGTCGCAGGAGCTCAGGTCCGGATAGCGGCTGGTGGCGGTCAGCTTTTCGTCGAGTGCAGCAAGCCGCTCGGAGGCGACGTCCTCGATGTAGCTGCGACCCTCCGCGAGGGCATCGATCTTGCGCGGGTCCGCGTCGAGGCCCACCACCTCGTGGCCCTCATCGGCGAAGGCCACGGCCAGCGGCAGCCCGACATACCCGAGCCCGACGACTCCGACTTTCATGGCCGCCAGTGTAGGGAGGGGGCTACTTCCCGCTGGACTTCTTCTTGCCTTGGGGCTGCTGGCCGTGTTGAGACTGGGCCTGACCGCTCTGCTTGGTCTGGGTGAGCTGGTTGACGCCGATCAGGTGGTCGACGAACAGCCGGCAGGCGTCGGCCGTCGGCACCAGCTTGAATCCGTCGGGATTGACGGCGGTCAGATTGCCGATCACCGCCGGGGCGTCCACCCCGATCAGCGACTGGAACCAGTCGACGTCGTCGGCCGTGACACTGACCGTGACCGGTCCGCCCTGGCTGGTGATCGTCCCCACCGGCCAGTAGGGGCCCTGGTCCGGGCGGTAGGGGATCGCGGCATCGACCCCGGCGGGCAGGTGGACGTCGAGGCCCGGAGCCCGCACGGTGACCCCTGCGATGGGGCTCACGTACTGGAGCGAGAACGTCCAGCGGCCGGGTGGCAGCGGGATCGTCTGGCTCGCGGTCTCGCCCGGCGCCAGGTTGTTGTCGATGGGGGCGCTCTTGCTCGCCGCCACCCCTCCCTCGCCCAGCGCGCCGCTATGGCCGCCGGCCTTCCAGTAGAGCCGCTTGGCGACCACCGTGCGAGGTTGCCAGGTGAGAGCCTCGCCGCCCGCATGCTGGAACGCCGCCAGCTTCGGCCTGTTGCAGCGCAGCACCCGTCCCGGCCGCGCCTCCTCGTAGAGATTCGCGATCGGCGGCGTGGTCCCGGTTCGCTTCCAGAGACGGTAGGAGGGCGTGGACTTCACCAGGGTCCACCCGGGCGGGGCCTGGCTCTGGTAGATCGCGCTGGTGGTGACCGCATACGGGAACTCGTTCAGCACGCTGGCGGGCACCGAATCGAAGTCGATCGGAAGGCGTTGGCTCTTGGTCACCGCCGAGGGAACCCGGATCTCGGAGTTGAATGCCGGGCTGGAGACCTCGGCGCTCCGGAGGCCGTAGTCGGTGAACCGGTCGCTGGTCAGGGCGAGGACCCTCTGGCCCGCGACGGTGCTCTGGAAATCGGAGAGCTCCTGGAGGCGGTCGTGCGGCGCCACCACCGTGTCGCGCAGGGCGAGGAACGAGGAGTACGCCGCCAGGCCGATGAATGCGACGGCGAAGATCCGCTTCGGCCAGCCACCTCCCGGCGAGAGCAGCGCCGTGACGACCAGCAGCATCACCACCGATGCGGGCACCACCACCGCCTTGGCCAGGATGTAGAGGCCGCCGTCCTGCGGGTATTTGGTGAAGAGGTAGATCAGGATCCCCGAGAGCACCGCCGCCGGTACGGCGTAATCGCGCCGCCCGATCCACCAGAACAGCCCGAACCCGAGCGCCGCGAGCCCGATTAGCCCGTAGAGCCAGAAGTGGGCCACGTCGTGGGTGCCCAGCAGCCAGCTGCCGCTCGGCCAGATGCCGAGCGTCTCCAGCGGGGAGACGACGTAGCGGAGCTTGCTGTTGGTGTGGGTGACCGTCCCGACGGAGCCGGAGTTGATGAAGTCGATCACCTTCGGAAGCTGCGTCAGGAAGACGATCACCAGGACGATCACCGCGGGGATCAGGATCGGCAGCGAGCGCCGCACGATGGCCCGGACGTCCGCCATGCCGCCCTCGGAGCGGATGCGGAGCAGCTGGGCAAGGATCCAGAGCCCCGCGGTGATCGCGAGCCAGCCGACGCCCGGCAGGCTGTAGACGGGCACCATCGCTGCCGTGATCAGGGCCAGCCCGATCAGGATCGCAATGCGCCCGTCCGGGTTGCGCTCGATCTCCCGTAAGCCGAGGGCGAACGCGATCAGGAACATCCCGGCGATCAGCTCCTTGAAGCCCGCAATCCCGAGGACAGAGGCCGAGAGGTAGGCGACCGCCACCAGCGCCGTCGCCAGCAGGCGCCAGCCGCTTCGCAGCTCGCGGAGCCCGGCGAGCGAGGTGATCGCGGTCAGCACGGGAACGACGACCAGCAACCCGAGCCACCCCCAGAGCGGCTGGGTGCCGAGCACGCTGACCACGGTCCCGACCAGGCTGTGCGGGCCGAGCGGGTATCCGTTGATGACGCTCTGAGGCTTCGGACGACTCGGGTCGACGAGGTAGTCGACGTCGACCAGGTGCATGGCCATGTCGTTGTTGAGCCCCACCCCGGGGATGCCGATGTGACCGCTCGCGATGAAGGGGAACGAGGCGAGCAGACCGGAGAGCAGCGCCACCGGGATGGCGATGCCGAGAGCGGGGCCCAGCATCGACTCCGAGCGGACCAGGAGAAACACAATCGAGGCGACCACCAGAACGGCGCAACAGGCGACCGAGGTCGCCTCGTCGCCCGGGAGCCGTATGGCGACCGAGCAGACCAGGATCAGGGCCGCGAAGCCCACCGCCCCCTCGAGGAAGGAGGCCTCCCGGCGGCCCAAGGCGAGCAGCACGGCCCGCCCCACCAGCAGGGACGCGAGCAGGATTATCCCTGCAGAGACGTAGGTTCCGGCGAAGGCGCCCACGGGAGGCGGACAGGATATGGAGTCGGGACGAAAGCCGACCTAAGCGAGCGGCGGCTTGCCGACCCGACTCATGTTGGGCGGCCGCTACTGGTGGCGAAGCGGTCCCTTTGGGACTGGCCCCGCTCGCGCCCGAGCGTCCAGAACTGATCGAGCGGATAGCCCCAGTCCAGGCCGCGCAGGACTTCGCGGTCGGAGCGACGCCGAACCGAGTCGACCTGCTCGCGCCGTTGGCCGATCTGCGCGCGGCTCGCCCTCACCCAGCCATAGCTCTGCCGCTTTGCCCGCAGGAACTTGGGCCCACGCAACAGGCAGTAGCCCCACATCATCAGCTCTGTGAGCACCAGCAGCGGCGAGAGCGCGAGCCGGGTTCCCGGCCGCGCAGGTCGGCCAGCAGCATCTTCCAGCGATTGCGCTCGAGCAGGAAGAGCTTGTGGGGGAACATCGACAGGTGGTAGTCGTGCGAGACCGTGGAGGTCCGGCACGCACCAGATCTCCGCCCCGGCGATCCGCAGCAGCCAGGAGAGCTCGACGTCCTCGAAGTAGAGGAAGCCACTCTCATCCCAGCCCCCGAGCCGCTCCAGCAACTCCCTCCTGATGACGAATGCGGCGCCATGCAGCCCGTCCACCTCGAACGGGGCCTCGCCCGCGACCCCCCTCGGCTTGTCCAGCCAGCGATTGAACCCGAGGCCGGTCTTGTTGAGGTTCTGGCCCGCCGCGTTGATCCGCTGCGGGTCCGACTCGAGCAGGATCAGAGGGCAGGCGACGCCTGCGTCCGGGGTCTCCTCCAGGAAGCCGACGAGCGGATCGAGCCAGCCTGAGCTCACGACGACGTCCATGTTGAGCACGGCGACGAATTCGCCCCGCGCCTCGGGCAGGGCGAGGTTGACCGCGCCCGCATAGCCGCGGTTGGTCGCGGAGCGCTGCAGGCGAACCCGCTCGTGCTCGTCCGCGAGCCGCTCCGCGATCGCGTCGCTGCCGTCCGACGAGGCGTTGTCCACCACCAGCACCTCTATGTCGCCACCGGCCTCTAGCAGGGCGGTGAGGCAGCGCTCGAGCGCGTCCGCGCCGTTGTAGTTGACGACTACGACCGAGACCAGGTGGTCGAGGCCTCCTCGGCCAGCCGGCTCAGCCGGCCGCTGAAGATCGAGATGAAGAGCACGGCGGAGATGATCTGGAGGCCCAGGACCAGGAAGCTCGTCGTCAGGACCAGGCCGCGGGTGTCGGTGAAGACGTTGTTCCCGGCCCACTGGATCGTCAGCTGGAGCAGCTTCGCGAACGAACCCAGCATCAGCACAAGCCCGATCACGCCGACGGCGAGGCGGAACCGAACCGAGATCACTCGCAGCAGCCACCAGGGGGGCTTCTTGCCGGCTTCGACGCCGTAGAGGGCCGCGGCCACGCCGAAGATCACGAGCTGGAAGGCCGCCAGCACGCCGAGCGCGGCGACGATGAAGCTGTGGATGTTGAGGCCCAGGTAGGAGGTGTGAACCGGGCCGCTCGACAGGAGGATCGCGCCGCTTACCGAGATCGCCATCAAGACGAGGCCCGGGAGGATGAAGGTGAGCGTCGGGTTGTAGATCAGCAGCAGCACGATCACGCGGCCGAGGATGCGCAGTCCGTCCCTCCCGGGACTGAGCTTCTTCTCGCCGACCCGCGGCAGATAGGAAATGGGGATCTCCGCCTCCCGCAGGCCGCGCGCCTTCGCCTTGATCCCGATCTCGGTCTCGATGTCGAAGCCGCGGGCCTCGGTGCCGAGCCGCACAGCCTCCGAGCGCCGCATCGCGTAGAGGCCGGTCAGGTGGTCGGTGCCCTCCAGTCCGTGGCTGATCGCAAGCAGCTTGTTGAAGAGCCAGTTCCCGAAGCGGTTGACGATCGGCATGCTCTCGGGCTCCGACTCCCGGATGCCTCGGACGAGGTCGTTCTCGTCGAGGAGGTCGACCATCCCCTTGATCGCCGGCACGGGGTACGTCGCGTCCGCGTCCATGATCACCAAGTTCTCCCCTTGCGCCTCCGCGATCCCGGTGCGGATCGCGACGCCCTTGCCGCGATTGGAGGGGTGCTGGATCAGCCGGACCCCGGGCGCGCGCTTGGCTACCTCGGCGGTGTCGTCGGTCGAACCGTCGTCGACCACAACCACCTCGTACGTGTCATCCAGGTACTCGCCGAGCTCGGTGAGGACATGCGGCAGCGCCGCACCCTCGTTGTACGCGGGCAGCACCACGGTCGTGCGCACGCGATCGACGCTGGCCGGGCTGTCGCCCTCGGGTCGCTTTGAGGCCGTGACCGCCATTGCCCGCGAAGGATAGGAGCGTCACATCAAACGGGTGGGCGGCCTCAGCCCGCTTCCTCGCCCGCTGCCTGACGCGCCTTGAGGATCTCGTCGCGCTCTGTCAGCCGGTTGCGCCTGCGTGTCTCCGCCTCGCGCTGGCGTCGCTCCTCGACCGGGCCCGTGACCTCGAGTGGGGGCACGGGGACCGGATTGCCGTGCTCATCGACCGCGACCATGGTCAGGTAGGCGGTGCTGGTATGGCGGACCTCGCGTGTGACCGCGTTCTCGGCCTCGACGCGCACGCCGACCTCCATCGACGTCCTCCAGGCGGCGTTGACGCTCGCGATGCAGCGCAGCAGCTCGCCGACGTAGAGCGGCAGCGCGAAGGTCATGCGGTCCATTCCGGCCGTCACCACCCTGCAGCCGCTGTGCCGGATCGCCGCGATCCCGGCGACCTCGTCGCACATCCTCATCACGACGCCGCCATGAATGAAGCCGGCCGAGTTCGCGTCCTGGATGCTCATCCAGCGGATCAACTCGGACTCCGACCCTGAGACCGTGCGGGGTGCGGCGCTGCTCCTCTCCTTTGCGTCCGCCATTCGGGGGCGATCCTAGATGAGCGATTCCCATCCGCCCCCTATCGGAAATCGATCATCTGGTCGCCGCTACATTGCGCCCGTGCCTCGCCACGGCGACATCACCGTCGTGATCCCGTGCTTCAACCACGGTCGCTTCCTGCTCGAATCGGTCGATCGCGCCCTGCGCCAGCACGGCGGCCCGCCGAAGGTGATCGTCGTGGACGACGGCTCGACCGACGCCGAGACCGACCGCGCCCTGGATGAGCTGCCGGAGGGGGTCGAGCTGATCCGCCAGCGAAACGCCGGCGTGGCGGCCGCCCGCAACGCCGGCTTCGAGAACTCGGACTCCGAGCTGCTGCTGATGGTCGACGCGGACGACCGGCTCACCATCGATGCGATCGACACGCTGCGCCCGCCGCTCGAGGCGAACGCGGACGTCGGCTACTGCTACGGCCTGATGAAGCTGATCGGCGCCTGGTCCGGCGTGCTGCGCTTCCCGGACTTCGACCCGTACATCCTCCTGCACCGCTCGATCGCCGGCGCCCAGCTCGGCCTGGTCCGGCGGCGCTGCTGGGAGGACGCCGGAGGGTTCGATCCGGCTATCGACGGCTACGAGGACTGGGACTTCTGCCTCAGCGCGCTCGAGAAGGGCTGGCGCGGGCTCCAGATCCCGCAGGTCACGCACGAGTACCGCAAGCACGAGCGCTCGGGAAACGAGGAGCACCGCCGCCGCTATCGCCACGTCTACCGGCAGCTGCGCGCCAAGCACGCCGATCTCTTCGCCCGGCGCAAGGAGTTCGCTGCCCAGACCGACCTCGGTCCGCTGCACCGCCTCACCTATCGCACCTACTGGGCCTGGCGACCGATCCCGGCCAGAGTGGAGAAGACGCTCTACGGCAAGGTGCTCTTTCGCGACCGGTCACAACAAGCCTCGTAGACCGCCCTCGATCCCTTCGCAGTCACAGACGGCCCCTCCACCTCGTCTCCCTGGTGAGACCGAAAGAAGGGAGCCGTCATGAACGCTGAATACCAGCTCGAAGAGGTCGAGGTCGCCGACGAGGTGTCGAAGTGGACGGTCGGGGTCGGGATCATCGCCGTAGCGCTATTCCCGCTGGCAATCCCGATCGTCGTCCTGACCGCGGTTGCGATCGTGCCGTTGCTGGTGCCGCTTGTCGCGATCGGTTTGGTGGCCGGAGTGGTCGCCGCGCCGGTGCTGCTCGTGCGCCGGCACCGAGGCCGGCGGTCCGCAAGTCCAGACCAGCTAGCCCCGCAGGCCGCCGCGGCGGAGCAGCTTCACCACACCGCTCGGCTCGGGGTGCGGCCAGGATGAGATCCGCGGGAGGATCGCTCGCTTCGCACCCTCCCAGCCCTCCATGATCGCGATCTGGGCCGGGTTGCGGGCCCAGCTCCGCCGGATCTCGCGGGCCTCGTCGAGCTGAGTCCAGACGTCGCTCTCCGACTTGCTGGCCGGGTGGTAGCGGAAGTTGATCAGCGGCTCTTCGATCAGGTCGACTCGGACGCCGCGGAGCAGGCGCAGGTAGAAGTCGTAGTCCGCCGCATCGGCGTAGGCCTCGTTCAGGGTCGGCGCCTGGGCCAGCAGCTCTCGCCGGAAGACGATGGTGGGCGTCGTCACCCAGGTGCCGAGGTAGAGGTAGCGGCGCCAGCTGAAACTGGGCGGAATCAGGGTGCGGAAGACCTCGCCGTGCTCGTCCACGTAGTTGACACCGCCGAAGATCGCCCCCGCCAGGGGGTTGCGATTGGAGGTGATCGAGTGCACGCTCGACCGCGTCCGGGATGTAGGCGTCATCGGCGTTGACCCAGGCGAGCAGTTCGCCCTGCGCCCTCTGCAGGCCCTTGTTGACCGCCTCGGTCTGCCCGCCGTCGGGCTCGGAGATCCAGGTGAGATGCGGGTCCTCGCGGCCCTCCAGCAGCTCCACGGTGCCGTCGTCGGAGGCGCCGTCGATCACGATGTGCTCGTGGGGAGCGCGGAGCGCGGCGACGCTGTCGAGCGTGTCCGGCAGGTAGCGCGCCATATTGCGCGTGGGGGTGATCGACGGAGAGCAGTTCGATGATCCGGCATCATCCCGCCCTCGTGGAGAGCCTGCCGACAAGACTGGAGGGCCCGCTCCTGCTGGCGCCGACGATCCACCGCGACAGCCGGGGGTTCTTCATCGAGTCATATCGCCGGCAGATCCTCGTCGAGCGCGGCATCGAGGACGACTGGGTGCAGGACAACCACTCCCGCTCGAGCCGGGGGATCGTCAGGGGCATGCACTTCCAGCCCGGCATGGCCAAGCTCATCCGCTGTGCCCGCGGCGAGATCGTCGACGTCCTGGTCGACATCCGGAAGGGATCGCCGACGTTCGGCGAATGGGAGGCGTTCACCGTCGACGACGAGAACCTCCATTGCCTCTACTGCCCCGACGGCTTCGCCCATGGGTTCTGCGTCACCAGCGAGGTCGCGGACGTGATCTACAAGTGCTCTGCGTACTACGACCCCTCGGCCGAGCGCGGGATCGCCTATTGCGATCCCGAGATCGCCATCGAATGGCCCGACGTGGACCTGATCCCCTCGGAGCGGGACGCGAACAACCCTCGCCTCAGCGAGGTGGAGGGAGAGCTTCCCTTCGTCTACGAGGGATAGCGGCCTAGGAGCGCTCCGGCCGCAGCGAGCGCAGCCGCCTCGCGAACGCCTCGTAGTCGCGGATGTCCTCCCTGGTCGGGATCAGGGCCTCCCGACGAGAGGTGTGGACGGTGCGGAAGTAGAGCACCGCGGCCAGCAGCGCTGCGGTCGCGTAGGAGATCGAGGTGACGACGGCGGCGCCCGTCGTGCCGAAGTCGGGGATCACCAGGAGATACGCGATCAGTGTGGCCGGGAAGCTCAGCAACCCGACGGCCAGCGCGTAGTGGGGGTGGCCGCGTCCGGTGAAGGAGGCGACCATCACCCGGCCGACCCCGAGCATCGTGACGCCCGGCAGCAGGATCAGTCCGTAGTGGATTGCCTTGCGGAACTCGCCGCCCCAGACAAGTGGGACGAGCAGCAGGAAGACGGCCAGCACGGCAACCGCCGCGAGCGAGACGACTACCGCATGCCGAACAGCAGACACGGCCGCCTTCTCGCCCAGCACGGGCGACTCACCCTTGTCCGCTCCACGGAGCGCCGCGGAGCGCGGCAGAACTACCGTGGCGAGGGACTGGGAGAGGATGAAGCCCGCCGAGGTGATCGAGACAGAGACCGAGTAGATCCCGGTCGCCGCTGTGGTCGAGTAGGCGTTGAGGATGAACAGGTCGGGCCGCAGGTTGACGATCTGGAACAGGTCGTTTACCCAGGAGCGCACTCCGTTCGAGATCGCCTCAGTGAGGCCGTGATGGGAGCCGACGGCGGATTCCGGCCGGGCGGCGAGCAGCAGCGCCCAGCCGCCTGAGAGCGATCCACCCACCACATAGCCCGCCGCCAGCCCATAGACGGCTCCGGCCGTGCCGTCGGCGAAAGCGCCGATCGGGCTCAGGATCATCACTGATGCCGGCGCCGAGATGGTGAGAAGAGCGTACGTCTCATAGCGCTCGCGGCCGAGCGCCACGGCCGCCATGATCCACCAGATCAGCGCAAAGGGGAGGGAGATCATCAGCGCGATCGTCATCCCGTCAGAGAATCCTCGCAACGCGGAGTCGCGGAGGAGGAGGTAAAGCCCGTATCCGGCGATTCCGCCGACGACTCCGAGGCCGATTGCTGCCGGGATCACCCTGTGCACGGCGCCGCGGACCGACCAGGTGCCGCCGCCGACCATCGCCGCCACGCTGGTGCGGAGACCGATTCCGGCGGCGAAGACGGTGATCAGGACGATCTGATTGGAGAGGGCGACGATGCCGGTCGCGCTCGGCCCGACGATCCGCGCCGACGCGATGCTAGTGATACCGATCGCGCCGTAGGAGATCGCGAGCGAGGCCGAGGCGAGCAGAGCGCCGGTCCCGAGCTTGCGCGGCACGCCAGGCGGGCTCGGGGCCAGAGTCGGAGCTAGTGATCGTCGCGGGAGCGCTGCGCAATCGATCCCTCCTGAGCTCGACCGCGTGCGTGACGGCGCCCCGGCCTGAAACGGCCCCCGGTCCGCTGGGACTCCGGGTCGAGGCCGGGCCGCAGATAGTCGCCCCGGCTCATGTACCGCTCGAGCAGCACGTAGAGGACGATGAAGGCATAGCGGCTACCCATCTCCCGCAGGTCGAGCTTCGACGCGCCCGCGCTCCGGCCCCGCCAGGAGATCGGGACGATGCCGTAGCTGTGCCCCCGGACGATCGCCTTCAGCGGGATCTCGACGGTCAGGTTGAAGTGGTTGGCGAGGAGCGGCTGGACCGTCTCGATCACCTCCCGCTTGTAGGCCTTGAACGCGTTGGTCGTGTCGTCGTAGTGGTGCCGGAAGAGCATCCGGATTCCCCAATTCACAACCCGGTTGATGATCAGCTTGAACTGCGGGTACTTGGTCACACGTCCCCTGCCCCCGATGAAGCGCGAGCCGAAGGCGCAGTCGAACCCGTCCTCGAGGACTCGGTGATAGGCCACCAGGTCCGCCGGATCATCGGATCCGTCGGCCATCATGATCGCGACGGCGTCGCCCTGGAAGCGGTCGAGGCCGGCCCTGACCGCGAGGCCGAACCCCCGGCTGTAGTGCGAGCGATAGCAGTGGATCCGCTCGTCGGCTTCCGCGAGCAGCTCCACCACCGCGCTGGTCCCGTCGACGCTCGCGTCGTCGATCACCAGGATCTCGTAGTCGATCCCGGCCTCGTTCAGGGCGACGGCGGTGCTGGTCACGCACTCGGCGATGGAGCTGGCCTCGTTGTGGGCCGGGATCACGACAGAGAGCTTCATGCCGGCGCGTTCACCCAGCGCTCGACGTTGACGTCATGGATCGCCTGGAGGATCGACTCGATCCCCTGGGTCAGCTTCCAGTTCGGGTAGTCGCGCTGGAACTCGCCCAGGTCGCTGATCCACCAGCGGTGGTCGCCGATCCGGGCCTCGTCACTGAGCTCCCACTCGAGCTCCCGACCGGCGATCCGCTCGCACGCCTCGATCGCCTCGAGCATCGAGCAGTTCGACTCACGGCCCCCGCCCATGTTGTAGACGGCCGCAGCGCGCGGGGCGCGATGAAACTCGAGGAATGCCTCCACCAGGTCGGAGCCGTCGATGTTGTCTCGGACCTGCTTGCCCTCGTAGCCGTAGACGGTGTAGGGCGTCCCGGTCACCACGCACTTCATCAGGTAGGCGAGGAAGCCGTGCAGCCTCGCCCCGGCATGGGAGGGCCCGGTGATGCAGCCGCAGCGGAGGCAGACGGTGGGCATGTCGAAGTAGCGCCCGTACTCCTGCACCAGCAGATCGGCCGCCGCCTTGGAGACGCCGAAGAGGGAGTGGGTGGAGCGGTCGATCGACATGGTGGTGTCGATCCCGTTGAACCAGGGATGGTCCTCGGGCAGCTCGAGCCGGCGCTCGAGGTCCTGGAGCGGCAGGAAGTTGGGCGTGTCGCCGTAGACCTTGTTGGTCGACATGAAGACGAAGGTCGCCTCCGGCTTGATCTCGCGGGCCGCCTCGAGCAGGTTGAGCGTCCCGACAGCGTTGACGCCGAAGTCCGTGTGGGGCTCCCGAGCCGCCCAGTCGTGGGAGGGCTGGGACGCAGCGTGGATGACCATCTCGAGACGCGGAGCGTGCTCGGTGAAGACCCTGCGCACGACCTCCTCGTCGCGGATGTCGGCCTCGATGGCCTTGAACTCGGGATAGCGGCCGACCAGCTCGTCGGTGACGTGCGCGGTCGACGCCTCCGGGCCGAAGAACTGCGCCCGCATGTCGTTCTCCAAGCCGACGACCTCCCAGCCGCTCTCGATCAGGCGGCGGACCGAGTCAGAGCCGACCAGGCCCCCCGAGCCGGTGACGATCGCAAGCGGCATCTCAGTTCACCCTCGCCGCCGCGTCCAGCCCCAGGGTCTCGCCGATCGCGGATTCGTTGGCGGTCGTCCACTGGTGAATGTCCGCCAGCGTCTCGCGGGGATCCCGGCGCGGGCGCCAGTCAGTCCGGGCGAAGAGCCGGGCACAGTCCGCGATGAAGATCGGAACGTCCCCCTGCCGGGTCTCCGCGATCTGCTCGATCGGCACCTCGTTGCCGGTCAGCTCACGGCAGATCTCGGTCGTTTCGAGCAGCGAGAGGCTGTGTCGGCGGCCACCGCCCACGTTACCGACGAAGCCGGCCCAGGCCTCCGGGTCACCGAGCTGCTCGTCGACGAGCTCGACCACGTCGTCGACGTGCAGGAGGTCGCGGACCTGCTTGCCCTCTCCGCCGTAGCCGATGTAGCTCAGGGGCAGGCCGAAGTGGTGGTGAAACACCCAGAAGGCGAAGACGCCCTGGTCGACCTTGCCCATCTGCCAGGGGCCCGCGATCACGCCGCACCGGTCGATGACCGTGCGCAGCCCGAAGCCGTCGGCGTACTCCTGGATCAGGAGCTCCGCCGCCAGCTTGGTCGCCCCGTAGAGGCTGCGGGCGCCGGCGATCGGGAAATCCTCGGAGATCCCGTCGGACGATGCCCCGGGAAGCTCCTGGCGATCGCTGAGCTCGAACCGGGTCGGTGCCTCCTCGTAGCCGAGCTCACTCTGCAGCCGCATCGGGTAGACGCGGCTGGTCGAGAGGAAGACGAGCTGGGCTTCGTCACGTCGCGCCAGCTCGAGGCAGTTGTACGCGCCCATCAGGTTCGTGTGGACGATGTAGGCGGTCTCGCCGTCGGTGCCCGCCATCACCGACGGCTCCGCGGAGCACTCGATCAGCGCGTCGACCCGCTCGACCTCCATCAGCTCGTCGGCACTGCGCACGTCGCCCTTGACGAAGGCGACCCCGGCCTCGTCCAGCCGCGGCAGGTTGAGCTCGGAACCCCGGCGGTGGAGGTTGTCGAAGGCGATGAGCTCCCAATCGGGATGCCGCTCGGCGAGCGAAATCGCGAGATTGGCGCCTACGAAGCCGGCGCCGCCTGTGACGAGGACGCGCATCGTGAGGGGTGAGAGTAGCCGCTGCCGTGCAGGCGGTTGGCCGCCGTCTTCTGCCACCATCCCCGCTGCTCAGAGCTATGAATCAGCGGCAGCCGAATGAAGCCCATCCCCACCGACCCCGGGTCCCGGGAACGGACAAGCGCGCCCTGATCACTGGGATCTCGGGCCAGGACGGTTCCTATCTGGCCGAGCTCCTGCTCGCCAAGGACTATGAGGTCCACGGCATCATCCGCCGCTCATCCAGCTTCAACACCGACCGGATCGACCACCTCTACCAGGACCCCCACGAGTCGGGGGTCAGGCTGTTCACGCACTACGGGGACCTGAGCGACTCGGTCGCCCTGGTCAAGCTGCTCTACGAGCTCCAGCCGGACGAGATCTACCACCTGGGGGCTCAGAGCCACGTCCGCGTCTCGTTCGACATCCCGGAGTACACCTTCGACGTCACCGGTGGCGGGACGGTGCGCCTGCTCGAGGCGATCCGCGAGGCCGGGGTGCGGCCGCGCTTCTACCAGGCGTCCTCCTCCGAGATGTTCGGAGCCGCGCCGCCGCCGCAGAACGAGGAGACGCCTTTCCATCCGCGCAGTCCCTACGGCGTGGCCAAGGTCGCGGCCTACTGGGCGACGGTCAACTACCGCGAGGCGTACGACATGTTCGCCGTCAACGGGATCCTCTTCAACCACGAGTCCCCACGGCGCGGGGAGACCTTTGTCACCCGCAAGATCACCCGCGCGGTCGCACGGATCGCAGCGGGGCTCCAGGACAAGCTCTACCTCGGCAACCTCGACGCCCAGCGCGATTGGGGCTACGCGCCCGACTACGTCGAGGCGATGTGGCTGATGCTGCAGGCCGATCAACCCGAGGACTTCGTGATCGCGACTGGGGAGACCCACACGGTCCGGGAGGCCGCCGAGATCGCCTTCGCGCGCGGGGGGCTGGACCCCGACAAGCATCTGGAGATCGACACGAAGTACTACCGGCCGTCGGAGGTGGACGTGCTGCTCGGGGATGCGTCGAAGGCAAAGGAGAAGCTCGGCTGGGAGCCGAAGGTGCGCTTCCAGGAGCTCGTCGAGCTGATGGTCGATGCCGACGTCGCCGGCCTGCAGGACCAGATGTCCGGCAAGGTCACCCGCTACAGCCACGAGGGCGTCTAGCGCAGCAGGCTGCGGAGGCGCAGGGCCAGGCGGCTGCGCAGCGGCAGGCCCGCGACCACCTGCTTGGTATAGCCCCGGATCTGTGGATCCGGGTCACGGCTCCACGCGTTGAACTTCTGGAGCAATCTGGTGCGGGAAATCGGTTCCCGGACTTCGATCCCGTGGGTCTCCTTCAGGGCAAGGAGGTCGACCCAGGCCTCCGGTTGCGGCTCCCGCGGAGGGCAGAGAAAGAGGCCGTCCGGCTCGGGCCGGTAGCTGCGGTAGCCGAGCCGCTCCAAAGCCACTCGTATCCCCTCGATCGAATAGCCGAACGGCGCCGCTGTGCCGGGGTTCGACTCGTAGAGGATGGGTGGTGCCGACGGCCCGGAGAGCCAGTCCTCCGAGCCTTCCAGAGCATGGAGCTCGGACCCCTCGATGTCCATCTTGATGAATTCGACGTCTCCGACGGCGCAGCCGGCCTCGGCCAAGAGGGCCGGCGGGGTGTCAGCCTGGACCTCCACTCCGGCGCCATCGTGGACTACCGCGCCGAACAGGCCCTGCTCCGAGAAGCGGACGGTGCCGCGCCGGTCGCTCACCGCCGAGTGAATGACGGTGACGCGCCCGAAGCCGTTCGCCTCGGCGCTGGCCCGGACGAGGTCGGTGTGCATCGCGGATGCGTCGACGGACACCACCCGATGGCCCAGAGCGGCCGCGGCGATGCTGAAGGTGCCCACGTGGCAACCGAGGTCGAGCACGGTGCCCGGCTCGGGCAGCACATGGCGCAGCAGTTCCACCAGGGGCAGATTGATCGCCTCTCCGCGGAGGTAGGCGGAGACGACGGGGTCATCGGACCGCCGTGGGAGGACGAGGTCGTACTCGACCCCACTGGTTTGCAGATGAACTGTCGAAGTCTCCATCTCCTGCCGGTGCCTATATTGGCGGCCGATGGCGAGCCAAGGCACTGAGAGAGGCGGGCAGACCACCGCTGCCGGTGATGCGGGCGAGGCGCCGCCGTCACGTTTCAGTCCGAGCGCCCTCGGCTACTGCAAGGTCTGTGAGCTCGGAGACTTCCAGGATCCGGATCTCAAGAACGTGGTCCGTGACATCTTCGAACCGGATCGCGAGCACTTCGGGAGGAAGTTTCCGGAGGGGCGCGAGTACCGGAAGTACTGGGAGGTCGCGATGACCGCCCGCGCATTCCGGGACCTGGGTGTGCTCGGGGACGACGCGCGGGTGCTGGGGGTCGGCGCCGGACACGAGGCCACGATCTACTGGCTGACCCGGCAGGTCGGCCGGGTGGTCGCGACGGACCTATACGAGGCGGAGGACTCCTGGTCGGAGACGGACTCGAGCGCCGACATGCTCACCGATCCCGGCCGGTTCTGGGACGGGGCCTGGGATCCGAACCGCCTCGAGGTGAGGAACATGAACGCGCTGGAGCTCGACTTCCCGGACGACTCATTCGACGGGGTCTTCTCCTCGAGCTCGATCGAGCATTTCGGTGCCTTCGCGGACATCCGTCGCAGCATCGAGGAGATCTATCGGGTGCTGCGTCCGGGCGGTGTGGCCGCACTCGCCACGGAGTTCAGGGTCGCCGGAGCCGGCAATGGCTGGCCGGGCGTCTACCTGTTCGACGAGGCATCGCTGCGGGCGGCGATCTTCGATGGCCTCTGGTGGGATCCGGCAACACCGCTCGACACGAGAGTCTCAGACGCCACGCTCAGTACGCCGGTCGAGCTGGAGGAGGCCGTCGCGGAGCCTAGGGCGAACGTCCAGGTCTGGAGCCAGTACCCCCATGTCGTTCTGCACCACGAGCCCTTCCTCTTCACCAGCGTCCATGTCGCGATGGTGAAGTCGAGCTCACCCACCGCCGCCTGGAGAGGGGCGGCCGACGGAGTTCTCGCAGCAGCGGAGCCTGAAGGAGCGCCTCGCCGGCGTTGGACAGCGCCTGCGCCGAAGCACCTAGTTCCGGGCTCCGGCCAGCCGCTTCCAGCGAGTCGGAAAGGGATAGTCCGCCCGCATCATCGACCGGAGCTCCGGAGCCGAGATGGCACGCCGGCGCATGACCTCCGCGCGCTTGAGCAGGGTCGCGGGCAGCATCTGCAGGAACTCCGCGTAGGCGCCGAGTGCCACCTGGGGCGCGCCGTTTCTCCGCTCGACCAAGTACTGGTAGTGGAGGTACAGCAGCACCTTCGGCAGCGCGCGCCAGAGGATGCTCCACGGCACGTCCTTCACGAGGGTCACCAACTGGTTCCGGTAGAACATCCGGCGCGGCATCTCGGGCGTCTTTCCGGTCTTGGCCCCTGCCACGTGGAAGGCGAGCGGGGTCGGGACGTAGAGGCCGGTGTACCCGGCCAGCAGCACGCGCAGGCCGAGATCGACCTCCTCGCAGTACATGAAGTAGTCGCTCGTCGAAACCGCCGCCCGCCTCGATCGCCGCTCGGCGGTATATGGATCCGGCCCCCGTCCCCGCTACCGACGGGAGGCGGGCGTCGTACTGGCCTTGATCGTTCTCATGGACACCGCGTGTCGCGCACCATCCGTACGTGTAGTACTCGTGACCCGCCTGGTAGATCAGGGTGCGGTCGTGGTCGAACATCACCTTGCCGGTCACGAGGCCAAGACGAGGATCGCTGTCCAGCTCGTGGGCGAGTCGCTCGATCCACTCGGGTTCCAGCTCCATGTCGTCATTGAGGAAGGCGACGTGCTCGCCCGCGGTGGCCTCGATGCCCCGGTTCGCAGCTCCGGCGAAGCCGATGTTCTCTGGGATCGACACGATCGCGACCTCGGGCCATTCCTCCCTCAGGTAGGCGAGCGTGCCGTCGGTCGAGCCGTTGTCGACCACGGTCGTATCGAAGTCGCTTGAGGTCTGCTCGCGAAGCGAGGAGAGGACCATGCTCAGGTGCTCCCGGCCGTTCCAGACCGGGATGACGATCGAGACCTTCGGTCCAGCCGCCACTCGCGGGCTCAGCCGGCCCGCAGCCGCTCGAGGTCGGCCTTGACCATCATCTCGATCACGGCCTCGCAGGAGACCCTCGATTCCCAGCCGAGGACCTCGTGCGCCTTCGACGCGTCGGCCACCACCTCCTCGATCTCCGCCGGCCTGGCCAGCTCCGGATCGATGCGAATGTGGTCCTCAGGCTGCAGGCCGACCGTCTGGAAGGCGAAATCGACCAGGTCCCGCACGGAATGTGAGACGCCGGTCCCGATCACGAAGTCCTGCGGCTGGTCCTCCTGGAGCATCAGCCACATCGCCTCGACGTACTCCTTCGCGTAACCCCAGTCCCGCCGCACGTCGAGGTTTCCGAGAACGAGCTCGTCGGTCAGGCCCAGCTTGATCGAGGCCACCCCCTCGCTGATGTGCCGGGTGACGAAGGCGGCGCCCCGCCTGGGCGATTCGTGGTTGAAGAGGATTCCCGAGCATGCCCGGAGCCCGAAGCTCTCGCGGTAGTTGACGGTGATGAAGTGCCCGTAGACCTTCGCCACCCCGTATGGGCTGCGCGGATAGAACGGCGTCTCCTCGTTCTGGGGCGACTTACGGGCACGGCCGAACATCTCCGATGACGACGCCTGGTAGAAGCTCGCCTCCGGGCAGACGTCACGGATGGCCTCCAGCAACCGCGTCACGCCGACCGCCGTGTACTCCGCGGTGGCGATCGCGAGGCGCCAGGACTGCGAGACCGACGACATCGCGGCGAGGTTGTAGACCTCGTCCGGGGAGGCCGTGCGCATCACGTCGAAGAGCGAGCTCTCGTCGAGCAGGTCCGCCGCGTGCAGATCGAGGCGGTCCTGGATGTCCGTAAGACGCTCGAAGCGCTGGTCCGGGGATCCGCGCACCAGTCCGTGGACCTCGTAGCCCTTCTCCAGGAGAAGCTCGGCGAGGTAGCTTCCGTCCTGGCCGCTGATCCCTGTGATCAGAGCGCGCTTCGGCACCGGGCCATTCAACCTGATCGGCACCGCCAAGGCTGACGCCGGGAGCCCGGAGACCCCGGAACTAGACTGCGCCGCCGATGATCACTTCGTGGGCCAATGGGGGGCACCGGACGGCGCACTCGCTGGGCATGCGAAGGCGGCGCTTCACCAGGCTCTACCGCTCGAATGAGCAAGTCCAGCGGGCATGGTGGACGGGGTACGACGAGGCGAAGGACACAGCGCTCGCGGACACCCTCGACTCGCCCGAGCTGCTCGAGCGCTTTCGGTCCGGCAGGTCACTGCCTCGGGGCTTCGGGTTCACCCTCGACGAGAGGATCGTCGAGATCCCCTGGGTCGTCGCCAACCTCTCCTCGCCGGGGGCCGTCCTGGATGCCGGCTCGGCGCTCAACCATCCGATCATCCTCGAGCGGGTGATGCCCCGCGTGGAGTCCCTGACGATCACGACCTTCACGGAGGAGGAGACGAACTCGGCCCTGGGTCAGGCGTACGTCACCGCCGACCTGCGGGAACTTCCGTTCGCTGACGAGTCCTTCGACACGATCGTCTGCGTCTCCACCCTCGATCACGTGGGCATGGACAACTCGGCGTATGGCTCGACCGAGCCCCCTAGCCAGGACCCGGATGGGGAGGTCGCCCTGGCAGCGGCGGAGCTCCATCGCGTCCTGCGGGCCGGAGGCCGCCTCCTCGTCACAGTGCCATACGGGCGCTCCCAGGATCTCGGCTGGTCTCGGCAGTTCGACGAAGCGGGGGTGAGGCGAATTGCGCTTGATTTCGCCACGACCGAGCCGTCGACCCGCGTCTACGCGCATACCAAGAGGGGCTGGGACCGCAGCACCCTGGAGCGCGCCGCGGGGGCGACCTACCGTGACCCGAAGCGGGAGGAGCCGCTGGAAGGGGACTTCGCGTACGCCGCGGCGGCAGTGGCCTGCCTCACGCTGACCCGAGAGGGCCCAAGGGCGGCTTAGCGGACCGGGCGGCAAGCCGTCACCGTGGCGAAAGACGGCGGCTATCATCCCGATGCCCGCGAGGCCGGGTGTCGCGCTCGGGGTATGCGCGGCTCCCACTCGCCATGCAACCGGAAGAGTTGAGATGGACGACAGGGTTCCCCCGTATATACGCGCCCTCTCCTTCCTGAGGCGAGGCATTGTGCATGTCATCTTCAGGATCAAGCACATGCTCGGACTGCTGGCCCAGAGCGTCCAGCGCGATGAGCTCCGGGAGCTCACCAATGAGGCGAGGGTGCTCGGATCGGCGTCGGCTGAGTCCATAAATCACGTCGGCGCGGAGCTCCGGGAGATCAACGAGCGCCTCGCGAAGCTCGAGCGCGACGTTGAGCGGATCGGAAACAGTCTCGAAAGCCCCGGCGCCCGCGACTCGCTGTTGGAGAAGAGCAGCGAAGAGCCGGCGCGGTCCCTGACGACCGAGTGAGATGAGCCTCGCGCCCGGGAGTGTCTGGGTCGACGCCCAGGGCGCGCAGAGCGCCGGCTACGCGGAGAGGGGGATCGGGCGCTTCATCGGCGAGCAGATCTCCGCCGTGAACAAGCTGTCCCCTGGGGTGGTCGGCTCGGTCCACCTCGACCCCGACCACTCGATTCCCGCGACGCTGAATGAGCTGATCGGCACGGAGCTCCTGCAATGGGGCCCGAATCGTCCGAGTCCCGGCACCGAGCTGCCGGGCATCTACCACGTGGCGTCCCCCATGGAGCTGACGAAGACGCTCGACGAGCTCTGGCCGAGCTGGGCGCGCTCCCGTGACGTGCGCACGGTCGTCACCCTCTACGACCTCATCCCGCTGATCTTCCGGGACCGGTATCTGGACCCGCTGCCGGTCACCCGGGCCCTCTATTTCGCCCGCCTGGGCCTCCTGCGCAGAGCGGATCACGCCCTGGCGATCTCGGAACGGACCGCGAGCGATGCGGTCGAGCACCTCGGCATCCCCGAGAGCCGGATAACGGTGATCGACTGCGGCGTCTCGCCTCGCTTCTCGTCGCTCGCGGGGTCGGTGGAAGAGGCGGAGAAGTCGTTGCGAGAGATCTTCCCTCGCCTTCGCGCAGGGTTCGTCCTCTACGTGGGCGGAGACGATCCTCGCAAGAACCTGCTGGGAGCGATCGACGGGTACGCCCTTCTGAGCCCGGATCTCCGGCGCTCGCATCAGCTGGTGATCGTCTGCAAACTCGCGGATTCGCGCGTCGATGAGCTCACCGCCTACGCCGTCGAGCGCGGGATAGACGAGGCGGATGTGCTGTTCACGGGGTTCGTCTCCGACCCCGGGCTGGCGGCGCTGTATCGGAGTTGTGCCCTCTTCCTGTTCCCCTCGCTCTACGAGGGCGCCGGCCTGCCGATCCTGGAGGCGATGTCCTGCGGGGCCCCGGTCGCCGCGAGCAGGACCAGCTCGATCCCCGAGATCCTGGGCGACCTGGAGGCGACCTTCGATCCAGCCGATCCAGCCGACCTCGCGGCTTGCCTCCGGAGTGTCCTGCAGAACCCCGCGGAGCTCGAGTCCCTTCGCGAGCGCTCACATAGCCGGGCGGCGCTCTACACGTGGCAGCGGGTGGCGGAACGCACACTGGAAGGCTACGAGCGCGCCCTCTCCGCTCCAGCGGCACCGTCCCCGGCACGGCGGCGGAAGCGGATCGCAGTGCTCACGCCCTGGCCGCCGCAATGGACGGGGGTGGCGACCCACAGCCGGCGGATGGTCGAGGAGCTTCAGGCGCACGCCGACGTGGACGTGATCGCGCCGGCGGAGGAGAACGGGATGAGGTACGACCGGTCGTTGGAGGAAGCTGGCGTCGGGCTGTTCACCGCCAGCGATTTCGACTGGGTGAATGGCCTGCGCGACTACGACCGCTTCCTCTATGTCCTCGGAGGGTCCCCCTTCCACGTGCATGCCTTCGAAGCGCTGATGAGGAAGCCCGGTGCGGTTCTGGCGCATGACGTTCGCCTCCTTGGTCTCTACATGGGTGTCCAGGAACAGCGCCACGCACTCGAACCGGGTTGGCTTCTCGGGCGGCTTCGGGACATGTACGGGAACCGCATCTCCGATTGGGACCTGAGGCATGTCTGGGTCCCGCGGGTCTACATCGGGCTGGGCATCTACATGACCCGCGAGATCCAGGAGCACGCGGAGCAGGTCATCGTGCACTCTCGCCACCAGCAGGACATCCTCCGCCTCGAGGCGCCGCCGAACGCACCCGAGACGCACGTCATCCCGCACGGCGTCCCTCCGAGCCCCCCCACGCCGGCCGGGCAACGCGAGCACGAGGGGCCGCTGATTGTGACGCTCGGGCTCGTGAGCTCCACGGCGAAGCGGATGCCGTTGCTCCTGGCGGCCTTCGCCCGAGCAAGGGCGAGCCAGCCTGATGCGCGGCTCGAGGTGGTGGGGGAGCTCGGCGAGGGGGAGTTCGAGATCCTCATGCCGATGATCGCCGACCTCGGCCTTTCGGGCTCCGTCCACCTGCATGGCCGCGCTGAGAAGGACGAGTACTGGGAGATCCTCCAGTCCGCGGATTTGGCAGTTCAGCTTCGGTCGTCTTTCAACGCGGGCGCGTCGGGAGCGGTTTCCGACTGTCTCGCCGCCAGGGTCCCCGTGATCGTGACGGGCATCGGCTGGCTCACCGAGCTGCCGCCCGACGTGGTCCTGCCGGTGCCCGAGGAATGCTCCGCCGACGAGCTCGCCGAGCGGATGGTCTCCGTCCTGGGCGATCAGGGTCTGCAGGCGAAGATCAGGGCGGCTCAGGACGACTACGCGCGCGAGGCTTCCTTCGCGCGGGTGGCCGAGCGCTACGCCGAGGTCTTGGCCCTGTAGCCGGCTTCCGCCGGCGAGGAATGCAGAGCCGATGCCGATGTCTCCGTGACGGTCCAGTCATGAGGGACGAGGACGGTCCGGTGGTCGGGATGCGGTTGGCGCCCACTCCCGTAGAAGTCACCGCCCGAGACCGTCATCTCGAAGGCGCGATGGACGCCGTCCAGCATCTCCCCGGCCAGGTCGGCCCAGATGCTCAGGAAGTACTGGCCGGCCGGCAGAGGACAGTTGTGCAGTCGGCACCGCGCCTCGCCGTGCGGCGGAACGTCGCGGAATACGGCTCCGGCGGTCTCCGAGGAGAGGTTGAGAAGTGGGGCGCTGTCCTCGAGGGCGAAGACGGTGATTCCAAAGTTGACCGTCCGGAAGGGCTCCCCCCTCTCGGTCTCGTAGGAGAGAACGATGTCGCAGTCCTCGCCGGTGGTGGGGCTGTCGATCACCTCTCCGTCGCGTTCGAGGCGCGCGTCGACGAAGCGAAGCTCGCCTGAGCCGTCCCGGTTCTCCCTCTCTCTCAGGCTCCGAGGCAGGTCTCTCTCCACCTCGCCGATGTACTCCTGGATCACCTCGGACACCGGGCCCACGGCCCTGGAGCGTCCCCGGCTCAGCAGCATGCCCCTGTCGCAGAGGTTGCGGACAGAGGCGAGGTTGTGGCTGATGAACACGACCGTTCGTCCCTCGCGGGAGACGCCCTCCATCCGGTCGAGACACTTCTGCTGAAAGGCGACGTCTCCGACGGAGAGGACCTCGTCGATGATCAGGATCTCCGGCTCGAGGTGCGCTGCAACCGAGAAGGCGAGGCGGAGCTGCATGCCGCTCGAGTAGCGCTTCACCGGTGTGTCGATGAAGGGGCCAATGTCGGCGAATTCGACGATCTCGTCGAAGCGCCGCTGGATGTCGGTCCGCTTCATGTTGAGGATGGCGCCGTTCAGGAAGACGTTCTCGCGGCCGGTGAGCTCGGGATGAAATCCGGTGCCGACCTCGAGCAGAGCACCGACCCGGCCATGGAGGCGGGCCTCTCCGGTGGTGGGCGGGGTGATCCGGGAGAGAATCTTGAGGAGGGTGCTCTTGCCGGCCCCGTTGTGTCCGATCACGCCGAAGGTCTCGCCGCGCTTCACCTCGAAGTCGATGTCCTGAAGTGCCCAGAACTCCTGGTTCTTCGGCGGGCGACCGCGGCGCCGAAATCGCTCGGTGATCTGCTCGGTGAGCAGCATGTAGCCGCCGGCCGCGGGCCCGATCTCGAACCGCTTGCCGAGTCCCTTGACTTCGATGGCGACGTCGCTGCTCATATGACGTCCGCGAAATGGTCCTCGGCGCGCCGGAAGTAGAGGAGCGCGCCGACCAGGAGGAGCAAGGCGCTCGCGACCGAGATCAGGATGTGGGTCAACCCGGGGCTGGGCTGGTCAACGAGGGCCCAGCGTGTCCCGTCGAGCACTGAGGCCATCGGATTGATCGAGTAGATGTAGGACCACGCCTCACCGGCCTGATTCCCCACCCGCGTCCCCGGATAGAGGACCGGGCTCGCGAAGAACAGGACCTGGATGAACATTGGAACCACCAGCTGGACGTCGCGGTACCTGACGTTGACGGCCGAGAGCAACGTGCCGAGCGCGAATGCGGTCACCACCCCGAGTAGCAGGAAGGCTGGCACGAGGTACACCGTCGGGGCGATCGTGACGCCGTAGAGCAGCGTCACGACGACGACGACCACCAGCGCGATGGCAAGGTCGATCAGCAGGCTCATCGCCTTCGATATGGGGAGGGCGAGGCGCGGGAAGTACACCTTGGCGATCAGGTTCGAGTCCTGGACCAGGCTGCCGGCGCCGTTCTGGATCGCCTGCGAGACGAACAGCCAGGGGACGATCCCGATCACCGCGAAGACCGGATATGGCAGACCGCCCGGCGGCTGTATGTGGAGGACGACGCCGAAGAAGAGGGCGAAGATGAAGGCGAACACCAGCGGCTGCAGCACGGCCCAGCTGATCCCGAAGAAGCTCTGCTTGTAGCGAACCTGGAGCTCGCGCTTGGTGAGGAAGTAGATGAGCTCGCGATGGGCCCAGAGCTCACGCAGGTCGACCGGGCGCCAGCGATCCGGCGGGGCGATGACGGTCTCGGGCGCGGCGACGGCGCTCGCTTCGGCAGCATTCATCGCGCGAACGGTAGCGGTCGGCGCTCAGGTCAAAGGGAAAGCAGCTCCGCGTAGCGCTCGGCGACCCGGGCGAACGAGTTCGCCTCCGCGAAGGCGTCCTGGGCCTCTTGGATGACCCGCCGCTCGCCTTCGTCCAGGGCCGAGCGCATCCTTTCCACGAGGATCCCGGCGTCGAAGTCCGCCGGAACCCGAAGGACCACTCGGTCGGGGAGCTCGCCCGCCCAGCCGACGTCCGCGACGATCGTCGGGACCCGAGCTGCGATCAGGGTTGCGACGGCCGAGGATGGGCGCCCCTGATCGGCGTCGGACTGCAGGCAGACGGCGAGGTCGGCCCTCGGCAGCGTGGCCGGTTCGTGCATTGCTTCCTCAGGCAGCAGCTCGAGACGAACCCCGGGGTGCGCGGCGCGCAGTCCCTCGATGGCGGCATCGAGCTCGGAAGAGGGCTCGCGGGTTCCGGTCGCGATCACGAGTGGGTCGTTGGGGGTCCGGCCGTCGGCGAGCTCGATCGAGGGGATCGCAAATGGGACGACCTCGATCGGCGCCGCGCCCGGCGGCCTGTCCAGCCGGAGCAGCTCCGCCTGGTGGCGAGACTGAACGAGCACTCGCTCAGCGTTGGACTGCATCTCCCCGGTCATGCCGATGCGCCCATCTTCATCAGGGTCCTCGTACGGGATCAGCCGCAGGTCGCCGAGCGGGATCCGGTCGCCGTAGAGCTCCGCGAGCTTGTCCTCGAGCCAGTGCGGGTCGTAGAGGTGGCGGTACCGATGAAGCTCGCGGTAGAGCCCGAGAAGCCTGGCGTCATGGGTCAGGACGACGCCGGGCACCCTCATCATCTGCTCGAAGGCGTGCACGTGGAACCGGGAGCCGCCGAGCACGAACAGGCAGCGGTCGTAGCTCCGCACGCCGCGCAGCCAGTCGAACTCGGCGTCGGTGTGGAGCTTGACCGACGACTCCAGGGAGCGGTCGAACCCGAGGCCGTTCTCGTCTGCCGAGACGATCACCTCCACCTCGGCGTGCTCCGCCAGCTCTGCGACCAGCCGACGGCTGTACGCGGCGGCGCCGGAGTCCTGGGGAGGCCACGGCGTCACGACCGCGAGCCGCCTCCTGCGCCCCGGAGATCCGTTCCGCCCGCTCGGTGTCCTGAGAGGGATCTCCTCGGCCCGCTCGTATCCCTCCAGCGTCCGCTTTGCCACTCGCTCCCAGGTGTAGATCTGCACCCGCCGCCGGGAGCGCTCGCGGAGGCCCTCCAGCTGCTCGGGGCTCTCCAGGACCGCCCGCAGGCAGCGTGCCATGTCCACTGGATCCGCCGGATCGAAGGTCGCCTCCAGGTCGCCCAGCAGCTCGGGGATAGAGGTCGTGCGGCTGGCGGCGACGGGCGCTCCACAGGACATCGCCTCCAGGATGGGGAGGCCGGCGCCCTCATAGAGGGAAGGGAAGATGAAGAGGCCGCAGCTGCGGTAGAGCGCGGCGAGCTGCTCGTCGCTAACGAACCCGGTCAGGACGAGGTCGCGCGGCCTGATGCCGAGCGTCTGCGCGAAGGCGCGGTGCTCGAGCCGCCGCAGGATCCCGACCCTGAACGCGATCACGAGCTGGTGGGCATCGCGGACCGATTCGGGCAGCTGAGCGTAGGCCCGCATGGTGCCCTCCATGTTCTTGCGGTGGTCGTCTCCGCCCACGTAGAGGATGAAGCCGGGGCGGATCCGCGGCAGCGTCCGCCGCACCAGCGCTTCGGCCTCCTCCCTGGTCGCGACCAGGGAGGAGAGAGCTCCGGAGACACCGGAGTCGACCACCGTGATCCGCTCCTCGCCGATGCCGAGATGCTCCATCGCGTCGTTGGCCGTGTGCTGGGAGATCGTCAGGATCTGCTGGGCCGAGCGGATCAGCCCCAGGCGAGCCATCCAGGCGGTGCCCATGTGCCGCCACTCGGCGACATAGCGGTCGTGCATCACCATCGGGATGAGGTCGTAGAGCGTGACGACCAGGCGGGAGGCAGCCTCCCTGATCCACGGGGGCCAGATGTCGTCGAAATCCTTCGTCACCTCGAAGGGCGACATCACGTGGTAGATGCCGGGGACGGGGCGATCGGGCGCTCGGGTCCGCCTGTGCCAGGCGAAGAGGCCGGACCCGATCAGCGGCTCCATCGAGGGGGGAGGTGGGACGCCCGGCTCGAGCCCGATCGATCCGATCGCCTCGGGGGCCTCCTCGACGAGAGCTCGGGCATGTTCTGCTATGTACCTGGCGACTCCACGTTCGCCATGGGCTGCGCTCTGAGTGCCACGAGCGTCCAGCCAGACGGAGCCCGGCGCGACGCCCATCTCAGCCGGAGCGTGGACCGGAGGCGACCTCGTCTGAGCGCTCGGGCGATTCGGGGCGATCCAGAAGTTCGCGCAGGGCGGCGAGCTCCGCCTCGATCCTCGCAAGCCGCTCGTCGAATGCGCGCAGCTCATTGCCGAGGTAGGTCACCGACTCGACCGAGGCCGAGCCGAGCCGCTCCGTCTTTCGGCTCAGGTCGCCGAGCTGGTCGTGAAGCGTGAGCTGCAGGAGACTGCCGAACGCCCTCCTCATGCGAGAGATGAGAATCGAGAGCAGCCGCTTCACGGCCAGGCTGACGCGCCTCACGGGGGTGTTGGTTTCCATCAGTGGAGGGCTTCCCGGCCGCCGATCAGGCCAGAGGAGGGCTCGCGAGAAGGATACGGTCTTCCTCCGACACCGGCTGCCCTCCGACCCGCCGGTAATGGGCACGAAACAGCCTCGCTGTCCGGTCGAAGTTGAACTGCTGGCCGCGCTCGCGCCCGCGGTCGGCGAGGGCGGCACGCAGCTCCGAGTCGTTCCAGAGGCCCAGCACGGCGTCGGCGATCTGCTCGGTGTCGTCCGGGTCGAAGAGCAGGCCGGCGTCGCCGACGAGGTCCGGCAGGCTGGTCGCGGAGGAGGATGCAACCGGGAGCCCGGCGGTGAAGGCTTCGCAAACGGGGAGGCCCCAGCCCTCGAACCGGCTCGGGAACACCAGCCCCAGCGCCAGGTCATACAGGCCTCGCAGCTCGAGGGGGCTGACGAAGCCTGGAAACGACACCTGCTCCTCGAGCTGGAGCCCGCCGATCCGCCTGGCGATCTGGCGGTAGTGGTCGTTCTGCCTGCCTGGGCACACCAATGAGATCCGGACGCCCTCTCGATCCCTGATCAGGGCCAGCGCGTCCAGGAGGCGCTCATGGTTCTTGTGGGGCCAGGTCTGAGCCGGGTAGAGCAGGAAGTCGCCGGGCGGGGCGATGTCCCGTCGGATTCGCTTAAGGTCGCTCTCGGTTGGGGTGGGGTACTCCCAGAGGACGGAGCCCCACGGGACCACTGAGACCTTCTCCGGGGGAAGCTCATAGCGCTCGACGAGGTCGCGTTTGCCCCAGGACGTCATCGCGACCACCGTCTCTGCTCGCGCGCAGTGGGTCCGATAGACGACCTCCCTGCGTCGCCATTCCCAGCTGCTGAAGAGCTCCGGGAGGTGAAGGTGCAGAAGGTCGTGGGGCTGGTAGATGCTCGGGATCGTCGTCGTGAATGCGTCCTGGATCGGCAGGTGGACCACGTCGACCCCGACCCGCTCGACCGTTCCATCGGAGGGGCGTACGGCATGGCGTGGGCCGATCTTCGGGACTCTCTCGAGGATCGCGCGGCCGGCGGCGCGCGCCCTCCGGTCGAAACGCGAGCGATCGGGATGAAGCAGCTCGCAGGGACCCCGAAGATGTGGGCGGATCCAGTCGTCCTGCTCGGGGTTGGCGAGGAACAGATACCGGTCCTCGCCGTCAGCGAGCTTCGAGAGACCGGCCGCGATTCCGATCAGCGCCTGCTCGACACCGCCGAAGCGGCCTCCTCCAAGACGAGCGTCTACGCAGACACGCACTTGCTCGCCACCCCCAGACGGCGGGATCCCAGCGGGAACGTCATCGGACGCGCGAGTCTAGAAGGGTGACTACGCTTCCACCGATGGCGCAGGTCAGCCCCGACCCCGGTTTCTGGAGCGGAAAGCGCGTCAACGTCACCGGCGGGGGAGGGTTTCTCGGGCGGCCGACGGTGGCGATGCTCGAGGAGCTCGGCGCCGAGGTGAAGACGATCCGCTCGGCCGACTTCGACCTTCGTGATCCCGCCGTCTGCCTCGACGCCCTCCGCGATGCCCAGGTGGTCATCCACCTGGCCGCCAACGTGGGCGGGATCGGCTACAACCGCCGCAATCCGGGGCCGCTTGCGCACGACAACCTGGCAATGGGCCTGAACGTCTTCGAGGCCTGCCGCAACCTCGACGTCGAGAAGCTGGTCGCCGCCTGCTCGGTCTGCGCCTATCCGAAAATCACCCCCGTCCCGTTCAAGGAGGAGAACATCTGGGACGGCTACCCGGAGGAGTCGAACGCGCCCTACGGGCTGGCGAAGAAGATGCTGCTCGTCCTGAGCGACTCGTATCGACGCCAGTACGGGCTCGACTCCTGCGCGCCGGTGATGGCCAACCTCTACGGCCCGGGCGACAACTTCGACCTCGAGGACTCGCACGTGATCGCGGCGATGATCCACAAGTACGTCGTCGCGGCGGAGCGCGGGGATGAGCAGGTCGTCCTCTGGGGGACCGGCAAGCCCACCCGCGAGTTCCTCTTCGTGGACGACGCCGCACGGGCGCTGATCCTCTGCGCGGAGCGGCTCGATGTCTCCGACCCGGTCAACATCGGCACCGGCCGGGAGACGAGCATCCGCGAGCTGGCGGGGACGATCTCGGAGCTCGCCGGCTTCGAGGGGAAGACCGTCTGGGACGACTCACGCCCCGACGGGCAACCGAAGCGCTACCTCGACACCAGCAGGGCGCGGGAGCTGATTGGCTTCGAGGCCGAGGCGCCACTGGACGAGGGGCTCCGCCGGACGATCGAGTCGTTCCGGTCCGCCGATCTGGCGACCGCCGGTTCCTCCGCCTAGCCTCCGCGCATGCTCAAGCGCATCGGGGGGTCGGCGTGGTTCGCCTATGGCTCGATCCTGCTGATTCAGGCCAAGGTCCTCTGGGGGATCTGGGAGCACCGCGACCTCACCGGCGGGGATACCACCCAGTACTTCATCCAGGCGAGCAGGTGGACCCACGGGTTCCACCTGGACCCGGTCTGGTCGCCTTTCTATGACTTCTTCTGGGGCTCCCTGCGCTGGTTCGTCGACGACCCGTATGCGGCGACGACCCTGCACCGGGTTCTGATCGTGTTCGCGGCGACCATCCTGGTTCTCGCCGTCCTGCGCCGCCTGCTCTCACCGGGGATCGCCTGGGCGCTGGCGGTCTGGTGGGCGGTCCTGCCGATCAACTACGACGTCCTCTACGAGGTCCACCTCTTCGCGCTGCTTCCGGAGCTGGTGGCGGTCCTGATCGCACTTGCCTGGACCGGCCTCCGCATGCGTGCCGGAGTGTTCGCGGTGCTGCTCGCGTCCACGCTCCTGATGCGCAACGAGGTCGTCATTGCCCTGGTGGTCTGGGCAGCCGCCTGGATCGTCTACGAGGTGCGGGCGCGCCGGCAGGGCACTCCGACGGTGCCCCGGAAGCTGCTTGGCGCGGTCGGGATCCCGCTGCTGGTCATCGCGGTCGTGATGGGCGGCGTGGCCGCGAGTTCACTCCGTGGGGACTTCGTTCACCGGTTCAACGAGCATGCTGAGCTCAGCATCTGCCAGGCGTACGCCGTCGGCTATCAGCAGCGGCACGAGGACTTCAAGGGCAACCCGTTCACCGGTTGCTCCGGTCTGATGGAGAGGGACTTCGGCAAGCCGATGCCCTCCATGCTCGACGCGATCGATGCGAACCCCGGCGCGATCGGAGCGCACTACCTCTGGAACGCCCGGCTGTTGCCGTACGGGTTCCAGCTCATGCTCTTCGACCGGATCTCGGCCGGGGGCCAGAACCGCGATCCCGATTACGTGCCGGTCACGACCGAGTCAACGGCGGCCTTCGTCGCGTCCCTCCTGTTGATCGGTTTCGTCGCCGGCGGACTGGTGCTGCTCTGGCGCGATCGCCGTCACTGGTGGGAGACCTGGCTCGCTCCCCGTGCCTGGGGCTGGCTGGTGCTCGGGGCGCTGGCGGCTACGGCGATCCTGGCGGCTCTCTGGCAACGACCGCGACCGGAGTATCTCTACGCGCTCAGCGTCGGCATCCTTGCGCTGGTCGGGGCCTGCGCGATGGCCTATGCGGATAGATGGCCGCTGCTCAAGCGTGCCGGCGCGGCGATCCCGCTCGCTGCCGTGTTGCTGGTCGTCTTCGTGCCGCCGCGCTTCACCTCGAGCTACGTAACGCCGCAGGTCGGTCGAACGGGCCGGCCCGTGAAGGACATGGTCGATCGCCTCTATCCGATCCGAAGCGAGCTGCGGGGGGAGAAAGTGAAGTTCCTGGCCACCTCCGCGGGGCCGGGCTGCGCCTACCTTGGGGGAGATGACCCCTGCAAGCCCATCCTCTGGAAGCCGATCCTGCCGGGCGTACGAACCGGGGTGGTCGCTGAGGCCCTGGCGAGGCGCGGGGTCGACTTCATCTACCTCGATCAGGTGGAGCTTGGGAATCCCGCCTTTCGCGAGGCGGCCCGCGAGGCTGAGGCGGCCGGCTGGACCCGCGGCCCGATCTCCGCGGGCGACTCCTGGTTGCTGCTGAGGCGGCCCGGCTCTCGCCCCTAGCCCATCTCGCCTTCCAGCTTGACGGACGGCACTGCCGGCACGTCGAAGTCGGGCCACTGCGGAGCGTGGGTCGGCCCGGGGTCATTGATCACCGGCTCGAGGCCGATCGGGGAGAGCAGGGGGCTGTGGCGGGCGTCCGGGTCAGCCTCCATCGGCCTGCGCTTCGCCACCCGGTCCCGGGTGCGGATCGGCGGTCGCCAGCGCTCGGGCACGTGCTCCAGGAGGTCACCGGCCCGCGTCAGGGTGGGGGTGATCACGCCCCTCTTGAACGGGCCGAGCACGTAGTGGATCAGGGGCTGCATGACACGCCAGCGCACCCACGCCACCGGGGTCGCCGCACGGAACAGCCGGGAGAGCCGCATCCAAACCTTCTCCCGCGGGCTGAGCCGGGGGGAGTAGATCTCGACGAACCGGTGGATCTCCGGCCAGGAGTTCGACATTGCATAGGTCTTCTGCTCGGGATGGACGGAGCGGACCGCGAGGAACTCGTCGGGGAGCAGCTCAGGCAGTTCGCCCCCGAAGGCGAGCCGCAGCATGAACTCCGCGTCGAAGGCGTAGTGCATGTCCTGGCGGAATCCCCCGAACCGCTCGAAGAGGTCACGCCGCCAGAAGCTCGAGGGTTGGGGAACGTGCCACGGCACGAGCATCCACCAGTGGCGCCCCCTGACCCGGCCCTCGCAGTAGGAGGGCGGCTTGGGGCGCCAGACGCGCAGCCGCCTCGGGGGAACCCCCTCCTCCACGTCGAGGGCTCCCCCCGCGACCCAGCGGCGCCGACTTCGCTCGAGGGCTGCGACCGCGGTCTCGAATGCGCCGGGCAGGAAGTAGTCGTCGCTGTTCAGGTAGGCGACGATCTCGCCGGAGGTGCGCCCGAGTCCCTTGTTGATCGCGTGCGACTGGCCTTCGTCGGGCTCCGACACCCACCAGGCAAGGCGATCCTCATACCGCTGGATGACCTCGACGGTTTCGTCCGTCGAGCCGGCGTCCACGATCACGTACTCCAGGTTGGGATATCCCTGATCGAGGACGGATCGGATCGTCCGCTCGATGAATCTGCCCTGGTTGAAGGACGGCGTAATCACCGTCAGCTTGGGTCTCACGCCGCGGCGAGTATAGGTTGGGCACACCCGGCTGCCCGTTGGAGTAACGGGAGACCGACGAGAGTCATCGGAGGGCCATGCGGCTGACGCCCAGCGAGAGTCGGCGTGTGTCGAAGCTGGACGGATTGACATCGCAGGGCCGCACCGTCGTCTCGACCGCAAGCTCCACCCTCGCCGGGCGACTCGTCCTTCTGGGCTCCGACCCCAGCGTGCCTGTGGCCACCACCGCGCCATCCGAGCGATCCAGCACGTGGTCGATCAGCTCTCCGTCGACCCGAATCGTGAGACCTGCGAGAACGGCCTCCTCGATCACGTGCTCTATCTCGACGACCAGCCGGGTGGCGCCGGGCGGGGGACGCAGGTCGACCCAGGCCGTGCCGGTGTCCCCGATCCAGGAGAACCAGCGCCCCTTCACGACCCTCTCGCGCCCCCACCAGCCCGCTCCGGGGATCGGGTCGGAGAAGTTCAGGTCCGACACAACGGGCGCGTCCGGAAAGGACGACGCCTCGCCCAACCGACCTCTATCCAATTCCGATCTCGGGGCCTGGCGATCGTGCTGCCGAACGGCGCTTCGGTAGAGCTGGGCGTCCAGGGCGGTGAGCTCCCGCAACTTCTCGACGACCCCGGCCGGAAGCCGGTCGTGGGCGAGGCGATTCCGAGTGACGTTCGCCCGCGGCATCACTCCGAGATCGCGCCAGCCCATCCTGCAGGTCAGCAACCGCGCGGACTGGGCAAGCCGCTCCGTAAGTGCAATGAAGTCGCAAGTGCCGAGTTGTCGTTGGGCCTCCCCGAGATCCTCTTCGCCCCCTTCCCGCGGCGATCGGCAGAAGGCGCGGGTCTGCACGTTGCCGAGGTGCTCGACGGCCAGCTCGGGCTCCCGTTCGATGAAGTCCGAGAGAGAGCACTCGCGTGAGAGCCGCATCGCTGCGATCCGTGCCTCGTAGGAAGGCCCCATCTGCGGCCGGAGGATCTCGTACTCGGTGGGTGGGAACCAGCGGTAGTACGAATAGACCGAGAGGGCTCGCTCGATGGGGTCGCGCAGGCAGGTGATCACATAGGGCGCACGACGGAACCGCTCGCGGAAGAAGACGTCGACGTGTCCGGTTACGTATCTGTACCGATCCAGGTGGCGATCCGTTGGGGGGAGGCGGTCGTATAGCGAGAGGCAGGCGTCGGCCCCGAAGCGGTTGCCCAGGGCTCGGGTGAGGGTCGTCCCACCTGTCTTGCGCACGTGCACGAACAGCATCGAGCGGGGCTCCGCGGTGCTCATGCGCGTGCGTACACTCGCGGCGCGTGCCGAAGCTTCCGCGAATCTCGGTGCTCCTGCCGCTCACGGACGAGCGCGGAGCAGGTGTCGAATGCGTGCGGGCCTGGACCGGCCAGACGACCGAGCCGGACAGCTTTGAGATCCTGGCTTTGGCGCCCGGGGAGGACGCTCGGCTCGAGCGGTCGGTGCGAGCGCTGCTCAGGGACCATGATCGGTGGATCGTCGCTCCGGGTCGTGACGAGTACGAGCTCTTCAACCTCGGGGCCGAGACGGGATCCGGCGAGTACGTCTTCATCACCGAGGCTCATTGCGTGCCGGAGCCCGACTGCCTGGCGGCCATGCTCGAGGAGCTCGACCGCACTGGGGCTCCGGGCGTCAGGGGAAGCAGCGTGCCCGAGGCGCACGGGGGAATGGGCGAGTTCGAGCGCGACGCGTTCGAGGAGGCACTTCGGGTTGAGGAGGACCCCGATCACTGGCGCAAGATCTTGATCCATAGCCTCGCGATTCGGCGGGATCTGTATCTGGACGCGGGCGGCCTGCAGCCCGTGTACGGCGACTTCGCTCCGTGGCCCCTTGCCATCGCCCTGCATTCGGACGGCCAGAGACTCGTCTTCAGCCCCCGCCCGCGCGTCCGCCATGTCTACGACGGTGACCTGGACGAGCTCAGGTCCCACGTGAGGAGCTTCGGACGTGGCGAGATGCGCTTCCGGAGCGAGGTCCCGGTCCAGGTCGCCGGCAGCTACCTGGACCCCGCTGTGGAGTGGGAGCAGCGCCTCGAGCACACTCGCGCGGGGGCGCGGCGCGCCCTGCTCGCCGCGATCGCCCTGCACCGGCGGGGCACGCTGCGCGACGGATTGCGTCATGCAGGGGTTGCTGCGTTCGGCCCGCGGCTGGAGGTGGTTCGCGCGCGGCTGGCTGCCTCGCGCGCGGCGCGGCGGGCTCGCCGCTCACAGGATGCCGAAGGTGCGCGCCGGGAATTCCTGGAGTTCTGGCGATTGACGAGCCGGCGGGGCCGGCTCGAAGGGCTCGCCGAGACTAGCCTCGGGGAAGCTTCCGCCCCTCCGCCCGCCACCCGCATCGACATGCGGTCGCTGGCCGGACGGTCGATCGGCTTCTTCCATATTGAGAGCTTCGGCGAGCGCGCGTTCCGCTGGACGGCGCCCCTGGCCGCGATCAAGGTGAACGTCCCCGGCCGAGGGATCGCCCGCTGCCGGCTCGAGCTCCTTCCCCTGCAGAGGCCGGAGGGCGCCCGGGATCCGGAACCGCGGGTCGCAGTCGACAATCGGATTGCCCCAGCCCGGGGCGGACCGGAGGTGATCGAGTTCGACGTCCCCTCCGGCGAGCGCTGGGTTTCGCTGGCGTGCCAGCCCCTGCGGCCACGGATACATGGAGTGAACGACCCTCGGGCGCTCGGGCTGCCGATTCGCGGTCTCAGCTTCGAGCCGGTCTGAAATGGCGCACTCCCTGGATGCCCTGGCCGCCGAGGTCACCGAGTGCACGCGTTGCCCGCGGCTGGTGGAGTGGCGCGAGAGGAGCGCGGCGGAGCCTCCGCGCCGATACCGGGGTGAGCACTACTGGGCGAGGCCGCTGCCAGGGTTCGGTGACCCCAGGGCGCCGATTGCGATCGTCGGGCTGGCGCCGGCGGCCCACGGCGGCAATCGCACGGGGCGGATCTTCACCGGGGACCGCTCGGGGGATTGGCTGTTCGCCGCCCTTCACCGCGCCGGCTTGGCGAACCAGCCGACTTCGGTGAGCGTCGATGACGGGCTGCGGCTGCGCCGCGCCTACATCACGGCGGTCAATCGGTGCCCGCCGCCTCAGAACCGGCCGACGACGGAGGAGCGCGACAACTGCCTGCCGTATCTCGTTCGGGAGCTGGGGCTGCTGCGGTCCGCACGGGTGATCGTGGCGCTGGGTTCTTACGCTTGGACGGGATCGCTGTTGGCGTTGGGTGAGCTGGGAGTGGAGGTGCCGCGGCCGCGGCCGCAGTTCGGGCATGGGGCGGAGGCGCGGTTGCGGACCTCGGGGGAGGGCCGTGAGCGCGATTGGGCGCTGCTTGGGTGCTTTCACCCGTCCCAGCAGAACACGTTCACCGGAAAGCTGACGGAGCCGATGCTCGATGAGGTCTTCGCGCGGGCGAAGGCACTTGCGTCCGGCTGAGGCAGCGATACTTGGCCGGTGTTCCAGCTCAATCTTCCGAACGCGCTCACGGTCCTTCGCATCCTCCTGGTGCCGGTGGTGGTGGTGGCGCTGCTCGACGAGACGCCGAACGGGGACGCGATCGCTGCCGGCGTGTTCGCCCTCGCCGCGCTCACGGACACGCTGGACGGCTACATCGCGCGGCAGCGCAACGCGGTCACGACGTTCGGCAAGTTGATGGACCCGATCGCGGACAAGTTGCTGGTGGCGGCGTCGCTGATCGCGCTCGTCTCGCTCGACCGGCTCGCCGCCTGGATCGCGATGGTGATCATCGCTCGCGAGTTTGCGGTCACCGGGCTGCGGATGGTCGCCGCCGAGCAGGGGGTGGTGATCCAGGCGAGCTGGCTCGGCAAGGTGAAGACGATCCTGCAGGTGGCGGCGATCATCTGCCTGATAGCCGTGGACCCGGCGCCGGTCGGTGTCGACGTACTGGTTTACGTGGCCGTGGCGGCCACGGTGATTAGCGGGGTCGACTACTTCTTCGGGTTCCGAAAGATGCTTGGTCGGCGAAAGACTGCTTCGCCATCAAGTCGCGACCGCAGCAGCCGCCCTGCATAGGTCGCTCCGCGCTACGCGCTTCGCTCCTGAAGGTGAGCGGTTTGGTGGCCGCTTGGCGCTTCGAGCCACTCCCGCATGGTGGTGTGGTGGCGGGAGTGGGTGCCGCTCTCGATCTCGCCGGTGATCTCGGAGAGCAGGCCGTAGCGCTCCGCCACGACGTTGTGGCGGTGGATCGTCTCGAGGTTCTCCTGGCGAGCGTGGATGAAGGCGCCGTCTCGCAGGTCGGGGAAGGACTCGGTGACCTGGCGGATCATCTCGCGGACGCAATCCTCGACGAAGCGGGGGTTCGCGTGGGCCTTCTCGACGACGGCGCGTTCGTCGGCGCGCTTCATCAGCTCGTAGATCTCGCTGGACATCGAGCTCTCCACGATGCTGAGGAGGCGGCGGGCATCGATGTCCACGCCGGAGTCCTCGGGGCGGCCGATGTAGAGGGTGCCGATGCCGCGCTGATTGTGGGTCGCGATCGGGACCGCGCCGACGATGCGATCGATCTCGTCCGCGCTGAAGCCCTCATCCTCGAGCCTGGCGCGGGCGCCGTCCTCGACCAGGCCCTGGGCGCAGGGGCAGGCGGTCATCCCCTGTGCCTCGACGCCGGTCAGGGTCCGGGTTCCACGGTCGGATGAGACGGCGGTGCCGAAGAGGGTGTAGAGCTCCTGCGTGGGCAGGCCGGAGACCGGAGCCGGGACGGTCTCGGGGTAGCGGGCCGCGATCTTCACCTCGGCGCGCATGCCGCCCTGGCGCTCGCGGACCTGCTCGGCGATGTGGGCCGCCAGTCCCTCGGCGCGGAGCGCCTCGCCGAGGACGACGGTGTCGATCGCCTCGTTGACGACCTCCTCGAAGCGCGACATGTGGACGCCGGCCTGCTCGGGGTTGAGGTCGACGAAGCACTCGAGATCGGCGTGGTAGAGGGACTCATCGCCGGAGGAGTCCCCGTTCTGGGAGGCGCAGACGCGAATGATCTTCTCGACGCCAACGACGCCGACGCGGGAGAGGCTGACCCGGGTCGCTGGGGCCTCGGCCTGGGCGTCGCGGCTGGGGGAGACCGTCTGGGTGGAGTCGCTCATCGGGTCAAGTATGCCGAGATCGTTGTGCGGGAAACGAAACTGACCCAAAAGTTGGTTCTACTTTTCGGAACTGCCTGCCTATACTGGCTCGGCTTCGGCTCGATTCTCGGATAGGGGAAGGGAATTGAGTTGTCCGGTAGTCCGGGAGGAGGAGAGAAGACAAGTTGGCGGCGATACGCCAGGCCGTGGTGGCCGAGGACCAGCCCTTTGTGGAGAGCGAGGAGCTGCGCGGACTGATCGCGGCGGGTGCCGAGCGGGGCTATCTGACCTTCGAGGAGATTGCCTCCACGCTGGAGGAGGTCGAGGTCACGAAGGAGCAGGTCTCTGAGCTCCACAACCACCTCGTGGAGCAGGGAGTGGACGTGATCGCCGCCGACGGTGTCACGGCCTACAAGGAGAACAAGGCCGAGGACTCGTCCGGCGCGCGGGTCAAGAAGCAGGAGCTCGACCTGACGGTCGAGCCGAGTCTGGATTCGCTGCGCCTTTATCTGCGCTCGATCGGGTCCGTCGATCTGCTCACGGCCCCCCAGGAGGTCGAGCTTGCGAAGCGGATCGAGCGTGGGGACATGACGGCGAAGCGGCACATGGTGGAGGCGAACCTGCGCCTCGTGGTGTCGATCGCGAAGTCCTACCTCGGCCGAGGCCTGAGCTTTTTGGATCTGATTCAGGAGGGATCGCTCGGACTGATCCGGGCGGTTGAGAAGTTCGATTACCGACGGGGGTACAAGTTCTCGACCTACGCCACCTGGTGGATCCGGCAGGCGGTGACGCGGGCGCTGGCCGACAAGTCGCGGACGATTCGGATCCCGGTGCACATGGTGGAGAAGCTCAATCGGGTCGTGCACGTCGAGAGGAACCTCGTGCAGCGGCTAGGGCGAGAGCCGGAGCCGCATGAAATCGGGGCAGAGTTGGGATGGACCGCGCGGGATGTGCGCGAGGTGCTGCGGGTGAGCCAGATGCCGGTGTCTCTTGAGAAGCCCGTCGGTGACGAGGACGATTCAGAGCTCGGGGACTTCGTTGCGGACGACAACATGGAGTCGCCGTTCGAGATGGCGTCTGACAACCTGCAGCGGGAGGACGTACAGAGGGCACTAGCCGCGCTGCCGCAGCGCGACCGTGAGGTGCTGGAGCTGCGCTACGGGCTCAATGGGCGCCGGCCGATGACGCTCGAGGAGGTCGGGACGGCCTTCGGCGTGACGCGCGAGCGGATTCGCCAGATCGAGAACAACACGCTGAAGCGCCTCAAGGCCCTGCCGGAGGCGCAGTGCCTCCGCGGCCTCGGCTGAACGCTTTACACCTCTCGGACTCAGATGGGGGAGGCAGGATTCGAACCTGCGAAGGCAGTGCCATTGCGTTTACAGCGCAACCCCGTTGACCGCTTGGGTACTCCCCCGGCAGTTGGGGTGATTCTAAAGTCGGCTCACCCGACTCGATGGGCATCACTTGGCGACGAGGTCACAGTCAGGCTGCGGATGGGCGGGAAAGAGATCCTCCCGATCGACGTCAACCACTGGATCGTCGCCGCTTCGCCGAGATCTCCATGCCTTTCGGGGATGAAGTCAGCAGACTCATACGCCGCCGGATAGGTTCAATGACATGACCGACCTCGAGGGAAGGGTCATCGCCATCGCCGGTGCCGGCGGCGGCCTCGGGCCGATCGTCGCCCAGCGCCTCGCGGACGCAGGCGCCAGCCTCTCCCTCGCCGACCGCAGCCAGGAGATCGCCGACTCCGTCGCCCAGGACCTCGGCATCCCTGATGACCGCGTCGATCCCGTCGCCGTCGACCTGCTCGACGAGGCTGCCGTCGCCGACTGGACCGCCGCAACCGAGAAGAAGTTCGGACACGTCGACGGCCTCCTCCATCTGGTCGGCGGCTACCGAGGCGGCGACCCCATCGACAGCTTTGACCTCACGGACTACGAGTTCCTCCACGGCCTCCTCGTCCGCACTCTCCAGCTGACCACCCGCGCCTTCCACCCCGCCCTGATCACGAGCGAGCACGGCCGCTTCGTCCTCGTCTCCGCCGCCGCCGCCCAAAACCCCGAGAACACCAACGCCGCCTACGCCTCCGCCAAGGCCGCCGCCGAAGCCTGGACCCTCGCCCTCGCCGACTCCTTCATGGGCACCCGGGCAACCGCCAACATCATCGTCGTCAATGCCATCGAGACCCCCCGCATCCGCGAGGAGAGCCCCGACGAGGAGCGCCCCAGCTTCACGCCGGCCGAGGATCTCGCCGACGCGATCGCCTTCCTCTGCTCCGACTCCGCCGGCCGCATGAACGGCCAGCGCCTCTCGCTCCACCCCTGAATCTGCTCGCTACAGTTCGCGCGAGGGCGCTCTGAGCGAAGCGAGGAGCAACCCGTTTGATGCCCGGATAGCTCAGTTGGTAGAGCACTTCCATGGTAAGGAAGGGGTCGCCGGTTCAAGTCCGGCTCCGGGCTCTAGGCCACTCCAGATGCGTCAGCTGCTCGATCTGATCTGAGGCTCCATAAGGCCGTCCTATCGGGCGTCCTGAGCTAGCGAAAAACGGATTGGGGCGCCCATCCGATCTTTGAGACCGCTGCTTTGCATGAAAAGCGGCACTCCGACCACGACCCCTCCTCCGAACTGTTCGTAACCCGCGTCTCTTACAACCCAAGCGCCTCTGTCCTGCCCTCGAACTAGCCGGGAAAGAGGGGACCCTCTTAGCGTTGGTCTGGTGGCCCCCTGTATCCAGCGGGACGGCCTCGAAGAGCTGTTGCTCAACGTCAAAAAGCGAACGGCCCCCGGAGGGACCGCTCGCTCCCTGACATATAGGAGGGGGACGCCCACCTTGGGGGGTGTGTCAGCGCCCCCCTCTGCGGAGATAACGATTCGCCCCAGCTTCAGCTTGCGTGCGGACGCAAAGGCCTGCTTTGTATGGAAAAGGGGGTATCCGGTTAGCTGCCCTGGATTCGACGGCTGGCGGGCTCGTTCACTTGGTGGTTTGCCCCGATGGGAGGTGGGTCAGCAATACCGATACGAATGGGGATTCCCAGGGTTAGCGTGACGCAGGCCCATGGGAAACCACCGAGTGAATTCCTCAAAGATGCCCCGGATCAATGGACTGCTCGTGGGCTGCCTGGCCGGGGTCGCCTTAATCGCGTCGACCTCCTCGGCATCCGCCAAGACCTACCGGCCGACCCGCACCGACGACCCGGTGCCGAACGGGTGCAAACCCAAGGACTGCTCGCTTCGCGAGGCGGTGATCGCGGTCAACGCCAGCGGCACGCCAGCGACGATCCTGCTGCGCCCCGGGAAGCGCTACGAGCTCACCCGGCCGCGCCTGGGCGAGGAAGCCGCCACCACCGGCGACCTCGACGTGACCTCGGACCTGACCGTGGGGACGAAGGGGTTGGTGGGGATAAAGAAGGGCCAACGCGGCGCGAAGCGGGCCGTCATCGACGGCAACGACATCGACCGCATCTTCGACGTGCAGGGCCCCGGGTTGACGCTGGACTGGATCGTGGCGCGAGACGGCCACGCCCGCAAAAGCGCTGGCGACGACGGCGACGGCGGGGCGGTCCGTGGCGGCTTTCTCGAGCTCCTCCACAGCCGCCTGGTCAGCCACGTCGCGGCTGGCAACGGGGGCGCCTTCGCCATCACGGCCTCCCCCTTCAACTTCGCAATGAAAGCGGCACTGCTCAAGGGAAACAGCGCCGCCGGCAACGGAGGCGCGGTCTACGTGAGCGGCAGCCCCGGACTGTTCCGGGGCGCCATGAACAGCGTCCGGGCCGTCGACAACAGCGCCGGCGGCTCCGGGGGCGCCATCTTCGGCACCGGGCTGAGTATCGACCACTCGACCGTCGCCGACAATCGGTCTGGGGCGGACGGAGGCGGGATCGCCTTCAGCGGCACCGGATCGAATTTCGTCTCGTGGTCGACCGTGTCGGGGAACCGTGCCGCCTCCTCGGGTGGCGGCATCCACACAACCGCGCCTTCGACGGCGCCTGCAGCAGCGGCCGGAGTGAGGGGACTTGGGATGGGGAACTCGACGATCGCCAACAACAGCGCCGGCGGCAACGGCGGCGGGATCGGCGCGTCCGGCGGGAATTCGACCACCGAGCTCGGTGGCGACACCGTCGCCCGCAACCTCGCGGGTCCGGGGCATCTCGGCGGCGGGCTCTACCAGGGCAACGGCGACGTGATTGGTGTGCAGGACACGATCGTGGCGCTCAACCTTGGAGGAACTGCCCCCGATTGCGCGAGCGCCTCCAGCGGCTTCGACTCACTGGGCCACAACCTGATCGGCAACGCTGACGGATGCTCGGGCTTCGGCGCCGCCGGCGACCTGTTCGGCGGGCGGCTGTTGCTGGGCAAGCTCGCTGACAACGGCGGCGCCAAGCCAGCCGGGCGTGACAGTGGCGGAGGCGTCACGTACTGGGCGTATGGCCGCCCCGTGCAGACGATCGCGCTGGGGCGTGGCTCCAGGGCGATTGACCACGGGCTCAGGATCAGCGGTACGGACGAGCGCGGTGTGAAGCGCGGCAAGAAACCCGACATCGGCGCCTACGAGCGGGTCGTGAAGAGCTACAGACTGATCAATGCACCCCGACGGGTCCGCTGCCGGAGGACCGACCCGATCTGCGCGAAATAGGGCGGCGGATCAACAGCCGATGGTGTTCGGCTTCGCACCTCTAAGCGCGTGAAGGGCCTGCGAGTGGGGGCAGCTAACCGGATACCCCCGCTTGCATGGAAAGCGGATGTCTTGGGCACCTACGACGCAAAGAAGCCCTCGGCGTCCGAGTGGGGGCTTCCTCGCACGGTTTGCCGTGACTCGATGGCCCTGTACGAGCGACCCGCCTGGGGCGGGGAGCCGGGTTTCAGGCGAGTCTTCGTCAGGGTCCTCCTACTGGCTGCCCAGCCAGCTCCGTTACTCTCCCCGCGCCGTGGACTTCAAGCTCACCGACGAGCAGCGCGATTTCGTCTCCTCCATCCGCGATTTCTGCGAGCGGGAGTGCGGGACCCAGGAGAAGCGCGAGCAGCTCACCGAGCACTACTCCATCCACCACAACTCAGAGCTCTACAAGAAGATGGCGGAGCTCGGCTGGCTCGGCCTCACCATCCCCGAGGAGTACGGCGGCTCCGGCGGAACCATGCTCGACGCCTGCCTCTTCATGGAGGAGACCTCCCGCGGCATGGCGCCGATCGGCGGCTACGCAACCACCCTGATCGTCGCCGGCGCCACCAAGCGGTTCGGCACCGATGAGCAGAAGCAGAAGGTCCTCGGCGGCATCTCCAACGGCTCGGTCGAAGCGATCGCCATGACCGAGCCCGAGTCCGGCTCCGACGTCGGCTCGCTCTCCACCGAGGCTGTCCGCTCCAACGGCGGCTACGTCATCAACGGGCAGAAGGTCTTCATCTCCAACGCCCATCTCTCCGACCACGTCCTGGTCGTCTGCCGCACCGCCAAGGGCGAGAACAAGCACGAGGGTCTCTCGATGATCTTCGTCCCCGCCGGAACCGAGGGCATGGAGATGAAGCCCATCGACACGATGGGTGGCCGCGAGACCAACACCCTCTACTTCAACGACTGCGAGGTCACCGAGGACCAGGTCCTGGGGCAGGTCGACCAGGGCTGGACGCAGCTGATGGCCGGTCTCAACACCGAGCGCCTCATCCTCGCCGCGACCATGCTCGGCATCGGCCAGCGCGCCTTCGACGACGCCCTGGCCTACGCCAAGGAGCGCAAGCAGTTCGGCAGGCCCATCGGCTCCTTCCAGGCCCTGCAGCACCGGTTCGCCGACCTCGCCACCGACCTCGAGGCCGCCCGACTGATGACCTGGTGGGTGGCATCGCTCAACGACGAGGACCCCAACCGCATGCTCCCCAAGGAGGCCTCGATGGTGAAGCTGTTCGTCACCGAGACGGCCCAGCGCGTCGCCCTCGAGGGCATGCAGATGATGGGCGGCTACGGCTACTCGTCGGAGTACGACATGGAGCGCCTCGTCCGCGCCACCCTGGTCTCCACCATCTACGGCGGCACCTCGGAGATCCAGCGCGGCATCATCGCGAAGACCTTGGGTCTCTAGCTGGGCCCCGGCCCGGTGTATTCCGTTCGAGTGGCACCGCCGCGCGACCGCGACGTTGGTTGACAGCCCCCTCTCGCTGGGACTACGGTCGCCCTGTGGGAGGAGATCCTTGAGGCTCAGGGCACTCATCGTCGGCCTGGCCGCGGCGGGAGCCCTGCTCAGCGCGGCCGCACCGGCGGTCGCCCAGAGCGTCCAGCTGGTCCCATTCGGCGGCCAGACTTTCAACCAGCCCTATTACGTGACCGGCGCTCCGGGGGATCCCAGCAGAGTCTTCGTGGTCGAGGGAGGAGGCACGATTCGCCTGGTCAAGAACGGGGTCACTCAGGCCGCCCCCTTCCTGGACATCAGCAGCGACGTCTACAAGGGACCCGGATTATGCAGCGACTGCGGCCTCTTCTCGATGGCGCTGGCGCCCGACTACGCCACGAGCGGCCTCTTCTACGTCTTCTATACACGGGCTCCGACGGGCACCGAGGCGTTCGACCTGCGCATCGAGGAGTTCCGCCGCTCGGCCGCCAACCCCGATGTCGCCGATCCCGCCAGCCGGCGAATCGTGCTCGAGATTCCGCGCGAGAAAAATCCGGACGGGCCCGAGACCACCGGCCACAACGGAGGCCAGCTGCAGTTCGGGCCCGACGGCCTCCTCTACATCTCCGTCGGCGATGGCGACTGCTGCCCGGATCCGGCCGGCAACGCGCAGAACACCGCCGTGCTGAACGGCAAGCTGCTGCGGATCAATCCAACCGGCACGATGCCGGGCCAGTACTCGAGCCCCGCCGACAACCCATTCGCGGGGGCCACGCCGGGCGCGGACGAGATCTACGCCTACGGCCTGCGCAACCCCTACCGCTTCTCATTCGACCGCCTCACCGGGGATCTGACGATCGGGGACGTCGGCGAGGCCACCTGGGAGGAGATCGACTTCATGCCTCGCGGCACGGGGCGCGGTGCCAACTTCGGCTGGAACTGCTTCGAGGGCAATCACGTCTTCCTCATGGCGCCGGCCTCTTGTACCTCATCGCCGCCCGCCAATCCCACACCGCCGGTGCTCGAGTACCCCCATCCCACCAACCCGCACGGGCCCGCCGCGGTCAGCGCCGGCTATGTGATCCGCGACGGGGCGCTGCCGTCGCTGCTCGGCCGCTACATCTACGCCGACACCTACAACACCTTGGGCGGTCAACCGCACACGGTTCAGCTCTCCGCGGGCGCCTCGAGCGGCGACTCGGCCCTCGGGGTCTCCGCCACCAACGTCGTCTCCTTCGGCGAGGACGCCTGCGCGCACATCTACGTCGCGACGATCGGGGGCACCGTCTACAGGCTGGAGCCGACCAGCGGTCCCTTCCCGTGCTCGCCGCCTCCGCCCCCGGTCATCAACAGCGTCTCTCCGGCCGACGGCGCGACCGAGGTCTCTCCCAGTTCGCTGACGATCGCCTACCTTCAACAAGGCGATGGACAAGGCGGCAACCCAGGCCGCCTTCTCGCTGCAGCGAACCAGCGACGGGGCCCCGGTGAGCGGAAGCTTCGGCTGGTACGGCCCCGGCGTGCTCCTCTTCAAGCCCACCGCCGATTTGGCGCCGGGGACGCAATACACGGCGAGCGTCTCGACCGCCGCCAAGGACCTCGCCGGGAACCCGCTGGCGGCCGCGAAGACGTGGCAGCTTTACGACGGCGAATCCCCCGATCATCAACAGCGTCTGCTCCGGCCGACGGCGCGACCGAGGTCTCTCCCAACTTCGCTGACGATCGTCGCCTTCAACAAGGCGATGGACAAGTCCTCCGCCCAGGCCGCCTTCTCGCTGAAGCGAACCAGCGACGGGGCGCCGGTGAGCGGCAGCTTCGGCTGGTACGGCCCCGGCGTGCTCCTCTTCAAGCCCACCGCCGATTTGGCGCCGGGGACGCAATACACGGCGAGCGTCTCGACCGCCGCCAAGGACCTCGACGGGACATTCGCTGCCGGTCGCGAAGACCTGGCAGTTCACGACGTCGAACCCCCCGAGCATCAACTTCGTCCGCCCGGCCGAGGACGCCACCGAAGTGCAGCAAAACGCAACGATCGTCGTCGCCTTCGACAGGTCGATGGACAAGTCCTCCGCCCAGGCCGCCTTCTCGCTGCAAGCGGACCAGCGACGGGGCGCCGGTGAGCGGCAGCTTCGGCTGGTACGGCCCCGGCGTGCTCCTCTTCAAGCCCACCGCCGATTTGGCGCCGGGGACGCAATACACGGCGAGCGTCTCGACCGCCGCCAAGGACCTCGCCGGGAACCCGCTTCAGGCCGCGAAGACATGGCGCTTTACGACCGGAACCTCCGGCTAGGGCGGTATCGAGGTGACCGGTGAACCCGGCGCAGCGCGTCGCCCTCGAGGGCATACCTTGGGTCTCTAGCTAGGGCCCCGGCCCGGTGTATCCGTTCGAGTAGCACGGCCGCCCGACCGCGGCAGTCTGGCACTGGTCGATGAACCCGCTCGGCTGCAGCCAGTCGGCCGCCTGCGTGACACCGTCCAGCGATCGCCGCGGGTAGGAGTGTGGGTCGCACCCATAGACGCTGACCGGGTTGGGCGCCAGCTCAACCAACGGCGCGGGAGCGGTCCCGTGCTGTGGGTTCCCGTGCTCGTCGGTGCAGTCCTGGTCGCCATCGAACCCGATCGGCCCGCCGTCGTAGTAGACCATCGCCGCCGAGCCCGAGAACGGATATGACGAGATCGCCGGGATGCCGAGGAACGGGTTCACGTCCCAGTGACGACCCGGATCGAGCGCGGGCGTCTCCACCTGCGCACCGATCGTCCTTGCCTCCGTCTCCCCCGCCAGGTTGGAGACCTGGTGATCCCCATAGGCGAGCTGAAGGAGCACGTGGTGCGGCGGCGTATTGGGCAGCGGGTCGCTGGTCATGTGCTGCGCGTATCCATCGGCCTCGCCACGGTCCCAGAGCAGCTGCATCAGCGAGAGGAGCAGCGGCCGCTCCTGCTGGTTGGGGTAGTTGTCATAGAGACCGAGGTTGGGCAGCTCGAAGTACTGCGCGGAGTCCGCGCTGCGGCGCAGCAGGGTCGAGTAGTTCATCCCCGTCACGTCGAGCACCGACTGGGTCAGGTCCGGCTCGAGCGCCGTCAGTGCCCCGCCCATGATCGCGCCCTGGCTGATCCCCTCCCAGTAGAGGCCCTGCGCCGGGTCGATCGCCGACCCCGCCACTTCGGAGCCGCCGCCATCCGGATCGACCGAGAAGGCCGGATTCGTGGCCAGGCCACCCGGGTTCACCATCGCCCGGCCCAGGTAGATCATGTTGACGAAGCCCTGAATCATCCGGTCTGAGAGCTTCGAGAAGTTCGAGACGTCGTTGAGGGTGGCGATGACCTGGCCGAGATCGTCCGTCGAGAAGCCGGCCCAGCTGGTGGCGCACCAAACGGAGTTGTTGGTGTTGGCCAGGCTGTTGGTGAACTTGATGGTGTCGGTCACCTGGTCGTACAGGCCCAGCAGGCCGTGGCCGAAGATCCCGCTCTCGGCCGGATGCAGGGTGCCCCCCGCGACCACCGATCGCGGGATCACGCAGCGGAAGTCGACCCCGGTCGTATGCACGGCCGGGTCGCCCGTCTTCCAGTCCGGTCGACGTCGTCGGCAGTCCCGGTCGGCGTCGCGATCACGTCTCCGTTGGCCTGGTAGTTGAGCGTGCCGCCGGGATGGCAGTCCCGTTGTTCAGGTAGCAGGGAACGTTGGTCAGATCGCCGTCGACCTGTCGCAGGATCTGATCACTCTGCGGCGGTCCGGTGTAGGTCCCGCCGCTGGATGGCCCCGTCCCGGTGTACCCGGTGTCGCCCGGCTGCTCGCAGCCGGGCGTGCCGTCGGAGGCGCAGGTCACGTAGTCGGTCACCCCGGGCGCCCCGACCTGACTGGGCGCTGAGTTCGGGATGTTCACGGTGGGCGCGCTGCCGTCGACCGTGCCGTTGCCGGGACTGTCGTCACCGAGCTGGTGGAGCGCGTTGTCGCGAATCGCCAGCGCCCGGCCGGCGAGGCTGTGCTCGCTCGCCACCGTGAAGTCCCAGGTCATGTACAGGTTGGAGCGCTGGATCCCGTCCTGCTGGAGCGTCGAGAGCAGGTCCTCCATGTGGGGACGGCGGTTCTCGATCGCCGGATCGGAGGTGATCAGCCGGTCGCGATAGACGCGGAAGGGAAGCGGCGGGTCCACTGGGTTGTTCTGCGCGTCGCGCAGGCCTCGCAGGGCGACGATGTATCGGTGGCCCTCCGTGAAGTTGCGGGTCGGCCGGATGATCAGGTTGACGTCCTTGGTGTCGCCGGGCGAATAATGGTTCGGGTTCGCATCGAGCTCGGCGAAGATCGGCTGCCGCTGCCCAGTCGCCGCGTCGATCACCACGACCGGCTGGTTCGGCTCCGAGTAGCGATGCAGGTCGTTGACCGGCACGAAGCCGGTGTTGTCGAACGCCGCCTGCGTCTCGACCTGAGGGATCTTGAGCGTGATCAGGTTGCCGGGGCTGAACCCGTCGGCCCGGTTGATGTCGGTGGTGTCGATATGGAAGCCGTGGACGTTCGCCGGGGTCGAGTTCGTGTTGATGTCGAGCCGGCGCCCCGTGTCGGTGGTCGGGTCCGCCTTGGTGAAGTAGTCGTTCGGCCAGGGCTGCAGGCATACGGTCGGATCCATGAAGTCACAGCGGTCGGCATTCGAGGTGTCGATCGCCGGGCCGTAGTACGGGCGCGTGGTCGGGTTCTCCGACCCGGCGCTGCACACAGCCTCATCGCGATCCAGAGGGGTGACGGAAGAGCCACCGCTCTTCTTGCCCTTCTTCTTTCCCTTCTTGCCCTTGACGAACCTGGCCGAGAGACCGGTGATCGAGCAGCCGCCGATGGCGCTCTTGCCGGAGGCGGAAAGGGGCACGTTCACCGTGTGCTTCCCGCGCTTGACCTTCATGGCGCTGGTCAGCGCGACGGAGCCGGAGCCCTGGATGCCGTCCACCATCACGCGGCCGCCCTTCCCCTTGACCTGGACGCTGATGGAACCGGTGTCGACGGCCTGGTGCTGTTGGCCGGTCAGCACGGACAGCTTGCTGCCGCCCTGCTTCTTCTTGCCGTCGGCCGCTCCGACGAGCACTGCGATGAGCAGCGCCGCGACAGCGGCGATCGCTAGACCCCTGAGTCCGTTCGCAGACGCCCTTCCCATCACGAGTCCTCTCCTCTCCTGCGGCCAGTCCCGGCTCGCCAGCGAAACCTATCGGATGGACTGGCAGTTGGGGTCAAAAACCAAAACTCCCAGAAAAGTCGGTGGTTTGTGAAGCGTGGGAGTGATTTAGTACCGCTCAGCAGCGGAGAATGAGAGGAGAAGGACGTATGGACTTGCAGGAGTTCGAGGATGCTCGCTTCGACCTGGAGTCGCTCGACGCGGAACCGCGCCTTGGCCGTCGCCAGTTCCTGATCGCCGGGCTCGCCACGGGTGCGGCGGTCACCGCCCTCCCCAACTACGCGGCGATCGCGCGCAAGCGGCGCATACCCGTCGCGAAGTCCGGCACCTTCCCGCTCGGCGTCGCCTCCGGCTTCCCCTACCCAAGGGGACGATCCTGTGGACCAAGCTGGATCGTGCCAAGCACACCTCGCGCCTCGAGCTCCAGGTCGCCAAGGACCGCCACTTCAGGAACGTCGTCCTGGAGAAGACGGTCACCGCCCGCAAGGAGCGCGACTTCACCGCCCGCACCCGGGTCCGCGGCCTCCACCCGGCGCACGAGTACTTCTACCGATTCCACACCAAGGACAAGGGATCCCCGGTCGGCCGCTTCCGGACTGCTCCGCCGCATGACTCCCGGCATCCGCTGCGGATCGCGTTCCTCTCCTGCCAGAGCTACGAGGCCGGCTTCTACAACGCCCACGCCGCGATCGCCAAGGAGCCGGACATCGACTTCGTCCTCCACCTCGGCGACTACATCTACGAATCGCACTACTACCCCGGTCCCCGGCGGGACACCACGGGTTCAACCACGACGGGAACGTCGAGTACCTGCCCGAGTACCGGCAGAAGTACAACCTCTACAAGAGGGACCCCGACCTGCAGGCGATGCACGCCGCCCACAACTTCGTCTCCGTCTGGGACGACCACGAGGTCGAGGACAACTATGCGGACGGGCTCGCCAGCTCACATGCCCAGCCAGGCTTCACCAACAACGGACACCCCCGCCGCGTCTCCATCGAGGAGCGCCGCGCGAACGCCTACCGGGCCTACTTCAACTACATGCCGCGCATCCGCTTCGACGGCGACCGCGACCGGATCTACGAGCACGCCCGGTTCGGCAGGCTGGTCGACCTGATCATCACGGACGAGCGGCAGTACCGGAACCAGCAGCCGTGCGACGACGCCCAGCTCGTCATCTGTCCCGACCAGCAGAACCCGAATCGCACCATGCTCGGCATCCAGCAGAAGTCCTGGTTCAAGCAGACCCTCGCCAGCTCGCCCCAGACCTGGAAGATCTGGGCCAACGAGGTGATGCTGATGGGCTTCCAGCAGGCGCCCCAGAACGGCGCCAACAACGACCAGTGGGACGGCTACGCCGCCGAGCGCAGGGAGCTGCTCGAGTTCGTGCTCGCCAACAACATCAAGAACCTGCTCCCGGTCACCGGCGACATCCACAACTTCTTCGTCGGCACAGCCACGACGGACGGGAGCGACACCGGCACGCCGGCCTGCGGCGAGTTCGTCGGCGGTTCGACCACCTCCCTCGGGCTGCCGGAGGAGACGGGCTTCGACCCGGGCGTGATCAAGGCGCTGATCAACAACCTGGACAAGCACATCAGCTACACGGACCTCGAGAGCCGGGGATACGCGATCGTCGAGGTCACTCCCGCCGAGGCCACCTGCGAGTTCAAGCGGGTGCAGACCCAGACTCGCGACGGCGGCCAGGCGACGAGCATGGGAAAGTTTGTTCTGGCGAGCGGCTCCACGACACCGCAACAGGTCTCCTAGGGAGGAGCGCTGATGGATCTCGAGACATTTGAGGATTCCCGTCCGGACATCGAGTCTCTCGACGGTTCGCACCGTCTCGGCAGGCGCAGCTTCCTGATCGGCGCCCTCGCCACCGGCACAGCCGTGGCCGCGCCGGTGAACTACGCCGCGATGGCGCGCAACCGCCGCATCCCGGCGGCGAAGCACGCCAAGTTCGACGTCGGCGTCGCCTCCGGATTCCCACGACCGCAGGGGATCGAGCTCTGGACCCGGCTCGACGAGATCAAGCGGACCTCAAAGCTGAAGGTCGTCGTCGCCAAGGACAGCAAGTTCAACAAGGTCGTCGAGGAGAAGCTCGTCACCGCCCGAGCGGACCGCGACTTCACCGCTCGCACGTTCATCAAGGGCCTGCGGCCCGACGAGCAGTACTTCTACCGCTTCGTCACCAAGGAGTCGAAGTCCCCCAGTCGGCCGCTTCAAGACGGCGACGCCGCTCGATTCCAGGAAGAACGTCAGGATCGCCTTCTACTCCTGCCAGCACTACGAGGCCGGCTTCTACAACGCCCAGCGCGCGATCGCCAACGAGCCCGACCTGGACCTGGTCCTCTGCCTCGGCGACTACATCTACGAGTACTCAGACAACCAGGGTGTCCGACTCGACCGCAGCGGACGAAACCACGACGGCGACTCGCAGTTCCTCGACGAGTACCGACAGAAGTACCGCCTCTACAAGTCCGACAGGGACCTACAGGCGATGCACGCCGCTCATCCGTTCCTCTCGGTCTGGGACGTCAGTACCGCGACCAGCAGCCCTGCAACGACGAGCAGCTCAATGCCGCCGGCTGCCCCGACGCAACCGCCCCGCACACCATGCTCGGGGCGCGCCAGCTCGGCTGGTTCCAGGACCGGCTCAAGCGCGGCAAGAGCCTGTGGAAGGTCTGGGGCACCGAGGTCATGGTGATGGCGACTCGTCTCGGCCCCGGCATTCCCGCCCAGGTCGACGCCTGGGACGGCTACGGCTACGAGCGCAAGCTGATCCTCGACTACGTCCTCGACAACGACATCCAGAACGTGGTGGCGATCACCGGCGACATCCACACCTTCTTCACCGGAACCGCCTACACCACGGGCGACAAGTCGACCGGGCGCGCGGCGCTCCCCGAGTTCGTCGGTGGCTCGGCCACCTCAACCGGGTTGCCGGAGGCGACGGGGATTCCGCCCTCCACTCTGGCCGCCCTGATCAACGTCAACCCCCACATCGAGTTCTTCGACTTCGTCAAGCGCGGCTACGGGGTGATCGAGTTCAGTCCCACGGAGGCGGTCTGCGAGCTGAAGGCCGTCGATGCCAAGACGCCGGGCGCGTCGACGCCCACAACGATCGCGAAGTTCAGGGCGCCGCTCGGCGCTCGGCAGCCGGAGCAGATCGCCTAGGAGGGGTTGGACTTTGGCCGGTCGGCGAAACTTTCTTGCCTGGCCAGGTTTTCACCGGGACATCCACAATTTCTTCGTCGGCACGGCCACGACGGACGGAAGCGACACGGGCACTCCCGTCTGCGGCGAGTTCGTGGGCGGCTCGACTACCTCCCGCGGGCTTCCCGAGGAGACCGGCCTTCCGTCGGGCGGGAATCAAGGCCCTCATCAACGCCCTGGACAAGCACATCAGCTACACGGAGCTCGACAACCGCGGCTACGCGATCCTCGAAGTGAACAACAGCCCAGGCGAGCTGCGAGTTCAAGCGGGTGCAGATACAAACCCGCGACGGGGGCCAGGCGACCAGCATGGGGAAGTTCGTGCTTGGCCAGCGGTTCGACGACTCCCCAGCAGGTCTCGTAGGCCTCTGCCGCAACTTCTGGGCGCCGGGTTTTCACCGCTCGGCAACATCTGATTAGATGGGCCGCAGGAGAGGAGAGGGATGGAAGCCGGGAAGGCAAGACATCGGGGTGCCGTCGTGGTGGCGATCGCAGTCGCCGCCGTCGCCGTGATGATTCCGGCGCTCGCCTTCGGGCACATCGAGCGTGCCTCCTACTGGCCCGATCCCGCGCCCGACACCTCGGTCAAGCCCGCGGCGGGCGGATCGGTTCCCGCCGTACGCAGCATCTACACCTCGCTCAAGAAGAAGGAGCCCGGCAAGACGCGGGTCGTCTGCGAGACCGTGCCGAGCAAGCAGCTCCGCAAGCACGGCACTCCCAAGCAGCTCTCGAAGAACGACGTCGATGAAGGCTCTCAACAAGGACCTGAAGGCCGCGCGGAACACCGGCTACAAGCTCCGCGAGTCGCAGCCGGCGATCAAGATCAGCAAGAAGAAGGCCAAGAAGCTCCGCAAGACCAACATCAAGCTGCTGCGGCAGTGCAAGTACAACTCGATCCAGGATGCGGTCACGGCCTCGCACAACAACGACCGCGTCGAGATCATGCCGGGCCTCTACACCGAGCCCAAGTCGCGCGCCCAGCCGACCAACGACCCCGCCTGCAACCAGTACAAGATCACCAACGACAAGAACCAGGCCGGCGCGGTCTCCTACGCCTACCAGTGGCACTGCCCGAACGACCAGAACCTGATCGCGGTCCTGGGCCGTCAGCTGACCGACACTCCCGTCCCGCAGCCCCCGCGGATCGACCGTCACGTCATCCCCGACGCCGGTCCCTGCATCCGCTGCAACCTGCAGATCCAGGGCACCGGCGCCTCTCCCGACGCCGTCACCATCGACGCCGGCGAACGTCGCCTCGGGTGACGGCGCGCCGATCGGGTCCGCCAAGGACGTGGGGATCAGGGCCGACCGCGCCGACGGCTTCGTCCTTGACAACGTCAAGGTCCGCCACGCCAAGGAGCACGACATCTACGCGATCGAGACCGATGGCTCCCACTTCGATCACTTCAAGGCTCCCTACGCCGGCGAGTACGGCCTGCTCACCTTCGTCGCGGACCACTCGCTGATCGAGAACTGCGACGCCTGGGGCAGCGGCGACTCCGGCCTCTATCCCGGCGCGGCCGCCGACCTCGGCGAGGCCGTCCCGCCCGAGCCAGCGCCGCTACGGCACCGAGCTCCGTGACTGCGACATGCACCACAACCTGCTCGGCTACTCCGGGACGGACGGCAACTCCGTCTGGCTCCACGACAACAACTTCTACGACAACACCGGGGGCTTCTCGACGGACGTCTTCACGGCTCCTGGCCACCCCGGATTCCCGCAGGACTCCGATCTGCTCGAGCACAACAACTTCTACGACAACAACTTCAACGCATACCTGCCTCCTTGCGCCCCCGGACAGAAGCCTGGACCGGCGGTTCCGGGTCAATCGCCGAGCTCACCCGGCGGCAATTGCTCGGATGTCACTCCGACCGAGCCGATTCCGGTTGGGCTCGGCGCGTGGATCGCCGGCGGCAACGCCAACGTCATCCGGAACAACAACTTCTATGACAACTGGCGGCGCGGCGTGATGCTGTACGCGGTCCCGGACGCCTTCGTCTGCAACGACCCCGACAACCAGGTCGCGGGATGCAACCCGACCTCCAGGCACAACTCCGGCGAACTCCGCCACCTCCTACCGCAACAAGTTCTTCGACAACCAGATGGGACAGGCACCCGACGGGAGCCCATCGCCGAACGGCGTCGACTTCTGGTGGGACCAGGGCGGGATCATCGTCGATACCACTCCCGGCTATACCAGCGGGAACTGCTGGTACGGGAACACCGGTTCCGACGGGACCGCCGCGAGCGTCACCGGCCTCCCGTCCCCCAGCGGTGCCGCCCCCGACAACCTTCCCTCGAGCTGCGAGAACAGCCCGCTGCCCGGCAGCCAGCACGGGCAGGTGGGTGAGCTGCTCAACTGCAGCACGCTCGGCGCTCCCGGTTGTCCGTGGTTCACAACCCCGCCGAAGCCATAGCCCGTCCTCACCGCCGCCCGGGGCGCCGGCGGGCGGCCACGCTGCTGTGCGCCATCGCGGCGGTTGCGCTGATCGCCGGCTGCGGCGGCGCCTCCGGCAACCAGCCCCAGATCGACGTCGGCCCCAACGTCGGTCAGCCGATCGCCCTGGCCGATTGTCACGACTGGAACCAGGCGAACACCGAGCAGCGCCTCGGCACCATCCAGCAGATCAAGGACTTCGCCAGCGGCCCGGTGGTTGGCAACAACGCCTCCGATCCATCCGGGACCGGCTCGGTCCTGGACGACAAGCAGGCCTACAACCTGTTCAACAACTGGTGCAAGCAGAGCTTCGCCCGGGGCTTCAAGCTCTACCACCTCTACCAGCGAGCCGCGGGCTTCGAAGGACAGGCGCCATAGCCGTCCCCTGGTCGCATCGGTCGCTATTCTTTGGACCTACCTCGTGCCTCGGGCCGGGGGTTTTTTCTGTCCGGCCGAGTTCGGCGGCACCGAAGTGAAGTTTGAGAAGTTGAGGAGACATGGCCTCTGATGTTCGAATCGGCGTGACGCTCGCCTGCGAGGAGTGCAAGCGCCGCAACTACGAGACGAACAAGTCCCGGCGGAACTCGCCGGACCGGATCGAGCTGCGCAAGTACTGCCGCTGGTGCGGCCGGCACACCCCACATAAGGAGACCCGCTAGCCGGCCGAGATGGCGAAGACGAGAGCACAGAGAAAAGCTGAGCGGCGTCGCCGACAGCAGGCCGAACAGCGCGGGTTGCCCTCCCGGGATGCCGCGGAGCGCGAGCAGGAGGGGCGTGCCCAGGAGGAGACGCGCACCGGGGTCTCCGGCGAGGTGGCCGAGGTCGAGGCCGTCATCGAAACCGGCGCTCGGACCGAGGACTACGGCGAGCGGGTCGAGCCGCCCCAGGACTCCGGCGGATCGCCAGTGCCGGGAGTGGTGCCGGCGCCGGTGCGACCCGAGACGGCACCCGCCGAGCCTGAGCCCCCCGCGCCCTCACGTGCGGACGTCGGGCGCCCGGAGGACGGTGCCGGCTACAGAGACACCGGCGCAGCCAGGTGAGAGCCGCCGCGAGCGCAGACAGCGCGAGAAGGAGGACCGCCGCAAGGCGCGCGCCAAGGGGCTTCAGAAGGGGCAGGCCGAGAAGGCCGAAAAGCGGCGCGGTCCGATCATCGGCTTCCTCGTTTCCTGCTGGGCCGAGCTCAAGCGGGTGCAGTGGCCGGACCGCGACACGCTGGTCCAGGCCTCGGCCGTCACCTTCATCTTCGTGGCGGTGATGGCCGCCTATCTGGGCGCACTCGACGCCGCCTTCAACTGGTTCATCAAGCAGCTGCTCTAGGGCAGCGCAAGGAGACGACGATGTTTCGCTGGTACGTGATCAACACCTACTCAGGGCACGAGAACAAGGTCAAGCAGAACCTCGAGCACCGGGTCCACACGATGGGCCAGGAGCGCAACGTGCGCCAGGTGGTCGTCCCGACCGAGCAGATCTCGGAGATGAAGGACGGCCAGAAGGTGCAGTCCGAGAAGCGCACGATGCCCGGCTACGTCCTGGTGAACATGGAGATGACCGACGACGCCTGGGGGCTCGTCAAGAACACGCCCGGGGTCACCGGCTTCGTCGGTTCCCGGAACAAGCCGATCCCGCTGTCCAAGGTCGAGGTCGACCGCCTGCTCCATCGCGAGACCGCGGAGCGTCCGCGGACCCGCGCCCAGTTCTCCATCGGCGAGTCGGTCAAGGTGATCTCCGGTCCCCTCGCCGATTTCTCCGGCGAGATCGCCGAGATCAACGAGGACGCGGCCAAGCTCAAGGTCCTGGTCTCGATCTTCGGGCGGGAGACGCCCGTCGAGGTCAACTACGACCAGGTCAAGAAGATCTAGCCATGGCCAAGAAGGTCCTCACTCAGATCAAGCTTCAGATCCCGGCCGGCGCAGCGAACCCGGCGCCCCCGGTGGGCCCCGCGCTGGGCCAGCACGGCGTCAACATCATGGAGTTCACGAAGGCGTTCAACGCCCAGACCCAGCAGGACGCCGGGACCATCATCCCCGTCGAGATCACGGTCTATGAAGACCGCTCCTTCGACTTCATCACCAAGACCCCGCCGGCGGCGGTCCTGATCAAGGAGGCTGCTGGGATCGACAAGGGGTCGGGTGAGCCGCACTCAGAGAAGGTCGGCTCGATTACGGCTGACCAGGCCCGGCAGATCGCAGAGCGCAAGATGCCCGACCTGAATGCAAACGACCTCGACGCCGCCACCAAGATCATCGCCGGCACCGCGCGGTCGATGGGCGTCACGGTGGAGGGCCTCTGATGGCGCGCGGCAAGCGCTATCGGGAGGCGTACGAGAAGATCGACCGCACGCGGGCGTATCCGCCGGCCGAGGCGATCCACCTGATCAAGGAGACCGCCGGCGCCAACTTCGACGAGACGGTCGAGCTCCACATCCGCCTCGGCGTCAACGTCCGCCATGCGGAGGAGCAGCTGCGGGGCACACTCGCCCTGCCAAAGGGGCTCGGCAAGGACGTCACGATTGCCGTCTTCGCGGAGGGCGATCCGGCCCGTCAGGCGAATGAGGCGGGCGCCGACTTCGTCGGCTCCGACGATCTGGCGGAGCGGGTCGAGGGCGGTTGGACCGACTTCGATGTCGCGATCGCCCATCCCTCGCAGATGCCGAAGGTCGGCAAGCTCGGCCGGGTCCTGGGCCCGCAGGGAAAGATGCCGAATCCGAAGGTCGGCACGGTCACCGAGGACATCGCAAAGGCGGTCGAGGAGGCCAAGGCCGGCAAGGTCGAGTACCGGACCGACAGGCAGGCGATCGTTCACCTGGCGATCGGCAAGACCAGCTTCTCCGAGACCGACCTGCTCGAGAACTACGCCGCGGTGATCGAGGAGATCATCCGCGCGAAGCCCGCGGCCGCCAAGGGCCGCTACATCCTCTCCATCACCGTGACCACGACGATGGGCCCGGGGATCCGAATCGACCCGAGCCGCACGCGCCGCGGCGAGATCATGCTCGGCGCCGGGGCCGCCGCTACGGACGATGGGGGCGAGGCGGAATCGGACGGGGGCGAGAGCGGCTCCCCGGAGCCTGTTGAGGAAGCCTCACCGGCGAGCTAGAGCGGCTCGGTCCGATCCCCTACACTCCTCGCTTCCAAACAGCCGCCCGAGACCGTCGGCGGGACCCAGGTCCAGAAGTCCGGCGCAGGTGAGCGAGAGTCCCACTGGTCTTCGAGACCCGCCGGCTCTGGCCCGCCTATGTGCGGGTCTTTTCTTTGGCGGCGCAGGATCAGATCGAAATGGACAAAGAGCAGAAGACAGCAGTGGTGAAGGAGCTCGCTTCGGAGCTCAAGGACGCGACGGCGATCTTCGCGGTGGACTACCGCGGGATCAGCGTGCCGCAGGCGGCCGAGCTGCGTGCGGGCCTGCGCGATGCCGACACCCGCTTCCGCATCGTCAAGAACCGCCTCACCCTGCGCGCCGCCGATGCCGCCGGGACCGATGTGCTCAAGGATCATCTCAGCGGGCCGACCGCCTTGGCCCTCGTCAAGGGCGACGCCGCCCTCGCAGCCAAGACGCTCAGGCGCCTGGGCTCCGAGTGGGAGCTCCTCGACTACAAGGGCGGCCTGATGGACGGGGAGGAGCTCGATCCCGACTCCTTCACCGCGATCGCCCTCCTGCCCGGCCGCGAGGCGCTCAACGCCCAGCTCGCCGGCGTCGTCGCCAGCCCGCTCACCGGCCTGGTGCGCGGGCTCGGCTCGATGATCCAGGGCCTCGCGATGCAGCTCGGCCAGATCGCCGAGCAGGGGCTGGTCAGCGGCGAGCCCCCCGCGCAAGAGGCGCCGGCCGCGGAGGAGACCCCAGGCGACCCCGAGCCCACCGAGTCTCCCGAGGAGAGCTCGGAGGAGCAGGCCCCGGAGGGCGAGGACGCGGGTCAGGGCGAGGCGCCTGAGACCGGCGAGGGTGACGCCGACATCGGCAAGGAGCCGGCGGCCGATGAGCAGCCAGCGGGAGAGACTTCAGAGGGCGCTTCAGAAGAGGCTTCAGAGGATTCCGAGAACAAGGAGGACAACGAGTAAATGGCCACCAAGGTGACCACCGAGGAGTGGATCGACGAGCTCAAGAACATCTCAGTGCTCGAGCTCTCCGAGCGCATCAAGGCGCTCGAGGAGGAGTTCGGTGTCTCCGCGACCGCCGTCGCAGCCGCGGCCCCGGCAGCGGGTGGGCCTGCTGCCGATGGCGCGGGCGAGGAAGAGGCGGGAACCGTCGACCTGGTCCTGACCGGGTCGGGCGAGAAGAAGATCGGCGTGATCAAGGTCGTCCGCGCGGCGACCGGGCTGGGCCTGAAGGAGGCGAAGGCCCTCGTCGACGAGGCGCCGAAGCCGGTCAAGGAAGCGATCGAGCGCGAGGAGGCCGAGGGCCTGCTCAAGGAGATCGAAGAGGCCGGCGGTACCGCCGAGATCAAGTAGCACGAGTACTACGAGCCGGAAATTGCCCATATTGCTGGGATTGCGAGTAAGATCCCGCCACGTGCCTCAACCGGGGCGTGTTAGCAACCCTTGACCAAAGGGTTGCCGTGCGTTACTATGCACGGTTCGCGCGCCGGTGAGCCTTGCTGCCCGATTCTTGCGCGGTCTCCAGCCCTTCGAATACTTTGAGGAGTCGCCCAGTTGGCCGGACCCAATGCTGCCCCCGTAACCCGTAGGAGCTTCTCCCGTCTCAAGAACCCACTCGACGTCCCACACCTGATCGATATCCAGCGGAAGTCCTTCGCGGAGCTGGTTGACCCGAAGGAAGGCCTGCTGCGAGCAACGATCGACGACATCTCCCCGACGGAGGACTACACGGGGAATCTTGCCATCGTCTTCGGGGAGTTCGAGTTCGACGATCCACCCAACACGGTGGATGAGTGCCGCGAGAAGGACATGACCTACTCGCGCCCGCTCAACGTCAAGGTGGCGTTCCAGAACCGCGAGACGGGCGAGATCCGTGAGCAGACCGTCTTCATGGGCGATTTCCCGTGGATGACGGATCGCGGCACCTTCATCATCAACGGCACCGAGCGCGTGGTCGTCACGCAGCTGGTCCGTTCACCGGGCGCCTACGTGATGGAGCCCAAGGACCGCGAGAAGCAGGTCTTCATCGCGAACCTGATGCCGGCCCGCGGCTCCTGGCTGGAGCTCGAGATCGACAAGAAGGGCCGCGTCTACGTTCGCATCGACCGCAAGCGCAAGCTGCCGGTCACCGTCCTGCTGCGCGCGATGGGGTACGTCGACGACGAGAAGCTCCTCGAGATGTTCGACAACTCCGTCTACATCCGCCACACAATCGCGGCGGACACCGATGCGACGAAGGATGAGGAGGGCGCGCTGATCGAGCTGTTCAAGAAGCAGCGGCCCGGCGAGCCGCCCTCGGTTGACGCGGCCAAGGCGCTGCTCGAGCAGCTCTTCTTCGACCCGAAGCGCTACGACCTGACCAGGGTCGGCCGCTACAAGCTGAACGCGCGCCTCGACCTCGACATCGACCTCGACACCCGGGTCCTGACCCACGACGACATCATCGCCCTGGTCAAGGAGCTCGTCTCGATCCCGAAGATCCTCGGTGTCCCCGAGGACATCGACGAGGAGAACCCGATCAAGGACTACGCCGCGGAGGCGATCACCTACCCCCGCGAGCCGATCCACGATCACCTCGACGAGTACGAGCATTTCGGCAACCGGCGCCTGCGTACGGTCGGGGAGCTGATCCAGGAGGCGTTCCGGATCGGCCTCTACCGGATGGAGCGCGTGGTTCGCGAGCGCCTCACCACCGAGGACGCTGACGCGATCACGCCCCAGACCATCATCAACATCCGTCCCGTCGTCGCCGCGCTCAAGGAGTTCTTCGGGTCTTCGCAGCTCTCGCAGTTCATGGACCAGACGAACTCGCTGTCCGGCCTCACCCACCGCCGGCGCCTCTCGGCGCTGGGCGCGGGCGGGCTGACTCGCGAGCGCGCCCCCATCGAGGTGCGCGACGTGCACGCCACCCACTACGGGCGCATGTGCCCGATTGAGACCCCAGAGGGACCGAACATCGGCCTGATGGGATCGCTGTCCTCCTATGCGCAGGTCTCGGAGCACGGCTTCGTCACCACCCCCTATCAGGTGGTCAAGGACGGCGTGGTCACCAGCAAGATCGTCCACCTGGACGCCACGCAGGAGGAAGACGAGACGATCGCCCAGGCGAACGCTGAGGTCGACCCCGACAGCGGCAAGCTAAAGGGCCAGTACGTGATCTGCCGCCGCCGCGACGACGAGGCAGTCGCCGTGCCGCCCAAGGACGTCACGCTGATGGACGTCTCGCCGACTCAGATCTGGTCGGTCGCGACCGCCCTGATCCCGTTCCTCGAGCACGACGACGCCAACCGGGCCCTGATGGGCTCGAACATGCAGCGCCAGGCCGTGCCTCTGCTGAAGCCGGAGCCGCCGCTGATCGGCACCGGTATGGAGCGGCGCGCCGCGGTCGACACGGGCGACGTCGTCATCGCCGAGAACGACGGCGAGGTCACCACGGTCGACGCCGAGCAGATCGTCGTCACCCACGGCTCGAAGAGGGATGAATACCCCCTCCACAAGTTCATGCGTTCCAACCAGGGCACGATCATCCACCAGCGCCCAATCGTCTCGGTAGGCGACAAGGTGAAGGCCGGCGACGTGCTCTGCGACGGCTCCTCGACCTCCGGTGGCGAGATCGCGCTCGGCAAGAACTGCCTGGTCGCCTTCATGTCCTGGGAGGGCTACAACTTCGAGGACGCGATCATCATCTCCGAGCGCCTCGTCAAGGACGACGAGCTCACCTCGATCCACATCGAGGAGTACGAGATCGACGCCCGGACGACGAAGCTCGGCGACGAGGAGATCACGCGAGACATCCCGAACCGCTCCGAGGAGAGCCTCAGGAACCTCGACGAGCGCGGGATCGTCCGTATCGGTGCAGAGGTCCAGTCAGGCGACCTGCTGGTCGGCAAGGTGACGCCGAAGGGCGAGACCGAGCTGACCGCCGAGGAGAAGCTGATCCGCGCCATCTTCAAGGAGAAGGCGCGCGAGGTCCGGGACACCTCTCTGAAGGTGCCCCACGGCGAGGGCGGGGTCGTCATCGACGTCCTCACCTTCAGTCGCGAGGCGGGCGACGACCTGCCGCCGGGCGTCAACGACCTGGTTCGGGTCTACGTCGCCACCAAGCGCAAGATCGCCGAGGGCGACAAGCTCGCCGGCCGCCACGGCAACAAGGGCGTGATCTCGAAGATCGTGCCCGAGGAGGACATGCCGTTCATGGAGGACGGCAGGCCCGTCGACGTGATTCTCAATCCGCTCGGGGTGCCGAGCCGAATGAACATCGGCCAGATCCTCGAGACGCATCTGGGCTGGGTCGCGGCCAACGGCTGGTACGACGACGGCTCGGTCTCCTATAAGGAGGCCCAGCGCAACGGCGGCCGCGTCAACGTGGCCACGCCGGTCTTCGACGGCGCCACCGTCGAGGACGTCGACAACGCCCTGGTCCAGTGGCAGGACGAGAACGCCGAGAGCGGCATCGACCTCGGGATCAACAAGAGCGAGCGGCCGGGGAACCGCGCCGAGGGCAAGGTGCAGCTCTACAACGGCCGCACCGGTGAGCCCTACAAGGGCAAGGTCACGATCGGCTACATGTACATCCTGAAGCTCCTACACCTGGTCGACGACAAGATCCACGCTCGCTCGACCGGCCCCTACTCGCTGGTCACCCAGCAGCCGCTGGGCGGCAAGGCGCAGTTCGGCGGTCAGCGCTTCGGCGAGATGGAGGTGTGGGCGCTCGAGGCCTACGGAGCGGCGTACACGCTCCAGGAGATGCTCACCGTCAAGTCCGACGACACGGTCGGCCGCGTCAAGGCCTACGAGGCGATCGTCAAGGGCGAGAACATCCCCGAACCCTCGATTCCCGAGTCGTTCAAGGTCCTGCTCAAGGAGATCCAGAGCCTGGCGCTCGACGCCAACGTGGTCTCCGAGGAGGGCGACGGAGTCGAGATGGGCGAGGAGGAGGACGACCTCCTTCGCGCCGCCGAGGAACTCGGCATTGAGCTGTCCGGAGTGCGCGCGGACGGCGGCAACGGCGCCGGCGACAAGGACAAGGCCGCCGACGAGCAGGAAGAGCAGGTCGTCGCCGAGGGCGACGGCGGTACTGAAGGTTCGGATGCCGAGGAGGCAGCAAAGAAGTGATCGACATCAATAATTTCGACGCGATCGAGATCGGGCTTGCCTCGGGCAAGAAGATCCGGGGCTGGAGCTCCGGCGAGGTCACCAAGCCCGAGACCATCAACTACAGGACGCTGAAGCCGGAGAAGGACGGCCTTTTCTGCGAGCGCATCTTCGGTCCGACCAAGGACTGGGAGTGCTACTGCGGCAAGTACAAGAGGGTCCGCTACAAGGGCATCGTCTGCGAGCGCTGCGGCGTCGAGGTGACCCGTTCCAAGGTGCGCCGCGAGCGCATGGGTCACATCGACCTGGCCGCACCGGTCTCCCACATCTGGTTCTTCAAGGGCGTCCCGAGCCGGATCGGCTATCTGATCGACATGGCTCCGAAGGAGCTCGAGAAGGTCCTCTACTTCGCCGCCTCCGTGATCACCTGGGTCGACGAGGAGGCTCGCCAGAAGGACCTCGCCAAGCTCGAGAAGGAGGTCGAGAAGCAGGCCGGCGAGTACGAGCGTGAGCGTGAGCAGCGCACCCAGGAGCTCAACGAGTCCCTGGTCCGCCGCCTCGCGTACCTCGGCGTCGCTCCCGACAAGGACACGGAGGCGCCGCCTGCCGGCACCACCGATGGCTTCAGCGACGACGACGAGCTCTGGGCAGACACCGTCACCAACGTGAAGCGGATGAAGGCCGAGGACCGCGAGAAGACCGCGAAGGAGCTCCGCAAGACCTTCGAGGCCGAGATCGGCGACACCGAGGCCTACCTCGACGAGGCCGCCGAGCGCCTGCGCGAGGTCTTCAAGATCTTCTCGGAGATGAAGCCCAAGGACGTGATCAACGACGAGACCACGTTCCGGGAGCTCAAGGACCGCTTCGGCTCTCCGTTCGGCTGGGGCGAGTACTTCCGAGGCGGCATGGGCGCCGAGTCCGTCCGCGACCTGCTGGAGCAGGTCGAGCTCGAGGCCGAGGCCGAGTTCCTCGAGGAGACGATCAACACCTCGAAGGGCCAGAAGCAGGCCCGCGCTGTGAAGCGGCTCAAGGTCGTCGATGCCTTCCTGAAGTCGGCCAACAAGCCGGAGTGGATGGTCCTCGACGTCGTCCCGGTGATCCCACCGGAGCTGCGCCCGATGGTTCAGCTCGACGGTGGCCGCTTTGCGACCTCAGACCTCAACGACCTCTACCGCCGCGTGATCAACCGGAACAACCGGCTGAAGAGGCTGCTCGACCTGGGCGCCCCCGAGATCATCGTCAACAACGAGAAGCGGATGCTGCAGGAGGCTGTCGACGCCCTGTTCGACAACGGCCGCCGTGGCCGTCCGGTCACCGGCCCGGGGAACCGGCCGCTGAAGTCCCTCTCGGACATGCTCAAGGGCAAGCAGGGCCGCTTCCGGCAGAACCTGCTCGGCAAGCGGGTCGACTACTCCGGACGGTCGGTGATCGTCTCGGGCCCGAGCCTCAGGCTGCACCAGTGCGGGCTGCCGAAGCTGATGGCCCTGGAGCTGTTCAAGCCGTTCATCATGGCCCGGCTCGTCGAGCGCAAGCAGGTCCAGAACATCAAGGCCGCCAAGAAGATGGTGGACTCGATGATCCCCGAGGTTTGGGACGTGCTCGAGGAGGTCATCCACGAGCACCCCGTGCTCCTCAACCGTGCGCCGACGCTCCACCGCCTGGGCATCCAGGCGTTCGAGCCGGTGCTGGTAGAGGGCAAGGCGATCCAGATTCACCCGCTCGTCTGTCATGCCTTCAACGCCGACTTCGACGGCGACCAGATGGCCGTGCACCTGCCGCTCTCGGCGGAGGCACAGGCGGAGGCACGCATCCTGATGCTCTCCTCCAACAACATTCTGTCGCCGGCGCACGGCGCGCCGCTGGCCACCCCGACCCAGGACATGGTCCTGGGCCTGTACTACCTGACCTACGCGGGCGAGGACGTCGAGGAGCTCGACGCCGCCCAGTTCGATGAGAGGCCGCATCCGTTCAGGACCGCGCAGGAGGCCGAGCTCGCCTATGAGAACGGGATCGTCCAGCTGCACGACTACGCGGAGTACCGCCGTGCCGGGCACGAGCACTTCCTGACCACGGTCGGCCGGATCATCTACAACGACCGGGTCGAGCGGGCGATCGCCGAGGCCCTCGGGGAGGAGTACGACCCCGAGAAGTACGAGTTCGTCAACCGCTCCCTGAAGAAGCGGGACGTCAACGAGATCGTCAGCGACCTGGTCGAGGACTACGGTGCTCCCGCGGTCTCCCTCGTCCTCGACTCGTTCAAGGAGCTCGGGTTCCACTACGCCACGCAGGCGGGGATCACGATCTCGAAGAATGACGTCGTCGCCCCTCCTGACAAGGAGGAGATCCTCGAGCGCTACGAGTCAGAGACCGAGGAGATCATGAGCCAGTACGACGACGGCTACATCACGGCCGAGGAGCGCAAGGAGGCCGTCACCTCACGGTGGGACAGCGCTACCGAGGAGGTCGGGCAGGCGATGGAGCGCAACCTCGACGAGCTCAACCCGATCTTCATGATGGCCAACTCGGGAGCCCGTGGCTCGTTCAAGCAGATCCGCCAGCTGGCCGGCATGCGAGGCCTGATGGCCAATCCGAAGGGCGAGATCATCGAGCGGCCGATCAAGGCCAACTTCATGGAAGGTCTCTCCGTCCTCGAGTACTTCATCTCGACGCACGGCGCCCGGAAGGGACTCGCCGACACGGCGCTCCGCACAGCGGACTCGGGCTATCTGACCCGGCGCCTGGTCGACGTCTCCCAGGACGTGATCGTGCGCATTGAGGACTGCAAGACGAAGGACCACATCGAGATGCCGCTCTACCGCGACGCCGGCGAGCTCAACCCGAACCTGGTCGGACGTGTGGCCGCCAAGAAGTTCACGACCAAGCGCGGCCGGGACCTGCTCAAGCGGAACCAGCAGATCGACTGGCCTGAGGTCCACGACATCGCCGAGGGCTTCAAGGACGACGACGACGTCACCGTCCCGGTTCGCTCGGTGCTCAAGTGCGAGGCCGAGTCAGGCATTTGCCGCCAGTGCTATGGCGTCATGCCCGCGACCGGATTCCTCGTCGAGATCGGGGACGCCGTCGGCATCATCGCTGCGCAGTCGATCGGCGAGCCGGGCACCCAGCTCACCATGCGGACCTTCCACACCGGCGGTGTTGCCGGGCTGGACATCACTCAGGGTCTGCCGCGTGTCGTCGAGCTCTTCGAGGCGCGCAAGCCGAAGGGCCTCGCGCAGATCGCTGAGGTCGACGGCAAGGTCACGGTCGAGGAGACCGACAAGGCCGTCAAGCTGACGATCACCGACGACAAGGGCGAGGAGCACGCGTACTCGTTCCCGCCACGGACAAACATCCTGGTCGAGCCCGGCAAACGCGTCGAGAGGGGGGCCCAGCTCAACGAGGGCTCGCTCTACCCGGCCGAGATCCTGGCGATCCGGGGGCGCACTGACACCGAGGTCTACATCGTCGCCGAGGTGCAGCGCGTCTACCGCACCCAGGGTGTCGACATCAACGACAAGCACATCGAGCTGATCGTCCGCCAGATGCTGAAGAAGGTGCGGGTGGAGTCCAAGGGCTCGACCGAGCTGCTGCCCGGTCAGCTGGAGGACCGCCTGGTCTTCGATGCGATCAACGAGAAGGTCAAGGGCAAGAAGACGAAGACGCCGGCGCGTGCCGAGGAGGTCATCCTCGGGATCACCAAGGCGTCTCTCGCCACCGAGTCCTTCCTCTCGGCCGCCTCCTTCCAGGAGACGACGAAGGTGCTCACCGACGCCGCCCTGGAGGGCAAGCGCGACCGCCTGATGGGCCTGAAGGAGAACGTGATCATCGGGAAGCTGATCCCCGCGGCCACGGGCCTCAAGCACTACCGCTCGCTGCAGATCGAGCCGGTGGAGCCTGCGCAACCTCCGGTCGAGGAGTTCTCCGAGGAGGAGCTCGCCAAGGAGCTCGACCTCGCCGGCGACGGCGACAGCTCTCCGATGGAGGGCTTCGGCCCATCGTTCGCGGAGGAGCTCGAGGAGCTGGCGTCCGAGATCGAGACTCCCGGCGCTGGCCAGGCCGCCGGCTCCGGCGACGGCGAAGAGTCCGAGAAGTCCTAGCGCGCTTTAGGCGGGCGGGTCCTGTTTATGTGAGGGTGCCCCGCGGCATAGCCGCGGGCACCCGATTGATGCTGCATCGACACGCGCCTCGCGGCGCGTGTCGAGGTTGAAATTCGGCGCCACCCGCCCGACTAACGCTTGCTGGGGACAGCTAGCTGGGCGCCTGCGTCAGGCCGACAAGGTGGCCCTCGGGGTCGGTGAAGAGGCCGATCGTCAGGCCCTCCACCGGTGAGTCCGGGCCCATCACGCGGGTTCCGCCCAGCTTCTCGACCTGATCGAGGGAGGCGCCGACGTCCGGCACCTCGATGTAGAAGGTGACGTGGCCTTCGTATCCCTCCGGGCCGACGCCGATGCCGCCGCCGATCTCGCTGTCCGAGTTCCGCTGAACCAGCGCGTACGGCGGGACGCCCTCCTGAGTTGCCTCCGGCGGCTGGTCATAGGTCCAGCCCGCAAGCTCGGAGTAGAAGCCCTTCAGCTTGTCGATGTCCTTGCCGACGACCTCGAAATGCACCACGGGCTGTCCCATGTGAGTCCCTCCTGTTTGGTTGTCGTGGTCGGCGCCTAGCTGCCGGCCGGGACGTGCTCGCGGCGCTCGTGCGCGGCCATCCCCGGGGCCAGCCTCGGCTCGACCACCGGAGTGCGCTTGCGGCCGCCCGGCGGGCAGTCGGTCTGCGCCTGCGCCGTGCCCCCGTGGGGCCCCCCGCGCCGCGGCCCGCGAGGCTTGATCGGGTTCCGGCGCCAGCGCCTGAAGCTGTGATCGTCGGCGTCACCCGGCAGGTCCTCGAGCTCCGGCTCATCCTTGACGGCCCAGTAGATCAGCCACATCCCGTAGAGGACCGGGATCTTCAGGATCACAGCCAAGAAGATGATCGGCACCACCTCTCCCATCCCGCCGAGTCTACCCCGCATCAGATCGCGGACACCAGCGGCCGTCAGGCGGGGGCAAAGCCGTCCTTCACCCAATGCTCCAGCGCGTCGACGTGCAGGTCGAGGAGGCCGACGTCCGATTCGGTCGGGACGAGCAGGGTGGGGGCGGAACGCTCGTCGGCCCACTCGTAGCAGCTGCTGTCGAGGCTGTCGTCGATCCATGCCAGTGGCCTCGAGGCCGCGTACTCATCGAGCGCGTCGAGCTTCCAATGGGCAGTGCCGAAGCGTGCCCGGCCGTCGAAGGTGAGATAGGGCAGCTCGGGAAGCCCGAGTATCACCGGCAGGTGGTCGTTGGCCCGACCCTCCCAGCCGCTCGCCCAGACAAGCTCGTAGAGCTTCGCGAGCCGGTTCAGGCGCGGCCCCGTCTCGAGCGCGATGCAGTGGAGCATCCCGTCGATCAGATGGAACTCCCCGGGCGCCGAGCGCGGGTCACCCTGGCCGGGCTCGAGCGCCTGCTCGAAGCCGAAGAGGCTGATCACGCCGTCGATATCGACGGCGAGGATCGGTCCGTCGTCCTTTTCCTTGTCGATGAGTGGCACGGTCGGCAGCTTAGGGGCCAGTCGCTATCCTGCACCGCCGTGCCAAACACCAATCAGCTCGTCCGCAAGGGACGAACCCACAAGAAGAAGAAGATGTCGACGCCGGGCCTGAAGTCGGGCCAGGGTCGAAAGAAGCGGGTCGCCGCTCCCCAGCGGCGGGGCGTCTGCACCCGCGTCGCGACCGTGACGCCGAAGAAGCCGAACTCGGCTCTTCGCAAGATCGCCAGGGTTCGCCTCACGAATGGGCTCGAGGTGACGAGCTACATCCCGGGCGAGGGGCACAACCTCCAGGAGCACTCCGTTGTGCTCGTCCGCGGCGGGCGCGTCAAGGACCTGCCGGGCGTGCGCTACAAGGTCGTGCGCGGCGCCCTCGATGCGGCCGGCGTCTCGGATCGCAAGCAGGGGCGTTCGCTCTACGGGGTCAAGGCTTCGTAGAAGATGCCGCGACGCAATCAGGCCACCATTCGGCTCCTCGAGCCGGACTCCGTCTACCGGAGCCGGCTCGTGCAGCAGTTGATCAACAAGGTGATGACCGATGGCAAGAAGTCGGTCGCCGAGCAGATCACCTACGACGCCCTCGCGCTGGTCGGCGAGCGGACGGGGAACAACCCCGTGGAGGAGCTGGAGGGCGCGATCAAGCAACTCACCCCGGTGCTCGAGGTCCGCTCACGGCGCGTCGGCGGCGCCACCTATCAGGTGCCGGTCGAGGTGCCAGCCCGCCGGGCGCGGACTCTGGCGGTTCGCTGGCTCGTGGAGTTCGCCAGGGCGAGGGGAGAGAAGTCGATGGCGGAGCGGCTCGCCAACGAGATCCTCGACGCCGCCAAGCAGCAGGGCAACGCCTGGAAGCGGAAGGACGACATCTACCGCATGGCGCAGGCCAACAAGGCCTTCGCCCACTACCGCTGGTAGGAGCGCTCGCTGCGCCTATCCGCCTGGGCCGGTCGATCTGACACCGGTCTCCTTCGGCGCCTCTCGTGGCCCGCACCTGTGGCCTCGGTCGGCCTCAGAGTGGCAAGGGCGGCGCCGCACACGGTCAGCACGAGGGCTCCGGCGAGCTCTAGCCAGAAGCCCGCGACCGGTTTCGCCTCGGCGTCGATGAACGATTGCCGCGGGTCGTTGAGGGTCCCCACGTTGTTGACCTTCGGCAGGTCGCCGATCAGGAAGATCAGCAGGGCGACGATTCCGCAGACCGCGATCGCCACCGCCGCCACCTGGCCCAGCTGCTGGCCGCGGGCGGCCATAGCCACGACGAGCAGGATGAGCGCGAAGATCGCCAGCACCAGCGTCGCGTAGCCGTGCTGGTCGGAGGCGCTGATGGCCTCGAGGGCCTCGCCGCCGGGCGGGGTCAGGTGGAAGATGTCGGTGAACTGGGAGACGCCGAGCATCGCGGCCGCAGCCGCGCAGGCAAGCATGAGGAGCGTCTCGGTCCTCGAGAGCCCTCTCATGACTCGGTCTGCAGCCCGGGCGAGATCGCCCCAACATCCTTGCGCGAGGCGCTCCTGCCCTCGCGCGCCCCTCTCGCCCTGCGCCGCCCGGCGGCCGCGTCGCGAGAGTAGTGAGCGAGCAGGCCGCCGCACAAGATCAGAACCGCCGAGCAGGCGACCTCCGCCCAGAATCCCTGCAGCAGCTCGGCCTGAGTGCCGTTGAAGGCCAGGCCTGCACGGCCTGCGTTGAGTCCCTGTGGCACGTCGATGGCCAAGGCAACCGCGATGCCGAGCACGCCGCAGACGGACACGGCCGCTGCGAGGCGCGGCCGGCCACCGTAGGCGGCGATGATCAGCCCGATCGCAGCGGCGGCGACCGGCAGGAGGACCCAGAGGTGGGCACTGCCGGCGGTCTCCCTGGCGGTGATCGGAGCCGGGACCTCTGCGCCGAGCTTGCCGGCGTAGCCGGGGGCATCGACCACGACGCCGTGATAGTCGAAGAACTGGGAGACCCCGAGCCCGATAGCGGCCGCGATGCCGACGACGGCGACGGTGGAGCGCGGCTTGACGTGCCGCCGCAGCATCTCTCCAGTGACGATCGCCGCGTCGACCAGGCGCGCGCCGACCCAGCGGAGGGCAAGCAGCGAAACCTCGAGGAGGAGCGCGATCAGAGCAGCGATCAGCTGGATCGCGAAAAGCAGAGTGCGGGTGATCTTGGGGCCGATCCAGGCGAACAGCGAAGCCACCGGGGCAGTGACGGGTCGCAGGCGCCGCCGCGTCTCGAGGGCGGCGCCGCGGAGACGTACGCGCAGGTCGACCTGAGGCCGGACCGCCCGACGCGCCTGCGCCCGCTGGCGCCGGGTCATCGAGCGCCCCTCCTCGCGCGTGCGCTCCGTGAGCTCCTCCAACCTCTTACGGGTCGCGCTGTCGGGCGCCCTTGAATCAAGACGTGGCTTGCGGCGCGGACTCACGCCTGTCCCTCGCCTGAGAGCCCATTGACCGCTGCTATCATCATCCGTCGCTCCGGGGTGCCCCGACAGGGACCCGTGGGCGTTAACCGTTTCGATGGAGAACGGCGCGACATAGGAGAAGTTCGGGTCTAAGAGACGCTTTGCGCTCGGGCCCGTAAGGGCCTTTTTTCTGCGCGAATACCGAACTCAGACTAACCGTTCCGCCTCTCCATCACGCCAGTACGACCGGACAGGATCATGCCGCGCAGCTTTCAACTAGATAAGACGCGCAACATCGGCATCATGGCCCACATCGATGCCGGTAAGACGACGACCACAGAGCGAATCCTCTACTACACGGGTCGCACCCACAAGATGGGCGAGGTCCACGAGGGCGCAGCCGTCATGGACTGGATGGAGCAGGAGCAGGAGCGCGGCATCACCATCACCTCCGCGGCGACGGCCTGCGAGTGGGACGCCCACCGGATCAACATCCTCGACACGCCTGGGCATGTCGACTTCACCGTCGAGGTCGAGCGCAGCCTCCGCATCCTGGACGGCGCGATCGCGCTGTTCGACTCCGTGGCCGGCGTCGAGCCGCAGTCCGAGACCGTCTGGCGCCAGGCCGACAAGTACCACGTTCCGCGGATCGCCTACGTCAACAAGATGGACCGCACAGGAGCCGACTTCTTCAAGGCGGTCGAGACGATGCGGGATCGCCTCGGCGCCAACCCCCTCCCGATCCAGATCCCGATCGGCGACGAGGCCGACTTCGTCGGCGTCGTCGACCTGATCGAGAACAAGGCCCTCGTCTGGAAGGACGAGCTCGGCACCGAGTTCGAGTACACCGAGATCCCTGAGGACCTCGTGGACTCGGCTCACGAGCACCGCACCCACCTGATCGAGGCCTGCGCCGATTACGACGACGAGCTCCTCGAGGCGTACCTGAACGACGAGGAGATCCCTCACGAGCGGATCGTCAAGTCCCTGCACCGCGCCACCCTCGACATCAAGGTCACTCCGGTTCTCTGCGGTTCCTCCTTCAAGAACAAGGGCGTCCAGCCTCTGCTCGACGCGATCGTCGAGCTGCTCCCCTCGCCGCTCGAGGTACCCGCCGTGAAGGGGCTCGAGCCGGCCAAGAAGGGCGAGAACGGCGGGCAGACGGAGGCCGAGCGCCCGGCCGACGACAACGCCCCCTTCGCCGCCCTGGGCTTCAAGGTGATGGCCGACCCCTACGTCGGCAAGCTGACCTACTTCCGCGTCTACTCCGGCAAGCTCACCGCGGGCAGTCGTGTGCTCAACGCCTCAACGGGGCGCACCGAGCGAATCGGCCGCCTGCTGATGATGCACGCCAACCACCGCGAGGAGATCGAGGAGTGCTACGCGGGTGACATCGTCGCCGGCGTTGGCTTGAAGCAGACCTCCACCGGCGACACGCTCTGCGCGCCGGACAACCCGATCGAGCTCGAGCAGATCGAGTTCCCGGAGCCGGTCATCGCGGTGGCGATCGAGCCCAAGACCAAGGTCGACCAGGAGAGGCTCAGCGAGAGCCTCGCCCGCCTCGCCGAGGAGGACCCGACCTTCCAGGTCGAGTCCGACGAGGAGACCGGCCAGACCCTGATCCACGGCATGGGCGAGCTCCACCTCGAGGTCCTCGTGGACCGCCTGCTGCGGGAGTTCTCGGTGGAGGCGAACGTCGGGCGGCCACAGGTCGCCTACCGCGAGACCATCCGCGAGCCCGTGCAGAAGGTGACCTACCGCCACGTCCGGCAGACTGGAGGCAAGGGCCAGTTCGCCCACGTGGTGATCAACATCGCGCCGGCCCCGGGTGAGGGCTTCGACTTCGTCAACGAGATCAAGGGCGGGCGCATCCCGACCGAGTTCATCCCGGCCACGGAGCAGGGGATCGAGGAGGCGCTGCAGACCGGCGTCAAGGCGGGATACCCGATGGTCGACGTCCGCGTCGAGCTGATCGATGGCTCGGCCCACGACGTTGACTCCTCGGAGATGGCATTCAAGATCGCCGGCTCCATGGCGCTTCAGGAGGCCGCCCGCAAGGCGAAGCCGGTACTGCTCGAGCCCGTGATGGCCGTCGAGGTCGTCACCCCCGAGGAGTTCCTCGGCGACGTGATCGGCGACCTCTCGAGGCGGCGCGGCAAGGTCCAGGGCCAGGAGCAGCGCGGCAACGCGCTCGCTGTCCAGGCCTTCGTCCCGCTGGGAGAGATGTTCGGGTACGCGACCGACGTCCGGTCAGCCACCCAGGGCCGCGCCAGCTACACGATGCAGTTCGAGCGTTACGAGGAAGTTCCCAAGAGCATCGAGGACGAGATCGTCGAGCACCGCTCAGGAGAGCCCGTGGGAGCCAGCGCGTAGCTATATTCCGCAGGTTCGCCCGCTAACTACTTTCAGCACGCACAGACACCAACGAGACACTTAAAGGAGCGAGATGTCCAAGGAGAAGTTCGATCGCGATAAGCCGCACGTCAACGTCGGCACCATCGGCCATGTCGATCACGGCAAGACCACGCTGACAGCCGCGATCACGAAGACACTCGCGGACAAGGGCGGCACCGAGGTGAAGTCGTTCGAGGAGATCGACAACGCGCCCGAGGAGAAGGAGCGCGGAATCACGATCGCCACCTCGCACGTCGAGTACGAGACGGACAACCGTCACTACGCCCACGTCGACTGTCCAGGCCACGCCGACTACGTCAAGAACATGATCACCGGCGCCGCCCAGATGGACGGCGCGATCCTGGTGGTCTCGGCGCCGGACGGCCCGATGCCGCAGACCCGCGAGCACATCCTGCTGGCGCGCCAGGTGAACGTCCCGTACGTGGTCGTCTACCTGAACAAGGTCGACATGGTCGACGACGAGGAGCTGCTCGAGCTCGTCGAGGAGGAGGTCCGCGACCTGCTCACCGAGTACGAGTTCCCGGGAGCCGACGTCCCGATCATCAAGGGCTCGGCACTGAAGGCGCTCGAGGGCGACGAGGAGGCCAAGCAGTCGATCATCGACCTGGCCGCGGCGCTCGACGAGTACATCCCCGAGCCCGAGCGCGACCTCGACAAGCCCTTCCTGATGCCGGTCGAGGACGTCTTCTCGATCACCGGCCGCGGCACGGTTGCGACCGGGCGCGTCGAGCAGGGCGTCGTCAACACCGGCGACGAGGTCGAGATCGTCGGCATCAAGGACACCACCAAGACCGTCGTGACCGGCGTCGAGATGTTCCGCAAGATCCTCGACGAGGGTCGGGCCGGCGACAACATCGGCGCGCTGCTGCGAGGCACGAAGCGCGAGGAGATCGAGCGCGGCCAGGTGCTCTGCAAGCCCGGCTCGATCACGCCGCATACGAAGTACAAGGCGGAGGTCTACTGCCTGAAGAAGGAGGAGGGCGGCCGTCACACGCCGTTCGTCTCCGGGTATCGGCCGCAGTTCTACTTCCGCACGACCGACGTCACCGGCGTCGTCAAGCTCCCCGAGGGCCGAGAGTTCGTGGCGCCGGGCGAGAACGCCGAGATGGAGGTCGAGCTGATTCAGCCGATCGCGATGGACCAGGGCCTCCGGTTCGCCATTCGAGAGGGCGGGCGAACCGTCGGCTCGGGTGTCGTCACTGAGGTAATCGAATAATTCAGACGGGCCCCCTCGGGGGCCCGTCGTCAGTGCGGCCCTCCCACCAGGGCTAAGGGCCAGGACAACTGCAAGACATACGACCAGGGCGCGGCCCTAGATGTATCAGGGGCGCGCCCTAGCTGCGCGAAGAGACCAGAACGAGACCAGAAAGAGCAAGTGGCTTCACTCACATCGGGAAAGATCAGGATTCGACTCAAGGCGTATGACCACGACGCCATAGACCGGGCTGCCCAGGAGATCGTCGGCACCGCCGAGCGCACCGGAGCCACCGTCGCCGGCCCGATCCCGCTGCCCACCGACAAGCACGTCTACGTGGTGATCCGGTCTCCCTTCAAGGACAAGGACTCGCGCGAGCACTTCGAGATCCGCACCCACAAGCGCCTGATCGACATCCATCAGCCCACCCCGAAGACCGTCGACGAGCTCCAGCGGATGGAGACCCTCCCCGCCGGCGTCGACGTGGAGATCAGGTTGTGAGATGGCGGCGATCGTCGGAAAGAAGCTGGGCATGACGCGGATTTTCCTCGAGGACGGCTCCGCCGTTCCCGTGACCGTGATCGAGGCGGCGCCCAACAAGGTGACCGCCCTCCGCAAGGCGGACCGCGATGGCTACGACGCCGTCCAGCTTGCCGCCCTCCCAATGGATGCCGAGCGGATGACCAAGGCCGAGGCGGGCCACCTGAAGAAGGCGGGTGCGCCGGGGATGAAGAGGCTGGTCGAGTTCCGGGACGTGAAGCTCGGTGGCTCGAGCGGGTCCACGGAGAGTGAGGCCGAAGGCGAGGGCAGCGACGAGGCTTCCTCGGAGACCAAGGTTGGAGACGACGTCACGGTCGCCAGCTTCGAGCCCGGGGAGAAGGTGAAGGTCTCGGCGGTCTCGGTCGGCAAGGGCTTCCAGGGCACGATCAAGCGCCACAACTTCAGCCGAGGGCCCGAGACCCACGGCTCCCACAACGTCCGCGCCCCTGGCTCTGTCGGCGCCAGTGCCGACCCGGCCCGCGTCTTCAAGGGCATGCGGATGCCGGGTCAGATGGGCTCCCGCCGGGTGACGCAGCGCGGCGCCCACATCGTCGAGATCGACGCCGAGCGCAACCTGCTGCTGATCCGAGGCTCGGTCCCCGGCGGCAAGAACGCCACCGTGGAGGTACGCAGCGATGGCTGAGGCCGCACAGAAGTCGAGCACTGCCAAGTCGAGCACGGCCATCAAGGCCACCACCCTTGGCAAGCAGGCCAAGAGCGACCTGCCGAAGGAGATCTTCAGCGAGCCGTTCCATGAGGCGCTCGTCCACGAGGCCGCTCGCGCCGACCTGGCCGCGCGCCGTCGTGGCACCCACTCCACCCTCACCCGCGGCGAGGTGGCCATGACGACCGCGAAAGCCTGGCGCCAGAAGGGCACCGGCCGCGCCCGCGCGGGTGCCCTGAGCGTCCCGCACCGATACGGCGGCGGCGCCGCGTTCGGCCCGAAGCCGCGCCACTACACCGTCAAGGTCAACCGCAAGGCGCGCCGAAAGGCCCTGCGCGCCGCGCTCAGTGTGCATGCCGAGCGGGGCAGCGTCGCGGTCCTCGACGGTTCCACCTTCACCGAGCCGGCCACGAAGCAGGCTGCGAGCGCGCTTCAGAAGTGGGGCGCGGAGTCGCCGACGCTTGTCGTTGTCTCCTCCCAGGAGGAGGCCGCGGCGAAGAGCTTTCGCAACATCGAGGGCGTCACGGTCGCTCTGGCGGGCGCGGCCGGCGTCGCCGACGTGATCGGCGCCACCTCGCTGGTCGTCTCCGAGGCGGCACTCGAGGAGCTCAAGGGGAGGGCGGTCTGATGGACCCACGCCAGATCATCGTCCGCCCGGTCGTCTCGGAGAAGAGCTACGCGCTGATGGGGGAGGGCAAGTACACCTTCCGGGTCCACGACCGGGCCCACAAGCTGCAGATCGCCAGCGCGGTCGAGGAGATCTTCGGCGTCAACGTGCGCGCGGTGCGCACTTCCAAGGTGAAGTCCAAGCCGAAACGGCGCGGGCTCCACTCAGGGCGGTCACGCTCGTGGAAGAAGGCTGTGGTCCAACTCGCTCCCGGCCAGCGGATCGAGCTGTTCGAGGGCGCGGCGGTGGAGGGCTGATGCCGAACCGCAAGACACGTCCGACCAGCCCGGGCCGTCGCTTCGGCACCTACCCGATGCGCGAGGAGCTCTCGGGCGCGAAGCCGGCCAAGAGCCTGACCAAGGGAAAGACGTCCTCCGGCGGCCGCAACTCCGGCGGCCGGGTCACTGCGCGTCATCGCGGCGGCGGCGCCAAGCGTCGCTACCGGCGGATCGACTTCAAGCGCACCAAGGACGGGATCCCCGCCCGCGTGGCCTCCGTCGAGTACGACCCCAATCGCTCGGCGAGCATCGCGCTGCTCAACTACGCCGACGGCGAGAAGCGCTACATCCTCGCCCCGCAGGGACTGCGCGTGGGTGCAGAGGTCGTCTCCGGTGAGGGCGCGGACATCACACCGGGCAACTCGCTGTCCCTGGCGCGTATCCCGACCGGCACCGTGGTCCACAACGTCGAGCTGATCCCGGGTCAGGGCGGGCGCCTCGGGCGCGCCGCCGGCACCGCCATTCAGGTGGTGGCCAAGGAGGGCCCGATGGTGAGCCTGCGGTTGCCCTCCTCGGAGGTGCGGATGGTGCGGGGCGAGTGCCGCGCGACCGTCGGGACGCTCTCGAACGCCGAGCACCAGAACGTGAAGGTCGGCAAGGCGGGCCGGAACCGTCACAAGGGCAAGCGCCCGCAGACACGTGGCGTCGCGATGAACCCGGTCGACCACCCGCACGGCGGCGGGGAGGCTCACCACACCCCCGGCGGCCACCCCGTCACACCTTGGGGCAAGCCGACGCTCGGCTACAGGACTCGCAAGAAGGGCAAGCGCTCGGACGCGCTGATCGTGCGCGGCCGGCGCCGAGGAAAGAGGAAGTAGATGGGACGCTCGACCAAGAAGGGCCCGTGGGCCGAGGAACGGCTGATGAAGCGCGTCAACGCGATGAACGAGTCGGGTCAAAAGCAGATGCTGAAGACCTGGTCACGCCACTCGACGATCTTCCCCGAGATGGTCGGGCACACCATCGCCGTCCACGACGGGCGCAAGCACGTGCCTGTCTACATCTCGGAATCGATGGTGGGTCACAAGCTGGGCGAGTTCGCCCCGACCCGGACCTTCCGCGCCCACTCGGGCGCGGGCAGTGCGTCGGAGAGAGACTGATGGCCGACGAGAAGAAGGACACCGAGAAGAAGGCGCCGGCGAAGAAGCCCGCAGCGAAGAAGCCGGCGGCCAAGAAGCCGGCGGCGAGCGCAGGCTCGCGCTCGGCTGCGAAGAAGCCCGCCGCGAAGCCGAAGGCGAAGGAGACCGCCACCAGGGGCAGCGGCGCCGCCTCCAAGGCGACCTCGAAGACCGCGGACACCAAGGCATCCGAGAAGTCGACTTCCAACGCGCCGGCGAAGAAGCCGACAGCCAAGAAGCCCGCCGCGAAGGCCGAGACCAAGGCCAAGGCCCCCGCCAGGAAGCCTGCCGCGAAGAGGGCTCCGGCGAAGCAGGAGGCGCCCGAGCGCCCCGTGGTCAGCGCGCGCGCCCGCTTCGTCCGCGTCGCACCGCGCAAGGCGCGCCTGGTGGCGGATCAGGTCCGCGGGCTGGCCCTCGACGACGCGCTGCCATTGCTGCGCTTCTCGACCCGAAGCGCAGCCCAGGACATTCGGAAGCTGATCGAGTCGGCTGCCGCCAATGCGGAGGCGAACCACGACCTCGTCGCCGACGACCTCTTCATCAAGGACATCCACGTCGACGAGGGACCGACGCTGCGCCGTTACCGGCCGCGCGCGCTGGGCCGCGCGACGCGGATCAACAAGCGAACCAGCCACATCGCCGTGGCGCTGACGCCGGAGGACTGAGGAGCCGCATGGGACAGAAGATCCATCCAGAGGGATTCCGGGTCGGCTACATCCACGACTGGAAGTCGAACTGGTACAACGAGCGCGATTTCGCGGACTACCTCAACGAGGACCTGAGGATCCGCTCGCACATCGAGAACAAGCTCTCGCACGCCGGCCTCTCCAAGATCACGATCGTCAAGGGCTCAGGCGAGGTCGAGGTGGACATCTCGACCGCGCGCCCGGGCATCGTCATCGGCAAGTCGGGCACCGAGGTGGACGCGCTGCGCCGCGAGCTCCACAAGCTCACCGGCAAGCCCGTCAAGGTGAACATCAAGGAGATCAAGCGACCAGAACTCGATGCGAAGCTGGTCGCTCAGTCGATCGCCGAGCAGCTGCAGAACCGCGTCGCCTTCAGACGCGCGATGAAGCGCGCCCTGACCTCCGCGATGCGCTCCGGCGCCAAGGGCGTGAAGGTGCAGGTCTCCGGCCGCCTGGGGGGCGCCGAGATGGCGCGCACGGAGGGCTATTCCGACGGTCGCGTGCCGCTCCACACCCTGCGTGCGGACATCGACTACGGCTTCATCGAGGCGAAGACGACCACCGGCCGGATCGGCGTCAAGTGCTGGATCAACAAGGGCGAGGTCATGCCCGAGGGCTACCGGTCCGAGCAGGCCGACGAGGACGGGGGTGGGCGCTGATGCTGATGCCGAAGCGAGTTCGCTACCGCAAGCAGATGCGCGGCCGGCGCCGCGGCTACTCCAAGGGAGGGACCACGGTCGCGTTCGGCGAGTACGGGCTCAAGGCCCTCGACCGCGGCTGGATCACGAATCGCCAGATCGAGGCCGCCCGAGTCGCGATGACGCGCAAGATCAAGCGCGGCGGCAAGGTCTGGATCAACGTCTTCCCGGACAAGCCGATCACGAAGAAGCCGCTCGAGACTCGGATGGGCTCCGGCAAGGGCAACCCCGAGGGCTGGGTCGCGGTCGTGAAGCCGGGCAAGGTGATGTTCGAGCTGGCCGGCGTCCCGGAGGACCTGGCGAAGGACGCGATGCGACTCGCCGGGCACAAGCTTCCGATCAAGACCAAGTTCGTTCGCCGCGAGGGGGCGGAGCAGTCATGAAGGCTTCCGAAGCCCACAACCTCAAGGACGACGAGCTGGTCGAGCGGATCCGGCAGACGCGGGAGGAGCAGTTCGCCCTGCGCCTCCAGCACTCCACCGGGGAGCTGGAGAACACCTCTCGGATCAATGCGGTGCGCCGCGACGTCGCCCGGCTGCTGACCGTGGCGAAGGAGCGCGGGATCGATCTCGAACACGAGCTGAGGGTCTGATGGCAGACGAAGAGCGCAACGAGCAACAGAACGAAGAGCAGGCCGCGGAGGAGACTCCCGAGGAGACTCCGGCTGAGGAGCCACAGGCCGAGGAGACTCCGGCTGACGAGGCGCCTGCCGAGGAGGAGGCTCCTGCGGAGTCCGAGGAGGCGGAAGCCGAGGCGGATGAGGCAGAGGCCGAAGCCGAGGCGGGTGCAGGTCCCGATGAGATGGAGGGCCTCGACCGGAAGGCGCGGCGCCGCCTGGAGCGATCCCGGCGTCCGGCCGAGGCGCGGCCGCAGCAGAGCCCGGAGGAGCGCGCCGCGGCTCGCGGCGAAGGCCGCAAGAAGGCCGCCGGCCGCCGCTCGGCGTACCGGGCGAAGCGGCGCTCCAAGGGCGAGGCAGGCACGGGGACGCCAGCGGCAGAACGGCGTTCGGCCGGTCGCAAGACCAGGCAGGGTCGTGTGGTCTCGAGCAAGCCGGACAAGACGATCACGGTCGCCATCGAGATCGCCCGGCGCCATCCCCAGTACGAGAAGATCGTGCGCCGCTCGCGCACCCTGCACGCCCACGACGCCCGCAACGAGGCGGGCGAGGGCGATCTGGTCAGGGTGGTGGAGACCCGGCCGCTGTCGCGGACCAAGCGCTGGCGCCTGGTCGAGATCCTGGAGAAGGCGAAGTGATCCAGCAGGAGTCGAAGCTCAGGGTCGCCGACAACTCCGGCGCGCGCGAGATCCTCTGCATCCGCGTCAAGGGCGGGTCCGACCGTCGCTACGCGCGGATCGGCGACACGATCACCGCGACGGTGAAGCAGGCGACCCCGCATGGCGGCGTCCGCAAGGGCGAGGTCGTCCAGGCGGTCGTCGTCCGCACGCGCAAGCAGCTCGGGAGGGGCGACGGCACCTACATCGCGTTCGACGAGAACGCCGCGGTCCTGATCGACGACAACGGCGCTCCCCGGGGCACGCGGATCTTCGGCCCAGTCGCCCGCGAGCTGCGCGAGAAGAACTTCATGCGAATCGTCTCCCTCGCCCCGGAGGTCCTCTGATGGGCCGCACCATGAAGGTCCGCAGGGACGACGACGTGATCGTGATCGGCGGGAAGGACCGCGGCAAGCGTGGCCGCGTCATCCGGACCGACCCGAAGAAGGGCTACGTCTTCATCGAGGGTCTCAACATGATCAAGCGGCACCAGCGCCCACGCTCCGTCAAGGACGCCCAGAAGGGCGGTGAGGTCGGCGGGATCATCGAGAGGGAGGGCCCGATCCACGTCTCCAACGTGATGCTGCTCGACACGGAGGACAACAAGCCCACCCGCGTGAAGGTCGAGCGCGCCGACGGCAAGCGCAAGCGCATCGCGGCGCGGACCGGAAGGGAACTGGACTAGTGGAAGCCGCGACCGAGCAGCAGAAGCAGGCCGCTCCGCCGCCCCGGCTGCGGGAGCACTACGAGCAGGAGCTGAGGCCGGCTCTGACCGAGCGCTTCGGCTACACGACGCCGATGGCTGTGCCGACGCTGGCGAAGATCACGCTGAACATGGGCGTCGGCGAGGCGAAGCAGAACACCCAGATGCTCGAGGCTGCTCAGGAGCAGCTCGCGACGATCGCGGGGCAGGCGCCGAGCGTCCGTCGCGCAAAGAAGTCGGTCGCCTCGTTCAAGATCCGAGAGGGCATGCCCGTCGGCGTCGCCGTGACGCTTCGCCGAGCCCGGATGTGGGAGTTCCTCGATCGCCTCAACTCGATCGCCGTGCCCAGGATCCGCGATTTCCGCGGCCTCAGCGCACGCAGCTTCGACGGGCGGGGCAACTACTCGATGGGCATCCGCGAGCAGATCATCTTCCCCGAGATCGACTACGACTCGATCGACGAGGTCCGTGGCCTCGACGTAACGATCACCACCACCGCGAAGACCGACGAGGAGGCCTTCGCGCTCCTCGACGGGCTGGGCATGCCCTTCTCCCAGGAGGGCCGACCCGGCCAGGAGGACGCGGAGGCGGAGGCCGAGGAGGAGCGCCGCAAGGAGGAGGCCCGCGAGCGCGCCGAGGCCGAGGCGGCCGCCCTCGAGCAACTCAAGGAGGAGAACCCGGAGGCGTATGCCAAGCCCGAGAGGCCCGAGGAGGGCGAGGAGGGCGAGGAAGCCGCCGAGGGCGAGGGCGATGACGCGAGGGCGCGCGACAGCGCGACCCGTGATGCGAAGAAGGCCGAGTCCGAGGATTCAGAAGAAACTTCGAGCAAGGAAGAGGAGTAGTGGCAAAGACATCGCAACGGGTGCGGCAGCGCCGCACCCCCAAGTTCAAGACCCGCGGGTACAACCGCTGCCGCAAGTGCGGCAGGCCGCGGGCGTACTACCGCAAGTTCGGCCTCTGCCGTATCTGCCTGCGCGACGCAGCGCACAACGGCTACGTGCCGGGCATGACCAAGTCGAGCTGGTAGGACCGAAGAGATGCTGACTGACCCGATCACCGACTACCTGAACCGAATCCGTAACGCGCTCCAAGCGGAGCACGAGGAGGTGGAGATCCCCGCCTCGCGGCTCAAGCGCGAGATGTCGCGCATCCTCAAGGAGCAGGGATACATCAGCGACTTCAGGACGGAGCCGGGACGAGTCGGCGACGTGATCAAGGTGCGTCTGCGCTATACCGAGGAGCGCGATCCCGTGATCAGCGGCATGGAGCGCGTCTCGCGCCCCGGTCGTCGCCGCTACGTCGCCAAGGATGACGTGCCGCGCGTCTTCGGCGGGATGGGCACCACGATCATGTCGACCTCGCGCGGCGTGATGACCGGCCACGAGGCGCGCCAGCGAGGCGTCGGTGGCGAGGTCGTCGCGCACGTCTGGTGATCCAGCGATGAGCAGAATCGGAAGAAAGCCAATCGAGATCCCGGATGGCGTCGAGATCGACGTCAAGCCCGGCGCTGTCAGCGTCAAGGGCCCGAAGGGCGAGCTCAACCAGGACGTGAACCGCGACATGAAGGTCGCGATCGACGATGGCACCCTGACCGTCGACCGGCCCACCGATCGCGGCGAGCACCGCGCCCTGCACGGCTTGACCCGGAGCCTGATCGCCAACATGGTCGAGGGCGTCACCGACGGCTTCGAGCGGCGACTCGAGATCCAGGGGGTCGGCTACCGCGCAAATCTCCAGGGCAAGAACCTCGAGATGGCGCTGGGCTACTCCCACCCGGTGTCGATCGAGGCGCCCGAGGGAATCGAGTTCGAGGTGCCGCAGCCCACCGAGGTCGTGGTCCGAGGGATCGACAAGCAGCTGGTCGGCGAAACCGCGGCGCGCATCCGCAAGAGTCGTCCGCCCGAGCCCTACAAGGGCAAGGGCGTGCGCTATGCGGGCGAGCACGTCGCGCGCAAGGTCGGGAAGAGGGCCTAGCGATGACGGTACTGACCAAGCCGCAGAAGAGGCTCCGGCGCCGCCGTCGTGTCAGAGCGCGGATCCGCGGCAATGCGGAGCGCCCGCGCCTTTCGGTGTACCGGTCGAATCGAGGCGTGTTCGCGCAGCTGATCAACGACGATTCCGGCCGCACCCTCGCCTCCGTCTCGTGGACCGAGGCCGACCTCCGCAAGCTCGGCTCAATGGAGCAGGCAAAACGTGTCGGACAGCTGCTGGCGGAGCGCGGCAAGGCCGCCGGCGTCGAGACCTGCGTGTTCGATCGGGGCGGCTACCGCTTCCACGGACGCGTCGCGGCGATCGCCGAGGGCGCCCGCGAGGGGGGCCTTCAGTTCTGATGGCCGGCGCATCAAACCCGCTACCTTCGTCGGTCCGATGGCTGTAGAGAGCGTCAGTCCCAAGGGTCTCGACCTGCAGGAGCGGGTGATCGAGATCAATCGCGTCGCCAAGGTGGTCAAGGGCGGCCGGCGCTTCTCGTTCACCGCCCTGGTTGCGGTCGGCGACGAGGACTCCGTGGTCGGGATCGGCTACGGCAAGGCCCGCGAGGTGCCCCTCGCCATCCAGAAGGCCGTCGAGGATGCCCGCAAGAACCTGATCCGGATTCCCAAGTACGGGCAGACGCTCACCCACCGTGTGATCGGCCGCTTCGGCGCCGGCCACGTCGTACTGCGCCCGGCGAGCCCCGGTACCGGCGTGATCGCCGGTGGCGGCGTCCGCGCCGTGCTCGAGCTCGGTGGGATCCGCGACGTGCTGACAAAGAGCATCGGCACCCAGAACCCCATCAACCTGGTCAAGGCGACCATGTCCGGCCTCGAGAGCCTGCGCAGGCCTGAGGATGTCGCGAAGCTTCGCGGGATCTCCGTGCGCGAGGTGCTCGGAGTCGGCAATGGCAAGGGTGCAGCGAAGGCGGAGACAGCCAAGGAGGTTGAACCGCCCGCAGGCGGCGGCGAGACCGAGGTTGTTGAAGATGCGGGCGCCGCCGGCGAGGACCAATCTTCTGGTGGCGAAGCCGTCAACACCTCCTCCGAGGAGACTTCGTAGTGCCTGACGTGGCACTCAAGCAGGTCCGTTCGTCCAACGGCGCGTCCGGCGTACAAAGGGACACACTCCGCTCGCTGAAGCTGGGCCGAATCGGCAGGGAGGCCAAGCACGCCGACACTCCGCAGCTGCGCGGCATGATCCGCACTGTCAGCCACCTCGTGGAGGTCTCCGGTGGCTGACGAGAAGAAGGTCGGCTTGCACACGCTGAAGCCCTCCCCAGGCTCCCGCCGACCGCGCAAGCGGCTCGGGCGGGGTCCCGGCACAGGCCATGGCAAGACCTCGGGCCGCGGCCACAAGGGCGCCGGCGCTCGCTCCGGGAACAAGCGCAAGACCGCCTACGAGGGCGGCCAGAACCCGATCCACATGCGGATGGGCAAGCTGCGCGGCCCCAACAAGAAGATGTCGATGCCGTTCGAGAAGTTCCGGACGCGGACCCAGCCGGTCAACCTCTCCGACCTCGACTCGCGCTTCAAGGCGAACGACGAGGTGACTCCGGAATCGCTGCGTGAGGCCGGCCTGGCCAAGCGCCGCTACCCGGTCAAGATCCTCGCCCGGGGCGAGATCTCGAAGAAACTGACGGTGAAGGCGCACGGCTTCAGCGCCACGGCGAAGGAGAAGATCGAAGCTGCCGGCGGCACCTGCGAGGTGATCGCGGCGACTGCACCGACGAAGTCAGAGGAGGCTTCGTCCTGATGCTCCAGACGATCCTCAACTCCTTCACCGTCGCGGAGATCCGCAAGAAGCTGATCTTCACGGCGGGAATCCTCGCTCTGTACCGGCTGGGGGCGTACATCCCATCGCCCGGCGTCGACGCTCAAGCGATCAAGGACGGCCTCACCGGCGTCGGGGGGTCGAACATCCTTGGGTTCCTGAATCTCTTCTCCGGCGGCAGCCTCTCAAGGCTCTCCCTGTTCGCGCTGGGGATCATGCCGTACATCACCGCCTCGATCATCCTGCAGCTCCTCACGGTGGTCGTGCCGTCGCTCGAGCGCCTGCAGAAGGAGGGCGAGGTCGGGCAGCAGAAGATCACCCAGTACACGCGTTACCTCACGGTCGTCCTCGCCTTCGCTCAGTCCCTCGGATTCGTCTTCCTGTTCAGCTCCTCCGGCAGCAACGTGATCGGCGAGCGCACCTTCCCCAAGGTGTTCCTGATCGTGGTCACGCTGACCGCGGGCTGCACGATCCTGATGTGGATGGGTGAGCTGATCACCCAGCGCGGGATCGGCAATGGGATCTCGCTGTTGATCTTCGCCTCGATCGTCTCGCGGATCCCCGAGGGGATCACCAAGTGGTGGAGCAATCCGGATCAGGTATTCGTCGTGATGATGCCCTTCATCGCCCTGGCCGTGATCGTGGCGATCGTCTTCGTTCAGGAGGGCCAACGCCGCATCCCGGTGCAGTACGCGAAACGCGTGGTCGGCCGCCGGATGACGGCCGGCGGCTCCACCTACTTACCGCTGCGGGTGAACATGGCCGGCGTCATCCCGGTGATCTTCGCCGCCTCGATCATGGCGTTCCCGCCCACCATCGGCCAGCTCATCAACACGCCCGCCGCGCTCGATTTCGCCGCCTTCTTCAGTCCCAACAGCTGGCACTACGTGGTCGGCGAGGTCTTCTTCATCATCATCTTCACCTACTTCTACACGGCGGTCACCTTCAACCCGGTCGACCAGGCCGACAACCTGAAGAAATACGGCGGCTTCATACCCGGCGTCCGGCCCGGGCGACCTACCGCCGAATACCTGGACCGGATCCTGTCCAGGCTCACCTTCCCCGGCGCCCTCTACCTGGGCGCGGTCGCGGCGTTGCCGACGATTTTGATCTCCCAGACGTCGGCCAACTTTTTCTTTGGTGGGACCTCGATCCTGATCGTCGTCGGCGTGGCGCTCGACACCGTGAAGCAACTCGAAGCCCAGCTGATGATGCGGAATTACGAGGGCTTCCTGAAGTGACGCGCGCGACCGGGTGCCGGGCTTGCCCGAGCTGAACCTCATCCTCCTCGGCCCGCCCGGCAGCGGCAAGGGGACGCAGGGTGAGCGCCTCCAGGAGGACTTCCGGCTCCCGTACTACGCGACGGGCGACATCCTGCGCGCCGCGGTCAAGGAGGGGACCCAGGTCGGGAAAGAGGCCAAGGAGTACATGGACCGCGGCGACCTGGTCCCGGACGAGGTGATCATCGGGGTGATCGCTGAGCGCCTTCAGGGGACCGACGCCGCCGACGGCTTCATCCTTGACGGCTTCCCACGCACCGTGCCGCAGGCCGAGGCCCTCGACGCGAAGATGAAGGAGCTCCGACGCGAGATGACTGCGGCCATCCTGATCGAGGTCTCGGAGGACGAGGTGGTCCGCCGCCTCAGCGGCCGCCGCACCTGCGAAGAGAACCCGAGCCACATCTATCACGTCGAGTTCGACCCTCCGCAGAAGGAGGGCGTCTGCGACATCGACGGCGCCAAGCTGATCGTCCGCGACGACGACAAGCCGGACGTGGTCAAGAACCGGTTGGCCACCTACCGCGAGAAGACCGAGCCCCTGATCGACTATTACGAGGAACGTGGCATCCTCAATCATGTGGACGGCGAGCGGACGCCGGATGAGGTGGAGGAGGGGATCCACGGCATCCTCGCCACGCTTCGCCGCGAGGAAGAGGAGGGAATGTGAGGAGGTCGGGAACATGTACCGCGGCATGATCATCCGCAAGACGTCCGAGCAGATCGACGCGATGGCGGAGGCAGGAAAGATCCAGGCGCGCTGCCTGCGGATGCTCCGTTCCAAGGCCCGGCCCGGAGTCACCACCAAGGAGCTCGACGAGGCGGCCGAGAAGTTCATTCGCTCGCAGGGCGCCGTCCCCTCGTTCAAGGGCTACCGTGGCTTCCCCGGCTCGATCTGCACCTCGCCCAACTCCATGGTCGTCCATGGCATCCCGGGCCCTTACGAGCTCCGCCGCGGCGACATCCTCTCGATCGACGTCGGCGTCACCTACGAAGGCTGGGTCGCCGATGCCGCGATCACCGTGCCGATCGGCGAGGCGCCGCCCGAGGGCGAGGCACTCCTGACGACCACTCAGGAAGCGCTCTTCGACGGGGTGGCCCAGGCGGTGGCCGGCAACCACCTCTCCGATATCTCTCACGCCATCCAGCAGCGCGTCGAGCGCGACGGGCTCTCGATCATTCGCACCCTCGTCGGCCACGGCATCGGGCGCGACATGCACGAGGACCCGCAGATCCCGAACTTCGGCGACCCAGGCAAGGGCCCCGGGCTCGAGGTGGGGATGGTGCTGGCGATCGAGCCGATGGTCAACGCCGGCGGCGCCGACGTCCGCATGGGCTCAGACGGCTGGGCCGTCTACTCGCAGGACGACTCTCTGGCCGCACACTTCGAGTTCACCGTCGCGATCACTCGCGACGGGCCGCGGATCCTGACTCCCTGGCACCTCGAGTAGGGACGGCAGCGCGGTGGTTCACGGCTTCGCCACCAGTCGCTGCGTCTCCACGGCTTCGCCATCAGGTCGCGGCGGTAGCGGCCGCCCCGCATAAGTCGCCTCGGGCTTCGCCCTTCGCTCCTAAGTGGAGCGCCTGACCGCCGCTAGCTGCCGATGATCTTCGCCTTCTGAGCCTCGAACTCGGCGTCGGTCAGGGCGCCGCTCGCGTGGAGCTGGGCGAGCCTCTCCAGTTGCGCGGTCGAGTCCGCCGCTGCGGGTTGACCGGGCATCTGGACGCCACCCGCGACGCCCCCCATCTGCACGCCACCGACGCCGCCGAGCTGGATGTTCGGCATGGCGGGGTTATCTCCGACGACCTCCTTGACGAGCGCCTCGCTGGCCTCGTCCCTGGCGATCATGAACCGGATCGGCTGCCCTGGGCTCCCCGCCCGGGCTGCGATGTTGGAGCTTGCCTGCAGGTACTTGTTCTTGGAGTCGTCGAGCGGGATGTACAGGGTGAGCACCTGCCGGTCATCTGGAGCCCCGGATACGGCACTGATCGCATCGGTGCCGAGGCTGGCTCTGAAGGTCGCGCGGTCCCAGGACTTGAGCACGCCGCCGGGTACGAGCTTGTCTTTCTTCTCCTTCTCCTCGATCGCGTGCACCTGGTTCGAGGTGACGGCCAGGATGAAGGTCTTCGGCAGCCCGCCTGTCTCCAGGCCCATCGCCATGTTCCCGACGCTCGGCATCATCGCGCCGCCCAGCTTCTTGCCGAACTTCGCCATCCCTCGGGTGGCGCCGCCGACGCCGAAGGCCTCCAGCTGCTGGTCCTGCGTGACCTGCTCGCAACGCGCCGCCGCGACCACAGAGTCGTTGAGCACCGAGGAGGCGACTCCCAGCGCCTGCTCGTTGACCTGCTCTATCGACAAGCTCATGCCTGCTCCTTCCCCTCATGCTGGTCCCCAGACCGCTCCCTACGCGTACCCTACGGCCGGGAGCCGACGGCTTCCAGGCTGGCGGGCTAGCCTCCGCGCATCTCCGCCAGGGTGGCCGAGGGGTTGGCGCGCACCCGGGCACGGGCCTCCTTGAAGTGGACGGCCTCGTAGCCGATCAGGACGGCGAGGACCGCCGCGACCGCGCCGAGTGCGCCGAGGGAGTCGGCGGCGAGGGCGAGTGGGATCAGGGCGAGCAGCGCCACCGCCGCGAGCGCCCGGTGAGGGCTGAAGCTGCCCAGAACTCGATGACGGAAGGCGATCTGGCCGGCCAGGTAGAGCGCGGGCCCGCAGCAGAGCGCGATCGCCGGCACGGTGTCGAGTGCCTCGCCGGTTCCTGCGAGCGTCTCCTTCAGCCCCAGCGCGAGCAGGACGATCCCCGCGATCAGCGGGAAATGCAGATAGCTGTAGGCATCCCGCGCGAGGGGTGCCTGCTCACCGGGCGGAGCCTCGCTGAGCCGCCGCTCCGCCACGATCGCGACGACGTCGAAGTAGGCCCACCAGAGCGCCGCCACGGTGACGATGCCGAGCAGCGCGGCGACGACCTGACCGGCATCGAGGGAGAATCCGGCCGCCGCGCCGATCGCCAGCACGGACTCCCCGAGCGCGATCAGGACGATCAGTCCATGCCGCTCCGCGAAATGGGCAGGGGTCCAGATGGAACTCCTCGGTGCCGAAGAGGAGCGGTGTCGACCAGTCGATCAGGATCGCCAGGATCCAGACCGAGGTCTGCGCCCCGCCGTCCAGTGCTCCGGCGACGATCAGGAGCGCAGAGCCGAGGAGAAAGCCGGGTGCGAGCTTCAAAATCGCCTGCAAATCGCCCTCTTCCGAGGCGCCGGGAGTGTTTCGCACATAGAGCACGAGCTGCATCGCCCGGACGAAGAAGTAGGCGCAGCCGAACAGGACGCCGCGGTCGCCGAAGGCCTCGGGGATGCTCAGGGAGACGACCAGCATGCCGCCCATCGCGGCGAACATGCAGAGGCGATTCAGGTTCTGATCGGGATCGATGCTGTTGGTGAGCCATCCGTAGGCGCACCAGGCCCACCAGACGGCGGCGAGGATGAGCAGCCCTTCGCCGAGCCCCGCCCACCCCGGGTCGTGCGCCATCTTGAGCGTCACCTGGGTGAACGAGAGGACGAAGACCAGGTCGAAGAAGAGCTCGAGCGGCGACACCCGCTGCTCTCCCGCGCGAGGCGCCCCCATCTCCCTCCTTTCGGTGTCCACGCGGTGCTTCTACCAGAATCCACGCACGGCTTACGCACGGGCGCTGCTACCATTCTTTTCGTCGGTTCACGCTTGGCGTGGCCGACGTTTCTTGTGCCCGTCGGCCCGACTCCTGGGGCCGGGGGGCCTACTCCCAGTCCGATACGACCCCACGAAAGAAGGGGAATGAAGGTCCGAGCGTCCGTAAAGCCGATGTGTGAGAAGTGCAAGGTGATCCGCCGTGGCGGAGCCGTTCTCGTGATCTGCTCCAACCCCCGCCACAAGCAGAGGCAGGGCTGATGGCGCGGATCGCGGGAGTGAACATCCCCCTCAACAAGCGGGCCGAGATCGGCCTGACCTACGTCTTCGGGATCGGCCGCTCGACCGCCAACGAGATCCTCAAGGAGACCGGCGTCGATCCCAACACACAGATCAAGGACCTCACCGAGGACGAGGTCGTCAAGTTGCGGGACGCCGTCGAGAACCATGAGGTCGAGGGTGACCTCCGCCGGGAGCGCTCCCAGAACGTCAAGCGCCTACAGGAGATCGGCTCCTATCGGGGCCTGCGCCACCGCCGCGGCCTGCCGGTCCGGGGTCAGCGCACCAAGACCAACGCGCGCGGTCGGAAGGGCCCGCGCCGGATGAGCGTCGCGGGCCGCAAGAAGGCCCCGCAGCCCAAGTGAGCCGAGGAGGAAACCACTAGATGGCAGCTCCGAAGAAGAGTCGCTCGCGCCGGCGCGTCCGCAAGAACGTCACCTACGGCCAGGCTCACATCAAGACTTCGTTCAACAACACGATCGTCACCCTGACCGACCCCGAGGGCAACGTGATCGCCTGGGAGTCCGCCGGCTCGGCGGGATTCAAGGGCTCACGCAAGTCGACCCCGTTCGCCGCGCAGGTGACAGCAGACTCGGCTGCCAAGAAGGGCATGGAGCACGGCCTGGAGCGCGTCGAGGTGTTCGCCAAGGGCGCCGGCTCCGGCCGAGAGACCGCGATCCGGTCCCTGCAGGCGGCCGGCCTGGACGTGACGACGGTCAAGGACGTGACACCGCAGGCCCACAACGGCTGCCGTCCTCGCAAGCGGAGGAGGGTCTGATGGCGCGCGATACCGGCGCCCAGTGCAAGCAGTGCCGCCGCGAGGGACAGAAGCTGTTCCTCAAGGGTGCGCGCTGCTTCACCGACAAGTGCGGCGTCGAGCGCCGCTCCTACCCGCCGGGCGAGCACGGTCGCGGCCGCATGCGGCAGTCCGAGTACCGGGCGCAGCTGCGTGAGAAGCAAAAGGCCAAGCGCTACTACCAGGTGCTCGAGAAGCAGTTCGCCGGCTACTACGACCGGGCGAGCCGCCAGCAGGGCGTCACCGGCGAGAACCTCCTGCGACTGCTCGAGTGCCGCCTGGACAACGTCCTGGTTCGGCTCGGCTTCGCTGCCTCGCGCCGCCAGGCCAGGCAGCTGGTCGGCCACGGCCACTGGACCGTAAACGGCCGTCGGGTCGACATCCCGTCCTACCAGGTGAAGCCGGACGACGTGATCACGATCAAGCCCAACAGCGCCTCCAGCGACGTCGTCCGTGATGCGACCGAGCTGACGTCGGGCGTACCGGCCTGGTTGCAGGCCGACTATGACTCGCTTACCGCCAAGGTGCTGAGGCTCCCTGAGAGGAGCGAGATCTCAGCGCCCGTCGAGGAGCAGCTCATCGTCGAGCTGTACTCGAAGTAACCCCCCAGAGAAGGAAGAAGAGAACCTGATGGAAGCAATGACCACCCTGCCAGATTTCCAAATTCCCAAGATCGCGGGAGAGGACGCCGAGGAGAACAAGGGCACCTTCACCATCGAGCCCCTCGACAAGGGCTTCGGCTACACCTTCGGCAACAGCCTCCGCCGCGTGCTGCTCTCCTCGCTCGGCGGCGCCGCGATCACCAGCGTCCGCATCGAGGGGGTGGCGCACGAGTTCTCAACCATCCCGGGACTGAAGGAGGACGTCACGGACCTGGTCCTGAACCTCAAGGACGTCGTCGTGCGGATGCACACCGATGCGGATGAGGTCGAGACCCCGTTGGTCGCAACAGGCCCCGGCGAGGTCAAGGCCAAGGACATCGACCTGCCCGCCGGCGTCGAGATCCTCAACCCCGAGGCGCCGATCGCGACTCTCGAGAAGAAGACCAAGCTCGAGATGTATTTGACGATCGGCCGCGGCCGCGGCTATTCGCCCGCCGACGAGAACAAGTCCGATGAGAAGCCGATCGGCGTGATCCCGATCGACGCGATCTTCTCGCCGATCCGTCGCGCCGCCTACTCGGTCGATGCCGCCCGAGTGGGGCAGCGAACCGACTTCGACAAGCTCACGCTCGAGGTCGAGACTGATGGCTCCATCGATCCGGGCGCGGCGCTGCGCGAGGCCGCCGAGATCCTGATCAAGAGCCTGGCGATCTTCACGACCGCCGATCGCGTGGATGAGCTCCGCGGCGAGGGCGCGATCGCTGCGACGGATGGCGGCGGCGCCCCCGGCGAGGCGGCGGCGGTTCCGGGCGCCGACGGGCTCGACGAGATCCTGATCGAAGAACTCGAGCTGGGCGTGCGCTCCTACAACTGCCTGAAGCGAGCCGGCATCCAGACCGTCGGTGAGCTCGTGCGGAAATCGGAGTCGGAGCTCAACGCGATTCCGAACTTCGGTCGCAAGTCGATCGAGGAGGTTCAGGAGACCCTGCGGGCACGCGGCCTCTCGCTCCGTGCCGACTAAAGGCCCATAGAGTTCAACCTCTGCGATGAGGCACCAGCGCAAGAGAGCCAAGCTGAGCCGGGACGCGGCTCATCGAAAGTCGCTGCTTCGCACCATGTCGAAGCAGCTGATCGAGCATGAGCGGATTCGCACCACACAGCCCAAGGCGAAGGCGCTGCGGCCAGAGTTCGAGAAGCTGGTCACGCTGGCGAAGCGAGGCGACCTACACGCCCGCAGGCTGGCCCTCTCCGAGCTCCACAACGACAAGTTCGCGGTCCACAAGCTGTTCGAGGAGATCGCGCCCCGTTACCAGGGGCGCCCAGGCGGCTACACACGGATCGTCAAGCTCGGCCCTCGCCGCTCGGATTCGGCCGAGATGGTGTTTCTCGAGCTCGTCTAGCTCGGGCTAGTTCGGCTTCGCCATCAGAACGCGGCCACAGGCGGCCGCCCAACGCTTTACAAAACGGGTCGCGCTGACGTGCGCCCTCGCATCTCGGGCTTCGCCCTTCGCTCCTGAAGAGGGTGGCCGGTGGCCGCTAGCTACCAGTTTTGAAGCGCTTGCCGGCGCCGCTGCGATTCGGGCCGATGGCGGCCATCAGCGCAAAGGTGAAGACCACGATCACGCCCAACACGAGCCACTGCGCCCAGCTCTCGATCGTCGCCACTGCAGCCACGCTGAGCGCGATCCCGACGATCAGGGCGATCACCGAGTAGATCGCGGCGCCCTTCTCCGAGCCCCTGCGGATGCCCTCTCCGCCGGCGAGCAGGTCGCTTCGCTCGTACTGCGATCGCTGAGTGACGTCAGTGTTAGCCATATCTCCCCTTCTTCGACGCTGGTCGATGGACACCTTACGCCGCCTTCGCCGCCGGCGGGGGTGAGGCCGCTCACAGAGCCGCGTTACTCCCTGCGATTGGGGTTCACGGCGATCATAAAGCCGATCACCGTGACGACGATCGCGGCGAGGACCACCCATTGCGCCCAGCTGTCGATCATCTCAACCGCAATGCCCGCGCCGACGATCCCGAGCACGATCGCGACGACCTCGTAGACCTCCATCCCCACCTTGCTCGGCCCGCGGCCGAAGAGCTCCTGACGGGCCTCCTCCTGCGAGATCGAGCCGGGTTCGTCCGAACCGGGCAGCGGCATCGCTGGGTAGTGTCGCCGATCCATGTCAGGTGTGCGACTCGATCTCGCCTACCACGGCGCCGGATTCTCAGGCTGGGCGGCGCAACCGGGAAAGCGCACCGTCCAGGGCGAGCTGGAGGGCGCCCTCGAGCGGATCCTGGGCGGACCGACGCCGCTCACCGTCGCGGGCAGGACCGACGCCGGGGTCCATGCCTGGGCTCAGGTGGCAAGCTTCATCGCCGAGAACGAGCCGCCAGGGGAGCTAGCCCGGGCGCTCAATCGCACACCGGCCACGACCTGGTCGTGAGGCGCAGCCGCCGGGGCCGGCGACTTCGATGCGCGCCGCGATGCCGTCTCGCGCACCTACTGCTACCGGGTGCTCGCCGAGCGAAGCTCCAATCCCTTCGAGGCCGGGATCTCGCTCTTCTGGCCGCACCGGCTCGACCGCGACGCGCTCGCCCGCTGCGCGGACGCGCTCCGAGGTGCCCATGACTTCACGGCCTTCACTCCCACGCAGACGGAGCATGTTCGCTTCGAGCGCGACATCCTGCGCGCGGAGTGGCATGAGAAGGCCGCGGTGCTGGGGGAGGGCACCGTGCTCGAGCTCTGGATCGAGGCAGATGCCTTCATGCGCAACATGGTCCGCGTCCTGGTGGGGACGATGCTCGAGGTGGCGGGCGGCCGTCGCCGGCTCGAGGATTTCGCCGCCTTGCTCGAGGGCGCGCAGCGGGAGCGGGCGGGGGATACCGCCCGGGCACACGGCCTCCACCTGGCGTGCGTCCGCTACTGAGATCAGCACCGCGCATGGAACGCGGGCGCCCACTCTTAGAATCGAAGTGATGAGGGTTCTGATCACCAACGACGACGGGATTCAGGCGACCGGGCTGAATGCCCTGCGCCGAGAGCTGGGCAAGATCCCTGGCCTCGACGTCCACGTGGTCGCCCCCGACTCCAACCGGAGCGCCACCGCGCGCAGCATCACGACCCGCTCGCCGCTCTGGGTCGAGGAGGTTCCCTTCGATGACGGCTCAATCGGATACGCCACCGAGGGCACGCCCGTGGACTGCGTCCGCTTCGCCGAGCTCGGCCTGGTCGGCGAGCGACCCGAGCTGATCGTCTCGGGCATCAACCACGGCTCGAATCTCGGCGACGACATCACCTACTCGGGCACGGTCGCCGCCGCCTTGGAGGGGATCGTGCTCGACATCCCCGCGATTGCGATCTCGCAGCAGTCGGCCGCGCGAGAGATGGACTTCCGCTGGGGGCGCGAGTTCGATTTCTCGGTGGCCGCCGCGTTTGCGGCCGAGCTGGTGAAACACGTGTCCCAGGACCCGTTGCCGCCGGACACCCTTCTCAACGTCAACTGCCCGGCGGGCGAGCCGACCGGTATCGAGGTGACCCACCTGGGAAAGCGCCTCTACAACGACGAGATGAAGCTGGTGGATGAGGATCCCGAAACGGGCCGGAATCGGTACCAGATCTACGGCTTCGAGCCCAGCTTCGAAGACGAGGCCGGCTCCGACCTCTCCGCGATCGCCCGGGAGCGCATTTCGGTCACCCCCGTCCACTTCGACCTCACCGATCGCCCGAGCCTCGATCGGCTCAAGGCATGGGACTTCACCGGGATGCTGGGCCGCGCCGAGACGGTCGCCGAGTCCACGGAGGCTCCGACGCAGCGGTGACGGCGCCGAAGGGGGCAGCGAAGCGAGCCGAGGAGCTAAGGCGGCAGATCGGGTACCACGACCACCGCTACTACGTGCTCGACGACCCCGAGATCTCGGATCCCGACTACGACGATCTTCTCCGGGAGCTGCGCGGGATCGAGGAGGAGCATCCCGAACTGCTCACGCCCGACTCGCCCACTCAGCGCGTCGGGGGAGCGCCGCTCGACAAGTTCAAGCAGGTCACCCACCACGAGCCGATGCTCTCGCTCGGCAACGCCCGCAACGAGGACGAGCTCCGCGCCTGGGCGAAACGCGTGGAACGCCAGCTCGAGCGTCTCGACATCTCGGGACGGGAGATCCGCTACGTCACCGAGCCGAAGGTCGACGGTCTCGCCATCTCTCTGACCTATGAGAACGGCGTCTTCACTCGCGGAGCGACGCGCGGCGACGGACGGATCGGGGAGGACGTCACGCAGAACCTGAAGACCATCAAGGCCATCCCCCTGAGCATCCGGGACGCCCCCGAGCTGGTCGAGGTTCGCGGAGAGATCTACCTGCCGATTGCCGGCTTCACCAAGGTGAACGAGCAGCGGGCTCAGGACGGCGAGTCCACCTTCGCCAACCCACGCAACGCTGCCGCCGGGTCGCTGCGGCAGCTCGACTCCTCGATCACGGCGACCCGGCCGCTCTCGATCTGGTGCTATGGCGTGGCGGCCCTGAGGGGCTGGGAGCCGGACAGCCACTCGGAGTCGCTGGAGTGGCTGCGGGAGCGGGGCTTCAAGGTGAACGGGGACATCTCGATCCTGCACGGCGTCGACGAGGTCGCCGAGCGCTGCCGCTGGTGGGAGAACCGCCGCGACGCGCTCGACTTCGAGATCGACGGCGTGGTCGTCAAGGTGGACGACCGCGGGCTGCAGAGGGAGCTCGGGGTGGCGGGACGAGAGCCACGCTGGGCTGTCGCCTGGAAGTTCCCGCCGACCACCGCCACGACCAAGCTGAACAAGATCGTCTGGAACGTCGGCCGGACCGGGCACCTGCTGCCGTTCGCGATGCTGGAGCCGGTCCACGTCAGCGGGGTCACTGTCAGCACAGCGACGCTGCACAACGAGGAGGACCTGACGCGGAAGGACGTCCGTGAGGGGGACGAGGTGGTGGTGATGCGTGCCGGCGACGTCATTCCGCAGGTCGTGTCCCCGATCATCCAGCGCCGCAAGAAGGGCGCGCGCAAGCCGAAGCCCCCGAAGAAGTGCCCCCTCTGCGGCACCCCCACCGTGAAGCCCGAGGACGGCGTCTTCACGATCTGCCCCAACCGGACCGGTTGCCCAGGGCAGCAGTTCCAGCACATCAAGCACTTCCGCGGCGCTCTCGAGATCGAGGGGCTGGGCGAGAAGAACGCCTATCGCTTCCTGCAGGAGGGCCTGATCTCGGACGCCGCCGACATCTTCGATCTGACCGCCGAGCGGATCGCGGAGCTGGAGGGCTTCGGGGAGATCTCGGCACGCAACCTGGTCGAGGAGATCGAGGAGGCGAAGAAGATGCCCTTCTCGCGCGTCCTCTACGCGCTCGGCATCCCGGGGATCGGGTTCGTCAACGCCGAGTCCCTCGCAGAGCACTTCGGCACGATGGACGCCCTGCTCGAGGCGCAGCCGGAGGACATCGAGAAGGCCGAGGGCATCGGTCCGGTCCTCGCCCAGCAGATCTACGAAGAGCTCTCGGAGAAACGCACCCGGCAGCTGATCGAGCGCCTCCGCAAGGCGGGCCTGAGAATGGAGCTCGACCCCTCGGAGCGCCGCCAGCAGGGCGGCCCGCTCGACGGCAAGTCGCTCGTGTTGACGGGCACCCTGCCCAACCTGAGCCGCGAGCAGGCCACCAGATTGATCCGGCTCGCGGGGGGGAAGGTGGTCAACTCGGTCTCGAAGAAGACCGACTACGTGATCGCGGGCGACAGCCCCGGCTCGAAGCTGGCGAAGGCCGAGGAGCTCGGCACGGAGGTGATCGACGAGGGGGGCCTGCAGAATCTGGTCGGCGATGACGGAGCGCCCAGAAAGCGCACCACTCCTCCGCGTGGGCGCGTCTAGTGCTCGGCGACGTCGGTCCAGAAGTGCAGCAGAAGAGACGAAGAAGTAGGCGACTCCTTCACGCTGAGCCGTGACCTAGGGCAGCGGCAGCCGCTAGCGCGGGTAGCGGGCGATCAGGGCCGCCATGCGGTCCTGGATCACGTGCGCGCGGTTCACGTCCACACGGTTCATCAGCAGCGAGAAGATCACAGCATGGTCGGCGTCATCGCCGCCGCGGAAGCAGTAACCGGAGAGGGCGCTCACGCCGTCGAGCGTGCCGGTCTTGACGTGGCAGTTGCCCGCCGCCGCCGTCCCGCGCATCCGTTTGACGACGGTGCCGTTGCGTCCGGCGACCGCCAATGAGTTGACCCAGGTGTCGCGCAGCCGCTCCTCGGTTCGCTGTTCCTCGGGCGTCGCCTTCGCGTCGACCTCGAGCATGGAGCCGAGCACCTTTACAACCGATGCGGGCGAGGCCTTGTTGCGCCGGGTCAGGCCCGAGCCGTTCTCGCCGTTGAACCTGGCCCCCTGCTTCGAGGCGAACTGCCTGACGACCGAGAGGCCGCCTGCCGTCGAGCCGCTGCCGCCGAACTGCGAGCCGACGTCCTTGAGGAGCATCTCGGCGAGATAGTTGTTCGAGGGGACGTTGGTGTCCTGGACGATGTCGGCCATCGTTGGCGAAGCGAAATCGGCGACCTGGATCGCCGTTGCCGGGGTGACCGCGGGAGTGACGCTGTTCCCGATCGAGACCCCGTCCTTGCGGAGTGCGTCCTCGAAGCGCTGGGCGGCGGTCTTCGCCGGGTCGCTCGGCGAGCCGCTGTCGATCTCCAGCCCCGAGAGCCTGCCGACGCTCTCGGGGGTGATGCCGTGCTCGGGAATTCCGGTCTGGCTGTCGAGAAAGGAGGCGTCATACCGGAGAGGCCCCTGCACCGCGACGACACCCGCGGCACGCACGCGGTCGGCGAGCTTGGTGAGTCCGGCGGTGGTCAGGGTCGGGTCACCGCCGCCGCGCAGGTAGAGGCCCTGGCTGATCCCGTCGCTGACGTCATCGCTGGACCAGGCGGTGGTGTGCAGCCGTCCGTCCGGCTGGAACTTGGAGAGCGCCGTGGAGGTCGTGAACAGCTTCGAGTTCGACGCAAGGATCCTGGCGCGCCCGCCCTTGCGGGAGAAGAGCACCTGATGGGTGCTCGGGTCGAAGACGAAGGCCCCGCTCTTGCCGACGCGGCGGAAGAGTCTCGAGAGGCCGCTGGCGAGCTTGGAGCGTGAGACGGCGGCATGGGCGGCGGCCGCCCCGCGGGCGATCGGCGTGCGGAAGGCCTTGTCGGGGCCGGAAGGTCGCGCCTGCGCGACGGCGGGCACGGTCAGGGCCGCCGCGACTACCACGACGACGATCGCTCCTCTGTGCCTGACCATGCCCATGCATACGCGCGGGGTCGCCGCGCTCCTGCCTAGAACAGCGGAAGCCGGCGAAGGTAGCGGCTGCTGGTTGGCTGACCAGCCCGGCCGGTTGCCATAATCCCCTCTCCAATGGGGAAAGTCGTCCAGTTCGACGGCCCCGGCACCAAAGCGCGCAGCAGCAGGGGGAGGCGAAGGCGCGGACGGGGTGAGAAGACAGCTCTGGTCCTAGGCGGTGGCGGGTTCACCGGCGGCGTCTACGAGATGGGCGCCCTGCGCGCGTTCGATCTGCTGGCCACCAACCGCACGGTCAACGACTTCGACATCTACGTCGGGACCAGCGCCGGTGCCTTCGTCGCCGGCATGGTCGCAAACGGAATCACGCCCGAGGAGATGTTCCGGGTCCTGGACAAGGCGCTCCCCTCGCCGATCGAGAACGCCTCCTTGCGCACCCTGCTCCGTCCCAACTACAAGGGGTTCGCCGAGCGCCTGGCCCTACTCCCCCTACGCATCGCCGCCACCGCCCGCCGGCTGGCGGGGAACATCGGGGAGATCTCGATGGTGGACGTGGTCATGGGCCTCGCCGAGGGCCTCCCGACCGGGATCTACCACAACCGCGGAATCGAGGAGTACGTCCGCAACGTCCTCTCCGATCCGGACCGGACCAACGACTTCCGCGAGCTCGACTCGGACCTGCTGATCACCGCGACCGATCTCGACACCTGCGAGCGGATCGTCTTCGGCGAGGGCGAGTGGGACAACGTGCCGATCTCGCGCGCCGTCGCCGCTTCGGGAGCGCTGCCGATCGTCTACGAGCCCTATGAGCTGCGTGGCAGGCAGCTCGTCGACGGCGGGATCGTCTCCACGACGAACGTGGACGTGGCGGTCGAGGCCGGTGCGAAGTTCATCGTGGTCGTGAATCCGCTGGTGCCCTACGTGAACGACTTCGAGACCCGGATACCGACGGCGTTCGGCTCGAGGGTGCGCCGCGTCTCGGACATGGGAATGCCGGCGATCGGAAACCAGGCGTTCCGTCTGCTGGCGCACGCCAGGCTCCACATGGCCGTGCAGTCGTGGAACGAGCGCTTCCCGGACGTCGACATCATCCTGATCGAGCCGGAGTTCGACGACGAGCTCATGTTCGGCACCTCGATCCTGGACTACTCGGCGCGCCTCCAGATCGCGAAGCACGGGTTCGAGTCGGTGACAGTGAGGTTGGCCCGCGACTACAAGCGCTACAAGGAGATCGCGGCTCGACACGGGATCGAGATCTCCGCGCGCCGGGTGCAGCGAGTCCTCGACACCGTGGAGGAGGAGGAGAAGGGAATCTCCGCCTGGCGCCGCGTGCTCGAGCAGACGACCGGCGCCCTGTTGCGTCAGTCCGGCGAGGCGGAAAACGCCGCTTCACAGGATTAGCGCCGGTACACGTCCCGGGCCGTCGCCTGGTCGGTCGGCTTGATCGACAGGTAGTCGATGTCCACGTGCGGTGGGCGGGTGACGACGAAGGCGATCGCCGCTGCGACGTCCTCCGCGCTCAGCGGGTTCGTTCCCTCGTAAACCCGGCGCGCCTTCTCCTCGTCGCCCTCGAACCTGACCAGCGAGAACTCCGTCTCGACCATGCCCGGGGCCACCTCGCTGACTCGCACCGGCTTGCCGAGCAGCTCGAGGCGAAGCGTCTTGGCCACGGCGTTGGCCGCGTGCTTCGCCGCCGTGTAGCCGCCGCCGCCTGGATAGACCTCGACGCCGGCGACGGAGCCGACGACGACCACGAAGCCGTTGCCGCTCCGCTCGAGCGCCGGGAGGAGCGCCTTCGTCACCCTCATCACGCCCATGACGTTGGCCTCGTACATGCGGCGCCAGCTCTCCTCGTCTGCCTCGGCTACCGGCTCGAGTCCGAGAGCGCCTCCGGCGTTGTTGACCAGCACCGAGAGGTCTGGCAGCGCTTCCGCCAGCTCGGCGACCGAGTCGGCGTCGGTGACGTCGAGGCGCAGCGCGCGCCCGCCGACCTCGCGGGCGATCTCCTCGCACCGTTCGACGACGCCTGGCAGCGGCGACCACCTCGAAACCCGCGTCCGCCAGCGCACGGACGGTGGCGGCGCCGATCCCGCTGCTCGCCCCCGTCACCAGTGCGACCCGCCTCTCGCTCATCGAGCGTCACGCTACAGCGAGACGGCGGGGGCACGTCTCGCACTGATAGGTTGCCGCTCAGGACCAGGGAGGTCCTGAGAGGGAATGGAGAGAGGAACGATGGCTGACGGTCGAGGGATCGATCGGAGCATGGCTCGGGTGACGCTGGGCCTGCTCGCCGCGGCGCTCATCGTCGCGCTTCTCGCGCTGCCCGCCGGTGCGTTCGCCAAGAAGCATCACGGCGAGAGCAAGCTGGCGCTCAGCTTCACGTCGAAGTCACAGAGCGACCAGGGACTGCTCACGGCGGGTCAGGTCGATGTCGTGGTGCGCTCGCCTCGCGACCGCAAGCTCAGCCTGGCTGTGCGCGGGTTCGGCGGCGGCCCCGCACTGACGAGCCCGCAGCGCATCTCGGCCAAGGCGGGGAAGAGCGAGACGTTCTCGCTTCCCCTCAGCACCGCCGGCCGCGAGGTCCTGCAGGGCTGCGGCGCGGACGGTCTTCTGTTGACGGCGAAGGTGCCGGGCAAGCACCCGAAGAAGGGCAAGAGGGGAAAGAGCCCCAAGGCACGTGCGTCGCTGACGAAATCGGTGCCCCAGTGCGCCTCGCTGGCGCGCGCGGATCGGTGCGAGATCATCGCCAGCCCCCAGACCAACTGCCTTTTCCCCTTCCCGAGTGACCATTACACGGTGCCCGATTCGAGCACCGGTACCGGGCTGCGGGTCGCTCTCAGCGCCGCGTCGACCCCCGCCAACAAGGACGGCGTCCACATCAACCCCGCGGGCATCAACACGAGCGACGGGTTCAGCCCGGGGGAGAGCATCGTCACCAGGGTTCCGGGCCTCGACAACGCGACCGCCTTCCAGAAAACAGGCGCCGTCCCGCTCACGGACATGGATCGCGCCTTCGACCCGAACCAGCCGATCGTCCTGATCGACGCCGCCACCGGGCAACGTCAATTGATCTGGTCCGAGATCGATTCGACCGCGGTCGACAACGGCAATCCCCTTCCGGACCAGACCGACCTGATCATCCGCCCGGGACGCAACCTGATCGAGGGCCACCGCTACATCGTCGCCATGCGGAACCTGAAGGACGCATCAGGGGACACGATCCCCGCCCCTCCGGGCTTCGCCCTCTACCGGGACGGGGTGGTGACCGACAACCCGGCGGTCGAGGACCGACGCGCCCATTTCGACGAGATCTTCTCGAAGCTCCAGCAGGCTGGGGTCGCCCGCGCTGACCTCTACGACGCCTGGGACTTCACCGTCGCGAGCACCACCAACATCACCCAGAGGATGCTCTCGATCCGCGACCGCGGACTCGCGGACCTGGGTGACACGACACCGGGCGACGGCACGATGCAGGGAAACGCTCCCGATTTCACGATCACCAACGTCACCGATTTCCCCACCGCCACCGGGCACGGAGTGGAGAACATCCGCGAGGTCACCGGGACCTACCAGGTGCCGTGCTTCCTCGACAGTCCGGGCTGTGTCCCCGGAGGCAAGTTCACGCTCGGCGCGGACGGACTGCCCGTGCGGACCCCCGGGAACTTCCAGACCGCCCGCTTCACCTGCAACATCCCGAGGTCCGCGGTCACCGAGACCAGCCCGGGTGTCTTCGACGTCGACCACCAGGTCAGGCCCTCCATGTACGGACATGGCCTGTTCGGCGACTACACCGAGGTGCACACGACCAATGTCCGGCAGCTCGGCAATGACGAGGGTGTGCTCACCTGCGCCACGGACTTCACGGGGATGATGGAGGACGACGTCGGCACCGCGGTTCAGGCGTTGCAGGACCTCTCGAAGTTCCAGCCGATCCCGGACGGGCTCCAGCAGGGCTTCCTCAACTTCATCTACCTGGGTCGTCTCTTGATGCTGCCCGACGGACTCTCCAGCGACCCAGCGTTCCAGTTCAGCGGCCACTCGGTGATCGACCACGGCGACGGTCTCTACTACTACGGCAACAGCCAGGGAGGAATCGCCGGCGGGGCGCTGACGGCGGTCGAGCCCGACATCACCCGCACGGTGCTCTACGTGCCCGGCATGAACTACTCGACGCTGCTCACCCGCAGCGTCGACTTCTCGGACTACGCCCTGGTCCTCTACCCGTCGTACCCCACTCAGTCCGACCGGCCGCTGATGCTCGCGATGATCCAGATGATGTGGGACCGCGGTGAGCCCGACGGCTACGCCAACCACATGACGAGCGACCCGCTGCCGGGCACCCCGGCACACCACGTTCTGATCGACATGGCATACGGCGATCACCAGGTCTCGAATGTCGCCACCGAGGTCGAGGCGAGGACGATCGGTGCGCCGCTCCGCTATCCGACGCTCGACCCGGGCCGCACCCCGGGGTTCGTGAACTTCTTCCCGGACCTCCCGCAGCTCGGAGACCTCTCCGGGCCGGCCGCCGACGGCAATGGCACGTTCGTCTGGGACATCGGGCCGAAGCGTGACGACGGCATGGGCGGCGTCCTGGGCACCGATCCCGCGCCGATCACCAACACAGCTCCGGACGACTCCTTCGGCGTCGATCCCCACGACACCGTGATCAACACCTCGGCGCTGATCCGCCACCAGATCGCGGAGTTCCTGATGCCCGCGGGGAAGATCATCGATCCGTGCGGGCCGGATCCCTGCTACGCGGCCGGTTGGACCGGGCCGCCCTAGTCCAGGAATATCCAGACTCAGGCTGAGGCGGCCCCGGCGATGCGCTCCGCCGCCCCCTCGATCGACTCCGGGCTGGTTGCCGATGCGAGCGTCGCGAATCCGAACCAGGCCTCATCCTTCGGGTCGAGCGCGATCTCGGCCGCGATCACGTGCGCCGGCACCCCGGCGGCGCGACACCGCCGAGCGATCTCGCCGACCAGCTTTCCCTCGCGGCTTTGAGCATCGAGCCGCCCCTCGCCGGTGATCACGGCGTCCGCGTCCTCGAGCCGCCGGTCGAAGACAACCACCCCGAGCACGAACGCTGCTCCGGGAACAAGATGCGCGCCGAACGCCGCCCACAGCCCTCCCGCAAGTCCTCCGGCGGCGCCGGTCATTGCTCGGCCCCGCGGGTCTCGCGGCAGCGCTCCCGCCTCAGCGGCAAGCAGCGAGCTGAGCCGCTCAACCTGCTCGGGCGAGGCCCCCTTCTGCGGGCCGAATACCTCGGCCGCTCGCTCGAAGGGGACGGAGGTGTCGCAGAGGACCTCGAGCTGGGCCCCGCCCAGCCCACCGGCCTTCTGCAGGGCGCCGATGGCCCCCCGCCCGGCGTCCGTGGTCGCGCTGCCGCCGGCGGCTATCAGGATGCGGTGTGCGCCGGCCCGGATCGCCGTGGCGATCAGCTCGCCGGTCCCCGCGCTGCTCGCCCGCTCGGGATCTCGCTCGGATTCGTCCACCAGGAGGAGGCCCGAGGCGGCGGCCACCTCGACGATCGCCGTCGATCCGTCGCGCACCAGGCCATAGTGCGCCTCGATTGGGCGCCCGAGAGGGTCACCTACCGACGCAGTCCGCGTCTCACCGCCCATGGCGTCGACCAGGATCTCCATCGTCCCCTCGCCGCCGTCGGCGACAGGGCAGAGGTCGGCCACGGCCCCGGCGTGCTCCAGGCCGCGCCCGATCGCCTCCGCCACCTTGCGGGCGCTCAGGGTCCCCTTGAAGGAGTCCGGCGCGACGAGGAAGCTAGGCGTAGAGCTTCTCGACGTCCGTCTCGAACTTGTCGGCGACGACGTTGCGCTTGACCTTCATCGTCGGAGTCAGCTCGCCCGTCTCCTGGGAGAGGTCATGGGGCAGGATCTCGAACTTCTTCACCTGCTCCACCCGAGCGAACTTCTCGTTGACCGTATCCAGGTGCTCCTGGATGACGGCCCGCATGCCCTCGTTGTGCCGGAGCTCCGCTGGATCGGCCGGCCAGCCCTTCTCCTCGCAGAGCTTGGCGCACTCCTCCATGTCGAGCGTGATCAGCGCGATCAGGTACGGCCGGCGGTCGCCGATCACGACGCACTGGGAGACGTACGGGCTCTGCTTGATCTCGGCCTCGAGGTTCGCCGGCGTGATGTTCTTGCCGCCTGCGGTGATGATGATGTCCTTCTTGCGGCCCGTGATCGAGAGATAGCCGTCGGCGTCCAGCTCTCCGATGTCTCCGGTGTGCAGCCAGCCGCCCTCGAGGGTCTCTCGGGTCGCCTCCTCGTTCTTGTAGTAGCCCTGGAAGATGTTGGGGCCGTTGACCAGGATCTCGCCGTCCTCGGCGATCTTGATCTCACAGCCATTGAAGGCTCGGCCGACCTTGCCGAACTTGAAGGCGTCCGGCCTGGCGACGGTCGCGGCGGTCGAGGTCTCGGTCATGCCCCAGCCCTCGAGGATGAGGACACCGGCGGCGTCGAAGAAGCGCAGGATCTCGGGATTGATCGGCGCGGCGCCGGTGACGCAGTTCTTGATGCGGCCGCCGAACAGGGCGCGAATCTTTGAGAGCACCTGCTTGTCCGCGACCTCGTACTGCTTCCGCAGCAGAAAGCCGACCGGCTTGCCGGCCCGCTCGCGCTTGCGGACCCTCTTGCCGACGCCGATGGCCCAGTTGAAGATGATCTTCTTGAGGCCGCCGGACTTCTCGACCTCGCTCGTGGCGGCCGTGTAGATCTTCTCGAATATGCGCGGCACCGACGGGAAGTACTCGGGCTTCACCTCGAGGAGGTTCGGGATGATCTTCAGCGGATCGCGCTCCCAGTAGGCGATGTTGCCGCCAAGGTCGAAGCTCAGGAGCTGGATCAACAGGGCGAAGGAGTGCGCCAGGGGCAGGAAGAGGTAGGTGGTGGTCTCGCTGTCGAGGACGCTCTCGTCGAGGGCCATCGTCACCATCGAGCGGTAGTTCCCGTGAGAGATCACGCAGCCCTTCGGCGGCCCCGTGGTTCCGGACGTGTAGATGAACGTGCAGATGTCGTCCGGCGTGACCGACTGCCAGCGCGCCTCCCACTCGGAATCCGAGCGTGCCGAGCCTGCCTCGACCAGCTCGTCCATCGAAATCGCGCCGCCGCCTGTGCCCTCCATGCGGATCACGTGCTCGAGCTTGGGCACCCGGCTACGGACCTCGTCGATCTTGGCGAGCTGCTCGGAGTCCTCGACGATCACGGCTTTGGCATCGGAGTTCTCGAGGACGTACTGGCATTCCTCGGGAGAGTTGGTCTGGTAGATCGGGACGACCGTGGCGCCCACGCTGAGCGCCGCGAAGTCGAAGTACGTCCACTCGGGACGTGTGTTGGCGAGGATCGAGACCTTGTCCCCCTTCTCGACGCCGAGCTCGAGCAGGCCGAGGGCGAGCTGGCGAACGATCTCCCCCACCTCGCGGTAGGTCTTCGAGACCCACTCGCCGGATTCGTCCTTGTAGGTGACCGCCGCCAGATCGGCATGGCGCTCGGCGGCGAGCGGCATCAGGTCGGCGCAGGTCTTGCTGTGGGTGCTCGATTCCGATGAGGACCCGGCCGCCGCCGCGATCGTCGCGCTCTCCATTGGATGGAGTCTATTGGGCGGCTGGCTGAGCAGCCAGGACCCTGCCGGGTGCGTCGTCTAAGCCGTGGCCTGCCGCTTCTGCGCCTGGAACGCCCGCAGCGAGGATGCGAAGAGGGTCTTGTCGATCCGACCCTTGAGCACCGGCACATTCATCTCGATGCACTTGGAGAGCACATCGCGCCGCTTCATGTGCATTTCCTGGGCTAGCTCCGTGGGCGTCAGGTGAACGGACATATAGGCAACTCCTCTCCTCGTGAACGCCTTCCGTCTCGCCACGGTTTTGTGGCGGCCGTTGGTGCCTGGCATGTATATCGCTTCACGGCGACGTGTCAATCAATTTTTCGCAATTAGCGGGGGGAAAGCAGGCTCAGACTGGATTCGGCACGTCGATGAACTCGTGGTCGATCTCAAAGTGCTCGGCGATCAGCTCGCCCAGCCGGCGGATGCCGAAGGTCTCGGTTGCATAGTGCCCGCCGGCCAGGAAGTGGATGCCGTACTCCCGAGCCTCCCCCATCACCGGTTCGCTCGGCTCGCCTGTCACGAGCGCATCGAGGCCGAGGGTCCCCGCCTCGTGGATCGCGAAGGCACCCCCGCCGGTGACGATGCCGACGCTCTCGATCCAGGCCGGGCCGCCATCGAAGACGAGCGGGTCCTGGCCGACGGCCTCCCGCAGGCGCCGCCCGAGCTCATCGACGTCGACCGGATTCGCAAAGCGGCCGACGACGCCGATCGCGGAGCCCTTGGCCTCGCCGAAGGGCCGCTCATCGGACTCGAGGCCGAGTGCGTCGCGCAGGAGGGCGTTGTTGCCGACCTCGGGGTGCGCGTCGAGCGGCAGGTGGTAGCCCGCGAGGGACACCTCGGCGCAGAGAAGGGTGCGCAGTCTGGCCGCCATCGGCACGGAGAGGGGGGAGAGCTCCGCGCCCCAGAGCAGGCCGTGATGTGTGAGGACGAGCTCGGCGCCCGAATCGACCGCCGCCCGAAGCAGCTCGAGGTTCGCTGATACGCCCGTTGCGACCTTGTTGACCTGGGCCTTACCGGGCACCTGTAATCCGTTCGGGCCATAGTCCTCGAACGCCGCGACATCGAGCAGCTCATCGCAGAAGCCGAGGATCTCGTCGCGGCCGGCCACGATCGCAGCCTAACTACCATGGCGCCATGAGCCCGACAGGCACGGACTCCTTCATCCGGTCGCTGATGGAGACCGATCTCTACTCGATCGGCGCCTTCTTCTGCGACCAGCACCCACAGCTGGTCGACGAGGTGGTCGAGCGCAGTGAGGCGATCGAATCACGTGGGCTGGAGAGCTGGGCCACGGAGACCGAGACCCCGATCGAGGAGGGTCTCCGCACGCTGCTCACCGGGCTCGCGGTTCGCTACTACAAGGCCGTCGCGGGGTGAGCGAAGAAGTACCGCGGAGGCGCCCGCGACTCGTGGGGCTGATCGTGCTGGCGGTGATCGTCGCCGTGCTCGGCTTTGCGATCGTCAGCCTCTCGATCGGGACCGGCGGCGAGGGTGAGCAGTTCAAGATCACGGGTGCGGAGGAGACCCAGAGCCTGCTCGGCGGGATCCAGCAGGATGGGGATCGCCTCGGACCAGGGGACGCTCCGGTGACCATTCAGGTCTTCAACGACCTGCAATGCGATCCCTGCTCGGACTGGAACCGGGATGTGATCGCGCCTCTCATCGGCGGCCCGGTGCGCGCCGGTCACGTCCAGATGATCTTCCATCACTTCCCGATCAGCGCGGAATCCGGGTACTTTCTCGGTTCCTACGCGGCGGTCGCGGCCGCGAAGCAGGACGACGAGTGGCAGTTCATCGAGCTCTTCTTCGCGAATCAGGAGGAGGCGAAGAAGCACGGCGCGACCCAGGACTTCCTCAATGACGTCGCGCGGGGGATCCTCAACCTCAACGTCGAGCAGTGGCAGAACGACATGAACGACCGCAGCGGAATCGAGCAGACACTGAAGGACGACGAGACCCTGGCCGCGGATCGGCATCTTCCGGCGGAGCCGGCCGTCGTCGTCGGCGGGCCGAACGGAACCCGCCAGTTGATCGAGTCGCCCTCCCTCGCCGAGGTGCAGGCGGCGATCGCCGAGGTCAGCTGAGTCGCCCCTGGGGGTGCGGAGTATCCTTGCCGCGAGGTAAGGAAATGGGGTTGAGCGATCAGATGAAGCAGAGCTCGATCGCTTCGGTGCGTCTCGAGCCGGGAAGGCATCGCTCTCCGGACAATGGCGTCTGCGTCGTGGAGCTCGCTTCGATCATCGGCGGCGAGAAATTCTCCGACCGTCCCGGCTGCGTTTGCCCTGTCCTCGGCGCCTTCCTCCGGAGCTGGAACGACGGAGCCGGCTACGCCGATCGCCAACGCCTCGAGCCATATGCATCACTCGTCGTGGGCACCGGCGGATCCCGCAGGAACAGCAGGACCCGGCGGGACATCTGCTTGAGCTACGGGGGCGCGAAGCTCGACCGGGGCCCCCTCCGGCGCGCTGCCGCGCGGCTGCGCATGCGGGGGCGGATCGCCTGGGCGGTCGGCATCTTTCCCTCGATCTGGCTGAATGAGGGCGCCGGAGCCTACGCAGCGCGTGTCTGCTTCGAACGGGGGAGCGAGGAGGCGTTCGGCCTGCTCGAGCGGCTGATCGCGCTAGAACCCCCGCCGCTCGCGGATCCGGTTCCGAGCCCGCCGGAGCTGCGGGTCGCCGCCGCGACCGGCAAGCTGAGCCGCCACGCGCAGGTTCCTGATCGTGAAGATCGCGGCCAGAATGGCGACCACAACGGAAACGGCCGCCACGTCGCCCGGCGAGATCGTCGCCACTACGACGAAGAAGAAATAGAGCACGACCGTCCCGATCACCGCGGTCCAGAACGAGAGGCGCAGACGACGGATGACTCCCATGAGACCGGATCCAGCGTACTGAACGTCGACTGAGCGGAGAGGCGGCTATAGGGTGCTGCCCGCGGTGAGCGGGTCATTCGGTGAGGACTGGCCCGGGTCGTTGACGACGGCGCCTGGAGGGACAGGGATGGGGCCGTCCAGCAACGGGTCCTCGGTTTCTTTCATCCAGGCGGTGAGCTGCTCGCGCAGCTCTTCGAGGATGTTCGCGTGGCCCGGGTCCTCGGCCAGGTCGCGAACCTCATTCGGATCGAGGATCAGGTCGTAGAGCTGCTCGGTCGCGACAACCTGATCCGCCCAGCCCGCCTCCACCAGCGTCTCCTTGCTGGCGCTGTCGTCGCAGTTGGAGAGCACCGGATGGTGGTTGTCGTCGAAGCGGCGGATGTACTTCCAGCGCTGGGTGCGAATCGCCCGGGTGGGCTCGTAGGCAGCGTGGAAGGTGACCTCCGTGAAGATCTCATCGTGTATCCGGCCGGTCTCGTCGGTGACGAGCGGAAGCAGCGAGGTTCCCTGAAGGAAGTCCGGCGGCTCCGCGCCGGCGATCTCACAGAGCGTCGGGTAGATGTCGAGGTGGCTGACCATCGCGTCGTACACCTTTCCGCCGGTGAAGCCGCCCGGGCCGCGCATCAGCAGCATCACGCCGGTCCCCCGGTCATAGAGGGTCGCCTTCGCATTGGGGAAGGCGAGACCGTGGTCGGTCGTGCAGATGATCAGCGTCCGCTCGGTCAGGTCGAGGTCGTGGAGCCCGTTGAGCACCGCGCCGATCCCCTGGTCGAGGGAGCGGGCGCTGGCCTTGAAGGCAGCCATGTCCCGTCGGGTCGCGGGCGTATCCGGGAGGTTTGCCGGTGGTAGCGAGTAGAGGGAGTCGCGCACCGAGGTCGGCGCCCGGAACTGGCGATGGGTCTCGAAGAAGCCGACCGAGAAGAAGAAGGGCTGCGAGGCGGTCTGCAGCGCCTCGATCGTGATCGGCGCGACGTCCTGCGCGTGATGGCTGTCCACCTCGATCACCTCGTCGTAGCCGATCACCGCCGGGTCCTCGGAGATGTGCTGCTCCCCGATCAGCACGGAGCGATAGCCGACGGTGCGCAAAGGGTGGACGAGGTGCTCGCCATAGTCGTTCAGCGACCAGCCACGATGGGCCAGCCCGAGCATCCCGTTGTTGTGGCAGTACTGGCCAGTCAGCAGTGAGGCGCGGCTCCCGGAGCAGGTGGGGGCGGCGCAGAACGCCTTTCTGAAGAGCACGCCCTGGTCCGCGAGCAGCTGGATGTTGGGCGTCGGCACCTGGTAGCCGTAGGGCTGCACGTAGCGCCCGGTGTCGTGCGAGTGGATGTAGAGGATGTTCGGTGGCGCCGATGCGGTCATTTGTGTACCTTAATGGTCTAGATACTCAAGTAGGGCAGGGATCCTGGGCTCAGCTGGATGTTGAACCATCGATGCGCCTAGACGGCATACACCACATCACCGGAATCACGGGCGACGGCCAGCGTTGCCTCGACTTCTACGCAGGGATTCTGGGACTCGCCTTCGCCGGTCGCGAGAGCGACTTCGAGGCACCGGAGTCCCATCTGATCCGGCTCGGGCAGGCCCCGGGCCTGTCCGGCGGCGTCCTCAACTTCATCGAAGCCCCGGGCATCCGCCGTGGCCGCGCGGGCAATGGCATGGTCCACAGGCTGACCTGGACCGTGCGCTTTCCGGCTGCCCTCTCGTACTGGGCCGATCGCCTCGCCGAGGCCGGCATCGAGGTCCGGCCAATCGAGGCGAACGGACGGGGCCCGCGGCTGAATTTCTCCGATCCCGAGGGGATCGAGCACGAGCTCTTGGCCGACCCATCCGCCGAGGGGAACGGCCTCTCGCTCGGGTCGGCGACGATCCCGCCCGAGCACGCGATCGTCGGCCTCCTCGGCGTGCGCGCCTACGGGCGCGAGAGCGTGCCGAGCGCGGACATTCTCGCCGGGCGGCTTGGCTTCAAGGTCACCGGTCCCGAGAGCTACGCGGTGGAGGGGGAGACTGGGAGCAGCGCCTTTTCGTTCGACCCACCCCCAGCCGAGAGGGGCGTGGTCGGAACGGGCACGATCCATCACATCGCCTGGGCCTGCCGGGACGGCCTCTCGGCCTGGCGCCAGCGGGTGATCGGGATGGGGTGCCGGGCGACGCCGGTGATCGATCGTGGCGAATGCCACTCGATCTACTTCCGCGAGCCCTCGGGGGTGCTGTTCGAGATCGCCACGCGTGCGCCGCTCAGCGCCGAAGAGGCGCCACCGCGGCCAGCGGATGAGCGGCGGCTCTCGCCGGCCGTCGACCCCCGGATTCACGCCGCCTTCGTCGGCTAACCTGCCCCCAGACCGGGGAGGGTCTGAATCCATGGAGTGCCGTTTGCAGCGCGCCTCCGCGCGCACGAAGAACCGAAGCCACGCCCGGCGGCTCCTGGCCGTCCCGCTGGCTCTCGTCGCGGTGGCGATGATCGTCGTCCCGGCCTCGGCCGCAGCCTCGGTGACGATCGGCCAGGTGGCGCCGAGCCCTCCATCGCCCAGCTGCACCTCGGATGTCGACTACCTGCAACCCAGCGTCACCGCCGGGAACCTTTACGTGGCGCGGCAGGCCGGGACGATCACGTCCTGGACCACCAATTCCTCGGGCTCCGGCGGCCGGTACGTGATCAAGATCTTCCGCCGTACCCCCGACCCGGACATCTTCCAGGTGATGGCGCACGCCTCCTCGGTCCTGCTCTCGAACGGGATCAACACTGTGCCGGTCCGGCTACCGGTGAAGTCAGGCGACATGATCGGCCTGAACCAGACGTCAGGGCCGTCCAACGCCTGCACCTTCTCCATGCCGGGGGACAGCGTTCTCACCCGGTCAGGCGACCTCGCGGACGGCTCGAGCGGAGTGTTCAGCGCCCAGAACGACGTTCGTCTCAACCTGTCGGCCGTCGTGGTTCCGGACAACCACTTCACCCTCGCTGGCATCACGCGGGACCGCAAGCAGGGCACGGCGCAACTCACAGCGACCACAACGAACCCCGGCCTGGTGACGATGAGCGGAAAGGGCCTGCGCAAGAGGAGAGCGAAGAGCCTCGCGGTCGCCGGTCCGGTGACCTTCCAGCTCACGCCGACCGGCAGGACGGCGCGCCGCCTGGCGCGCAAAGGTGTGGTGACGGTCTCGCTCACCGTCACCTTCTCCCCGACCGGCGGTGACCCGAGCAGCCAGTCGATTCGCCTCAAGCTCCGGAAGAGGAAGCTGGCGGTAACGCCAATTTGATCGCTCCGGCGACCTCTAAACTCGCGTGCCGATGAAGCGTCGCATGCTCCTTGCGGTGCTCTTCGTGGTCGCGCTGGTGGTTGTGGCGGTGGTCTTGATCGGGGACACCGACCGGCACGACAACGAGGCAACAAAGGGGAAACCACTGGTCGGGTCCTCTGGCGTGACACGCAGTGTCGCCAGCATCGCCGCGCGCCAGCGGTTCGTCGACAGCCACCCGTCGATCCTGCCGAGCGCCGCCGAGATCGCGGCCGCGGAGGGCGTCAAGCCCGGCGAGGGCGAGGAGGGGGAGGCCGCGAGGGAGCAACCCAGTGGCGAGGCAGAATCTGAAGGCGGCGAGGAGCAGGCTGAGGGCGGCGAGGAACAGGCTCAATCGGAGGGTGGGGAAGAGCAGACTCAGTCGGGCGAGCCACCCCGCGCCGGCGCCGAGTCCGTCGGGGGGCAAAGGGTCAAGGAGAAGCCCGAGCCCGGCGAGGAGAGTCTGCCGCCGAAGGTCGCCGGCCCGGCCCCGCCGCTGCAGCGCTCAGGCCGCTCGGCGATCGCCCCGCGGTCGTCGCTCTCGTCCGGCACCTCGTTCCTCGGTGCGGACTTCGGCGATTCGGGGTTCGTGCCCCCCGACTCGATGGGCGCCGTCGGCCCAACTCAGATCCTCGTCGACGTCAACGGGCGACTCCGGGTCTTCGACAAATCGGGCAACCAGAATCCGGGTGACCTGGACGTCTCCGACTCGACCTTCTGGGACTCGCAGCTCCCAACCGGCGTCGAGCCGACCGACCCGGGCGTCGAGTACGACCGGCTCTCCGGGCGCTGGATCGTCTCGGCGATCTCGGTCCAGAACAACAACAACCTCGTCATGCTGGCGGTCAGCGACAGCTCCACGATCACCGACGAGACCAGCTTCACCTTCTTCTCCTTCCCGGAGTTCAGCCCCACCGGCCAGTTCGCCGACTACCCACAGCTCGGGGTCGATGCGAACGCGATCTACATCGGCGTCAACAGGTTCGGGTCCCTCAGCGGCTCCTTCACGGGCACGAGCCTCTACGTGATCCAGAAGTCGAGCGTGATCGGTGCTGGCCCAATGCACGTCACCGGCTTCCAGACCGTGAGCAGCCCCGGGGCATCGGGCCCGGACAGCCCTCAGCCCGCGACCAACATGGATCCCGGAGCAGGCACGGGATATGTGGTGGGACCGGACAATCTGATCCTGAATCGGATGGACGTCGTCAAGGTCAACAACCCGGGCACGACCACGCCCACGATCTCCTCCTCGTCGGTGTCGCTGCCGAGCACGGCCCAACCGCTCTCGGTCCCCGCCCAGGGCGCGGTGGGCGGGATCGACGCCCTCGACGACCGGTTCTTCGAGGCGATGGTGGGCCGAGGCCCTGACGGCTCGGACACTCTGTGGACGGCACACAACATCCGCGTCAACTCGAGCGGCGTCGGCGCCGCGGGTGGCGACCGCGACGCGGCGCGCTGGTACCAGGTGGGCAACCTCACCACCACCCCGAGCCTGATCCAGTCGGGGACGCTGTTCGACACCGTCGCTTCCAATCCGCGCTTCTTCTGGATGCCGTCGATTGCCATGAGCGGCCAGGGGCACGCCTCGCTCAACATGAGCACGGCCGGCGTCGGCCGTTCCCCGGAGATCGCCTCATCGGGCCGGCTGGCGACCGACCCGAGCGGCACGACAGAGCCCTTCCAGCTCACACAGTCGAGCTCGAGCACCTACAACCTGGGCTCCGAGTCTCCACGGCGGTGGGGCGACTTCTCCCAGACTGTCGTCGATCCAACCGACGACCAGACCTTCTGGACGTTCCAGGAGTATGCCAGCGCAAACAACGTCTGGGGAGTACGCGTGATCCAGCTGAAGGCGCCGCCGCCGGCCACGCCGGCGTCGGCCGAGCCCCAACACGATCCTGCCCGGCCAGTCATCGGTCCCTGTGATGATCACCGGAGCGTCGACCGATGGCTCCGGGTTCTTCGACCCGGGCCCGGACACCGGCGGCCCAGGGTTCCCGGACCACATCACCGCCTCGGTGAGCGGCGGGGTAATCGTGAACAGCGTCACCTACACGGACCCGACCCACATCACCCTCGATCTCGACACCACCGCGGCCACGAACGGAGCCCAGTCGGTCACGATCACCAATCCGGACGGTCAGTCGAGCGCCTGTACTCCGCTGGTGGTGGGCACCGACACGGACGCCCCCTCTGCACCGAATCCGCAGGGGACGACGCCGAGCTCCCCCGGCAACGACAACAACCCGAAGGTCTTCGGCTCCAACGGCGAGTGCGGCTCGACCGTACAGCTCTATACGAACTCCAGCTGTTCCAGCACGAGTGCGACGGGGAGCGCCGTCGCCTTCGCCTCACCGGGGATCCCGGTGACCGTCGCGGCTAACACCTCGACCACCTTCTGGGCAACGGCCACAGACGTCTCGAACAACACGTCACCGTGCTCGACCGCATCTACGACCTACGTTGAGGACTCGATCCCACCTCAGGTCAGCGTCAACTCGGGACCGACAGGGACCATCACCGACAAGACGCCGACGTTCACCTTCAGCGCGAAGCGACGCGGTGGGCCCGGTCACCATCAAGTGCTCGATCGACACGGGCGCGACGAATTTCTCCGCCTGCTCGGGACCGGGCAACAGTGACACTCCCTCAAGCCCGCTCTCCGACGCCTCCTACACCTTCCGGGTCCAGGCGACCGATGGAGCCGGCAACTCGGCCGTAGCGACCCGATCCTTCACGGTGCAGACTCCGAGCACTCCGATCAACCCGCCGCCGGCCGCACCCGACACGACGATCACCAAGGGGCCGAAGAAGACCAAGAAGCGCAAGCCGAAGTTCAAGTTCACCTCCAGCCAGGCGGGATCGACCTTCCAATGCCGCCTCGATCGAGGCCCGTTTGCTCCGTGCACCTCTCCCTTCGTGCCCTCGGTCAAGCTCAAGCTCGGGAAGCACGTCCTCAAGGTCCAGGCGATCGGCCCGACCGGCATCGCCGGCACCCCGGCGGTCAGGAAGTTCAAGGTGCTCGGCTAGCGACGAGCAATCGGGGCGCCCGGATTTGAACCGGGGACCTCACCGACCCGAACGGTGCGCGCTACCAGGCTGCGCCACGCCCCGAGGGGCCGAAGGATAGAGCGGTGTTGCCCGGCGGGCGGGGTAGCGGATAGCGTTGGCGGATGACCGACAACGCCGAGCTGATCCGCGACCTCTACGACGCCATGAACCGCCACGACGGGGAGGCGATGGCGAACGCTGTATGAGCCGGATGGCCGCTTCTCCGACCCAGCCTTCGGGGAGTTGACCGGCGAGGAGGCGGGCGACATGTGGCGGATGCTGACCGGGCGAGCCGAGGATCTTCGCGTGGAGCTCGCGGAACATGAGACGCAGGGGGACACCGGCTCCGCCCGCTGGATCGCGCGCTACACGTTCACGCGCACGGGGCGGCCCGTGGTCAACGACGTCCGAGCCGCCTTCCGCTTCCACGACGGGCGCATCGCCGAGCATGACGACTCCTTCTCCTTCTGGGGGTGGGCACGGCAGGCGCTCGGTCCCGCCGGGCTGATTCTCGGGCTGCCGGGCATGAGCGGGATCGTCCAGCGCCGCGCCCGCCAGGATCTCGCCGAATTCCGGAAGCGCGACTAGCCGGCCTTCACTTCCCGGCGGAGTCGGTGGCGGCCGTGCGAGGCAGGATGAACCGGACGCCGAAGATGCATGCGATCAGCACTGCGCCGCCGATCCACAGGATGGGGTCCTCCGCGGAGAATCCCTCCAGCCTGCTCCCCACGTAGGTGAAGTAGGCGGTGAGCGGCGCATAGCCGATTGCGGTGGTCCAGGTGAACCTCCAGAGCGGGATGCGCGCGGCGCCGCAGACGTATCCCATCAGGCTGAACGGCATGATCGGGATCAGGCGGACGCCCAGCAGGAATGGCGCGCCGCCGCGATGCACCAGGTGCTCGAGCCGCACGAACCGCTCCTCACCGGCGATCCGGTACATGACCGGGCGGGCGAAGTGCCTGCCGACCGCGTACGACGCCAGCCCGGAAAGCAGCCAGGAGGCGAGCACCAGCGGGAATCCGACGCCGAAGCCGAAGACGTAGCCGGCCGCTGCGTCCAGGATCTCGGCCGGATACCAGACGATCACGTGGACCATCGCCAGCCAGACGACGAGCAGGACTCCCCCCAGGTTCCCGTTGAGGTCGTGCCGGACGGAGGCGGTGTCCCCGTGGATCGCGTCGCTGACCGCGCCGCGCAGGGACGGGATCGCCAGCGCCACCGCGACCCCGACCAGCACGCCGGCGACCGTCACGGTGACACCGGTCCATGTCCCTCCGCCAGGCGGCCCGCTGCGCACGATCGTTAGATTAGAAGCAGCCACCGTCACCCAGACCCGAGGAGGCCAGATGGCGTTCGAGGTCCCCGACCTTCCCTACGAATACAACGCGCTCGAGCCGCACATCGACGAACAGACGATGCGCGTCCATCACGACAAGCACCACCAGGCTTATGTGGACAAGGCAAACGCGGCCCTCGAAGGCACCGAGTGGGCCGACAAGGACGTCAACGAGGTCCTGCAGAACCTCTCAAGCCTGGGCGACAAGGAGACCGCCGTCCGCAACAACGCCGGCGGTCATTCCAATCACACGTTCTTCTGGGAGATCATGAGCCCGGACGGAGGCGGCGAGCCCGACGGCGACCTCGCCTCCGCGATCAACGAGGCGTTCGGCGACTTCGACTCCTTCAAGGAGGAGTTCAAGAACGCCGGTGTCAACCGCTTCGGCTCAGGCTGGTCGTGGCTGGTCCACGATGGGTCCGGGCTCGCGGTCGTCTCGACGGCCAACCAGGATTCCCCGATCTCGGACGGGCAGACGCCGATCATCGGCGTCGACGTTTGGGAGCACGCCTACTACCTGAAGTACCAGAACAAGCGGCCCGACTACATCGATGCCTGGTGGAACGTCGTCAATTGGGCCAAGGCGGGCGAACACCTCGCTAGCGCGGGCGCCTGAGCCGAGGGACCTGGCGCAGGGCGCGCGGGTCCTGTCGCCGTAGGAACTTCCCACGGACGCTCAGTGGTCGCGTCCGTGGGCGCCTCCTACGGCGCCACCCGCGCACGGGCGCGGTGTCTTCGTGTTTTGCGGGCACGTGCGCCATCGCATGTTCGGCCACGGCCGTGATCGTCAAGCTTGGATTGACTCCGGGGTTCGCGGGGATCGCCGCGCCGTCGCAGATCATCAGGTTCTCGTAGCCGAAGACGCGGCTGCGGGCGTCGACGACGCCATGCTCGGGGTCCGAGCCGATCGCCGCGCCGCCCAGGATGTGGGCCGTCGTCGGGATGTTGAAGATCGCCTCGTTCAACCCACTCTGGGCGATCCCCCCGGTCTGCTCCGCCATCCACCGCGCAACCTGATCCGCCGCCGGGATGAACGTGGGGTTGGGCTTATCGGGGTCCTGCTCGGTCTGCAGCCTCACGCCGCTGCTCAGCAGCCGCCGCTTCGGGCGCAGCCGGATCGCGTTATCGAGCGTCTGCATCACCAGCAGGATCACGGTGCGCTGTGACCATCGGAAAGGCGAGAGCAGGCGCAGGAACCGGAGCGGATGGCGGAGCACCTGGCCGAGCCAGAGCAGCGGGCGGGTGACCTTCGTCCCCTGGCCGGTCAGCAGCGTGAACAGGTAGCTCATCGAGTCGGCACGGCGTCCGTAGGTCACGACCTCGACGTGGGTGTCCGGATCCGGATAGATGCTCGAGCTGATCGCCACCGACTTCGCGAAGTCCCGCTCGTCGCTCGAGGCGGTCACGGCATTGATCGACTCGCTGTTGGTGCGCACCAGCTCGCCGAGCCGGGACGAGATCCGCGGCAGCGAGCCCCGTTGGCGGCTGTTCGCCAGGAGCAGGTTGGTGCCGAGCGCACCAGCAGCCAGCACCACGCCGCGCGCGGTCAGCGCCGAGCGACGCTTCCGCACCCATGAGCCGGAGCGCTCGCTCGTCACCTCGTAGCCGTCTGAGCCGTCCGCGGCGCCCCCAGGAATCGGTCTCACATCCGTCACCTGCCGTTCGGGGAGTATCACCACGCCGAGCCTCTCCGCGAACCAGAGGTAGTTCTTGACCAGCGTGTTCTTGGCGTTGTAGCGGCAGCCGACCATGCAGCTCCCGCAACCGATGCAGCCCGATCGAGGGGGTCCGTGGCCGTCGAAGTAAGGGTCCGGCACCTCCTTGCCCGGCTCGCCGAAGAAGGCGCCCACGCGGGTGTGTTTGTAGGTGTCGCCGACCCCGATCTCCTGGCCGTACTCCTTGAGAAGAAGGTCGGCGGGCCCCTCCAGCGGGTACTCGGTCACACCGAGCATCCGCTCGGCGGTCTCGTAGTGGGGATCGAGCGCGGACTCCCACTCGCCCAGCGCCTCCCATTGCGGATCGCGGAAGAACGCCGGCCTCGCCCGGTAGAGGGTGTTGGCGTAACCGAGACTGCCGCCTCCAACGCCTGAGCCGGAAACGATGAAAACGTCCTTGAAGACCGTCATCCGGAAGATCCCGCGGAGACCGATCTTGGGCATCCAGTAGTAGCGGCGCAAGTTCCAGGTCGACTCCGCGAAGTCCTCGTCCTCGAAGCGCCGGCCGCATTCCAGCACAGCGACCCGATAGCCCTTCTCGGCGAGACGGAGCGCCGACACGGATCCGCCGAAGCCGGAGCCGATCACGATCCAGTCGAAGTCGTAGTCCTCCGCCACGGCGCCAGACACTAATGCTCGTTTACGCCTACCGGCGTGTCTACTTAATATTTGGGCTAGCGTTTCTGTCCGTGCCTGAGGCGGGGTACCCCGGGCACGGGTCCATTGACAGCTACGGGTAGGTAGAGGAGCCAGTGCCAACATCGAGCGTTGTCGGGCGCGTCGCTGCGATCCTCGCTTTGATCGGCGCGGTCGCCGTGGTGCTGCTTCTGGTCGTGGGCGGCGGCTCCAGCTACACCGTCACCGCGGAGTTCGAGAACGCCTCCCAGCTGGTCACGGGCAACAACGTGAACGTCGCAGGGGTCCCGGTCGGCTCGGTCAAGGAGATCTCTCTTTCCAACGACGGCCAGGCCCTGGTGAAGATGGAGATCTCCGACTCCGCCTACACCCCGCTCCCGGTCGGTACCCACGCCCAGATCCGGTCCCAGTCGCTCTCCGGGATCGCCAACCGCTACGTCGATCTCACCCTTCCCACCGCCAACACGACTCAGAAGATCGGCTCCGGCGGAACGATCTCGCAGGCAGACACCACCTCCGAGGTGGACCTCGACCAGCTCTTCAACACGCTCGACAAGCCCACCGTCACCCATCTGCAGGAGGTGATTCGGGGTTTCGCCCGCTCCTACGACGGCGTCGGCGCCAAGGCGAACCGCGGCTTCTACTACCTGAACCCCTTCCTCTCCACCTCGCGGCGGGTCTTCGGAGAGCTCAACTCGGACCAGGCAAACCTCGAGGGCCTGGTGGTGGACGGCGCCTCGCTGATGGACACCCTGGATCAGAAGAGTCCCGAGATCTCCTCGCTGGTGGCGAACCTGAACGGGATGCTCGGGACGATCGGCTCCGAGCAGGCCTCCCTCGCCTCAGCGGTCGGCCAGCTGCCCGACTTCATGCGCCAGTTCAACACCACGGCGGTCAACCTCCGCGCCGCGCTCGACGACGTCCAGCCGCTCATCAACTACACCCGCCCGGTTGCGCGCAAGCTGAAGCCCTTCGCCAAGCGGCTACGGGGCTTCGCCCGCGACGCCGTTCCCACCGTCAAGGGCCTCAACGGGATCATCAACTCGCCGGGCCAGAACAACGACCTGATCGAGCTCACCCGGTTGCAGGATCCCCTCGCCGAGATCGGGGTCGGCCCGGTGGACCGCAACGGCGCCTCCCGCCCCGGCGCCCTCCCGGCCTCCGCCGATGCGCTTCGCAACTCCCTCGACCAGGTCTCCACGCTGCGCGCCTACAGCCCCGAGCTCACCGGCTGGTTCGATGACTTCGGCCATTCCGGTTTCCCGGATGCCTTCGGCGGCATCGGCCGGATCTCGACCACCCTGAATGCCTTCAGCCCGAGCGGTCCCGGCGTCTCGACCTGCGGGCCTCTCCAGATCCTGGGCGCCCTCTGCAGCGCCCTCAACGGCAACCAGCTCTACAGCGCCCTCGGCGTCAAGGAGCTCAGGCGCTGCCCCGGCTCGAACGAGCGCGGTCTCAGCTCCGACCAGCTCACCCAGGGCGGCACCGTCGACTGCGATCCGACCGAGACCCCAATCGGACCATGAAGCGCCTCCTGGTCATACTCGCGCTGATCGCAGCGGTGCCGGCCTATCTCGTCGCCGGCGCGGGCGCGTCGGGCAGCCACACCTACCAGGCGGAGCTGTTCAACGCCTTCGGGCTCGTCAAGGGCTCTGAGCTTCGGATCGCCGGCGCGAAGGCCGGGACGATCACCGGCCTCGGCGTGACACCGCAGAAGACCGCGTTGGTCAGCTTCGAGGTCGACTCCGGCTTCCCCGAGCTCAAGGCGGATGCCAGCTGCTCCTCGGAGCCGCAGTCGCTGATCGCCGAGTACTACCTGGACTGCGACCCCGGCACCTCGCCCCAGCCGCTGACCGGGCCGATCCCCGCGGCCCGCAACAAGACCACGGTCCAGCCGGACCTGGCGCAGAACACCCTGCGCGAGCCGTTCAAGGACCGCCTCCAGCTCCTCATCAACGAGTTCGGCACCGCGCTCGACGGCAACGCCGAGAACCTGAACGCGGCGATCCGCTCCGGCGCTCCCGCGCTCCAGCAGCTCAAGCAGGTCCTCGACATCCTCGGCAACCAGAACCGGACGATCGCGGAGCTCAACACCAACGCCGACGCGATCTTCGCCCAGCTCGCCAACCGGCGCGAGGACGTCGTCCACTTCATCGACAACGCCGGCCGCACCGCTGCGATCTCGGCGGAGCGCAGCAACGACCTCGCCCAGAACTTCAATCTGCTCGACGACTTCCTCGCCCAGCTGCAGCCGACGATGACCCAGCTCGGCAAGCTGGCGACCTACCAGACGCCGCTGCTGAGCCGACCTGCACGCGGCCGCCCCGGGCCTCAACACGCTGGCGAAGAACCTGCCCGCCTTCAACAACGGCACCCAGCAATCGCTGACCTCGCTCGGCGACGCCGCCCACGTCGGCAAGACCGCCCTGGCGAACAGCCAGGATGAGATCGCCGCGCTCAACCAGGCGAGCACCAAGGCCTATCCCGCCGCCGACCAGGTCGCGCAGTTCCTGGAGAGCATCTCCGATCCGAAGAACGCGGTGGAGGAGGACGCCTGCGCCCGCTGGGACCTCCGCGAGCTGCCGGGCGAGGCGGACCGTCGCGTTCAGCAGCTCGACCAGAAGCTAGGCGTGAGCCTGCACGGCGATCAGACCGTCCAGTGCAAGTGGGGAAGCGGTCCCGCGGGTTCGAGCTCCAGCGGCGGCAATCCCGGCTACACCGGGATGGAGGGCCTCCTCAACTACGCCTACGTCCAGACCAACTCGCTGAACCTGTTCGACCAGCTCGGGCACGCCCTCGGAATCACGTTGGTGAGCGCGCCCGGAACCAACGCCCCGTGCGGCTACCAGACGGGTCCCACGGTCCCGGCCGAGGGTGGTGGGCAGACGACTGACCCGAAGAACTTCGCCGAGTGCGCCGGGATCCTCGGGGACAAGCAGCCGGGCATCAACTACGGCGCCAACCCCTCGGGCCTGTTCGGGAATCTCGGACGCTACGACGCCTCCGTCTGCCCGGACGGCAGCACGGTCCCGCAGATCTGCGACCCGAACGTCCATGTCCATTCGGCGAACTTCACGGCCACCAACAATGCCGCGACCACCTCTCCCAACCAGGCCGCCAAGGCACCACCGGCAGCGCCCACCCCGCAGCAGCAGAAGCAGCTGCAGAAGATCCTCCAGGGGGTCGATCCGAACAAGCTCAAGGGCCAGACCGAGAAGAAGCTCAAGGACCTGCTCAATCAGCTGCCGCAGACGCAGCTGCCGCAGCTCCCTCAGCTTCCCCAGCTGCCCCAGGGCCTGAACCTGGGCGGCGGCGCGCCGCAGGGCTCGTCGACTCAGGGCCTCCTCAACTTCCTGCTCGGCCAATGACGCGACTCTTCCCTACATATAGGGAGCAGCTGGGGGTACCCCGATGAACGGCCGCGCGCGCGCCGGCTCCCTGGCCGCCTCGCCGACGATGGTCGGGGCGATCACGACGCTGATCGTGATCGTCGCCGTCTTCCTCGCCTACAACGCGAACAACGGCCTGCCCTTCGTTCCCACCTACCAGGTCTCGGCCGAGATCTGCGATGCGGCGCGGCTCGGTCCCAACAACGAGGTGCGGATCGGGGGGAATCGGGTTGGCGTCGTCCAGTCGATCGACACCGTTCCCGCCCCGGCCAACAGCGGTTGCCAGGCCGCCGACGGTTCGACCGCTTCGACCGTCGCCAAGCTCAACCTGAAATTGGACAAGAGCGCCGACCCGCTTCCGGCCGATTCGACCATCCGCGTCCGGTACCGCTCATCCTTCGGGCTCAAGTACCTCGAGATCTCCCGTGGGACGAGCGAGACAGGCATGCCCGAGGGCGCCACCCTGCCGCTCGCCCAGTCGAGTCCGCAGGTCGAGTTCGACGACGTCTACAACACCTTCGATACCGCCACCCGCGAGAACAGCCAGCGGGTCCTGCAGGGGTTCGGCGATGCCTTCGCCGCCCGCGGTGCCTCGCTCAACGAGGCGATCGGCGCCCTCAACCCGCTGTTCGCGAACCTCAAGCCCGTCTCGCAGGCGCTCGCCGATCCGACGACCCAGCTCGTCCGCTTCTTCCCCGAGCTCGCCGACGCGGCCCGGATCGTGGCTCCCGTCGCGGTGGACAACGCCGAGCAGTTCACCAACGGCGCGATCGCCTTCGGCGCGATCTCATCCGATCCCCAGGCTCTGCGGGACACGATCTCCGGTGGGCCGCCGGTCCTCGAAGCAGGGCTGCGGTCGCTGCCCGTGCAGCGACCCTTCCTCGCTGACTTCGCCGAGTTCTCCCGGCTGTTGCGCCCGGGCGTCCGCGACCTGCGCGCGGCGCTGCCGGTCCTGAACCAGACCGTCTCGCTCGGCGCCAAGGTGCTGCCGCGGACTGTGCGGATGAACGAGGACCTGAAGGACGTCCTCTCCAATCTCAACGACCTGGTCTCCGACCCCTCGACGCTGGTCAGCCTGAACCGCCTGGGCGACACCTTCAACCTCGTGCAGGACGCCGGCCAGAAGATCGTCCCCGCCCAGACGGCCTGCAACTACTGGAACTACTGGGTCACCTACCTGACCAGCCATTTCGAGTTGCCCACTCCATTCGGCTTCGCGGAGCGGGTCATCCCGCCAGCGATCGCCGGCACCACCTCACCCAACACGCTGCCGCGCAACCCGATGGACAACTACTCAGGCGGCCAGGGTGACGGCCGCTTCTCGAGCAATTCGCTGGCCGGCGCCAATGCCGGGGTCTTCAGCCCGCTCGACACCCCTGGGCAAAACAACGGCATCCCGATTCTGCACGGCAACCCGTACGGCCCGTCCGTCAGCGGCGGCCAGCCCAACTGCCAGGCCGGCCAGACCGGCTACGTCCTGGGCGAGGCGCTGATCCCGGGGCAGACCCCCGACAACCCGACCTTCGGCGTGCAGAACATCGCGAAGGCGGCCGGCGTGGCACCCCTCGGCAAGACCAACCTCTTCCTCGAGCAGAACGGGACGCGCGTCTTCGGCCCCGGGGCGGGCGGCTGACGTGCGGCCGAACCAGCGAAAGCGCCTCTCCAACACCACGATCGGCCTGATCGCGATCGTCCTCACCTTCATCGGCTTCTACCTCGCGTTCACCAAGTCGATCCCGTTTGTGGGGCACGGCTACCAGCTCAAGGCGATCGTCCAGGACGCTCAGAACATCCGTGCCAAGAGCCCGGTCCGGATCTCCGGAGTCGAGGTCGGACAGGTCAGCGACGTCCAGCACCTGACGGGGGCGAACGGCCAGGGCGAGGACGCCGCGGTCATCACGATGGACCTCAAGGACACGGCCCTGCCGATCCGCCAGGACGCCACGCTGCAGCTCCGGCCACGCCTCTTTCTCGAGGGCAACCTGTTCGTCGACCTGCACCCGGGCAGCCCGGGAGCGCCCGAGCTGAGCAGCGGCTCGGTGATCCCCGAGAATCAGACCTCCAACTCCGTCCAGCTGGACCAGGTCCTGAGCGATCTGCAGGCGCCGGTGCGGGAGGACCTCCAGATCTTCCTGAAGGAGTTCGGCGGCGCACTCGAGCGGTTCGGCGGCGCCAAGGGCTTCCAGACCTCCTTCAGGACCTCCCCGGCGGCCTACGAATACACCTCCCAGGTCAACCAGGCTCTGCTCGGCACCCAGCCCGGCGACCTCGCCGGGTTCACGTCGAACCTCGACGTCGTCGCGAGGGAGCTCAATCAGAACAGCGCGCACCTCCAGGGCCTGATCAGCAACCTCAACACCGTCAGCGGCGACTTCGCGGCCCACCAGGCATCCCTCCGCGAGGCGATCGTCGAGCTGCCCCGCACGCTCGCGGTCGGGCGACCCGGCCCTCTTCCACCTGAACCAGGACTTCCCGGCGCTGCGAGCCTTCTCTCGCGAGGCTCTTCCCGGCGTGAAGTCAGCGAACCAGGCGCTCGACTACGCCAACCCGTGGATCGGCCAGCTCCGCCAGCTCATCTCCCAGAACGAGCTGCGCGGCCTGGTCGACGACCTTCGGCCCACGGTCCCCGACCTCGCCGCGCTCAGCAACGACTCTCTGCCGTTCCTCGAGCAGACCAGGGCGCTCTCCTCCTGCTTCGACAACGTGATCATCCCGTGGAGCAACACGTCCATTCCCAACCACGACAGCGACCCGCCGGCGGGCAAGGTCTACCAGGAGACCGCCTACGGGTTCACAGGTGTCGCCGGCGAGAGCCGCTCCGGTGACGCGAACGGCCAGGAGTTCCGCGTCCTCGGCGGCGGTGGCCAGAACACAATCGCCCCATTCAACACTCCGGACCTGCCCTCGCCGCTCACCGGAGTGGCGCCCTTCTCGTTCCTCGGGTCGGAGCCTGCCAAGCAGTCCTCCGCCAAGACCCCGTTCCGGCCCGATGTGCCGTGCGAGACCCAGGATCCGCCGAACCTCGACGCCGGTCCCCTTGGGCCCGCCCCGGCGACGAGCGCGAGCGGCAAGAGCATGACCGCCGCGAGCCCACAGGAGACGTCGCTGATCAGCCGCTACTCCGACATCCTCAGCGAGCTCTCCAAGGCGACGCAGCTCAGGGGCGCGGGCGCCGTCCCGCAGGCGAAGCAGATCGTCGCCACCGCGCAGCAGCAGTTCGACAGCTGGAGCAAGGACTGGGCCGCGTTCCAGCGCGCCAACGGGGTCAAGTCTCCCGAGCCGGCGGCTCCCGCGCAGGGGGGCAAGCACTGATGCGCGGGGCGATCCGATCTCACCTGCGCGATTTCCTGGCGGTCCTGGGCCTGCTGACCGTCGGCCTGCTCTCGACCTACATCATCGTCCAGAACCAGCGGCTGCGGATCCCGCTGCTCGAGTCGAAGCCGTTCGAGCTCAAGGCAGACATGACCACCGCCCAGGCTGTCACGCCGGGCCAGGGGCAGACCGTCCGCGTGGCGGGCGTCCGGGTCGGCGACATCTCGGCCGTGAACTACGAGGACGGCCACGCCGAAGTGACGATGGACATCGATCGGCAGTTCCTCCCGATCTACAAGAACGCGACGATCCTGCTGCGTCCCAAGACCGGCCTCAAGGACATGTTCCTCGAGCTTGATCCCGGGACGAACTACGACTCGAACTCGAACGACGACGAGTTCCAGAACGGCGACACCATCCCGATCGCCAACACGGCGCCGGACACGAACGTGGACCAGATCCTCTCCGCGCTCGACGGCGACACCCGGGCGTATCTGCGTCTGCTGCTGGTGGGCGCGGGTCAGGGCCTGAACGGCCGCGGCAAGGACCTCGGCAAGCTCCTCGGCAGCCTCGGTCCGATCAACCGGGGGCTGGCCCGGATCAACACGGAGGTGGCGAAGCGCAAGGAGAACCTCGCGACGCTGGTCCACAACATGAACCTGCTCTTCGGCCGTGTCGGGGAGGATGGCCAGGGCATCGCGCAACTCGTCTCGGCCTCCGATCAGGCGCTCGGAGCGATCGCCAGCCAGTCGCCGGACGTCCAGCGCACGGTCTCCCTGCTCGGACCGACGTTGAGTACCACGCGCGACGCGCTCGCCAAGACCGATCAGCTCGCCCAGGTCCTGGGGCCGACGATCAACAGCCTGCGGCCTTTCGCCCGCAAGCTGAAGCCCGTCAACGACACGCTCGGAAACCTGGCCAAGACCACCTTCGACCCGGTCAAGCAGGAGATCCGCCCGTTCGTCGTCAACGCTCGCCAGCCGGTGCGCAACCTCCGGCCGGCAGCCGAAAACCTCGTCCACGCCACCCCTCGCCTGACGACGGTGGGCTCGAAGCTCAACGAGCTCTTCAACATGGCCGCCTACAACCCCCACGGAGCGGAGGCACCCGGCACCCCCGGTCGCGACGAGGGCTACCTCTACTGGCTCGGGTGGCTGGGACACGTCGGGAACAGCACCTTCGCCGGCCAGGACGCGCACGGCGCCTACCGCCACGTCTACGTCGTCGCGACCTGCAACACGGTCAAGTCGCTTCTCGCCACGAGCCCGCTGGCGCCCGCGATCACGGGCCTGGGACAGCTGCTCGGGACGGTGTGCCCGCCATGAGGTGGATGAACGGAGAGAGCGCCTAGTGCAGAAGCAAGCACCCTCCATAGGACGCATCCTGGTCGCGGTCGGCTTCACGCTGTCCTGCTTCGGCCTGCTGCTCTTCCTCTGGGTGACGTTCGGTGGTCCGGTCCCGTTCAAGCCCGAGAGCTACCGCTTCACGGCCGACTTCCCGGAGGCGATCACGCTGCAGAAGGAGGCCGACGTCCGCATCGGCGGCGTCTCGGTCGGCAAGGTCAAGGACGTCGGCCTCGCGCCGGAGAGCGAATGCCACACGAACCCGGCCGTCTGCAACACCACACGGGCGACCATCGAGATCGACCCGCAATACGCGCCGATCTCCTCCGACGCACGGGCGATCCTGCGACAGAAGACGTTGCTCGGTGAGACCTACGTCGAGCTCACCACCGGAAGCCAGGTGGAGCCGGGTCAGAGCTCTCAGACAACCAGCGCACAGTCTGGCTCCATCGACGTCGGCCAGCTCTCTGGCGGCGACGCGCCACATCCGATCCCGGAGGGGGGACATCTCGCTCAGACCCAGGTCCAGGACGAGACTCAGATCGACGAGATCTTCCAGGGCTTCGACAAGCCGACTCGGGAGGCGTTCCAGTCCTGGATGCAGAACAGCGCCCTTGCGGTCAACGGCCGTGGCCTCGACCTGAACGACGCCTTCGGGAATCTCGGCCCGTTCGCCTCGGACGCAAGCGACGTGCTCGGCACACTCCGGAGCCAGGAGCAGTCTCTGCGCACGCTGGTCCACGACACCGGCGACGTCTTCGCCGCTCTCACTGCCCATGACCAGGCGCTGGCCGGGGCGGTCGTCGGGGCCAACCGGACCTTCGGCGCCCTCGCCTCACAGAGCAGGGCTCTCTCCGACACCTTCAAGATCTTCCCGACCTTCGAGAACGAGGGCCGGCTCACGCTCAACCGGCTGAAGAGCTTCGCGGAGGACGCCCGCCCCGTCTTCCACGACCTGCGGCCGGTCGCCCGAAACCTGAGTCCGACCCTGCGCGACGTTCGGAAGCTCGCGCCCAAGGCCCATAAGCTCTTCGAGAACTTCGACCCGCTGATCAGGGCGTCGGCGACCGGCTTCCCGTCGCTGAGCAGCTTCCTTCGCGAGCTCCGGCCCGTGATGGACGGCCTCGACCCGTTCCTCCAGAACCTCAACCCGGTGGTCCGCTGGCTCGACTACCAGGCGCCCGTCGTCACCGACTTCCTCTCCAACCCGTCGTCCTCGACCGCCGACTTCCTGCCCACCCAGGCGGGCCAGAACGCGCCGCTCCACCTCTCGCGGCAGATGACGATCTTCACCACCGAATCGCTCTCGATCTATCCGACGCGGCTCAATACGAACCGGGGCAACGGCTACCTGCAGCCCTTCGCGATCGGCAGCTACTTCCCGACAACCCAGGGCGAGATCTTCCCGAGCCATGACTGCAACAACACCAGCAACTTCCCGGGCGGTGGCTCCGTCACAGGCGGTCTGGGCAGCGGCCAGGTCACACGCAGTCCGGCGTCGACGCCGCCGGCCTCCGAGAGCGGTCAGTTCCCCCTCTCGTCGCTCGTCGCCCCGCTCACGCCGAGCTTCATTGCGCCGACCCCCGACGCCACGGCCACCCCGACGCCCCCGGGTGGTCCGTCCGCGTTCGCCCCATGCACGATCGCGCCGAACTTCCCGGCGGCGTTCGGCGGCGGCAAGATCCCAGAGGTCCTCTCGGACCCGTAGCGGCCGCACCGCGATCTGAAGGCGAAGCCGGGTCGCGAATAGGATCCGTCTGGATGGCGTACTTCAAGAACGCCCAGGAGGTCTACGACACGATCGGCAAGCTCTTCGTCGAGGTGGCAGCCGACGACGAGCTCGGGCCGAAGTTCCGCCAGGCGAACACGATCGTGCAGTACGCCCATCGTGACCCGGACTCGCCGATCACGGTCCGGCTGAAGGAGGACGAGCCGGCCGACGTCGACTTCGGCGAGACCGAGATGGAGCCAGAGGTCGTGATGAGCATGGAGGCGGACACTGCCCACCTCTTCTGGCTTGGCAGGGTGAACGTGCCGGTGGCACTCGCTCGGGGGCAGATCAAGGCGAGCGGGCCGGTGGCGAAGATCCTGAAGTTGGTTCCGCTGACCAAGCCGGTCTACCCGCGCTACAAGGCTCAGCTCGAGGCCGACGGGCGTGAGGACCTGGTCGACGTCGATTGAGCGCCAAAGCGGACGCGGAGCAGTGGGCGGAGATCGTCCAGGGCCTGGCCTCGGAACGCGGCCTCAGCTACGAGCCGATCGGCGGCATCAATCCGAAGGATGGACCGGTCGCGCTCTGCCCCGGGGGTACGAACAAGCTCACGGGCGAGCTCAGCGACGGGTTCTTCGGCGCCTCGTGCGACGCCGACGAGCACGAGGAGGGAGGGTTCGGGCGCAAGGCGATCCTGCCGGCGGCGCTGCTGGTCAAGGCGCACATGCCGGACCTCGCCACCGTCGTCCCGGTCTTCGACGTGGAGTCGATCGAGCGGACCGCGGGCGACGAGTTCGACAAGCACTCGCGCCGCCGGGTCGAGTTCGAGAGCGTCGACTTCAACAAGCGCTTCATCGCCACCGTCCCGCACGACCACGATCCCGTCGCCTTGCGCGAGCTCTTCAGCCCGGCGTTCATCGACTGGATCACGCGCATCCCGGCCGAGGTCGACTTCGGCATCACCGAGCAGCAGCTCTTCTTCCACTGGCGACTGCGCGAGCGCTCCAAGGAGGAGCTGAAGGAGACGCTGCACTCGGCGGGAGGCATCTTCGACCGCCTCCATCGCGAGATGGAGGAGAACAACCTCGACATCTACAAGCCGGGCCCCTGGAACGCCGGCCTCGAGCCCTTCCCGCCGAAGATCGGCTCCTGAGCCGAGGAGCTCAGCGCTCGCGCAGGCGGCGGCGGTAGGTCCGGTAGAAGCCGGGCCCCTTCCGGATGAAGTCTCGAAACCGGGTGAGGCGCCCCTCGGGAAGCTCGAAGCCCCCCACGATCCTGCGCGGCACCAGGCGCCAGCCCCGCTCCGAGCGCACGAGGTTCCCCCGGACCTGCATGTTGCGCTGCCAGGTGAAGTCGGGCGCGTGCCGGTGCACGGTGAGGCAGGCCCTTCCCTCCAGCAGAGGCAGTCCCGCCGGCTCGCCCTCTATGGCGATCTCCCGTCGCGAGGCGTCCGCGCTGAACGGGACGCGGACCGCGATCGGGAACCCATCCGGCCCCATCCAGCTGAGCGCGCCCGTGTCGTGCCCGGCCAGGACGTCCATGCGCTTGTCCCACGCCGGGGTCCCTCCGGCCGGCCCACCGTGATCCTGCGCCGGCTCCTCGACGTGACCGGAGCGCACCTCCTCCAGGCGCGCATCGTGGAGGACCGGCGGCTCCTCCAGGTCCCCCTGCGGCCAGACGAAGACGCGCTCAGGCCGCACCTTGATGTAGATCCGCGCGTAGTACCAGTTGAACATGCCGCGGATCGGCTTCGGCGGATTCATCTTCTTCGTCGCCGGCAGCTTCACTCCGGACTCGCTGATGTAGCGGTCCGCGTTGGCCTTCAGGTCCTCGTCGTCGACCATCGCTGTTCCCTGCACGAGCACTCGCGGCCCACCCTCGAGGCCCGAGCCGGTCGGGTCGGAGAAGAGCAGCGAGATGCTCGGATGGCGCCTTGCGTCGTCGGCCTTCTTCGGATAGCCGAGGCCCGTGGTCACGTCGATCGTCGGTCCGCCCTGGCGGTAGTAGGGCGTCACCGGCCACGTGATCGGCTGCTTGTTGGCGTCGACCGTGGTGAGCTCGCAGGTGATGAAGCGCTCGAACGCGTCGCGCACCTCGGCGGGGAGTGTGCTGGTCATCGGAGGGATTCTTGCGCGAGTCAGAAAAGCTCGTCCGGCAGGACGATGCGCCGCTCCTCGCCCTCGCCCTCAACCCGCGGCTCGACCGGTTTCACCTCCCGGCGCCTCGCGGCCTCCAGTGCCTCCGTGGCGCTTGCGAAGTCCACGAGTGACTCGAGGTGCTTGATCGTGGGGAAGACCAGGGGCAGCTCGCCGGCGTGATGGCGCTCGAGGGCATCCGGCGGGGCGAACCAACTGGCGTCGACCGTCTCAGAGCCATCCGGGCGAGGCGGCGAGTGGGCGGGCGCCAGGGCCAGGTAGAACCGGGTGTCGAAGCGGATCGGGACCACTCTGGGAGTGATCCAGCGCGAATACGCGACCAGCTCGTCGGCCGGCACCTCGATCGCCGCCTCCTCCGCCAGCTCCCTGACCGCGGCGGCGCGATGTGCCCCCTCGCCCTCCCCGTCTGCGGACTCGACCGCACCACCCGGGAAGACCCAGACCCCGGGCATGAACCGGGCCTCCGGGTTGCGCTGGACAAGAAGGATCTCCAGGCCACGCTCGGTGTGCTTCCCACCCCTGCGAAGCAGGATCACCGTCGCGGCTGGCCGAGGGACAGCGGGTTCCACTCGCCGGGACCGTACTCGTTACGCTGCCGCCCCATGGCTGCCGAGACGACCATCAAACAGCTCTACATCTGCACCTCCTGTGGGTTCATCTACGACCCGGACGAGGGGGATCCCGATGGTGGGGTGCCGCCGGGAACCGCATTCGACGACATCCCGGACGACTGGTTCTGCCCCGTCTGCGGGGCCCGCAAGTCGGACTTCGAGCCGTACGAGGAATAGGCGAGGGTGCGCCGCGAGGCGCAACCCGTTTTATGCCGCTTCGAGGAGAGCGGCGTCGAGGCGGCCCTTGGCGCCTGAATCGAGCTCCGCGACGGGATAGGCGGCGCGGATCGACTGCGCCACGGCCTGCACCAGGCGGCGCAGATCCCGCTTGCTGATCGAGAGCGGAGGCATCAGCACGATCACATCGCCGAGCGGGCGGACGATGACGCCCCGTCGGCGCGCCTCCAACACGACGCGGTGGCCGAGCCGCAGCTCCGGATCGTGCTCGCCGAGATCGATTCCCGACCATCAGGCCGCGCTGGCGCACCTCCTGCACCTCACGCATCCGCTCCACCTGGCCGAGCCACTCCGAGAGCAGCCTGATCTTGGGCTGCAGCCTGACGAGCGTGCGCTCCCGCTCGAAGACCTCGAGCGAGGCGATCGCGGCGGCGCAGGCCAGCGGGTTGCCCGTGTAGGTGTGCCCGTGGAAGAGGGTCTTGTATTCGGAGTGGGAACCCAGGAAGGCCTCGTAGATCCGCTCGGAGGCGAGCGTCGCGGCCAGCGGCATGTACCCGCCGGTGAGCCCCTTGGCCACGCAGAGCAGATCGGGCGAGACGCCTTCCTGCTCGCAGGCGAACATCGTCCCGGTCCGCCCGAAGCCGGTCGCGACCTCGTCGCAGATCAGCAGCGCGCCGTGGCGGTCGCAGAGCCGCCGGACGGCGCGCAGGTACCCAGGTGGATGAGTGAGCATTCCCGCCGCCCCCTGGACGAGCGGCTCGAGGACCACCGCCGCGACCTCCTCCTCGTGCATGGCGAACAGGCGGGCGATGTCGTCGACGTCACCCGGCTTCGCCCGATGGGCATCGAAGAGCAGCGGCCCGAAGGTGGAGTGGAAGAGCGGCATCCCACCGACCGAGACCGAGCCGATCGTGTCTCCGTGGTAGGCCTGCTCGAGGCAGATGAACGAGGTCTTCCGGACGTGCTGGCCGCCGCGATGCTGCCAGTACTGGAACGCCATCTTGAGCGCGACCTCAACCGCCGTCGACCCGGAGTCCGAGTAGAAGACCCGGCTCAGCCCCGCCGGGGCGATCTCCACGAGGCGCGCCGCCAGCTCGGCGGCGCCCGGGTGTGAGAGTCCCAGCATCGTGGAGTGGGCGACGCGGTCGAGCTGGCCGCGCACCGCCTCGTCGATCGCAGGATGGCGATGGCCATGCACGTTGCACCAGAGGGAGGAGACGCCGTCGAGGTAGCGACGCCCCTCGGAATCGATCAGCTCGGCGCCCTGGGCGGATTCGATCATCAACGGATCCTCCGCCACCCAATCACGCTGCTGCGTAAACGGGTGCCAGAGATGATCGTGATCGAGCCGGGCAGCTTTCTGCATTCGCCGCTGGCCAACATAAGATCGACGCCGGATGGACTCCGGCTTGGTATCGGAATCGACATCACGAATGTCGCCGCGCCGCGCCTGTGTGACCCACCTCACATCAGTTGCAGTTGAGAAAAGGTTGCAAGCGGGTAACCTTTTCTCATATGGAAGCAGCGACGAAACGCGGGACGAGCTCGGGTAGCAGCCGAACCACCGGCGAGCTGGCGGTGAAGCTCGGCGCTTTCGTGCTGCGCTGCATGGGCGGCGCAAGCAGCGAGGTATTCCGGGTGATCGACGAGAGCGGCCTGACCTTCTCCCAGATGAAGGTTCTGGTCGAGCTCGAGGCAGCCGAGGAGGACGAGCGCACCGTCACCGCCCTCTCCGAGGAGCTCGGGATCTCCGCCGCTTCCGCCAGCCGCGCAGCCGATGGCCTGGTGCGGAAGAAGCTCGCTACCAGGGTCGAGGACGCCGTCGATCGGAGGGTCCGGCGCCTGGCGCTGACCGCAAGGGGGAGGGAGCTCGCCGACCGGATCATCTCCGCTCGTCTGGCAGGGCTCGAGGAGCTCACCGACTCGCTGAACGGCGAGGAACGAGCAAAAGCTTGAGGCGGCTCTGGACGCGCTTCTGAAGCGCCCCGAGATCGCCGAGATCTACGCGACCTATGAGAGGAAGGCCAGCCGATGACCCGTTACCGGCACCTGATCACCGACGACAACCGCAAGTGGTGGACGCTCGGAGCGATGTGCTTCGCCCTCTTCATGGTGATGCTCGACAACACCGTGGTGAACGTCGCACTGCCGTCCATCCAGCGCGACCTGCATGCTCAGATCTCCGCGCTCGAGTGGGTGATCAACGGCTACACCCTGACCTTCGCCGTCCTGATCGCAACTGGCGGGCGTCTCGGCGATATCTTTGGCCGCAGGCTGATGTTCCTGGCCGGCGTGATCATCTTCGCGATCACCTCCGCCACCGCCGGGATCGCCCAGGACCCGGCGATGCTGATCGGCAGCCGCGCGATCCAGGGCATCGGCGCCGCGCTGATGATGCCGGCGACCCTCTCGATCATCACGCACACCTTTCCGGCCGCCGAGCGCGGCAGGGCGATCGGCATCTGGGCCGGCGTCTCTGCCCTGGCGCTCTCGATCGGCCCGGTCGTTGGTGGTGCACTGACCGAGTACGTCAGCTGGCGCGCGATCTTCTTCATCAACCTCCCGGTCGCCGTCGGTGCGGTGGCTGCGACGGTCTTCGCGGTGCGCGAATCCCGCGACGACACCATCGACCGGCGGGTCGACTACCCCGGTGTCTTCGCTCTGACCGCGAGCCTCACAGCGATCGTCCTGGCCCTGATCGAGGGCAACAGCTGGGGCTGGACCTCGACTCCGATCGTCGGGCTGTTGGCCGGCGGCGTGATCGGGCTGGCAGTTTTCGTTGCAATTGAGCTGCGGGTGGCCGCGCCGATGGTGGAGTTCGCACTCTTCCGGACGCGCCAGTTCATCGGCTCCAACCTGATCGCCTTCATCATCACCTTCGCCATGATGGGCACCTTCTTCTTCATGGCGATCTACATGCAGGACGTCCTCGGCTTCAGCGCGCTCGAGGCTGGAATCAGGTTCCTGCCGACCACCGTGGTGATCGCCGTGATCGCACCGATCTCGGGCAGGCTTGCCGACAGGCTCGGCCCCGCGACGCCGATGAGCGCCGGGCTCGCAGTGCTCGCCGTCTCGATGTTCCTGTTCGCCGGGATCAACACTGGAACCACCTACGCCGGACTGATCATCCCCTTCGTCCTGATGGGGCTTGGAATCGCACTGGTGATGTCGCCGATGTCGACAGCCGCGATGAACGCCGTCAGCGTGCAGAAGTCCGGTGTCGCCTCCGGCGTCCTGCAGATGTCGCGCATGATCGGCGCATCGGTGGGGGTCGCCGCGACGGGCGCGATCTTCCAGTCACAGCTCGGCTCGAGCTTCGACCCGGCGCAGCTCGCGACGGCGCCGGATCAGGCGCGCGCGACGTTCGTCGACGCCCTCAGCAGCGCGATGTTGCTGGCGGGGTTCGTCGTGGTCGCCGGACTGGTCGTCTCGGTCCTGCTGATCCGGGGCTCTCGAAACGAGCGCGTCGACACGCACGAGGCGGCCGAGGAAGCCGTGGCGGCAATTCCGGTGGAGGCCGCGGCCGAGGAAGCCGTCCCCGCCGGCGCGCGGTGAGCTAAGCAGCGCGCAGACTGCTCGTCGCGCGCGGCGAGTCGACCCGCATGCGGAGCGCCGGCCAGGATGTCGGCTCGGAGAGGTCGAGCTGCGGCAGCGTCTGGACGGGCACGAAGCCGAGATGCTCGATCGTCTCGCGATTGGACCGCTCCATCTCCGACGGCCGATCCGGCCAGGGCGTGAGGACCACGCCGGAGATCTCGAGCCCGGCCGAGCGGACAGCCTGGAGCGTCAGCAGGGTGTGGTTGATGGTGCCGAGGGCCGGTGGAGCGACCACGACGACCGGCAGGGCGAGGTCCCGGGCGAGGTCCCTGACCAGGTAGTCCGTCGTCAGCGGGACGAGGAAGCCACCGACGCCCTCGCAGACGAGCATGTTGGCACTCTCCGTCGCCGCGAGCGCGGCTCCTCGCAAGACGTCCGGATCGATCGGCTCGCCGGTCAGCTCGGCCGCGAGGTGGGGAGACACCGCCGGCCCGTAGCGGTACGGAGCCACCTCATCGTCGCCCTGCTCCGATCCCGCGGCGAGCCGCAGCAGGGCGTGGTCCGGCAGGTCGGGCGCGCTTCGCCAGACCTCCGGGCTGAGCGGATGGTCGTCCAGACCGCTCACCGCCGGCTTGAAGACGGCGACGCGTGCACCCGCCGCTCGCGCCGTGTAGGCAAGGGCGGAGGCGACGACGGTCTTGCCGACCTCGGTGCCGGTGCCGGTGACGAACAGGCCTCGCACGATCAGGCCGCCTCGCGCAGCTCGGGACGGGTGACCGCCGCCGACCTCGTTGGCAGGCCCAGCTCACGAGCGGCCACGCCGATCGTGCGGGCCGCCCGCCGCAGGTCGCCGATCGAATGGGTCGCCATCACGGTCAGGCGCAGGCGGCAGGTTCCGGGAGGGACGGTGGGCGGGCGAATGGCCTGCGCGAACAGGCCCTCCTGCAGGAGTCGCTCGCAGAGCGCCATCGCATCGTCCGCCTCGCCGATCACGAGAGGCACGATCTGGGTCTCCGACCCGGCAGGATCGAGGCCCTCGTCCCGCAGGCCCGAGCGCAGTGCGGCGGCGTTCGCCCGCAGTTTCTCGACCCGCTTCGGCCGCTTCTCCAGCAGCTCGAGGGCGGCCGAGGCGGCCGCGACGGCCGGAGGAGGTGGAGCGGTCGAGAAGATGAACGGGCGCGCGGAGTTCACGAGGAAATCGGTCAGCTCCGCCGAGCCGCAGACATATGCGCCATAGCCCCCGAGGGCCTTGCCGAGGGTCCCGACGATCACGTCCACCTCCCCGATGAGTCCCGCCGCGGCGACCGAGCCGCGGCCCCCGGGGCCGAGGCAGCCGGTGGCGTGTGCCTCATCGACCATCAGCCGGCAGCGGTGCCGGCCCGCCAGGATCGAGAGCTCCGCGAGCGGCGCGAGATCGCCGTCCATCGAGAAGACGCCGTCGGTGACGATCAGGGAGCCTCGCCCGCCGGCGCGGCGCAGCCCCCATTCGAGGTGCTCGGTGTCCGCGTGCCGGTAGACGAAGGTCTCGGCGCCGGCCAGCCGGCAGCCGTCGATGATGCTGGCGTGGTTCAGCTCATCGGAGCAGACGACCTCGCCGCGCCGAGCGAGTGCGGAGATCGTCCCCGTGTTGGCGAGGTAGCCCGAGCCGAACAGGAGGGCGGCCTCGGTGCCTTTGAAGGCGGCCAGGCTCGCCTCGAGGTCGGTGTGGATCGACATCGAACCGGAGATCAGGCGAGAGGCCCCGGCGCTCGTGCCGAGGCTGAGCGCGGCGTCGGCCGCGGCGCGGCGGAGGCACGGGTGGTCGGCCAGGCCCAGATAGTTGTTCGAGCAGAGCAGCAGCACCGGCTGCCCGTCGAGTAGGACACTCGGCCCCTGTGGGCCGTCGACCACGCGGAGGCGGCGCCGCAGCCCGCTGGATTCGAGCTCCTCGAGGTGCTGGGGGAGATCGATCAATCGCCCCAACCGGCCGGGGCGGCATCGCGGTCGTCGGACGGACGTGCCGGATAGTCCGGGACCTTCCCCTTCTTCTTCACCACCCTCAGCTGGGTCGACGGATCCCAGAAGCTCGCCTCCGCCTGACGGTCGATCAGCTCGTCCACCGGAGTCGCCGGCGTTTCGCCCTCCAGCCAGCCCGAGCGGTTGTCCGGCCGCGGGTTCGCGCCATTGTCGGGCTGGCGCGCGACGTTGAGCCCCAGCTCCTCGAACATCCCGCGGTCCTCGGCCGGCTCGACGCCGAGCGTGGTGAGGAAGTTGCCCATCATCACGCCGTTCAGCCCAGCCTTGACGGCAAGGGGGGCCAGGTCCTGCAGGTTCTCGACCCGGCCTCCGCAGAGCCGGAAGAGCGCGTCGGGGAGGATCAGCCGGAAGATCGCCACCCACTTGACGACCTCCCACGGATCCATCAGCTCGCGATCGCCGAACTTCGTTCCGACCCTCGGATTGAGAAGGTTGATCGGCACGGAATCGGGCTCGAGCTCGGCGAGCTCGAAGGCCATCTCGACCCGTTGCCTGGGCGACTCGCCCAGGTTGAGGATGCCGCCCACGCAGGTCTCGAGCCCGGCCTCCTTGACGGCGTCGATGGTGCGTAGCCTGCCCTCGTAGCGGACGGTCGTCGAGACCTCCGGGTAGTACGAGCGGGAGGACTCGACGTTGTGGTGGACGCGCTGGATGCCGGCCTCCTTGAGCTGCTGCGCACGCTCGGCCGACATGTGCCCGATCGAGGCGCAGCGCTTCAGGTTGGTCTGCTCGGAGACCAGCCGTGCCCCCTCGAGCACCTTCGCGAAGTCGCGCTTGGAGAGGCCCTGCCCCTGGGTGACCATGCAGAAGCGGTGGGCCCCCGCGGCCTCGGCCGCCTTGGCGTGCTCGAGGATCTGGTCCGGCTCCATCATCGCGTGCATCGGGGTATCGGCTTCCGCGTAGCGCGACTGCGCGCAGAAGCCGCAGTCCTCGGCGCAGCCGCCCGACTTGGCGTTGACCAGCGAGCACATGTCGGTCGAGTCCCCGAACCGATCGGTGCGCACCTCCCAGGCGCGCTCGACCAGGGCGCCGATCTCGTCATGGTCGGTCAGGGCGCCGAGCTCGAGCGCCTCATCGAAGCTGATCAGAGGTGCCATCCGCGTTCAATGTATGAACGCGAGCGGACGCTCAATCCCAGCTGAAATCCTCGACGATCTCGGCGTCGCCCTTGGCTCGGGGGCTGAAGGCGAGCAGATCGAGACCCTCGTCCCCGGCCTCGAAGGCGCGGGTGACGGAGGGGCCGACTCTGATCGCGTCGAACGCGACGACCTCCTTGACGTCGTCGTCCAGCTTCACCCGGCCGCTCCCGGAGATGACGAAGTAGATCTCCTCCGCCTCCTTGTGGCGGTGGGCGAACGCGTGGCGCTTGCCCGGCTTGACGCGCTGCAACGAGACGCCGATCTGCTCCGCGTCGAGGTCACCGTGCGCGAAGCGTGCTTCCTGGACCTCGCCGAAGCCCTGCGACGCGGCCATGTCCTCGACCTCTCTGAGGTTCTTGATCGTGTAGTCCACTAGGCGGCTTCGTTCATCGCCTCGACCTCACGCGCCTGCGCGAGGCGGCTGAGGCCGCGTTCCTCGAGCGTCTTGACCTCGCTCTGCTTCAGCTCCAGGCGGCGGGAGGTCTCGCGGAGCGGCGTCGGCTCATCGCCGTTGATCCCGTAGCGGAGGCGGATCACCTTGCGCTCGTCCTCGGGGAGGTCCTCGACGGCGCGCCTCAGGGTCTGGTCGCGAAGGCTGACTGCGACCTCCTCCGAGGGGCCGCTGCGCTCGTCCGGGATGAACTCGCCGAGGGCGGAGGCGTCCTCGTCACCGACCGGCCGGTCGAGGCTGGTGACCACCCTGGTCAGGTCGCGGATCTCCTCCACCTGGGCCGGGTGGAGCTCGGCAGCCTCGGCGACCTCCTCGGTGCTCGGGTCGCGGCCGAGCTTGGTCGCGAGCTCGCGCTCGATGCGCATCACCTTGCGCTCGCGCTGGGCCACCTGGTTGGGGACGCGGATGGTGCGCTCCTTGGACTCCAGGGCGCGCTGGATGGCCTGGCGGATCCAGAAGGTGGCGTAGGTGGAGAACTTGTAGCCCTTGCGCCAATCGAACTTCTCGGCCGCGCGGATCAGGCCGAGGATGCCCTCCTGGATCAGGTCGAGCAGGTTGAGGTCCTGGCGCATGTAGCGACGGGCGTTCGAGACGACCAGCCGCAGGTTCGAGTTGATCAGCCTCTCCTTTGCCTCCAGGTCGCCACGCTCGATGCGCTGGGCGAGGTCGATCTCCTCCTCCTTGGAGAGCAGCGGATAGCGGCGCATCTCGTTGAAGAAGAGCTGGAGAGCATCCGTGGTGGTCTCGGCGAGGTCGCCGTTGCGGTAGCCGGCCGGCTCCGCCGCCTGTTTGCCGCAGTCGTCCTCCAGCGAGAGCCCGGCGCTCTCGATGCGCTGCTGCACCAGCTCCGCCTCTTCATCCGAGAGATTCATCTCCTGCACCAACGAATCGACCTCCGACAGATCGACGCAGTCCACCGCCCGGCCCGCCTCGATCAGGGCCGCGATGCGCTCCTCGACTCCGGGGTCGAGCTCAACTGCGGTCGGGTTCATTTCCTCAGCCATGGTTGCCCTCTACACAGGGTGTCAAACGGGGCAAATCGCTAGTGTGGCGACTGCGTCCGGTTCAGGGGGAACGCGGACCGACGGGAAGCAGGAAGCACGGTACATGGAGGTCCGTTGAGGAAGCTCGCATCGATAGTTGCCGGCCGCCGGAGCAAATGGTTGGTCTTCGGCGTCTGGGTGCTCGCCGTCTTCGTCGTCTTCTCGGCGAAGCTCCCCTCGAAGCTGTCCGACAAGACGACCGACGCCACGGAGTCCTTCCTTCCATCGAGCGCGGAGTCGACGCAGGTGGTGCGCGACCTCGAGCATCAATTCCCCCAGGGGCAGACCGACACGGGTCTGGTCGTCTACAAGAACGCCGGAGGGCTGACTCCCGCCAACAAGGCGAGGATCGCCGCCGACGCCAAGGCGATTCAGGCCGCCGGGAGCAACAAGATCAATCTCGTCGAGCCGCCGGCCGTCCCCTTCGCCGCGCCCGGGCAGGGCTCACCAGGCGCCCTGGTCTCCAAGGACGGCACCGTCGCGGTCATGGTCCTGACCACGCCGACCAACTTCGACAAGGAGGGCGACTGGGGCAAGGCCGTCCGCGACATCACCGACAAGAACACCGGCGACATGCAGGTGAATGTCACCGGCAACCTCGGCTTCAGCGCGGACGCAAAGGACGTCTTCAGCAACATCGACACGAAGCTCCTGCTCGCGACCGTCACCCTCGTACTGGTTCTGCTCGGAGCGATCTACCGCTCCGCGCTGATCGCGATCACGCCGTTGATCGTCGTCTTCTTCGCCTATTCGATCGCCCAGGGCCTGATCTACGCGTACGCGGATTCCGGGGCAACCGTTTCCAAGAACAGCACTTCGATCCTGATCGTGCTCATGTTTGGGGTGGGCACGGATTACTGCCTGTTACTCGTCTCCCGCTATCGGGAGGAGCTGAGGCGCATCGAGAACAAGCACGACGCAATGGCCCGGGCGGTCAGGCGGGCGGGCCCGGCGATTCTGGCGAGCGGATCGACCGTTGCCCTGGCGATGCTGGTGCTGGCCCTGGCCGACAATCGCGGGACGAGTTCCCTTGGACCCGTGGCGGCGATCGCCGTTGTGTCGGCACTCTGTGCCGGCCTCACCCTCCTGCCGGCGCTCCTGACGATGTTCGGCCGGCCCGGTTTCTGGCCACGCCGGCGCATGGTCGCCTACGACCCCGAGCACGCCGCCGACGTGCACCAGGGACCCTGGCGGCGTTTCGGCGACCGTGTTCTTCAGCGGCCCGCAGCCGCGCTCGCTGGTCACCGGGGTCCTCTTCTGCGCGGGCGCGCTCGGCCTCCTCGCCTACAAGGTGGACTATTCGAGCACCAGCTTCTTCAAGCACTCGGTCGAGAGCGTCTCCGGCTTCGACGTCCTCCGGCACGCGTTCCCGGCGGGGACGCTCGCACCTACGACGATCCTGGTGCAGAGCGATAACGGCCCGGTGACGCAGGCCGAAATCGCCGAGGCACAACAGAAGCTCAGGGCCGTGAAGGGGGTGGCATCCGTTGGCCCCGCCCTTCAGTTCTCGAGGGACCATCGGATCGCATCGCTTGACCTTGTCCTCCGGGGGGATCCGGCCAACAAATCGGCTCTCGACATCGTTCCGAGGATGCGGGATGCGGTCGCGAACCTCTCGCCGGGTGTCACCGCCCTGGTCGGGGGCAGCAGCGCAATCAACTACGACATCGACAACGCCAATCAGCGTGACCTCGAGCTGATCGTGCCGCTGGCGTTGCTGGTGATGGCGGTGATCCTGGCGATCCTGTTGCAGGCTCTGGTGGCACCACTCGTCCTGCTCGCCAGCGTCGTCCTCTCATTCGCCTGCACCCTTGGGATCTCGATCCTGATCATCAGGTTCGTGGTCGGAGACGCCGGCTTTGACTCCTCGATCCCGGTGTTCGCGTTCATCTTCCTGGTGGCCCTCGGAATCGACTACACGATCTTCCTGATGGCGCGGGTCCGCGAGGAGGCGCGGCGTTATGGGACTCGCGAGGGCATGCTGAGAGCCATCGCGGCCACCGGTCCGGTGATCACGAGTGCCGGGGTCATCCTCGCCGGCACCTTCTCCGTGCTGATGACCCTGCCTGTGACCTTCACCTTCGATCTCGGTCTCATGGTTGCCCTCGGGATCCTGCTCGACACGTTCATCGTGCGGACGATCATGGTCCCGGCCGCTGTCGAGGTGATCGGCGACAAGATCTGGTGGCCGTCGACCGCGAAGGCCGGCGGCCGTATCCGCGAGGACACGGGCGAGCACACGCTGCCGGAGCCAGCGGAAGCGGGCTGAGCACTCAGCGCCCCTTCCAGACCGGCTTGCGCTTCTCGGCGAAGGCCGCGATCCCCTCGCGGAAGTCGTCGGACCCGAAGCACGACTCGCGCAGCTCGATCAGCTCCCGCTCCTGTTCGGGAGTGAGGCGCGGATAGGAGTTGATGGTGTCGATCGCGTGCTTGTTCCCCCGCATGGACAACGGGGCATTGGCGGCGACCTCCGCGGCCAGATCGATTGCCGCGCTGACGAGCTCGGCGTCGTCGACCACCTCGTTGACCAGGCCGATCTCCTCTGCCCGCTCCGCCGGGTAGTTGCGTCCGGTCAGGAAGAGCTCCTTGGTGCGGGGGACGCCGATGGCGTCGATGAAGCGCTGCAGTCCGGTGTGCCCGTAGATCAGGCCGAGCTTCGCGGGCGGCATGCCGAGCTTCGCTCCGCGCGCGCAGATGCGCAGGTCGCAGGTCAGGGTCAACTCGAGGCCGCCGCCGAGGGCGTGGCCGTTGATCGCCGCGATCACCGGCCAGGGGTGGGCGGCGATCGCCTCCAGGGCAGCGTGGAAGGGATGCGCGACCAGGGCTTCCGCGTCGCGCTCGAAGCTCTCCGATGGGATCGTGGCGATGTCATAGCCGGCTGAGAACGCCTTGCCGGCGCCGGTGATCAGCACACAGCGCTTCTCGATGCCCCGGTCGAGCGTCGGCATCGCCGCCGCGAGCCCGTCGAGCAGCTCGTGATCGAGCGCGTTCCGGGACTCCGGGCGGTTCAGCGTCAGGCGCGCGACCGCCTCGGCGGGCTCGTCGAGGAGCAGCTTTCCCCCCGCCAGTTCCGTGCTACCCAAGACGCCGACTCCTCCCGGACTTAACGGGTCGCTCCTTGCAGGAGCGCCCTCGCATTATCCGGGTCGCCGCGCATGAACGCTATTCGAGGACGACGAGCACGTCGCCCTCGGAGACCGACTGGCCCTCCTCGACATGGATCTCGGCGACCTTGCCGGGATCCTCAGCCTCGACCGGCATCTCCATCTTCATCGACTCGAGGATGACGACTGTGTCTCCCTCGTCGACCTGGTCGCCGACCTTCACCTCGATCTTCCAGACTGTGCCGGTGATGTGCGCCTCTACGTCGGCCACGCGCGAGGACAATAGTCACCTGTGACGCCGGAACCGGCGCGCGTCGTGATCGTGGCGGCGCAAAACGAGGCCAGTCGGATCGGCGCCGCGCTCGACGCACTGGCGGGAGCGCTACCCGGCGCGCGGCTGATGGTCGCCGATGATGCCTCGAGCGACGGGACCCAGCAGGAGGCGATGCGGCACGGCGCCTGGCTGGTGAGCAGGCGGACGCCGCACGGCAAGGGGGGGAACGTCACCGCTGCGGCGGAGGCCGCGATCGGTGAGTTCGGCGATTCGGACGCCGTCCTGCTCTGCGATGCGGATCTCGGAGAGACCGCCGGAGAGCTGGTCGCACTGGTGCGGGCGGTCGAGACCGGCCGGTCCGACCTTGCGATCGGCGCGTTTGCTCAGCCCCGGGCCGGCGGCTTCGGCATCACCCTGCGCTACGCACGCCGGGCCGTCGAGCGGCTCAGCGGCGCGAGGCTCGAGGCGCCACTCTCCGGGCAGCGGGCGATGCGTGTCTCGACGCTGCGGCAGCTCATCCCCTTCGCGGCGGGATGGGGCCTCGAGGTCGGCATGACGATCGACGCGATCCGATCCGGCCTTCGAGTGGAGGAGCTCTCCCTGCCGCTCCGCCACCGGGCGACCGGACGAACCCCCGCGGGGTTTCTGCACCGAGCAGCAGCAGCTCCGCGACATCCGGCACGCCGTGCGCGCCCGATAGCGTCCCGCTGGATGATCCTGGCGATCGACCAGGGGACCACGGGGAGCACGTGCATCGTCTTTGACGACGAAGGGCGCCCGCGTGGCCGCTCGTACAGCGAGTTCGAGCAGCACTTCCCGAAGCCCGGGCTGGGTCGAGCACGACGCTTCCGAGATCTGGGAGGTGACCCGCCGGGTCGCGATCGGCGCCCTGGCGGATGCTGCTGTCCAGGCATCGGATCTGAAGGGGATCGGGATCACCAACCAGCGGGAGACGGTCGTGGCCTGGGACCCGAGCACCGGCGAGCCGGTCCATCGCGCCCTCGTCTGGCAGGACCGCCGGACTGCTGCGCGCTGCGACGAGCTCCGCGAAGAGGGCCACGAGGTGCTGATCCGCGAGCGGACCGGCCTGGTCATCGACCCGTACTTCTCTGGCACGAAGATCGAATGGCTGATCAAGAACGCCGACCTGCCCGAGGACGTCGCCTTCGGCACGATCGACTCCTGGCTCGTCTTCAAGCTCACCGGCCGCCACCTGATCGACTACTCAAATGCGTCCCGCACGATGCTCTTCGACATCCGCAGGCTCTCCTGGGACGACGAGCTCTGCGGCCTGCTGGGCGTCGACCCGAGGTCACTGCCCGAGCCGGTGCCCTCCTCGGAGATCTACGGCACAACGTCCGTCTTCGGCGGGGAGACCCCGGTCGCCGGCATCGCCGGTGACCAGCAGGCGGCGCTCTTCGGGCAGGCCTGCCACCGTCCCGGCGAGACCAAGAACACCTACGGGACCGGCAGCTTCGTGCTGCTGAACACCGGGCTCGAGGCTCCCGAGCCGGGCGAGGGACTCCTGACGACGGTCGCCTGGGGGCTCGGGGGAGAGGTCGCCTACGCGCTCGAGGCAGCGGTCTTCGTCACCGGCGCGGCGGTGCAGTGGCTCCGCGATGGCCTCGGCATCATCGAAGACGCCGCCGAGAGCGAGGCGCTGGCCGCCTCGCTGGAAGGGAACGACGACGTCTACTTCGTTCCCGCCCTCACTGGGCTCGGTTCGCCGCATTGGGACCCGTACGCACGCGGGACGATCGTCGGCCTCACCCGTGGCTCGAACCGCGCGCATCTGGCGCGAGCGGCGCTCGAGTCGATCGCCTACCAGACGGTCGACGCCGTCCGGGCGCAGGAGGCTGCCGCCGGGGAGAGCGTGCCCTCGCTGAAGGCCGATGGCGGCGCGGTCGCCAACGCTTGGCTCATGCAGTTCCAGGCAGATGTCCTGGGCGTCCCGGTGATCGTGCCCGAGGTCGCCGAGACGACTGCCCTCGGCGCCGCGTACCTGGCGGGAATCGCCACAGGGCTCTGGACCACGGATCAGGTCCGCGAGATGTGGCGCGAGGCCGCCGTTTATGAGCCGGGCATGCCGGAATCCGAGCGCGACGCGCTCATTGGCCGCTGGAGGGAGGCGGTGACGCGCTCCCGCGGCTGGGCACATGCCTGAGTAGGGTTGATCCGACGCGTAACCCAGGCGTAGTCAGTGGGTAGGAATCAACACGTGGCGCCGTCTCGGACGGCTCTTTTTTTGAGCGGAGGGATATGCCGAAGGTCAATCCCAAGGACATGAAGCCGCAGGTCTACAAGGACCCGCGCCCGGCGGAGATCTTCCAGCAGTACCACCGCAGCGCACGCAGGGGTGTCGGCTGGATCTACGACTTCGCCCGGATGATCCTCACGATCCCGACGGTCCTCTTCTACCGGGCGCGTGCCATCGGGGTGGAGAACGTCCCGGCTGCCGGCCCCGTGATCCTGGCGCCCAACCACTTCAGCCAGTGGGACCACTTCTTCGCCGCCGTCTATCTGCCGCGGAAGATCCAGTTCATGGCCAAGTCTCAGCTCTTCACCAACCCGGCGATCAAGTACATCTTCAAGCACGGCGGGGTCTTCCCCGTCAGGCGCGGTCACCACGACGAGGAGGCTTTCGTCACCGCCAACACGATCCTCGACCGCGGCGGCACGATGCTGATGTACGCCGAGGGGGGGCGGTCGCGAACGGGTGATCTGGGCGAGCCCAAGCGCGGCGTCGGCAAGATTGCGCTGGAGTCCGGCGTCCCGGTCGTGCCGGTCGCGATCCACGGTTCCGCACACGTTCGCGGTTGGCGGCGCCTCCAGTTCCCGAAGGTGACGATCCAGTACGGCGAGCCGGTCACCTTCCCGGTCAACGCCGATCCCGATCGCGATCAGGAGCAGCAGGCGGCCAACCAGGTCTTCGATCGCGTCCGCGCGATGTACGTCGACCTGGAGGAGAATGGCCGTCGAGACGTGCTCAAGCGGCTGCGCGAGGGGCTGCCGGCGGCGTCGCCGAGCCCCGATCCCACAGAAATCGGATCGCGCTGAGGCCCGCCCTGACCTACTCCTCGTAGCGAGGCTCGAGCTTCTCCCAGAACTCCGGGTCGTGACCCGGGACCATCAGCGCATACGGGTAGGTGCGGCGGTAGGCCTGGAGCTCCCGCAGCGACCGGCGCCAGTTGTGCTCGTCGGCCATCATGAACGGCTCGGCCTCGCCTCCCAGTTGTTTCCAGTCATATGCGGCGTCCCCGACGACGACGAAGTCGCGACGCGGCAGACGGAGGATCACCGAGGTGTGGCCGGCACTGTGGCCCGGCGTGTAGACGAGGCGCACGGAGCCGTCACCGAAGAGGTCGAAGGTGCGGCCGAAGGGCCCGTAGGACTCGATGAAGTCGGCGTCGAAGTCGATCGACGCGTAGTCGAACGCGAAGTCGTAGTGGGAGGGGTGGTAGCCGCGAAGCAGGGGCAGGCGCCCGGTCGTGGCCGCCTCCCACTCGGTCGCACTGAGCACGAATTGCGCGTCCGGGAACAGCTCCATCGCCGACGCGTGGTCCTCGTGCAGGTGGGTCATGACGACGACGGCGATGTCCGACGCTTCGAGCCCGCGCCGGCGGAGCTGTGAGATGACGTCGTCGCCCTCCCGGACCCTGTAGTGGCGGCCCGAGAAGCGGCCGAGGTTGTCGCGTGGATCCCGGACGATCGAGGAATGGAGGCCGGCGTCGACGAGGATGTTGCCGGCGGTGGGGTGTCGCGCCAGGTACGCGGGCACCGGCCGTGACTCCCAGGTCTCCGGCTTCGAGCCGACCCCCAGGGCTCGCAGCCGGGCGATCGGGCCGCGGCCGGTGCGCGCGAAGAAGGACGCCGGCCAGAGGGCCTCGCCGGTGTCCAGCGGCTCCACGATCAGCGCAGCGCCTTCGGTGCCGTCCGGTAGCGGCTGCTCCAGAGGAATGGCCTCCGCGCTCACGTTCACGGCAGCCAGCTTATGCTCACCCACGATGAGCTCACGAATCTTCGCGCCCGGACTGCTCGCCGGGCAGGTCTGCGTGGTCTCCGGGGCGGGCACGGGCCTGGGCAAGGCGACGGCCCTCGAGCTGTCGAGCCTGGGCGCCACCGTGATCGGCTGCGGGCGGCGGAGCGAGCCCCTGCAGGGCATGGTCGACGAGGTCTCGAGTCAGGGCGGCAAGGCGGAGTTCGAGGCGCTCGACATCCGCGACGACGAGGCCGTCGACGGCCTCATGGACGGCGTCGTAGACCGCCACGGCCGCATCGACCTCCTGGTCAACAACGCCGGGGGCCAATTCCTGAGTCCGGCCGAGGCGATCAGCCCGAAGGGCTTCAAGACGGTGATCGAGCTGAACGTGCAGGGCACCTGGCAGATGACCCACGCGGCCGCGACCAAGGCCTTCATCCCACAGGAGTCGGGGAAGGTGGTGAGCATCACCGTCTCCCCGCACATGGGGTTCCCTGGAATGGTCCATACCGGGGCCGCGCGGGCAGCGGTGGAGAACATGATGAGGACGCTCTCAGTGGAGTGGGCGCGGTTCGGGATCCGGCTGGTGGCGGTCGCGATCGGCCAGTTCGACACCGAGACGCTGCGGACCAAGTACCCGAAGGCGATCGTCGACAACGTCGCTGCAACAGTGCCGCTGGGAAGGCTCGGGACCGAGGACGAGATGGCGTGGCTGATGGCCTACCTGGCCTCGCCAGCCGGCGACTTCCTCTCGGGCTGCGTGATCACCGTCGATGGGGCCCGGGACAACTGGTTCGGCTCCTGGCCGCCGGGCGGCGCCTCCGGCGAGGGCGGGCAGCCGCTCGCCGAGGAGCGCCGCAAGGACTGAGCGGTCCGCTACTTGCCCGGCGGAGCGTTCAGGAGTACATCCCGGTGAACTGGCCCCCGGTGACGTTGATGACCTGACCGTGGATGAAGTTGGCGTATTCCGAGCAGAGGAACGCGATCGGCCCGGCGGCGTCCGATGGCTCCGCCGGACGCCCGAGCGGAATCGTCAGCCTGGCCATCTGGCGCAGCTGCTCGGGGATGCCGAGGGAGACCTCCTCCTCGCTCTCGCCGGCGGCGGTCATGGTCTCGCCCTTCTCCTTCGCCTGGGTCAGCCGGGTTTCGACGAACCCGAAGGCGACCGCATTGCAGTTGATCTTGAACTGACCCCATTCCTTGGCGACGGTCTTGGTCAGGCCCGTCACCCCGGCCTTGGCGGACGAGTAGTTGGCCTGGCCCGCGTTCCCCATGGTGCCCGAGATCGAGGTGATGTTGACGATCTTTCGGAAGACCTCCTCACCTGCCTGGGCCTCCTTCTTGGCGGCCTCGCGCCAGGCCGGCGCCAGCGCGCGGATCACCCGGAAGGGGACGATCGTGTGGATGTCGAGCATCGCCTGGAATTGCTCATCGGACATCCGATGGACGACGCCGTCCCAGGTGTAGCCGGCGTTGTTGACCACGGCGTCCACCTGGCCGAAGGCATCGATCGCGGCCTTGACCATGTCGTCGGGTGTGCCCGGCTTGGTCAGATCGCCTGCGAAGACCGTGGTCTCGCCATCGATCTCCTTGGCCGCCTCCTCGGCGACGTCCCCGTCGAGGTCGTTGATCAGCACCTTCGCGCCCTCGCTCACGAACAACTCGGCAGTCGCCCGGCCGATTCCTCGCGCGGAGCCGGTGATGATCGCGCTCTTTCCGTCAAGCAGTCCCAAGGTCGGTGCCTTTCGTGCGAGGGCGCGCGACAGCGCGACCCGTTTTGTGAAGTGGGTGAGGCCGCGGATTCTTACCCATCACCAGCTTGAATCGGGTTGCGGTTACGCGCACCCTCTCATCTGGGCTGTCGCCCTACCCGAAGCGGTAGGTGGCGATGCCATGGGCGACGACCACGCCCTCGGGGTCCGTGACGCTCACCTCGCAGAAGCTGAGCCGCCCGCCCCGCTTGGCGACGCGGGCCTCGGCACGCAGGTCGACCGCGCTCACCGCCGAGGCAAAGTTGACAGAGAGGGAGACCGTCGACCCGGCCACGCTCTCGGGCACCTCGTCGGTCGCCCAAGCCGCCGCCATCGCCGCCGTGTCGATCAGAGCGCCGATCGCGCCTCCGTGCACCACCTCGCCGATCGTCGCCAGCTCCGGCTTGAAGGGGAGCTCGAGGACCGCCTCGTCCGTGCCGAGCGAGGCCACCCTGATCCCGAGCTGCGTCGCGTGCGGGGAGTTCGGGATGAACGCCTCAATGATCTCCCGGCGGGTCGGCTGATCGTTCACGGCGCAGAACGTATGTGAATCAGAGCCCGAGCAGTGCCGGGCCCAGCGAGGTGATCGACCGCGGATCGACGTGGTGCTTCTGCTCGAACTCGTCTCGCAGGTGGTCGTCGAAGAGCGCCAGGAGCAGCTCCTCACGGCTGGAGCCGAAGCTGCAGGCGGCGCGGTCGAGGGCGGAGAGCGAGATGTCCTGGAGCGAACCGGTGATCCCGCCGGTGTCCGGCAACTGGCGGTCCTTGCAGGGGTCGCGGATCGGGACGGCCACCTGGTCGGTGGCGGCGAAGGCGATGCCATAGCCGGCCGCAGCGGCGACCGCGGCGGCGCCTGCGGTTGCGATCGCCCGACGTCCGACCGCCACGCCGAGGGCACCCGAGAGCAGGATCAGCGCGCCGAGCAGCGCCAGTGCGGCGGTGACGATGAAGGTCGGGCCGGAACGCCCGGCGGACAGCTCCGGTCACCACGTCGTCGAGGGTGTCCCCGAGCTGGCCGAGCTCGGAGGACTGGTCCGGGTCGAGGTCGGTCTGCGCCTTCTTGATCGATTTTTGGAGTTCGCCGCGTGGATCGTCGGTGCTGATCCCGCCGAAGAGGTCGGGGGCGATCGCGATCTTGTCCTGGGGCGGGAGGTGGGCGTCGAGGACCGCCGCGGTGCCCTGCTCGCGTGCCGAATCGATGGTCGAGTTGAGGTTCGACGAGATCAGAGGCGCAAGCGCCGCCAGGGCGATCGCGATTCCGGCGTGCCGAATCGAGAGGAGCCGCGCGACGTCGTGCCGCGTGTGCTCGGGCATCAGCTCGCCCGAGAGCGCCGGGAGCGCCATCCCCATGCCGGCCCCGGCGAGGACCTGTGGGATCACCGTCCACCACGCGGAGGCCGCCGGGAGCAGGGCCAGGCAGCCGACGCCGCCCGCGACCAGGAGGCAACCCGCGATCGCCCGGGTCTGCGGGTCGCCAGGGAGCCGCGACGAGACCATTGCCGCGATCGGGCAGGACGGTGACCGCGAGTGCCGCGGCGAAGCGGCTCGATGCTCCACCCCGAGACCAGCAGCAGGACGACCAGGAACACGACCGCGGTCAGGGAGGCGGAGAGCAGTGCCAGGGCGGCCGCGGCGCGGAGCGGCAGGGGACCGCTCGGGCGGTCCGGGTCGCGGCCGGCGCTGGGAGCCACTCGCTCGGCGCGCGCGGCCTGCAGGGCGACCAGCAGCCCCGGGAGGACGATGGGCGCCTGGGCGAGGAAGATCGCCCGCCAGGAGAAGGCCTGTGTCAGGGCGCCGCCCAGCGCAGGTCCCACGGCAATCCCGAAGACCGACGCGGCAACCCACATCCTCCGCCCGGATCCGGGGTCCCCGGCGCCGAGCAGCTCGAAGGCCGCCACCAGGCCGCCCGCTGCGCCGACGGCCTGAACTCCGCGAAGCGCCAGCAGGAGCCCGAGCGAGTCGGACGCGCCGCAGCCGATCGAGGCGGCGAAGAAGAGCGCGAGCCCCGCGGCGCCGACGTGCGCGTCGCCGAAGCGTCGGCAGAGCCAGGCGGCGGGTAGGAGCGCCAGGGCGAGAACCGCCGTGTAGACGCCCAGGACCAGCGCGACGCCCTCGACGGTCGCGTGGAGGTCGACGAGGATCGAGGGCAGGCCCAGGGTGACGATCGATGCGTCCGCCAGGGCGATGCCTGCGGCCAGCGCTAAGAACACACGCCTCACGCGGCCAAAGTAGCGCGCGGGCTCGGCCGGCTTTGCCGGCCGAGCCCGCGGTTGATCGGGGATCGGCGGAGGGAGAAGTCCGCCGAGCTCAGCCCTCGGCCTCTCCGGTGGCGACCCTCCGGGGCAGGGAGGGCTCCACGCGGAGCAGGCGTGCGGGCCAAGTGGGGAGCCACCAGTTCCAGCGGCCCATCAGGGAGATCACCGCCGGCACGATCAGGGCGCGGATTATCGTCGCGTCGATCAGGATCCCGGCGGCCAGGCCGGTCGCGAACATCTTCACGCTCGTGTCGGGGCCTGAGGCCATCGAGGTGAAGGCCAGGAACAGGATCAGCGCGGCGCTGGTCACCAGTCGCCCGGTTCGCCCGATTCCCTGAACCACGGCCGCATCGGTCGATCCAGTGCGGTCGTACTCCTCCCGCATGCGGGAGAGGATGAACACCTCGTAGTCCATCGAGAGGCCGAACAGGAAGGCGAAGATGATCAGCGGCATCCAGGATTGGATGGAGCCGGTCGCCTGGATTCCCCAGATCGCCTCGGATCCGTGCCCCTCCTGCCAGACCAGGACCAGGACACCCCAGGCCGCGGCCACGCTGAGGATGTTGAGCACGATCGCCTTCAGCGGCAGCAGCAGCGAGCGGAAGGCCCGCGCCAGCAGGATGAACGTCGTGATTGCGATCAGGGCGATCATCAACGGGAAGCTCCCGTACACGGCGTCGATGAAGTCCTGGTTCGCGGCCGGACCGCCGCCAACCCGGACGTCCGGACCGGCGGCGTGGGCCGTGTCGCGCACCCCGTCGAGCGTGTCGTGACCCGCGCTCGTGCCGCTGTCCGGGACCGGGATCGCCTCGACGACGTGAGTCCCGTCGCGATTCCACTCCGGTCCGCCCGGCGCGACCGCACCGTGGATCCCCTGGACATGGTTCAGATCGCGGGCGACCGTTGCGGGGTTTGTGTTCCCGCCGACCAGGATCTCGTGGGGCAGGATCGAGCCCTCGCCGATGCCTGCGCCCTCCAGCGCCTTCAGTCCCTGTTCGGCGTCGCCCTTCTTGGCGATCGTGTTCGCATCGGAGGCGCCGAGCTGCAGGTTCGTCGCCGCCAGCGCGAGGGCGAGGATCACGGCGATTCCGGCGCCGGCCGCGACCCAGCGCCGCCGTGAGACCAACTGAGCCCAGCGGGTCCAGGCGCGGCTCGCCTTGTCGTCGGTGCGCCGGTGCGGCCAGTCGAGCTTCGGCCCGGCCTTGGCGAGGATCACCGGCAGGAGCGTGATCGCGACCAGCGTCGAGACAAGCGGGATCAGCATCCCGCCGTAGCCCATCGAGCGCAGGAAGGGCAGCGGCAGCGCGATCAGCGCCAGGAGCCCGATCGCGACGGTGATGCCGCTGAAGACCACGGCGCGGCCGGCAGTCTCCATCGCCCGCTGCACGGCCTCGTCTCCGCTGCGGCCGTGCGAGCGCTCCTCGCGCCATCGCGAGACGACGAGCAGCGAGTAGTCGATCGCCACTCCGAGACCGACCAGGGCCACCAGGAACTGCACGATCGGCGAGACGTCGGTGAACTCGGTCAGGCCGAGGAGCAGCAGGAAGGTGGTCATGATCGAGGCGATCGCCATCAGGATCGGGACGACTGCCAGGAAGGACGCGAAGACGAAGCTGAGCACGATCAGAGCGCCCAACCCTCCGAGCACGGCCTCGAGCAGGACACCCGGCCCATCCCCGCCACCCGTCGACTGCTGGAGCGCGTCGAACCCGGTCACGTGGACCGGGGCCCCGCCCACAGTCGAGCCCGCGACGGCTGCCTTCACGTCCTTGGCCGCCTGCGGGTTGTCGCCGAAGCTCGAATTGGGATCGGGCTTCGGGTAGACGATCGCGAAGGTGGTGTGCCCGTCATCCGAGACGAAGGCCCTGTCGCCGGTCGAGGCGTAGGAGGCCACGCGCGAGCCCGGCAGCGTCTTGGCCAACGTGTCATCGAGCTTCGTCAGGTCGCTCTTCACCTGCGGCGAGTCGACCGACTCCCCTTGGGGAAGCGTGACCACCGGAAGCAGGGGAGAGGTGTCTCCGCCGGTGCCGTTGTACTTCGCAGCAATCGCCTGGTTCGTCTCCCACCCCTCCTTGTTGGGGACGGAGAACTTCTGGTTGAGCGCCTTCGACGCCGGACCGGCGGCGGCGATGCCTGCGATCGTCAGCAGGATCCAGCTGATGACGACGGTTCTCTTGTGGGCCAGGACCCAGCGGGTGAGTGATGACACGAGCTTCCCTCCTGTGGATGTTGTCGGTGCCTCTAAGACGTGCGAGAGGTCGCAGAATGGACGTCCCGCCCTGCGGCTTCAATTGGGGATGACCCCTATTCAGCCCGGAATTCACCGCTAGGTGTGTGACGGTTGAACACCAGCGTCTGTGACGTCCTCAAGTGCTTGAGGCGCGTCGCCGACAGACAGAAGGAGGCCATGAAGGGGCGTAGCCCAGGGAAGAACGTCCGGACCGCTGTGATTGCGCTGTTGGCAATTGCGCTGCTCTGTCCGGGGGCGGGCGAGGCGGTCTCCGCCAATGCGCACGGAATCCCGCATGCGGTCGCTTCCAAGAAGAAGAAGTGCAAGAGGTCCGGGAAGAACTCCAAGGGGAAGTCAAAGCAGAAGTGCCGGAGGAAGGCCCCCGCTCCGGCGCCGTCCGCTCCGGCCAAGGTGACTCTCACGGTCGTCCGTACGAATCCCGCCGGAGGCACGGTCGACAGCTCGCCCACCGGGATCTCCTGCGGAACGATCTGCTCCGCGCAGTTCGATCCGGGGACGCCCATTCAGCTCACGGCGACCGCGGACTCCGCCTACTTCCAGAAGGGTTGGTCCGGAGCCGGCTGCTCGGGCCACGGCGTGTGCAGCCTCGTCCTCAATGCCGATACGACCATCTCGGCGGACCTGGTGCCCAAGGTGACGCTCGACGCCGACGTCGGTGCGGGCAACGGGAGCGTTGAGGTCAGCGCCCCGAGCGCTCCTTACGGGGTTTGCACCGGGTTGCCCCCGACGACCTGCACGGTCCTCCAGGGCGATGACGTCACCGTCGCAGCGACCGCAGACACTGGCTCGCACTTCGACCAGTGGACCGGGGACTGCGCCGGCACGATCGCCACCTACACGTTCACCGCGATCGATCCCCCCGACAAGAGCTGCCATGCGAGCTTCGCGATCAACACCTACTCGGTGTCGGTGCAGAAGCAGGGGGTGGCACGGGCCAGGTGAGCTCCTCGCCCACCGGAATCAGCTGCGGGCTCACCTGTAGCGCGAGCTTTCCTTACGGCAGCGTGGTGACGCTCTCCGCGTCCGCCGACTCCGGCTCGACCTTCGCCGGCTGGAGCGGCGCCTGCTCCGGGGTGGGACCTGCACCTTCACGGTCACCGCGGCCGTAGCCGTCAGTGCGACGTTCGATCCGCCCTAGGTAGCCCGACGGCTCGGACCGTTGCGGGGGAGCGTGCGCCGCCCGGCGGCCTCTTGAGCGTCTACAGCCCAAACTGCCTGCCGAGGATCTCCTTCATCACCTCGTCGGTGCCGCCGCCGATCGGACCGAGACGCGCATCGCGGTAGGCGCGCTCGACGCCGTACTCGCGCATATAGCCGTAGCCGCCGTGGATCTGGATCGCCTCGTCGGCTACCTCGCACATCGCCCGCTGTGTGAAGAGCTTCGCCTGGGTCACCTCGCGGGTCGCGTCCTCGCCGGCGGCGAACTTCCGCAGGCAGGCGTAGGTGAGCGCTCGGGAGACCTCGATCTTCACGGACATCTCGGCGAACTTGTGACGGATCACCTGAAAGCGGCCGATCGGGCGGCCGAAGGCTTCGCGCTCCTTGGCGTAGTCGAGCGTCGTCTCGAAGACCCGCTGCATGCCGCCCACTGCACCCAGCGCCATGGTCAGCCGCTCCCACTGGAAGTTGGCCATGATCAGGTAGAAGCCGCCGTTCTCCTCGCCGAGCAGGTTCTCCTCGGGCACCTCGACGTCGGTGAAGGAGAGCTCGCCGGTATCGGAAGCGTGCCATCCCATTTTCTCGAGCTTCGAGACCACCTCATAGCCGGGCATGTCGCGCTCCAGAACCAGGAACGAGATGCCGTGGTGGCCGCCCTCCTCCGTGGTCTTGCAGGCGCAGACGAGGAAGTCGGCGCGGACCCCGTTGGTGATGAAGGTCTTCGAGCCGTTGACGACGTAACCCCCGTCGACCCTGCGCGCTGTGGTCCGGAGAGAGGCGACGTCGGAGCCGGCGCCGGGCTCCGTGATGCCGAGCGCCCCGATCTTCTCGCCCTTGATGCCGGGAACGAGCCAGCGCTTCTTCTGCTCCTCGGTGCCGAACTTCCAGATCGGCGGAGTGGCGATCTCGGCGTGTGCCCCGATCCCGGCGGCGACCCCGCCGCTGCCCCCGGAGCGGGAGAGCTCCTCGACCCAGACCGCGTCGTGGACGTAGTCGCCGCCCTGCCCGCCGTACTCGATCTCGTACTTGAGTCCGAGGAAGCCAAGCTCGCCGCACCGGGCATAGAGCTCGCGTGGGAACTCGCGCGCCTCCTCCCACTCGTCAACGTGCGGCGCGATCTCCTTGCTGACGAAGCGGCGGACCGACTCGCGCAGCTCCTCGTGCTCCTGCGTGAAGGGCGGCAGGATGGCGCGCTCGCCGGAGTCCTTTATGACGGTGATGGTGGTCTCCAGTCCTCGAGCATCGTGTAGCCGCGCCCCGCGTGGTCGAAGCCGAGCAGGTCGCCCTGGGGGTTCTTCTTGTTGCCGTGGTGGTAGGCGCGCACCTCGGCGATCTTGCCGTCTCGCATCAGGAACCACTCGGTGCCGCGGTCGAGGCGCTTCTCGCCCGACTTCGGGTCGCGCCACGTCATCGTCCACTCGATCACGGCCTCGTCACCCTGCTCGATTCCGTGCTCGAGGTACCACTGTCCGTCGATCGTCTCGACGCCCATCTTCGAGTTTTGGCCGATCCGCTCGGCTCCCTCGTGGGGCCCCAGGCGCGTGTAGTAGTGCACCGCATCCTCCGTGAAGTGCGACGCGACCAGGGCCGGCGTCTCCCGTGTTGAGGGCCTCGTAGTAGGAGCGGATGTGGTCGAGGTTGCTCATCGATGCGGGTTTATATCCGGGCTGTCGATATCGGCCTGCCTCGTTCGTCGTCAGGTTGAATGCGGCGAAAGGCGCCGTCCGAGATCAAGGAGGAGGGCATGAAGTACCTGCTGACGTTCGTCCGGGACCAGGAGCGCATGTACGAGGGGACCGAGGATGAGATGAAGGCTGCGATGGAGGCCTGGAACGAGTTCGACCAGGACGCGATCGACGCCGGCGTGCTGATCGCCAACGAGGCGCTCGAGCTGCCGAAGGCCGCAATGACGCTGCGCATCGTCGACGGCGGCGAGCCGGCGGTCACCGACGGGCCCTTCGCGGAGACCAAGGAGCAGCTCGGCGGTTTCTGCCTGATCGACTGCGAGGGCCTCGAAGAGGCGATCGGCTGGGCGAAGAAGGTCCCACTGCGGCCGGGAAGCGCGATCGAGGTCAGGGCGATCATGGATCTCTCGCCCTACGGATACGAGAGCTCGACGCCGGGTCCGGTCCAGCAGTAGCGTCAAACGGGTCGCGCCTGGCGGCGCGCCCTCCCATCAAAGCCCGTAGCTGCGCCCGATCACTTCGAGCATGATCTCGTCGGTCCCGGCTCCGATGCGGTTGAGACGGGAGTCGCGGTAGGCGCGCTCGACCTCGTACTCCTTCATGTAGCCGTAACCGCCGTGGATCTGGATGCAGTCATCGGCGACCTCCTCGATCACCCGTGAGGCGTAGAGCTTCGCCTGTGTGATCTCGCGGACGGGGTACTCCCCGTTGGCGAAGCGCCAGGCGGTCGCGTAGACCATCTGCTTGGCGGCCTCGATCTTCACGGACATCTCGGCGAACTTGTGGCGGATCACCTGAAAGCGGCCGATCGGGCGGCCGAATGCTTCGCGCTCCTTGGCGTACTCGAGAGTACGGTCGAAGACGCGCTCGGCGCCCGAGACGCAGCCGATGGCGGCGACGAGGCGCTCGCCCTGGAGCTCCCAGGAGATGTGGTAGAAGCCCTTGCCCTCCTGGCCGAGCAGGTTCTCCACGGGGACGCGGACGTCCTGGAAGGAGAGCTCCCCGGTGTCGGAGGCGTGCATCCCCATCTTTTCCAGCTTGCGGGAGACGGAGAAGCCCTCCACCTCCTTGCCGTCGGAGTCGCGGATGTCGACGATGAACAGGCTGATCCCGTCGTGGCCGGCGTCCGGGGCGGTCTTCGCCACCAGCACGATGTAGTTGGCGCGCAGCCCGTTGGTGATGAAGGTCTTGGAGCCGTTGATCACCCATTCGTCGCCATCGCGCTTGGCGGTGGTGCGGATCCCCGCCACGTCGGAACCGGCGCCCGGCTCGGTGATTCCCAGGGAGCTGATCACCTCGCCCTTGATGGAGGGGACGAGGTAGCGCTGCTTCTGGTCCTCGGTCCCGAGCAGGTGGATCGGCGGCGTGGCCATGTCGGTGTGGACTGCCATCCCCATGTTGAGCCCGCCGCATCCCGAGTAGCTCATCGCGTCGGCCCGAACCAGCGAGTAGTAGTAGTCGCCGCCCTGGCCGCCGTACTCCTCCGGGTAGCAGAGGCCGATGTAGCCGAGCTCGCCCGCGCGACGCAGGACGGAGTCCGGCCAGAGGTTCTCCTCGTACTCGAAGCGGTGGGGGGTGAGCTCCTTGAGCACCCAGGAGCGCATCGACTCGCGCAGCTCCTCGTGCTCGTCCGTGAAGATGAAGTGCTTGCGGCTGGCGCCGTGATCGGGCTTGATGACTGTGTCGGTCGCGGTGGCCACGCTCGGTCTCCTTGTCCTCAGGATGCGGGTCGGGGCGGTCGGAGGCGCCGCCAAAGTGGATAGTAGGACTTCCTACTTCCTAGTGCAAGACCGAGAATTTGCGGGGTTTCCTCGTTATCAACACTGCGATTAATGCGGATGTATTGGTACTTGAACCTGCGTAAGGTCCCTGGCCGCGTGTACTAAGAATTAGGAGAGGCCAGTTGGATTTTCCGGAGGAAACCGCTGTTCTCAGGGGGGCCACGAGCAGGATCACCGGCAAGGGGTTGAGCCGGGACCTGCCGCCAGGGCCGCATGCCCCAGGCTGGGTCCAGACCTCTCAGTGGATGTTCAAGCCGATCGAGTTCATGGAGCGCTGCCGCCAGCGCTACGGACCGATCTTCACGATTCGCCTTGGGCCTGCGCAGAACGTGGTGATGGTTGGCACCCCGGAGCTCGCGAAGCAGGTGCTCACCGGCAACCCGGCCGTGCTGCGGGCGGGCGACACCAACGGCATCTTCCGTCCCGTCGTCGGGTCCAACTCCATCCTGCTGCTCGACGGCGACGCACACATGCGCCAGCGCAAGATCATGCTGCCGGGGTTTGGAGCCTCTCACGCGACGGAGTTCGTCGAGCAGGTGCGCGAGATCACCGAGAAGCGGGTCTCCGGATGGGAAACCGGACAGAAGCTCCGGCTCCACGAGGAAATGGAGGCGATTTCGTTCGCCTCGATCATGCGGGTGGTCTTCGGCGAGCACTCGGATGACTCGCATGCCGATCTCCGAGACCTGATCCCGGAGATGATGGATCGCTGCGACTCACCCTTCACCCTGATGCCCTGGTTCCGGCGCGATCTGGCGGGCACTCCCTACGCGCGCCTGATGAAGGTTCTCGACAAGATCGACGCGATCCTCTTCGAGATCATCGACGAGCGACGGGCCGATCCCATGACCCAGTTCCGCGACGACACGGTCTCCCTGCTGCTTCGCGCGATGCACGAGGACGAGTCGCCACTCACGGACCAAGAGGTGCGCGACGAGGTGCTGACCATGATCATGGCCGGCTACGAGACGACCACCAGTGGCGGCGCCTGGGCTCTCGAGCGCCTGCTTCGATCGCCCGACAAGCTCGAGCGACTCGTCGCCGAGATAGAGGCAGGCGAGGACGACGCCTACCTCGACGCTGTCGTCAAGGAGACCCTGCGGACGCGTCCCGTGGTGCCCGTGGTCGCCCGTCACCTGACGGAGGCGATCGAGCTGGGCGGCTACGTGATCCCGGCGGGCTCGACGCTGATGGCGTCCATCTACCTCGTGCACAACGACGCCGAGACGTACCCGGAGCCGGATCGATTCGAGCCGGAGCGATTTCTCGATGGAACTCCCGAAGGCGCGGCGTGGATTCCTTTCGGAGGGGGCGTCCGCCGATGCATCGGGGCGCGGTTCGCCGAGCTCGAGATGAAGGTCGTCCTCACCCAGGTGTTATCCACGGCCCGGCTTCGCCCGCGGGGCCGTTCGGCCGAGGGCCTCAAGCGCAAGCGATTCACATTTGCTCCGGACGCCGGAGCCGCCGCAGTGGTGGAAGAACTGGTCCAGCCGCGGAGTTCGCTTGCCACCAGGCGCTTTCGCAGGCGCGGTCCGCGCGTCGCCTCGCCTCAGCCGTAGCACCCAGGGTTCGCCTCACGCGTGGCGAAGCAAGGTTGCACCCGGATCGAATAACGAACTGGCGCGCCATTTCAGGCGCTGATCTACCCTTTTTAGGGCAGACGCGGGTTCCCTGTTAGTTGGTGAAGACTGTTCGGTACCGAATAGTGCTGTCGAAAAATGTCCAATCTGCGCCGAAACTCTTTAGGAGCAAATGGGGCTAGTTGCAGCAGCGGGAGGAGTGCCACCGGGACCGGAGCCTGAGAAGGCTTCCGACCGGTTGATGAACCGACGCCTGCGGTCACACAAACCGCAGGAATTGCTCGCGGGCCCAGCGGCAGCTCGTCCGATTGCGCTGGCGCAGGCATATCTTGGCGCCGGCGCCGCCGTGATCGGTGCGCTCGGCGTCCTTCTGCCCCATCCGTACTACTTCAACGTGCCCGCGATCCTGGCCGTCGACCTGACGGCTTTGCTATGGGCCATTTGGATGTTCCGGACGGCGGGGCGCATCCCATTCTGGTTCCTCCGGCTCGGACCGGCGCTGGCGACCGTCATGACCTCCGTGGCGGTTCACTTCAGCGGAGACGCCACCAGCGGTTACGCCCTCTTCTACGTGTGGGTCGGGCTCTACGTCTTCTACTTCCCGATCAGCAACAAGGACGCCGCCCTCAACGTGGTCTGGGCTCTCGCCAACTACGCCCTCGTGATCGCGATCACGCCGATCAACCCACCGGGCGGCTCGCACGTCGTGGTTCACCATTTCGTCATCACCGTCGGAACGCTGGTCACCGCGGCGACTCTCCTCACCTACCTGCGTGGACGAGTCGAGAAGCTCTTGAGCCGCCTTACCGACGCGGCGAGAACCGACCCGCTGACCGGCTTGCCGAACCGGGTTGCCTTGCATGAGGTGCTCGAGAACGAACTGGAGCGCGCGAAGCCCGAGAGTCGGCCGGTGAGTCTCGTCATGCTCGACCTGGATCGATTCAAGCGAGTCAATGAGAGCCTGGGCCTCTCTGCCGGTGATCGCACCCTGCGACGCGTGTCCTCGCTGCTGGATGATGCCGGCCGCCGAATCGATTTCGTTTCGAAGTCCGGGGGAGAGGAGTTCGCCATCGTCTTGCCCGAGACCACTCAGCATCAGGCCTTCCTGTTCGCCGAGGAGCTGCTCGACAAGATCCGCGCCACCTCCGCCGGCCCCGGGATCAATTTGAGCGCCTCGGCGGGTGTCGCGGTCTTTCCCGACCATGGCGCCGACATGGCGACCCTGACGGCTGCAGCCGATCGGGCCTTGCACGCTGCCAAGGCGCTCGGCCGTGACAGGGCAGTCATCTACAGCCCGGAGGTCACCAACGTCCTCGGCGCCGTCACCGGGAGACGGAACGTGGAGACGCAGGCGCATCTTGCGACGGTGCTGAGCCTCGCCGAGGCGCTTGATCAGAGGGATTCGGGTACCGCCAAGCACAGCCAGACCGTCGGCCGCCTCTGCGAGATGATGTCTCGGGAGCTCGAATTCGACGAGGACCGGGTCGACCGCCTTCGCCTTGCTGGGATCCTCCACGACATCGGCAAGATCGGCGTTCCTGACTCCATCCTCTGTAAGCCGGGTCCGTTGACCTCGGACGAGATGGAGCAGATGAAGCGTCACCCCGAGCTCGGTGCCCGCATGCTTTCCAGCAGTGAACTCGACGACGTTCGGGGCTGGATCCTGGCTCATCACGAGCGTCCGGATGGCACCGGCTATCCGAAGGGACTTTCCGCTGACGACATCCCGATTGAGGCGGCGATTTTGGCCGTCGGAGACGCATACGAGGCCATGACAAGTGACCGCGTCTACCGAATGGCGATCGGACCCGAGAAGGCGCGTGAGGAACTCCTTCGCTGGTCGGGCAAGCAGTTCTCCCCTGTCGTGGTCGAGGCGTTCCTCCATGCCATCGACCGCGAGGGCATCCCGGTCAGCTGAGCTCGGTCTGAGGCTTGCCGCCGAGCCACCGCGGCGACCACCAAGCCGCGCTCCCGAGCAACCCGAGTACCGCCGGCAGCAGGAATGCCCGGACGATCGTGGCGTCAACCAGGACCGCCACGGCGGCGCCGACCGCGACCTCCTTCACGTAGATCAGGTCGGAGAAGACGAAGGCGCCCATCGCCACCGCGAAGAGCAGAGCCGCGGCGGTGATCACCCTGCCGCTCGAGACCAGGCCGGCCGCGATGGCACCTTCCTCGGTATGCGCCCCTCGGCGCTCCTCGCCGATTCGCTGCAGCAGAAAGACGCCGTAGTCGGTCGATAGGCCGAAGGCGACGGCGAACAGGAGGATCGGCATCGACGTGTCCAAAGCGCCCTGGCTCGTGTAGTTGAGCAGGCCCTCCAGCCTGCCGTCCTGGAAGATGAAGACGAGCACTCCGAATGCGACCGACACGGTCAGCGTGTTCATCACGAGGGCGATCAGTGGGAGCACCACCGAGCGCGTCATCAGGAACAGGATCAGCGCGGTCGTGAGGACGATGAAGGCGAGGGCGAGCGGCAGGTGCTGCCCCAGGCTGTGGCGCTGGTCCACCAGCTCGGCGGGCGCTCCTCCGATCAGTGCGCCCTCGGCCCAGCGCTTGTCACGGGCATGCCTGACGGTCGCGAGCGCCGCGTCCGAGTAGGGATCAACAGCGAGCTGTGCGTCCACCCGGAAGAGGTCTTTTCCCACCTGGACCGGCTGATCGACCGTGCTGATCGATCGCGCGCTGTTGAGGCTGCGCACGGCCGCGTCGGCGTTCGCTCGATTCGGCAGGACGACCACGATCCGATCCGCCGGATTCGCCGCGAACCGCGTCGCCAGCTCATCGTCGACCTGCCTGGCACTGGCGTCGCTCGGAAGGATCTTGGCGTTCGCCTGGGTCAGCTCGACTCGATGGAAGGGCAGGGCGGCCACGACCATGACCGCGACGGCGCAGACCGCCACGGCGACCGGATAGGTCAGTACGAACTTCGCCAGCGAGAACCATCGGCGCCCGCTCGGCACTCCCTGCAGAGCGGGCGGAGCGAGCGCATTCACCCGCTCGCCGAGCATCGCCAGCACGGCCGGGAGGAAGAGGAGGCAGACGGCGGCCGAGGAGACGGCCACCAGGGCGCCTCCGACGCCGATCGAATAGAGGAAGCGCTGCGGAAAGATGCAGAGCGCGACCAGGGAGACCGCGACGGTCAGGCCGCTGTACAGGATCATGCGGCCGACTGCGGCCGTGGTCGCCGCCACAGTCGCCTCGATCGAGCTCTTCGACCCGAGCTCCTCCCTGAATCGAGTCACGAGGAAGAGGCTGTAGTCGATCGCGAGGCCGAGGCCGAGGCCGGTGACGATGTTGATCGCAAACGTGTCGATGTCGATCACCTGGGTGAGGCCGTTGAGCAGCAGCAGGGTGGTGAGGATCGACAGGGCCCCGACTGTGACGGGCAGAAGCGCGGCGACAACGCCTCTGAAGACGATCAGGGAGAGCAGCAGGAGCAGGGGGAGGGCGTAGAGCTCGATCCGCTGGAGGTCGTCCTGCGTCGTCGTCGTCAGCTCGTCGACCGTGACCGCCGCCCCGCCGACCTTCACGTCGGGATCTCCGGAGAACCGGTCCCGCACCCTCGTGCCGACCTGCGAGATGTCGTTCACCTGCGAGGAGAGGAAGCCGAGCACCAAGGCCGCTTTGCGGTCGTCGGAGAGCAGGCGCCGATCCGATGCGGGGGTGAGCACCCGCCGCACTCCGCTCACCGTTCGCAGCTCCGTCCCGGCACGCTCCGCGGCGGCCCTCGGGTTGCCCGAAGCGGGCTCGACCAGCAGCTCGACCTCCGGGATCGGCCTCTCGCCCGTCGCATCGCGCAGGCGTTCGTAGGCTCTCGAGCTCTCCGCATGCGGGTCCTGGAAGCCGAACGGCTTCACGTTGTCGAACACGGACCTGCCGCCGAGCGCGCTGGCGACGGCGACCAGCGCTGCCGCCAGCACGAGCACTCTCCTCCTGCGATAAGCGAACTGCCCCAGCTTCCGCACCTGCCCGATCCTATGCGTGGTTCCGGGAAATTGGCTAGTGGATTGGTTGGCCGTAGGCGAAGCCCGAACCGCGTGGTGGATGTAGTGCGAAGTAGGACGTAGCACTTCTCATTGGCCCAAGATCCACTAGGGTCCTTGACGAATGGCCGACGAGCTGCGCTACGAGGTGGACGACGGGGTCGCGACGGTGACGCTCAACCGGCCCGATCAGCGCAATGCGCTGAACGGCGAGCTGCTGGCCGCGCTGGTCGACGCGATGAGGAGCGCACGAGATGACGAGGACGTCCGGGCGGTCGTCCTCACCGGCGCTGGCGAGAAGGTCTTCTGTGCCGGCGCCGACTTGAGTGGCTTCGCGGCCGATGCTCCGCTCGTCGACAAGCACTTCGCCTCCGACCTCTTCCTCGAGTTCTTCCGACTCATGCCGCGGCTCGGCAAGCCCTCCCTCTGCGCCGCCAACGGTCACGTGCTGGCGGGCGGCATGGGCCTGGCGCTCTCCTGCGACCTGCTGATCGCCAAGCAGGGGGCGCGCTTCGGCACGCCGGAGATCAACGTGGGCGCCTTCCCCTACATGATCATGTCGATCATCTACCGCAACGTCCCGCGGAGGAAGGTCAACGAGATGATGCTGCTGGGCGAGCAGATCTCTGCGGACCAGGCCGTCGAGTACGGGCTCGCCAACAAGGTCGTGCCCGCCGGCGAGTTCGAAGGCGCGGTCGACGACTGGGCCCGGAAGCTCGCTTCCAAGAGCCCGGTGCTGATGCGGCTGGGCCACGACGCGATGTACCGCCAGCAGGACATGGCGATCGACGATGCGCTCGAGTACCTGCGCTCGCAGCTCTCGCTCACCTTCTCGACCGAGGACATCCAGGAGGGCGTCAAGGCCTTCTTCGAAAAGCGTGAGCCGGAATGGAAGGGGCGCTGATGGCCGCCACCGATGAGACCAGGCATGAGGGCGAGGCTCCGGAGGCGCCCGACACCGTTGAGGGTGGCGAGGAGACTGGAATGAAGAAGCTCACCGAGGACGTTCACTCTCGGCGTGAGCACGCGAAGCTCGGTGGCGGCGAGGAGAAGATCGCGGTTCAGCACGAGCGGGGCAAGCTCACTGCGAGGGAGCGGATCGACCTCCTCTGCGACCCGGGCACCTTCGCCGAGATGGGGGTCCACGGCCGGCCCCACTTCTCACAGCGAAACATGGAGGGCAGAGAGGCGCCGGCCGACGGCGTGATCACCGGCTGGGGTGACGTGGACGGCCGCCGCTGCTGCATCGCCGCCTACGACTTCACGGTGATGGCCGGGTCGATGGGGATGACCGGCGAGCTCAAGGTCGGGCGCCTGCGGGAGATGGCGCTCTCGAAGCGGATGCCGTTCATCTGGCTGCTCGATTCCGCGGGTGCTCGCATCCAGGAGGCTGCGGGATCCCTGTTCGCGGGCTCGGGTCACCTCTTCCAGGAGGAAGTCGTGATGTCGGGTGTGATCCCCATGGTCGCCGCCATGCTCGGTCCCTGCGCGGCGGGGACCGCGTACATCCCCGCCCTCTCGGACTTCGTCCCGATGGTCGTGGGCCAGGGCGCCATGGCGCTCGCTGGGCCTCACCTGACCAAGGCGGTCACCGGCGAGGACATCTCCATGGAGGAGCTCGGCGGGGCCAAGGTCCACTGCCGCAAGTCGGGCGTCGGGGACCTCGAGGTGAAGGACGATGAGGAGTGCATCCGGGTCGTCAAGGACTACCTCTCCTACTTTCCCGCCAACTGCGAGGAGCGCCCGCCCATCCGCGAGACGAAGGATCCCGAGGACCGGATGTCGGAGAAGCTCCTCGACATCGTTCCCGAGTCGGCGAGGCATCCGTACGACATGTACGACGTGATCCGAGAGATCACCGACGACGGCGAGATCTTCGACATCAAGCCGAAGTTCGCGAAGACCATCATCACCTGCCTCGCGCGCTTCGGCGGCCAGCCGGTCGGCATCGTCGCCAACCAGCCGAAGCAGCTCGGCGGCATTCTCGAGAACGACTCGGCCGACAAGGCCGCTCGCTTCATCAACCTCTGCGACGCCTTCAACATCCCGCTCGTCTTCCTCCAGGACGTGCCCGGCTTCATGGTCGGCTCGAAGGTCGAGCACGCCGGGATCATTCGCCACGGCGCGAAGATGCTCTACGCCGTCTCGCGAGCGACGGTGCCGAAGGTGACGGTCGTCGTCCGCAAGGCCTACGGCGCCGGCTATTACGTGATGAACGGCAAGGCGTACGAGCCGGATCTGATCGTCGCCTGGCCCTCCGCCGAGATCTCGGTGATGGGCGCCGAGGGGGCGGTCAATATCATCGGCCGCTCGGCGATCGAGGCCTCGGACGACCCGGAGGCGACCCGCGAGCAGATGCTCCAGGCCGTCCGCAAGCAGATCGACCCCTACATCGCCGCCGGCAACGCGTTGATCGACGACGTCATCGACCCGCGCGAGACGCGGCCGACGATCGTCCGCGGCCTGCGGATGGCGGCCAACAAGCGCGTCGAGCGTCCCTACAAGAAGCACGGGGTGATGCCGGTATGAGTGAGAGCGTGGGGTCCATCGAGGAACGAGGTCCCAGATGACCGAGAACCCCACGGACACAAGCCCGGGCAACCTCGAGGTGGCCAGACGCGGATATCAGGGATGGGCGGCCGGCGATATCTCAGCGATGCTTGAAGTCAGCACCTCGGACGTCGAATTCGTCCCGGCGATCGCCGGCGGCGTCGAGGGGGGCTCCACCAAGGGGCACGACGAGTTCCGACGGTTCTTCGACGCCCTCGGGGAGACCTGGGAGACCTTCCGGCTCCAGGTGGACGAATTCCATGAGGTGGGCGACCGAGTGATTGGGATCGGCCGGCTGACGGCCAAAGGTCGGGGCAGCGAGCTCGAGCTCGACCAACCGATCTACTCGGTCCTCTGGTTCCGCGATGGCAAGGTGGCGCGGATGAAGAGCTTCCTGGACCGAGAGGCAGCGGAAGCCGCGGCCTCCGGGGAGGAGGTCACCCGATGAGCCGCTTCGAGGACCCGGTGATCATCAGCAACTCGATCTCCGGCGCGATCGCCAACCGCGACCAGTGCCCCGCGATCCCCTACACGCCCGAGGAGTACGCGGCCGAGGCTCGCCGGGCGGTCGACGAGGGCGCCTCGCAGATCCACATCCACGCCCGCACACCGGACGGCACTCCCTCGTATGAGATCGAGGACTTCCGAGCGATCACGGAGGCAATCCGGGCCGAGGTCGACGACGTGATCATCAACTACTCGACCGGCGCGATCGGGGTGCCGATCGAGAAGCGCCTGGAATATCTGCGCGCCCTCCGGCCCGACGTCGCCGCTCTGAATATGAGCTCCATGAATTACGCCAAGTACTCCCGGCGCCGCAAGGACTTCGTCTTCAAGGCGGTCTTCGAGAACAGCTTCGACACGATCACCGCGTTCCTGACCGAGATGAACGAGCTCGGGATCCAGCCCGAGCATGAGTGCTTCGACGCCGGTCATGTCGCCAACCTGGACCCCTTCCTCGATATGGGGACGTTGACCCCGCCGCTGCAGATCTCGCTGGTGATGGGCGTCAACGGCGGAATCAGACCCAATGCCCGCAACGTCGCCTTCATGTCGGAGCAGATCCCCGGCGGAGCCGACGGCCCCAACAACTGGCAGGTGATCGGCGTCTCGCGGGACCAGTGGAAGCTGCTCGCCGCCTCTCTCAACCTCGGTGGCAACGTCCGCGCCGGGCTCGAGGACAACCTCTATCTGCCCAACGGCGAGATGGCGAAGTCGAACGGCGAGCTGATCGCCAAGGCGCGGCAGATGGCGGAGGACGTCGGCCGTCGCCCCGCCACGGTCGCCGAGGCTCGCGAGCTGCTCGGCGTCCCCAAGCGAGAGAAGGCCAGGGCGTGAGCCGTCCGCTCGAGGACGTCAAGATCCTCGATCTGACTCGCCTGCTGCCCGGTGGCTTCTGCACGCTGCTGCTTGCGGATCTGGGCGCCGACGTGATCAAGGTCGAGGACACCGGCCAGGGCGACTACGTTCGCTGGGCGCCGCCCTACTACGGCTCCGAGGAGCACACACCGCTCGGCACACGGTCGGCGATCTACCTCGCCCTGAACCGCAACAAGCGCTCCGTTCGCCTCGACTTGAAGCAGGAGGGCGGCCGCCAGGCCCTGATCAAGCTCGCGGAGTCGGCGGACGTCCTGGTCGAGAGCTTCCGACCGGGCGTCCTCGACAAGCTCGGGGTCGGATTCGACGTGCTGCGCCAGGCGAACCCGGCCCTCGTCTACTGCCCGATCACCGGCTACGGCCAGGACGGGCCGAACCGCGACCGGGCCGGCCACGACATGAACTACCTCGGTCTGAACGGAATCCTCGGGCTCACAGGGGAGGCCGGCGGACCCCCGATCCAGTCGGGGGCGCAGATCGCGGATCTGGGCGGCGGCGGCTTGATGGCAGCGGTTGGGATCCTGGCGGCGCTGCAGGAGGCGCGCCGCAGCGGTCAGGGCCAGATGGTCGACATCTCGATGACGGACGGCTCGCTCTCATGGCTCGTCATGGAAGCGGCCCGCTACTTCGGCTCCGGCGAGGTCCCGGAGCGCGGCGACATCATGCTCTCGGGCGGAATCATCTGCTACCGGCCTTATGAAGCATCCGACGGCTGGGTGACATGCGGGGCTCTCGAGCCGAAGTTCTGGCAGCGGTTCTGCAAGGGGGTCGGCCGTGAGGACCTGATCGAGAAGCAATTCGAGAAGCCCGGCTCGGATGCCCACCGCCAGGTCGCGGAGATCTTCAAGACCAGGACCCGATCCGAGTGGAAGGCCTTCAACGACGAGCACGACGCGATGATCGAGCCGATCCTCGACCTCGATGAGGCGCTCACCTCCGAGCTCGCCAGAGAGCGCGAGATGACGGTGACCTACGAGCAGCCGCTGATGGGCGAGATCAAGCAGCTCGGCTTCCCCATCAAGCTCTCGAGGACGCCGGCGAGCATCGAGCGCCCGGCGCCGGCGCTCGGCGAGCACACCGCCGAGGTCCTGGGTGACGCCGGCTATTCGGCCGAGGAGATCCAGGCACTCGAGGAATCCGGCGCCGCGAAGGGCCCGGATGCGGCTCAGCGCGAGGAGCCGTTCCTGGCATGAGTGCTGCGGACGCGAGGGCGCGCGACGGCGCGACGCAGGAGAACGAGGAGATGCTGCGCATGGGCGAACTGGCCCGTGCGTCCGGCGTCTCCGCCGCGACGATCAAGCACTACCTGCGGGAGGGCCTCCTGCCGGAACCGGTCAAGACCTCACGCAACATGGCCTACTACCCGGCTGAGTTCGTCGACCGGATCAAGATGATCAAGCAGCTCCAGGAGGAGCGCTACATGCCGCTCCGGGTGATCAAAGACCTGCTCGAGGAGGACCCGGATCGCGCCAAGGCATTGATCGAGCTCGGGGATCGGCTGCTCGAGCACGCGCTCGCGACGGAGAGCGAGCGGGTCAGCGCCACCGAGGTCCGCCACCGCTACGACATTCCGAAGGACGTGCTCGACCGGCTCGCGGAGCTGGAGGTGCTGACACCCGACAAGAAGGGCTATTCGCCCAGCGACGTCCGGATCGTCGAGGCGATCAGCCGCTTCCGCGCCGGCGGCTATGAGGAGCGAATCGGCTTCACGGTCTACGACACGCTCCGCTACAAGGACGCGATGGCGGCGCTGGTGAAGCAGGAGGTCGACGTCCTGATGGAGCGGTTGGCCGGCGAGATGGACGCCGACGAGGCGATGACGCTGATCGAGGCCGGCACCCAGCCGCTAAACGATCTGCTCGCGGCCATGCACACCAAGGCGCTGGTGGCGGAGCTCGAGCGGCGGCGCGGCTCCGAGCAGGACTCGAACGGCAAGAAGGCCGGCCGCGCCGGCTAGCGCCCGATGGCGACGCTCGCGGCCTGGATGCTGGCCGGCTTCGCCGTCCTGACCCTCGCGGTGCGGGTGATGATCCAGCTGATCCGCACGGGCCGAACCGGCCTGGTCGGCTTCCGCCGCGGGGCAGGGCCCGTCGACTGGCTGAGCGGGATCCTTTTCGTCGGCGGGATGGCCATGAGCGTGGTGTCCCTGGTCCTGGTCCTGCAGGACTCGTTGGAACCAATCGACGCACTGGACACGGACGCCGTCCACGTCGTCGGCATCGTCCTGGCGGCGAGCGGCGGCCTCACCGTGTTCGCAGCTCAGCTGGGCATGGGGGCGTCCTGGCGCATCGGGGTGAGTGACGACCAGGACACGGCCCTGGTCACGAGGGGCTGGTTCTCGATCGTTCGCAACCCGATCTACACGGCGATGATCGTCGGCTGGACCGGGTTTGCGCTGATAGTCCCGACGTGGCTGGCGTTTGCGGCCGTCCTGGTGATCGCCGTGGGCCTCGAGCTGCAGGTCCGGGCCGTGGAGGAGCCGTATCTGGTCCGCACACACGGCGACGGGTACCGCGTCTACGCCTCACGGGTAGGCCGCTTCGTCCCGGGCGTCGGGCGATTCAGCCCTCCAGCAAGCCCATCGCGTTGAGCGTCTGCCGGACGCCCTCCTCGAGCGGGGTCAACTCCCAGCCGAGCTCACGCTGGGCCTTGGAGGAGTCCGGTCGGGCCTGCCAGAGGATGTAGGTGAGCTGCCCTTTCGGCAGCAGCGGAGGGCGCCGGATCACGCGCGAAACGCCGGCGCCGAGGGCCGCGACGGCCTTGGCGACGGGGACGGGCATGGTCGGCGGGACCCTGCCGCGCCCGGCGACCTCCTTGACCGTCTTGGCGATCTCTCGGAAGGTCGCATAGCCGTCGGCGAGGATGTAGCGCTCGCCGTCCTTCCCCTTCTCGGCGGCGAGCAGATGCCCGGCCGCGACGCCCTCGACGAACGCGTATCCGGTCCCGCCCGGTGGAACCGCGGGCAGGCGCTTCCGCACGACGGGCTCGAAGATCTCGTTCTCGAAAGATGGGGTGGGAGAGGGTGTGGGCCCGTACACGCCGGAGGGATTGAGGACCACGATCTCCATTCCGTCGCGCTCGGCCAGCACCAATTCCTCGGCGTGCTGCTTGGAGCGCTCGTACGCAGTTCCCTTCGGATAGTCGGCCAGCATGGTCTCGTCGAAACGCTCTCCCGTCTCGGCGTGGAAGACGTCATGAGTCGAGGTGTGGATGAACCTGCTCACGCCCGCCCGCTTCGCGGCGATCGCGACCTGCTGGCTGCCGACCGCATTGACCCGGTCGAAGATCCCCTCGTCGCGCACCCACTGCTCCGGCATCCCCATCGCGTTGAAGACGAGCTCGCACCCCTCGACCGCGGCGGCCAGGCTGTCGGGATCGGTGACGTCGCCCCGAATCGGCTCGATTCCGGCGGGGAGGATGCTGGCCGCACGCTTCGGATCCCGGACCAGCGCCCGGACCCCGTCTCCCCTATCGAGGAGGGCGGAGGCGATCGCATGACCGACCTTCCCCGTAGCCCCGGTGACCAGAGCCTTCATCAGGCCATCCTATGCGGGCGCCGGGCGCCGTTTCCCGGCGGTGTACCCGCTAGATTGACTGGTCAGTCAACCGAACCCGGACCGCGCCGCGGAAGCCGGGCCGCGCCCGGGGAGATATGCGCGCCGCCGCAGTACAGCTCAACTCCACCGATGAATATGACCGCAACCTGGAGGTTGCCGAGCGCCTGGTTCGCGGCGCCGCGGCCGACGGGGCCGAGCTGGTCGTCCTGCCCGAGAAGTGGACGGTGCTCGGGTCGCCCGAGGCGATCCGCTCCTGCGCCGAGCCGCTCGACGGACCGGCGCTGAGCGCGGCCGCCGGGTGGGCGCGCGAGCTGGGGATCCACCTGGTCGCGGGCAGCTTTCCCGAGGTCGTCCCGGAATGGGAGCGCCTCGGGAACACCTCCGTCATGTTCGGGCCCGACGGGGAACAGCGAGCGATCTACCGCAAGATCCACATGTTCGACGTCGAGGTCGGCGGCGTCTCGTACCGGGAGTCCGAGGTCGAGCAGGCCGGAGATGCGATCGCGCTCGGCGAGGTCGCTGGGACGCCGGTCGGGCTGACCATCTGTTACGACCTCCGTTTTCCCGAGCTCTACCGGATCCTCGCCCTGCGGGGCGCCCGCGTGATCACTGTTCCCTCCGCCTTCACCGAGCGCACAGGGCGCGATCACTGGGAGGTCCTGATCCGCGCCCGCGCCATCGAGGACCAGGTCTTCATGGTCGCGGCGGGTCAGGTCGGGTTCGCGCCCCCTCACTATCGAAGCTTTGGGCGCTCGATGATCGTCGACCCTTGGGGTGTGGTTCTGACCCAGGCCGCCGACACTGAGTGCTTCGTCTCCGCCGACCTCGACTTCGCGATCCAGAACGAGATGCGAGACAGCCTGCCATCGCTGCGCCACCGCCGTCCCGAGGCCTACCGCTGGCCCGACGACGGCGAGTCGAACGGAGTGCAGGCGTCGTCCACCGAGCCCGCCGCCACCACGGGAGCGCCCTGATGTCGCAGACGCCGGCCCCCGACAAGCGCCGCGCGATCCTCGACGCCGCGATCACCGTCTTCGCCCGGCAGGGCTTTCACAGCGCCAGGGTCTCCGATGTGGCGGCCGAGGCCGGAGTCGCCTACGGGCTCGTCTACCACTACTTCGACTCGAAGGACCAGATGCTGAACGAGCTCTTCTCCGAGCGCTGGGCGCTGCTGGTCGAGGCGAGCCGGGAAGTGCGGCAGGGTGACGCCCCGCCGCGCGACAAGCTCGCCGGCGTCGCCAACTTCATCATCGAGTCCTACCGCCACGAGCCCGAGCTGATGAAGGTGATCATCGTGGAGGTGACGCGGGCGGCCAACTCGTTCGGCCGCACCCATCTTCCTGAGATCAGGCAGGCCTACGACCTGGTCGCCGAGATCGTCTCGGACGCCCAGGAGGCGGGGGAGTTCCGGGACGACGTGGACCCGAACTTCGCCGCCCTGGTCTTCTACGGAGCGATCGAACAGCTGCTCACCGGCTGGATCTTCGGCTCGCTGCCGGGCAGCGACGCGGACATGGAGCGGGCGAAGCGGCTGGTGATCGAGACCATCTGCGACGGCCTCGAGCCGCGCCCCGTCGGCGACGCGGTGGTCTAACTCGTGTGGGAGGGGCTGGCAAGGACCGAGCGACAGGACCGTGTTCTGCACGGTGCGGCCAAGCTCGTCAACGTCCTGCTCGGGATCGTGCTGCTGCCTCTCTGGCTCTTCGGCCAGCTGCTCGGCGGGCGCGTACGCGACTTTCTCAGGGCGCTCGAGCGTCGCGGTCAACGAGCGCTGCCGGTCCCCCCGGAGCGCGAGCGGACGATGGACGCTCTGATGCGCGACCTGCAGGCGATTCCCGAGCACCTCCACCACTCGGACCTCGCGGAGCTGCGCCGCGGCTTTGCGGACATCTCCAATTTCGTGGTCGCGCAGCACCGGGAGGGAGCCGTGATCGGCTACCGCTATCCGGGTCAGTTCAAGGACCACATCGTCGAGGGCGCGGACGGTGAGCGAATCGCCGCGTCGATTGCGCTTCAGGAGGCGGCGAGGCCGTCGCTGATCGTCGTCCACGGTCTCTTCACCAACAGCCGCTTCGACTACGTCCGCCAGATCGCGGTCCGGGCGTTCTACGAGTGGGGTTTCAACGTCGCGGCGCTCGATCTGCGCAGCTTCGGGATGACGGAGCTGACCAGCCCGGCGCCATCCACGGGTGGATGGAAGGAAGGCCTCGACATCCTCGCCCTCGCGCGCTACATGAAGGAGCTCGGCGGGACCAGCGTCGGCGCGCTCGGCATCTCGCTCGGCGGGAGTTCGGTGTTGAACGCCTGTGATCAGGAGGAGACTTCGACCACACTCGACGGCGGAATCCTCGCGGTCTCGCCGCCTGCAGTCCCGAAGCTCGCCTGGGAGAGGCTCTCGGAGCCGGTCCCGAGGGGCCATCCCCGCTACCCGATCCACCGCGCCTTCGAGGCTGCGCTGATCTCCCGCGTGCGCTCCGGCCGGTGGCCACCGGAGGCCGAGGACATGATGAGCGCGATGCAGGTCGTTTCGGCGCCGTATTACGGCGTCGAGGCCGACGAGATCTGGGACAACTCGCGGGGCCTCGATCGCGTCGCCAACGCAAAGGTCCCCCTGCTCGTCCTGCACCCGGAGGACGACCCCATCATCAAGGTTGAGCAGGCGCGGATGCTGGCGGAGGCGGCCAAGGACAACGACCTGGTTCGCGTCTGGATCCTGCGCGCCGGCTCCCATGGACTGCTCGAGGCGGCCGATCCGCGCTGGACGCATCTCGTCTACCGGACCTTCTTCGAGCGCTGGGCGACCTACGCGGAGCGCAGCGTCCCGCAGGCCAACGGGCACGGCCCCGAGTTGGTTTACTCCTCGCAAGAACCCGGGTAGCGCGTTCCCGGGAGAGGAGGGCAAATGGACAGCGAAATCTTGAGGCGACTGATCTGGGCGGGCCTGCTGGCGGCGACCGGCGCGCTGGCGACCGTGGCCGCGCACCGGCTCTCCGAGGTGATCTGGCGCCGCGTCTTCAACGAGGAGCCACCCGAATGACCGACGGCGAGGGCACTCAGCCGCAGGAGCCGGCCGCTTCCCCTCCGCCGAACCAGGCTCCGTCCGCCGGCAACGGCGCCAAGGCCCCAGAGGACATGACAGTGGGCGAGCTCGTCTTCGAGGTCTCCGATCGCGCTTCGGTCCTGGTCCGCGAGGAGATCGAGCTCGCCAAGACCGAGGTCACCGAGAAGTTCAACAGCCTGCTGCGCGGCTCGGTGGCCGGGCTCGCGGCGGGCATCTTCGTCCTGCTGGCCCTGGCGATGCTGATGCACGGTTTCGCCTGGCTGCTCAACGACCTCGTCTTCAACAACTTCTGGGCCGGCTTCTTCGTCGAGGCGGCCCTCTTCCTGCTGATTGCTGCTGGAGCGGGGCTGTTCGCCTGGCGCGCGTTCAAGCGCTCCGCCCCGCCGACCCCTGACATGGCGATCGAGGAGGCCAAGGAGATCAAGGCGGCCTTCGACCAGAACGGACAGGAGGACGCGAATGATTAAACGGCTTGTGCTGTCGCACAGCCTCGCATCCCCCGCCGGCCGGACCCTTCAGACTCAGGGCAACGGTCGCTGGACGCCCCCGCCGCCCGGTAGTCGCTCCGCCGAGCAGATCCGCAACGACATCGTTCAGCAGCGGAACGAGCTCTCTCGTTCGGTGGACGCTCTCCGGAGCCGCTGGGTGCAGGTCACGGACGTGCGCCGCCAGATCCGCGAGCACCGCTCGGAGCTTGCCGTCGGCGCGGCGGTCGTCGGCTTCCTGATCGGCGGAGCGATCGCGCTCAGGCGCCGACGTTCCTAGTTTGATGCGAGGGCGCGCGTGAGCGCGACCCGTTTCAAAACTCGAGAGTCGACGTCGGCACGCCGCCGACGCCGAGCAGTCCCGGCCCGACGTGCGCCCCGATCACCGGACCGACTTCGGACACGAAGACGGGGTCATGGCCGAAGATCGGCTCGCAGGCCTCAACCAGCCGCTGCGCGGTCTCCGGGTCCTGGACGTGCTGGACGACCCACGAGTCCGCGCCGTCCTCGTGGCGCTGGCGCGCGTAGTCGACCATCCGCTCGAAAGCCCGGGCGCGGGTGCGCACCCGCTCGATCGGGGTGATCTCGTTCTCGAGGGTGAGGATCGGCTTGATCTTCAGGGTGGTGCCGATCCAGGCGCGCGCCGCGCCGATCCGGCCACCACGTCGCAGATAGTCGAGCGTGTCGACCGCGAACCAGATCTTGAGCTCCTCCCGGGCCGTCTCGGCGCGGGCTTTCGCCTGAGACGCGCTTTCGCCCTTCTCGGCGGCGTGGGCGGCCGCGAGGATCATCAGCCCCATCCCGCCGGCACCCGTTGACGAGTCGCAGACGACGATGCGCTCGCCGCCCTTGCCCTCGGCGGTGAGCCGCTCACGCGCCTGCATCGCCGATTCATAGGTACCGGAGATGCCGGAGGAGAGGTGGATCGAGACGATCTCCTTGCCCTCGGCCAGCAGCGGCTCGTATACCGAGATGAAGTCGCCTACCGACGGCTGCGAGGTGGTCACGGTCTGGTCGGAGACGCGCAGTCGCTCGTAGAACGCGTGGAGGTCCTTGATGTCGGACTCCCTCTCCTGCTCTCCCTCCACCCCGACGTAGAGACTGACGAGCCTGATGTCGTGCTCGGCCAGCAGTTCCGGCGTCAGGTACGAGGTCGTGTCGGCGACCACGGCGGTCGAGGGCATTCGAGCGTTCTACCATGCCCGCCCTATGTCCAAGACGCTCGTCACCGGCGGGACGGGCTTTGTCGGTCTCCATCTGGTCAAGGAGCTCGCTCGCAGGGGCGACGACCTGAGGCTGCTGGTCCGCAAGGAGAGCAACACGGAGCCGCTCGAGGAAATCGAGTGGGAGCGCGCCGTCGGCGATGTCACCGACCGCAAGGCGGTCCGCAAGGCGATGAAGGGCGTCGAGCGGGTCTTCCACGTCGCAGGTACCACCTCGATGCGAAGCCGGGACCGCGGCCGCGTCTTCGAGGTCAACGTCGAGGGGACGCGCAACGTGATGGAGGAGGCGTTGCGCGCCGGCGTCGTCCGCGCCGTGCTCACCTCGAGCTCGAGCGCAGTCGGCGCGGCGCGCCCGGGCGAGACCATCGACGAGGACCACCCGTTCACGGTGGGCCGTCTCGGGATCGCCTACATCAACTCCAAGCACGAGGCCGAGCTGGTCTCGATGCGCGTAGCCGCCAAGGGGCTGCCGGTCGTGATCGTGAACCCGTCGTTCGTCCTCGGCCCCGAGGATCCGAATCCGAGCGGCACCTCAAACGCGCTGGTGCGACGGCTCCTGCTGCGCCGCATCCCCGGCTACTTGGATGGAGCCATCAACATCGTGGACGTTCGCGACGTCGCCAGGGGCCACGTCCTCGCCGACGAGCGCGGGGAGGAGGGTGAGCGCTACCTGCTCACCGGCAGGAACTTCACCCAGCAGCGGCTGTTCGCCGATCTGAGCCGGATCGCGGGCGTGCCGCCCCCGCCGGTGCGGATCCAGGGGCGGCTCGCTGTGGCGGGCGTCGAGGCGATGGAGCTGATCGGTTGGCGCGTGCCGACCTCCGCCGACGAGGTGCGATCCGGAAGCCAGTGGTTCACCTACCGCAACGACAAGGCGCGAAAGAAGCTCGGCTGGGAGCCGCGGCCGCACGAGGAGACCCTCGAGGACACCGTCAACTGGCAGCTCGAGGAGCTCGGCGAACGCACCGAGGGGCACCGTCTCACGGACCTCGCGCTGCGCACCACCGGCGGCGTCCTGCGTCATATTCCCTTCATCTAGCTATCCCCGCATTCCAATGCGGTTTGCGGCCGTTTTGCTAACCGATTGCTAACGGGCGAGTTCGGCGGCGAGCGTTTCGGCGGCGACCTCGTCCGACTGCGGAAGCAGATGGGCATACGTCGAGAGCACCGTCTTCGGGTCGTCTCCGAGCCGTGCGGCCACGATGTGTACGGGAACGCCGGCGGTGAGTGCGAGGGTGGCCGCGGTGTGCCGCAGGATGTGAAGTGTTCCGCTCGCTATTCCGACCGCCTTGCGGTGTTTGCCGAATAAATCGGTGAGCCGCATCGGGTGGATCGCGCCGCCGAGCTCGTCCGCGAAAACCAGGTCACGATCCGCGTAGGCGTCCCCGGCGAAGTCACGCTCGAGCAGCTGAGCATCACGATGTTGGCGAAGTGCCGCAACCGTCTCGCCGTCCAGCGCGATCGTCCGCCGTGAGCGCGCCGACTTCGGCGGTCCGAAGCTTGCGCCGCCGCGGGTGGGGATGAGCTGTTGCTCGACCGAGAGCCGCGCGCCGTCGAGGTCGAGAGTGCGCCACGTCAGTCCGGCGAGTTCCCCCCTGCGCATTCCGCTTGTCGCCGCCAGTCGCCAGAGCGCGAAGAGGCGATCGCCTGCGACGTGTTCAAGGAACCGACGGAGCTCGCCAGCCGTCCAGGCTTCGACCTTTGAGACGCTCCGGCTCGTGGGTCCGCAAGGTCGGCGGGGTTGCGCGTCAGCTTCCCCCACCGCACCGCATCGCGGAGGGCACGGTGCAGGACGGCATGGGTGCCGCGGCGCGTCGACGTCGAGAGTCCTGCATGCTCGAGCTCCGCGTAGAGCCCGTTCAGATGTGCCGGCGAGAGCGACTGGAGCCGCACGCGGCCGAGCGACGGGTTAATCCGCAGCCTGATGACCTGTTGGTACTGCTGGATGCTCAGCGGTCGCAGGGTTCCCTCGACCGCCGGAAGCCACGCGGCCAGGTACTCAGACACCGTCTCCTTCGAAGGCTGCGCATAGGAGCCGTCGCCGAGACGGCGGAGCTGGTCGGCGAGGAACGCCTCAGCCTCGCGCCTGGTGGTGAAGCCGCCCTTGGAACGCTGGCGCCGCCGTCCGCCCTCGTCGTGTCCCTCGTCGTAGACGACAGTCCAACTCGACCCCCGCTTTCTGACGTGACCGCGCATCAGTCGGCCCGCTCCGGCGGTGTCTCGGTGGCCTGGTCCCATGCGTCGGCCACCCGCTCATCGAATTCCTGCTTTGGAACCTCAGAGAGGTAGAAGCGCGCGTTCTGGTTGAAGAACGGCCGCTCGCCGCGAATCCACGCGCGCATCTCGAGAGGACTGGCTTCGAAGCTGCCGAGCGTCAGAGGTTCATCTCCGTCTGGATGGGCGAGCAGATGAACTGGCGCGACGTCGAGTGCCAGCGCGTACCGCAGAAACTCCGAGAGTGAGAGACCGCGCTGCCCGAGTTCGACCTTCGCCACGGCGGCGCGGTCGATCTTGGTGCCGCCGATCAAGTTGAGCTCCCTCGCGAGGTCCTGCTGAGTCCAGCCGTGGCGCTTGCGTAGTTCGCGGATGCGCTCGCGGGCCGTCTGTTCAGGTGTCTTCAACTCAATTCCTTAGTACCAATATCGCACAAAAGTGTACCAGATCATCATATGTATGTGCGGAATGCTTATCATTGTTCGCGTGAGCGATTCAAGAACAGCATCGAGTGAAAACCGCACGGACACCCTCCTCACCGTGAGCGACGTGGCCGGGTGGCTCGGGATCGCCGAGGGCACCCTGCGCTACTGGCGTCACGTCCACCGCGGGCCCCGCTCACTCTCGGTTGGCGGCGCGGTGCGCTACGGGTGCGCGACATCGAGCAGTGGCTGGAGCGATCCGCCGAGCCTGGGGAATGAACGAGCGCGCCGTCTACACGATCGAGGAAGCGGCACAGATGCTCGGCGTCGGCCGCTCGACCGCTTACGACGCGGCTCGCCGTGGCGAGCTTCCGGTCGTCCGGCTCGGCCGGCGCTTGTTGGTCCCGAGGGCTCGGCTGAATGAACTTCTTGGCATCAATAAAGCCAATGGAAGCGGCACAGGGGCCGATTCCCCGAAAGAGAACGGGGGCGAAGTCGGGTAGGCGCTCACGCCGGGTAGCCCCGGCCAGTAACTCGCCCCTCGGCCGCACAAGCCCCGCGGGAGCTCTGGACCAGCTGGGGTGTTGAACCGGCCAGGTTTGACGATGAGGCTCCGCGGGCCCGCCAAGGATTCGGATCGGTCACCAGCACGGAAGGACGCGATACCCGGAGCGGACCGTATGGGAGCGGAGATGCGAGCGGACTAGTCCACCGCTCAGCGGCCTAGGCGAGATCAGACATTGGAAACCACCCGGTAAGGGCAGCTACCCCTGCCGCCTGAAGGAAAGGGAAGAACATGAGTTACAAGAGCAGAGAGAAGAAACGCCGCGCCAAGCTAGCGATCGCCGGCAGTAAGGGCCGAGCCGACCGCTGGTACATCACACCGGTTCGCCGCCACTGCTGCTGCAACCGCTGCGGCGTCTCCCTGCGGGCTGGGCAGCACACCATGGTCTTCCGGCACTCGCCGAAGGAGATCCGTTGCCAGGGCTGCGCGGACTCCGAGCGGATTTCCTATCGGCCCTCGAGGCGCTGGGATGCTCAGAAGGCCCGGGAGCTCAAGGCGGCATGACTAGCCGAGTACCGAACCTTGGCTTAATCAGACAGCCCGGCGGCTTTGAGGGCCTCCTCGCGCGACTCGTACATGCGGTAGCGCACGACCTTCGACTCCCTCAGGTCGTAGACGGAAAAGAAATCGCGCTCCATGTGAATCCCGCTCTGCCGGCCTATGCCACGTTGGCGAAAGACGACCACCACCGAATCCCCTGCATCGAGGTACTCGCTGAATTCAACTTCGAAGTCCCTCCAGGTTCCAAGCCAGTCGCGGAAGAACTGCTCCACCCCCGCGTGGCCGTGAAGAACGCCTGCCGAGGGCCAGTTGCTCGCGGAGGTGTCCCACACGACGTCCGGATCGAAGTACTCACGCCACTTGTCGCGGTCGCCTTTCTCAAAGAGTTGGCTGAACTCCTTGACGATCTCAACGTTCTCCTCCGACATCGCCTACTCTCGCAGCTCGGCGGTTTTGAGGGCTTCGGCACGGGTCCAGAAGACTCGGCGTCTGGTAATCAGGCCGTCGGCGAACAGGACGATCTGCCAGGTGCGGTATTCAAACGGCACGCCGCTGCCCCTACGGCGTGCTGTGAGAACCACGGCGATGAAGACCCGGTCATCACCCAAGTCCGTTATCTGCTCGATCTCGATGTGGACGCCCTCCTCCGCGTTTTCCCACATCAGCTCGATCCACTCTCGCACCTCTGCGCGCCCGCGGTAAAGCTCACCAATCCCGGGGACACTACCAGGGCCTCCCATACGACATCAGGGCTGAGGAAGGCCAGGAAGCCGTCGAGGTCGCTGCGGTTGAGAGCGTCAATGGCCTTCCGTGCCAGCGCTACGTTCTCCTCCGACATCGCCTATTCCCGAAGGCCGGCGGCTTCATTGGCCCGCGCCCACTCGATGATGTTCTGCGAGCTGTCGATGATCGTGCCGCTGTCGAGCACAAGCGTGGGCACCTTGTAGTTGCCGGTCAGGCGCTTGACCTCACGCCGCCCTGGAAAGAGCGGGTCGGTTCGGTAGCAGCCACCGGTCTTGCTACCTCGGGCTGGTAGCCCGCCGTGACCAAGGCTTCGTGGGCTTTACCGCAAGGGTGTCCCCGGTGGGACGGAACGTCCCCCAGCACACGTAGAGCCTCATCGCCTACGCAGTATCCCCTCCCGGGGGGGTACCCGGTCAATCGTGAAACGCGAAAGCACGCGACCGCCGTACCACCAACGCGCGAAAAAAACTCCAAAAAACACGAAAGGAAAAACGATGAGTGACATACCGAACCGCTACCGGACAACTGGCGCCAGCCGAGCCAGGTCTCATAGAGAGCGAGTGGTAGAAGCATCCGCAGCGCGCCGAGTTGGATGCCCGCAAAGCTGAGCGCGATGTGAGGGATACCCAACCTGGAGCTTGGAGGCGGAACGAGCCCGAGGGCTGGACGGGATGTGTTCTACTCCGTAGACCCGCTTGATGGGCGCGAGGACATCGCGTATGCGGCTGACGAATAAGTGGCTCAGGGACGAGCTGGCCAAGGCAGAGATGCAGGCCGGCGAGTCTTCAGCCGATTAGAGATTTGGGATACCGCTGCTCTGTCCAAAGCGGCTATGCCGACTCCCGGCGGCTTCAGGTGTCACTCCGATTCTGAAACAACTGCGTTCGGAGGATATCGCCGTCTTTGACGGTCGAGAGCGACCACGTCCGGGTCTCCACTGGTACGTCGCTTCCCGCCGTCCAGCCCCGGTATGAACTCTACCAAGACTTGGTGGCCGCCCGCGTCATGAACTCGACCGGCTCCTGAGCAAACGGTCGATGGAGTTCACCCAGGCAGATATCCACTCCCGCGCCGCCCCACCTCGAAGGTGCCGGCTCGGGCATCTCCTGCGAGTATAGCTCGATTTCGCCGGAAGATCAGCGATTGTGCTGAAGTCGCTCTGGGTGAACTGCTCGAAAGCGGCCCGCAAAGGTCTACTGCTTTTCCGACATCGCCTACTCCGACAGCTACGCGGCTTCGAGGGCCTCGGTACGGGTTCCGCATATGCCTGTAGACGATCTTGCCTTGACGGTACCTGACGGCGCAGAACCAAGGCTGCTCGACGGGGACGCCGCCTGTTCGACCCGTCTGGTGTTCTTGCCGGACACCAGGAGCGTCGTCGAATCTTCGATTCGGGAGTAGTCGGCGTGGACCTCGGCATAGATGTCGTTCAGCTGCGAGATATATTCAATTGCCCCCGCTCGTCTCCGATAGACGTCACCTTCAACCACGCCCGCCAGCTAGGGCTCGATCCTCGCCTCCGGGCCGAACAGTTCCTGCGACTGCGGGTCGCCCCCCGGTTGAAGGCTGCGACGACTCGCCGGAGGTCTCGACGTTCTCCTCCGACATCGCCTACTCCGACAGCCCGGCGCTTCGAGGGCCTGCTGCCAGCGGCGAATAGACATTCTCACTCGCCACCCCGTTCTCGATCGTCACTAGGTTCGCGTATTCCAACTTCACCTCGACTCCCTCCCGTCCTAGCCCATGGAACCGGAGCAGGGCGAGTATCCGATCGTCGCCGATCGGCTCGATGCGCTCGACTTCGATCAGGACGGTTTCCCTAGGCTCTCGGAACGTGTTCCAGAACTGCCGGACCCCTCTCGCCCCCGATACACGGCATCGGTATCGGGTAAAGCTGCGCTGTGCGCCACTCGTAGTCGGGGGTAATGTGGTCCAGCACCCAGTCGAGATCGCCGCGATTCCACGCCTCGTAGGTCTGCCGCACCAGCTCCACGATCTCCTCCGACATCGCCCACGCAGTATCTCGCGCGTACCGCTGCTTTCCATGCATAGCGTATAGCCGCTTCCCGTATAGCAGTACTCCTGACTGGGGCTTACTGCTCAGTCGTCGTAGCCGTTACGGGTCTCGGGACCGAGAGAGATCTCGCCGAGAGGAGGCTCAGGTAGCCCGGTTCAGGGTGTCCACTTCGCGGCCAGTGTGCCGCCGGAACCGTAAAAGTTGTACCCGCAGACGGCCATGCAGTAGAGCCGGCTCGGACAGGAGACGCCGGTTAAGTACGGGTTCGTTTTACCTCCTCAGAACAGATCGACAATAGCTGCCATATCGCTCCGTCGTAGCGTTCTGCGATCAGACCGGGGCTGCCCGATACATCCCCGATGCCCACGGCATGACACACGCTTCGTCCCGGGCAGCTAATGCCGTGGAGCTGGGCGAACGCGTAGCGGAATGAGGATTGGGTGTCGGCATGACCGACCAGGTCGAGCCACTGCGACGTGCGCCAAGCGTTGTCGTCACCCGCGTGACTGGCGTCGGATAGCTGATGGAGCTTCCGACCGCGACACACACGGGTGCGTCCGGACAGGACACGCCGTTGTATGACGCGCTCTCCGCCCCGCGGGCTCGGGTAAGCAGATCCACGAGTTGACGCGGCCGACCCAGCGCTGAGAGAGAGGCAATCACGCCGCCGGTGTCTGAGTAGCCGTCAGCTGTGCTGGGTGTTAAGGGGCAGAAACGCCTGCCAAGGAACTGGACTGGGACCCGGGAGGGCTCGGTGTTGATTGGATGTGCCAGCCGGTGCCTAACAGCGCTAGACGAGGGCTGGCCCCGCGGTGTTGGGGATCTTCCCGACTGCCGTGCTCGCCAGATGCCCAGAGCTGAGACGGCATCGAGCTCCTGCCCCCTGCGCTCGACTGGTCGACCTACTCGTCCCGTCCCAGTGCTCGATCAGCGGCCTGGTGTCTGAGCTGCCGTCCGCGATGCAGTCGTGCGGCGGTGGGCGGAGAAACCATTCAGCGAGTTGAAGGTCGAGCCCGGAGGATTGGGAGTCGTCACGATCTGCCAGCTTGTGCCATTCCAGTGCTCGGCCACGGTCGCCGCGGTCCCGCCGGGAGCGTTGATCGTCGCCTGGCCGACGGCCATGCCGATTCGCCGACGTGCTGTCGACCGCGCTCTGGTTCGTGGAGCTTGCGCCAGCGACGTTCGGTGTTGGCGAGACGCTCCAGGCGGCCGAGGCGGGAAGGCGTGAGCGCGCGCCGCGGTCGCTAGCTGGATCAGGCGATCCGATCGAAGGGACATCTGCTCCGCTGTGGCTACGCCTGCGGTCTGGGCGGAAGTAGCGGTCGCCTACCAAAGCTGCTGCTTTCCATGCAAAGCAGCGGTTTCCTATCCTCTGCTGCATATCCTTTTCCTAGGTCTGAGAGCCGCCTAGAGCTCTCGCTAAGGAGCTGGCGCTAGATAAATCCGATCGACCGTCAAGATCACAGGGCGATACCGCCCGCGACGGAACAAGGAGTGGTCTATGACAGAGCTGGAACTTCGTGCAGAGATCGAGGCGCTTGAGGCTGCGGCACACGGCCGAAGCTTCACCTCGGAGGAGCGCGCCGAGTGGAACCGCCTCAACGCGGACTTCGATGAGGTCAGAAGTGGAGCGCCCGCGTCCTCAGATCGGGCTCTATCCTCTCGCCCGCGAGGAGGGCGCGACCTTCACGGTTCCGGCTCTCCGTTGGGGCCGCGACTCACACGCCGAGCCCCGCGAGCAGGGACTGCGGACGATCGAGCGGCTCGGCCGCGACGAGAGTCTCTCGCCTGAGGCCGGCGACCGGCTCGAGGAGCTGATGCGCAGCGATCGAAGCGGCGTGGATTCCCGCTACCTCTGGTAGTCTCGGTTAGTCCTACGCGACGGCATTCGGCAAGCTCGTGACGCGCCCGGACACGGCACTAATGAGTTCGACGACGCCGAAGCCGCCGCGATTCGTGCTGTCGGGGACGGTTGCCTCTAATCTCGCCGTAGATGTGTGAGCCATACCTCTGAGTTGATCCTGTACGATTGGACGTATGACTGAGTTCATCTTGAGTCATAAGCTTATAAGTTGATCGCGTGTCCGTCTCGATATGTACTCTCTACCACTGGCCGGAGGACACGTCGTAGAATTGGGACCTAGTCGTATAGGCGATCTATACTTATACCTGTCACGACGCCGTCATGAGTATCTCCCCTATCTCTTCATATCTCTACCTGATCATTTATGACTCCGCCCCCTATGCCCCTCATACTTCTTTCTGTATCCTTATAACACCATCTTTCCTCTCTATCTTCTCATCTCTTATCTCTGCGACTACGCTTCCCCTCCTATCATATCACTTATAGAATAAACATTACCTCTCTGCTCCTCTATCTCATTTTTCTCCATTCCACAACCAAGCATCTATAAACTACTGTTCCCTCCATATTATCTAATGCCTCAACTTCACCTCATCCTTACCCACACCAACCCCTACAAACCCAAACCATACACCCGAACAACCCAAATATCTCACCCTAACCCAATATCAACAACCCACCCAAAATAAATAACAAAATCTATTACTGCCAAACCAACCCAAAACTAACTAACAAATAACTAATAAATTAAAAAATAACCAAAAAAAAAAATATAAAAAAAAAAAAAAATAAAAATAAAAAAAAAAAAATAAATCCCTTCATCTGATGACCGAGCCCCGGCGCGTCCTCTACCGCTGTCCGACCCGGACCAACATGCTCTGCCCCTGCGGCGCCGTCGCGCGCAGGCTCAACAAGCTGGGGCTGGAGTATCGAACCGAGCGCGTGCCCTACCGGCGCGCCAACCGCCCGGAGATCGTCGAGCTGACCGGCATGAAGTACGTCCCGGTGCTGGTCGACGGGGACGAGGTCGTCAACGACTCCCATCGGATCCGCCAGTACCTGGCCTGGAAGTACGGCGAGGAGGAGCAGCGACCCGAGGCCGGTTCCGCGGCGGCTAGCTGACGCCCGCGTCCCGCAGCGCTTCCTCTGGATCCCAGTAAGCCCGTTGGTAGGCGAGCCGACCGTCGCGCACCCGGCAGACGTAGGCCCACAGATGCTCGAAGGGAACGTCACCGCCCTTGGAGACGCCGCTTAGACGGACCATCGCTACCACCTCGCCACCCGCGTCGTGAAGCTCCTCCACCTTCATCTCGACCGCTCCGAACACCTCCAGGTAGCCATGCCATGCGCGGATGACCGCCTCACGGCCGCGGTAGGTCGCCGATCCAGGCCACTTCGGGTCCTCGACGTATTCGATCTCCGGATGCCACCAACGCTCGGCGGCCGCCTCATTCATCTCCACAGGCGTCGAGCTGAGCATCTCACCCCACATCTGACGGAGGATTTCGAGGTCTTCCGTGCCCACGGCTGGCCAGTATCCAAGATCAGCCACAGGGGTCACTACAATTCATGCCGATGAGCGAGACGTCTCAACCAATCACGCTGACCGACAAGGCCGCGGGCAAGATCAAGGAGCTGCTCTCAGACCAGGAGAACGGGTCCGAGCAGGCTCTGCGCGTCGCGGTCCGCGGCGGTGGCTGCTCCGGCTTCCAGTACGCACTCGCCTTCGACGCTCCCAAGGAGGACGACCACCGCTTCGAGAATCAGGGCGTGGCGGTCGTCGTCGACAAGACGAGCATGCAGTTCGTCTTCGGTTCCGAGGTCGACTGGGTCGATGGGCTGCAGGGCGCCGGCTTCTCGGTCAACAATCCGAACGTCGTCGCGGCCTGTGGCTGCGGCTCTTCCTTCCAGGTCAAGGAAGACGCGGCCGAAGAGGCCGCCACGGTCTAGCCCGATCCGCCTTAGCGACTAGCGCTCGATCTGGATCGGCGGGCTCTGCTGCGGGTCGTCCGCCTTGAGCTCCTGCTTGGCCGACATCGTCGGCCGCTCCGGCCGCTCGACCCCGAGCACGCCGGCCAGTTCGCCCGACTCGTCCATCTCGGCGACTATGTCCGCGCCGCCGAGGAGCTCGCCGTTGACGTAGAGCTGCGGGAAGGTCTGCCAGTCGGAGATCTCGGCCGTCACCTCGCGCAGCGGCTGGAGCGCCGGCAGCACGTCGACCGCGCCGTACTCGACGCCGTAGCTCTCGAGCACCTGGACGACCCGCATCGAGAAGCCGCACTGGGGCTGCTCCGGAGTGCCCTTCATGAAGAGCAGGACCGGGTTCTCCCGGATCAGCTCCTCGACCTTGTCCTTGAGAGTGGGTTCAGTCATCTCCGACCACGATACAGACCGGATCGAGCGGCTACGCGGAGCCGCTACTCCGGCACCGATGTCTTGATGGAGAGAGCGTGAATCGAGCCGTCGTCAAAGCGAGTCTGCACGGCCCTCTTGACGAGCTTGTGCTGCTCGATCCGCGAGAGGCCCTCGAACTGCGGCGCCGCCACGGTGGCGCGCAGATGGTCCTGGGTGCCGGTTTCGTCCACCACCTCGACCTTGGCGCCGGGCAGCGATGCCTCGATCATCAGGCGGACTTCGTCCATGGAGATCGCCATCGCCGTGATTCTAGGAAGCTGGGGGGCCCGCCCTCACCTGCTAGGGCTCGAGGAGATCGGCGAGCGCGCGCTCCAGCACGTCTGCGCGGCTGCGCTCGCCGTGGTCGGCCGTGATGAATGGGCTCCCGATGAACAGCGAGAAGGCGAGCAGGCTGCGGGCCTCGGCCTCGTCCTCGTCGTGACAGAGGGCGCCGAACAGCGAGCGCATGTACTCCATGCGCCGGTTGTCGACGCGCCTCACCCGCCTGGCGACAGCCTCGTCGCGTCTTGCCCAGTCACGGATCGCCAGCTCCACCCTGATCAGCTTGCGGCCGCCGGAGGTGGCGAGCGCGAACAGGCGCCGCAGCCTGGCCCGGGCGTCTGCGCCCTCCTCCTCGACACGTTCGATCACCTCGTCGACCATCGTCCGCTCCCAGGTGTCGAGCATCTCCCGGAGCAGCTCGCTGCGGCCCGCGAAGTGCCCGTAGAAGCCCCCCTTGGTGACGCCGAGCGACCGCGCCAGCGGCTCGATCCGGACTGCATCCGGGCCGCCGGCGGCCAGGGCCCGCAGTCCCTCTTCGATCCAGGTGTCGCGGGGTGTCAGGGTCGGTGCGGGCATTGACGCGGCTCCATCTATACGCTAGCGTATACATCATCAACCGGATGGATCGAGGTCCACGAATGAGGCTCCCCAACAGCGCGCACACCTCTCGGCCCTGGCGTATTCACGATGTGGCCCCCGACTTTCGAGTGGAGGACGTGTGGGCGTTGCCCACTCCGGGCGGCCCCGACGACTTCCATCTGCTGGTCGAGAGATTCGCTGAGACGAACACCGCCGAGAGCTCCTCCGCCGCCGTCCGCTTCCTGTTCGCGCTCCGCTGGAAGCTCGGGGAGCTGTTCGGGTGGGACGCCCCGGAGGACGGCATCGACTCCCGGGTGCCGACCCTGCGGGACCGCCTGCCTGAGGATCTGCGGGATGCGGACCCAGGTCCGAGGTCAACGGCGCTCCCTTTCAGCCCGCTCTACCTACTCCACGACGAGTACGCGGCCGAGATCGCCAACCGCACCATGCACGGGGTGGCCCACCTCGGCTGGGTCCCGGACGGCTCCGGCGGCTACCGCGGTCAGATGGCCGTGCTGGTGAAGCCCAACGGCCTCAAGGGTCGGGCGTACATGGCCGCGATCAAGCCGTTCCGGCACCTGCTGGTCTACCCGCGGATGCTGCGGGACATCGAGCGGCGATGGCGGACGGCGCAGGGCGGCCCGACGCCCGCCCACGCGTAGCCGGCCGCGGCTAGGCGGCCGTCTTGGACGCCCCGGAGGCCTCGACCAGCTCGTCGACCTTGCAGAGCTTGACCCGCGGGCGGCCGTGCGGCTTGCCTGCTTCGACCTCGGCGGCGTCGATCGCCTGCCAGCCCTCGAAGGTGACGTGGTCGGGCCTGCGCTCGGAGAGCAGTGCCTCGATCGAGCCGCGGTCGCCGGCCAGCTCGGCCTCGGGGACCTTGCCGGCTTCCAAATCGGCGAAGAGGTTGTCGACGGTCTCCAGAGCGTCCTTCTTGTTGGTGCCGATCACGCCGGAGGGGCCGCGCTTGATCCAGCCGACCGCGTACAGCCCCAGGGACCTGCTCGCCGCCGTCGGTGACGCGGCCGCCCTCGTTGGAGATCGTCCCGGCGCGCTCGTCGAAGGGAACGTCCCTCGATCGGGATCCCCTTGTAGCCGATCGAGCGCAGTACCAGGCCGCATTCGATGGTCTCCCGCTCGCCGGTGTCGACAGCTCGGATCCGTCCGCCGTCGTCACGCTGCAGCTCGTTTCTGCCCACCACGATCCTCTCCACTTTGCCGTCGCCCTGAATTTCGACGGGGGAGCGCAGGAAGCGCAGCACGATCCTCTGCGGCTTGCCCTCAGGGTCGCGCTGGGAGAAGCCGGTGAAGATCTCGACGTTCCGGCGGTTGGTCGGGTCGGCGTCGTCGGAGTCGAGCCACTCACGGCTCAGCTCGTCGAGCTCCATCTCGTCCGCGTCGATGTCGATGTCGGCGTTCGACATCTCGCCGAGCTCTCGGACCTCAGGGTTGGTGAACGCGGCCTGAGCCGGCCCGCGGCGACCGAGCACCAGGATCTCCTTGACGCTGCTCCCCGAGAAAGCCTCGATGGCGTGGTCTGCGGTGTCGGTCTCGCCGAGCTCATCAGGCGTCAGGGCGAGCATCCGAGCCACGTCGGCGGCGACGTTGCCGTTACCGATCACCACCACACGCTCAGAGGAGAGGTCGAACTCCCGGTCGGCGAAGTCGGGGTGGGCGTTGTACCAGTTGACGAACTCGGTGGCCGGATGGCTGCCGACCAGATCCTCGCCCGGAATGCCGAGCTGGCGGTCGGTGGCGGTTCCGTAGGCGAAGACGAGCGCGTGATAGCGCTCCCTGAGCTCGTCGACGGAGACGTCCTTGCCGACCTCGACGTTGCCGAAGAAGCGAAACTCGGGGCGGGCGGCCGTCTTCTCGTAGACGCGGATCACCGACTTGATCTTGGGATGGTCGGGCGCGACGCCGAAGCGGACGAGGCCGTAGGGCGTCGGCAACCGGTCGAACATGTCGACCTCCGCGTGTGTGCCCTCGTGCTTGAGCACGTGCTCGGCCGTGTAGAAGCCGGCCGGGCCCGAGCCGACGATGGCCACGCGCAGCGGTTGTTCGGGGGTTCCGATCACAGCGAGCCGGAAAGGGTAGTGACTGGGTTAGGCGGGAGTGGGGGTCACCGCGGTGGCCGCGGTGCCGTCGAGCGCATCGAGTGCGCGCCCCAGCGACATCGCCACGCAGGTGAAGATCGGCGTGTCGCGGAGGGTGTAAGAGCTCGACTCCGTGCCGCGCAGTTCCTGCACGAGGTCGAGGAACTCAGCGGGCTCGTCGCCCTCGAATGAGACGACGAACTCCTGGTCGTCAAGGCCAAAGGAATAGGCGGTGTTGATCGAGATCTCCGGATAGCGGCGACCGACCTCAATGTGGTCGGTCATGATCCGCTTTCTCTCATCGAGGGGCAGGCCGTACCACTCCCGCTTCTTGTCGAACGGATAGACGAAGAGGTACTTGCGCTCCGAAATGCAGATCTCGGGGCGGGACTCGGATTCGGAGTAGGGCGATGGCTTGGTCATCGCCAGATAGGAATAGGGCGTGGAGGCCCAGCGGGCGAGGCCGCTCTGCCCGAGTACGACGTGGAAGGTGTGGATGTCCTCGAGGATCGGGCTCTGGCCGAGCAGCAGCAGGTCGGTGTCACCCCGGGTGCCGACGGTCGAATACGCTCGCAGCGAGCGGTCCTCCGCGAAGTCCTCGCAAGCCGCCAGGAACTCGGCCTTGTCCTGGGCCCGCTCGGAGGCACTGCGCCGGCGCCAGGCGGGGTCGAGCTTGAAGAACGTGAACTTGACGAACGTCCGGTCGGCCACCAAGCGAAGGTTAGTGGCCACCGTCGTGGCGGCAGGGCGCGTCGTGTGCGGGCTGGCGGCGCAAGCCCACGCTCAAACCGTGACCGTCGCGGTCTTGCCGCCGGATACCACGATCGAGGAGCTCGCCGCGGTCCCGCACATGTCCGTAGGAGTGATGAGCGCCGGAATCGGCAAGGTCCCGGAAGAGCAGACCTACCTCGACATCTCCCAGGGGAACCGGATCGACGACGTCGCTGTACGACCGTGCGCTGCCGCCGCTTCCGAACTTCGACGCCCACGTCCCCAACTGGGCGAAGATCGTCGGGAGGGCCGACAGCGCGCCGGCCGAGATCGTCCCCGGGCTGCTTGCGTCGACCTGCTTTCCGCCCGGGATCCGGTCCGAGGCGGCGCCCGCCGCGGAATCCGCCGCAATGGTGGTGGCACGGCGCGATGGTGTCAGTAGGTCGAGCGGTCTGGTGCGAGTTGAGCGTGTTCTCGGCTGGGGTCGGGGTCGTGCGAAAGCAGGCGACCGGTCTGCGCGCCGACGGCCTTCTGATCGCGTTCGCGCAGCCGACTGCAGGCGAGCAGACCGTGCCGATCGGCATCGCCGGTGCAGGCTTCGGCGGGGACCTCACCTCGGATTCGACGCGCACCGACGGCTACGTCCTCTCCACGGACGTCGCACCGACGATCCTGCGGCGATTCGGACTGCCGATCCCAGGCGAGATGAACGGCGAGCCGATCAGATCCGATAGGACGGATGATCCGGCCGCAGTCGAGGACCTCGCCGGGCGCCTGGAAGCCATTCCCGAGCGACGCACGCCGGTCGTGATCCTCTCCTTGGTCGCGTGGATCGCCGCGGCGGCGATCGCCGGTCTGACCGGGCGGGACCTGCGGAGAGCTGCCCTAGCCTGGTTGGCCCTCGCCTTCGCCTACATGCCCCTGCTGCTGCTCGCCGGAGCCGCCATCGAGCCGAGCGGACCGGTGGAGGGCCTGCTCGTCGGCTTCGGGGCGGCGGTGCTGGCCGCCCTGACCCTCTGGCTGGTTCGCGGCTGGTGGGCCCTGACCATCGCCTGCGCGACCACGGTGACGGCGTATGGGATCGATGTCATCGCCGGCTCAGCGCTGACCAAGCTCTCCCTCCTCGGTCCGAATCCGATCTTCGGCGTCCGCTTCTACGGGATCGGCAACGAGCTCGAGGCGCTGTTCGCTGTGATGGTTCCCGTCGCCGCCGGGGCTGGCCTCAGCGCTTACGGCGGCTGTGGGAAAGGGGGTGACCCGGAGGGGGGCGATTGGTGCCTTCCTCTCCGCCGCCGTGGTTGCCTCCATCGTCTTTGGGGCGGGGCGCTTCGGGGCCGACGTGGGTGCGGCGATCGTGCTGCCCGTGGGCGCGGCGGTCGCCGCCGCCTCGCTGCTGCGAGCGAATCTCGAAGCTTTTGCGCAGCCTGGTACCCAAGACCCTTCGAAACTCACAACGGGTCGGCGGCGCGGCAGGTCGCGGCCTTGATCGCCACCCCTTTCCTTGCTCTGGTCTTCCTTGCCGTGATTGACCTCGTTTCGGGCGGCAACGCTCACCTGACGCGTTCGGTGCTCGACGCAGGCGGAGCGGGCGACCTGGCCGACGTCGCGCAGCGCCGATTTGAGCTCTCCTCGCACGACTTCACCCAGGCGGCAACCAACCCCCTCTTCTGGATCGTGATCGCCGGTGTTGCCCTTGCGGGGTCGCAGTGGCGCCGGATCGACGCCTGGCTGCGGCCAGTTCCATTCGTGCGTGCAGGCCTGATCGGCGCCTGCGTGGCGGTGGCAGTGGGTGTGCTCGTGAACGACTCCGGGGCCACCTTCCTGACGCTTGGGGTCCTCGCCCTGGGCGCCGCTCTGGCCTTCGCCTGGGCACGGGCTCCAGGCACGAATCCGTAGTGGCCCGCGTAATGCACGAAGCCCAGCCGGGTAGTTCAACGAGGTGTGACTTCCGCCACTAATCACAACCAGCAGGCGCGGTACCCTGACCTTATGCGCATCGCGCTGGTTTCGCCCTATTCCTGGACCTATCAGGGAGGGGTGAACAGGCACGTTGAGGCGCTCGCGGAGCAGTTCATCGCCCGAGGAGACCACGTTCGCGTCTTGGCCCCCTGGGATCCGCCGGACGCCATCAGTCGTCGCCTGCACCGCTCCCATCCCGAACTGCGGGAGGCGCCCGACTATCTGGTCCCGCTGGGCCGGACCGTCGGCGTCGGTGCCAACGGCGCCGTCTCCAACCTCTCGGTCTTCCCCGAGGGCCCCATCTCTCTCCGCCGCGCGCTCAACGCCGGCAACTACGACGTCATCCACGTGCACGAGCCCCTGGCGCCGATGGTCGGCTGGGACGCCATGGTCTTCCGGGGCGCGCCGGTGGTCGGCACCTTCCACGCCTACTCGACCAAGGCCTTCCCGAATCACCTGGCCACCGTGCTCGGGGCGCGCCGCCGCTTCAACCAGCTCTCCGCGCGCATCGCCGTCTCCGAGGCCGCAGCCTGGACGGGGCGGCGCTGGTTCGGCGGCGAGTACACGATCGTCCCCAACGGCGTCGACATCGAGGCTGCCCCACAGGGGCCGAAGGCCCCGAGCGAGGAGCTCCGCCTCCTCTTCGTGGGTCGCGCCGAGGAGCGCAAGGGGCTTCCCGTGCTGCTCGCGGCGTTCGAGGCGTTGGTCGAGCACGTCCCCTCCCGCCTGACCATCGTCGGCGCGGATCCCGAGGAGATCTCCCGGCGCGTAGCCGATCCGGACGTGATGTCCCACATCGACGTGTTGGGGAAGGTCTCGGACTCGATCCTCTGGCGCCAGCTTGGCGAGGCCGACCTGCTCTGCGCGCCCTCGCTCGCCGGTGAGAGCTTCGGCATGGTCCTGATCGAGGCGATGGCCGCGGGCACTCCGGTGATCGCGTCGGCGATCGCGGGTTACAGCGACGTCGTCACCAACGGCAGCGATGGGATTCTCGTCCCGCCCGCCGATCCGCAGGCCCTTGCGGAAGAGCTCCAACTTCTTGCGCACGAACCCGAGCGGCTGGTGGCGATGGGTGAGGCCGGCCGCCGCAGCGCCAAGCGCTACGCCTGGCCGCATATCGCCGACGAGGTCACCGAGCTCTACGAGCGCGCGATCGAGCCCGTCCCGTCGCCGCTCATGCCCGTTGAGGGCGTGGCGCGACGAACCGGGATCGTCCCCCTCGACGGCGGGCCGAGGCGGCCGGCGCAACGGCTGCCCTCCCTCGAGCCCACTCCTCTCGATGGCCGCAGTCTGGGCCGGCGAGCGGCCCGCAAGATCGGCGTTGCGGTCGCCGGCGTTCTCGGCCTCGGCCTGACTGCACTCGCCGCGCGGCGCATCGGCGTCGACCAGGTCGCCTCCAACATCATCGACTCGGACCTCAAATGGGTCCTGATCGCCTGCGCCCTGATGGTCGCCGCGATGTTTGCGCGCGCGGCCTCCTGGATCGCGATCACCCGTGCCGCTCTCCCCCGGTACCACGTGCGTCGCCGGGACGTCACCTCGGCAACGATGATCGGCGTCCTCATGTCCGCGACCCTGCCCGCCCGACTCGGCGAGCCGGCCAGGGCGATGGTCCTCTCCCGGCACATCGGCCGGATGCGGGAGACCTTCCCGGTCCTGATCGGCACGCTGGTCTCGCAGACCGCCCTGAACATCCTCGCCCTGGCCCTGCTCGGCGGCATCATCGTCTCCACCACCGACCTCTTCCAGGCGAGCACCCAGAAGCTCTTCCTCGTCTCGACCGCCCCGCTGCTCGTCCTGCTGGCGGTGCTCATGGCGCCCTCGCTGGTCAAGGTGAACGGTCAGGGCCGAATCGCCCGCGCGATCAAGGCCGTCCGCGGCGCCCTGCAGCAGGCGCGCCGGGGCCTGACCGTCTTCCGTGACCCCCGCAAGGGCTCCTTCGCCGCCGGGGCCCAGCTCCTCGCCTGGTTCCTGCAGCTGCTGGCCTGCTGGGCGCTGTTCGCGGCGCTCGGCCTCGATCACAAGGTCGCGATCGGCGCCGCCGCGGCCTGTCTGTTCGCCGTCAACGTCACCGCGGTCGTGCCGGCCACCCCATCGAACATCGGGATCTTCCAGCTGGCGATCATCAGCGTCCTCAACAAGGGCTTCGGCGTGCCGGCGGCCGACGCCCTCGCCTACGGCGTGATCCTGCAGGCGGTTGAGATCGCCACCGCCGTGGCCCTCGGCGTCCCCGCCCTGGTGCGGGAGGGAGTGAGCTGGTCCGACATGCGTGTCCGCGCGATGGCCGCTGCGCCGGTCGAGCTTCCCGAGCGCCCGCGCGCCCGCCGAGACCGGGAAGCCGACCGGATTTCCGCCTAGCGCGGCCCGCGGACCGCATCGCCGCTTTCGTTAGCCTGATCAGGGATGGCGCTCTCCAACATTTCCGGCTTCCCGCGCATCGGCCGCAATCGCGAGCTCAAGTTCGCGACCGAGGGCTACTGGCGCGGTCAGACCTCGGCCGATGAGCTCGCCGCCACGGCGAAGGCGATCCGGGTCGAGAACTGGAAGCTGATGCAGGACGCGGGGATCGACCTGATTCCCTCCAACGACTTCTCCTATTACGACCAAGTGCTCGACACGATCGCCCTGGTGGGAGCCGTCCCCGAGCGCTACGGCTGGGACGGCGGCCAGGTCGATCTAGACACGTACTTCGCGATGGCCCGCGGCCGGCAGACCGACGAGCTCGACGTGACGGCGATGGAGATGACCAAGTGGTTCGACACGAACTACCACTACCTCGTTCCCGAGCTCGGTCCGAACACGCGGTTCTCTCTGTCCAGCTCCAAGCCGTTCGATGAGCACTCAGAGGCGATGGAGGAGCTCGGTATCGACACGATCCCGGTGCTGATCGGGCCCGTCAGCTTCCTGCTGCTCTCCAAGCCGGCCGACGGAGCCCCCGAGCGCTTCGACCCACTCGACCTGGTCGAGCCGCTGGTGGAGGTGTACGGCGAGGTGATCGAGAAGCTCGCCGAGCAGGGCGCGACCTGGGTGCAGCTCGACGAGCCCTGCTTCGTCGAGGACCGCAGCGAGCGGGAGCTCGACGCCCTACGGCTCGCCTACGAGGAGCTCGGCAAGGTTCACGAGCGGCCGCGCATCCTCGTCAAGACCTACTTCGACCACGTCGGCGACGCCTTCAGCGTCCTACGGGAGGCGCCGATCGACGGGGTGGGTCTCGACTTCACCGGGGTCGTGCACGGAGACGTGCTCAGCGAGGACGTCCACGTGCACGGCGGGCGACACAATGCGGAGTTCCTGGCCGAGGACGACCTCGGTGAGAAGTGGCTGTTCGCAGGCTTCGTCGACGGGCGCAACGTCTGGATCAACCACCTGGAGCATTCGCTCGATGCACTCGAGGGCCTCGCCTCCCGCACCAAGCAGCTGGTGGTCTCGACGAGCTGCTCTCTGCTGCATTCACCGATCGACCTGGACGCCGAGCCCGCCGGCGGGGACGCCGACCTCGACGACGAGATGCGCTCCTGGATGGCGTTCGCTGTCCAGAAGGTGGGCGAGGTGGCGACACTCGCCAAGGGCCTCGCCGACGGCCGCGACGCGATCGCGGACGAGCTCGACGCCAATGACCGCGCCCGGGACTCGCGCCGGGACTCTCACCGGACCCGTACGCCGGAGGTTCGCGCCCGCGTTGAGGCCCTGACCGACGCTGATGCGCGCCGCGACTCCGAGTTTCCCCAGCGCAAGGAGGCCCAGCGGGCGCGGTTCGGGTTGCCGATGTTCCCGTCAACGACGATCGGCTCCTATCCGCAGACCGACGAGATTCGTACCGCTCGCAAGCAGCTGCGGGAGGGCGAGATCCAGCTCGCCACCTACGAGGAGCGGATGCGCGGCGAGATCGACCGGGTGATCGACTTTCAGGAGGAGATCGGCCTCGACGTGCTGGTGCACGGCGAGCCCGAGCGCAACGACATGGTCCAGTACTTCGGCGAGCAGATGCTCGGCTACGTCTTCACCCAGAACGCCTGGGTGCAGTCATACGGCTCTCGCTACGTTCGCCCGCCGATCATCTTCGGCGACGTCAGCCGGCCCGTGCCGATGACGGTCGAGTGGATCAACTACGCGCAGTCGAAGACGCAGAAGCCCGTAAAGGGGATGCTCACCGGCCCGGTCACCATGCTGCAGTGGTCGTTCGTCCGCGATGACCAGCCGCTCTCCGTGACCTGCGAGCAGCTCGCGCTTGCGATCCGCGACGAGGTCGAGGACCTCGAGAAGTCGGGCGTAGGGATCATCCAGGTCGATGAGCCCGCGATCCGCGAGGGATTGCCGCTGCGCCGCGACCGCTGGGACGAGTACCTGCAATGGGCCGTCTACTCCTTCCGGGTCGCCACCTCGGTCGTCCGCGACGAGACCCAGATCCAGACCCATATGTGTTACTCGGACTTCGGCGACATCATGGAGCACATCCAGGCGATGGACGCCGACGTCAACCTGATCGAGGCGGCCCGCTCCCGTATGGAGCTCCTGCACGACTGGGAGAAGACGGGCTACACCAACGACATCGGCCCCGGCGTCTACGACATCCACTCGCCTCGGGTGCCGACGGTGGAGGAGATGGTCGAGTTGCTCCATGAGGCGGCGCGCGTGCTGCGTCCGGAGCAGATCTGGGTCAACCCCGATTGCGGCCTCAAGACCCGTGCCTGGCCCGAGACGGAGGAGAGCCTCCGCAACATGGTCCAGGCCGCCAAGCAGCTGCGCGAAGAGCTCGTCCCGGCCTCCTAGAGCGCGTCTCGCCGCGCCGCGGGGATCGGCAAATTGCGCGGCTTTCGGAAGCAGTTAACGAGGGTTTAGCGCCGTGTTACGGGTCGCTCGCACACTTGTCTTTCCCAGCGAACGAACAGAGGGGACGACATGGAAGCGAACAGAGTGCAGGGACTACAGGTCGGCGGGCGCGAGCCGAAGGCGCTTCTGATGAGCGACGGGACCCGGTTGGCCCTCGAGGACGAGGGTCCCGGAGGCCGGGCCGATTGGATGCTGCTGGCCGACGACGGCGATCGGGAGCTCTCGGTCGCGGAAGCGATCCGGATCGCCGGAGACCGGCATGCCGAATACGTCAGGATCAGAACGCGATCGGAAGTCGCCTGGCTGCGGCTGGTCTCGGAATGGTTCGAGCACGAGGCGCGGAGGCTGGACAGTGATCTCAGGACGGCTTCGCCATAAGGTCGCGGCCACGAGCGGCCGCCCAGCACAAGTCGCTACGGCCTTCGGCCTTCGCTCCTAGGTGGATCGGCCTGGTGGCCGCTTGCGCCCCAACCGGCGGCGCCAGTCGCGGGCGGCGAAGAAGTCGCTGATCTTCCGCAGCTGTGCCCGGCGCTTCTCCGAGTAGGGGAAGTAGAGGGCCTCGCGCTTGGTGATGAGGCGGGAGCTCACGATCGACTCGGGACGGACGAACTTCTTGATCCCGTACTCGCCGTGGCGGAAGCCGATGCCCGAGTCCTTCCAGCCTCCCATCGGGACGTCCGAGGCGAGGAACCCGACCAGGACGTCGTTGACGTTCGCCGTGCCGACCTCCAGCCGCCGCGCGACCGCCTCTGCCTCACGCTTCGAGCCGAACACCGACCCCGCCAGTCCGTAGCGGCTGTCATTCGCCAGGCGGACGGCCTCGTCGGCGTCGCGGACCTTCATGATCCCGACGACCGGGCCGAAGCTCTCGTCACGCATGATCTTCATCGAGTGGTCGACGCCGGTGAGGACCGTTGGCGGGTACCAGTCGCCGTCGCCCTCGAGACGCTGGCCGCCGGTTAGGACCGTCGCTCCCGCCTGGCGGGCGTCCTCGACGTGGTCCTCGACGATCTTCGTCTGCGGCGGGAAGGTCATCGCCCCGACGTCCTTGCCGTGCTCGCGGCCGTCCATTCCCTGGTTGAGATTGCGGACCTCCTCGGTAAAGCGCTGGACGAACTGGTCGTAGACGGGCTCCTCGACGTAGAGCCGCTCCACGGAGATGCAGACCTGGCCGGCGTTGGCGAAGGCGCCCCAGGTAGCGGCGTTCGCGGCCCTGTCGATGTTGGCACTCCGCAGAACGATCATCGGGTCCTTCCCCCCGAGCTCGGCGCTCACTGGCGTCAGGGTTTCGGCGGCGCGTGCGAGGACCTTCTTCGCGGTCCGGTCGGAGCCAGTGAACTGGACGAAGTCGACCTCGTCGACCAGGGCCGAGCCGGTCTCGCCCATACCGTTGACGACGTCGAAGACGTCGGGGGCGCCGATCTCACGCTTCCACCCGTCGACGATCTCGGCGAGGCCGAGCGGGGTGATCTCCGATGGCTTGATGACGACCGCGCAGCCGGCCATCAGAGCAGGAATCGCATCGCCGAGGGAGAGGATCAGCGGGAAGTTCCACGGGCTGATCACGCCCACGACGGGATAGGGGCGGTACTGCACTCGCAGTTTCTTCACCTTCATCAACGGGGAGTGCGCGGAGACGCGCTCCTCCCCGATGTACTTCCCGGCCTTCTTGCCGTAGAAGTTGATGAGGTCCGTCAGGTAGACCGACTCGCCGGCCGCCTCGCCGCGGACCTTGCCGGTTTCCAACTGCATGGTGTCGGCGATCTCGTCCTGATGGTCGAGGATCCAGTCGCGCAGCTTGTACAGCCACTGGGCGCGGCCCTTGAGCCCGAGGGCCTCCCAGGCGGGTTGGTTGGCGCGCACGCGGGCGACCGTCGCGCCGACCTCGGCGGGTCCGTCGAGGGGCACGCTCGTGATGACCGATCCGTCGGCCGGGTTCGTGACCTGGAAGCTCTCGCGCGAGTCCTTCCGGGCGCTTTCGGTGACGGTGTCGATTGCCATGCGCACTCCCCTCATAGACCGGATGCTGGGCGGACTGTAGCGCGGACTGGCTGGCTGGCCAGGAACGCGATGAGCTGGACGGCCCGCGCTGGCAGAATGCGGCCGATGCCCGCGCGAGACACCGGCAAGCCGTTCGTGATCCTCGGTGGGGGCCTCACCGGGGGCAATGCCGCCGCGACCCTTCGCGACGAAGGATTCGAGGGCCACGTCATCCTGATCAGCGGCGAGCCGGGCGTCCCCTTCGGCCGGCCTCCGCTCTCGAAGACCTATCTCCGATCGGAAGAGCCTCTCGAGGACTGGTATGTCCGGCCCGCCGAGTGGTACGGCGAGCACGAGGTCGAGAGGCTCGAGTCGATCGTCGCCGCCGTGGATGCGGACGCGCACAAGGTGGTCCTCGAAACGGGCAAGGAGATCGAATACGAGAAGCTCCTCGTAGCCACGGGTGGGCGGAACCGGCGGTTCGACGTCCCGGGGGCCGAGCTCGCGGGGATCCATCAGCTTCGGACGTTGGCGGAGTGCGAGGCGATCAAGAGCGAGGCAGTCGCCGATCGGCGGGCGGTGGTCGTGGGCATGAGCTTCATCGGCTGCGAGGTGGCGGCCTCCCTCACCGTGCTCGGGATTCGCGTCACCGCGGCCTTCCCGGGGACCGCTCCTCTCGAGAGGGTCCTGGGCAAGGAGGTCGGCGGGGCGGTCGCGGCATTCCACCGCTCCAACGGGGTCGAACTCCTCCCCGACAGTCAGGTCACGTCCTTCGAGGGATCCGACCGGGTCGAGGCGGCCATCACCGCCGGCGGGGATCGCATTCCCTGCGATTTCGCGGTGGTCGGCATCGGAATCGAACCGGCCGTGCCGACCTTCGCCTCGCCGGTGGCGGTCGAGAATGGTGTGCTCGTGGACGAGCTCTGTCGCGCCAGCGCTCCCGACGTCTACGCGGCCGGCGACGTCGCCAACCAACTCCACCCGCTCTTTGGACGGGTTCGTGTGGAGCACTACAACAACGGCGAGAAGATGGGGGGCGCCGCTGCGCGGTCGATGCTCGGCTCGACCACTCCGTACGACTACGTCCACACCTTCTGGTCCGACCAGTACGAGCACAAGCTCGAGTACGTCGGCCACGCCACCGAGTGGGATCGGTTCGTGATTCGCGGGAGCCTGGAGGACGGGAAACTGCTCGGTTTCTATATGAAGTCGGGGGTCCTGCTGGCGGCGGTCGGCCTCGACCGCGGTGGTGACCCCGAGCTGGACGAAGACTCGGAGATGGCGGCGTGTGCCCGCCTCGTTGGCGCGCAAGCCCGGCCAGAAGCCGCACAGCTCGCCGACGAGGGCGTCGATCTATGGAGCCTTCCGGCGTAGCCGGCTAGGCGTTCGTGAAGAGAGGGATGTTCGCTCCGCTGGCCGGCGCCAGGGGGCTGTCCAGCAGGGAGACGATCAGGTCGGCGACCTGGTCGGCCGTGACGCCTGGCCGGAGGTCGGGATTGGCTCGGCGAAGCATCTCGGTGTCGACGGCGCCCGGGCTGATGCAGATGGCGCTGATCCCCTCCTCCTTTCCCTCGACGGCGATCGCCTCAGTCAGCCCGACGACCCCGTACTTCGAGACGTTGTATGCCGCCAGCCCGGGGAACTTCTCGGTGGCGTAGACACCGGAGAGCGAGGCGATGTTGACGATTCGCCCTCCGCCCGACCGCCGCATCGCGATGAACGCCCCCCGGCAACAGAGGAAGCAGCCGGTCAGGTTCACATCGAGGGTCTTCGCCCAAGCTTCAGGAGTCAAGTCGGCAAACGGCACCGGATCCAGGGCGCCCGCCGCACACACCAGTGCGCCGAGATTCCCGATCTCCTCGACCCTGGCGAACAGCCGCTCCACCTCGTCGGCTCGGCTGACGTCGGCCGGCTCCGGTGTCGCCTCGCCGCCGGCCTCGCGAATCCGTTCGGCGAGTTGGTCGAGTGCCTCGGTGTCCCGCGCGGCAAGCACTGCGTGGGCGCCAGCCGCCGCAACCGCCTCGGCAGTGGCAGCTCCAATGCCCCCGCTGGCCCCCGTCACCACGGCCAGCCGTCCCGCGAGCCAATGCCGAGCCTCAGCCACGAACGGCGGCCCCGGTCGCAGGGGCGACGACTCGACGGTAGATCTGCTCGTGAGCGTCGAGACTCCGTTCGAGATCCAGACCGCGCGTCGCGTGGGCGCGGCAGGCGGCGCGGGACAGCCGGCTAGCCCTGTCGACGGCGTCGGCCGCCGAGCCGATGTCGCCGGGGGCGACCAGGAAGCCGGTCACCCCATCCACGACGACCTCCCCGATCGCGCCGCGCTCGAAGGCGACGACGGGGGTCCCGCAAGCCTGCGCCTCGGCGGCGACCATGCCGAACGGCTCATCCCAGCCGGCAGGGCAGAGAACGACAGTGGCTCGCGCCATCGCCTCCCAGAGAGCCGTTCGCGGCACCGCCGGATGAAGGCTGACGCCCGGATCATCACCCCGCGAGTGGATCCGCTCGGCGTAGTCGGCGTCGTAGCTGTCGCCGTAGAGGTCGATCCCGACGCCGGCCGCCTGGGCGATGTCGATGGCCTCCGCGGCACCCTTCTCAGGACTCAACCTGCCGGCGAACACGGCGCCGACTGCGGCTGTCCGGGACCACCGGATGAGAGCGGTCGGGACGTAGGACGGAAGAATCGCGTCGACCGGGACGACTCGTCGCCAGGCCCTCTCCTGGAAAGCGGACACGGTCGCCACCGCCGGCGGCACGTCATCGCTCGCGGCGCGGCGGAGCGCGGCGGAAACCGCATCATCGGGAGGTAGATGGAGCGTGTGGACGACGGGCGCAGGCAGCGCCGTGGCCAGGCTGATCGCCGGCGCATCGAAGGCGTGATTGTGGATCACGTCGTACCGGCTCTCTCGCACTGCCGAATAGACGGCAGCAAAGGCGTCCTCCGCCGCGGCCGAATCGGCGGCGCCGCCGCGGGAGGCCCGGTACAGGCTGGAGCTCAGGACCCGGGGATCGACGCCGACGTCGACCACCGTCACTCCCGGCACGTCCGATCCGGATGCGGCGTAGAGCGTCACCTCCGCTCCGCGGTCGATCAGCCCACGGGCAAGATCGCAGATGAAAGCCTGTGACCCACCGCGCTGTGGCTCGCGGATGGGGGCGACGAGCGGGGCGATGAGGGCGAGTCTCATCGTGGCAGCACCTTGTAGGTGAGATCGCGCGGCGGGTTGACCCCGAGCAGGTCGAACGGGACCCGCCTTCCGCCATGCCGGCGAACCGCAGACAGCGCTCCGGGATAGAAGATCGCCGTGAGTTCAACGGCCTCCTCAGGGCTCGCGAACTCGACGAACATCTCACCGGGGAAGCTCTCATAGCGATACCCACGGGCGGATAGCCAGCGGACGTTGTTCGGCCAGACGATGATCACGGAACCGCCAGGCCGGCAGACGCGCTCCATCTCGGCCAGGCCGGCCTCACCCCCATGGCTCTCGTCCCGGGTGAACGCCGAGCAGGCGACGACAAGGTCGGCGGAGTCGTCCGCTACGGGCAGCTCGTCGAAGAAGCCGTGAGCTACACGGACGCGATCACCCTGCTGGGCCTCTGCAAGGTTCCGACGGAGAACGCAGCGCAGCGGCTCGGCGGGCTCGATCGCAATGACCTCCCGGGCGTGCCTCGAGAGCTCAAGCGTCAACCGACCAGTGCCCGCCCCGACCTCGACAATCCGCCCGAGCTCGCGCGGCAGCCACCGCAGCACCTCTGGGTGGAGTCGCTCCGCCCTGACGAGCCGATCGTAGAGCTCCGGCTCGAGTCGATAGAGAAGCTCCCAGGCGAGAGCGAGGTCAGCCTGCGGGTTCCCCACGCCTTCGGGGATGAATCGCCTCGCCTCGTCCTCAGTGAGGACACGAAGGTCCGCGGGTGTGTAGCGCTTTCGCACCTCTCGACGCCGCCGTCGCGGCGTCTCAGACGTGATCACCAACTTCGGCCCAGTTCTTGTCTGTCTCCCAAAGCCGAACCGTGTGCAACTGGCCCTCGGGTAGCTCTGAGCGGATCCTCTCCCAGAAGGCGAGGGCCAGATTCTCGGCGGTCGGGATCAGCTCCACGCAGCCACGGAACGTCCCTGTTCAGATTGCGGTGGTCAACGTCCTGGATCACTCGCCGCTGGATCACATCGGAGAGGTGCTTCAGGTCCAGGACGTAGCCGGTGCCGGCTTGGATCTCGCCGGCAACCACCACCTCGAGGACGTAGTTGTGCCCGTGCAGACGCACGCACTTCCCGAAGAGACGTTCGTTCTCCTCGTCGGATCTCGCAGGGTCGTACAGCTGATGCGCGGCGTTGAAGGTCTCGCGACGGCTCACCTTCGCGATGGTCGCACCCCTGCTCGCTTGCTCGCCCTCGACGGCGGCATCCCGCTCCCTCAGATCCTGATAGGCCACTTGCGCTCTCCTCACTCGTTCCTCCACGATCGTACTTCGTCCTGCTTGTGCCGATCTGCACTCTCGACCGCTTGGAGCAACCCTCGCGCGCGATTTTCGACAGAGGGCCAAAGACTGCGCGCCCGGGCGTGTCTACCGTGCTCATCGACAGCTGTCGCCGTCCCCGGGGGGAGTCCCTGTGAAGAAAATCGAGGCCTTCATCCGCCATGAGGCGTTCGAGCCGATTCGCTCGGAGCTGCTCGACAAGGGCTTCCCGTCGCTCTCGATCTCCGAGGTGAAGGGGTCCGGCAGGCAGAAGGGACTCGTGGAGGCCTACCGGGGTTCCTCCCTGACCGTCTCCGTGCGGCCGAAGCTCAAGCTCGAGGTGGTCGTCTCGGACGGCGACACGGGAACCGTCGTCGAGACCATCATCAGGCACGCCCGCTCCGGTGAGATCGGTGACGGCAAGGTCTTCGTCCTGCCGGTGGAGGAGGCGATCCGGATTCGCACCGGCGAGGAGGGCGAGATCGTTCTCCAGGCCCACAGCGAGCAGGAGATCGCGGCCGGAGCGGCGGCCGAGGAATGACGATGCGCGAGCTCAGCACCCGCATGATCGAGGCCGTCCTCGATGGCGAGGGGCTGCAGGGCGTGGCCGAGCTGGCCGCCGCGGAGGCCGGTGGCCCGGTGGCGATCGTCCTGCCTCCGCGCGGACTGGCGGCCCGCGCACCGGGCGGCGGCGAGCTCAACGGCCTCGCCGAGTACGCAAAGGCCCGCATCGCCGAGACGGAAGCCAGCGCGCCTCACCCGATCGCTCTCGAGCGCTCGATTGAGGCCGGTGGACAGGTCGTTGGCGTGGTCCTGCTGCTCGAGTCGGATTCGGAGAATGGCGACGTTCCGGTGCTGGTCGATTGCGACGAGGTTCTCAGGGCGGCCTCGCTGGCGGCGCTCGCCGAGGTCGCGGTCGCCGACGCCCGCGACGACGCTGAGCGAAAGTTGCGAGGGGGCCTGATCGAAGAGTTGCGGGCGCGCGAGATCGAGACGGCCGAGGCCACCAGCAAGGCGGCCAGGCTCGGCTGCGACCTGGCCCGCGGGGCGATCGCGCTGGTGGCGGAGATCGAGTCCGCCAGCCCGAGCCACGCGACCGCGCTGCTCGAGGCGGAGTACGAGGGATCGCTCGCCGAGCTGGCCGAGGGCAGGCTCTACGCAATCCTGCCGGCCCGCGGCGGCGATGATGCGCCGGAGAAGACGCTGCAGGGTGCCGGCCGGATCGCGGGCCGCCTCCGCAGGCACGGGATGGCCGCTGTCTCCTCCTTCTATCCGGATCCGGGAGAGCTGCATCGAGCGATCAAGGAGGCCGAGCTGGTGCTCGACGTGATCGCGCGCGAGCCCGCGATCGCCGAGGCACTCGATGAGGGCATCGCGGCCAGTGGCGTGTACCGGCTCCTCTTCCGGGCACTGATCTCCGACCCCGAGGAGGTGCGGAGCTTCTATCGCGACACGGTGGAGCCGCTGGTCCGCTACGACAATCAGTACCGCTCGGACCTGCTCGGGACGCTCGAGGAGTACCTGGCGAGTGACTGCAACATGAATGCGACGGCGCGAGCGATCTTCGCCCATCGCCACACGGTCGCCTACCGGCTCGAGCGCGTGAAGGAGCTGAGCGGGCTGGATCCGCAGATCTCCGAGGATCGCGAGCGGCTCGGCCTCGGGATCAAGGCCTACCGGATCCTCGCCCCGGCTCTGCCCCGCTAGAGCTCCTTGCGGACAGGGACGAGCCGGAAGACCGAACCCAGCGTGGGCTTGCCGTGCCGGTGCGGCCCCTTCAGCGTGAGCACGTAGATGCGGCCACCATTGTCCACACCGAGGGAGGTCAGATTGCTGAACCTGAAGCGGAAGCTCCGCAGCTTGCCCGCGCGGCGCCCGGGGCGGGGCCGAAAGGCGAACAGCTTCCCGGAGCAGCGCACGCCGTAGAGATAGCTGCCGTTCAGCTCCCGGCCGCGGATTCGCGTGAGCCGCGGGTCCCGGACCAGGTAGCCGCCGATCACCGCGCAGCCGCGCCGACGCGGAAAAGCGATCGCCGGGAAGGTCGCCTGGGTTCTGGGCAGCCCGCCGTGCAGGACGACGAAGCCGTCGTACGCCGGCCAGCCGAAGTTCGCGCCCCTCGCCCTGTCGATCGGCAGGTACTCGATCTCCTCGTAGCGCTCGTCGCCGACGTCGGCGATACCCACCGAGTGGGAGACGCGATCAAAGGAGATCCTGCGCGGATCGCCGAGCCCCGATGCCCAGATCTCGGCGCTGCCCGGCCTGGAGGGATTGATCCTCAGGATCTTGCCCCGCTGCTGCCCCGGGTTCTGCGCGACGCCCCCGGGATCCCCGGGCGCCGAGCCGTCCCCGGTGCCGATGTACAGACCGCCGTCCGGCCCGAAGGTGATGAAGCCGCCGTGACGCTCGGGCCTCGACTCCGGGACGGTGAGGACCGCCTCCCCCGAGGACCTGTCGGCCACCAGGGGGTTCGCGGCGCTGCGGCTGTAGCGGGCGACCACCAGCTGGTCCCGATGATCCGTGTAGGCGACGTAGAAGAGCCCGGACTGCGCGTAGTCCGGCGAGAAGGCGATGGAGGTCATGCCGCCGTCCGCGCCGCCGCCGCCCTGCTTGACCAGGTTCGAGATCTTGAGAAACGGCCGGGGGAGGAGCCGATCCGAGGCCAGGACCCGGACGGTCCCCTGCCTCTGCACGACGTAGAGCTGTGAGCCTGGCCCCGGGGGCTGGGTCAGGTAGACCGGCTCCTTGAGCCGGGCGATGCGGTCCAGCTTGATGAACTTCGGCCCGAGGCTTCTCGATGCCTCGCGGGTGGCGATCCCGACGATGCCGGCCGCGATTGCGACCAGCGCGGCGATCGCGGTCTCGATCCGGCGGCGGTTGAGCGAAGACGGCATTCCAGGTCCCGGGCGGGCGAGCGCAGGTTAGTGGTGTGTCAGGGGCGCCCGGGCGGGCTCAGTGGCGGCGGCGGACGAAGCGGTACACCGGTCCGTCCAGCGAGGCGGCGTACAGGGCGCCGTTCGCGCCCACTCCGAAGGAGCTCAGGTTCGGCACGTGCACTCCGGTGCCCCTGTCCTTGCGCGCTCCCCCGAGCGTCGGGATCAGGGACCGGACCTTGCCGGTGCAGAAGTCGCCGTAGACGTAGCGATGCAGCAAGGAGCGACGCAGCCGCCGGTCGCGAACGACGTAACCGCCGACGATCGCGCAGCCGCCGCCGTCGTGGCTGTAGACCTTGATCGGCTTCACCGTCCCGCTTGCGGTCGGCGGGTGGGCGCCCGAGAACGGGGCGAACCCCTCGAAGTCGTTCCAGCCGAAGTTCGCGCCCCGGGCCGCCACGAGGCTCAGGTAGTCGATCTCCTCCCAGTGATCCTGCCCCACATCGCCGATCGCGATTCTCGGCTGACCCGGGTCGGTGGTCAGGTCGAAGGAGAATCGGTATGGATTGCGCAGGCCGCTCGAGTAGATCGTGGTCGCTCCCGATGCCGGGTCGATGCGCAGCAGCTTGCCCAGCATCGAGTTCGGGTTCTGGGCGTTGTCGTTGGGATCCCCTTCGCTGCCGCCGTCGCCCGTCCCCGCATAGAGAAAGCCGTCGGGTCCGATCTGGAGCTGGCCGCCGTTGTGGTTGTTCTCGCTGCTGTGTGTGACCAGCAGCAGCTGCCGCATGCTCCCGGCTGAAGTGTGGCGCCCGTTGGGATCGGCATGGAGCTCGGCGATCACGATGTTGCCGGCCTGGTTCGTGAAGTAGATGTAGAAGAGCCGCGAGGAGGCGTAGTTCGGGGCGAAGGCGACCGACAACAGGCCGCGCTCACCCTGGGTGCTGACTTGGGAGGAGATATCCAGGAAGGTGCTGCGGTGCTTGCCTTTGACGAGGCGGATGGTGCCGCCCCGCTCGACCACGAAGACGCCCTTGATGCCAGGGGCCGAGGCTACATAGGTGGGGCTCTGGAAGTGCCCGATCCGCTTCAGCTTGACTCCCGGCTTCGCGGCGGCGCCCGGCGCCGCCGCCACAGCCAACGCAGCGAGCAGACAGAAGGCGAGAGCGACCCGCACCGCAAGGTTCCACGGCTTCATCTGTGAGGGAACACCTCGCCGGCTCCTTCGATGCGGGAGTTACCCACCTGCAACGAGGCGATAGACGGGGCCGTCGAGCGAGGTGACGTAGATGTGGTCCTGATTGTCCTCGCCGAACGATGAGACCGAGGGAACGTTGAGACCGAGCGAGCGGTCGTCCTTCGCGTGCGGGATCGCCGGCACGAGGCTGTGGAGATCTCCGGTGCAGTAGTCCCCGTAGACGTAGCGGCCGTAGAGGGAAGGAAGCGAGTGGTCGCGGACGACGTATCCGCCGGTGATGGAGCAGGCGTCCCCGTTGTGGCTGTATTCGAAGATCGGCGGCACCGCGTTCGGGGCGGTCTGGTCCTGGTTGAAGCGGTCGGTCCCCTCAAAGGCCGACCAGCCGAAGTTGACCCCCTTGGCCTGGCCCTTCTGCCTGTAGTCGACCTCCTCGAGGGTGTCCTGGCCGACGTCGCCGATCGAGATCGCGCCGGTCTTGGCGTCGAAGCTGAATCGCCACGGATTTCGCAGCCCATAGGAGTAGATCTCCGGCCTGGCCCCCGGGGGCCGGTTGACGAACGGGTTGTCCGGCGGGATGGAGTAGGGAGGGCCGCCGCTTCCGGTGGACGGCCTGATGCGGAGCAGCTTGCCGAGCAGCGTGTCGAGGTTCTGGCCCGTGCGGCGCGGATCGTCCTCGTGGCCGCCGTCGCCCGTGCCGATGTAGAGGTCGCCGTCCGGCCCGAACTGGAGCTGGCCGCCATTGTGGTTTTCGGCGAAGTCGGCCATGTTCAGGATCTCGCGGGCGCTGCCCTCGTCGAAGGAGCCATCAGAGCGGACCACGTAGCGGACCACGTGCTGGTTCTGGTCGGTGCCGGTGAAGTAGGCGTAGACCAGGTGGGAGCTCTGGAAGTTCGGCGGGAAGGCGATCGAGAGGAGCCCCTGCTCGTCGTTGTTGGTCACTTGGTCGCTGATGTCGAGGGCCGGGTCGGAGAGCACCTGACCGTCCCGGACGATGCGCACGCTGCCGCCCTGCTCGACGACGTAGAGGTCATTGCTGCCGGGTGGCTGGCCGACGTAGGTGGGCTGGTCGAAGTCGCCGATCTTCTCCAGCGTCGGTTTGCCCCCGGCCGGGGCCGGCTGATCCTGAGTGGCGGTCGTCGCGGAGGTGGACGACGATCCGCCGCCCCCGCCGCAGCCGGCGACGAGGACGGTCAGCGCGGCCGCGACGACGAAGCTCGAAACCCTGCCGGTCATTCCGGCGAACTCTAAGGCCGCTAGGGGTTCGTCGAGGTGCCGGAGCCGCCGAGCTCCGACTTCTGCTTCTGGTTACCCGCCTGGCCGATGATGTCACTCGGCTTGATCGGCACGACCTGGCCAGAGTCGTTCACCCGGGTCTGCGGTGGGGCGGTTGAGATGCGCACGACAAACTCGCCCTCTGGGACCGACCCGTTGGCGGTGACCGCCTTGGCCTTGCCCTCGAGACCGGCGGCGACGCGGTAGTGGACCGTGTAGGTCCCGCCCTGCACCGGGGTCACATTCCAGACGATCCGCTTGGTCTGATGCGCGGCGAGCGCCCCGAATGCGTAGGTGTCGGTCTGTGCGGCCTCGGCGCCGGCGGAAGCGCTCTGGCCTTCGAGCTTCGGGAAACCGGTCTCGAGGATCCAGACCGGGCGGAAGGGGATCGCCAGTCCCTGTTGCTCGGAGCGGACCGAGAAGGAGCCCTGGACCGTGGGCAGTTCCTGCGCGGTACCGGTCGATCCGTTGCCGGTAGTCCCCGTGTTCGCGGTCTCATCGGAGCTCGGGTTCTGATTCGGGGTCGTGAAGATCGTGATTGCGAGGTTCGGGATCGTCTTGTCCCCGGAGTTGGCGATCGCCAGGGTCAGGTTCGTGTTCTGGACGAGCTTCTGCTTGCTCGGGAAGTCGGCACTGACGATCTGCACCGGGAAGTTGCCGGAGGGTTCGTTAGCGTCCTGACGGCTGCCCCCGCAAGCCGCCACCCCCGCTGCCAGGAGCAAACCGAGAAACCCGATCCCGATCAGTTTGCGGGCCTTCAGGGGACGGGCTGTCAAGGCGCTCTCCTCCAAGGCCGCGAGCAACATACCACGCACCGTACCCCCGTCATCCCGGCTTCGAATCCGCAGTTCCGGTGATTTTGCTGGGGATTTTGCGCATAAATGTTGTGGGTGGCGAAAGGCGTCCCCATCACATAATCTTCCCTTGCGTTCATTCGGCGGCAATGTGGCCGCCGGTGTTGAAGGTGCGGGGCCGTGGCCTCCAGCTAGGGGAACCGGCTCCGGAGGAGAGCAATGGTCAGATCGGTAGCCGACAGGGCGTTCCTCCCGGCCAAGTCTCTATTCGAGCAGGTCGGAGACATGATGATCCTGACCGCGAAGACGATCGTCTCCGCGATCCGACCTCCGTACCCATACGGCGGCGAGTTCATCGGCCAGTTCCTCTTCGCTCTCCAGCTCTGCTGGTTCCCGATGATGATCTCGACGCTGGCGTTCGGGTTCGGGGCACCCGGCCTGCAGGCCGCTAACTTCCTCTCGCTGTTTGGCGCGCTCGACCGGCTCGGCGGTTTCTTCGTGCTCGCCTCGATCCGCGAGTTCGCGCCGACGGTGACCGCGGTCGTCGTCGCCGGAGTGGCGGGCACGGCGATCACCGCTGACCTCGGCGCCCGGAAGATCCGCGAGGAGCTCGATGCGCTCCAGGTGCTCGGCGTCGACCCGATCAAGAACCTGGTCGTGCCGCGCTTTCTCGCGCTGATGCTGATCACGGGGCTGATGGACATCTACGCGCTGATCTTCGGCATCGTCGGCGGCCTCGGCGCGGAGCTGCTCTACAACGAGCCGCTCGGAGGCTTCTTCGCGACGCTCTTCAACAACGCCTCGGTGACGGACCTCTGGGGCTCGGTGCTCAAGTGCACCTGTTTCGGAGCGATCATCGCGATCGTCTGCGCCTACAAGGGGATGACTGCGTCCGGAGGCGCCGAGGGCGTGGGTCGCGCCGTCAATGAGGGGGTGGTGATCGCCTTCATGGGCGTGTTCGCATTCAACTACGTCTTTACGCAGACCCTGCTCGCCACGCACCCCGAGCTCCAGGTGATCAAGTGAACGCCGGCTGGCTCGCGGTCCCGCGAGGCTGGCTCAACTCGATCGGCGAGATCTTCGGCTTCTGCACGCGAGTCGCGGGGCTCGTCTACTCCGGCCGTGTCTTCCAGTTCTTCGGCGAGGCCCTGCGCCAGACGGGCATCCTGATCCTCGGCTCCACGATCGTGATCTGGGGCCTGGTCTTCATCCTCGGGCTCCAGTGCGGCATCGAGGGCGCCTACTTCAACCGCTCCGTCGGCTCCCCCGCCTACGCGGGGGTGTTCGCCGCGTGGTGCGACCTGCGAGAGGTGATCCCGTATGGCTTCGGCTACATGTTGTCCGCGAAGGTCGGCACCGGAATCGTGGCCGAGCTGGGCGCAATGCGGATCACGGACGAGATCGATGCGCTCGAGGTGATGGGTGTGCCTCCGGTGACCTTCCTGGCCGCCACCCGCCTGCTCGCCGCCTGGATCGCCTTCCCCTTCATGTACCTGGCCGCCGTCGGGATCGGCTACTTCGCCAGCTGGCTGGCGGTCGTCGAGCAGATCGGGGACGTGTCCTCCGGCGGCTACTTCCTGATCTTCTGGATGTTCCAGAACCCGCCCGACCTCTTATTCAGCTTGATAAAGGGCATGGTGATGGCGACCGCCATCGTGCTCGTCGGCTGCTACTACGGCTACACGGCATCCGGTGGACCGGTGGGCGTCGGCACTGCGACGGCGAAGTCGATGGTGCTCAACATCGTGCTCGTCCACATCATCGGGATGCTGGGAACCCTCGTCTTCTGGGGCGCGAACCCGAGGGCCCCGATCGGAGGCTGACGCGGCGACCGGCGCTGCCCCCGTTCGCCCCTGCCTAGAATTTGGTTTCGGAAACGCGCAAGGAGGAGTGAGAATTGGCTGAAGGGAACAGGATCACCGGCCGCCGCAGCCGCGCCCAGCAGATCGAGGACGAGGCGCGCGGGAACAACGAGCCCGAGGTGAGCGAGGACGAGGCGACCGTCGACGCCGAGGCCGTCGAGGAGGGCGATCCGCTCACCGCGCAGGGCTACGGCGAGGAGGACTTCGCCAACCGCGACTACGCGATTCCGGGCGTAGAGGCCGACGATCCCGATCCCTACAAGTGGCATACCGGCAAGAAGCGTGACCACGGCGGGAAGGACGCGATCGAGATCATCGATCTCGTCAAGCAGTTCGGCCGCACCCGGATCCTGAACGGCTGCAACCTCGGCCTCCCGGACAACATGATCTCGATGGTCCTCGGTCCATCGGGCACCGGGAAATCGGTGCTGATCAAGCACATCGTGGGCCTGCTCTACCCCGACTCCGGCGACGTGCTCGTCCACGGCGAGTCGATTCCGAACATGACCGACGATGAGCTCTTCGAGGTCCGCAAGAAGTTCGGCCTTCTCTTCCAGGACGGGGCGCTCTTCGGCTCCATGAACGTCTTCGACAACACCGCGTTCCCACTCCGGCAGCACACCGACAAGAGCGAGGAGGAGATCGAGGAGATCGTCAACCGGCGGCTGCGCGAGGTCGGCCTGGCCGAGGCGATGTACAAGATGCCGAACGAGCTCTCCGGCGGGATGCGCAAGCGTGCCGGCTTCGCGCGGTCGCTGGTGCTCGACCCGGCCATCGTCATGTTCGACGAGCCTGACTCGGGTCTCGACCCCGTTCGCACCGCGCTGCTCTGCGAGCTGATCCGCGAGGTCCACGAGGAGAACGGCGGCTGCTACCTGGTGATCAGCCACGACCTCGGGACGGCGCGCCGGATCGCCGACTTCCTCGCGGTCCTCTGGAAGGGCCGGATCGTCGAGTCGGGCCCCGCGGACGAGCTCTTCAACTCGAAGAACGAGTTCGTCAACCAGTTCCTCAACGCCGACGTCAAGGGCCCGCTCGCGATGGACTAGCGGCCGCCGGGACGCCGCTGGAGCCGCTGATCTGTGATGCCATGCCGCTGAAGCGGATCAAGACGAGGATCGTGCTGGCCGCGGTCGTTGATCAGCAGGCGACGGCTACTGCCTGATCGCCGACGTGCTGCCTTCATTGCCGAAGCGCAGCCACGCCGACCGCCGACGGGCACTGCATCGCACGATGAACCGGGGCCTCTTGATTCAGCGACGTGGCCCGGACCGCCGCGCCTACGTCACGATCTCCAGCGAGGGCTGGCGGCAGCTCCGAGCGTGGGCAGCCTAGGCCGTCGTCTCCGTGGCGCTCCGGTTCGAATTAGCGCGGCTCTAATAGTCGCTCCCTAACCTCCGCCTCGTGAATGCGGGGAGATTCTTCGAGCGGGTGGCGAGCGTCGCCGTGCGCGCCCCGTGGCTGCTGATCTTGCCGATCGTGCTGCTCACCGGCGCCGGCATCTTCGCCGCCACCCGGCTCGACACCAACGCCGGCACGGACACGCTGGTCAGCAAGGGCTCCTCGGAGTACAAGGCGACACAGGACTTCCACGAGAACTTCGGCGATGAGCCGGTGATCGTGCTGGCGAAGGAGGATCTCCGCAAGCTCGTCCTCACCAAGGACCTCGAGCCGCTCTTCGAGCTCGAGGAGTGTTTCGCCGGCGGGACCCAGCTCGCCGCCTCGCTCCCGCATCGCACGAAGCAGCCGCTGCCGCCGGTCTGCGACCAGATCGCGAAGCTCCACCCGAGCCGTTCTGTCTTCGGGCCGGGCACCTTCCTCTATCTGAGCGTCGCCGGGATCCAGCAGGCGCTCCAGGGACAGATCGGTGGCGCCAGCCAACAGGCGCGTGCCGCCGGGCAGCAGGCGGCCCGCGCGGCGGCGAAACGCGGTGCGTCCACGGCGGAGCAGCAGCAGGCCGCCAATGCCGCGGCGCAGCAGGTCCTCAGCCAGTTCCAGCGCCAGCTCATCCAGGTGGCGCTCCAGTACGGCATCACCTCAGTCCCGCGCCTGGACGACCCGAACTTCGTCAGCCGCGTCGTCTTCGACCCGTCGAAGCCGGCCGGGACCCCGAAGGAGCGCTTCGGCTACCTCTTCCCCAACAGGAATGCCGCGCAGATCATCGTCCGCCTGCGCCCGGACATGACAGACGCCGAGCGTCACCAGGCGATCGAGCTCTTCCGACAGGCCGTCTCGAACCCCCGCTTCAAGCTCAGTGACGGCAGCTATATCGTCACCGGCGCGCCGGTAGTGGTGGACGCCGGAGCCCGGGAACTGCGCAACCAGACGCTGCTCCTGCTCGGCGTCGCCGCCCTGGTGATGGCGCTGACACTGCTGTTCATCCTGCCGCGCCCGCTCAGGTTGCTGCCCCTGGCGGTTGCGGTTGCGGCGGGCTCGATGACCCTCGGCCTGGTGGCCCTCTTCGGCGGGTCGCTGACCGTCGGGGCGATCGCAATGCTGCCCGTCCTGGTCGGGCTGGCGGTGGACTACGCGATCCAGTTCCAGGCACGCTTCAACGAGGCGCGAGCCGAGGGGGCGCCGCCAGGGCGGGCGGTGGGCGTGGCCGCCGTGGGCGGGGGGCCGGTGATCGGCGCGGCCTGCGTGGCGACGATTGCCGGCTTCGCGGTCTTCGCGCTCTCGCCGAGTCCGCTGGTCCGCTCGTTCGGGCTCCTCCTCGTGGTCGGGATCGCACTCGCCTTCCTGGTGGCGCTCACCGGAGGGCTGGCGGCGCTCGGCCTCTCCGCCTGGCGCGGATCGACGCCGGTGCCCTCCACCCGCGGGCTGGGTGGCGGGCGGCTCGGCGCCCGACTGCGGTCCACCTCCGTTGCGGCAATCGCCCTCGCGATCGCCAGGCCCAGGCGCGTCCTCTTGGCCGGCGGGCTGCTCGCCGTCTGCGGCTGGATCGCCAGCGCCGGGACCGGTGTCGAGACGGACATCCGGGATCTCGCTCCCCCGCACCTCGCCGCACTCAAGGACCTCAACGAGCTAGAGAAGGAGACGGGAATCTCGGGCGACGTCAACGTGACGATCAAGGCGCCGGACCCGACCAGCCCGGCCGTGATCTCCTGGGCCGAGGGCTTCCAGCACCGCGTGCTGGCCCGCCACGGATTCTCGGGGTCTAACCCGAGCTGCGCCGACGCCCAGATCTGCCCTGCCCTGTCGTTGACCGACTTCTTCGGAGGTTCCTCGGGCGCCTCGTCCAGCTCCAGCTCGACCAGTGGCGCCTCGAGCCAGGACGTCGGGGACGTTCATGCCCTCGTCCAGGCACTGCCCTGCTTCATCACCCAGATCGTGATCAGCCATCGCGGCGAGTGCAGCCCGACGGCGGGCGCCACCCCGATCGGCGACACGGCCGATGTCGCTTTCGGGATCCGCGTGCAGCCGCTCTCGGACCAGCAGAGCCTGATCGACGACATACGCGCCCAGATCAATCCGCCCGGCGGCCCCGGACCGCCGCCTGGAACGACCGTCGAGCTGGCGGGCCTTCCGGTTTTGGCTGCGCAGGCGAACACCGACCTCTCCCGCAGCCGCTGGTGGCTGCCGCTCGCCGGTCTCCTGGCAGTCGGAGTGGTCCTGGCCGTGGTCTACCGCTCGGTGCGCCGCGCCGTCGTCCCGCTGATCCCGGTCCTGATGGCGACCGGCTGGTCGGGGCTGGTAGTCGCGGCGCTGGGCGTCTCGCTCAACCCGATGTCGGCCACGCTCGGGGCCCTGGTGATCGCAATCGCGACCGAGTTCAGCGTGATCCTGTCGGCCCGCTACGCGACCGAGCGCGCCGCCGGCCTCTCGGTGGGCGAGGCCCTGCGGCGCACCTATTTGCGCACCGGCGCGGCAGTGCTCGCCTCCGGCGTCACCGCGATTGCGGGCTTCGCGACTCTGGCCATCGCGGGCCTGCCGCTGCTCGATGACATCGGTCTGATCTCCGTCGCGCCCGTTCTCCGCGATTTCGGCCTCGTCACCGTGGCCGACCTGCTGGTCGCCCTGGCGGGCGTGATGCTGGTGCTGCCCGCGGCCGTGGTCTGGGCGGAGGAGGGGTTCCCGTTGCCCGCCCGGGCTCGGCCGACCGCGGTCGCACCGAGCGAATCCCCGTCGTGAGATGAGTGTTCCCACAACCATGCGGGCGTGGTGACGCGTGTGGCCGTCGCATCTCGGGGTCCTCGGGCTCGCCCTTGCCGCCAGCAAGGGCTTCGCCCTGCGTCTCCCGATCTGCTCGGCTACACGCGCCCCCACACCCACAGCGCCGTGGAATCACTCATCTAGGACCATTCCGGCATGGAGAGCGGCGGAGAAGACCGCGGCGCAGGCAAGGAGCCGCAGCGCCCACGCCGGACCACGATCTACTCCCTGATCGTGGGGATGGCCTTCATCGCCCTGATCGCGGTCGCCGGGATCAACACGATCTCGACGAAGAACAAGGGTGTCCTCGGCGCGACCAACGAAGGAGACATGCCGCTGGCTCAGTTCGCCCTCCCGGACGCCCGCACGGGCGCGAATGGCGACGCCAACATCGCCCAGGACGATTGCGACGCGGCGCGCATTCCCTGTCCCTCGAGCAGCCGGCGGACGCCGGCGTGCCAGGTCGATGTTCCCGGCGCGATCCGGGTCTGCGATTTCTTCGACAAGCCCCTGGTCCTGTCGTTCTGGTTCACGCGCGGTGGCGACTGCGAGAACGAGGAGGACGTCTTCGAGGACGCCTACCGGAGGTACAAGAGCGAGGTCAACTTCCTCGCTGTGGACGTCCGTGACAGCACTTCGGAGGTCCAGAAGCTGATCCGAGAGCACCACTGGACCCACCCCGTGGGCCTTGACCGCGACGGGGCGCTCTCCAACCTCTATCGCGTCGGAGGGTGTCCGACCTTCGTTTACGCATACCCCGGCGGCATCATGCACGCCACCTCGATCGGCCAGCTCGACGACCAGGCGTTCTACGCGAAGATCAACGACCTGATTGCAGCGTCCCAGCGAAGGGCCGAGACTCTGCGCTGATGGCGAAGTTGCCGGACGAATGGGAGGTGGCACCTGAACCGGGCTGGATCGAGCCCGTCCTCGCGGAGGAATTCCCGGGCCTCTCGATCGTCTCTACGGCCGTCGAAGCCACGACCGGACGCAGCCCCGAGGCGCTCAAGGAGCAACTGCGGGTGCTCAGCGACCGGATCGGTGGGCCGCAGGCGATCCAGCTGCGCCAGAAGCCGATTCCCTGGGCCTACCGCGTCTTCTTCCGGCACATCGGGCTCGATCCCGACACGACCCGCACCCCGATCGAGCAGCTGATCTTCGAGCGCATACACGATGGCCGCTTCAAGAGCCGCGGCAGGGTAGACGACGCGCTCACGATCGCGATGGTCGAGGTCGGGGTCGCGCTGCGCGCCTTCGACGCGGATCGAGTCGACGGCCGTGTCGGCCTGCGGCTCTCGGCGGAGGGCGAGGGGTTCGAGGGACGGGTCTCGCCGCTTCCGGATGGGACCATCGTCGTCGCCGATGAGAAGCGCGCACTGGGGATCCTGTTCGACCGCACCGCAGAGGGCCGGGCCGTGAAGCGGGTAACGGGTCGGGTCCTGCTGGTGGCGGTCGGCGTGCGAGGTGTGCCGGATATCGCCATGGAGGAGGCTCTATGGGTGGCACACAGCGCCTTGCGCGCGTAGACTGGGGTGCAGAGGAGGACTTGATGACGGAGGAGCTGCTCGAACGTCTCGAGGTTCCCGAGGTGCTCATCGCGCCCGATGAGGACCTGGTGCCGCCGGCCCCACCTGAGGGCCTCGACACAGTCCTCTACGAGCACGACGAGCGGGCCGCCCGCGCCGACCTGCGCCGGCAGATCGCCCTCATGGAGCTGGTCCTGGCCAGGCTGTTCGGCTCGGCCTTCTCGCGCAAGGGAATCGACTTCTCGGTTCGCGGGATGGGCGGGCCCCGGCTGCTCTCGGTGGACGAGCTCGAGCAGCTGCGTGACTCGCTGGCCACCCGCATCCAGGAGGTCAGGACGGGCCTGCACGACCACGCGCTCGTCGAGGAGGCGAACCGTGAGCTGATCGAGCAGATGACTGCAGATCCGGCGTCGCACAAGTGGGTTCGCGTCTACAACGAGGACATCGGCGAGCCCGGCTGCAAGAACTGGCATGCGAAACCGAAGTGGGGCCTGCTCGGCATGCTGCTCGGCTGGTGGCGGGTCAAGATCTCCTCCGGTTGCCCCTTAGCCGAGGGGCTTCGGCCCCCTGAATCTCGATGGCGACGAAGCGACAGCGCCGCAAGCGGCGCCGCGAGCGTGGGCCGGGCGCACCCGCCCGACCGGCGCCGCCGGTCGCGGACGCGAGCGGGTCAGGAACGTCGGCATCGGGATCGGCGGCGGGCCCCGCTCGCGCAACGCGATCGGCTAGCAGACGGGCGGGCGCGCCCGACCCGCCCTCGGCACTCTGGGGCAGCTTCCCGCTCACGGAGATCGTCATCTTCATCGGCCTCGTCCTGCTGGTCGTCGGCTTCTTCGTGACACCGCCGCAGGGCTTCGTGATGATCGCGGTCGGGCTGGGGCTCGGTTCGCTCGCCGGCCTGGAGCTCGCCATCCGCGAGCATTTCGCCGCCTACCGCTCCCACAACCTGGTGCTCGCAGCGGCGATCGGGGTCCCCGTCTTCGGGGCGCTCTTCGTCTTGACGAAGCTGAGCCCGGCGGTCTGTGCCGCCGCCGGGCTGCTGGCGTTTGGGGGCGCCGCCTGGCTCTTCGCTTCGGCATTCCGCCGCCGCTCTGGCGGCGCCCTCTATCGCCTCAAGGGGTGAGTTACCCGCCGGCCTCCTCCGGCGACCCGCCTAGTTCAGCCTCGCCAGCTTGGCTTCGAGCGCGTGCACGAGGATCCGGCGCTGGCGCTCGGTCAGGCTGCCGACCTTCTTGCCTTCGCTGATTGCGGTCGAGGAGAGCAGCTTTCGAGAGCGGGCGCGTCCCCAGCGCCGCTGGCTGCAGAGGAGCTCGCTGAGGCTCATGCTGTCGGCCTCCCATGGGGAATCAACGATCACGTCGATGACACTGTGGCGGCCGGCGCCGATCGCGCGCTTGAGCTCGGCGCGGGCGAGGCGGACCTTGTTGGCGCGGGCAAGGGCCTGCATGCACTGGTCGGTTCCTCGCCGTCTCGGCTCTGAATCGGTCTGGGGTTCGACGATCGTAGGCTCGATCCGCCGATTGGGGAATTGGCAGTGGGCGGGCAGGGGCAATCGTCGAAGCAGCGGACATCGGTTCTCCCTCCTGCTAGATCAGGAATGGTTTTGGCGGGCTTGGTTGCGGCCGGCGGCCCCCAATTGCTCTTTTTTGAGCCGGGGGAAGTGGACGGTCCTCTCCTACATCGTTCCCGTCCGCTCCCTGCCCCGGAAGCGCGCGGCTCGGCGAAACCTACACTTCTGCGGCGCCGAGGGTCAACACCCGAAAAATCATCCCGTTCGCTAAGAGCAGATGTTTTGTCGGACGGGCCGATCGACTGTCCATCGATCGGGCAAAACTTCTTCTGCTACCCGGACACGGCAGCGCGAAACCTTCGGACTTCAGCCCGTCGGCAGGTCCGGGAAACGGCCCTTCACGTCCGCGATGATCTCGAGGGCACGATCGAGATGCTCGCGCTCGTGGGTCGCCATCAGGCTGGTCCGGAGGAGAGCGCCGCCCGGCGGGACGGCTGGGTGGAGGGCGACGTTGGTGTAGACGCCGGCCTCGAAGAGTGCCTTCCAGAGCAGGACGGCCTGCCAGTCCTCTCCGACGATCACCGGGACCACCGGGGTGGTCGCCTCTGAACCATCCGGCAGCGTGCCGGGCTCGACGACACGCAAGCCCAGATCCCGGAAGCCCTGCCGGAGATATGCGGCGTTGTCCAGCAGCCGGGCCATCAGCTCCGGCCCCTCGGCGCGGATGATCCGCAGCGCCCCGAGAGCCGCGCCGACTGCGGCGGGCACCGCGGAGGCGCTGAAGATGAATGACCGTGACGAGATCCGGAGGTACTCGATGACCTCCTCCGAGCCGGCGATGAAGCCGCCGCAGGAGGCGAGGCTCTTGGAGAAGGTGCCCATACGAAGGTCGACCTCGTCCTCGAGCCCGAACAACTCGGACGCTCCGGCGCCGCGCTTCCCGAGCACCCCGACCCCGTGCGCCTCGTCCACCATCAGCCTGGCCCCGAAACGCCTGCAGAGCTCGACGATCGGCGGCAGGTCGCAGACGTCACCCTCCATCGAGAAGACGCCGTCGACCACCACCAGCGTTCCGCTCCCATCGGCGACCGCACGCTCCAGCATCGTCTCCAGCTTGTCCATCCGGTTGTGGCGGAAGGGGCGAAGGCGGGCACCGGAGAGCTTGCAGCCGTCCAGGATCGAGGCGTGGTCGCCCGAATCGCAGATGACGGTGTCGCCGGGCTCGAGGATCGCGCTGATCGCGCCCAGGTTCGACTGGTAACCGGTCGTGTAGACGATGCAGTCCTCGGTCCCCATCCAGTCGGCGAGCTCGCGCTCCAGCTCGACATGCATCGGAGTGGTGCCGTTGAGCAGGCGCGACCCGGTGAAGCCGGTCCCGTATTGCTCGAGCGCGTCGCGAGCGGCCTGCTTCACCCGCTCGTCGGTGGTCAGCCCGAGGTAGTTGTTGGAGCCGAGCATGATCGTCTCTCGTCCCTCCATCTCCACCACGGGCCCGGCCTGGGACTCGAGGATCCGGAAATAGGGGAGGAGGTCGCCCTGCTTGGCGGCTTCGAGTTGCTCGACCCGGTCATGGGTGCGGGCCTTCTCAAAGACATCCACGGGGGTCCGGGCGGACTGGGACGTGCCGGACATGCCCCCGAAGTCTCGCACCTTGTACGGTGCGCGGCCGTGCCAGGCTCAATCGAGGTAAGGCCCACCCATGGCCGCGCCGAGCTCACCAAGTTCATCAAGCTGCCCTTCCGCCTTCACAAAGGCACTCCCTGGGTCCCGCCCCTGCTCTACGAGCGGCGCGAGTTCCTCAACAAGGAGAAGAACCCCTACTTCAACCACGCGGAGGCCGAGTACTTCCTGGCCTGGCGCGACGGTGAGCCGGTCGGCCGCATCACCGCCCAGGTCGACCGCCGCTGGGACCAATTCCAGGGCGGGAGCGACGGTCAATTCGGCTTCATCGATGCCGACGACGACCCGGAGATCTTCGAGGCCCTCCTCGGCGGCGCTGAGGACTGGGTCCGCCAGCGGGGGCGCGAGCGCCTGGTCGGCCCGATGGACTTCACGACCAACGACGAGTGCGGGATCCTGATCGAGGGGTACGAGAGGCACCCCTACATCCTGGAGCCGTGGCACCCGCCCTACTACAAGGAGCGAATCGAGGCGCTTGGCTACGGCAAGACGATGGACCTGCTCATGTGGAACCTCGAGATGGGCGGCCTGAAGAAGGGCGATGCGTTCGCCGACGCCATCCACGCGGTCGCCGACAAGGTCGAGTCAGAGCACGGAATCACGGTCCGGAACATGAACAAGCGGGATCTGGAGACCGAGATCGCCCGCTTCATGGAGGTCTACAACTCGGCATGGGAGAAGAACTGGGGCTTCGTCCCGATCACTGACGAGGAGGTCGCCTTCCAGGCGAAGAACCTGAAGCAGGTGCTGGACCCGCGTTGGGCCTTCATCGCCGAGCGCGATGGCGAGATCCTCGGCGCCGCGCTGACCCTCCCGGACATCAACCAGGTGACCAGGAAGATGAACGGACGCCTGCTTCCCTTCGGCTGGTTGCGGTTCCTGCTCGGCAAGCGGAAGATCGACCGCGTCCGCGTCTTCGCCCTCGGGGTCAAGCCCGAGTACCAGCACACCGGGATCGCGGCCCGCTTCTACGTCCGCCACATCGAGACCGCCGCGGAGGTCGGCGTGACGGGCGGTGAGGAGGGTTGGATCCTCGAGGTCAACGAGCCGATGAATCGCGCCATGGAGGGGATGGGCGGCACGATCGTGAAGCGCTACCGGCTCTACGAAAAGTCGCTCTAGTCGGCTTCGCCATCAGATCGCGGCCACGAGCGGCCGCCCCACATAAGTCGCTGCGACTTCGCCGCCGCTCCGAGATACAGCGGCTGGTGGCCGCTAACGCTCGTAGACCCCGACCAGGCGGGCATCGGCGAGGACGTGTCCTTCGAGCGCCTGCTTGATCTGCTCCCTGTTCGCGGTCGCGTCCAGTTGGAGCGGCGAGTCGAGCGCGTAGAGCTGGTGGAAGTAGCGATGCGCGCCATGCCCGGGCGGCGGGCAGGGACCCATGTAGCCGACCTCGCCCCGCCCGTTGACACCCTCGCCGGGGGCCGAGGTGCCCTCGTCCAGGTGACCGGGCTCCGGGTCGATGTTCCAGGCGATCCAGTGGGTGAAATCGCCGGAGGGCGCGTCGGGATCGTGAACGACCAGTGCCAGCGACTCCGTTCCGGTTGGGAGACCCTCCCAGGCGAGCGGCGGTGAGACGTTCTCGCCGTCGCAGCTGTACCTCTCGGGGATCGCCTCACCGTCATCGAACGCGTTGCTTGTCAGCTCCAGGTCGGGCATTTCCTCGTTATTGCGCCGGTTCCCTGCAGCGCACCGGTCGAAACCATGGGAGGGGTCTTGACTCGTTACTAGGATGCCCTGGATGGCCGAGAACGTGGAGGCGAGAGAGGAACTGGTGGAGGCGGAGCCCGTTCGGCCCCTGCCGGTTCGAGCTCAAACCGGAACGATCGAGATCTGGGGCCGGGAGTTCGGCCCCCTTGCCGTCGCGGCCGCCGGCGGAGCGGCCGCCGGCGTGGCGGTCGTCGCCGTCGCGCGCGCGGCTCGCTCGCCGAGGCGCCCGCCGCGCCGCGGGCTCTTCCGCCGCCGCGAGAAGGTCGTCGCCAGTCGCAGCTTCCTGGTCGACGTTCACGTCCTCGGGCGCTGAGCGTGGTCATCGAGGAGCGGGTGATGCCCCGCTGGCCCTATCGGCTCCGTCGTTCGCCGGGTCGCGACGGAGTCACCCGCTCCCGTGGAGGGGTGCTCGAGCGCTTCATGCACGTCGACCGCGTGCCGCTGCGGGCCAGGGCCTGGCAGACCCGGGATGGCTTCGTCCACATCCGCGCGGAGTCGATCGATCCCGGAGTCGTTGAACATCCGGACGAGGTGGCCCATCTCGTCGCGGACGACATCCGACCGGCGGGCGAACCCGAGCTGGACGTCGCGATCGAGCGGATCCGATTCTCACTGGCGGTGGAGGAGGAGATGGGTGGCTTCTACGAGACCTTCAAGCGCGATCCGCTCCTTGGCCCCACGATTCATCGGCGGCCCTGGGTACGGCCGCGGCGCCGGCCCTGGCCGTGGGAGGCGCTCTGCTGGGCGATCACCGAGCAGCTGATCGAGGGCTCGAGGGCCGCGGCGATCCAGCGCCGGATCGTTCGCCGGTGGGCCCCGAGCCACCTTCCGGCCGACCACCCGCCACCGCGGGCGCGCCGCGACCCCTGGCCGCTCCGCGACGTGCCGTCCGCGACCGTGATCGCCGGCCGGGCCCCCGCCGAGCTCGCCTCGATGGACCTGAGCCAGGGGCGCTCGCTGGCGATGGTGCGCTGCGCACGGGAGGTCGCTCGCGGCCGCGCTCGCCTCGCCAATCCCAGCGGCGACCGGCGTCTCCTCGAGATCACCGAGATCGGGCCCTGGACGATCCAGTGCCTCGGCCTACACGGGCGCGGCGACCCGGATTCGTTGCCGGCGGGCGACCTCGCCTACGTGAAGCTGGTGGGCCATCTGGCCGGCCTGGGTCGCCGGGCGACGGTTGAGGAGGTCGAGGAGTACTTCGCGCCGTACGCGCCCTACCGCGGGCTGGCGGGGACCTTCGCGCTGGCCGGCTGGCACAAGGCGATGGGAGCGGGTCCACCCGCCCGTCTTGCCGCCTAGTCAGGCCTGGCCGGTTTCGAAGCGGCTGATTTTGCCGTCCTCGACGATGAACGTCCAGTTGGTGAGCATCGTGCCGTAGGTCGAGTTCGTGTAGCTGACTACGAGCGAGCGCCCGTCCTCCGACTGCGAATCGACCTCCATGCGGCCATCCGAGGAGAAGATCTCCCGATCCACCCACTCCCCGAGGTTCCGCTCCGAGCCGTCATCGGACATCGTTGCCCCGGGAGCCAGCAACTCGAAGAAGGCGTCGCGGTCGCCCGCGTTGACCGCCTCGACAAAGGCACGAACAACGGGATCCGCGAGGTCATCGGGCACCGGCACCCGTCCGAACCTAACACCGACCGGGTTAGGTCTGGCGTGTCGCGGGTAGCGCAGAACCATGCGGTACTTCTACGGGGCGGCCCATGAGCAGTTCCCACCCGAGGACCTGCTCGAGCAGGCGGTCGAGAGCGAGCGCGCCGGGTTCGACGGCGTCGCCTGCAGCGATCACCTGCAGCCCTGGTGGGAGCCGGGAGAGGCGGGAAACGCCTGGGTCTGGCTGGGCGCGGTCGGGCAGGCGACGGAGAGCCTTGCCCTGGGCACGGCGGTCACGCCGCCCGGGCCCCGCTACCACCCCGTTCTCATAGCGCAAGCGTGGGCGACCCTGGAGCGGATGTTCCCGGGCCGTCCCTTCATCGGCATAGGTTCGGGCGAGTCACTGAACGAGTCCCCGCTGGCCGCGATCTGGCCGTCGGTGCCAGAGCAGGTCGAGCGTATGGAAGAGGGACTCGAGATCATCAGCCGGCTCTTCGACGGTGAGCGCCGCTCTTACGACGGGCGCCACTTCGAGACCAACGAGGCGATCCTTCACACCCGCCCGAACCGCCGGCCGCCGATCTACGTCTCCGCCTTCGGACCGAAGGCGGCGGGGGTCGCGGCCAGGTGGGCGGATGGACTGTGGACCCTCGCCGATCCCGAGTCGGCGCCGGACGTGATCGAGGCGTACAAGGGCGCCTGCGACGACGCGGGCAAGGAGCCCGGAGAGATCGTGCTGCAGGCGCAGTTCGCCTGGGCGGAGGATGACGACGCCGCGTTCGAGGGCGCCCGCGTCTGGAAGGGAGCCCAGCCCGACGAGTTCTACACGGACGACTGGCATGACCCGCGCAAGATGTACGAGGAGGGCGAGAGGCAGATCTCCGACGACGACCTCAAGGAGGCGCTGATCATCTCGTCAGACCCCGAGGTCCACGCGGACCGAATCCGCGAGGCGGAGCGGCTCGGAGCGACCACGATGAGCCTGATGAACTGCTCCGGTGCGGATCCTCACCGGGCCATCGAGGTGTACGGCAGCAAGGTGCTGCCGGCCCTCGCGAAGACCACCGCCCGCTAGTCCCGCAGTAGCAGTTTGTTGGTGAGGGCGTCACGCGTCGGCGGCGCGGACGAGATCAGGTCGTGTGCCGCCATCCACTCCGCATAGGTGTGCCACTGTGCCGGATCCATGAATCCGTACGGTCGCCCTCGAGTGCCCGCGAGCAGGGGCAGCGTGGCGGTGACCTCGGCCCGGGTCTGCATCGGGTCCAGGCCCTTGCCCGCCGAGAGCACCGCATTGGCGGCCTCAGCCGGGTGCGCAATCGCGTAGGTCGTTCCCCTCGCGAGCGCGGCGATGAAGCTTCGGATCGCCTCCGGGTGTTCGTCGACGGTCGAGCTCCGGGCGACCAGGACGAGCTCGTCATAGGTCGGGACCCCGAGCTCGTCGACCGGCACGATCCGGGGGTCGAGCCCGCGTTGCTGGAGGTCCACCCCCTCGATGTTGCGGTAGCCGCCCAGGATCGCGTCGACTCTCTCACCCAGTAGGGCCGGCAGCAGGTTGAGCCCGACGCTGACCTCTCTGGCCGACGACGAGGGGAGGCCGGCGGTCTGGAGGATGGTCTTGAGGTAGTCGCTCTGGTACGGGATCCCGGCGGTACCGACCGTCTTGCCCTCGAGGTCAGCGGCGCTGGCCACGCCGCCCTTCGGCAGCGAGATCAGGGACGTCAGCGGCTGATTGACGATCGCGCCCACCGCCTGGACGTCGAGCCCCTCCTCGCGCGCGAGCAGCACCTCCGGCTCGTAGGAGACCGCGAGGTCGGCGCGCCCGGCGGCGACCTCCTTGATCGGCGCCGACGGATCCGAAGGGACCTGCGGCTGCACGTCGAGCCCGACCTGCTTGAAGTAGTCGCGGTCGAGCGCGCTGTAGATGCCAGCGTGGTCGGGGTTGACGTACCAGTCGAGGTCGAGCGTGAAGGGCTGTGGGTTGGAGGGGGATCCGGTGGTCGCATCCCCCGCCGCCGCACGCGGAAAGCCCGAGTGCCAGGGACGCCACGGCGATCGCCAGCCCGACGCACGGACCGAGCCGCTTCGGGCCCACCAGGCTCACGTCCGTGTCACCGTACGAGCGTCCCAGGTGACGACCCGGCGCTCAATCAACGTGACCAGGGCGAAGAGGATGATCGCCATCGCGCCAAGCAGCGTGATGGCAGCGAACATCCTGGCGGTCAGCAGCTGGCTGGAGGAGATCAGCACCTGGTGCCCGAGCCCCGAGTCTGCCCCGGCCCACTCGGCGAACAGCGCCCCGATCACGGCGACCGCGATCGCGATCCTCGTCCCGCTGAAGAAGAAGGGAAGGGCCGACGGCAGCTCGACCCGGCCGAGGATCTGGGCACGACTGGCTCCGAGCGTGCGCATCATCGTGATCAGCTGCGGGTCCACCGAGCGGAGCCCGTCGAGCGTGTTGACGGTGATCGGGAAGAAGCAGACCAGCGCGATCAGGAGCAGCTTCGGGCCGATTCCGAAGCCGAACCAGACAATCAGAATGGGGGCGATCGCCACCGGTGGGATCGCCTGGGAGGCGACGAGGAGCGGGTAGAAGGCGCGGCGCAGGGTTTCGGAGAGATGGAGGACCACGGCGAAGGCCAGGCCCGCCACGAGGGCGCAGAGAAAGCCGAGGAGCACCTCGCGGAGGGTGACCCAGCCGTCGTCCGCGAGCAGGGAGCGATCCCGCCAGAGCGAGGTTGCGATGTCGCTCGGCGCGGGGACGAGGAAATCCTGGATGTTGAGCGCGTTGGAGATCAGGCCCCAGCGCGCTGCCAGCTCCCACGCGCCCAGCAGGAGCAGGATCACCGCGACCGGCGCCAGGTACGGGTTCAGACGCCTCATCGCGCCGCTCCCGCGAGGCTGCGGAGGGCTCGCTGACGCAACGCGGCGAACTCCGGCGAGGTGACGGCGGCCGCCCGGTCCGCCGCCCGCGGTGTGTCCACCTCGATCCGGTCCGCGACCGTGGCCGGGCGGGAGCTGAGCACGAGGACCCGGTCGGAGAGATAGAGCGCCTCCTCGACGTCGTGCGTGACGAGCAGGACGGTGTGCCTGTCGGGGCCGAGAATGTCGGCGAGCCAGGACTGCATCTCGCCCCTGGTGATCGCGTCCAGCGAGGCGAACGGTTCGTCGAGCAGCAACAGCGGCCGGCCCGCCATCAGCGTGCGCAGAAAGGCCACCCGCTGCCGCATCCCACCGGAGAGCTGGTCGGGGCGGGTGCCCTCGAAGCCCGCCAGGCCGAGCCGCTCGAAGTGCTCAGCCGCCTGGGTCCGGGCCTGGGTGCGCGACACACCGGCGATGCGAAGGGCGAGGGAGGCGTTGTCGACTGCGGAGAGCCAGGGGAGGAGGAGGTCCCGTTGGGGCATGTAGGCGCAGCGCTCGAGGCGCTGGGCTGCATCGGCGCGAGCACCCACTGAGACCTCGCCCGCCTCCGGCTCCCGCAGGCCCGCGATCAGCTCGAGCAGCGTGGTCTTGCCACACCCTGACGGCCCGACGATCCCGACCACCTCACCCGGCTCGGCCTCGAGGTCGATCCGCTCGATCGCGCGCAGCTCTCCGAAGGAGTGCGTGAGGCAGCTGACGCTCAGGGGCGTGCCCCCGACCGCCTCGGGCGAAGCCGTGCTCGCGGTGCCAGCGCGGGCCTCGTTGGCCGCGTCCGGAGTGCCTTCGCGAAGTCTCGTCTGCATGCTCCCTCCGCGCGCATTACCGCACAGGTTCAAAGGGTCAGCGGAGGGCGGTTGATCCTGGTTCCGCTATCTCAGCCCGCACCTGAATCCCGCGAGCCCCCCTGTCGGGTCACGTCAGTTTACGGTGTTGGTGTGGAGGTCGAGCGGAAATTCGTGGTCTCAGAGTTGCCGAATCTGGAGGCAGCCCAGGGTGACGAGATCGAGCAGGGGTACCTGGCGATCGGGAGCGAGGGCGAAGTCCGGGTTCGCCGCAAGGGCGACCGGCTGCTGCTGACGGCGAAGCGGGGGGCTGGGCTCTCACGCGAGGAAGCCGAGATCGAGCTCGACCGCGAGCGGTTCGATCGTCTCTGGCCGCTGACCGAGGGCCGTCGGCTTCGGAAGCGACGCCATGTTCTCCCGTACCAGGGCCTGAGGGTCGAAATCGACGTCTACGAGGGCGACCTGGAGGGACTGGTTGTCGCCGAGATCGAGTTTCCATCCGAGGAGGAGGCGAATGAGTTCGAGCCGCCGAACTGGCTCGGCGAGGAGGTCACGGGAGACCATCGCTATCTGAACGAGACCCTTGCCACGGCGGGCGTCCCCTCCGCCAGATTCCTGTCTCACTGAGTTATCCGCGGTTTTACATCTGGTCCCGTTAGTTCTGCGGCCATACGTGGGAGGAATCAGACATGAGACCATTGCGCGAGAAGACCGCCGCCATCGCGCCGCCGGCACCGCGGTAGCCGCCGCGGCAGGCATCGGGATCAAGCAGCTGCGGAGCAGCGACGGCAGCAGCTTCGAATCCGATGCCTATCGGCTGCTGGAGAGCGAGCCCGTCGGCCCCGGAATCAAGCGGGTTCTCGCCACCCAGGTCGACGATGCGATCGCACAGCTCCGCGGCGAGGCCGGCACAGAGCCGGAGGAGGCGATCCATGAGGCGCGCAAGGACGTGAAGAAGATCCGATCCGCCCTGCGGCTCGTGCGCCACGAGATCGGTGACGAGATCTGGCGACGCGAGAACGATCACTACCGGGATGTCGCCCGCAAACTGAGCACCTTTCGCGACGCGGAGATCCTGGTCGAGGCGCTGGATGGGCTACGCGAGCGGTCGGGCCCGACCGCGACCGAGCGTTCCGACGGGATTCGGAAGCAGCTCGACGAGGAGAACCGTTCGGCTCACGACGACGGATCCGTCGAACGCGCGATGGCGGGCGCGGCCGCAGAGCTCGCCACTGGCCGCGCCAGGATCGATGCCCTGCCGCTCGACGGAGACGGCTGGGAGCTGATCGCCCCCGGGCTGCACCGGAGCTACCGGAGGGGGCGAAAGCGGCTGCGGGCTGCGGAGGAGGAGGCGAGCATCACCAACCTGCACGAGCTGCGCAAGCGGGTCAAGGATCTCTGGTACCAGCTGCGACTGATCAGGGACGTCGACCGCGCGATGCTCGAGCCGCTGGCGGACCACGCTCACGGCCTTTCCGATCACCTCGGCGACGACCACGATCTCGCTTTGCTCCGTGAGGAGGCCCAGCGCCGCCGGAATGCCTTCGCGAACCCGGCCGATCAGCGCCACCTGCTCCAGGAGATCGACCAGCGCCGCGGAGAGCTGCAGTTCGCCGCGATCTCGCTCGCCGAGCGGATCTACGCCGAGAAGCCGAAGCGCTTCACGAAGCGGCTCGAAAGGCGCTGGGACGCCTGGCGCGACCGCAAGCCGGCCGCCGCGTAAGCTGTCACAGGCCCGCCCGGTACCTCGTCTCTGTTTCCGAAGACGGAAAGGAGACAACCATGAAGGTGTTCGTAGCAGGAGCCACAGGTGCGCTCGGGAGGCAGCTCGTGCCGATGCTGGTCAGCCAGGGGCACGAGGTCACGGGGATGACCCGGACCCCCGCCAAGCAGGATCTGATCCGCTCGATGGGCGCGACGCCGGCGATCGCAGACGGGCTCGATCCTGAGGCAGTCGCGCAGGCCGTTGCCCAAGCCGAGCCCGCGGTCGTGATCCACGAGGTCACCGCGATCGACGCGAGTGCCCTTTCTCGCAGCATCGACAAGATGTTTGCCCAGACGAACCGCCTGCGAACCGAGGGGACCGATCACCTGCTGACAGCAGCGAAGGCGGCCGGTGCGCAGCGGTTCATCGTTCAGAGCTTCACCGGCTGGCCGTTCGAGCGGGTGGGCGGCCCGGTCAAGACCGAGGAGGACCCTCTCCAGGAGGACCCGCCGAAGACGGTGAGCAAATCGCTCGCTGCGATCAAGTACCTGGAGACGACCGTCACCGGCGCCGACGGAATCGAGGGACTGGCCTTGCGATACGGCGGCTTCTATGGCCCCGGGACCTCGATTGCGGTCAACCCGGACGGGGCGCAGGTCGAGATGATCCGGAAGCGCCGCCTTCCAGTGATCGGCAACGGCGCCGGGATCTGGTCCCTGATCCACATCCTGGACGCCGCCGCGGCGACCGCCGCCGCGCTCGACCATGGCGAGCGCGGGGTCTACAACATCGTTGACGATGATCCGGCGCGCGTCTCGGAGATCCTCCCCGAGCTGGCGAAGGTGGTCGGCGCCAAGCCGCCGCGGCACCTCCCGCGCTGGGTCGGACGGCTGCTCGCCGGTGAGGGAAACACGATCATGATGACCGAGGTGCGTGGCGCGGCGAACGAAAAGGCCAAGCGCGAGCTGGGCTGGCAGCTCCGCTATCCGAGTTGGCGGCTGGGCTTCCGCGAGGGGCTCGAGCAGAAGGACCGCCAACGCGCGGGGACCTCGGCATGAACGAGACCGTTGATGCGAGGGCGCGCCGCAGGCGCGACCCGTTTTATGACGACCTGCGTTCGCGGACGTTCGCGATCGCCTACCGGATGCTCGGCAGCGTCAGCGAGGCCGAGGACGTCATCCAGGAGACCCTGCTGCGGGTTCACAACGCGATCGAGCAGGGGGAGGAGATCTCCTCGCCGCGGGCCTATGCGGCCACCGTGGCCACTCGCCTGGCGATCGACGAGCTGCGCTCGGCCCGAGCCCGGCGCGAGACCTACGTCGGGGAGTGGCTGCCCGAGCCCGTGACCGAGCGGCCGGAGGACGATCCCGCCCGGCAGGCCGAGCTGGCGGACTCCCTCTCCCTCGCCTTCCTCGTCGTCCTCGAATCGCTGAGTCCTGAGCAGCGGGCGGCTTTCCTGCTCCACGACGTCTTCGACTACGACTACGAACGTGTCGCCGAGATCGTGGGGACCAGCGAGACGAACGCGAGACAGCTCGCCTCCCGCGCACGACGTCATGTCGATGAGGGCCGGACGCGATTCGACGCCTCGGAGGAGCAACGCACGGAGCTGGCGGCTAGCTTCTTCGCCGCAATGGAGAACGGCGAATTCGAGGCGCTCGAGGCCATGCTCGCCGCGGATGTCGAGCTGCACGGCGACGGCGGCGGGCTGGGACCTGCGATCCGCCATCCGATCTTCGGTCGGGCCAAGGCCGCTCGGATGTTCCGCAACTGGTGGCAGCTCGGGGAGCGCATCGGCAGCCTTCAGCTGCGGCGCGTCGTGGTGAATGGTCAGCCCGGCGCCGAGTTCCTGGATCCCGATGGCAGGCTGATCAGCGTCATGGCTCTCGACATCGCCGACGGAAAGATCCAGACGATCCGCTCGATCGTCAACCCGGAGAAGCTCAGCCACCTCGGGCCGGTCGCGGACCCGAAGGAGCTGCTCGCGCGGATTCGCGAGTCGAGCTGATGGTCAGTCGGCGGCGCGCGCCGCGCCGGCGATCACGTTGACGAAGTTCTCCAGATGCTTGGTCGTCCAGCACTCGAAGGCGCCGTCGCAGTAGGGCTCGTAGGCGGCCATCACCGAGTCGCCGTAGTTCCAGTAGAGCCTTGGCTCGGGATTGAGCCAGAAGGTGCGGCCGGCGTGCTCTGCGATCGCGCCGAAGGTGGCGGCATGCGGCTCGCGGCCGTTTGTCCGCGCGTCCCCCAGCACGATCACCGTCGAGCGCGGCCCGAGGTCCTCGGCAATCTCTTCACCGAACTCGAGCCAGACTCGTCCGTAGTCCGTGTAGCCCGACACATCGGCGACCCCGCCCTCGGATGAGACTCGTTCCGAGATCTTCCGGAAGTCGCGCTCGTGCTCGAAGATGTCGGTCACCTCACTGATCCGCTCGATGAAGACGAAGCTGCGCAGCTTCCGGAACGAGTCGTGCAGGGCGTGCAGCACGGAGAGAAAGAAGACGCTGGCCGAGCTCACCGAGGTCGAAACGTCGCAGAGAACGTAGATCTCGGGCCGTCGAGGACGCTTAGGGCGGTAGCGCAGCCGCAAAGGAACCCCGCCCGTCTCCAGCGAGGCGCGCATAGTGCGCCGCACGTCGACCGCGCGGCCACGGTTCCGTCCGCGCTGCTCGTGTCCCAGAGTGGCGATGCGCCGCTTGAGCTGGGCCACCGCCCGGTGCACCGCGGTCAGGTCCTGGGCTGGGCTGGTCGGCAGCGTGCGGTCCAGCTCCGCAAGCGGCCTAGAGGGGGGAAGCTTGCCGGTGCGCTCGATCGTCGCCCGCTCGAGCTCGCGGCGGAGGTAGCGCTCGAACTGGCGCACGTTCTCGGGGTCGAGGGCCTGCTCGTTGCCATCGTCCCGCCGGCCGCGTGCCTGGAGGTCGAGGGCACGCCGGATGCGCTGCACGTCGACGCCGATCACGCCAGAGCGCTCGCCCTGGCGCCCGAACGCGGTCATCGCCAGGCGGGCGAGGTCGCGCATCTCGCCGTCGTTGCCCTCGGTGATCGCGCGGCGAATGGCCTCGCGCAGCTCGTCCAGGTCGATTCGGTCGCCGGCGCCCTCGAAGCGCTCGTCCTCGATCCCGCGCTCGAGCGCCTCGGACTCAGAGGCCCGGAAGAAGTGGCGGTCGAAGAGCAGCTCGAAGATTCGGCGGTCCTCCTGCGACTTGGCGACCGTCGCGGCAAGGGACTCCCGGAAATCGCGTTGGTCGGTCCAGCTCACCTCTTCGAGGGCGGCGAACGCGTCCAGGATCTCGGAGGTGCCGACGGCGACGCCCTCCGAGCGGAGATCCTCGAAGAAGGCGAGCAGGCTAGCCGCGGTCGTGGACATCGGCCTCGCCGAGCTTGACCGCGACACGCTCGGCGACCACGTCGATGTCCGAGCGGTGCTTGACCAGGATGCTCATCGAGCTCTGGAAGGTCTCGCGGTCGATGTCGTCGGCACCGATCAGGAGCAGCGTGCGGGCCCAGTCGATCGATTCCGCGATCGACGGCGGCTTCTTCAGGTCGAGCTGCCGGATCATGTGGACGATCTCGACGAGGCGGCGCGCCAGTTCCTCGTCGAGATCGGGCGCGTGCAGCCGCACGATCTCGAGTTCCCGCTCCACCGACGGGTAGTCGAGCCAGAGGTAGAGACAGCGGCGCTTGAGCGCCTCGGTCAGCTCGCGGGAGTTGTTGGAGGTGAGGACCACAATGGGCCGGGTGCGAGCCTCGATCACGCCGAGCTCCGGGATCGAGATCTGGAAGTCCGAGAGGACCTCGAGCAGCATCGCCTCGAACTCCTGGTCGGTCTTGTCGATCTCGTCGATCAGCAGCACGACCGGGTCCTCAGCGCTGATCGCCTCGAGCAGCGGCCGGGTGAACAGGAAGTCCTCCCCGAAGATGTCGCCACGCGTACGCTCCCACGATCCTTCGGCCGCTTCGGCTTCGCCCGACGCCTCGGCCTGGATCCGAAGCAGCTGCTTGCGGTAGTTCCACTCGTAGAGTGCCTTGGCCTCGTCGAGGCCCTCATAGCACTGCAGCCGCACCAGCCGGCGCCCAGTCGAGCGCGAGAGCGCTTTGGCGAGCTCGGTCTTGCCGACGCCCGCCGGCCCCTCGACCAGGATTGGCTTGCCGAGCCGCTGGGCGAGGAACGAAACCAGGGCCGCGGCCTCGTCGGCCAGGTATCCGACCTGTCCGAGACCCTCGCGGACCGTGGCGACTGACTGGGGATCCGAGTCCGGCATCTGGGGGATGATAGATACCGCCTCATGCTCGCCATCTCCCTGCCCGACTCGCTTGGCCCTTACGCCGTGCTGCTCGCCATCGGATTTCTCGTTGGCTGGTACGGCCACGGCGCCCGCAGCAACTGGATCATCGCCTTCGGGATCGTCGTGATCCTGGCCGCGATCGGCCTGCTGCAGCTCGCCATCGCCACGCACAACGGCAGGGCGCCGACCGGTTTCTGACCGTGGGAGCGCTTGACGACCTCGACCTGAGCAAGAAGCTCTCCCGGGAGGAGGAGCGGGAGCGCCTGGAGGGTGCCTGGACGCGTCTGACCCAGCTCCGTCTCACCCTGGGGGGATTGATCGGGAGCGGCGCGTTGGGGCCACCCGTCTGCGTGATCTTCGAGGGTGAGGACGCCTCGGGCAAGGGTGGGGCGATCAAGAGGCTGGTCACGGAACTCGATCCGCGGCACGTCCGCGTCGTGCAGTTCGCGGTTCCCACCCACGACGAGAAGCGTCATCATTTCCTCTGGCGGTTCTGGCCCTCGCTCCCCGGCTGGGGTGGGATGGCGGTCTTCGATCGCTCCTGGTACGGGCGGGTCCTGGTCGAGCGGGTGGAGGGGTTTGCCAGCCGCGAGCAGTGGCTCCGCGCCTACGAAGAGATCAACGGCTTCGAGCGCACGCTCGCGGACGAGGGAACGATCCTGATCAAGTTCTGGATGCACATCTCGGCCGATGAGCAGCTCAAGCGCTTCAAGACCCGCGAGAAGGACCCGCTCAAGGCCTGGAAGCTCACCGAGGAGGACTGGCGGAACCGGGAGAAGCGCGACGCCTACAAGCAGGCTGTCGAAGACATGGTCGCCCGGACCAGCATCGAGCCGCATGCCGCCTGGCACCTGATCCCAGCGGAGTCCAAGCGCTACGCGCGAGTTGCAGTGATCGAAACCGTGATCGAGGAGATCGAGTCCGGGATGCGGCGACACGGGATTGACCCACCGGAGCCGATCAGCGAGGACTGATCAGTCGGGCGCCTGCGGGCGCTCCGCCTTCTCACGGGGGCGCATCCTCAACCCCGCCGTGACGATGATCAGCGCGCCCGCGAGGGCGACGAAGATCGCGTAGTGAAGGTCGTATGGCTCGTCCCGGCCGCCGAGGGTGAATGGCGGTCGATCGAAGATCCGGTACACCACGATCGCGGCGGCCCAGGCTCCTGCCGCCAGGAACAGGGCCCATTCGCGGAGGGGCCGCGGAGGAACGTAGCCGCCGCCCCCCTGCAGGGCGAGGAAGGTCGTTGCGGCCGCGATCAGCACCAGGGCGGCCTCGGCCCAGCCGAACGCCCCGATCCCGGTCAAAACCAGGTCGTTCGAGATCGGCGATTGGTACCAGGGCAGCGGCAGGCTGAGGACCATCACCGCGGCGCCGATCACGGCGATGCGCTCGTTGCCACCGAGGCCTCGCAGGTCGCGGAGCAGCTTGCGCGGGAAGCTCAGCTCAGTCGAGCGGCTCGCGGCCACCGTAGCCCGCGTCCAGGTCGTGCCAGAAAGCGACCTCGTCCTCACCGAGCTCCCAACACAACAGAACCTCTGTTTCATCCAAAACGGCGGGAAAGTCCACCAGGCCGCGGTCGATGTCGCGGAGAACGATGCCCGACTGCTCGATCGTCTCGAGCAGCCGCCTGACCTCGAGGAACGCGACTCCCACCTGCCTGCCCTCCTCACCGCCGCCGTTGGATGGCGCCGCGTCGGACAGTGCTTCATGCGCCTCGCTGTCGGTGAGCTCGTCCTTCGCCTCGCGGAGCTGCCCGAGCAGCTCCGTCAGCTGCGGCAGGAGCGCGTTTGCCTCCGCTCGCGTGAAGTGGCGCTCGTAGACGAGCCCGGTGCCCTCTTCGCTCACGCGCGTACGACGGTCTGTTCAGCGGCGGTGTCTGTGCCCGCCGCCGATTCGAGTCGGTCGCGGAGAAGCTCCGCGTCGGCCTCGCCGATTGTTCGCAGCTGGCCCTGGAAGGCGAGATGCCAGTGGTCGGGCGGCCACTTCCGAACGTGCTCGAGCTCGGTGGCCAGCCCCTCGGCCGGGACGAACTCGTCCTCGGGCAGGATCAGCACCGGCTCGGCCTGAACTCGCCAGGGGTACGACTCCGGCTTCTTGCCCTTGGGGGGGCTTTTTCCCTTGTATCCGGGCCAGATCCGGGTCCGGTCCTCGAACATCTCCGACTTGACGCGGGCGATGCCCCCGAAGGCCTGCACGCCGGTGACGTAGAAGACGATCTCGTCTCCTGGCTCGAATTCCTCGGCCTGACGACGCCGCCGCTCCTTGAAGCCGATCACGTCGAAGCCCCGCTCGAGGTTGATCCTGAAGTTCTCGAGCGATCCGGTGAGGATCCAGGTTTTCCGGCCGTCGGCGGTCACGGGGCGATTCTAAGTGGCACTCGTATCCAGGCGAGGGCGGCCGACCGCTCGCCGGAGGCCGTCCAGGGCCTTCTCCGTCGCTCGCCTCAGAAAGCTCTTGGTGTGAAGCGCGCCGATCGCACGACCCTGGATGCCACGCTTGGCCTTGATCGGCTCAACGCCGAGCTCGAGCTCGGTGAAGGTGCCGTCCTGAGCCGGCGTCAGCAACCAATGGGTGAAAAAGCCGGAAACCTGGCATTGCATCTTGAGCTCGTGCATGTCCTCCAGCTCCTCCACCCTGAACGGGGTGGTCGCCTTCAGCCCGAGGGGTCCGCGGGCGGTGACCTCGTAGATCGAGCCCTTCTCAATCCGGGCGGGCCCTCCGGTCACGGCTATTACGTCCTTCCCCCATTCCGAGGCCCGTTCGGGATCGCAGAGCAGTTTCCATACCTCGGCCACGGGGGCCTCGATCAGGGCCTGCTGCTTCCAGGAGGCCATCAGCCGGCAACCGGCTCCCGCGCTCGCGCCGCGAGCGCCGGGGCGCCCAGCTCCTCGTACTCCGCGGCCGCCTCGTCGAGCAGCTTGGCGGCGTCGTCGGGATCGCTGCCCAGAAGGAGCCTGCCCTGGATCACTCGGCAACGGGCGGCGTCGAGCGGGCGCCCGAGCTCCGCCCAGCGGCCTCGTGCCCGGTCCATCTTCTCGGCGGCGTCCTCGGGATCCTCGGCGCAGGCCCCGGCTGCCTCGGCCGTTGCCGCCTCGCCCACGGGGTAGTGCAGGCGCCCGGCCAGGCGGTCCCCCTCCTCGGCCGCCGCTCGCGCCTGCTCGGTCCGACCCGCGAGAGCGAGAACGACGGCTCGGGCCGAGATCGCCTCGACGGACTGTGCGATCAGACCGGCCCGCTCGCAGATGTCGAGTGCACGGGTGAGCTCTGTCTCGGCGCCAGAGAGGTCACCGGCCTCGCGTAGCGTGACCGACAGCCAGAAGAGTGCGTTAAAGGCGACCTCGGACCGGCCGACCTGCTCACCGAGCTCGTGGGCCCGCCTGAAGGACTTGGCCGCCGCCTCCCAGTCGCCGGCTCTCCAGCTCAGGACGCCCCGCATCAGGTCGGGGAAGCAGAGCTTCCCGTAGAGGCCCTCGCGCTCGGCCAGGCTGGCGCTGGCCTCGGCGGCCCGCTCGACCGCCTCCCAGTCTGCGGCGTCCACGGCGAGCTCGCCTAGCGAAGCGTGCAGCTCGACCTGGGAGGGAAGGTCACCGACCTCCTGGGCGATCTCGAGTGCCTCCCGATAGGCATCGGCGGCCCCGTCGTAGTCGGCCTCGGAGACCTCGAGGTGATAGCCGAGGGTGAGCAGGGCGCGGACGGCCTCCGCCCGGTCGGACTCGCGGGCGAGCGCGACCGAGCGCTCCAGGTTCTCGCGCGCCTTCTCCGAGTCGCCGATTCGGCCGAAGACCCGCCCGAAGATGCCGTGCGCGCGACTGGCAGCCCGGGCCTCGTCCAGCCGCTCCGCCAGTCGGAGCGCCTTCTCGGACGCGTAGATCGCGAGCATGTTGTCGCCGGTGTGCATGTAGAGCGAGGCAGCCTCCTCGTAGAGGCGCACGAGCTCGATGCACGGAGGCCCGTCCTTGAGGAGGTCGATCCCGCGCTGGTAGTTGTCGATCGATGCGCGGCGTTCGCCCTTGTGCCAGAGTGCGGCGCCGATCTTGCGGTGGAGATCCGCAACCCGGGCAAGGTCCTCCTCGGCCCGGTGGTACTCGAGGCCACGCTCCCAGACCCCGACGGCCGCGTCGACGCGGCCCAGCCGGAGGGCGACATCGCCCTGCTTCTCGCCGATCCGGGCGAGCGTCCCGGGGTCCAGGGACTCCGAGATCTCCAGCGCGGCTGTGTAGCGATCGAACGCCTCGGCGTTGGAGTAGAGGGCGGCGGCGGCGTCGCCGGCGGCCTCCAGAGACTCGAGCGCCCGGGATTGGAGCCCGGCCAGCGCCTCGCGGTCGAGACCCGCCTCAGAGCCGAGCGCTGCGGCTCGGGCGAAGTGCTCGGCGATCAGCCCGATCACTCCGTCGCTGCGCTCACCCGCCCGGTCGCGAATGAACTCCGCGACCTCCACGTGCTTCCGGCAGCGCACCGACTTGGGGAGCATCGAGTAGGCGACGTCGCGGATCAGGACGTGCTTGAAGGCGTACTCCCGTTCCCCGGCGAGCCGGCTCCCGGCGCTCGGCACCAGCAGGTCCTTCTCCTCGAGGTTGGACAGCGTCTGGCTGAGGTCGAGCCCCTCCTCAGCAGCGGTCGCCGTGAGGGCGCCCTCCCAGAAGGTCTGCCCGACCACCGACGCGGACTGCAGCAGGCGGCGCTCGAGCCGCTCGAGGGAGTCGAGCCTGGCCGCGAGGAGGGACTGGACGGTCCTGGGCAGGGCCTGTGCCTCGGCGGTCTCCTCCTCGAGCAGGCGATTCACCATCTCCTCGGCGAACAGCGGGTTGCCCCCCGAGCGCTCGGCCACCTGGGGGACGACATCGGCCGATCCGTTGTCGGAGCCAGGCATCAGGGCTGCGACCAGCTCTCGTGTCTCGTTTTCGGTGAGCGGCTCCAGCGAGATCGTCGTTGCATTGCGCCGGCCCCCGCCCCAACCGGGTCGCCGCTCGAGCAGCTCGTCGCGGGTCAGACAGACGAGCAGGAGCGGGGCCCTGACCCAGCGGGTCAGGTGATCGATCAGGTCGAGCATTCCCTCGTCGGCCCAGTGGATGTCGTCGATCGCGAGGACGAGAGTGCGCTGGCGGGCGATCGCCTCGACGGCGGCCCGGGCGGCGGAGAAGAGCGCCTCACGCATGCGCTGGGGGTCGGCCTCGGCCGGCTGGAGCTCCTCGGGTGGCTCGAGACCGAGTGGGATCGCGAGGAGTGCGGCGTTCCTCTCGCCGGCAGACTCGTCGCCCTGCTCACGCATCAGCGCGGTCACCCCGGAACGCAGCTTCTCCCAGGCCGTCTCGGGGGCATCGGTATCGCGGATGTCGAACTCGTCGTTGAGCACCTCGGCCAGCGCCCAATAGGCGATGCCGGCGCCGTACGGCGGGCATTGACCCCTCCTGATCGTCGGCGGATCCTCGCGCTCGGAGAGGGTGTTCATCAGCTCCCGGAGCAGCCTCGACTTGCCGACTCCCGCCTGGCCGATCACGGTGACGAGATGCGGGCTGCCCTCTCGCTCGATGCGCTCGACCAGGGAGCTGAGCAGCCCAGCCTCCTCCTCGCGGCCGATCAGCGGGGTCTCGGCACGGACCGCGGCCCGGCGGGGCTCCGCGAGTACGCCGGTGGCCTCCCACGCGGGGACCGGCTCCTCCTTCCCCTTCAGTGTGAGTGGCTCGAGCCGCTCGTACGAGATCGCCTCCCTGCTTGCCCCATAGGTCGACTCGCCGACGGTGACGCTGTCCGGCCGCCCGGCGGCCTGGAGGCGCGCCGCGACGTTGACCGCATCGCCCATCACCGTGTAGCGGTCGCCCACTGCGCCCGCCATCACCTCGCCGGAGTTGATTCCGACGCGCAGCGAGAAGCCGACGTCGTACTTCTCGCGGCTCTGCCGGTTCGCGCCCTCCATGGCCTGCTGCATGGCGAGCCCTGCTCGAACCGCTCTCTCCGGATCGTCCTCGTGGGAGACCGGAGCCCCGAAGACGCCCATCACGTTGTCGCCGATGAACTTGTCGATCGAGCCGCCGAAGCGCTCGATCTCCTCGCCGAGGAGGCGCAGGGTCCGGTCGACGAGCGCCTTCACCGCCTCGGGGTCCATCCGCTCGGCGGCCGCCGTATACCCGGACAGGTCGGCGAAGACGATGGTCGCCTGGCGCCGTTCCTCGGGAGGGGCCTCGGCCGTCGGAGAGCCTGCGGCAGCGGGCGAGGACGCGCCGGCAACCGACAGGTCCGACCCGCACTCCATGCAGAACTTCGCACCGGCCGGGTTCTCCGCGCCGCAGCTGGGACAGCTGGGCAGGAGCTCCGTGCCGCACGAGATGCAGAATCGGGCCCGGTCGGGATTCTCGGCCCCACAGCTCGGACAAGATCTCCCCTCCATCTCGAGTGAGGATAGGACGCCGAGCACTGGACCTGGCGCTAAGGGGCTTGCGCTACCCTGCGGCGCCGCCAGGCAGGAGAGGACACCCTTGACCAGGACCCGCGCTCTAGTCGTATTCGTGCTTGCGCTCGCGTCGGCGCTGCTGCTCGCAGCCTGCGGGGGCGGCGGTGGCGGGGAGGACCCCCAGCAGGTCATCCACGAGACCTTCAGCAACCCGACCCCGATCCGCAGCGGCACGCTCGATCTGGACGTCAAGATCGAGACCTCGGGGGGCCAGAGCCCCGGCACGCTCGAGGTGAAGCTGGGCGGCAAGTTCCAGAGCCAGGGGAGCGGTCGGTTCCCGAAGTTCGACTTCGACGTCTCGCTGCGCGCGGAGAGCGGCTCTCAGAACATCACCGGCTCGGGTGGCCTGACCTCGACGGGCGATGGAGCCTTCGTCAACGTCCAGGGAACCGAGTACTCAGTCCCGAGGCAGCTGTACGACGAGTTCGTCACCAGCTATACGCAACTCCAGGGCCAGCGGGGCCAGCAGAGCACAGGGCTGCTGCAGCGGCTCAACATCGACCCATCCAAGTGGCTCACCGATCTGAAGAACGAAGGCACCGAGGACGTCGAAGGCACCAACACGATTCACATCTCCGGTAAGGCCAATGTGCCGCAGATCGTCGACGATCTGAAGACGATCGCCCAGCGTGCCGGCAGCGCGGTAGGGAACGTCGACCTCGGCCGGCTGAACCAGCTCAACGACGTCATCCAGTCCGGCGACGTCGACGTCAACTCGGGCCAGAGCGACAAGCTGCTGCGCAGGTTTCAGGCCAGCTTCGACCTGAAGCCGCCGGCGGGCACGCCCGGAGCGCCCGAATCGCTCACCCTCGACGTGCAGCTCAACCTCGCCGACGTCAACAACCCTCAGACGATCCAGGCGCCGGCGAACGCGCAGCCGCTCGAGAACCTCCTGCGCCAGCACGGGATCAACCTCGGCAACGCTCTCCGCGGCGGCCTGGGGACCAGCGGCGCGCTCCCCGAGTCCGGCGGATCGACCACCGCACCGAGCAGCTCAGCGTCTCAGGCCTACGAGCAGTGCCTGCAGCAGGCGTCGGGGAACGCGGCGCTGCAACAGTGCGCCAAGCTCCTCGGCCAGTAGCTGCCTAAGCTGCCCCAATGTCGCAGCCGGGCCCTCGATCGCCGGGCAGGCGGCGCCTGCTGGGCGCCGACAGCTGGCCGTACCTGCTCTCCCCGCTGATCCCGGCGGCGGTCATCGTCGACCTGGCGGACGCCCCCGCCACGGTGGTCTTCTTCGTCTCGGCTGTGGCGCTGATCCCGCCGGCCGCGATGATGGGCCGGGCCACGGAGGAGCTCGCGGAGCGCTCGGGCAACGTGATCGGCGGCCTGCTCAACGTCACCTTCGGCAACGCGCCCGAGCTGATCATCGCCCTGTTCGCGCTCGGCAAGGGCTTGACACGAGGTCGTGAAGGCCTCGCTGGTCGGATCGATTCTCGGCAACATCTTGCTGGTCATGGGCGCCGCGATGCTGGTGGGCGGGCTCAGCGGCGGCGCGAACCCGCGGCGTGCAGAAGTTCGGCGAGACCGCCGCGAACGTCCAGTCGACGATGCTGCTGCTCGCAGTCGCCGCGATGATCATGCCTGGCGTCTTCGCAATCGTGCCGCAGGCGATGGGCTCCCGCAGCGCGGGCGACGCCAATGTCCACTATGCCGCGATCTCGAGCATCTCTCCATCGCCGTCGCCTGCGTCTTGATCATCTCCTACGCGGCGGGCCTGGTCTTCTCGCTCCGGACTCACGCCGCCACGCTTCAATCCCGCACGAGGAGGAGTCGGAGACCGAGGGCCGCGGCGGACTGGAGCACGCGGCGCTCGGTGCTGGCCCTCGCCATCTCAGGGGCGTTGGTCGGCCTCCTCTCCGAGATCCTGGTCGGATCGATCGAGGAGCCTCCCACGCGATCGGGCTTTCCGAGTTCTTCATCGGAGTCGATCGTCGTCGCCATCGTCGGCAACGCCGCCGAGCACTGGGTGGCCGTTCTGGTCGCTTACAAGAACAAGATGAGCCTGGCCGTGAACATCGCGATCGGCTCGAGCGCTCAGGTCGCGCTGTTCGTCACACCGGTCCTGGTGCTCGTCTCGTTCTTCTCGGGCCCGTACCCGATGGCGCTGGTCTTCAACGGCTTCGAGCTGGCGGCGCTGGCGATTGCGGCGATCATCGCCAACCAGGTGACCCAGGAGGGCGAGTCCACCTGGTACGAGGGGTTACAGCTGCTGCTGCTCTACGTGGTGCTGGCGCTGACCTTCGGCTTCGCGTAACGCCTCGCGGTCCTGCGGCTCGCGGAGCCGCCGGAGACGCCGCTTTGCATGGAAAGCGGCTGTTTCCGCGAGATACTGCGTGGGCGATGTCCCAGGAGAAGCTCGAGTTGTTGCGGCCCGTCCTCGCCGAGTGGGCAAAGGGGAACCGCCGACGTACTTGGATCGCACTTGTGGCCGGGTGCGTGGCGGGACTGTTCTCGACGGCGCAGGGCGCCGGGGCCGTCAGCCTGCAGCCGATCGGGAACTTCAACGACCCGATCTACATCAATCGCCACCTGGCGACCCGCGTCTATTCGTGGTCGAGCGCCCCGGCTACATCGAAGTCGTCCACGACGGGGTCACGAGCCAGTTCCTCGACATCCACGGTCTCACCACCGAGGGCGGAGTACGCGGCCTCCTGTCGATGGCCTTTGATCCGAACTACGCCACGAACGGCCTCTTCTACGTCTTCTACACGGGCACGGCGGCCGCCGATGGCCAGGAGGGCCTCGGCCACATCGACGAGTTCCACGTCAGCGCGAATCCGAACGTGGCCAACGTCGCCAGCCGCCGTCCGGTGCTGACGATGACGCGACCGAGCACCATGACGCACCCCGAAACGGCCGGAGGGCAGGTCCAATTCGGCAAGGATGGCCTCCTCTACATCTCCGATCCCTGAGCTCGCCGGCCGCTATCTCTACGCGGACCTCTGCACGGGCGAGCTGCGCTCGATCAAGCTCGCCGTTCCGTCCGCCGGCGACGATCGACCCGAGAGCGCACCCGGCGCCCTGACCGCTCCGCAGTCGTTCGGTGAGGACGCGAGCGGCAACCTGTACGTCACGAACGGCAATGTGGTGGACGAGCTCGTCGGCCCGCCATCGTCCGCCACTTCGGCCAACCCGACCACGAACCCGACCAAGTGCAAGAAGAAGCACCACGCGGCCGCGGCGAAGAAGCACAAGAAGAAATGCCAGAAGAAGCACAGGAAGAAGAAAGAGCGGAAGTAGCCCCGCTTCGGACGAGGAGCGGTGGTCAGGCGACTTCGGCTGATTGCGTACGCGCTCGAGGGTCCTAGGCCAGTTCGTACGTGAGCGTCAGGGTGTGGTTGCCGTCGTCGTCGGCGAGCATCGTTCCCTCGCCGGTGATCCCCTCGAGCTCGCCGGTCCCGGTCCCGGGCACGATCGTTCCGGTGTTGGTCACGCCGTCCGGTCCGATCAGGCCCGTGTGCTGGAAGACGAAGCCGCCGGTCCTGCCGCCGAGCGCGCCGGCTGACGCGATCATGGCCGAGGTATCCGCCGCCGCCCTCCGACTTGGCGATCATCAGCTCGGCGGTGCTCTCGCCCTCCAGGTCGCCCGTGAACGTGCGCGAGATGTGGACGCGGCTCAGCTCGACGCCGTCGGCCTCTGAGTAGGCCTCCTCGTCGTAGCGGTCATTGGTGAAGGGCGCCGAAGCGTTCACCAGGGCGACGCTACAAGCTCAAGCGTGCTCGAAGTCAAGCTCGCGGAGTGCCTCGAGCACGACTTCGTCGTGCGTCTTCGGCGAGACCTTCGGGAAGACCCTGGCGACCTTTCCCTGCGGATCGATCAGGAAAGTGGCGCGGGCCACGCCCATGTAGGTCTTGCCGTACATCTTCTTCTCGCCCCAGACGCCGTAGAGGTCGGCGACGGCGTGGTCCTCATCGGCGAGCAGAGTGAAGTCGAGTCCGTTCTTCTCGGCGAACTTCCGCTGGGCCGCGAACCGTGTCCGGCGAGACCCCGATCACGCGCGCGCCGGTCCCCTCGTAGTCGTTGCGGTGATCGCGGATGCCGCAGGCCTGCGTCGTGCAGCCCGGGGTGTCCGCCTTCGGATAGAAGTAGAGGACGACCGGCTGGCCGCGCAGGCCGCTGAGGGTGACCTCGTCGCCGTCCTGGTCCGGGAGGGTGAAGTCCGGGGCCTCCGACCCCTCCTCGGGCATGTGACTCTCAGGCATGAGCGGATCCTAGAAGCTCAGGCCGGCCGGCAGATGACGTAGTCCTGGATGTAGCGCTCGGGTGGGTGACTGGCCTCGATCTCCCATCCCGTGTCCTCAAAGAGCTCGAGCACGTAGTCGCGGCGATAACGCGCGATCAGCAGGGGTTGGTCCGGCACCTCGTCGGTGAATCTGGGGTCATAGGGGGAGGCGGCCGCGTGCCCGGCGAGCCCTCTCGACTGCCGCCTCCAAGCGCGCGCGAACTTCGGGGTCCCCACTGGCAAACCCCTCCCGCACGGCCCTCTCGATCTGGGTCGGGCGATCGGGGTCCTTGATGTAGAGGGAGAAGAGCAGTTTCCCGCCCGGCTGGATGTGACGGCGAAGCAGGCGGAGCATCGCCCCGAAATCAGGCGGCGCCAGGTGCGTGAAGACCGAGAACAAGCAGATCAGGTCGAACTGCCGCGCTCCGACTGGAAGCAGGTCAAAGCTCGCCAGCGGCTTTCCGTGCGGGTTGTAGAGCACGTTGTGCGCGTCGAGGTGATGAAACTCGAATCTCGGGTCCGAGACGTTTGCCCGGAGCCACTCGATCACGCCAGGCGCGACGTCGATCCCCGCGTAGTGTCCGATCGGCAGCGACTCATCGAGCAGGGCCTTGACCAGCTTGGTTCCGCAGCCAACGTCGAGCAACTCGATTCCGGTGAGATCCTCGCGCCCAAGCGTCCGAGCCAGGAGATCGATGGCGAACCGCGCCGACTCGAGCCAGTCTTCTCGATCGACGTACGCACCTCGCTCGAGCTCGCGCGGAACCGGAAGTCCGGCGCCCGATTCGCTCATCGGCGCTCTCTGGCGGTGCCGGCACGGCACCGAGCCCGTGCGTCAGTCCTCTCGGCCCGGATCCTGGCCGTCCTCGCCCTCGTCCAGCTCCTCGTCGCCCTGCTCGAGCGCGGTCTCGGAGACCGAGCCGCTCGAGCCGGGGTGGTAGTGGGTCTGAAACTCCTCGAGCAGCTTGTCGCGTTTCTCCTCGTCGACCGGTACCTCGTCGGAGATACGAACCCAGTCCGCCCCCTCGAAGGCCTCCATGTTGAAGACCTCCTGGTCGATGGAGGCCGAGTCGTCGACGATGACGACCACTTCGGTCTGCGGGTTGAAGTAGATGCCCGGGACATCGGCGAGCTCCTCGAGCTCCATCACCCGGCTTTTGGCGTCGCTTGCCTCCACGTGCCGCATCTTATTGACCGAGGTTCTCAAGCTCACGGAGCTGGCGCTCGATCTCCCTGTCCACGTCGAGGGGTTCCTTCCCCTGTCGCTGACGCCGCTCGTTCCTGGCGACCACCAGCTGGCGCACTTCCTCCCGCAGCGCCCGATCGCCGCCGAGGCCGCCGCTTCCAGAGCCCGCGGCGAGGAGCTTCTCGACCTCCGCCTCGACGTTCAACGCCGCCCGGCCCTTGGCGACTCCCCGATCCGAGCGGGCCTGGACCATCTGGCGGATCTCCTCCTCGCGTACCTCGGCGGAGACTGCGTGAACCTGACCACCGGAGCTCTGAGGGAAGTCCTGCTCGAGCGAGAACTGCCCCTTGCCGATCTTCTGCAGCGCGTTGCCGGCCCCCAGCGCAAACACGAGTGCTCCCAGGGGCAGCGCAACGAGCACCACGATGATCAGGATCGTGCCGATCTGGAAGGAGGCGACCAGCGGCATTGCCACACTTTAAATGCGAGGGTGCGCGTCAGCGCAACCCGTTTTGTGCCTGGTTGGTGCGTCGCTCAGGCGTGCCGGGAGTCGAGACCGGCGTACCCCGCCAGTCGATGGGGTACTCTTCCTCTCTGGCTGACTGACCAGTCAATCAGTCGTCACCCGAGACTTCACGAAAGCCAAAGGAGCGCTCATCCGTGGTTGACCTCACCCTCACCGACGAGCAGAAGGATCTGCGCGAGCTCGCCCACAGCTTCGCCGAGAAGGACATCCGCAAGGTCGCGTGGGATTACGACAAGGACGGCACCTGGCCCCAGGACATCATCGAGAAGGCGTGGGAGATCGGGCTGATGAACACCCACATCGCCGAGGAGTTCGGCGGACCGGGCCTCGACTTCCTCTCAGGGTGCCTGATCGAGGAGGAGATGGGCTGGGGCTGCTCGGGCATCGGCACCTCGCTGATGGCCAACGGCCTCGCCGCTACGCCCGTCGCGCTCGGCGGCTCCGAGGAGGTCAAGAAGGAGTACCTCGGGATGCTCACCGAGGCGCCCAAGCTCGCCTCCTTCTGCCTGACCGAGCCCGACGCCGGCTCCGACGTCTCCGGCATGAAGACCACGGCCGTCAAGAAGGGCGACAAGTGGGTCATCAACGGCTCCAAGTGCTTCATCACCAACGGCGGCTACGCCGACTGGTTCACGGTCTACGCGAAGACCGACAAGGACGCCGGCCACCGCGGCATCTCGGCGTTCGTCGTTCCCAAGGACGACACGGTCACGGTCGACAAGAAGGAGGACAAGCTCGGTCAGCGTGCCTCCAATACGGCGACCATCACGTTCAACGAGACCGAGATCCCCGAGGGGAACCTGCTCGGCGAGGAGAACCACGGCTTCAAGCTGGCGATGATGACCCTGGACCGCACCCGTCCGGGCGTCGCCGCGATGGCTGTCGGAATCGCCAGGGCCGCGCTCGAGTTCGCCTCGGACTACTCGAAGGAGCGCGTCCAGTTCGGCGTCCCCATCGCCATGCACCAGGCCGTCGCCTTCATGATCGCCGACATGGCGACCAAGGTCGAGGCCTCTCGCCTGCTGGTCTGGCAGTCGGCCGTACTGCTCGACCAGGGCAAGCGCAACACCCTCGCCGCCTCGCACGCGAAGCGGTTCTCGGCAGACTCCGCGATGGAGGTCACCACCGACGCCGTGCAGGTCTACGGCGGGTACGGCTTCATCAAGGAGTACCCCGTCGAGAAGCTGATGCGCGACGCCAAGATCATGCAGCTGTACGAGGGCACCTCCCAGATCCAGCGCCTCGTGATCGCCAAGGAGCTCCTCATGGGCCGCCAGGCCGACGAGGAGACGCCCGAGGCGAAGGCCTTGCGCGAGAAGGCGGAGCGCGAGTCGTCCGAGAGCCAGCAGGAGCAGGCCCCCGCGACGGTTTAGGTCTTCGCGCAGCACCGCTCCTCGCGAGCGCCCCGGGAGACCAGGGCGCTCGTCGTTTACGGGGAGAATCAGCCGATGTCCGAAGGGGAGAGGCTCAGCGACCGGCTAGCGCGCTGGCTCGGCGGCGAGGACCCGAAGACCATCGGCAGCCTCATTGACGTCTTCGAGGAGAAGAGCTTTGCGGTCCTCTTCGTCCTCCTGCTCTCGATCCCCGCACTGCCGCTGCCGACGGGAGGGGTCACCCACGTCTTCGAGATCATCGCGATGCTGCTGGCGCTCGAGCTGATCGTGGGGAGGCGGTGCGTCTGGCTCCCGGAGCGCTGGAGACGCCGCGAGATCTCCTTGGAGACGCGTCAGCGCTTCTCGGAGAAGCTCCTGCCGCGCATCCGCTGGATCGAGCGCCACTCGCGGGCGCGGCTTGGGTTTCTGCTCGGTTACCGGTTTGCGGGATCTCTATGGGCGGTGACGCTGGTGCTGGTGATCACCGCGTTCATCGCGCCGCCCTTCACCGGGCTCGACACGCTGCCGTCGCTCGGCGTGGTGCTGATCGGCCTCGGCGTCCTGCTCGAGGACCCGATCCTCGGCTTCCTGGGGCTGTTGATCGGCGCCGTCGGCGTGTTCGCCGTGGTCTTCCTCGGCAAAGAGGCGATCCACCTCGTCCGCGGGCTCTTCTAGCGTCGCCCCGGCCCGATAGGGTGCCGCGCGGTGTCGGCGGAGGAGGGATACCAGCGCTACAAGGTCCTCTGGCCGCTCGTCCCGGCCGTGGCGATGGTGATGATCGACTTCACGATCGTCAGCATCTCCGCGACCACGATTCAGAAGGACGTCCACCTGACGGAGACGGGCGAGCAGTGGCTGGTGACCGCCTACGCACTCGCCACCGCCGCGTTCGTCGCGCTCGGCGGCCGCCTCGGTGACATCTTCGGCCACCGAAAGATCGTCGTCATCGGAGTGATCCTGTTCGCGCTCAGCTCGCTGATGTGCGGTCTGGTCCCGGACACCGGCATCGCCGAGACCTGGCTGATCGTGTTCCGCGCGTTACAGGGCGCCGCCGGCGGCCTGCTGATCCCGTCGGCAACCGTCCTCGTCCTGGACGCCTTTCCGGGAGAGGAGCGCGGTCGGGGCCTGTCGGTCTTCTTCATCGTCGCCGGACTGTTCACGGCTGTCGGCCCGATCGCAGGCGCGTACCTGACCCAGTTCTGGACCTGGCGGGCGATCTTCTGGATCAACGTCCCGGTGGCGATCCTGGCCCTCTCAGAGCTCTACTTCGCGAAGCTGAGAGATGTCAAGAACCCGGCCCCCATCGACATCCGCGGAGCTGTCCTGATCGTCGCCGGCATGGCGCTGACGGTGCTTGGGATCCAGCAGTCCACCGTCTGGGGCTGGGGCGACGCGAGGACGCTCGGCTCGATCGTCGTCGGCGTGCTGATCCTGGTCGGCTTCGTGTTGGCGGAGCGCAACACGGAGGACCCGCTGATCGACGTGCGGGCGATGACGGCGAACCGCCCGTTCGCCATCGACAACATCCTCACCTTCCTGGTCTTCGGTCCGTGGCTCGCGGTCTTCTTCTTCGGCAGCGTCTACTTCCAGGTCGCCGTACACCAGCAGCCGACCGAGGCCGGCTTCTCGATCCTGACGATGTTCTATTCGTTCTTCGTCGCAGCCAGGATCGGGGGGCGATGGATGGACAAGTGGGGGGCGAAGAGGCCCGTCGCGCTGGGTCTGGCGGCGGGGACCGTCGGCATGATTCTCTGGGCCTCGGAGCTCGACGGGCTGAGCCGCTCCGCCACCCTCGCCGGCATGCTGGTCACCGGCGCCGGGTTCGGCCTGGTCTTCTCGCCGTTGAACGCCGACGCCCTGAATCGGCTGCCTGACTCGGTGCGCGGGCAGGGGTCCGGCATCACCCAGACCTTCCGCAACTTCGGGTCCGCCGTCGGGATGGCGGTAATGGGGACGATCATCGCCAGCGCCACCAACGTCACGGGCCCCTCCGCGGTGAGCGACTTCGTGGACGCGATGAAGACCGCCTGGTATGTGGGGGCCGGAATGCTGGCCGCGGGCTGGGTCATTATGCCAGTTGTTCATGCCGGGAGGTACGCAGGAGGACATCGAGTAGCGAGACGCCTCGGCGAGGTGGTTACGAGTAAGTAGGTCCGTAGACTGGAAGCCGGGAGCGCGAGGGCGCAGCCCGTTGAGCTATGGCGGATCGAGCAAAGCCGATCTCCGAAGCGGTGGCCCAGGCTGCGCGGGCCGGCGCCGAGGGAGTGGAGGAGAGAGAGGGCCGTCGTCGAGGCAGGCCCTCCGACGCATTCGGTGGCGACATCCGCCGCCGCGATGTCTTCCCACTCCTCGTCCTCCATCTGATCACCCGGGAGCCCACCTACGGGAACCGCCTGATCGAGTCGATCGAGGACATCACGCATGGGACGATCTCGGTGAACCCGAACACGATGTACCCGCTGCTCAGGGAGATGGAGGGTCAGGGACTGATCGAGGGGCGCTGGGAGCTGCCCGACCGGCGAACGCGGCGCTACTACTCGATCACTCCCGCCGGGCGGCGGGAGTACAAGCGACTTCGAGTCGAGGTCGAGCCCTTCCTCGACTCGGTGATCCGCTCCGTATCGCTGATCAAGGACGCCGTCTATGGCGATTAGAGCTCGCGCTCGTAGAAGAGCATCACCGGACCGTCCGGTTTGCCCTCGCGATTGGTGAACCCGGCGCTTTCGTAGAGACCGCGGGCGGCGGTGTCGGTTTCGCTGGTGCCGATCTCCATCTGTTCCGCGCCCTCGGCTCGTGCAGTCTCCATCGCCGCCTCCAGCAGGGCCCTGCCGAGGCCGTCGCCGCGGAGATCCGGGACAACGTAGAGCTCCTCGAGGTAGGAGACCAGGCCGGCGGAGTAGACCCAGGGCCGGAAGCGGAGCTGGGCGAATCCGTCCGGTCCGTCGCCGACGAGCAGGACGACCATCTCCCGCTTACGGATCAGATCCGCGTAGCGCTCCTCGAGCGTCTCGGCGCCGGGGCTGGGCTCGTCGTACTCGAGCTGGAACTCGTGCAACAGGCGGGCGACCGCTGCGAGCGTCGCCGGGCGTCGCCCGCCGCACGGTCGGCTCCTCGTCGGGGGCGGTTTGGCGAGGCGGCATCGGCCCGAGGCTAATACCCTGCTCCCGCCAACCCACCTTCGGAGGAACCTCTCACATGTTCGTCTTCAAGGCCGCCGTGCTGGGCGGCGGCACGATGGGCGGCGAGATCGCCCAGGTAATCGCCAACGCCGACATCCCCGTCGTGGTCAAGGACGTGGAACAGAAGTTCGTCGACCACGCTCTCGAGAAGTCGCACGAGGTGACCAAGTCACAACTGGACAGGCTGGTCTCCAAGGAGAAGCTGACCCAGGACCAGGCCGATGCGCGCCTCGACGAGGTCATGGGACGGATCACGGGCACGACCACCTACGACGAGTTCGGCGATGTCGACTACGTGATCGAGGCGGTCCCCGAGCGGATGGAGATCAAGAAGTCGGTCTACCGAGAGCTCGACGAGGTGACGCCCGGTCACGCGATCCTCGCCTCCAACACCTCTTCGCTCTCGATCACCGAGATGGGGCGGGAGACGCTCCGTCCCGGCAAGGTGGTCGGTTTCCACTTCTTCTTTCCGGCCTCGGTGATGCCGCTGGTAGAGGTCATCAGCGGCGAGGACACCTCGCGCGACACGATCAGCACGGCTTTCAACTTCGCCCAGGCAATCCGCAAGCAGCCGATCACTTGCAAGGAGGTCCCCGGCTTCGTCGTCAACCGGATCCTCAATTCGGCGGCCGGCGAGGTCTGGCGCCAGCAGGAGGAGAAGTCGCTCTCGATCAAGAAGATCGACGAGGGCGTCGCGGCGTCGAACGTCTCGCCGATGGGGCCGTTCTTCCTGATCGACATGCTGGGCCTCGACACCGTCTTGCACGTCGCCGAGTACCTGAACGAGTCCTACGGCGACAGCTTCTACGTCCACAAGGGGATGCAGAAGCTGGTAGCGGACGGTCACCTGGGCGCAAAGTCAGGCGGCGACGGCTTCTATAAGGACGGCGAGCCGCAGATCGAGGGCGAGGGCGATCCCGACGCCGAGGAGCTCGCCGACTTGTTCGTGCTCAAGTCCCTGATCGAGGCGTGCAAGCTGCTCGAGGAGGGGGTCTCCACCGTCCGCGAGATCGACCTCGGGATGATGGCCGGCGCCGGGCTCGACCCGCGCCGCGGGCTCTTTCCGCCCTTTTGGAAGGCCGACCTCGAGGGCCTCGACGTGATGCTCGAGAAGCTCGAGCGCTATGAGGAGTCGCACGGCGAGCGCTATGCGCCACCGCGCACCCTGAAGCGACTGGTCGCGCAGGGCCGGCTCGGCCTGAAGTCCGGCCAGGGGTTCTACGCCTACCCTCAGGTTGAGGGTGAGGGAACGGTGAAGCTGGAGAAGCGCGGCGAGGTGGCGATCGCCTGGCTTGCCAATCCTCCGATGAACGCGATCTCGCCCCAGGTGATCCAGGACCTCGGCAAGGTCTGGGATCAGGTCAAGTCCGATAACGAGCTGAAGGCGATGGTCGTCTACTCCTCGCTGCCGGTCGTCTTCTCCGCCGGGGCGGACATCAAGGCGTTCACCGGCATGGACGAGGCGGGTGGCGCCGAACTGATCAACACTGGCCACGCCCTGCTCCGCGAGCTCGGCCAGAACAGCAAATCGACCGTTGCCGCCGTCAACGCGATCGCCTTCGGAGGTGGGTGCGAGCTGGCGATGGCCTGCGACTTCCGCGTCGTCGCCTCCTCCGCCGTCTTCGGCCAGCCCGAGATCAACCTGGGGATCATCCCCGGGTTCGGCGGCACCCAGCGGCTGCCGCGCCTGGTGGGGTCCTCGAAGGCGCTCGAGATGAACCTGACCGGTGACGCCGTTCTGGCGCCGGAGGCCTCGCAATGGGGCCTCGCCGACGTGCTCGTGCCGGACGAGGAGCTCTTCGACACCGCCATCGCCTGGGCTCGCAAGCTCGCGGGTCAGGCGCCGCTCGCCGTCGAGCAGATCAAGAAGGTCTCCTACAAGGGCGACCTCGACGACGGCATCGATGCCGAGAAGCAGGGCTTCGCAACCGCGTTCCTCTCGGAGGACGGCAAGGAGGGGATCTCCGCCTTCCTCCAGAAGCGCAGCGCCAAATGGCAGGGCAAGTAGCAACCGACCAAGCCCAGCGCCTCGCTGAGCTGATCAGGGACTCCAGCTGTACCGTCGCCCTGACGGGCGCGGGGATCTCTGTGCCCAGCGGGATTCCGGATTTCCGCACGCCGGGAACGGGGATCTGGGAGAAGGTCGACCCGATGGAGGTCGCTCACATCGACGCCTTCGAACGCGATCCAACGCGTTTCTGGGGCTTCTACCGGCAGCGCCTCCAGATGCTCGGCGAGAAACAGCCGAACGGCGCCCATCAGGCCCTGGCTGAGCTGGAGCGCCGCGGCCTGCTGGAGGCGGTGATCACGCAGAACATCGACACTCTCCACTCCAGGGCCGGCTCGGAGAGGGTGATCGAGGTCCACGGCTCGATCCGGACCGCGAGCTGCCGGCTCTGCGCGGCCCGGTACCCGAGGGGGGATGTCGAGGGCCTCTTCTCCGAATCCGGCGCAGCGATCTGCTCTCAGTGCGGCGGTCACGTGAAGCCCGACGTCGTCCTGTTCGGCGAGCTGCTTCCGGCAGAGGCGATGGCGGAGGCCGAATCGCTCGCCGTCCGTGCCGATCTGATGCTCTGCGTGGGCTCGTCACTGGAGGTCTATCCGGTCGCCGGACTGCCCTCGGTGACCATGGGGCACGGGGGGCGGATAGCGGTGATCACGATGGGCCCGACCCCCTTCGATTCGGACGCGGCCGTTCGCATGGATGGCGACGTCGTTGCCGATCTCGACGCCGTTCTCGCGGCCCTGTAGGGAACTAGTTCCGTAGCAGATAGTTTCTTCCGAGACCTACGGTGCTACGGTTAGTCCGATGGCCGTAGCAACGACCCAAGCCGAAACCAAAGATCGTCTGGAGTCACTCGACGAGTGTCCCGAGTGCCTCGCGGGCAATCTCGGCTGGCTGCTCACGCAGGCGCACTTCAATCTCGTCAGCGAGGTTGCCGCCGGCCTCGAGCCTCTCGGCGTATCGAATCGCGGCTATCACGTGCTGGCCACTGCCCGGACCGGGGAGTTCACCCAGAAGGAACTCGCCGAGCGGATCGGGCTCGACAAGACGACGATGGTCGTCACGGTCGATGAGCTGGAGGAGAAGGGCCTCGCCGAGCGGAGGCCGTCGAGCACCGACCGGCGGGCACGGGTCATCTCCGTAACCAAGTCAGGCGAGCGCACGGTCGCTCAGGGCCAGAGGATCATCGACCGGATTCAGGGCGACGTTCTCGAGACATTGCCCTCCAGGGAGCGAAAGGTCTTCCTCGAGGCCCTCGGCTCCCTCGTCAAGGATCGCCTCTCCGAGCCGGCGAACGATTCACCGCCGCTTCGTCGCCGCGAGCCCCGGCACTAGCGCACCTCACAGGGAGCGACTCTCCCCCGTTTGACCCCCGAGGTCAGCGTGCACTGGTGTCCCGTTGTGTGATTGAGCGCACCTTAGATCATCACAAGATGATCTTGTACAAAACTATCTGCTACGGTCTGGCGACCAACGCCGCAAGAGACAGGAGGGGACTCCATGACAGAGATCACCGCCATCAACGACAGAGAGATAACGGAGCCGGTGCAGAGCGATCGCTCTCGCTGGATCGCGCTGGTGGTCCTCTGCGTCGGGATGCTGATGATCGTCCTCGACCAGACGATCGTGAACGTCGCGCTGCCCTCGATCAAGGACGACCTTGGCTTCTCGCAGTCGACCCTCGCCTGGGTCGTCAACGCCTACCTGATCACCTTCGGCGGCCTCTTGCTGCTCGCCGGCCGCCTCGGCGACCTGATCGGGCGCAAGAGGGTCTTCATGGCCGGCCTCGCCCTGTTCACGGCCGCCTCGGCGCTCTGCGGCATCGCGCAGAGTCAGGAGATGCTTGTCGGTGCCCGCTTCCTGCAGGGCGTCGGCGGCGCCACGACATCCGCCGTCATCCTCGGCATGATCGTGACGATGTTCCCGGAGCCGCGGGATCAGGCGAAGGCGATCGGCGTCTACAGCTTCGTCGCCGCGGCTGGCGCGTCCATCGGACTGCTGCTCGGCGGCGTGCTCACCCAGGCCCTGAGTTGGCACTGGATCTTCTTCGTCAACCTGCCGATCGGCGCGATCACGGCTCTCGCCGCGAGCCGCCTGGTGGAGAGCGACGAGGGAATCGGGCTGCGACAGGGCGCCGATGCGATCGGCGCGGTGCTGATCACCGCGGCGCTGATGATCGGCGTCTACACGATCGTCAAGCCGGCGGCCGACGACGGCTGGGGCGCTCCCACCACGCTCGGGCTCGGCGCCGCGTCGCTGGCGCTGCTGGCCGGGTTCATCGCGCGTGAAGCGACCGCCCGCACGCCGTTGGTGCCGCTGCGCATCTTCCGGAACGGGAACGTCTCCGGGGCCAACGTGATCCAGGCGCTGTTCGTCGCAGGGATGTTCGGCATGTTCTTCCTGGGCAGCCTCTACATGGAGCGCGTGCTCGGCTACGACCCGCTCGAGATCGGCCTGGCGTTCCTCCCCGTCGCCCTCGGGATCGGGATCCTGTCGCTGGGGTTCTCGGAGAGGCTCGTGATGCGCTTCGGGGCCAAGCCGGTGCTGCTGGTCGGCTTGGTGCTGATCGAGGCGGGCCTGGTGCTGTTCGCGCTCTCGCCGGTCCACTCGAGCTACCTGGGTGACCTGCTGGCTCCGATGCTCCTGCTTGGCGTCGGGGCTGGTCTCTCATTCCCGTCGCTGATGGGACTCGCGATGTCCAGCGCGACCGCCCAGGACTCGGGGCTGGCGTCGGGCCTCGTCAACACCTCGCTCCAGGTTGGAGGCGCGCTCGGGCTGGCGGTCCTGGCGACCCTCTCCTCGACGCGCACCGACAACCTGCTGGCGAGTGGGAGCTCCCCCGATGCAGCCCTGACCAGCGGCTTCCACCTCGCCTTCTGGATCGGCGCCGGCCTGTTGACCGCCGCTCTCGCGGTTACGACAGTGGTGCTCCGCTCTCGGCCGGCACTCGCCGAGGCCGAGGCCGTCGAAACACCGGAGGGCGAACCTGACCTGGAGGGCGAGCCCACCCTCTGGGAGGCGGCCTAACTTCCCGTCTCGTCAGCTCTCGAGGCGCTCCCGGAGCGCCTCGAGCTGCTGGCGGATCTGCTTGCTTCGCTCGGTCGGCCGCTCCTCGAGAGCGGCCGTCGCCGCGAGCAGCCCGTAGTGCGCCTCGTAGGTGCGGCCCTGCTGGGCGTCCAGCCGTGCCCGCAGGAGCAGGGTCTCGGCGGGATGGACCTCGTCGCGGCCCGCGAGCACCGCTGCCACCCGTGACTGCGGCTCGACGTCGTCGAGCCTCCCGCGCCGAGGCCGCGGCACATCCTTGGCCTCTGTCCACCGTCCCTCGGCGAGCTCGTCGCCGCTCCCATGCCCGAGACGGATGGCAAGTGCTCTGCTGGCCCCGACCTCCTGCACCAGCGGATCCTCGGCAGCGGCGCGGAGGGCTCCAAGGGCACGATTCAAGGTCCGGGTCGCCCGCCTCACCTCGTCGGCACCACGCTCGCGATCGGCAGATACCTGGCTGAGCCAGGCCGATCCCTCATCCGGGCCGGCGAAGGTCACTCCCGTGACCGTCACGCGCGTCACCGGGACCTCGGCCGGCTCGCCGGGGTCGACGGCCTTGAGCCGCCTCCCACCTCGGCCCCTGGCCCTGGGCGCCCCGAGCTCCTGCACGATCAGGACCCGCTCGGCGTCGCCCTCCCGCACCAGGTAGCGGCCCTCCGGCAGGCCGATCTTGCCCGCCAGCTCCAGCTGGACGAAGGCAGCTCGCGTGATCGCAGGCTTGGGCGTGGGCCCGGGACCGCGGCTAGTCGCCGCCGGGGCTGTTCCCGCCCTTCGCCGGCAGGGCGGCGGCGGACGGCTTCGACGGGACCTTCGGGTTCTGGATCTGCCCGAGGCGCTGGATCAGGCGCTGCCACTGCTCGGGCTTCAGGATCTGACCGAGCTGCTTGATCGAGCTGCTTCCGGTCGTGAAGCTGTAGCCCACGTGGATGTGGTTCCAGTGGTCGGGCAGGATGAAGGTCGGCGGCCCGAGGTCCATCAAGGAGATGATCTGAGCCGGGCGCATGGTCCCCTGAAGCTGCAGGAGATCCTTGATCACCGCCTCGGTGATCGTCCCCGCCCCCTGGTGCCCGGCTATCGGGATCCCGTTGACCGCGGCGATGTCGACCGCGGATCCGTAGGAGTGCGCAGAGACGTTGCCCGAGGCGGTCAGGTAGGAGTGGCCGCACTTGAGCGAGGTGATGGTGAGGTGGTAGCCCTTGGCGACCAGGTACTCCATCACCGCCAGGACGCGGCGATCGATCTGGCCGGTCTGGATGTCGTTGCGGCCGCAGGCGTAGATGGACAGCGCCGGGTCGTTCAGCACCCGCTGCTCGAGAGCTGCCTTCGACATCAGCAGGACCTGTCCGACGGTGGGGTTGTCGGTGAAGGGATTCTTGTCGGCGGCGCGGTAGATCGCGGTGGTCTCGAGCAGCTTCCAGCCGTCGAGGATCGGCTTCGGGTCGATCGTCGGAGCGCCGCGACCGGCGGGCCGGATTGCGAAGTTGAGGTGCGGCGGCTGAGCGGCGGTCTGGCCGATGTGCCCGATCACGGTGCCGCCAGTTACCTTGGAGCCGACCTTGAGCGGCTTCAGCTGCATCGTGTTGGAGTCGAACTGCAGGCTGTTCGAGAAGGCCGACTTGAAGGTCTCGTAGCCGGGCACGCTGCGGCCGAGCAGTTGCTCGATCTGGCCGCCGATGCCCGGGTTGCCCGCGTTGCCGGAGCGCTGCGGCAGGGCGAAGAGCCGCTCGCGGGCGTTCTCTGAGTTGGAGGTCGCCCTCGGCGCGCTGGCGGACTTGGCCTTCGCCGCGCCCTTCGCGGAGTTGTCGCCCGCGGTCGCCGGCGTGTTCGGCGCCGAGTCCTTGTTGGGCGTCTCCAGCTTGAAGTCCTTGGCGGAGAGGTTCTGGGAGCGCGGCACCGGATGCGTCTTCTCGATCGAGCCGAGCTGCGAGTACGTGTAGGTGTTGCCGTAGGCGTCCTGGAGGACGATGTAGCGGCCGAGCTTCGGATTGTCGCCGATCTTCTTGATGACGCCGTCGTTGACCGCGACCACGGGAGCATTAAGGCTCGAGTAGATGTTGATGCTTCGCCGGGCGGCGTCTGAGCTGATCACGTCGGCGGCGTTGCCCGACGCCCTGCGCTGGGTGGTCGAGCGGGCCAGCGCGGCGGCGTCGTTGATGTCATCCGCATAGCGGGCGTCGGCCGCGACCGGGAAGTGGGCGCCCTCGGTGAGCCCAGTGAGCGAGCCGACCAGCGCGTCGGGGAGCTTGCCGTACTGGTTGGCGTAGAGCAGAACCTCGTCCACGTACCAGTCGGCGTGGTTGTAGGAGAAGATCGCCTGGCGGATGTCCTTGTCGCCGCCGGCCGCCCGCAGGTACCGCGCCGCGGCGCAGATCGCATCGACGGGGTTGTAGGGGTCCTTTCGCCCGTCGTTGTTGGCGTCGACCCCGTAGGCCGCCCAGGTCGAGGGGATGAACTGCATCCAGCCCTCGGCGCCGGCAGTGGAGACGTTCAGGTTGGTGCCGAATGCGGTCTCGATCTTGTTGATGCCGGCGAGCACCTGCCAGGGAATCCCGTACTCGGTGCCGCAGGACTGGTAGATCGGCAGGAGGAACGGCGGGATCTCGAAGGAGTCGATGACGAAGTTCGGGACGCCGATCGGGGCGGGGCCGAAGGTCGCGACGGTCAGTCCCGGGTTGGTGTTGGCCGGCGAGCCGTTGGGATTGCGGAGGGTGGGCTGCTCGATCTTCTGCTTCTCAGCGGTCGCGACCTGCTTGGCGCCCTGGCCCTTCTTGGCCTGCTTGCCGAAGAGCCCCGGGCTCTTGGTGGCGGCGGTCTTCTTGGTCACCTTGCCGCTCGTGGTCGTCGTGTTGTTGCCCCCTCCGGAGCTGCCGCCGCTGCCACCGCTGCTGCCGATCGTCGTCGTGCTGCCGCCACCAGAGGTGGTCGTGCCGGAGCCGCCGCTCCCACCGGAGCCGCCCGAGGTCGGGGCGTTGTACTCGGAGGTGTCGAGAGGGCCGCTGCACCCTGGGTCGGCGAGGTCCACAAGCCCATCGCCATCGTCGTCGCTCAGGTTGGAGCACTGAGGCAGCGCGCCGACGGTGGGGGTGCTGACCTGGGCGCCGCCGACGGTGACCGAAGTGGCGGTGCCGGCAGCGATAATGGCGAGAGCCGCGCCTAGGGCGATGGTTACGAGAAGCTTTCTGGTCATTTCGCTAGCCGTTCCTGCCCGCGAAACCCGTGGGTCTGCCGGTCGCGACCTCCCCGCACCCGCAGGCACGCCGGACGCTACTGATTCGCGTTTGGCTTTGCAACGGAGAACCGTCGCCCATAACGCCTCCGTAATGCGCCTGCGAGCTCATAGTTGACCGAAACGGTAGGAAATATGCGTGTCTCATGCGTATCCAAAGAACTCCGCCGGGCCCCATTCGTAGCGGTACCGTGCCCTTGAACGATCATGGATGACGCCGGCGACGGAATCAGGGACAGGATCTCCTCTCGGGGGGAGGGTGCGCTGGGCGAACTCGCCCAGTTCCTGGTCGACAATCCGTGGATGAACCAGGCGCTCCAGGTCGCCTTCGGCGCCCGGGAGCGGGCTTCGCAGGCCGGCGCCGAGGTGATTCGCAATTTGAACCTGCCGACCAGCAACGACGTCGACCGGCTCGCTCGGCGGCTGCGGTCGGTATCCGAGCGGCTCGAGGCCGTCGAGGACACCCTCGACCAGCTGACCGAGGAGCTCGCGGCGCTGCGCCGGGAGCGAGGATCCTCACCCTCGTCCGGACCCTCGACTCAGCGTTGAGCCTCGAGCGCTGCGGCGGCGAGTGCCCCCATGCGCTCGGCGGCGGTCGCCAGATCCTCGTCTGAGATCCGCTGCCGCTCGCCGTTGGGGAAGGTGTCCGACACCGCCAGCAGGCAGGCGGTTGCGACGCCGAGTCGCCGGCCCAGCGTGAAGATCGTCGCCGCCTCCATCTCGACCGCCACTGCGCCCCGTCCCAGCCAGGCGTCCGAGCGGCTGCGGGGCGGCCCCGTCTCGGCAGGGTCAGAGTCGTAGAAGAGATCGGTCGTCACGATCCGTGACGGCGAGGCGCCAGGGCGAGGCCCAGCCGCGAGAGCAGCGGTGAGCACGGGGTCCGGCTCGGCGATCCCAGCGGATCCCAGCGCCTGGCTTGCGCCGTCCTCAGCCAGGGCGTCCCCGGCCACCACCAGCTCCCCGTGCTCGAGCTCCGGATCGAGCGCCCCGCAGGTCCCGACCCGAACGGCTCGCCCCACACCCAGCTCCGCCAGCTCCTGCAGGACGATCGCCGCGCTCGGCCCTCCCATGCCGGTCGACTGGATGCTGAGCGGCCTGCCCGCGTGGGTCTCGCCCGTGTAGCCCCAGAGCCCGCGCGCGTGGTTGCTCATCCGCGGCTCGGCGAGCAGCTGCTGAGCCAGGGCCAGCGCCCGGCCCGGGTCACCGGGGAGGAGGACGTCGGGGGCGTACTCGGTGCTCGGCCTGAGGTGGTGGGGCACGAGCCGAGCATATGCCGCGTTTGCAGGGGTAGGCTGCTGGCGAGCAATGGTCAAGGTTCCCGTTCCCGAGAAACCCTCCGATGCCCTGCGGTCCGCCATCGAGCGGACCTTCGAAGCGACCGCGGGCTCGGCAGCCAGCACCCGCGAGCGCGCCGTCGAGCTGCTCGACGAGGTCGCCAAGCGCGGACGCGACGTGCGCGACCAGCTCGGCAAGATCGAGTCCTCGGTCCGCGGCAGGCGAAAGAGTTGACCTCCGGTTGAGGGTCAGGTGTCCGGGAGACGACCTGACAAAGAAGGAGCTCAAGGAGATCCTCAACACGGTCCTTCACGAGATCGACGACGACCCCGACGATGGACCCCGCCTGCGGGCGGCCGCGGCTCCGCTTCGCATGGAGTTCCCGGACCTGAAGCTCGTGGTCAACGTCTCGCGCGACGATCGCGGCCGGCATTGTCTGCGCTGGGATTTCTCCAGCCGCTCCAAGGTCGAGCCGAAGCTCCGGCTGAGCATGGAGTCGGCGGTCGCCAACCGGGTCTTTCAGGGCCGAGAGAACCCGGCGATCGCAATCGCGCGGGGCCGGGTCCGCACGAACATCGAGGACGCGGGAGCCGCTCTCCGCTTTTTCCCGGCCGCAAAGTCACTCTTCTCCCGTTACCGCGAGCTCGTCGCGGAGAAGTATCCGCACCTCACCGTTGACTAGGCGATCCCCTTGCTGGTGTGCTCGTCAGGCGGCATTGACTTGCCGGGGCATCGGCGTAAGCTCAACGCGATCGACACAATTAGGGCCGGAAGCGGGTCCACTGTCGGCAGGTCCCCCGGCGACTGGGATCGGCGACAGGACTCCGCGAGGCGTATGAGCGCCACTGGCCGACGAAGCGGGCCCAAAGCCCGCAGGCGACGGGGTCCTGGGACCCCGTCGCTGCTTCCGGGGTGCTGCAGATGCTCGAGCGGCGGAGGTGGCGCTTGAGCCCGGCGGACCGGAGCGATCAGGACAACACCATCTCGCTGGCCGAGGCGAGCCGGATCGCGGGTGTCTCCACCTCGACCCTGAAACGCTGGGCGGAGGAGGACCTCGTCCCGATCGAGGAAGGGCGCTGGACGCCGGCATCGGCGGCGCAGGCCCGGGTGATCGCCCGGATGCGGGAGCGCGGCTACTCCGTCGACGCGGTGCGGGAGGCGGCTCGTGGCGGCCGGCTCGCGTTCGGGTATGCGGAGGACCTCTTCCAGGTTCCGGAGGGCAAGTACACCCGGGATCAGGCGGCTGAGCTGACTGGGCTCGAGCCCGAGCTGGTCGAGAGGCTGATGACGCTGCTCGGCACGCCGATGGGCGCCGAGGGCTTGCTCAACGAGGACGACCTGCGAGCGATGCGCCACTGCTCCAATGTCCTCCAGTCCGGATTCCCCCTTGTTGCGTTTCTCCAGCTGGTGCGCGTCTACGCCCAGTCCATTCGCCGTGTCGCGGATGCCGAGGTCAGGCTCTTCCACCTCTACGTCCACGAGCCGCTCATGCAGGACGAGGTGCCGCCCTTGGAGATCGCCGAGGAGATGGGCGATCTCGCAGCGGACCTGCTCCCTGTCACCGGCCCGCTGATGGAGTACATGCACAACCGCTACCTGCGCTTCTACATCGAGCAGGACGTCGTCGGTCACATGGAGGCCGACATCGGAGGTGCGGGTCGCGGTCTGGCTCGGGTCTCGATGACCTTCTGCTTCGTCGATCTGACCGGCTTCACGCGGTACACAGAGGAGGAGGGGGACGAGGAGGCCCTCGACATGATCGAGCGCTTCGTCGACACGGTCGAGGCGACGCTTCCCTCGGAGGCGACGATCGTGAAGACGATCGGCGATGAGGTCATGGTGGTCTCGCCCGAGCCGGCGTCGCTGACCGAGTGGGCCGTCGGCTTCCTCACTCTCTTCCAGGAGAGGCCACAGCCGCGTGTGGGGATCCACAACGGGGCCGCGGTCTTCAGGGACGGCGACTACTTCGGCGGGGACGTCAACCTCGCCCACCGAGTCGTCTCGCGCGCGCTCGGCGGGGAGGTCCTGGTGACGGAGGCCGTGGTGGAGGCGATCAACGAGTCCGATTTCCTCCGCTTCGACGCGATCGGCGAGGTCGTCCTCAAGGGCTTCCCGGAGCCCATCTCTCTCTATATAGCCCGACCGGCGATGGAGTAGATGCGAGCGTGCGCGCCGGCGCAACCCGTTCGACGATCAGCGGTGGCGCTGGCGCGCCTTCCGGGCCTTGCCCTTCCGCTTGGCCTTCCTTGCCTTGCCGAAGCTGCGATAGCCGTACTCGCTGGACACCGTGACACCGGTCAGGTCGGTCCTGCTCACCGGGGTCCCGGCGACGGCGGCGATCCCGATCTCGCGGAAGGCAGGCCTGAGCAGGTTCTCGCGATGCGGCGGGCTGTTCATCCAGGCCGTGACCAGCGCCAGCGGCGTGCTCAGCGGCCCGGTGCCCCAGACAAGGTTCTCCCCGACCTCCCAACCGCGCGCGCCGTGCATGTAGCCGGTGTCGTCGATCCTGTCGATGAAGGTAAGGCCGGCGGGGGAGGTGTGCTCGAAGTACCCCTCTCTGATCATCTCGTCGGAGTGGCTCAGCGCAGCCTGGCGAAGGTCAGTGTTCGGGGTGACCGGCTGGAGGCCGTAGGAGGTGCGCTCCCCATTGATCAGGCAGCCGATCGAGCTCTCCATCTGGCTCTGGCTGAGGCCGCTCACCTGGGTGGTGACCGGGCCACAGTCGGCTGCGGATGCAGAAGCGGTGCCGGCGAGCATCCATGCAGCCAGCACCGCGATGACGCCGAAGATCGTCCCTGACCTCGACATATGGAGTGCATCGAGCGGTCGGCGAGTCTCTCAACGCGCTGCCTGGATTTTCAGCCGGGCGTCCTTTAGCGCGAACCTCGATTCCCTGGCCCTTCGGACGTTGTGAAAATTGCGTAGAGGGCGGCCATCAAGCGGGTTCCTAAGATTCGAGACATGGCTGAGGCGAAGCCGCTGGCGACCCTGGCCCGGACGGTGTGGGAAAGCGGCCTGGTAGCCGAGGGCTCCCGGGGCGTCGTGCTCGTCTCCGGTGGGGCGGATTCGGCCGCGGCGGCTGCGGGCCTGGTCGAGGCGCTCGGTGGGGATTCCGTGATCGGGCTGCATCTCAACTACGGCCTGCGCCCGGACTCGGACCGCGACCAGGAAACCTGCGTGGAGCTCTGCGCGGCGCTCGGCATCGAGTTGGAGGTGGACAGGCCGGAGCTGGGCACGGGAAACGTGCAGGCCGCCGCCCGGGAGACGCGTTACGCGGCCGCGGAGCGGCTGCGGCGCGCCCGAGGGCTCGATTGGATCGCCACCGGCCACACCCGCACGGACCTGGCCGAGACGGTGCTCTATCGGCTCGCCACTTCGCCCGGTCGCCGGGCCCTGCTCGGCCTCCGAGCTCGCCGCGGCGCGATCGTCCGTCCGATGATCGCCGTGGACCGCGATCTGGCGCGCGGCCTGGTGGCCGAGGCGGGGTTGCCCTTCCGGGACGATCCCACCAACGCCGAGCCCCTCTACGCGCGCAACAGGATTCGCAACGAGGTGCTGCCGGTGCTCCGCGAGATCGGCCCCGGGGCGGAAGGGACGATCGCAGAGACACACGCCGAGCTGGCCGAGGAGGCGGAAACGCTCGAAGGGCTGGCCGCGGAGGCGCTCGCCGAATCGGGGGCCGACGCCTCGGGGGCGATCGCGAGGGATGTCCTGGCCGAGATGGACCCGGCGATCCGGCGGCTGGCGCTGCGCCGGCTGGCGGAGACCGCCGCGGGCGAGCCCGTGCCGCTCGGCCGATCGAGGGCGGCGGAGATCTGGAGGCTCGTCAACGAGCCGGAGGGCGGCGTGGTGGAGCTGGGGGGCGGTGTTGAGGCTCGGGCCGAGCACGGACACGTTCGCTTCAGCTCGGGACGCGACGCTGAGCCGGCGGAGGCGACGCTGGTGGTCCCAGGAATCTGCCGCTTCGGCTCGTGGGAGGTGCGCGCCGAGCTGGAGCGCGGCGCGCCCGTGGCGGACAGCCCCGACCTCGCCGTCCTCGATCCGACGGCGCTCGGCGGCTCGGTCACGGTGCGATCGTGGCGAGAGGGAGACCGGATGCGACCGCTCGGGCTCGGTGGCACGAAGTCCCTGCAGGACCTCTTCACCGACCACAAGGTGCCGCGGTCGCTGCGGCATGGGCTGCCGGTCGTGATCTCCGACGGACGGATCGCGTGGATCGCCGGGGTTGCGGTCTCGGAGGAATTCGCCGCGAGGTCCGACGCCACGGAGTCCGCGGTGTTGAGCGCCACCCAGATGGCTCCATAGACTCTTCATCAGTGGGAGCGGACGACGCGATCGGTGACGTCCTCGTCACCGAGGAGGACCTCCAGCGCCGAGTGGCCGAGCTCGGGGCTGAGGTGAGCGGCGACTACGAGGGGCGCACCCCCCTGCTCGTTGCGATCCTGAAGGGTGCCGTTCCTTTCCTCGCCGATCTGATGCGCCACCTGACCATCGATTGCGAGCTGGACTTCATGGCGGTCTCGAGCTACGGCTCTGCGACCGACTCCTCGGGAGTGGTCAGGATCCTCAAGGATCTCGACGCGCCGATCGCGGATCGGGATGTGCTGATCGTCGAGGACATCATCGACTCGGGGCTCACCCTCCACTATCTGCTCCGCAACCTCCACGCGCGCGGGCCGAAGTCCATCGAGGTATGTGCGCTGCTCACGAAGCCGGAGCGGCGACGGGTCGATCTGCCGGTCCGCTATGTCGGCTTCGAGATCCCGAACCGCTTCGCGATCGGCTACGGGCTTGATCACGAGGAGCGCTTCCGGAACCTCTCCTACGTCGCTTCCCTGCGGGAAAACCCGCAGGGGAGCTGAATGAACGCTGGTACCCTCGCGATAGATCCGGGACCGCAAATTGGGCGTAACCCCGGAGCAAAGGGACCACCACCGTGAGACGTTTCTTCCGCAGCGCTGCCTTTCCGATTCTGATCGTCGTCGTGCTGGCGTTTTTCGCTCAGCGGCTGATCAGCCCGGGCTCGGGCGACAAGACGCCTGACTACAACGACTTCGTCTCGCGGGTGAACAGCGACCAGATCGAATCGGTCACCTGGAACACGAAGGACAACACGCTCAACGTCAAGCAGAACGACGGCACGAGCTACGACGAGGCATATCCCGATTCGGACGCCTCCCAGGCGCAGCTTCTCAACACCCTCCAGGCGCACGACGTCAAGACGGAGATCAAGGGCAAGGGCGGCTCGAGCCTCCTCTCGCTGCTGACCTACATCCTGCCGTTCCTGCTCTTCTTCGCCTTCTGGATCTTCTTGATGAACCAGATGCAGGGAGGCGGCAGCCGGGTGATGAGCTTCGGCAAGTCGCGCGCCAAGCGGATGTCGGTCGACGCGCCCAAGATCACCTTCCGTGACGTCGCCGGGACCGACGAGGCCGTCCAGGAGCTCCATGAGATCAAGGAGTTCCTCGAGAACCCGAAGAAGTTCCAGGCGCTGGGCGCCCGCATCCCGAAGGGCGTGCTGCTCTATGGACCGCCCGGAACCGGCAAGACACTGCTCGCCCGCGCGGTCGCCGGTGAGGCGGGGGTACCGTTCTTCTCGATCTCCGGCTCGGACTTCGTCGAGATGTTCGTCGGCGTCGGCGCCTCTCGCGTCCGCGACCTCTTCGAGCAGGCGAAGCAGAACTCCCCCTGCATCATCTTCATGGACGAGATCGACGCTGTCGGCCGCCACCGCGGCGCCGGCATGGGTGGCGGTCACGACGAGCGCGAGCAGACCCTCAACCAGCTGCTTGTCGAGATGGACGGCTTCGAGATGAAGGACAACATCATCCTGATCGCCGCCACCAACCGCCCCGACATCCTCGACCCCGCACTGCTGCGGCCGGGCCGCTTCGACCGGCAGATCGTCGTCGACCGGCCGGACCGCAAGGGCCGCAAGCAGATCCTCGAGGTCCACACGCGCGGCAAGCCGCTCGCCCAGAACATCGACCTCGACGCGCTCGCCGGCCAGACGCCCGGTTTCACCGGCGCCGACCTGGCCAACCTGATCAACGAGGCGGCGCTGCTCACCGCCCGCTCGAGCAAGCGCGAGATCACGATGACCGAGCTCGAGGAAGGGATCATGCGCGTGATCGCAGGCCCCGAGAAGAAGAGCCGGGTCATGTCCGAGAAGGAGCGCCTGGTCACCGCCTACCACGAGCTCGGACACGCGATCGTGGGTCACCTTTTGCCCAACTCGGACCCGGTCCACAAGGTTTCGATCATCAGCCGTGGGCAGGCATTGGGCTACACGATCTCCCTGCCGACCGAGGACAAGTTCCTCACCACCCGCGCGGAGCTCAACGACACGATGGCGATGACGCTGGGAGGCCGGGCCGCCGAGGAGATCGTCTTCAGTGAGATCACCACCGGTGCCTCCAACGACCTCGAGAAGGTCACCGAGACCGCGAAGCAGATGGTGATGCGCTTCGGTATGTCCGAGCGCCTGGGGCCGCGTGTCTTCGGCCACGACCGCTCAATGCCCTTCCTCGGCCGTGAGTTCTCCGCCGAGCCCGACTACTCCGACGAGGTCGCCCGCGAGATCGACGACGAGGTCCGACGCATCGTCGAGGACGCCCACCAGACCTCGAAGGACATCCTCTCCGAGCACCGCGAACAGCTCGACACGATCTCGCGGATCCTGCTCGAGCGGGAGACGATCGAGGCGGACGAGTTCATCGCTCTGCTCGAGGGCAAGCCCGAGGAGGAGGTCTTCACCGACGAAGAGGAGGAGGCCAAGCCGCCCGAGGCTCCCCCCGTCGAGGAGAAGGGGACCGCCCGCGAGGGTGCACGGCCCCGCCCGCGCCCACGTCCCGGCCTGGCCGGCGGTGGAGCCGCGGAGATGCGCGCCAACGATTCGGATAGCCGGGACCCCCGCCGCTAGGCGCGCGGGTCCTGTCGCCGAATTTCATCGACACGCGCAAGCTCGCGTGTCGAAGATGAAATTCAGCGCCACCCCCGCGAGAAGTGGCGGGGATACTTCGGCGATGCGCTCAATCGCGATTGCCGTCGTATTCGCGGCGCTCCTTGCCGGGTGCGGGGGTGCGTCGTCCGCGAGCCAGAGCGACAAGGACAAGGCGATCGCCGCCGCCAAGTTCCTCTTCGCCGGCAAGGCGAGCTCACTGGACCTGAGCAGGGGGCCTTGTCTCGCCGAGTCACTGCCCGGCCTCTCCGACTGGGCGGTCGACATCGCCCATGACCCGCGCCAGCCTGTGGACGACCAGCCAGCGAACCAGTGTGAAAGCTTTCGCGACGGGCAGACGCACCATTTCGTCGAGCTGACCCCGAGCGGCCAGCTGATCCGGGCCCATTGATGGCCGGCGAGAACGCCGTCGCGGGCATGCAGGGCTGACGAGGCGATGGCGCTGCACCAAGCGAAGGTCATGGGGATCGTCAACGTGACCCCCGACTCGTTCTCCGACGGGGGCGAGTTCCTCGATCCCGAGCGAGCGATCGCTCACGGACGCGAGCTTGCCGCGGAGGGGGCAGACCTTCTCGACATCGGCGGCGAGTCCACCCGCCCGGGGGCGCAGGCGGTCTCTGCGGACGAGGAGCTCGAGAGAACCGAGCCGGTAGTCAAGGCCCTCTCCTCAGCGGGGTTTTCGATCTCGATCGACACGTCCAAGGCGGCGGTGGCCGAGGCGGCCCTCGATGCAGGTGCCTCGATGGTCAACGACGTGACCGCGCTGCGCGCCGATCCCGATCTGGCGGGTCTCTGCGCCGAGCGCGGCTGCGAGGTCGTGCTCATGCACATGCTCGGTGACCCCCGGACGATGCAGGAGAACCCCGTCTACGAGGACGTCGTCGACGACATCAAGGCCTTCCTCACCGAGCGGATCGAGTACGCGACCGCCGAGGGGATCGACGAGGAGCGCATCTGGATCGACCCCGGGATCGGCTTCGGCAAGACCGTCGAGCACAACCTCGAGCTCCACCGACGTCTCGGGGAGTTCGTGGAGCTCGGCCGGCCGATCGCCTTCGGCAGCTCTCGCAAGAGCTTCATCGGGAAGCTCACCGGGGCCGGCGTCGACCAGCGGCTTGGCGGGACGATCGCCTCGAACGTGATCGCCTACGCCAATGGCGCCAGGATGCTCCGCGTCCACGAGGTGACGCCGATGCGCGAGGCGCTCACCGTCGCGGAAAGGATCCTGTGCACGGCTTCGCCATAGAACGGGTGGCTCCTAGCGGAGCCCCCTGGCATCTACGAACTCCCGGATCAGCGCGTTGACCTCCTCCGGGCGCTCGTACGGGACCCAGTGGCCCGCACCCGGAAGGATCTCGACCCGAAGCCGCGGTACCCACTCACTCAACCCGCGGGTGAGTGAGGGCAACAGAGCGGCGTCGTTCTCCCCCCAGATCACCAGCGTCCGGACAGCGACTGACTGCGAGGTGATCTTGCTCGCGTACTCCTCGGGGACGCCGCCGGCGGCGACCTGTTCACCCATGCGCGCGGCCCGGTAGTAGTTGAGGCCGCCGTGCAGTGCCCCGGGCTGCGCCCAGGCCTCGTGATAGGTCGCCCGCTCCTCATTCGAGAGCTGGGCCCTGCTGCCACCGATCCGGCGCATGATGTCGTCCATCATCGAGAACTGGTTCCCCTCGAGCATCTCCTCGGGCTGGGGTGACGGCTTGGAGAGCTCGATCATGTAGTTGACGGCACTGCGCTGCTTCGGGCTCTCACGCAGGTCCCGGTTCCAGGTGAACGGTGGCGGGGCGTCGATGGTCACCAGGTTCTCGAGCAACTCCGGGTACTTGAGTGCGAAGGCCCAGGAGACGATTCCGCCCCAGTCGTGGCCCACCAGCGTGAGCGGGCCGACGTCGAGCTGCTCGATCAGTCCTCGGATGTCCTCGAGCAGGTGTCGCATCCTGTAGGCCTCGGGGTCTTCCGGTTTGCAGGAGAGGTTGTAGCCGCGCATGTCCGGCGCGTAGACAGCGTGGTCGTCGCCGAGGTCGGCCAGCTGGTTGCGCCACAGAAACCAGAACTGTGGAAAGCCATGCAGGAAGAGGATCGGCTTGCCCTCGCCGCGGCTGACGTAGTGCATGCGGCACTCCTCCAGATCCGCGAAGTGATGTTCGAGCTCGGTGGTCGGGATGGGCACGACAGCCTTGCACGACCCGCTACTTTGGCGCCGTGGACGAGCACGCGGAATCCGCACAGCCGTCGGTCGAGGTCGAGGTCCGCGGCCTCTCCATATATACGCACCACGGCGTCACCGACGCCGAGCAGGAGGTCGGCCAGCGGCTCGACTTCGACCTCACCTTCGACGTGCCGGAATGCGACGCAGTCCTAACCGATCGTGTCGAGGACACCGTCGACTACTCGGAGGTCTGCGACATCGTCGCTCTGGCCGCCACCGAGAAGAGCTACCGCACCCTCGAGCGCCTCTCTCAGGTCGTGGCGGGCCGCCTCATGGAGCGCTTCGACTGCGAGTCGGTCCGCGTGCGGGCGGCCAAGCCCGAGCCACCGCTGCCGTACCAGGTGCAGGAGGCCGGGGTGGAGGTGACGCTCGAGCGCTCCCTGGACCGGGAGTCGGACGACGAGGAGGGCGTCTGACCCCTGAAGTGTTGGGCTACCTCGGCCTGGGCTCCAACGTCGGCGACCGGGAATCCCACCTCACCCGGGCGATCCAGGACCTGGCGGCGCATTCGGTCACCGTGGATGCGGTGTCCTCGCTCTATGAGACCGAGCCGGTCGGGGAGATCCTCGATCAGCCCGATTTCCTGAACGCCGCGGTCCGGGTGAGGACCGCCCTCGGCCCGGAGGAGCTTCTCGAGGTTTGCAAGGCGATCGAGGCCGAGCACGGCCGGATCTTCGGCGGTCCCCGCCACAGCCCGCGGCCGATCGACATCGACCTTCTCCTCCTCGGCGATCTCGAGATCAGCACCGAACGGCTCACACTCCCGCATCCCGAGGTGACCGCGAGGCGCTTCGTGCTCGAGCCGCTGCTCGAACTCGATCCTGGTCTTAGCCTCCCGGACGGTCGGGAGTTGCGCTCGGCGCTCGAACGGCTCGGGCCGGGTCAGCGGGTGAAGCGGGTGGGCCCGCCCCTGCGCTAACCGGGCGTCAGGTCCGCAGGCTCTCGAGCCACTCGGCGGGGAAGATGGGCGGCGTCCGGCCGGGGAAGTCGGTCACGATTCGCTTCGCCATCTCGCCGCAGGGTCTCGCCTCGACGAACGGACGCAGGTCATCGAAGCTCATCAGGAGGCGGATGCTGGGGGCGAGCTGGAAGTCCGCGGCGTTCGGCTCGGGGCCGCCGATCACGCCCGCAGCGATCCAGCCATCGATTCGATCGAGATCCTCCCCGAGAGAGGCCAGGTCGGCCCTCACGTTCTCATCGGTGGAGCCGTTCAGCCGGGCGGCGATTGCGACGATCGGCGCGCCGGTCTTGACCGCCAAGCCCACTGGGACGCCGAGCCGCGCGCCCTCCGAATAGCTCGCCATCGGCGATCGATCGCGCTTGAAGGCCCACCAGCTCATCCTGCGCGGCTTCTGCTGGAACTCATCGCCCCAAGCCTCCGCCTCCTCGACCTTGCCGCGCTTTTCCGGGTCGGCCGGGTAGAGGGACGGCTCCGGCTGGATGTGGTCGAGCTCCCGGGCGATCTCGCGCGACCCCTGGATCTTTCTTCCGTTGAGCTTCAGGGCCGGGACGGTCACGCCCGGGAAGCCCTGGGCGCGCACGACCCCCTTCGAGATGACGGGCATCAGGTCGACCCGCTTGAACGGGATCCCCTTGCGGTCCAGCATCAGCATCGCGCTCCGCGAAGGATGCGACCCAGGGATCACGTAGAGCTTTGCCTCCCCCATGAGCCCATCCTATTCTGCGCGAATGCTTCTCGCCGTCGACGTGGGGAATACGCAGACGCACCTGGGTGCATTCGAGAACTCCGAGCTCGGCCGCGATTGGCGCCTCACCACCCTGCCGACCGCGACCGCGGACGAGCTCGCGGCCACGGTCTCGGACCTCCTGCAGCTGGAGGGCTTCGGCTTCGATCGGATCGACGGGGCGATCATCTCGACGGTCGTCCCGCAGCTCGGCCCCGAGTGGGAGCAGCTCTGCTCCAGGCACGTCGAGGGCCCCTGCCTGATCGTCGGCCCTGCAGTGAAGACCGGGATGCCCATCCTGGTCGACAATCCCCACGAGCTCGGGGCGGACCGCCTCGTCAACGCGGTCGCCGCATACGCGAAGGTGGAGGGCGCCTGCGTGGCGGTCGACTTCGGCACCTCGACGAACTTCGACGTTGTGTCGGGCGAGGGCGAGTACCTCGGCGGTGTGATCGGCCCTGGTGTCGAGATATCGCTGGAGGCGCTCACCTCACGCACGGCGAAGCTCCCACGGATCGATCTCTCCGCTCCCGAGGGACCGATCGGCAAGCACACGCAGGCCGCGATCCAGGCCGGCTTCGCCTACGGCTTCGCGGGGCTCGTCGACGGCATCGACAGGCGCCTCGCCGAGGCACTGGGCGAGCCGGCGACCTTCATCGCGACCGGCGGTCTCGCGGCGACGATCGCCCCGCACTGCGAGACGATCGACGAGGTCGACCCACTGCTCACGCTCCGGGGCCTTCGCCTGATCTACGAGCGCAACACTTAGGCCATGCAGCCTCCCTTGACAGTTCCGTTTCGCATCGGCGACGTCGAGATCGCGAATCGCGTGCTCCTGGCGCCCCTGGCCGGGATCGGCAACTGGTTCGTCCGCCTGCAGGCGCGCCGCCACGGCGCGGGACTGGCCGTCTCGGAGATGGTCTCGAGCTTCGGCCTGCACTACCGCAACGAGCGCACCCTGCGCGACCTGCTCAGGCTCCATCCCGACGAGCATCCCGTCTCGGTCCAGCTTTTCGGTCAGGATCCCGACGTGATGCGCTCGGCTGCGGAGATCGTCGCGGGCGCCGGCGCGGACATCATCGACATCAACATGGGCTGTCCCGTGCGCAAGGTCTGCAAGACCGGGGCGGGAGCCGCCATGCTCGGAGACCCCGATCTGGCCATACGGATTGCGATCGCCGCGCGAGACGGGGGCGGGCTGCCCGTCACGGTCAAGCTTCGCTCCGGACTGGCCCGCGCCGGCCGCGAGGGGTTCGATCTGGCGCTGCGGCTGGCTGACGAGGCCGGCGTCGCGGCGGTCGGGTTCCACCCGAGGTCGGCCGCGACCCAGCACAAGGGGCAGCCGGACTACGCCCTCGCCCGGGAGCTTGTCGATCGCATCGCGGTACCGGTGATCATCTCGGGCGGCCTCGACACCGCAGATGCGGCGCACCACGCCTACGAGGCCTCGGGCGCCGACGCGGTGATGATCGCCCGCGGATCGCTCGGCAATCCATGGATCTTCGAGGAGCTGACGGGGGCGCGGCGCGGCGCGCCGGAACGCGAAGAGGTGATCGCGGAGCTGCTCTGGGTGATGGATCGGGCAGAGGAGCACCTGGGGCCCGATCGCGCAGCCCGGTACCTGCGCAAGTTCTATCCCTGGTACCTCGAGCGACTCGGGACGGAGGGATCCATCGCCTCCGCCTTCCAGGGGACCGAGGAACTCGATGACGCCCGCTCGCTCGTCGCCGGCCTGGGGCACCCGCCCGTGCCCGCGTAACGGCGGGCGGCGACGAGCTCACGGTACGCCTGACGTCGCACATTCATCGAGTCGCGGCGTCCCCCGCTGCGATCGCATGGGTTCGGTGCCGATGGGGACGGGAGCGGGCGAAAACGCTTGCGACATACCGAAAGGCATGACCCAGATGACCAGGAAGCGCACGGTCCGCGCAGCGCTGCTCGCCTGCGTGGGCCTCGCGACGCTCGGACTGATCTTTGCGGCGGGCCACGCGATGGCGAAGAGCAGGAAGGTCACCAGGACACTCAGCGAGTGTCAGAACACCAGCAGGCAGCTCGCCGACAACTCGTCGTTCCAGGTGCCCTTCAGCGTGCGAAGGATCCCCAAGGGCGCCGGGCCGGCGGGGGGCAAGGTCGTGCAGGTCGAGTCGGTGGGGCTCCGGATCTCCCATAGCTTCGACCGCGACGTGACCGCCTTTCTCGTCTCACCGACCGGGCTCGTGGATCCACTCGTGCTCGGCCGGGGCGACAAGGGGGACAACTTCGGGACCGGTGCGACCGATTGCAGCGGAACCCTGACCACCTTCACCGATACGTCCCCCACAGCGATCGGCGAGGGCGCAGTGCCGTTCGCCGGGGCGTTCAAGCCAGAGGCGTCCCTCTCGGTCTTCACGGGCAGCCGCGCGGCCGGCGTCTGGCGGGTCGTCGTCTCCGACGGCGCGCCGGGCGACACCGGAACGCTCCACGCGGTGTCCTTCCGCGTGAAGTACAGGTACAAGTCTCCATAGAGCGATGGCAGCAGAGGACCTGACCAGCCATGTCGCAGCTTGGAGCGACCGTGGCGCCGACGAGGAGTTCCGCGACCGCCGCATCCACCTGTTCGAACGCGGCGGCGCAGAGCCGCTACTCGTCCTCCTGCACGGCTTTCCGTCGAGCGCCTACGACTGGCGTCTGCTGCTCGAGCGTGAGACAGAGCATGCGGTCCTCGCCCCGGACTTCCTCGGCTTCGGTCTTTCCGAGAAGCCTCGCGACCACACCTACACGTTGCACTGGCAGGCGGACCTGGTCGAGGAGCTGGTCCGCCGCCACGGAGCGGACAAGCAGGTTTTCTTCGTCGCCCATGACATGGGTACCTCGGTCGCGAACGAGCTCATGGCGCGCGACCTCGACGGCGACCTGCAGATGGACCTGATCGGGGGACTCCTGCTCAACGGATCGATGATCCAGGGCGCCGCCAGCCCGACTCTGGGACAGAGGATCCTGCGCAGTCCGGTGGGGCCGCTCATGTCGCGCCTCTCCAGCGAGCGCTTCTTCCGCCAGCAGTTCGGATCGATCTTCTCTCCCGGACATCCCCTCACCGATGAGGAGGCCGAGGACCAGTGGGCCCTGATCCGCGCCGGCGGGGGCCGGACCCTGAGCCACAAGACGATCCGCTACATGGAGGAGCGCTTCCGCCACGCGGATCGTTGGCACGGAACCATTCGCGACTGGCCGAAGCCCCTCTCTCTGGCATGGGGCATGCTCGACCCGGTGGCGACCCCGGCGGTCCTCGACGCTGTGCTGGAGCTGCGATCCAACGCGCCGGTCATCCGCTTCGAGGACCTTGGGCACTACCCACAGATCGAGGATCCGGGTCGCGTCGTGGCAGCCCTGCAAGGCGCGCTTGCCTCCTGAGCGAAGCCCCTCGACCACCCGCAGACCCGGCGCTATACTGTCGCGCTTCGCCCGGACCGTCGTGGCCTGATCCACCTCGGTGCGGGCTCATTTTTCGCCGTATAGCAGGGTTTTTTTTGCGGCGACCCAAATCACGAACGAGAAGGAAGCGAGAGAGTTGGCGCGCGAGACACTGATCACCCCGGAGGGGCTCGAGAAGCTCAAGGACGAGCTGGAGTACCTGGAGACCGACAAGCGCCGCGAGGTTGCCGATCGCATCAAGCAGGCGCGGGAGTTCGGGGACATCGCAGAGAACTCCGAGTACGACGATGCCAAGAACGAGCAGGCGATGCTCGAGCAGCGAATCGCCTCGCTCCAGGACCGGCTGCGTCGGGCGGCGGTGATCGACAAGAAGCAGATCGACACAGAGACGGTCGGCGTCGGCGCCGTCGTCCACGTCAAGGACCAGAAGTCCGGCAAGTCGCAGAAGTTCCAGATCGTCGGCTCGGCCGAGGCTGACCCGACCGAGCAGAAGCTCTCGAACGAGTCGCCCATCGGCAAGGCGCTGATCGGGAGCAAGAAGAACGAGGTTGTGACGGTGGAGACGCCGCGCGGTCCCAAGAAGAAGCTCAAGATCACCAAGATCGAGACCGCTTAGCGGCCACCAGGCCGCTCTCCTTTGGAGCGCAGGCCGAAGGCCGAAGCGACTTGCGGGGGCGGCCGCTTGTGGCCGCGACCCGATGGCGAAGCCGTGAATAGGCTGCGTGCGTGACCGAGGAATCTGACCTGCTCGCCGACAGGCGGGCGAAGCTCGAGCGGCTGCGCAAGGCTGGCATCGAGCCGTTCCCCCACGGGTTCCCGGACCGCACGGAGATCGCGGCGGTCAGGGAGTCGCACGAGGGCATCGAGCCGGGCGAGGAGACCAGCGATCGCTACCGGGTCGCCGGTCGCCTGCTGGCGCGGCGCGGGCACGGCAAGGCCTCCTTCCTCGATCTCCGGGACGGCACCGGTCAGATTCAGGTACAGGCCCGGGTCGACGAGCTCGACGACGCCTACGAGAGCCTGCTGGCCCTCGACATCGGCGACATCGTGGGCATTGAGGGAACGGTCTTCGCGTCGAAGCGCGGCGAGCTCTCGATCCGGGCCGACGCCTGGGAGCTGCTGTCGAAAAGCCTTCGCCCGCCGCCGGAGAAGTTCCACGGCCTCGAGGACATCGAGACGCGATACCGCCGGCGCGAGCTCGACCTGATGGCGAACGATGAGACCCGCGACCTCTTCCTGAAGCGGGCCCGCACCATCGCCGAGGTCCGCCGCTGGTTCGATGCCCGAGGCTTCGTGGAGGTGGAGACCCCGGTGCTCCAGCCCCTCTACGGAGGGGCACTGGCCCGTCCCTTCACCACCCACCACAACGCGCTCGACAGGGACCTCTATCTGAGGATCGCCACTGAGCTCTATCTCAAGCGGCTCGTGGTAGGCGGCATCGAGAAGGTCTACGAGCTCGGCAAGGACTTCCGTAACGAGGGCATCTCCCACAAGCACAACCCCGAGTTCACGATGCTCGAGTGGTACGAGGCCTACGCGGACTACAACGTCACGGCGACCGAGCTCGAGGGGCTGGTCGCGGCGGTGGCCCAGGCGGTCCTGGGGACGACGAAGATCGAGCGAGAGGGGGAGACGATCGAGCTCTCTCCGCCCTGGCGGCGCGTCACGCTGCGGGAGGCGATCAGGGAGAGGACCGGCATCGATGTGCTGGAGCACCCGTCCAGGGAGGAGCTGGCCAAGGCGATGGGGAGCAAGCCGGATCCGGAGGAAGGCTGGGGCAAGCTCGTGGACGGCCTGCTCTCCAAGGAGGTCGAGCCGACCCTGATCCAACCCACCTTCGTCGTCGATTACCCCGTCGAGCTCTCGCCCTTCGCCAAGCGTCACCGGACCGAGGAGGGCCTCGTCGAGCGCTGGGAGGCCTTCGTCGGCGGCATCGAGATCTCAAATTCATTCACCGAGCTGAACGATCCCGACGAGCAGCGCCGCCGCTTCGAGGCCCAGGCCGAGGAGACCGCGCGAGGCGACCAGGAGACGCAGCCCTATGACGAGACCTTCGTCGAGTCGCTGGAGCAGGGGATGCCGCCGACCGGCGGCGCGGGACTCGGCATCGACCGCCTGGTGATGATCCTGACGGGCGCGAAGAGCCTGCGGGAGGTCGTGCTCTTCCCCGCGATGCGAAGCTAGGAAATGTCGCCGCCTGTGGCGGCTGCGCCCCTAGTTCGCCGCGGCCTCCGGCTCCGCTTCTTCCTCCTCTGAGTCGCCCTCGTCTTCCTCGTCGTCATCCGAGTCGTCGTCGGGCTCCTCGTTCGCATCCGCGTCGTCTTCATCATCGGGCTCCTCGTTCGCATCAGCGCCATCGTCGTCGGAGGCCCCGCTTGTCTCCGCGACGTCACCGTCCTGCTCGGAGCCGGAGAGGTGCCGAAGCAGCAGGTAGAAGCCGATAAAGGGCAGCGAGATCAGGGCGAGCGCGGCGAGCATGGCGGGCCAGGCGATCACCACTCCGAGCCCGGCCCTCGCACCGTTGTCGCTCGTCACGTAGATCGCCCATCCGATCCATGCCAGGATCATGATCGCCGCGCCGACGATGGCGACCAGCAGCCACGGCCTCGAACGCGCGCGCCCGACCAGGCCGTCGTCACCGGTTGCCGACCGCAGCTCGTCGGGAGCTCCCACGGGCGGCAAGGTACCGATCGGACAGGCGAAGCGGCGGATACCGACCTTTGAGCTTGTGGAGTTCCACGGCGGCGGGCTGCGGGATTGGACGGCAGGCGCGGCGCCCTCGCTCTGCCCTTTCCTTCCGCACCCTGCAGGGAGTTCTGTGGCCGTGCCTGGTTCCTGCCTGACCGGCAAACCCCCCTGGCTATACTTTGGCTCCGCCGTCCCCGACAGAACCGGAGGTCAAATCAAGGAATCGGCATGCAGGAGCCGATACGGATTGGGCCCCCGGGGAGTCTGCGTCCCCTGACCCCGAACTCAAGCGCCCCTCTTAACCGAGAGCCAACTCGACCACCGCAACGTAAGACCAACCGAACTGCTTGATAGACCAGAGAGCCACTGACTGAATGTTCGAGAGATTCACAGAGAGAGCCCGCCAGGTAGTCGTCCTCGCCCAGGAGGAGGCGCGGACCCTCAAGCACAACTACATCGGCACCGAGCACATCCTGCTCGGCCTCCTTCGCGAGGAGGAAGGCCTGGCCGCTCGCGTGCTGGAGTCCCTCGACATCACCGTCGAGCGGGTGCGCTCTCAGGTGGTCAGGATCGTCGGCTCCGGCGAGGAGGTCACCGCCGGTCAGATCCCGTTCACGCCGCGCGCCAAGAAGGTGCTCGAGCTGGCGCTGCGCGAGGCCCTCTCCCTGGGCCACAACTACATCGGCACCGAGCACATCCTGCTCGGCCTGGTCCGTGAGAACGAGGGCGTCGCCGCGCGCATCCTGCTCGACTTCGACGCCGACTCCGAGAAGATTCGCAACGAGGTCATCCGGATGCTCTCCGGCCCCGGCGGACGCCGCCAGGGTGCCGGCGCGGGCGGGGGCGAGGGCAAGAAGTCCTCAAAGCTGCTCGACCAGTTCGGCCGCAACCTGACCAAGCTGGCGGCCGAGGGCAAGCTCGACCCGGTGATCGGCCGCGAGATCGAAATCGAGCGGATCATGCAGATCCTCTCCCGCCGCACCAAGAACAACCCGGTGCTGCTGGGCGAGCCGGGCGTCGGCAAGACCGCCGTCGTCGAGGGTCTCGCCGCCCGGATCACCAACGGCGAGGTCCCCGAGCTGCTCAAGAACAAGCAGATCTACACCCTCGACCTCGCCGCCCTGGTCGCGGGCTCCAAGTACCGCGGCGAGTTCGAGGAGCGCCTCAAGAAGGTGATGAAGGAGATCACCCAGCGCGGCGACATCATCCTGTTCATCGACGAGCTGCACAACCTGGTCGGCGCAGGCGCCGCCGAGGGCGCGATCGACGCCGCCTCGATCCTGAAGCCGGCGCTCGCCCGCGGCGAGCTGCAGACGATCGGTGCCACCACGCTCGACGAGTACCGCAAGTACCTGGAGCGGGACTCGGCGCTCGAGCGCCGCTTCCAGCAGATCAAGGTCGAGCAGCCCTCCACCGAGGAGACCGTGAAGATCCTCGAGGGCCTGCGCGAGCGCTACGAGCAGCATCACCGCGTCAAGATCACCGACGAGGCCCTCGAGGCCGCCGCCGAGCTCGCCGACCGCTACATCTCCGACCGCTTCCTGCCGGACAAGGCCATCGACCTTGTCGACGAGGCCGCCTCCCGCATGCGCATCAAGTCGATGACACAGCCGCCCGTGTACCGCGATCTCGAGGAGGAGATCGAGACCACGCGGCGCGAGAAGGAGGCCGCGATCGACGCCCAGGAGTTCGAGAAGGCCGCCAACCTGCGCGACCAGGAGCGCCGCCTCACCAACAAGAAGAAGGAGCTCGAGCACGAGTGGTCCTCGGGCGAGGGCGGCGAGCGCCCGGAGGTCGGCGAGGAGGAGATCGCCGACATCGTCGCGATGTGGACCGGCATCCCCGTCTTCAAGCTCACCGAGGCCGAGTCGAAGAAGCTCGTCCGCATGGAGGAGGAGTTGCACAAGCGGGTCATCGGCCAGGAGCCGGCGATCACCGCCGTCTCCAAGGCGATTCGCCGCTCGCGCGCCGGCATCAAGGACCCGAAGCGCCCTGCGGGCTCGTTCATCTTCCTCGGCCCCTCCGGCGTCGGCAAGACCGAGCTCGCCCGCACGCTCGCCGAGTTCCTCTTCGGCGACGAGGAGGCGATGGTGCGCATCGACATGTCCGAGTACATGGAGAAGCACGCCGTCTCGCGCCTGGTCGGTTCGCCCCCCGGCTACATCGGCTACGACGAGGGCGGCCAGCTCACCGAGGCCGTGCGGCGCAAGCCCTACTCGGTGCTGCTGCTCGACGAGATCGAGAAGGCCCACCCCGACGTCTTCAACATCCTCCTGCAGATCCTCGAGGACGGCAGGCTCACGGACGCACAGGGCCGGACGGTGGACTTCCGTAACGCGATCGTGATCATGACCTCGAACATCGGAGCACAGGACATCGCCCGCAACACGCCGCTCGGCTTCGCGATCTCTGACGAGACCGGCGTCACCTACGAGGACATGAAGTCGCGGATCATGGGCGACCTGAAGAAGGTCTTCCGGCCGGAGTTCCTGAACCGGATCGACGAGGTGATCGTCTTCCACAAGCTGGCCAAGGAGGAGATCCTCTCGATCGTAGACCTGATGATCGACCGGGTCAGAACACAGGTCGCCGAGCACGAGCTCCAGCTCGACCTCTCGAAGGACGCCAAGGAGCTGCTCGTCGACAAGGGCTGGGATCCGGCCATGGGCGCACGTCCGCTCCGCCGGGCGATCCAGCGCTACATCGAGGACCCGCTCGCCGACGAGGTGCTGAAGGCGGGTCAGATGACCCCGGGTTCCACCGTCCAGGTCGAGCGCGACACCAAGGGCGACGAGGAAGACCACCCGCTCAAGCTGAAGATCGTCAAGCCGCGCAAGAAGCCGGCGAAGAAGTCCGAGCCCGAGAAGGTCGGCGTGGGTGCCAAGAAGGGCGACGACGGCGACGACTCGGACGACGACGGCGGCGATTCCCCCTCCGGCGACGACGCCTCCAAGTAACAAGGCGATAGGAACCTGGAGCGGCGGACGCTTCCTCCGCTTCGGCGAGGCGATCGAGCCCGAGCGCCTCGAGGCGCTGCTTCAGCCGGACGATGGCATCGACACGGTCCTGACCGCGGACGCCTACGGCGCGGGCGAGGCCGACTCGCTGCTCGGCAGATCCCTCTCCGGCGTTGACCGAGACGCCTATTGCCTCGTCGGCGCAGTCGGGCACGACTTCTACGAGGGTGAGCGAGACGGGCCAAAGGGATTTCCCCGCTTCACCGACGCGTCGCTGCGCTCGCCGGACGGATACGCCGGCTACCTGCGGATGGCCACGGAGCGCAGCCTGGAGCGGCTGGGGGTTGACCGCTTCGACCTGCTCCTGCTCCATAACCCCGATCGCACGGGGTATGAGAGCGAGGTCGTCTGGGACGGGATGGCGGCTCTTCAGGACGCGGGGATCGCAAGCGCGATCGGCGTGGCGCCGGGGCCGGCCAACGGCTTCACCCTGGACCTGGTCCGCTGCCTGGAGCGCTTCGGCGACCGCATCGACTGGGCGATGGTGATCCTCAATCCCTTCGAGCCGTGGCCGGGTGAGCTCGCGCTCGGTGCCGCCGCGCGGAACGACGTCAACGTGATCACTCGCGTGGTCGACTACGGCGGGATGTTCTGGAACGACGTCACTCCGGAGACCGAGCTGCCGCGGGGCGATCATCGATCCTTCCGGCCCGAGGGCTGGATCGCGGAGGGCCGGGCCAAGCTCGATCGGCTACGGCCGATCGCCGACAGCGCCGGGCTCACTCCCATGCAGCTCGCCTGCCAGTGGAACCTCGCCCATGATGCCGTCCGCTGTGTCGTCCCCACGCTGATCCAGGAACTTGGCCCCGGCGGCCGGCCGATCGAGGAAAAGCGCACCGAGCTCGCCGCCCTCCCGGGCGAACAGCGGCTCAGTTCCGACCAGGTGAACGGGATCCGCTCGATCGGCGACAACACCGGCTGCATGGCGCTCAAGGGCGCGACGCCCGACCACACCGGGGAGGAACGCCCCGACCGCTGGCCGGTGAGCGCGGAGCTCGCCGCGGTGGCGAGCGAGTGGGGTATCGATCCCGAGAGGGATTTGCGGTACCTGGCGGCAGAGCCCGCCCGCTAACCTCGTTCGAGGCGCACATGCGCCGGGGAGCGTCGCCCATGACCGCAGTGCTGACAGCGATCAGGAGAGTTCTGGTCGGCACGGGCTCCACCGCCTTCACCCTCGTCGGGGCCCTGCTGATTGGCTTCGGTGTGCCGCTTTTCTGGATCTTCGTCGCGTCGCAGTTCTACGGGAAGACGGGCGCCGTGAACGGACCGGTCGCGGTCTTCATCGGCACCGGCATCCTCGTCTCCTACTACGGGCTGCTGCTGATCGCGTCCTGGATCCGGGCGCGGATCCTGAAGCGGCGAATGGTTCAACCCCGCAGGGGGAGGCAGGACCCCTGGAACCGGAGCATGCGGGATACGCCGTACAAGCCCGGGGAGCAGGAGAGCGACCCGGTGGAGAAGCTCTTCGTAGCGACCGCGATCGTCTCGATGATCGCCTTTCTGGTCTGGTTCGCCTTCTTCGCCGGGGCTCCGTTCCCGAACAGCCCGGGCTAGGTGAGCCTCACTCCTCAGGGCGCCTCGAGCTGAGGGGCAGCCGAAGCGGGAACCGGTGAAGACGCCCGCCCGCGCTGTCCCTGCCTACTGCGCTTCGCGTCGTAGAGGGCGAGGTCGGCCTTCGCAAGGCAGGTGCTGAGGTCCTCGCCCGGCTGACGTCGGATCACGCCGGCGCTCCACGGCGTCGGTGAGGCAAAGCGCAGGCGCTCGAGCAATCGTCCGCGTTCGTCATCGCTCGTGCCCACCAGCAGGACGAGGAACTCGTCGCCGCCCAGTCGGGCGAAGATGTCGCTCGGCTCGAGCTCGTGTCCCCAGATCCTGGTCAGCTCGACGAGCAGCCGGTCGCCGGCCTGGTGGCCGTCGCGATCGTTCACCTGCTTGAAGTGGTCGAGGTCGATCAGGGCGACGGTCAAGGGGATGCCGGTGCGGTCGGCGAGGGCGAAGGCCCGCTGGGCGGCTGGCTTCAGACCATTGCGGTTGAGCAGTCCCGTGAGCGGGTCCGTCTGGGCCTCGCGGCGCAGGCGCTGGTGCTGCCTGCTGATCGTCTCCGTGGCGACGACCAGTGACGCCGTCATGAACACCCAGGCGTCGGCCGGCACCGGGTGGGTGTTGATGAGGAGCGCCGCCCCGAACGCGGCGGCGATCAGCGCCATATGCGCGCGGGCGGCGCCCGGCGAGAAGAAGAACGCGGCGTATACCGCGATCCACATGTAGTCGGAAGCGGTGACGATCATCCCCACCCCGGTGGCCGCCCGGGCGATCAGCACCGAGACGAGGAGAGTCCCGATGACGATCGCCACTCGCGGGAACCAATGCGGCACGTGATCCCCGAACCACCAGAGGCCGAGCCCGCCGGCGAGCAGGATCACCCCGAACACCCGCAGGAGGGCCACGGGCGCTTCGGGGTTGGCGGGGAAGAGGGACGCGAAAATCGCGCTGAGCCCGCCGGCCAGCGCGATCAGCACGAGAGCCCGAACCTGGACAGGCGCGTGCCGATCCCAGCGGGAGCGGATCCCCTTGGCCAAACTCATGCCGAGATCATCGGCGACTGACCGGCCGGACTTGATCAGCGGTTCGGGTCCGGCCTGATCAATCACAGATACATTGCCGTATTGCGATACAGTGCTGTATCTGAAATGCGAGAAGGCCGCCACAACCACGCCCACGGCGCCCACCCCACGCTCAGAGGGGCCGGCTCACACGCGGCCGGGGTGACGCTGGCGCTGCTGGTCGCGCTCGGTATCCCCGTCGGCTGGGTGTGGATCGCATCGCAGATAGCGGGCACGAAGCGGGACCTGACCCCGTCGCTGGCGATCTTGATCACCGCTGGGATCCTGATCAGCTACTGGATCGCGCTCGTCGTCGGCAGCTCGCTACGCGGCCGATGGGTGGATGAGGATGAACGCCGCGCCAGCGTGCGACGGATGTCGTGGAATCGGAGCTTTCGTGACGAGCCGCGCCGACACGATGAGCGGACCGACCCCGTCGAGCGTGTCTTTGTCGCGGTCGCGATCCTCAGCTTGGTCGCCTTCGAGATCTGGTTCTTCTTCTTCGCAGGCTCGCCTCTGCCCAACCAGCCGGCGTTCTGAGAATGACCGCCTCACCGCAGGCCGCCGTCCCGAGGCGTCGAGCCCCAAAGCGGATGAGCCGCAGAGAGAAGCAGGCTCAGACGCGAACGCGAATGCTCGACGCCGCCGAGCGGGTCTTCATCCGGAGAGGGCTCCAGGGATCCAGCGTCGAGGAGATCGCCGCGGAGGCCGGGTTCACGCGCGGTGCGTTCTATTCCAACTTCAAGAGCAAGGACGAGCTCTTCGTCGAGCTGCTCCAGGATCGCGTCTACCGCCAATACGCGGAGATGGCCGAGCAGGCACAGGAGCAGCCGGGGACCCCGCGTGAGCGGCTCCGCTGGGGGATCGAGCGGGTTCGTGACCTCCAGAAGGAAGAGGGCGGAAGTTGGCTGTTCCGGCTCTGGCTCGAGTGCCTCACCCAGGCCGCGCGGGACCCGGAGTTCCGCAAGCTGGCGGCCACCTTCTGGAGCGGAAACCGCGGGCTTCTGGCCGAACAGACCAAGGCGACCTTCAAGGAGGTCGGCCGCAAGCCCCCGCTTCCGACGGAGCAGATCGCGACTGCGATGATCGCGCTGGACGTCGGGCTCGCCGTTCAGCACCTGGTCGATCCGGACGAGGCGCCGCTCGATCTCTACGTGCCGCTCTTCGACCTCCTGTTCGGCCAGCTGGTCGAATCCGACTCAAAGTAGGCCGCCGCGCGACACGCGCCGCGCGGGAGGCGTCGGACCTCATCCCTAGCCTGGGCGCATGGCCGGAAAAGCCGCCCAATACAGGTGCTCGGAGTGCGGCCACTCCGCGCTCACCTGGACCGGGCAATGCTCGGGCTGCGGCGCCTGGAACACGCTCGCGGAGGTGAGGGCGCCGGCGGCCCGCTCGGGCCGGCGGGCTTCGGCGCAGCGCTCCGCCGGGCCAAAGCCGGTGCCACTCCGCGATGTGCAGGCCGAGCGCTCGGCGCGGCTCGGGACCGGGATCGCCGAGCTCGACCGGGTGCTCGGCGATGGTCTGGTCCCCGGCTCGCTGGTCCTGCTCGGTGGCGCTCCCGGGATCGGCAAGAGCACGCTGGCCGGCATGGCGCTGGCCAATATCGGGGCGGCCGGCAACGAGGTCCTCTACGTCTCGGGCGAGGAGTCGGCGGCGCAGGTCCGCCGCCGCGCCGAGCGGCTCGGGGAGGCAGCGCTCTCCGTGCCGATGCTGGCCGAGCCGTCTCTCGAGTCCGTGCTCTCCGCACTCGAGTCGGAGCGACCCACCGCCTGCGTGATCGACTCGGTCCAGACGCTGGCGGTTCCGGACTCGGCACCAGGCAGCGTCGGGGCGATCCGAGAGGCGACCACGGCGCTGCTGGAGACGGCGAAGCGGCTCGACGTTACCTTGATCCTGATCGGTCACGTGACCAAGGAGGGTTCCCTGGCCGGACCCCGGGCCCTCGAGCATCTGGTCGACTGCGTGCTTCATTTCGAGGGCGAGCGGGAGCGGACCTTCCGCACGCTCCGCGCGCTCAAGAACCGCTTCGGCGCGACCAGCGAGGTAGGCGTCTTCGAGATGCGGCAGGGCGGGTTGGTCGAGGTCACCGATCCGTCCGCGCGGTTCGTGGGCGAGGCCCGCCCGGCCCCTGGCTCGGTCGTCCTCTGTGCGATGGAGGGAACACGGCCGTTGCTCGTCGAGGTCCAGGCGCTGGTCGCCTCTACCGAGATCGTCCCGCCGCGCCGCACAGCGACCGGCGTCGATCGCAACCGCCTCGCGCTGGTGCTCGCGGTCCTGACTCGCCATGCGGGCGTCGGCCTTTCCTCAGCCGACGTCTTCGTCAACGTCGCCGGTGGCGTTCGCATCGACGAGCCCGGCGCCGATCTGGCGATCGCCATGGCCGTCGCCTCGGCGCACACCGGCCGGGTGCTGGAGACCGACGGCAAGCCGCTCGCCTGCTTCGGCGAGCTCGGGCTCACCGGGGAGGTCCGCTATGTGGCCCACGCGGACCGCCGTGTCGCGGAGGCCCGCAAGTTCGGCCTCGACCGGGTCCTGGGCCCCCGGCCCGGCGACGAGACGATCCCTGGCCTCACCCCGGTCAGCGATCTGCGGGCTGCCCTTGCCGCGGAAAGCCGTGAGAATTTGAAACGGGTTGCCTAGCTCTTGGGGCGCGAGGGTCCGCGTCCCAACAGCGACTTGACAACTCGTTACCCGACCTATCAACACGGATTTCCCCGCAAAGCACGCCCCTTTGCTTTCTGCTTCCATCAGCACCGATGGCGTCTTCGCTTCCCGGCGACGATCTACAGGAGTTGGAGGCGCGACAGGATCCGCGACTCCTGCGGGCTCTCGACATCGTCGCCCCCGGCACGGCACTCCGGGAGGGAATCGACAACATCGTTCACTCGCGCACCGGCGGGTTGATCGTGATCGGAGACCCGGAAGAGGTCTCTTTTCTTTTTTCGGGGGGCATCAACCTCGACATCGACTACACCCCGGCGCTGCTCTACCAGGTGGCGAAGATGGACGGGGCGATCATTCTCAATGAGCAGGCGACGAAGATCGTCGGGGCCAACGTGCAGCTGATGCCCGACCCGACGATCCTTTCGGCCGAGACCGGCACCCGGCATCGAACCGCCGAGCGCGTCTCGAAGCAGACCGACGCCCTGGTGGTGGCAATCTCGGAGCGCCGCGACGTGGTCTCCCTCTACCTGGGCGGGATGAAATACATCCTCCAGGACATCCCGGCGGTGCTCGCCAAGGCGAACCAGGGGCTTGCCACCCTGGACAAGTACCGCGCCCGGCTCGACTCGGTCTCGACCCGGCTGACCCAGCTCGAGTTCGAAGGCGGCGTCGTCCTCTACGACGTCCTCTCGGTACTACAGCGGGCCGAGCTCGTCACCCGCATGGCCGTCGAGGTCGAGCGCTACATCGTCGAGCTCGGGACCGAGGGCCGGCTGATCGAGATGCAGCTCGAAGAGACGATGGTCGGCGTCGCGGCCGACAAGTCGGCGTTGATCCGCGACTACTCCGTGGAGGACACCGAAGAGAACCTCGCGACGACCACCGCGGCCATCGCCCGCATGCCGCACCAGGACCTGCTCGACTTCGGTCGCCTCGCCGAGCTGCTCGGCTACGACCGCAAGGTGTCGACACTCGACTTTCCCGTATCGCCCCGCGGCTATCGGGTCCTGGGACGGATCCCGCGCCTGCCCAAGTTGGTGGTGCAGCGGATCATCCAGGAGTTCGGCGGCCTGGACGAGGTCCTCGCCGCGAGCGACGACGACCTCGAAGCGGTCGAGGGCGTCGGTGCGGGGCGCGCCAAGGACATTCGTGAGGGACTGCGCAGGCTTCAGGAGGTCGACCCAGTCGACCGCTACTTACAGAGTTGACGGCCCCGTCAGGCCGTCTCGACGAAAGGAGCTACCAATTCCAGAGGTAACAGCAGAGGAGGCTATGGACGAGGGCTCGGTTGCCGATCTCGAGATCGCACCAATCATTCACTTCGAGGTCGGCGACAACGTCGTCTACCCGCATCACGGTGCGGGCGTGGTCCTGAAGAAGGAGACAAAGGACCTCATGGGCGAGAAGCGGGATTACCTGACCATCAACATCCTCCACAACAACATGACCGTGATGGTCCCCTGCGAGAACGCGAGCCGGGCCGGGCTTCGGCGCGTGATCGACGAGGAACAGGTCAAGAAGGTCATCGGCGTCCTTACGGATGAGGTGTCCGAGATGCCGAAGAATTGGAACCGCCGGTTCAAGCACAACCGGGAGAAGATCAAGACGGGCGACGTCTACGAGCTCGCCGAGGTCGTGCGCAATCTGGCCATCCGTGAATGGGAGAAGGGACTCTCCACCGGCGAGAAGCAGATGTACACCCGCGCCAAGAAGATCCTCGCGTCCGAGTTCATGTACGCGCTGGACAAGGACGAGGATGGCGCGGAGGCCTATCTGGACGAGCTGCTGGAGGAGCGCTTCGGCGCCGCAAAGGCGACCGCCTAGCCCCTCCGCCTCAGCCGTTATCGCGGCCGCCGGCTCCGGAGAACGACTCGGAGCCGGTGGCCCGAAGGCGTTCGTGGAGGTGGGCGGGCGGCCGATGCTGGAGTGGTCGCTGGACGCCTTCCGGGCCGCGACGGCGATCGGAGAGATCGTGGTCGCCGCGCCGGCTGGTGAGGAGGAGGCCGCGGGTGGGCGGGGGGTCATCGCCGTCACCGGCGGTCAGCACCGCTCCGAATCGGTCGCCAACGCGCTGGCGCTGTGCGCCGGTGAGATCGTGGTGGTCCACGATGCCGCCCGGCCCCTGGTCACGCCGGGGTTGATTGACGCGGTGATCGAGGAGCTCGCTGAGGATCATGGCGCCGCCGGAGTGATCGCAGCCACCCCAGTAACCGACACGATCAAGCAGGCCGGCGACGGCGGCCAGGTCGAGCGGACCCTGGACCGCTCCAGGCTCTGGGCCGTGCAGACGCCGCAGGCGTTCAGGTCCGAGGCGCTGCGGGGGGCTCTGTCCGAGCCGGGCTCACTCGCCGAGGCGAGCGACGACGCGATGCTGGTCGAGCGCCGGGGTGGCCGAGTCCTGATCCACTCGAGTCCGCCGGAGAACATCAAGGTGACGACGCCGTTCGATCTGCGGGTCGCCGACCTGCTCCTGCGCGAGCGCGGCTAGGCTCGCCGGATCTTGGAGGCCGACCGAAAACGCGCCCTAGGCGGGGCGGCCCTGACCGTGGCGGCGCTGGGAATCGTATTCGGCGACATCGGCACCAGCCCGATCTACACGATTCAGACGGCCTTCAATCCCGGTGACCCGCAGCCGATCGAGGCGACCGCGGAGCACGTCTACGGGGTCGCATCCCTGATCTTCTGGGCGGTGACGGTCATCGTCACCGTCAAGTACGTCGGTCTGGTGATGAGCGCCGACAACGACGGGGAGGGGGGGATCATGGCCCTGATCTCCCAGATCCGTCAGATCGGGGATCGGGTCACGGGGCGGACGAAGTTCTTGCTCGCCGGGCTTGGGGTGTTCGGCGCCGCCCTCTTCTTCGGCGACAGCATGATCACGCCTGCGATCTCCGTGCTCTCCGCGGTGGAGGGGACCAAGACGATCGAGTCTTCGATGGACTCGTACGTCGTCCCGATCACCGTGACGATCATCGTGCTTCTCTTTCTCCTGCAGCGCCTGGGGAGCGGCGCCGTGGGGAGGGTGTTCGGCCCGGTCATGCTCATCTGGTTCACGACCATCGCCGTCCTGGGGGTCCGCGGGATCACGATGCATCCGGAGGTACTGCGGGCGCTCTCGCCGAGCTACGCCTTCGACCTCCTCTTCCAGAGCGGCTCGACCGGCTTCTTTGCGCTGACCTCCGTCGTGCTCGCCTTCACCGGGGTCGAGGCGCTCTACGCGGACATGGGTCACTTCGGTCGCCCGGCGATCACCCGGGGCTGGCTGCTGCTCGTCTTCCCCGCGTGCATCCTGAGCTACCTCGGCCAGAGTGCACTGATCCTCGACGATCCGAGTGCGATCAGCGCCCCGTTCTTCAGGTTGATGCCGCACGGCGGCCTGATTCCACTGGTCATCCTGGCGACCGTCGCGACGGTGATCGCCTCGCAGGCGGTGATCTCCGGCGCTTTCTCGATCGCCCACCAGGCGGCCCAGCTCGGCTACCTGCCCCGCCTGCAGGTGGTCCACACCTCCAAGCGGGCATATGGCCAGGTCTACGTGCCCGTGATCAACCGCTTGCTCCTCGTCGCGGTGCTCACTCTCGTGCTCACCTTCCAGTCCTCCGCCAAGCTCGCCTTCGCGTACGGAACCGCGGTGACCGGGACGATCCTTGTGACGAGCGTCCTGTTCTTCTTCATCGTGCGCCACCGCTGGCGCCGCCCTCTCTGGCTCACCCTGCTCGGGGCGGCGTTCTTCCTTTCGATCGAGCTCGGCTTCTTCGCGTCGAACCTGACCAAGATCGGTCACGGTGCCTGGCTGCCCCTGACGATCGGTGTGGTCCTCTTCTTTGTGATGGTCACCTGGTACCGGGGCCGCCAGCTCGTCACGGCCGAGCGGTTCAAGGTCGAGGGACCTCTCCAGGATTTCGTCAAGAAGCTGCGCACCCACGATCCGCCCGTCCAACGCGTGCCCGGCACCGGGGTCTTCATGAACCGGGGAAAGGAGACGGCGCCGCTCTCGATGCGCGCCTGCGTCGACCACCTGCACTCGCTGCCGGAGAACGTGGTGATCCTGTCGCTGGAGACCATGCCGGTCCCGCGGATCATGCCGCGAGATCGTCTTGAGATCGATCCTCTCGGCTACCAGGACGACCGCATCACGTTCGTGCGTGCCAAACACGGCTACGCGGAGGAGTACGACGTGCCGAAGCTAGTCAGACAGATCGCGAAGTCCGGCGTCGAGTGCCCGGTTGACGCGCGCCATGCGTCCTTCTACCTCTCCAGGGTGGAGCTCACCGCGGGCGACAGACCCGGGATGAGTCATTGGCGCAAGCGACTCTTCCTTCTCACCGCTCTGATCGGCGCCGAGCCGGCCGACTACTTCAAGCTGCCGCGCCAGCGGACGGTCTCGCTCGGCTCCGAGATCGAGTTCTGAGAGGCGCTACCGCCTGACGACCAGCACGTAGGCGAGCGCGATCACGAAGGTGAGCTGGCCGACCCCGAAGGCGGTGCCCAGATTCTTGGCGCCGAACAGCTCCGCGAGGCCGACCCCCACGCCGAAGGCGACGAGCACGATGGCGAGCTTGGCGGGCACGGGCCGGGACTCTAGAGGCGGACCCGGGTAGCTTTGGTCCGGATGCTCACCGACTACCACCTGCACCTGCGGCCCGACGAGATTGGCACCGCCGAGGAGTACTTCACCGAGGAGAACGTCGACCGCTACCTCGCCGCGGCGGAGGAGCACGGCATCGACGAGCTCGGCGTCTCCGAGCACGTCTACCGCTTCGAGCAGGCGCTCGAGGTCTGGACCCACCCCTACTGGGAGGGGCAGGCGCGCGACGACCTCGACGCCTACTGCGAGTTCGTGCGCACGACCCCCCTGCGACTCGGGATCGAATGTGACTTCGTCCCCGGCAGCGAGGACCGGATCGCGAATCTGCTCGAGCGCGACTTCGACTACGTGATCGGCTCCGTTCACTACCTGGGCACCGATGGAGCCCTCGATGACCAGCGCTACGACGTCTGGGAGAGCATCGCCGACGCAGATGAGCTGTGGAGCACCTACTTCCGCTGGCAGGCTGAGCTGGCTCGCTCCGGCCTCTACGACGTCGTCTCCCATCCGGACCTGGTGAAGATGTGGGGCTCCGACCGCCCTGCGCCCCAGCGCGATCCGCGCTTCCACTACGAGCCGCTGGTCGAGGCGATCGGAGAGTCCGGCATCGCCGTCGAGGTCTCGACCGCAGGGCTGCGAAAGCCGGCGGACGAGATCTATCCATCGCGGGCCCTGGCGGAGATGTGCGTCGAGGTAGGCGCCGAGTTCGCCCTGTCTTCCGATGCGCATTCGCCCGACCAGGTTGGATACGCGTACGACGACGCGATCAAGTTCCTGGGCTCCCTCGGCGTTGAGCGCATCTGTGTATTCGAGGGCCGCGAGCGCCGGCTCGAGCCGCTGGGACGGCCCCGCGAGGACGCAGGTGAGGTCCCGGACCCGGGCGAGGCGAGGACCTGATGGGGTTGCGAGTCGGAATCGGATACGACAGCCACCGGCTCGAGGAGGGAGAGCGTCTGGTGATCGGCGGGGTCGAAATCGAGCACGACCGCGGCCTGACCGGCCACTCGGATGCGGATGTCCTGACCCACGCGGTGATCGATGCTCTGCTCGGCGCCAGTGGCCTCGGCGATCTCGGGGAGCTCTTCCCGGACGACGAGGAGGAGTGGCGCGATGCGAACTCGATCGATCTCCTGCGAATCGTCGTCGGCCGCATGTCCGGAGCGGCCACCAGTGTCGATGTCACGCTGATCTGCGAGGAGCCGAAGCTCGCCCCCCACAAGCCTGAGATCAGCTCACTCCTCAGCGGCGTGCTCTCGGCCCCGGTGAACGTCAAGGCGTCCACGAACGAGGGCATGGGCGCGATCGGCAGGGGTGAGGGGATCGCCTGCATCGCCGTCGCGCTGGTCGACACCGGAGACGATCTCCAGGCGGCCTGAGCGGCGTTGTCCCGAATAAGCTTGTCCGAGATGGCGCAGGATCGGCTGAGAGAAGGCCTCACGGGTATCGCCTCAAGGCTCCCGGCCGCGCTCGGCGACATCGGCTTCGAGCTCAAGACGTTCAACGACGTCGGCCTGCTCCGGCCGATCCGGCCGGACAAGCTCGGCAGGGTGGCGGAGCGCTATTTCCGGCTCGGCGCCTCACCGGCCCTTGGCAGCGCGGCGAACGCGATCACCGTACCCGAGCGGGTCGCGATCATCGACGAGGCCGGCTCGCTCACCTGGGAGCGGACACATCGGCGCTCGAATGCGCTGGCGCGCGCCCTGCGGGACGAGGGCGTCGAGATTGGGGACGGCGTGGCGGTCATGTGCCGCAACCACCGCTACTTCATCGAGGCGACGATGGCCTGCGCCAAGCTCGGCGCAGTCGCGCTCTACCTGAACACCGCCTTCGCCGGCCCGCAGCTGTCCGACGTGCTCGAGCGGGAGAAACCGGCAGCCCTGATCTACGACCAGGAGTTCGCAGATCTGCTGTCCGGCGGCGCCGGCTCGCTGCGGCGCCTCGTTGCCTGGGAGGAGAAGGAGGGGACCGACGAGGTCACGCTGGAGCAGCTGATCTCGAGCTCGCACGGCGATGACCTCGACCCTCCCTCTGAGCACGGCCGCTACATCATCCTCACGTCCGGCACGACCGGCACCCCGAAGGGGGCACAGCGCAGTGAGCCGGAGGGCCTCGGCGCGCTGGCGGCCCTGTTCTCGAAGATTCCCAGACGCTACGGGGAGACGGCGATGATCGCCGCGCCGCTCTTCCATTCCTGGGGCTTCCTGCATTTCATGCTCAGCCTGCCGACAGCCGCGACGATGGTGCTGCGGCCGAAGTTCGATCCCGAGGAGACCCTGCAGGCCACGGCCGAGCATCGAGCCAGGGTCCTCGCGGTGGTCCCGGTCATGATGCAGCGGATCCTCGCCCTGCCGGACGAGGTGAAGCGCCGCTACGACCTCTCGGCACTCGAGGTGACGGCCGCGAGCGGCTCAGCCCTTCCGGGAGATCTCGCCACGAAGTGGATGGACGAGTTCGGCGACAACCTCTACAACCTCTACGGCTCCACCGAGGTCGCCTGGGCGACTATCGCGACGCCGGCGGACATGCGCGCCGCCCCCGGGACCGCCGGCAGGCCCCCGCGAGGGACCGTCATCCGCATCGTCGACGAGGACGGCAACGACGTCCCGCAGGGTGAGACCGGCCGGATCTTCATCGGCAACCAGCTCGCCTTCGAGGGCTACACCGGTGGCGGCGACAAGGAGCACCTCGGTGAATTGCTCTCCTCCGGCGACGTCGGTCACTTCGACGAGGACGGCCGCCTCTTCATCGACGGCAGAGACGACGAGATGATCGTCTCGGGTGGCGAGAACGTCTTTCCGAGGGAGGTCGAGGACCTGCTCGCCGATCATGAGGCGGTGGCCGACGCAGCGGCCATCGGGGTGGACGACGAGCAGTTCGGCCAGCGCCTCCGGGCCTTCGTGGTCAAGGCGGGCGGCGCCGACACCACCGAGGACGAGCTGAAGGACTACGTGAAGGCGAATCTCGCTCGCTACAAGGTTCCGCGGGAGATCGTCTTCGTTGAGGAGCTTCCCCGCAATGCGACGGGTAAGGTCCTGAAGCGCGAACTGGCCGAGCGCCAACCCGCCGACTGAAGGGCGCAAGGGTTTGTCCGAAACTGAGAGCGTCGAGCCGATCGATGAAGCCGAACGTGACGATGTCGCGCTGCCCCTCGCCGCTGATGGGATCCGGTCCGGGATCGACCAGGCCCGGGCCGCGACCGATCGATTCCGCGGCAAGGCAGCCGAGCTGATCGACGGGCTGAGGGAACGCGAGGAGCGCTCCCGGCAGGACGCGGATCGCGCCCAGGCGGATGCCGAGGCGGCGCGAACGCAGGCGAAGGAGGCCATCGCGCACGCCAAGCGGGTGGAGGCGGAGACGACCGCGAGGGCGAGGGCGGTAATCCGGAAGGCGGCCAAGCGGGCGGGCGATGCGGAGACACGCTCGAAGGCGCTCGAGAGGGGCCTCGCGGAGGCGCGAGAGTCAAGGGAGAAGCTCGAGCGCTCTGCCGCCGAGCTGCAGAAGCAGGCGGCGGAGACCGAGCAGAGGATCCAGGGTCAGCTCAGCAAGCTGCAGGAAACGGTCAAACAGGCCGAGGCGAGGGCCGCGCAGGCCGAGGGAGAGCGTGACGCGATACGACGGCGTGCCCAGGAGGCGATCGAGCATCTCAAGAAGAAGGCCCAGGAGCGGGCGTCCGACGCCGAGGGTCGCCTCCAGGCATTGACGAAGCGGCTGAACGAGGCCGAGGAGAGAGCGATCGCGGCCGAGGGGCGGGCCGAGGCGGCGGCCGAGAGTGAGAAGGCCGAGACCGACCGACTCCGGCGCGAGATGGAACGCAGGATCCACGAGGCGGCGGAGAATGCCCGCCGGGAGTCAGAGGACAGAATCCGCAGGCTCGCCGACCGCGTCTCGCGTGAGGCGGAGGCACGGGCGCGCGCCGAGACCGAGGCCAATCTGAGCCAGGAGGCGATCAAGCTGCAGCGCGAGGCCGATGAACGGGTTGAGGCGGCACGCCGCCGTGCGGAGCATGACATCCAGGAGAAGGTCGAGCGGGCCAGGAACGAGGCGCTCACCGGGTCCGTCCCGGAGGAGCCCGGGGATTCACCGGATGCGTCTCCCGTGCCCATCCGCCAGCGGCTCCCCGAGACCCCGCCCGGCGAGCCGGCGGGTACGCGGTACGTCGGCGGCCGCAGGCTGCGGACGTACTAGAGCTGACCGACAGCGGCCGACTCCCTCTGCTCGACCGCCCGTTTCACGTTGCGCAGGGATTCGCTGAACCGGCGGCTCAGCGAGCGCGCCGCCACCCGTTCTGCGATCAACCCGGCGATTCCGCCACCGGCCACGCCGTAGGCGAACCTGAAGGTGACCCGGGTGCGGCCATCGCCGAGCTCGCGGAGCCGCCAGCGCCCGCGCTGGTCGACGCCCGTCACCGAGCTCCAGGCCATGTCGCTCTCGGGTTGCCACTCGACGATCTCGATCAGGCCGCCGACGTCCGCCGCCCCGACTCGGAAGAGCACGCGGTAGCGGGCGCCCAGCCCGGTGTGCCGGTCCCCGGCGATATCCCATCGCGTCAGGCCCTCCATGAACACGGGGTAGTTCGCGGGCTCGATGACGTACTCCCAGACCAGGTCTCGCGGAGCGTCGATCGTCAGCTTCTGCTCGATCCTCACGACGTCACCCGATCACGGGCAAATGCCGCTCCGAGGCGAGCTCAGTGAGCTGGTTCTGCATCGTCTCGGTGACGTCCTCGTAGATCCGATCGCGGTCCGGATTTGACCCATAGTGTTCGCGCAGGTCGATCGGGTCCATCACCTGGACGGTGATCTTCGCCGGCAGCGGCAGGTGGCCGAGGAAGTCGCCGATGTTGACGATCCAGGGAAGCGAGAGGTTGACCGGCAGGGTTTTCAGGCGAAGAAGCCTGTCCAGGCGCAGCAGCTTTGCGAGCCGCTCCCCGTGGGTGAGGAAGATCGCCGTCTCCTGGCCGCCGACGGAGACGACGGGGACGATCGGCACTCCGGCGTCGAGGGCCAGCTTGATGAAGCCGCGCCGCCCAGCGAAGTCGATCCGGTTCGACTCCCAGGTGGGCCGGTTGACCTCCCAGTCGCCTCCCGGGTAGACCAGCACCGCCGCGCCGGCGTTGAGTGCCTTGCGGGCGTTCTCGTGCGACGCGGCGACTGTCCCAAATCGCCGCAGGTAGGGGCCGACCGGCGAGGTCAGGACCAGGTTGTGGGCGAGCTGGTAGAAGGGCCGCTCGACGCCGAAATAGGTGTTGAAGGCCAGGGTGAAGACGATCGTGTCGGGTGTGATGGTGCCGCCGGAGTGGTTGCCTACCAGCAGCACCGGGCCCTCCTCGGGAATCTTCTCCATCCCACGGACCTCCCCGCGGAACCAGATGCTCGCGATCAGCCAAGAGAGGGAGAGGTTCTCGCGAATGAAGTCCGGGTCCCGGTCGTCGAGGTCGGCTGTCAGCCGGTTCTGGACCTCCTCGAAAAGCCGGCGCAGCAGTGAGGGTCGGCCGAATCCGCCGGCGCCCGAATTGCGCGGATCGGCTCCGTTGCTGCTCCGCCCCTCGCTGGCGCGGGCGGCGGTCCCTGTGCCGCTCTCTGCCATGCCGGGACGATTCTAGGTCGCACCGCCCCTGAACGCGTGGGGCTAGGCCGCGTCGCTCGTCAGCTCAGATCCGTTGGCGGGATCGGCGTGGCCGTTCAGGGCGCCGTTGCCATTGATCCGCCCCTGCAGGCGTCGAGCCGCTCTGCTGAGCCTCCTGGCGGCGCGCTCGGCAGCCGATGCCTGGGCGCGGCCGATGAAGTCGTGGACGAGCGCGTTCGCGTCGACGGGGTGCTCGACCTGGGGAACATGCCCGCACTGCTCCAGCACGACCTGGCGAGCCGTTGGAAGCGCGTTGCGGACGGCGCGGGAGAAGGCAAGCGGGACGAGGGGATCCTCGTCGCCCCAGACGAACATCGCCGGCGGCTCGAGCTCCCGCAGCCGGGTCCAGAAGCCTCTCGGGCCCTTCGGCTCCTCCAGGTAGATGTGTCGGGCCGAAGCGTGGAACGCGACACGCGCGTTCACCGAGCGGTACGTGCGGAGGAACTCCTCGACGGCGACGTCGGCAGCCGAGGGATGGATCCGCTCTGGCCGCGAGAACATGCTCCAGAACTGCTGTCGCACGAGCGCGTCCCCGAATGTGTGCGGGATCGCCGCCAACTCGGGCCGCAGCAGCTTCACCAACGGGACGAAGTGGCGGCGCTTTCGCCACGCCATGGACGGGCAGAGCAGGCTGAGGCTGCTGACGCGGTCAGGCGCGTTGAGCCCGACCTCGACCGCGACGCGGCCCCCGAGCGAGTTCCCGACCAGATGAGCACGGTGAATCCCCTCCGCCTCCATGAATCGCGTCACAGCGCGGGCGAACCAGGCCGCGTCGTACGGCGCGCGCAGCGGCTTGGAGGAGGACCCGAATCCGGGCAGGTCGATCGCGTGGACTGTGTATCGGGGCGTGAGGGCCGAGATGGTCTCGAAGAAGCTCGTCTTGTTGCTCCCCAGGCCGTGGATCAGGATGACGTTCTCGATGCCGTCGCCGGCGGTCAGGGCGGAGATGCGCGCCTTTCCGGCCCTGACCTCGTGGATGCGAAGCAGCGGGGGCCGCCCGTTGGGAAGCCTGAAGAAGCCCTCGAAGGCGACCGCGAGGTCGAGGTTCCCGCGCGCCCAGAGCCGTCGCGAGCGGAAGGCGTCCAGACCCGAGAGCTGGCCCTCGCGCAGCTCGAGCCAGGTCGCGGCGTCGGTCCCGATCACGACGTCCGGATCCCTCTTCGGTGAGACCGTCACCTCGCAGGCGAGCTCGTTCAGCTCGACGGCCCAGCTCAGTCCGAGGTCATCGAGCTCGATGCGATAGCTGGCGCTGAAGCCCGGGTCGGCCCCCAGGTAGCGCTCGGGGAGGGAGGCGAACGCGGCCTCCACCTTTCCCAGCCGTTGCTGCTCGGGCGTTGCCGGAGTCACAGGCGCCTCAATCTATCGCCCCCGAACGGTTGTTCCCGTCCCATCGATCCTCTCTTAACCCTTTACTCGCGGAATATGCGTGCTTCTGAGCGTCAATAGCATCCGCAACGTGCCGGACGTGCGCATCCAGGACACGCTGAGCGGCCAGATCCGCCGACTCGAGTCCCGCAAGTCGGGTCAGGTCGGTATCTACGCCTGCGGTCCGACCGTCTACGGGCGCATCCACATCGGCAACGCCCGGCCGTTCGTCATCTTCACGCTTCTGCGCCGCTTCCTCGAGCACGAGGGACTCGACGCGAAGCTCGTCATCAACGTCACCGACATCAACGACAAGATCTACGACGCGGCCAGGGAAGCAGGTGAGCCCTCGGCCGAGTACGCGGAGGAGATGACCAGTGCCTACGTCTCCGACACCGACGCCCTCGGCCTCGGCCGTCCCGACGCCGAGCCGCTCGCCTCGGAGACGATCCCGGAGATCGTCTCCCTGATCGAGGCCCTGATCGAGGGCGGTCACGCCTACCAGGCGAACGGAGACGTCTACTTCCGGGTGCGCAGCTTCGACGGCTACGGAAAGCTCTCCAATCGCGACGCGGACCAGATGGATCAGGGAGAGGAGACCGGAACGGCATCGCTCAAGGAGGATCCGCTCGACTTCGCGCTCTGGAAAGGGCACAAGGAGGGGGAGGACACCTCGTGGCCGTCACCCTGGGGGGACGGCCGGCCGGGCTGGCACATCGAATGCTCGGCGATGTCGGAGAAGGAGCTCGGCGCCGACTTCGCGGTCCACGGTGGCGGCATCGACCTCGTCTTCCCGCACCACGAGAACGAGATCGCCCAGACCGAGGCCGCCAGGGGAGTTCCGCTCGCCGAGATCTGGATGCACAACGGGTTGGTCCAGATCGACGAGGAGAAGATGTCGAAGTCGGTCGGCAACATCTTCCAGCTCTCGGAGGCGGTCGAGCGCTACGGGCCGCAGACCGTGGTCGCCTATCTCGTCTCCGGGCATTACCGCCAGCCGCTCGCCTTCTCCGACGAGCAGCTTCAGGAGGCGGCGGCCCGGGTCGACCGGATTCGGAACTACGTCAGGGACGCCCCGAGCGGTGATCCCGACTCCTTCCTGACGGAGAAGCGCCAGGCTTTCCTCGACGCGCTGGCCGATGACTTCAACACGCCGCAGGCATTTGCGGTGCTGTTCGAGATCGTCACTGAGGGAAACAAGCGCGATCTCCCCGGAGCTCGCGAGGTACTGACCGAGCTGCTCCCGCTGCTCGGGCTCGAGTCGCTGCTTGGAGAGGAGCAGGAGGCGCCCGCCGAGGCCCGTGGGCTGCTCGCCGAGCGCGAGGAGGCGCGCAAGGCCAAGGACTTCGATCGCGCCGACGCCCTCCGCGATCAGCTCGTGGATATGGGCTGGGAGGTCCGCGACGAGGCGGGAGGCGCCCGGCTCGTGCGTCGTTCCAGTGCCTGAGTTCCAGCTGATCTACGGACGGCGCCCGGTCGAGGAAGCCCAGCGCGGGCGTCGTCACGTGCACCGGATCTGGCGCGCGCCGGAGATGCCGCCTGAAGAGCTCGAACGCCTCTGTGGGTCGCCCGAGCACCAGGGGGTGGTCGCGGAGGTCGATCCGTACCCGTACGCCGATCAGGAGGGCCTGCTCGATGCCGAGGACGCGCTGGTGGTCGCGCTCGACCAGATTCAGGACCCCCACAACCTGGGCGCGATCGCGCGCGCGGCCGAGATGGCGGGGGCGGCCGGGGTGCTGATCCCCGAGCGGCGCGCGGCTTCGGTGACCGCCGCGGCCTGCAAGGCGTCGGCCGGTGCCCTGGAACACCTGCCGGTGGCGAGGGTCAGGAACCTGGCCGACTGGCTGGCCGGCGCCAAGCAGCACGGGGCATGGGTTTACGGTGCGTCTGCGGACGCCGAGCGGGCCTACACCGACGTGGATTGGTCGGGGCGAGCGGTGCTGGTGCTGGGCTCCGAGGGTGGGGGGCTGCGGACGAGGGTCGCCGGGACCTGCGACGAGCTGATCTCCATTCCGGTGGCCGGGTCGGTCGGGTCGCTCAACGCCTCGGTCGCCGCCGCCGTGATCCTGTTCGAGGCCCGCCGGCAGCGTGCCCGCTAGCTCGCCTCGCCCAGGGTGTCCGTGTCGACCGCGTCCATCGCCCTGAGCTCGGAGCGCACGACAGCATCGGTGCGCAGGTGCTCGATCGTCTGGTACTCGGGCGAGGAAACCATGTCGAGGAAGGCCTGCCGGGTCGGGTAGGAGACCAGGACCATCAGATCCCAAGAGCCCTCTCCGATCAGCGACTCGGACGGCCTGCCGGCGAAGATCGGTTTACCTCCCGCGCGAGCAAGCAGCGGCGCCACCGCCCCGCCGTACTCGGCGTAGCGCTCCGCACCGCCCTCGGGCCGGAACTCGAGGAGGTTGAGCATGAAGACCGGCCCATCGCCGGCGCGTTTCGAGAAGGCCGCGAACGCCTCCTCGTTGGGCCGATCGATTCCCTCGCGGCGTTCCATCGCTCCGCAACCCTATGTGACGAGCCCGCGAACTCGCCGCGCCTCGCTGAAGATCAGGCAGCGATCTGCGTCGGCTCGCCGACCTGCTCGGCCAGCGCGATCAGCTCGTCGAGGATCTCGACGTATCGCTCGCGCAGCTCGACATCCTCCAGACGGCCATCGTCGGTGAAGGCCTCGTGAGCATGACCGACGGGCAGGTCCATGTCGATCACCCGTGCCGCGCTGGCGCCGAGCACCTTACGAACCTCGGCCTGTGCCCAGACCGCTCCGAACATCCCGGTGCTGGCACCGACCACCGCCACGGGCTTGCCCCAGAGCGCGTTTTCGCCCTTCGGTCGCGAGGCCCAGTCGAGCGCGTTCTTGAGCTGGCCGGGGATCGAAGAGTTGTATTCGGGGGTGGCGATCAGGACGGCGTCGGCGGACTCGATCGCGGCGCGCAGCCGGCGGACGCCCTCCGGGCCCATTTCCCTGTCGTCGTCCTCGTCGTAGGGCTCGACGGCCTTCAACCCATCGAAGATCACGAGCTCCACGGACGGCGGCAGCAGCTCCGCCGCCGCCCGCAGAAGCGTCGTGTTGTGCGAGTCGCGACGCAGGCTTCCTGAAATCGCGAGCACTCTCATGACTACGCCTCTTCCTTCACGAGCTCGAGGTGGACTGTGAGGGTGACCTCGTCGCCGAGCATCTTCGATCCGTCCGGCATGTCCATGTTCCAGTCGAGGCCGTAGTCGTGGCGGTCGACCGTGGTCTCCAGGTCGATACCGATTCGATCGTTCCCGTCGGGTCCGGGAATCGGGCCCGAGAGCTTGCCGCCGGCGACGACGGCCTTGCTCGCTCCCTTGACGGTCAGCTCGCCATCGACCACCAGCTCGTCGCCGTCCTGGGCGACCTTGGTCGACTCGAACCGGATCTCCGGCGCCTGATCCTTGTCGAAGAACTCGGGAGAGAGCAGGTGGGTCTCGAGGTTCTCATCCTTCACCTCCACGCTCTCGACGGGTACATCGCCGGTCAGCTGCGGTTCGCCGGACCCGTCGCTGAGGGTGGCATCGAACTGGCCGAAGCTGCCCCGGAAGGTGCCGACGGCGTGCCGCACGGCGAATCCGACGGTCGAATGCACCGGGTCGGATTGCCAGGTGCCGGTCGGAATGGTTGACTCTGCTTGTCTTGTGGTCATTGAACGTCTCCTTGTTGAGAGCTACACTTATTTGACCTGTCAAACAGTTTAGCAGAGAAACTTGACTCCACAACAGTTGAAGACTAAAACACTTTCGTCCACCGATGCCTTCGGCAACCTGGTGAGCGCGTACTCGGCGCTGACGCGCGAGCTCAGCGCCTCCCTGAGCACCAGCCACGGGCTGACGATCAACGACTACGGGTGTCTGCTGCTCCTCTCGCGAGCCGGTGAGGAGGGCATGCGGCGGATCGACCTGGCGAACGAGCTACAGCTCTCGCCGTCCGGGATCACGCGGCTGCTCGACCGGCTCGAAGACCAGGATCTGGTCGCCAAGGGCGAATGCAAGTCGGATGCCAGGGTGAGCTACGCGGTCCTCACCGACGCGGGGCTCACCAAGCTGAGGGACGCCGCACCCGGCCATGTCGAGGACATCGAGCGCCGGCTCAGTGCCGTCCTCAGCGAGGAGGAGATGCAGACGCTCTCCGAGCTGCTTGCCCGTTTACATCAACAGGGAGCCGACTGCACCCCCGAGTGACGATCTAGGCCGCCGGAGCGGGCGGGTCCGCCTCCGAAGCCGAAGCCGGAGCCGCGGGCGCGGCCGTGGCGCCGGATCCTCCGCCGAGGTCGAAGAAGAGAATGCTCGAGACCAGCGCAGCGACCGGCGCGGTCGCGACGTTGGCAGCCGTTCCCAGAATGACTCGGCCGACATCGCCAATTGCGGCTCCGATGACCGAGGCGACCAGGCCGACCGCGAAAACGATCAGGAACGCGAGCACCACCGCACCGAAGACCTGCCAGCCATGGCCGCGAACGAGTTCCCGGCTGCGGCCGAAGGCCTCGAAGACTCCCTTGTCCTCGACCACGATGGACGGCGCGATCACGGCCCAGATCGTGAGCAGGATGAGGCCGGGGACGATGATCAGCACGAACCCGATCGCGATCGCGATTCCCGCCAGGATCCCGTTCAGGATCAGCGTGCCCACGTAGGGCGCCGCGTGTGAGAAGAGCTCGCCGACGCTGAAGTCACGCCGCCCATCGCGCACGTCCTGCACCAGCTTCACCACGTATCCGGTGTAGAGGAAGCTGGCAGCGAGCCCGACCAGGAGCCCGAGCAGCACCAGGACGAAGCTTCCGGTGACGGCCAGGATCCCCTCGATCACCCCCGCGATCCCGATCACGATGAGCGCGCCGCCGAGCAGGGGCCCGACCTGGTTCTGGTAGGTCTCGAAGGCCTCGCCGATTACTCGTCCGGGCTCGATTCGATTTCCGGTCGCCTCCATCAGCTTTCTCCTCCGTCGAGATTCGTGGCGCGTCGATCGCACGCCGAGCGCGGTACGGATTAACAGCGCCCACGGACGGATGGCCCGATCGCCCCGGTTCCAGGCACGGATTCTGCAACGCGAATTGCATCGGCTCCGAACTGTGGTTGACATTCCCGGAGGGGCAAGTAGGCTGCTCCGCGAGAAAGGGTGAACCTCAGGTCGAGCCTGATGGAGATCGCCCGAACCGGCGCCTCAGGGGAGGAACTGGGCGCCACAGACCACCCCCCAATGAGGAGGTTGCTGTGGCCGTTCCTACCCCAAGCACCGAAGAGCACGCGGTCGTCCCCGGCAGAGCCATTCCCGAGGGCGCTCGTAACACCGCTCGCAACACCGGCCCTGGCCCGGACGACGAGTTTCTGGTCGCCCTGGCCAAGAACGGGCGAACCGACGCCTACGACCAGCTGGTGCGCCGTTATCGGCGCTTCGTGCGCGTCAAGTCCTCGTCCTATTTCCTGCTGGGCGGTGACGCCGACGATCTGATGCAGGAGGGAATGCTCGGCCTGTTCAAGGCGATCCGCGACTACCGTCCCGAGCGCGAGTCGAGCTTCCGTGGCTTCGCCGAACTCTGCATCACCCGGCAGATCATCACTGCGGTCAAGACCGCGACCCGCAACAAGCACACGCCCCTCAATCAGTACGTCTCGTTCAGCCAGACGCCGGCGGCCGCGGGCCCCGATTCCGAGACGACCCTCGAGGAGGTCCTGCCCGGCCCCTCCGTCCGCGATCCCGCCAATCAGGTCATCGCGGGCGAGGAGCTCGAGAGCCTGGTGGCCTGCCTGACCAGCGTTCTCTCAGAGTTGGAGAGCCGCGTGTTGGCCCTCTACCTCGATGGTCACTCCTATGAGGTGGTCGGGGAGCGGCTCGACTGCGACACGAAGACCGTCGACAATGCGCTGCAGCGCGTCAAGCGCAAGGTGGGCATCCACCTCGACTCCCGCGCGGTGAAGATCTAGAGGCTTCGCACGAAACGGGTTGCCCTCGGCTTCGCCTGAGGGCACCCTCGGTTAAACGGCACGGCAGCCGGGAGCGGCCATCCCACGGGGTGGCCGCTCCTATTTGCGCCGGATGCCCTTGGCGAAGCGGCCGGCGAAGCCGGAGCTGGCGACAGTCTTGGCCAGCTCGCGCGGCTCGACCCTGTCGAGCAGGGACCTGAGTTCCTTGCGCTCACGGTCGGAGAGGTTCGACGGACGGCCCTTGGAGGAGCGGACGATCTCGAGCATCCGCTTGCGCTCTTTCTCCGTCAAACGGCCGGTGATGTGATTGCGCACGGCGAGCACCACCTCCGCTGCGGCGAGCAGCCACGCGCCGCGGGCGAGCCAGCGGCCGCGGGCGGCCGCGGCGCCCGGGTCCTTGATCGCCTCGCTGACGCTGCGTGAAGGTCTCATGCGGCCAGTCTATTCCCGGCCCTGTCTCCACCTATGCGGACTACTGCTCTTCAGGCTGAGTCCGCGCCTACCCTGTTGCGGCCGGCCCGGATAGCTCAACTGGTAGAGCACGTGATTTGTAATCACGAGGCTGTGGGTTCGAGTCCCACTCCGGGCTCTTGGACTTCGATGAGCTGAAGCCGCCCGCCGAGGGGAGCTGGGTCGAGTTCGCCGATGAGCGGCGGAAGCTCCTCCTATATGGAGGGCCGGTGACCGATCCCCTCGGGACGCTCGCGGAAGAAGGGTGGGAGGCCTTCGAGCTGATCTCCACCGCGCGCGCCCTCTCCGATGCGGCCGGACTCGGCGAGGGCGCGGAAAAGATCCACCTCGTCCCGGCGGGGAAGGTGCCCGTCGCTTCCGCGGCGATCGTCGACGAGATCGGCTCCGAGCGGCTGATCGCCTTCGGCGGCGGGCGGGTGATCGACTCGGCGAAGGCGATCGCCGCGGTCCGCGGGGCGACGGTCGCGGCGATCCCGACCACCCTCTCGGGGGCGCCGATCACCGCCATCCACCGGCTTCCGGCGGGCCACGACGCGGCGGCGGGCGTCCGACCCGAGCTGGTCGTCGCGTACACGGACGCGATGACGAGCGCGCCGGAGCCGCAGCTCCGCGCCACAGCGATGAACGCGCTCGCCCACGGCGCCGACTCGCTCTCCACGCCGCTCGCCGACGAGAGCTCCCGAGGCGCAGCCCTGAGCGGGGCCGCGATGATCGCCGCCGCCCTGGACCAGACGCCGGGCCGGCGAGACCGCGCGGCGCTCGCAACCGGCGCCCTCCTCTGTGCGATCGCCGTCGATCGGGCCGGCATCGCCCTCCACCACGTGCTGGGCCAGACGACCGTCTGGGTGCTCGGCACGCCGCACGCGGAGAGCTACGCGGCCCTGCTCCCCGAGACGATGAACGCCATGCGCGCACGGGCGCCACAGCGGATGGAGGAGCTGGCGACGGCGCTCGGCACCGATTCCGCGCACCTGCGGGAGCGGATCGCCGATCTCGCCGGTCACCGGAGGATCGGCGAGCTGGGCGGGCGGCTGGATCGCTTCGACGAGGTGATCGACGTCGCGCTGGCTCGGCCCGAGCTCGAGCACATGACGCCCGGCGAGGTCTCCCGTGCCGACCTCGAGGCGATCCTCGAGGCCGCCTGGTAGGCATCTGGGCGGAATGACCCGCCTGTAACTGGCCCCGCATGTGGGGTTTCGATCTAGTGCCCGGAGGGGCACGGCATGGACGAGGAGAGACTGCTCAGTTACCACAGCTTCACGCGGGAGCACGGCGTCAATCGCCCGCTCTACTTCCTCGCTCGCCTCATCCTCATTCCCTTCTTCCTCGTCTACTTCCGGCTGTCGCGGATCGGCCGCGAGCACGGGAAGGTCAAGGGGCCGCTGATCGTCGTCGCCAACCACCGCAGCTTCCTCGACCCGTTCGTGATCGGCGCCTCGCTCCCATTCAGGCGGCCCCTCCACTACGTGGCGAAGGTCGAGCTCTTCGAGAGGCGCTGGCAGGGCTGGATCCTCAACCGGCTCGGCGCCTATCCCGTGCGCCGAGGCCAGTCGGACGAGCAGACCCTGATCACCTCGCGGGGGGTGCTGGAGCGGGGCGGCGCCGTCTGCATCTTCCCGGAGGGAACCCGGCACCGGACGGGCTCGCTCGCTCGCCCGAAGCGCGGATTCGGGCGCCTCGCGCTCGAGACTGGGGCGGCCGTCCTGCCGGTGGCTGTCCATGGAACCGAGCAGGTCCGAAGGGGCTGGAAGATCCGCCCGAAGAAGGTCAAGGTCCGCCTCGGACGCGCTCTCACCTTCCCCCGCACCGACGATCCCTCGCCGGCGCTCGCCAACTCGGTCGGCGCCCGCGTCTGGCCCGTGATCGAGCTGCAGTGGGAGTGGCTCGGCGGCCTGCCTCCGTTGCGTAAGGCAGCGGTGATCGGTGCGGGCAGCTGGGGCACAGCCGTCGCAGTGCTGCTCGCCCGCGGTGGGATCGATGTCCAGCTCGGGACTCGGACTCCGGAGCGAGCCGAGGACATGAACGAGACCCGGACAAACGAGGAGTACCTGCCGGGGATCCAGCTGCCTGACTCGCTCACCGTCAAGAGGGCCGCCGACATCGAGCTGGCTGGCATCGACCTGGTCTGTCTGGCGGTTCCATCGGCGGCGCTGCCGCAGGCCGTGGGCGCGATCGGCGACCGCGTCGGCCAGCGTGCGTCGGTCCTTCTGCTGAGCAAGGGGATGGTCGCCCCGATGGCGGCGCTTCCCTCCGAGTACGTCTCCGAGCGCATCCGCGCCCGCGCGATCGCTTCGCTGGGCGGCCCCGCCCACGCGAGGGAGGCGGTGTCCGGCACGGCCGCCCTGGTGCTCGGCAGCCGCGATGCCGACCTGCGTGATCAGCTCGGCAGCGTGTTCGACGAGGCCGGGCTGGTCTGCGAGCGGTCCGAGGACATGGTCGGCGTTGAGGTGGCCGGTGCGGCCAAGAACGCCGCCGCCCTCGCCGGTGCAGCGGCCCAGGCACAGGGCATGAACGCGGCGGGGATCGCCACCGCTCAGGTCTGGCGGGAGTGCGTCGCGTACGCACGCGCCCTTGGGGCCGAGCACGAGACCTTCGCCGGCATCGCCGGGGTCGGGGACCTGACGGCGACCATCCTCGCCGAGGGGAGCCGCAACCGGCGCGCCGGAGAGCTCCTGGGGGAGGGCACCCCGGCCGAGCAGATCCCGGGGATCATCGGACAGGCCTCCGAGGCGCTCGACTCCGTGCCACTGATCGCCGAGGCCGTCCGCAAGGCCGGGATGGATTCCTCCGCGCTCGATGGATTGGCCGGCCTGATCTCCGGGGAGATCTCCCCTGCGGAATGGATGTCGAGGGTCAGGCAGGCGGAACGCGCGCGCCGGGAACCGGCCGCCGGAGGTCAGGCCGCGTGAGGAGAGCGTGCCCCAGCGCGAGTACGCTTGGCCTGTGTCCGATCCGGATCAGGGCCCGGCTCGCATGGACGAGTCGAAGGCCGAGCTCGACCGAGCCTTCGAGCAGCTTTACCGCGACCACCTGCGCGACGTCTATTCCTACTCGTACTACCGCGTCGGCAACCACCACGATGCGGAGGACGTCACCGAGCAGGCCTTCCTGCAGGCCTACCGCCACTTCGAGCGCGCCCGCCGCGAATCCAACGGGCGCCCGCTCCGCCCCTGGCTCATCCGCATCGCCCACAACCTCGCTTCCAACTACCACCGCGACCGGGCCCGGCGCCCGCAGAGGGCCCTCGACGAATCGGAGCCGCTCGCTGCCCAACACGGCACGGAGCGGATCGTCGAGGGCCGGGAGGAGCTGAAGAGCGTCATGGACCACCTCCAGCACCTGCCGGACGACCGTCGCGACGCCCTGATCATGCGGTTCGCGCTCGGCATGGACAACCGCGAGATCGCCCGTTCACTGGGCCGATCCGACGGTGCGACCAAGGTCCTGATCCACCGGGCGATCAAGCAGCTCGAGGAGGAGATGAGCGTCAATGGCGGCTGAGCAGCCGAGCGACGTCGAGAACCTGCTTCGTTCCGCCCTGCGGCCGATCGAGCCGCCGGAGAACCTCTCGGGCCGGCTCGAGGAGACACTGAGCGCGGTCACCGAGGCCGCCGCCGAGGAGCTCTCGGCCTGGGCCGAGGAGCTCTCGGAGTCGGAGCTGCGCTCGTTGCGCGACCCCCGCAACTGGGTTCGCCCCGCAGCGGCGATAGCGGCGGGGGGCGTCGCCGCCGGAGGCCTTGTGCTGGTCGAGTTGCGCCGCCGCAAACGGCCCTCCCGCTTCTCGGGGCTCGCGGACCAGGTCTCGGAGATCGCCGATCAGGTCCGAGACCAGGTCCGGAACCGTCGCGACTAGGTAGTTGCGGCGACTCTTCTCGCCGGACGGGACGCGAGATAGGCGATCAGTCCGGTGATCCCCAGGATCAGGTGCAGCACGTTGTCCTCGTTGTTGACGGGCACCAGCTTGATCAGGACGTCGTCCTTCGCGACGAAGGTGATCCCTCCGTGCCCGGTGGCGATGAAGCCGAGTACGCAGAGGACGATGTAGAGGATCCCGACGAAGAGCGCGGCGCCACGCGCGGCGGACCCTGCGCAGATGAGAAGCAGCGCACCGATCGCGATGTGCACCAGGTTGTGCCAGCCGTTGACCGAAAGGACCCCGAAGACGTCTTCTGTCCTGATCGAGTCCCCGGTCGCGAAGCTCCCTTCGTAGAAGAAGCCGATGATCCCGGCGATGACCAATACGCCTCCGACCAGCAGGCAGTACAGCCTGGCTGGACTTGCCTCATCCATCGCTACCTCCTTGCGCCGTGATCCGTTTGAGTGATCCGCTCGTAGCCATGTGCGTGGGAGGCAGTCAAGTAGATCACCGTGAGGTGACGGCGTGACCAAGGACGAGCTCCAGCTCCTCGCGGACGAGGACCTGATGCCCCTGGTCGCTCGGGAGGACCCGCTCGCTTTCGAGGTCTTCTACGACCGTCATGCGGGGGCTGCCTACTCGCTGGCGTATCGGATCGTCGGGAGCCGTACCGCCGCGGAGGACGTCACGCAGGAGGCGCTCCTCTCCATCTGGCGAAGCGGCGCACGCTTCGACCGCGCGCGCGGCAGCGTCCGCGCCTGGACCCTTGGCATCGTCCGCAATCGCGCGATCGACCTGCTCCGCAAGGAGTCCGGCCGCTCGCCCAAGCTGGCCGCCGGAGGCGAGGAGCTCCTCGAGCGCAGCGCCTCGGATGAGCTCACGGACACGGAGGCTCTCCGGCGCGAGACGGCAAGGGAGGTCCGGGGCGCGATTCAGGTCCTGCCCGACGACCAGTCCCGCGTCATCCAGCTCGCCTACTTCGGCGGCTTCAGCCACTCCGAGATCGCGGAGATGCTGAACGAGCCGCTCGGGACGATCAAGGGGCGGATACGGCTGGGTATGGACAAGATCAGGGCGACCTTGGCGGAGGGCTGGTGATCGGCGACCACATCGACAGGGATGATCTGGTCGCCTACTCGCTCGAGGCCCTCGACCCGCGGGAGGCCGCAGCGGTCGAGGCTCACGCACCGACCTGCGCTCAGTGCAGCAGAGAGCTTGAGGCCCTCGCGCCGGCGGTTGCCGTCCTCGGGGAGTCAGTCGAGCAGCTGGAGCCGCCGCCGGAATTGCGGGAGCGAGTGCTGACGGTCGTCCGCGAGGAGGCCGAGGCGAAGCGGGCCGAGCTCAGCGGGTCGCGGGACCGCGAGAAGGAGACCTCGAGGCGCGAGCGCCGAAGCCTAGCGTCAATGGCTGCTCCGCCCCGCGACAGGGCTGGCCGCGCTCGCCGTCGTGGCCGCCGGCCTGGGCGGATATCTGATCGCCGAGGACACCGGCGACGGGGGTGCGGGCGGCGGCGAAGGCCACGGTGGCGGTGGTACCGATGTCACCGAGCGTCGGTGGGACGCTGGCCGTCGGCGACGTCTCATCGATGCTCAATCTGCACGGCCTGCGGCAGCTGAGCGGCCGCGAGGTCTACCAGGTGTGGGTCGCCCACGGAACCAGCGTGCGGCCGTCCTCCAACTTCATCCCGGACAGCTCGGGGGACGCCACGACGGCGGTCGACGGCCACCTCGCCAAGGGGACGAGGGTGATGGTCACAAGGGAGCCGCATCCGGGCCGGACGACCCCGACGCCGCCCGTTCTGCTCACCGCGACGGTTCAGTAAACGGCGGGGCCGGACCGGCCCCTCAACTACCCTGGCGTGGCCATGGAGGCATCGACCCAGACCCGTCAGACCTGCTACCGGCACCCGAGCCGCGAAACCGGCGTTTCCTGCTCCAACTGCGGGCGCCCGATCTGCCCGGAGTGCATGACCACGACGCCGGTCGGCATGCGCTGCCCGGAATGCGCGAGGCAGACGACCAAGGTGCGCGTCGGCCAAGGGGCCTTCACGCCGACCGCCGGCAAGATGCCCGCGACGATCGGCCTGATTGCGATCAACGTGATCGTCTTCCTCATCGAGCTGGCCGGCGGGGGTGCGGGTTCCCTCAACGGGGGCGGCACCGTGATCCACGACGCCGGACTGCGTGGGCCGGAGATCGCCAACGGCGAATGGTGGCGGGTGATCAGCGGCGGCTTCCTGCACGCCGGTTTCCTCCACCTGCTGCTCAACATGTACGTGCTCTACGTCGCCGGCAGCATCCTCGAGCCAGGGATCGGGACACCGCGCTTCCTCGGCATCTACTTCGTCTCGCTGATAGCCGGGTCCCTCGGCGCCCTGATCGTCGACCCCAACACGCTCACCGTGGGCGCCTCGGGCGCGATCTTCGGATTGATGGCCGCGGTGATCGTCGTGGCTCGCGGCAGGGGCGTGGAACAGCTCGCAACTCAGTTCGGGCTGTTCGTGGTCCTGAACCTGGTGCTCACCTTCTCGATCTCGGGGATCTCGGTGGGCGGCCACATCGGCGGCCTGATCGGCGGCGCGGTCGCGGCGCTCCTGGTGATCTTCGTGGAGAAGAGGATGAGCGGCCGCCCCGGTTTCACCCTCGAGCTCGCCGGGATCGTGCTGATGATCGCGGCGACCTTCGCCGGCGCGTTAGCGGTCGCAGGCTAGCCGGATCAAATTGAAGGCTCGTACGGGTTCGGGCTAGCGCGGGTAGTTGTCGTTCGAGTCTGATCCTCGGCCGAGCGCCCTCGCCGCACGATTCGTGACAGAGCCCGCCACCTCGAGGCCGACACCGACGGCACGGCGCGCCACTCCGATGCCCAGGCCCGCCGCCCGCCCGGCGACCTTGACCGGCAGCTCCATCATGGGGTCCGACCCGCCATCGGTCGAGTGGGCCCGGCTTGCGGGGGGCGCCGCGGGGGGCGGCGATTGCTTCTTGATCCCGGCCTTCTCGGCCAGCTGCGCTTCACGCTCGTCCACCTTCGAGCGATCGCCGTTCGCCGCCCTCGCCGACTCGGCCGCGCGGCGTTCGGCCTCCTTCTTCAGGTCCTCGACCGATGCCTTCAGCGTCGACTTGTGGGCCCGCCGCGCGACCGGACCGGGCAAGGGGATTCCCACCTCGAGGCCGAGCTTGTACGTCGCGCGGGTGCGGTCGGCCCCCAGGTCCTCGAAGAGGTAGTGGCCGTCGGCGTCGCTGATGCCGTTGCCCTCCACGAAGTCCCACTCGATTCGGGTGGGCTGGTCGTAGCGATAATCGAGGGTGTAATCGACCTTGCGGATCTTGGCGTCGATGAAGAGGCGAACGCGCTTGCCCCGCCCCGCCTCGTCCCAGTCGAGGACCTCGGTGTCGACGACGGCGCCCTGCCAGGACGGAAAGGTCTCGTAGTCGATGATCGCTGCGTAACAGATCTCGATCGGAGCGTCGATCTCGATGGTGTGCTCGGCCCAATTGAGTCCCATCTCTCTCCTCTCGCCGACCTAGGAGCGCTGCCCCGCCGGCTCGCCTGCCGGCACCGGTTCGAATGGCACACCGGCTGGGGCGCCAACCCTATCCGGGTGGAGCAGGTGGGCGAGCAGCTCGACTCCCTCGACCAGCCGAGGCCCGGGCCGGGAGAAGGACGCTGCTGCGTCGACGGCCCAGATCCGCTCGGCGCCGACCGACGCGACCTCGCCGGCATGTCCCTCCACCTCCGAGCGCGCCTGCGCCGCATTCCAGCCGCACGGCATCGCCACGATCACGCCGGGATTCGCCGCTGTGATCTCGTCCCATTCGGCGGTTCGGGACTTCTCTCCCGCCACCCCGAGGACGTCCACGCCCCCCGCGATCTCGATCATCTCGGGAACCCAGTGGCCTCCGATGAAGGGCGGGTCGAGCCACTCGAGCGCCAGGACGGTCGGCCGAGGCGCCCCCGCGACGGCCCGGCGGACCGCTGCCAGACGACGCTCCAGTTCCTCACTGAGCTGGGCCGCCCGAGCGGCGACCCCCGTCGCCTCTCCAAGGCGCGGGACGTCGGCGAGCACCTCCGCGAGGTTCGAGGGATCCAGCGAGATCACCCGCGGCTTGCCCGGCAGCCTGGCGGCCACCGCGACGACGTCGTCGTAGGAAACGGCGCAGACTTCACAGACCGCCTGGGTGACGATCAGGTCCGGTTCGAGCTCGCCCAGCGCAGGCTCGTCGAGCTCGTAGAGGTGGCGGCCCTCGCCGGTGAGGCGCCTGACGGCGGCATCGATCTCGCCGGCCGAGAGCCCGGCGGGGACCAGGCTGCGCGTCAGGTGAGGCGTGCCGACCGCCTCGGGCGGGTAGTCACACTCGTGGGTGACCGCCACCACTTGATCGCCCAGGCCGAGGGCGAATAGCATCTCGGTCGCGGACGGGACCAGGCTCGCGATTCGCACCCGACGAATATGGCACTTCTGAGCGATGAGGAGATCAAGGAGGGACTCAAGGGCCTCGACGGCTGGCGTCAGCGCGGCGAGTACATCGTCAAGAGCTTCGACCGTGGCGACTTCGTCGGCTCCGTCAAGTTCGTCGACTCGATCGTCGGTCCCGCCGAAGAGATGAACCACCATCCGGACATCGCAATCTCATGGAGTCAGGTGGAGGTGGCGCTCTCGACCCATTCCCAGGGCGGGGTCACCGAGAATGATCTGAAGCTCGCCGAGAAGGTCGAGGAGCTGGCCTAGCTGTCCGGTAGCCTTGGCTCGTCGCCAGTGACCGACGACGATCCCCCTCGAAGTACGCGCGCCCGATGGGGCGCCTCCCAGATGAAACGGGTCGCGCTTACGCGCGCCCTCGCATCTGAATCGGGGCAACGACGATGAGCGCCCTCCTACTCGTTCTGCTGCTCCTGTTGATCGCCGTCAACGCGGTCTTCGTTGCGGCCGAGTTCGCGCTCGTCCGCTCACGGCGCTCGAAGCTCGAGACACTCGCCAGTGAGGGCGCCCGGGGAGCGTCCGCCGTGCTCGACGAGCTCGACCAGATCGACGAGTACCTCTCGGCCTGCCAGCTCGGGATCACGATGGCCTCGATCGGCATCGGCTTCCTCGGCGAGCCCGCCGTCGCGAAGCTGATCGAGCCGATCTTCGGCGGCCTCTCTCACGGCGCCGCGGTCGCGATCTCGGTCGCGATCGCCTACACGCTGGTCACCACGCTCCACGTCACCGTCGGCGAGCAAGCGCCGAAGCTGTACGCGATCTCGAAGCCCGAGACCAGCGCCCGGTTCCTCGCCAGTCCTCTCCACTGGTTCCGCCGGATCAGCGCCCCGTTCACGGTCGCCCTCACCTGGTTGTCCAACGGGGTCGCGCGCCTCTTCGGCGTACGCCAGGACGCGCTCGGCGAGGAGCAGCCCACGTCGGAGGACCTGCAGGTCCTGATCTCGCAGTCGGCGAGTGCGGGGCAAGCTCGACCCTGGAGAGGCCACGATGCTGGGCGGCGTCTTCCACCTCCACGAGCAGGAGGCGCGGGAGATCATGACCCCGATCCCCGCGGTCGTCACCGTCAACTACTCCTCGAACGTCACCGACGCCCTCGACCTCTGCACCTCCTCCGGACACAACCGGCTGGTCGTCGTCGAGAACGGGAACCAGGACCGCGTCCGGGGGATCGTGCACGCCCTGCGGCTCGTCCGGTTGATGATGGCCGAGGGGCCCGAGGCGAAGATCGAGTCAGCGGTGCGCGACGCCCTCATCGTCCCGGAGACGAAGCCGCTCGACGACCTCCTGACCGAATTGCAGCGCCAGCGCTCGTCGATGGGGGTGGTCGTCGACGAGTACGGGCGGACGGTGGGCATCGTCACAGTCGAGGACATCCTCGAGGAGGTGGTGGGGGAGATCGAGGACGAGACCGACCCCCTTGCCGGGTTCGCTGCGCCAACTCGCCAATGGGGACTGGTACGTCCGGGGACATGTCTCGCTCGGCGACCTCACCGATCGCGGCATCGAGCTGCCGGTCGACACCGATGCCTACAACTCCATCGGCGGCTACGTCTTCGGCGAGCTCGGCCGGCTTCCCAAGCGCGGCGATTTGATCACCGCGGACGGCTACGAGATCCGGGTGGAATCGGTCCGCGAGAATCGCATCGAAGCGGTTCGAATCCACCCGACCGCCGCCTAGTCCGCAGGTTGCAGGCGTTTTCCCTTCCGTCCGTCTACGGCTCTAGCTTGGCGGCAATTCGAGGGTCACTTAGGAGGCCTTATGTGGGTCGTCCGGTTCAGCGACAAGCAGCTTGAGGTGGTCAGGGCGGTGCTCCGCTCCGAGGAGCATCGGGGGCCGGCATTGGAGGGGGCTCTCGAGGCCCTCGACCTGGCTCGATGGGATGAGCTTCCCGAGGCTCAGCTCCCCTGGGCCGAGGTGGAGGCGGAGGCAAGCAAGCAGGGCGTCTCGGAGGCCGACGTGATCTGGGATCGTTCCGGCCGCCATGACGAGCCGGCGGTGCCTCCGATCGGAACGAAGTCGCGCATCAAGCGCAAGGGCAAGCAGGCCGCCTAGCTCATTGCGCCGGATCAGCGCCGCGATCGCGGCGCTGGTGCTCGCCTCGCTCACACTCGCGGCGTGCGGGGGCTCGAGCAATTCCAGCGAGGGGACCAGCTTCGACGCCGCCCGCGCCATGTCGTTGGTTCGCAGCCAGGTCGCGGTCGGTCCGCGCCCGGCGGGCTCGCCGCAGCTCCGCCGGCTGGCGACCCGGCTTCGCGCGATGCTGCCCGACGGCACCTTCGAGCCCTTCCCGAGCACCGGACCGCAGCAGGGCCTCCGGAATATCGTCGGCGTTCTGCCCGGGCGGCCTCCGGCGATCCTGATCGGCGCGCACTACGACACGCAGTACCGGCCCAAGGGGTTCGTCGGGGCGAACGACAGCGCCGCCGGGACCGCCGCCCTGATCGAGCTCGCCCGCGACCTCCCATCGGACTTGCCGGCGGACCATCGCGAGATTCGCTTCGTCCTCTTCGACGGGGAAGAGGCGGGACCGGGCTGCCGCGACCGGGACTTCCAGTACTGCGCGCTGCGCGGTTCCCGGGCATATGCGGCGGCGCACCCGGGCCAGGTGGGCGACATGATCCTGCTCGACTACATCGCCAACCGCGGAGCGCACTTCCCGCGGGAGACGAACTCCACCCCTGAGCTCTGGGCGCAGCTGCGCCTGGCCGCGGAGCAGGTGGGAACGGAGGAGCTCTTCCCGGACACCACCCAGACGCCGATCATCGACGACCACATCCCCTTCCTGGACCAGCGGATTCCGTCGATCGACCTGATCGATTGGTCCTATCCGTACAAGAACGGAGACCAGGACACGCTCGACAAGCTGGACCCGGCGGTCCTCGGCAAGGTCGGCGAGACCGTGGAGCGCCTCGTCAGCAATCTGAACGGCTGAACGGCTCAGCCGTATTCGTAGAAGCCGGCCCCGGACTTGCGCCCGAGCTTGCCCGTGTCCACCAGCGCGATCAGCCGGCCGGGGGGACGATGGTGCTCCTCCTCGCTGTCCGCGTAGAGCGCCTCACCGATCGCGACGGCGACGTCGACGCCGATCAGATCGATCAGGGCCAAGGGACCCATCGGATAGTTGGCACCCAGGGTCATGCACCGATCGACGTCCTCCGCCGTCATCCCCGTCTGCTCCATCAAGTCGCACAGCGTCGAAGAGGTACGGGAAGAGAAGCCGGTTGACCACGAAGCCCGGCTCATCCGGGACCTCGACGACCGTCTTGCCGATCGCCTCGCACCAGGCGCGGGCGCGCGGCGCGATCTCGGCGCTCGCGGCATCGGGGATGCAGAGCTCGATCAGCTCCATCCGGACCACTGGGTTGAAGGGGTGCAGGCCGAAGGTGCGCTCCGGGTAGCCGGCCCCTGAGCCGAGCTCGTCCAGCGACAGGGAGGAGGTGGTGCTTGCCAGGTCGGCGTCCTGCGCTGCGTCCCCCGCCGTCCTCAGCAGCTCGACCTTCGGCTCGAGCTCCTCGACCACGGCTTCGATCACGACATCGCAGGAGGCGAGATCAGCGGGACGGGTGGTCACCTTGACGTTCTTGGCGTCAGCCCCGTCGACTTTTGCGCAGAGTGCGTGCGCCTGCTCCTCGGCCTTCCATGCCGAGGCATCGGAGCGGGCCAGCAGCACCACCTTCGAGACGACGCTGGCGCAGGCCGCCAGCCCGCAGGCGATCGTTCCGCTGCCCGCAATCCCGGGTCGCTGATATGCGTCGCCGCCCGCCACGAGGGTGTCTATCACGGGACGGAGGGCGTAGAGTCGCCTCGTGGCGACCGCCCAAAGTGGCATTGGCTGACTCGCCAGTCAATCGTTGTATGCTCTTAAGACGAGGCTTGGTTGCTTGAAGAAACCGACTGAGGAGGCACGTGGTGGCTGAGACCGGAAAGTTCAGTGGACGCGAGGTAGTGATCGTGGAGGCCGCCCGACTGCCGGTCGGTCGCGGGCACGAGGAGAAGGGCTACTACAAGGACGTCCACGCCTCCAGCCTGCTCGCCAAGACCTACGACGAGGTGATCAAGCGGGCGGGCATCGACGCTTCGGAGGTCGAGGACGTCGTCGCCGGCTGTGTGCAGCAGTTCGGCGAGCAGGGCATCAACATCGCCCGCAACGCCTGGCTCGAGGCCGGTCTGCCGATTGAGACACCTGCCACCACGGTCGATCGCCAGTGCGGTTCAGCTCAGCAGGCCGTCAACTTTGCCGCCGCGCTGATCGCCTCCGGCGTCCACGACGTCGCCATCGGCGGCGGCGTCGAGCACATGGGCCACATCTCCTTCGCGGATTCCGCCGAGGTGATGAAAGAGCACGGCTTCGCCTTCTCGCCGGCCCTGATGGAGCGCTACAACCTCGTCCCGCAGGGCATCTCCGCGGAGATGATCGCCGACAAGTGGGAGATCCCCCGCTCAGAGCTCGACGAGATCGGCCTCCGCTCCCACCAGCTCGCCCACCAGGCGACCGAGGAGGGCCGCTTCGAGCGGGAGACGATCCCCTGGAAGAACAACGGCGACACCTACGTGACCGACCAGGGCATTCGCCCGCCGACCGAGGACTCGCTCGAGAAGCTTGCCTCGCTGAAGCCGGCCTTCAAGGAGGACGGCAAGATCACCGCCGGCAACTCCTCGCAGGTCTCCGACGGCGCCGCCGCAGTGCTGCTGATGACTCGCGAGAAGGCCGATCAGCTCGGGCTGAAGCCGCGCGCGAAGGTGGTGGACCAGACCACCGTCGGGGTCGACCCGGTGATGATGCTGACCGGGCCCATCCCGGCCACGCAGCTGATCCTGAAGCGCAACGGGATGAAGATGGACGACATCGACCTGGTCGAGATCAACGAGGCCTTCGCCTCCGTAGTCGCCGCCTGGCGCCGGGAGCTGGAGCCCGACATGGATCGCGTCAACGTGAACGGCGGCGCGATCGCGATCGGTCACCCGCTCGGCTCCACCGGTGCGCGCCTGATCACCACGCTGCTCCACGAGCTGGAGCGCTCCGACAAGGAGACTGGCCTGGTGACCATGTGCTGCGGTGGCGGGCTCGGCACCGGCACCCTGATTCAGCGGGTCTAGGGCTCGGACGAGCACTTGGTTGCGCCTGACGGCTTCGCCATCAGATCGCGGCCACAAGCGCCGGCCCACGGTCAGGCGCGGCGCTTCGCGCCGCTTCGAAGGTGAGCCGGCTGGTGACCGCTTGGAGCGCCGACGACCGCGAGTTGATGCGGGCAGACAAGGTGCTGCGGCGCGTGATGGAGGAGCAGGGCCCGATCCACCCCGACATTGACCGGCGCGGGAGCCGGCCCGATCCCTGGCAGGCCCTGGCGAGGGCGATCGTCGGACAACAGCTTTCCACCCGGGCGGCCGCCTCCATCTGGAACAAGCTGCTCGCGATCTTCGGCGGCCGGATGCCCACCCCGGAGCAGTTCCTGCGGCGGAGGCGGGAGACCCTGCGCAAGGCCGGCCTGTCCAACGCCAAGGTCGAGTACCTGCGAGACCTGGCGCGCCGCGATCAAGGACGGCCGGCTCGATCTCGCCCAACTCAAGGATCTCTCCGACGAGGACATCTGCGCCGAACTGGTTGAGGTCAAGGGGATCGGCCGCTGGAGCGCCGAGATGTTCCTGATCTTCCATCTCGGCCGCAAGGACGTTGTCTCCGCGGGCGATCTCGGGATCCGGCGCGCGATCCAGGTGGCGTATGGGATGGACGAGCTGCCGGGGCCCGACGAAATCGATCGAATTGCAGAGCCTTGGCGGCCACACCGGACGCTCGCCGGTCTCTACCTGTGGCGGTCCCTGGACAACACTCCGACGTAGCGGATAGCTTGCGCCGGTACGCCGCGGCTTGGGGATGACCGCGGGATCCCCGACAGAAATGGGAGGAAGGGATGAAGCTCAGCGCACTTTGTAGTGGTCGCAGTGCTGGCCGCCGGCGCAATCGCGACCGGCTGTGGCAGCAGCGACAACGACGGCGACAGCACCACCACCGCGAGCTTGACGAAGGCGGAATGGATCGCCAAGGCTGACGCCGTCTGCCAGCAGGGCAACCAGGAGATCAACCAGGCCGCCAAGCAGCAGTTCGGCAACCAGAAGCCGACCGCGGCTGAGGTCCAGCAGTTCGCCACCGGGACCGCGCTTCCCAACACCCAGAGCCAGGTCGACCAGATCAAGGCGCTGGGCGCTCCCTCCGGCGACGAGGATCAGGTGAACAAGATCCTCGACACCGTTCAAGCCGACATCGACAAGGCGAAGGCCGCGGGCGACATCGAGAACAGCACGTTCGCCGACGGCAACGCGCTCGCCAGGCAGTACGGCCTCAAGGTCTGCGGCCAGGACTGAGCAATGGCGGCCCTTGATCGCATCTCCATAGCCGCGATCGGGGACACCCCGGCGGAGCTCGCCGAGCAGGCGAGCTCCGCCGAGGAGGCCGGAATCGACTGCGTCTGGACGCCCGAGCTCTTCCGGAGCTCGGTCACCCAGGCGACCTGGCTGGCGGCGAAGACCGAGAAGGTCGACATCGGCACCGGGATCGCCTGGGCGTTCACCCGCAGCGCCTTCATCCTGGCGGTGAGCGCTCTCGACATCGACGAGATGGCGGGCGGGCGCTTCCGCCTCGGCCTGGGCGCCGGGGTGAAACGCCTCAATGAGACCTGGCACTCCGTCGACTACGGCAAGCCGGCGCCTCACCTGCGTGAGACGATCGAGGCGACCCGGCTGATCATGGAGAAGGCCACGACCGGTGAGCCGATCCGGTATGAGGGCGAATACCAGGACATCGACATCAGGGGCTGGATCCGCCCCCACAGGCCGGTTCGCGAGCGCGTCCCCATCTATGCAGCGGCGATGCGCGAGGGGATGTGCCGGATGGCGGGCGACGTCGCGGATGGGCTGATCGGGCACCCGATGTGCCCAGTGCGATGGCTGGACGAGGTGGTGGTCCCGAGCTTCGAGACGGGGCTCAAGCGTTCGGGGCGGCAGCGCTCCGATCTCGACTTCATCCCCACCATCACCACGGTGATCGATGACGACGAGTCCCGAGCGCTGGACGCGGCGCGCCGTACGATCGCCTTCTACTCGACTGTCCGCACCTACAAGCCTCTCTGGGAGATGCACGGTTTCGCCGAGGCCGCCGAGGCGGCCGGCGACGCGTTCCGCAAGGGCGACCTGGCCGCCGTCCCGGAGCAGATCCCGGACGAGATGGTGGAGGCCTACACCGCGGCGGGCCCGCTGGACAAGGTCAGGGAGCGGGTCGCCGAGGTCGCAGAGCGCGGCGACGGCGTCTTCCTCACCCCCGCGACCTACTTCATCCCGCCGCAGCAGATCGGCGAGTACCAGGCCAGGATCATCGAGGCGTTCGGCCCCGCCTGAATCAAACGGGTCAGCCCCGTGAAACGGGTCGCGCCTGGCGGCGCGCCCTCGCATTGCGCCCTCGCATCAAAGGCCCTCGACGAACGCCTTGAGCTTCTGCGGGTCGCGCAGCGGCGCGCCGTGGCCGAAGCAGACGAGCTCCGGCTCCAGCGCGGCGAGCTTGCGCGCCGACTCGCGGTTCCGGGCGGGATCGGGAGTGAGGGCGGGCTTCGGCTCGTGGAGTCCCGGGATTCCCGTGTACTGGTCCATGTTGGCCAGCACGTCGCCCAGGATCAGCACCCGGTCCGACTCGCGCCAGAAGGCGACGTGCCCGGCTGAGTGTCCCGGCGCATCGATCACCCTGAAGCCGGCGACCTCGTCCCCGTCCCTGATCGCCCTGTCGACCTCGCGGCCGGGGCCGTGGAAGATCCTCCAGAAGAAGTGGGCCATGAACTTGTCGGGCTGAAGCTCGTCGATCACCTTGGGATCTTCGGCGGCCGGGATGTCCAGCTCGGGGCACCAGAACGGAATGCCGAGCCGATCGCAGACGTCGCGGCTCGCACCCTGGTGGTCTGGGTGGGCGTGGGTGAGCGCGTGGGCGCTCACGTCGTGTCCGTCGAGCTGCTTCAGGATCCGACCGGTCGATTGCCTGCACCCGGCGTCGATCAGAACGTCGCCGGCGAGATAGGCATTCACCGCCCAGGGCAGGCCCGGAAGGCACTTGATGTGCCAAACGCCATTGGCGAGCTCCTTCATCAGTGAGCCACCCCAGTGCCGCCCCGGGGATCGCCGCTGTGCTGGGCGAGCTCCTCGAGGCGGGCGATCTGGATCTCGCCCTCCCTCCTCGCGGGATCGCCCTCGGGGAGCGACTCGATCAGCTTCTGGATCCGGTTCCGCACCTGCAGGGCGAAATGCGGGGTCGAGGGCCCCGCCAGGGCCCTGATGTCCTCCACGGTCACCGGTCTGGTGAGCCTGTCGGGTCGCTCCGCTTCGCTCATTTCTTCTTCCCCTTCTGGGGTGTCGGGTTTGGCTCGCTCTCGGCGCCTCCGGGCTGCGCCACCCCGCCCTTGGCGGTCCCCTGGTTCGCCGTGGCGCCGCCGACCTGGGCCAGCTCCGCAAGCTCGTCCACCTCAGCCTGAACCTGTCCGCCGATCGCGGTCGCATCTCCCATCAGCCAGATGTGGTTGTACACCGCTCGGGTCGGGTCCGTCTCGTAGCCGGGCTTGATATCGAGCAGGAAGCTTCTCAGCTCCGGGGGTAGGGCGCCGGCGGTGTCGGTGAGCAGCAGCGGCCCCCACTTGCCGCTCGACGCGAGCGATGCCGCGGCGGCGGCGTCCAGCGGCCGGTCGGCGTTGGCGAGCTCCATCCCGTGGCCCGGGTCGTTGATGTTCCAGCCGAAGGAGCCGTCGGAGTAGCGCGCGAAGAAGAGGGCGTTCTGGACGATGCCGGTGGCGCCCACCCGCTGCACGCTCGCCGACAGCCGCCCGACCTGCTGGATCACGGACTTCGAGATCACCGATTCAGGCCCGAGGACGTACACGGTCGCCGCGGCATGGCGGCGCAGCGCCGCCAGCGTCGCCGATGGGACCTGGTTGCGCCCGGTGAAGAGGACCGGATCCCCGGCGCGGGCGGCCCAGGCTGCGGCCGGCATGGCGTATCCGGCCTGGTCGGAGCTGACGAGCAGGATGTGCTGGGGCTCCTCCTTCAGCAGGCGCTGACGGAGCTGGTCGATTGAGTTCGCGATCTCGGCCGGGAAGTCGCCCGGGATCTCGCGGGACTTCAACCCCGATGGGACCGAGGCGCCGTCCGCGGAGTAGACGGCGATGTCGCCGGAAGCCCCGCCTCCCTTCGGATCGAGTTGCGCGAGCGCCTGGGTGGTGGCGTCGGGGACCGCACCGTGCTGGCTGATCAGCACCGGCAGCCGCAGCGGCGGCCCCGCGAGGACCGAAGCGGCGATGCCGGCCTGCCAGTCGTCGTCGGGGACCAGGGTCACCGCCTCGAGCTGGGCGACCTCGGGCGCCGGCGGATGGGTGGCGAGAGCGGCTGCGGCGGCGTCCTCGATGGGGTCCGGCCCACTGATCCGCGTCGTATTCCGAGTTGCGACCAGCGGGAAGCCGAGGACCCCCACGGGCGCCCTCTGGGCGTTGTCGGTGGCGACCGCGATCGTCACCACCCGCGTCTCCCCCTTGCCTCCCCCGGAGAAGGGGTTGGTCGCGACCACCAGGACGAGCAGAAGGACGGCGAGCAGTGCCGCTCCCGCGATCGCCAGGACGCGCGGCTCACGCTTGCCGAGCAGATCGGAACGGACCCAGTCGATCGCGTTCTGAAGCTGATGGGGGAGGCGCACGGCGGCGAACGGTACTCAACGGCCGATGGCGCTTTGCCTCGCCCCATGACGAGGCAAAGCGCCAGGCGAGGGATCGTGTCGTGGTAAGTGGCAGGTTCCACTTCCGGGTCGAGTAGACTGGCTGACTGACCAGTCAATCAACCCGGGTTCCATCGCTAGGAGGCAGCTGGAATGGACTTCGCGCTCACCGATCAGCAGAGGGAGCACAAGGACCACGCCCGCAAGTTCGCGCGTGAGGTCATCCGTCCCGTCGCACGCAAGCACGACGAGGAGGAGAGCACTCCCTGGGAGGTGATCAAGGAAGCCCGCGAGTGGAGGCTGCAGGGACTCGAGCACATGCAGCTGATGGGAGCGGACCCCGGCGGACAGCTGGGAGTGATCACGGCGGAGGAGCTCCACTGGGGTTGTGCAGGTATCGCCTTGGCCATACAGGGATCGGGGCTCGCAGCCGCCGGCATCGCGGCCTCGGGCACTCCGGAGCAGATCGCAGAGTGGGTCCCCCAGTGCTTCGGCACCGATGAGCAGATCCAGCTCGGCGCCTACGCCGTGACCGAGCCACAGGCCGGCTCCGACGTGAAGAGCCTGAAGAGCACGGCCAAGCTCGACGGAGACGAGTGGGTCCTGAACGGCACCAAGGTCTTCATCACCAATGGGGGCATCGCCGACGTTCACGTCATGGTCGCCACGGTCGACCCAGAGCTCGGCCATCGCGGCCAGGCCTCCTTCGTGGTCGCCAAGGGCACCCCGGGGCTGCGCCAGGGCAAGAAGGAGTCGAAGATCGGCATCCGCGCCTCCCACACCGCCGAGGTGATCCTGGAGGACTGCCGGATCCCAGTCGACAACCTGCTCGGCGGCATGGACAAGCTCAACCGCAAGCTCGAGCGCGCCCGCTCCGGCCAGACGGGCGGCTCATCCAACGCGCTGGCAACCTTCGAGATGACGCGTCCGATCGTCGGCGCCTCCGCGCTGGGCATTGCCCAGGCCGCCTACGAGTGGACCCTGGAGTACCTGGGCGACCAGACGGTCGACGGCGGCAAGCCCGCCCTCGAGGAGCAGCGGATCCAGCAGGTCCTCGCTGACGTCGCGACCGAGATCGACGCCGCCCGCCTACTGGTTCAGCGCGCTTCCTGGATGGGGCGCAACGGCATCCCGATGACGGGCGGGCAGGGCTCCATGTCGAAGCTCAAGGCCGGCGACGTGACGATGTGGGCGACGACGACGCTGATGGAGCTGGTCGGGCCCTACGCGCAGACGACGGATTGCCCGCTCGAGAAGTGGTTCCGCGACGCGAAGATCTACCAGCTGTTCGAGGGCACGGCCCAGGTTCAGCGCCTGGTGATCTCGCGGATGCAGGTGCGCACCTACCAGGAGCGATTCGCCCAGGCCGTCGAGGCGGCGCAGGCGGCCACCAACGGCGCCGCGCAGAACGGCGCGAAGCCGGAGCAGGCGCCCGCGGGCGCCACCGCGTAGGCAGCTGCAACCCGCTTTTCAGAGCCCGGGCTTCCGGGCGTTCAACCTTCGCTGACGATGACCGGATCCAAGCGCCTGATGCTGGCGCTCTGGGGCGCGGCGGCCGTCTGCGCGCTCGCCTTGATGGGTGGCAACGCCTCGGGCCAGGGCCTCCAGCAGAAGCTCAACTCCACCCAGAACAAGCTCTCCCACGCGCGAGCCCATGCCGGGGTACTCACCGGCAGGATCAGTCATGAGTCCGTCCAGCTGCAGCGGCTGACGAGTCAGGTGGCAGCGCTGCGAAACCGGGAGGCCGTCGTCGCTGCGGAGCTCTCTCAGAAGCAGGCCGAGCTCTACCAGGCGCAGGCGCGGCTCGACCACCTGAAGCAGCGTCTCCGCCTGGCGGTGAAGATCCTCGAGCAGCGCCTCGTCGCGATCTACGAGTCCAACCAGCCGGACCTGATCACCGTCCTGCTTCAGGCGCATGGGTTCGACGATCTGCTGGCGCGGACCCAGTACCTGGAGACGCTCCAGCACCAGGACGACGACATCGTCGCCAGGGTGCGCGGCCTGCGCAACGAGATGCAGGTGACCGTGAACACGGTCCGAGCGGCCCGTGACGAGATCGCCGCCCACAAGGCGGAGCTCGATGCCACTCGGGCGAAACTCCAGAAGCGAACCGCGGAGCTCGCCACCGCGCGGAAGAAGCAGCACGCCACGCTGACGAAGGTGCGAAAGCAGCAGGACGACCTCGAGGGCGATCTGACCGACATCTCTCAGAAGATCGCCGAGCAGCTGGGCGCCGGAAGCGGAGCGCTCCCCGCGGGGCCGATCAGGGCAGGGGGCCATGGATTGATCTGGCCGGTCAACGGCCCGATCACCTCGCCGTACGGACCGCGCAACATCAATGGCCACTACGAATTCCACCCCGGAGTCGACATCGGGGTGCCCACGGGCACGCCCATCCGTGCTGCCGCCGCCGGCACGGTCACAATTGCTTCACCTGAGGGCGGCTATGGGAACTACACGTGCATCGACCATGGGGGCGGCCTCTCCACGTGCTACGGGCACCAGGAGCGATTCCTCGTGTCCACGGGCCAGCAGGTCGCACAGGGCCAGATCATCGGCCTCAGCGACTGCACCGGGTACTGCTTCGGTCCTCACGTCCATTTCGAGGTACGCATCAACGGCCAGACGACAGACCCACTCGGGTACCTCTAGCGTCGGCGGCACTCGCTTCTCGCCGGTACTTGGTAGACGCCGCAGCTCGCGCCTAAGACAAACGGCTACCCAAGTAGTCAGGTGGCTAAAGGACCTCAAATGAGCGACGATGACCGGAACGTGAGTGCGCGCGAATGGCGTGCCGTGCGAGAGGGGGATGCTCACGCGGCACCGAAGACATCACAGAACAACACACCCGAGAGCTTCATCGTCGGGGTCGGAGCGTCGGGCGCTTTGCTTGCCGGCGCTGCGATCGTCTTCGTGACCCTGGTCGGCCTTGTCTCATTCAACGTCTGGCCGACGGCGCAGGATGCAACCACCGACGGGAACGTGGAGCTCAGCGCCGCAACCCCCAACGCTCCGGCCAAGAACACCGTCGTTCCGCTGAGCGCCGCAGCAGGGCAGCTCGCGGCGACCAACGCCGGGACGCCTGGGACGCCCGCCGTCACCGGCGGTGGAGGAAATGGCGGCAACAGCCAGGGCGGCAAGGCCAAGCCGAAGCCCACCCCGGCGCCGACGCCGACGCCAACCCCGCCGGGCACGACTCCCACGCCCCCGGACTCGGGCGGCTCCACCGGAACGGGCGATGGCTCGACCGGCTCCGGCCCGGTCAACGCGATCAAGGACCCGTCGCACGAGGTGTCGCCGACACATCCTTCGGGCCCTCACCAGAGCACCCCGGAGGGCGACAAGGGCAAGGACCCAGGCGAAGACGGCGGCGGAGTCGATGTCGGGGTCGTCGGCAAGCCTCCCATGGCCAGGCCACCCGCGGACCTGCCGAGCCCGCCGTCGTCGGACCAGGGCCCGCCGTCCACAGACCAGGGCCGCCGTCCGACATCAGGGCCCGCCGCCGGGGACTCGACTCCTGCCGAGCGGCGGGGATGACTCCTCGCCGAGCGGCGGGAGCGGCGGCAGCGACGGTGGCTGCTCGCAATCCCACCACCATCACCACGACTACTAGCCGGCGCGTTCCGCCTCCAGCTGTCGCTCCAGCCAGCGCAGGGCCACGCTTTGGAGCTCGGGGTCGTGCTGGACGGTCGTGTGCGCTCCGCCCGGCGCGATGATGAGCTTGCGAGGCTCTCCCGCTCTCTCATAGAGGTCCTCGGAATGGTCGCTGGGGATCTGGGTGTCGCCCTCGGCGTGCATCAGGATCAGCGGCCGCCCGGCGATCCGCGCGACTGATTCCCGGACGTCCTGAGCCAGGAGCCAGGCCTCCAGATCGAGCGGGTCGCCGACGCGCATTTCGAAGCGCCCCCGGCGAACGCCGCTGGCGAGATGGTCCTCGCCGGCAGGGCAGATCGCGATTACGCCGGCGACCTCCGGGGCGGTGGCCGCTGCGGTGATGGAGAGGAAACCGCCCAGGCTCGATCCCCTCAGAGTGACCCGCTCGGCGTCGACGCCATCCTCGGCGGCGAGCAGCCGCACCATCGCCCGCACGTCGTCCACCGCGCCGCCTGACATCTCGCGTTCGGAGTCGCCGTGACCGGGGAGATCGAAGGTGAGCGCCGCCCAGCCGTTTGCCGTCGCCAGCCGGGCGAAGTCGGCGTGGTTCTCCTTGCGGGAGCCCGCACCGTGCACCACCACGACCCCCGGCACGGACCGCTCCGAACGATCCTCCGGCAGCCAGAGCGCGTACGCGAGGCCGTCGTACCGGCCCTGGCGGACGGGCGCACTGGGCGGAGCGTGCTCCACTGCGCAATCTTCCCGGTTCTGCCCAGATCCGCCCGCCGGTGCGGAGGGCTTGCCGTCAGAATTGGCGCTCGCCATGAGTGCGCAGGCCGAAAACTCGAGCTCCGTCGCGGCTCCAGACCCGATCGCCGCCTCGCCGGTCTATCCGGCCGGGTCACGTGTGAACCCAGCCGGCCATCTGGAGATCGCCGGCTGCGACGTCGTCGAGCTCTCAAAGCGGTTCGGGACGCCGGCGTACATCTACGCGGAGGAGGACATCCGTCTGCGGGCTCGCGGGTACGTGAGCGCCTTCCAGGAGCGCACCGACTCCTTCGAGGTGATCTACGCGAGCAAGGCGCTCCCCTGCACAGCCGCGTACCGGGTGATGAGGGAGGAGGGCCTGTCGGTCGACGTGGCCTCGGGCGGTGAGCTGCGAATGGCCCTTGCGGCCGGCTTCGACCCGGCTCGGATCCACATGCACGGCAACAACAAGAGTGAGGATGAGCTCCGCTATGCATTCGACAGCGGGGTCGGGCACCTGATCCTCGACTCCTTCGACGAGATCGAGCTGGCGGAGAGCCTGCTCGACCGGCCGCAGAAGGCCCTGATCCGGGTGACCCCGGGAATCAAGCCCTCGACTCACGGCTACGTGCAGACGGGGCAGCTCGACTCCAAGTTCGGCTTCGGCCTCGCCGACGACCTCGCTGCACGCGCGGTTGAGCGCGTCCGGGATTCGACGAACCTCGAGCTGGTGGGGCTGCACGCCCATATCGGCTCCCAGATCTTCGAGCTCGATCCCTACGTCAAGGCCATCGAGGTGATCGCCGACTTCTGCGACTCGGTCGACCTCGCCCCCGAGCTCCTCAACGTCGGCGGCGGTCTCGGGATCGCCTACCTAGACACCGACGAGCCGCCCTCGATCGAGGACTACGTCGAGGTCAAGGTGCGCGGCGTGGAACGCGTCTTCGATCCGGGGCCGAAGATCCTGGTAGAGCCGGGCCGCTCCCTGGTCGGCACCGCGGGGATCACCGCATACCGGGTCGGGACGGTGAAGGAGATTCCGGGAGTGCGGACCTACGTCGCCGTCGACGGTGGGATGTCCGACAACCTCCGCCCGATGCTCTATGGCTCTCGCTACGAGGCCGTGATTGCGGACCGGGCCGGCGATGCGGCTGACACCGTGGCCACGATCGCCGGGAAACACTGCGAGTCCGGCGACGTGCTGATTCGCGACACCGACCTGGCCTCGCCTGGTGTCGGTGACGTGCTGGTCACTCCGGCGACCGGTGCCTATGGCTACGCGATGGCCAACAACTACAACGGCGTGCCGCGGCCGCCGGTGATCTTCTGTCGCGACGGGGAGGCGAGGGTCGTCGTCCGCCGCGAGAGCTGGGACGACCTGCTGGCCCGGGACGAGTGATGACGGAGGTCGTGAACGTCGGGATCCTCGGCAAGGGGACCGTGGGCGGAGCCTTCAAGAGGCTGCTCGAGGAGCGCGCCGAAATGGTGGAGGAGGTCTCCGGCCGGCGACCAAAGGTCGCCGGCGTGCTCTCCAGCAAGAAGGGCGACTTCGAAAAGATCCTGTCGGGCAGCGACATCGTGGTGGAGTTGATCGGAGGGACCGATCCGGCCCGCGATTACGTCACCCGGGCGCTGCGCGAGGGGCGGCATGTGGTCACCGCCAACAAGCAACTGCTCGCCCAACACGGTGAGGAGCTGGTCGCGGCGGCGCGGGAGGGCGGCGCACAGCTTCGCTTCGAGGCCGCGGTCGCCGGCGCCATCCCCGTGATCCGGGTGGTACAGGAGAGCCTCGGCGCGATCCCGATCGAGAAGGTCTTCGGGATCGTCAACGGGACGACCAACTACATCCTCACCGAGATGACTCGCAGCGGCCTCTCGTACGAGGAAGCGCTGAAGCAGGCGCAGGACCTCGGCTACGCGGAGGCGGACCCGAGCGACGACGTCGGCGGCGCCGACGCCGCGGCGAAGATGGCGATCCTGGCGAGGCTCGCCTTCGGGGCGCCGGTGAAGCTCGACGACGTCCCCTACGAGGGCATCGAGCGGATCAAGCCGGACGACATCGCCTATGCGAAGGAGCTCGGCCTGTCGCTGAAGCTGCTGGGGGTCGCCGAGCGGGTGGGCGACGGAGAGATCAGCGTCCGCGTCTTCCCCTGCTTCCTCTACCCGGGGCACCCGCTTTCGCCGATCTCCGGTCCCTTCAATGCGGTGATGGTCGAGTCCCCGGCGATCACCGAGATCACGATGTCAGGGCCAGGCGCGGGCGGCCCGGAGACTGCGGCGGCGGTCCTCGGCGACGTCGTCTCGGTGATCGGCGGAGGCTCGCCGCTGTTCGAGGAGAACGCCAAGCTCAAGGTCGCCAAGGACGTCGAGATGGCCTTCTATCTCCACCTCGAGGTCGACGACCGGCCGGGCGTTCTCGCACGGATCGCCGAGGTGCTCGGCGACAACGAGGTCTCCGTGCGGAGCGTCGTCCAGCGGGGTCTTGGCGGCGAGGCCCAGCTGATCATGGTCATGCACCCCGTCAGCGAGAAGCGCTTCGCCGCGGCGCTCAAGAGGATCGCCAAGCTCGACTTCCTGCGCTCGCCGCCTCGCTCGATCCGCGTGATCGAGGAAGAGTTCGGCTAGGCCGCGGCTCATGCCCACCCCCCTGATCGAGCGCTACCGGGACCACCTGCCCCTCGAGGAGACGGATCCCGTGGTGACGCTCAACGAGGGCTCGACGCCGCTGATCCACTCCCCGCGCCTCTCCGAGCGGGTCGAGGCCGACGTCTACTTGAAGTTCGAGGGCGCCAACCCGACTGGCAGTTTCAAGGACCGCGGCATGACCGTCGCCGTCTCGCGGGCCAAGGGGGCGGGGGCGGAGGCGATCATCTGCGCCTCAACCGGCAACACCGCGGCGAGCTGCGCCGCCTATGCGGCCAGGGCGGGGATGCGCGGGGCGGTGATCGTCCCGGAGGGCAAGATCGCAATCGGCAAGCTTGCGCAGGCCCTGATGCACGGCGCCCGGGTGATCGCCCTCGAGGGCAACTTCGACCAGGCGCTCGAGATCGTCCGCGAGATCGCCAAGAAGCATCCGGTCGAACTCGTCAACTCCGTGAACCCGTACAGGATCGAGGGGCAGAAGACCGCCGCGTTCGAGACCTGTGACGAGCTGGGTCAGGCGCCCGCCGCTCTCGCCATCCCGGTCGGGAACGCCGGCAATGTCACCTCCTGGTGGGCGGGATTCCAAGAATACGGGGAGTCGCCGATCCTCTACGGCTTTCAGGCCGAGGGCGCCGCGCCGCTGGTCGAGGGGCACCCGATCGAGAACCCCGAGACGGTGGCCTCGGCCATCCGGATCGGCAATCCGGCCCGGTGGGAGGAGGCGATGAACGCCTTCACAGCCTCCCGCGGTCGCGTCGCTGCAGTCAGCGACCAGCAGATCCTCGACGCGTACCACTGGGTCGCCTCCAGCGAGGGCGTCTTCTGCGAGCCGGCCTCGGCCGCCTCCGTGGCGGGGCTGCTCGCGCACGGCCTGCCCGTCTCCGACGGCATGAGCAAGCCCGAGTCGGTCGTCTGTGTGCTCACCGGCCACGGGCTCAAGGACCCCGACAGCGCGATCGGCAAGGCCCCCGCCGTCACAGGGTGCAAGGCGGAGCTGGCGGCGGTCGAGAAGGCCGTCTTCGACTAGCGGGGGCCCGGCGAGATCGAGATCGCCAGGGAGAAGCAGCGGCTCAACCGGTCGCCTCGGCTCCGCCTGCGGAGCACCCTCGCATCTATAGCCTCCGCCCTGTGACCGTTCGACGACGGCTGGTCAAGGTTCCGGCCTCATCGGCCAACCTTGGGCCCGGCTACGACGTGTTGGCAGCCGCGCTCACGATGCACCTCGAGCTCGAGGTAGAGGAGACGGGAGTGTTCTCGGTGGAGGCGCAGGGATTGCAGGTGCCGCAGGACGGCACCAACCTCTGTGTGCGCGCGTTCGAGTCGCTTCGCCCTGCCAACGGGATCGCCTTCCGGATCCGCAGCGAGATCCCACTCGCCGCAGGACTGGGGTCGAGTGCCGCGGCCATCGTCGCGGGCCTGCTGGCGGCGGACCACCTCTATGAGCTCGCCCAGGAGCCAGAGGACGTGCTCGCGAAGGCCGCGGAGATCGAGGGTCACCCGGACAACGTCGCCGCGGCTTTGTTCGGCGGATTCGTTGTCTGCGCCGCCGACGAAAACGGAACGCTCACCTCGACGCGGCTCGATCCGCCCCAGGGAGTGGAGGCTGTCGTGGTGATTCCCAATGAGCAGGTGCCGACCGAGCGGGCGCGGGAGGCGATTCCGGCTGAGATCCCTCTGGCGGACGCAGTCGCCAACATCTCAGCCGCCGCGGAGCTCGTGCTGGGCATCCAGCGGTCGGATCTCACCCTGATCGGGCGCGGAGTCTCTGATCGCATTCACCAGCCCTACCGAGCTCACCTCTACCCACGCTCGATGGAGATCGTCGAGGAGGCGCCGCGGATGGGAGCAATCGGGGCAACGATCTCCGGCGCCGGACCGACGGTGCTCGTCTGGACCTTCTGGCAGAGCACCGGTGAGGTGATGAAGGCGCTGATGGAGAGAGTCGGGGACTGGGCCGAGGTCCGCCGGGTACCGTTCTCGCCCATGGGCGCGGACGTGCCGGAGCTATGACCGACAGCTCGCTCTCACTGTGGTCCGAGGACTCGTTCCTCTCGATCGCCTCGAAGGGCTCCGCCCTCTCGATCGGCTCCGTCGGCTCCTTCGCCTCGATCGGGTCGATCGGCTCGGCCGGCTCGGCGTTCTCGATCGGCTCAGCGGCCTCGGCGGGGTCGGTCATGTCGTTCGCGTCACTGCGCTCGGTGCTCTCAGCGCAGGCTCGCGACGCGGTTCTCGGCGATACCGACCGCAGCGATGCCGGGCTGCTCGCGGCAGGGATCCTGCTCGCCTGCGGCGCCGCGATCGCCGGCTGGGCGATCTACAAGCGTTAGCGCGAGGGTGCTCCAAGGGAAGCGAGCAGCGACCCGTTTGAAGACGACTGGACGGGACAACCCCGCAGCCTCCGGCAGGCCGCGGGGCCGCCCGTCGGGCTCCCCGAGTCAGGTAGTGCTCGTCTCCGTTTCCGTACTGGTGGTGCTGGTGGTGGAGGGCATCGTCGTGCTTGGCGCGAAGCCGCACTTCTTGCCCTTGTCGTTGGGCTTCGGTTTCTTGTGATGCCGCTTGCCCTTCGCCGGGCACGGCTTCTGGTTGTGCGGAACCCCGCCCTTGTCGGCCGAGCTCAGGACTGGGAACGCCGCCCCCAGGCCGAGGCAGGTCACGAAGACCGCCAGCTTCCGCGTTTTCAACGTCACGTCGTCTTCACCTCCGTCGCAATTTGCTTCCCATGCCAAAAAGCGACGCAGGCCGCCCGGGGGTTACGCCCTGCCTGAAATCAGTCGATTAGGCCGACCTGGCGCAGGATCGAGACCGAATCCGAGTAGACGTCCTTCCGCTTGATCAGGCCGTCCTCGAATGGGATCACGTCGACGCCCCGCCACTCGATTCGATCGCCCGTGGGCTCCGCAACCAGGTCGCCGCGCCGCATCGTGTTCGAGTGGGTGGCACTGGCCGTCCACTCCTGCGTGACCACTCCCTCTCGGACGTAGAGCCGCCGCGACTCGAAGTGGAGGTCGGGCCAGCTCTCGAAGATCCCGCCGATGTGGTCCCGCACCTCGTCGCCGTGGGCCGACTCGCCGGCGGTGTGGTTCTCGAAGACCATGTCGGGTGCGTGCATGGACATGATCGCGTCCAGGTCGTGGTCGTTCCACGCCTGGTTGTAACGGCCGATCGCCTCCTCGAGACTTTGGGCCGAGTCCTCTCCCACGTGGGAGAGGATATGTTCGCGAGGAGTCATCGACAAGGGGAGCGAGAGGAGAAGCCATGGCCGACGGCTACACGATCAAGCGGATCGACGAGTTCGAGGAGATGGAGGGGAGCGGAGGAGCCACCTGGCGCCTTGCCCGGAAGACCCTCGGGGCCGAGGCCTTCGGCTTCAACATCGTCGACATCGAGGCCGGTGGCCAGATCCCGGCCCACGACCACACCGGCGACAACCAGGAGGAGGTCTTCATCATCCTCGAGGGCGACGGCGTCATCGTCGCCGGCGACGATGAGCACGAGGCGCCCGCCGGGACCTTCTGCCGCTTCGCCCCGGAGGTGAACCGGACCATCCTCAACAAGTCGGGCGCGCCGGTTCGCGCGCTGCTCATCGGAGTCCCGCTCGACAGCGGCTACCAGGGAATGCCCTGGGGCTAGCGGGTCCCCTCAGCTGAGGCCCGGCTTGACCGCCATGAGTGCGGACAGGGCAGGCTCAGGCACTGAACGCAGGGCTCATCTGCGCCCGGATTCGCCGCTCTCCTCTTCTTCCGGCTGCTCAAAGCCGACATCCACTACTTCGAACCCTTTGTGCCGCTCACTCTCGGCATATCCGGTGTAGGCGCGCTCGTCGGCTGAGGTCAGCCGGACATGATCGGTGAAGGGCGTCAGCAGCGCCCGGGGCCACAGTCGCCTCTGACCGACGACGTTGACCTCGACCGCGAACACAATCACGAGCGCCAGCAGATAGATCCAGGCGATCAGACCAAGCACCAAGCCAAAGACGCCATACGCCTCGGGGGCCCCCCTCAGCACATGCGCGACGAAGTAGGTGCCAAGTATCTGCACGATCTCCCAGCCGATGCCGGCCACGAGGGCCCCGGTGCGCAAATGCCGAGTAGCCACCTCGCTGGAAGTGAGCACCCGGAACGCCAGCATGAAGAGTCCGACGTTGACGAGCGTGGCCAGGGGAATCGCGGCGATGCGTAGCCCAGTACCCAAGGTCGCCCCGAAGGAGCCCGCTGCTGTGGTTAGTCCGGAGAGCGCCGTAGTGACGATCACACCGGTCCCAAGTACAAGCAGCAATAGAAGGCTGCGCAGGCGCAGGGCAAGCGGGTTTGGCCGCTTGTTGCGGGGCACGGCCCATGCCCGATTGAACGCGTTCTGAGTGGCGCCGGCTACGCCTAGGCAGCCGTAGAGCGTGCCCACGATCCCGATCGCTAGTCCAACGCCGCTGCCCTTGAGCGAGTGCACGTTCTCGCGCAGCTGGCTACCGATGATCGGGAGCTCGGCGAGCGTCGAGTTGACCACCTTGTCTTGCAGGTGGGGGTCCCCCTGCAGCACGAAGCCGAGGATCGTCACAAGCAGGAGCAGCAGCGGGAACAGCGACAGGAACCCGTAGTAGGTGATTAGCGCTGTCAGGTAGGGACCCTGATCGTCGCCGAATTTGTAGACCACGGCGATGGGGAAGCCCAGCCACCGATGACGGCGCTGGTAGGCGTCTATTGCTTTAACGGCACGGCTCGCCATCGTCCTGGTTGAGGCGTGATTCATCGCCTCCATCGCCCGCGCAGTATCTCGCGGCTTGGCGCGAGCAAGGTTTCCACTGCAAGAAGAGGAAGTAGCGCGCGGAGCCGACGCTTACTCCAATAACCCGGCAGCCGTTAGCGACTAGGCGACCTCGAGAGTTCGGGGTCAGCCCGCAGCCCCGTTCCGTCGGCCTGGTCGATCTGTTCTGTCGACACCGAGATGCTTCCGGTACCCGACGCTGCGATGGTGGTCATGGGACGGTGCTGCGGCTTGCTTGCGCCGCCGGTGACCGGGAATCCATTCGCCGGGCGGTTGCAGGCCCGCTTGGCAGTGAATCAGGGCAATCGCATCCGGATGGCCGGACTAGCCATGAATCTGCTCCTTGATGAGTCCGCGACCGCCAGCGATCCTGCTAGCGGGGACGTCCTCTCGGGTTTGGAGGAAACAGATCGGAGGCCGAGCGTGTTGGCGGGTCAGCTACGGCTCGTCAACGAGGTCCAGCGACCGTTCCTACGTTCGACCCTACTCCTCTGCGCCGGGTTGCGCGGTCACCTCATCACTCCGGAAGAGAGGGACCTAGCTACCGTCATCGGTCTATCCCTCTCTGCGCTGCGGCCATTGCAAAAGGCTTGGTTTTGAGGGCGGCCTACGAGAACTCTTCGAGCGAGCGCATCTGGCGGCGCAGCTCGTGGTCCCGCTCGTCGGCGGGAACTCCGGACTCGCCGGTCACGGCCTCGTTGTGGCGAACGTCCGTGATGGCCTGGAAGCGCTCGGTCTCCGACCCCGGGCTGGACGGTTCCCCGACTGCCTTCTCTCCCCCGTCTGACTTGTTCTGCTCCATCAAATCTTTCTCCATCAATCCCCAGCTTTTTGCTCCCCTTGGTGAAGTTGTACCACTTTGTGAGCGTTCGCTAAACACTATGTAGAACCGCTCAACGGGCTGAAAGTAGCGCTGCAGCGGGCGGCAAGGTCGACGAGGCTGGCTTTCGCAAATTGCGGAGAAACGAGCCTCGGAACCCGCGTCAGCGCCAGAGCGGTCCCGAGTGGTGCCCCACCTATAATCCTGCCCTCCGTTGGTCCCAACCCGTCGCGCGCCCGCTCGAAGAAGGCGCGGAACCGGAGTCAAAATTGAAGAACTCGTCCCCAGAGCGTCAGCGCTTTTCCCCTGAGCGCGCGTATCGGCCCCTCGTCTCTCCTCCGAGCGTCGAGGACAAGGACGCGTGTGCGATCTACGCGTCGGTCCGCCGCGACGCGACCCCGAGCCACGAGCCCGTGACCCTGGCGCTCGAGTCCCTCCAGAAGATGCTCCATCGCGCCGGCAACGTCGACGGCGAGGGCGACGGCTGCGGGCTGCTGGTCGACATCCCGACCAAGATCTGGTCTGAGGAGGTCCGGCAGGGCGGACACAACCCGTCGTTGGCTCTCGATGATGCGTTCGCCGTCGCCCATGTATTCGTCGAGCGCTCGCAGGACCTGGAGAAGGTTCGCCATGGCGCCCGCGAGCTCCTGGGCAAGGCGGGCTTCCGGATCCTGGCCGAGCGGTTGGGCGCGGTCGACTCTGCCGCCCTCGGCCCGACGGCGCGCGAGGAGGAGCCGCAGTTCTGGCAGTTCGCAGGCCTGGTCCCCGAGGCCGCCGACGCCGACCGGTCCCTCTTCAACCTGAAAGTCACGTTGGAGGAGAAGCTCGGCGTCCACGTCGCCTCCTTCTCTGGACGCACCTGCGTCTACAAGGTGATGGGCGCTCCCAAGATCCTCGGCGGCTACTACCCGGACCTCTCGGACGAGCGCTTCGAGACGATCGGCTCCTTCGGGCACAACCGCTATTCGACCAACACCTGGCCCTCGTTCACCCGGGTCCAGCCCTTCGGCGTCCTCGGCCACAACGGCGAGATCAACACGATTGAGCAACTTCGCCAGGAGGCACGGATGCTCAACGTTCCGATCGGCGAGGGCAACTCGGACTCGCAGGACCTCAACCGCACAATCGAGACGCTGACCCGGCGGCACGGCCTCACCCTCGCGGAGGCGATGGAGATGGTGGTGCCGCCGATCGTTGCCGAGATCGCCGCGCTGCCCGACGAGCTCCACTCCTTCTACATGTACCTGCGCCAGACCATGGGCCCCTACGCACAGGGCCCGGTCGCGCTGATCGCCCGCCACATGGACGAGTGCGTCTTCTCGGCCGACGCGATGGGCCTGCGGCCGCTCTGGCAGCTCGAGACCAACCAGGACTTCATCTTCAGCTCGGAGCCGGGCGTCGTCTCGGTCGAGGAGATGGTCTCCGAGCCGCAGCCGATGGCGCCCGGTCAGAAGTTCATGGTGTTGATCGATCGCGACCGCAAGCGCTCGACCCTCCACCCACACGTCGAGATGCTCGTCGAGGTCCGCAAACGCTGGCTGCAACGGACCGGCGCGAAGCAGGTCGCGCCATACGACCGCGCGCTGGAGACCGGCGGCCCGCTCGAAGGCCCCGAGATCCCGGGTTACACGGATGCCGGTCCCGAGGATCCGGTCCAGGTCGAGGACCGCGTCCTGGCCGGGTTCGGCTGGCAGCGCGACGACGTGAAGCTGGTGCAGCAGATGGCCGACAACGGGGCCGAGCCGATCGGCTCGCTGGGCTACGACGGCCCGCTCGCCGCCCTCTCCCCGGAGCGCCAGAACCTGGCCGACTACTTCAAGGAGACGGTCGCGGTGGTCACCAACCCGGCGATCGACCGGGAGCGCGAGATCGAGCACTTCTCAACGCGGGCGGTCTTCGGCCGGCGTCCTCCGCTCTCGGATCCGTCGGAGGACAGCCTCACGATCGAGACCAACTTCCCGGTGGTCCTGGGTGGTCACCACGACCTGGCGCCGCTGCCGCACAGCTCCTACCGCCGGATCGCCCACGAGCAGGGGACCTACGTGCTCGAGGACCTCTGGGAGGCTTTCGGCGGCCGGGCGAAGGCGATCGACATAGCGCTGCTCGAATCCGAGACCACGCAGGGCGCGATCGAGCGGTTACGCCAAGAGGCGGTCAGGGCGGTTGCGGAGGGCGCCGAGTTGCTCGTGCTCACCGACCGCACCGTCTATGACGGGGAGCGGCGCTACATCGACCCGCATCTGGCGACCTCTGCGATCGACCAGGCCCTCAAGCAGTTCAGCGGCGAGGGCGAGAACCTGCGCCGACGCTGCTCGATCGTCCTGCGTTCGGCCGCGATCCGGAACGTCCACGACGTGATGCTCGCCCTCGGGCTGGGCGCGAACGGGGTCTGCCCGTACGTGATGGTCGAGGTGATCTGCGTGGACGATTACGAGAACGACGTCGCCAACCTCTGCTCGGCGCTGCGCAAGGGCATCGAGAAGGTGATCTCGACGATCGGGATCCACGAGGTCCGCGGGTATGCGCGCCAGTTCTCCTCGATCGGGATCAAGCCCGAGCTTGCCGAGATCCTCCATACCGAGGCCTTCGCGGCGTCCGAGAAGGGCGGTGCCGGCTTCGCTCAGCTCGACGGCGACACCGACGAGCGCCACAGAATCCTCACGGGCGACGAGGAGGCGAAGCCGGCCAAGACCTTCCGCTTCTATCCGAAGGTCTACAAGGCGGCGATCGCCGCGGCCAACGGCTCCGCCGGCTTCGACGAGTTCTCGCAGAAGGTCCGCGAGCTCGAGGCCCAGAGCCCGATCTCGATGCGGCACATCATGGGCTTGCGCAAGGAGCCCGATCGCGAGCCCATCGATCCCTCCCAGGTCGACGCGTCCGTCGGCCATCACGACTATCCCGTGGTGATCAGCTCGATGAGCTTCGGCTCCCAGTCGGAGCCGGCCTTCCGCGCCTACGCCGAGGCGGCCAAGGCGATCAACATCCTCTGCATCAACGGGGAGGGCGGCGAGATCCAGGACATGTACGGGCGCTTCCGGAAATGGAGAGGGCAGCAGGTCGCGTCCGGCCGCTTCGGCGTCTCGGCGGAGATGCTCAACTCCTCCTACGTAGCCGAGATCAAGATCGGCCAGGGCGCGAAGCCCGGCGAGGGCGGGCACCTGCCGGGCAAGAAGGTCTCCGAGAAGGTCGCCTCCGCCCGGAACGCCACGCCGGGCACCGACCTGATCTCACCGTCCAACAACCACGACCTCTATTCGATCGAGGACCTCGCCGAGCTGATCGACGAGCTCAAGACCGTGAACCCGGACCTTCGCGTCTCGGTAAAGGTGCCGGTTGTCCCCAACATCGGCACGATCGGCCTCGGCATCGCCAAGGCGGGCGCCGACATCATCACCCTGAGCGGGTTCGAGGGCGGCACCGGCGCGGCGCGCCAGCACGCCCTGCGACACGTCGGCCTGCCGTCCGACATCGGCACTCGCGCCGTGCATCGTGCCCTGATGGAGGCCGGCATTCGCAACCGCGTCGAGATCTGGGCCGATGGCGGCTATCGCCACGCCCAGGACATCGTGAAGCTCCACTGCATGGGAGCGAACCGGGTCGCCTTCGGCACCCTGGCGATGGTCTCGCTCGGCTGCACGATCTGCCGCGGCTGCCAGCTCGACACCTGCCACGTCGGGATCGCCACGCAGATCGAGACCGTCGAGCAGGCCCAGGAGCACGGTCTCAAGAAGTTCACACCGCAGGCGGTCGACTCGGCTGCCGAGAGCTCTGCCCGCTTCTTCCAGGCGATGGGCGAGGAGGTGAAGGCCGTCGTCGGTTCGCTCGGATATGACCGAGCTCAGGACCTGGTCGGCCGCTACGACCTGCTCGAGCAGATCTCCCATCACGAGAAGATCGACCTGGCGCCGTTGATCACACCGCTCGAGGAGTTCCTCGATCTCGAGCCGCTCGATCTTCCCGTGGAGGAGGAGGCGCTGGTCGAGGCCCGCGCCGAGGCCGGCCTGGTCCGTTCCAAGCCGATCCGCATGGAGCCCAAGCGGGCCTCGGCGGAAGTAGCCCAGGTCGCCGAGCGGGTATTCGACGGATCCTGTGTGAGCGTCGAGTTTCCCCGTCGCACGGACGCGCATGACCGCGTACTGGGCACCGAGCTCTCTGGCGCGATCGCCCGTGCCCGGATCTACGACGGCGCCCCGGAGGGGACCGAGAACGACCAGCTCGCCGAGCTGGTCTTCAATGGCGGCTCCGTCGCCGGGCAGGGCTTCGGCGCCTTCAACGAGTGGGGCGTCACCTGCCGGGTCGAGGGCGGTGCCCAGGACGGCGTCGGCAAGACGATGCTGGGGGGCACCGTCTCGATCCTCAAGGGCAAGAACGCGGACGGCAAGCGAGTGAACGGCTCGGTCGGCAAGTCCTTCGCCTACGGCGCGCAGCGCGGCCGGCTCTTCGTGCAGGGCTCGGCCGACTCCCGCTTCTGCATCCGTCTCTCCGGCGCCGATGTCGTCCTGGCCGGTGAGCCGGAGCAGCGAGTGGACGATTCGCAGGGTTGCGTGGTCGACCGCGCCAACGCCAAGGGCTTCGCGTTCGAGTACATGACCTCGGGCCGCGCGGTGGTGCTCGGGGACATCGGCCCATGGGCCTGTGCCGGCATGACCGGTGGCCGCGTCTACGTGCGGATCGACGACGACCTCGGGCTCGACCGGGAGGCCATCGAGCGCCGGCTCGGTGAGGGCGCCAAGGTTTCGCTCGAGGCGCTCGACCCAGAGGGTCAGCTCGACATCGAGGACCTGCTGGGGCACTACGCGACCGAGTTGCGGAGCACCGAACAAGCCGAGGAGGCCGATCGGGTCCAGCGCCTGGCGTCCGAAGCCAAGGGGAGCTTCCTGATGATCATCCCGCAGAAGGTCCAGGCGGATCCGAGCATCTCCACCGAGTAGGGGCGACCTGCGAAGCTAGGCGTCCGGTGGCTGCAGACGAGGCGACGATCAGGCTCGAGGACGTCGAGCGAGTCACCGAGGCCACGCTCGCCTATCTGGACCTCGACGATCTGCTCGCCGAGCTGCTGCAGCGGATCACGGACATCCTGGGGAGCGACACCGCGGCGGTGCTCCTGGTCGAGGACGATGGACGAACCCTCGCCGCCCGCGCTGCCAAGGGGCTGGAGGAGGAGGTCGAGCGAGGATTCCGGCTGCCGATCGGCCAGGGCTTTGCCGGCCGCGTGGCGGCCACGCGCGAACCGGTGATCATCCCGGATCTCGACAACTCCGCGATCGAGGTGGTCAATCCCCTGATGCGGGAGAAGCGGGTTCGCTCACTCCTCGGCGTGCCCCTGATCGTCGAGGGCAAGGTGATCGGCGTGCTGCATGTCGGGGCGCTGACGCAGCGGGACTTCATCGAGAGCGATGTGAAGCTGCTCCAGCTCGTCGCCGACCGCGTTGCACTTTCGATCGAGCGGTCCCGTCTCGCTGTACAGGGCCAGATCGCTGAGGCGCTGCAGCGGAGTTTGCTGCCGCACAGACTTCCTCGGCTGCCCGGCTTGAGCATGGCCGCCTGGTACGAGCCCGCAGCCCATGAGAGCGCGGTCGGGGGCGACTGGTACGACGTGATCGAGCTCGGGCATCGCAGGCTCGGACTGGCGATCGGGGATGTGGCGGGTCACGGTATGGCCGCGGCCACCCACATGGGGCAGCTCCGCAGCGCAATGCGCGCATACGCCCTCGACGTGGAGCACCCGGCCGAGCTGCTCGGCAAGCTCTCGCGGTTCTCTGACGAGCAGAACCTACGGATGGCTACGGTGGTCTACGCGACCATCAACCTGGACACCTGGATGGTGGACTTCGCTCGTGCCGGCCACCCCTATCCGCTTCTGATCGACGCCCGCGGAGGCGCGAGGTTCCTGTCCGATGCGGGCGGCCCGCCCCTCGGCTCAGGCGCCCCGCAGGTCTATGACGAGCAGCGGGTCACGCTGGCGGCGGGCGAGACCCTGCTGCTCTACACGGATGGCCTGATCGAGCGCCGCGGCCGCACCCTCTCGGATGGCGAGGCCGCGCTGGTCGAAGCCGCGATCGCCGCTCCGGACGAGCCCGACCTCAAGTGCCGCTCGATCATCGAGCGTCTCACCGAGGGCATCGAGGTTCCCGACGACGTCGCCGTGCTCGCCGTGCGCGCGGTCGGACTCCACGAGCTGATGGAGGTCGACGTCCCGGCCGAGGCGGGGCAGCTGGCGACCGTCCGGCACCTGATCCGGCGGTGGGTCGCAGCACATGGTGGCTCGGACGACGACTGCGCCGCATTCGCGATCGCGGTGACCGAGGCGTGCGCGAACGCCGTGGAGCACGCGTACGGCCCGAGGGCCGCGAACCTTCGGCTACGTGCGGCCCTCGAGCACGGCGAGGCGACCGTGTCCGTTCGCGACAGCGGGAACTGGCGGGAGCCCAGAGGTGAGGACCGCGGCCGTGGCATACCCGTGATGAAGGAGTTCATGGATGATGTTTCGATCGACCCGGGAGACGACGGGACTACCGTGGAGTTGCGCAGACGGATCGGGAACGAGGGCTGATGCCGGAGCTCGCCAAGCTCTCGATCGAGTCGGACGGCGACATCGAGCTCGCCCGGGTGGCTGGGGAGATCGATGCATCGAACGTGGCCGAGCTGAGCCGGCGGCTGCTCGATGCCGTTTCGAACAAGGCCCGAGCGCTCGTCTTGGACCTGACCGAGACGAGCTACATCGACAGCTCCGGAATCAGCCTGATCTTCGACGCGGCCGCCCGGATGCGGAACCGCCGCCAGGAGCTCCGTCTGGTTGTGCGGCCGCGTTCGTTCGTCGGTGAGGTTCTCGCCGCCGTCTCGATCGAGGACTCGGTCCCGATCGATCCGGTGCTGGGCGATGCGCTGAGGGCGATCGGCTCCGGTTAGCCGCCGCGCTCGATGACGCTGAGCGTGTACCGGCCGATCTGCAGTTCGTCCCCGTCGCTGAGCGAGCTCCAATCGACCTGCTCACCATTCACGAGGATGCCGTTCATCGAGCGATCATCCAGAACTCGGAGCTCACCCTCGGGCGTCCGCACGATCACCGCGTGCCGGCGCGAGACCGTGGGGTCGTCGAGCCGGATGTCCGCCGAGCGGCTCCTGCCGATTCGCGACCACCCGTCGGAGAGCTCGATCACGGTCGTCCGGCCGTCGGCGAACATCGCCAGGTACTTGCCGGGCTCGTCGATCGACTCCCGCACCTCGCCGAGCCACTCGGCGGGCTTCGCGGAGGGCCGGGTGATTGCGATGGTGTTCAGCGTGGGCTGTTCGAACATCGAGGACCGGCGGAAGTCGGTCCCCCCACAGTTGGGACACCTTGGAATCGTCTCGGCCGGTTCGAAGGAGACCGGAAAGGAGCACCCCTGACAGGTGAAGGAACCGACCCCACCTGCCGGCTCGCCAGCATGGCGGACGTCGTCCTGACTCTGTCCAAGCACGGTCATCGGGGGTCAGTCGATGGTACTGCGGGTGCTGCGCAATGGCCAGGTGTTCGTCAACTGTGGTACGGAAAGTCCATGTTTTCCAGCCCGCTTCCCCTCGACAGTGGTGGCCTGGGCGCCTGGCAATAGAATCGCCCGCCCGTGGGGCCGATCTCCCTAAAGAGCTCGATCGACGCCCCGCGCGAGCGCGTTTTCGACTTCATCAGCGACCTCGCGATCAGGCCCAGCTGGATGAATCATTTCGCCCGTGACTACCGCTTGGAGCGGATCGCCGCCACCGGCAAGGGCGCCGCGGCGCGCTTCCGGGTCGACGCGCCGGCCGGGGTGCGTTATATGGAGACGGTGATCGCAGAGGCCGATCGACCCTTCCGGATCGTCGAGCACGGCCGCGGTGGGCGGCTCGACCGGCTGCCGATTCGGATCGTCTGGGAGCTCGAGGGCGGGCCGACCACGAACCTCACGCTCACTTTCTGGACCACCCCGACCTCGGCGTTCGACCGCATCCGGGAGCTCGGGCGCACGCGCTGGTGGCGGCGGCGCTGGAAGAAGGCCCTGGCACGGATGCGAGAGCAGATCGAGTCGGGAACGGCACCCCCGCGTACGGAGGTCGCGGGCGGCGACCGGATCCCCGCGCCTGCCTGAGTCTCCTGCGACGCGGAGCCGTCATGCCTGCGGATAGACTGCGCGCCCTCATGCGCCCCGGCCGCAAGGGAGCTCCGGCAGTCGCCTTCGTCCTCGCGCTCGCCCTCGTGGGCGTGGCCGGCTGCGGTAACGACCTCGGCAAGGAGGCGGATGAGGGCGTCCCGATCCAGCTGGGACAGCTCAAGATCACGGTGCAGGAGACTCGCTTCCTCAATCCGGCGCAGCCGGACGACAAGGACTATCTGGTCGGACAGCAGCTGCCGACGCCTCCCGGCAAGGCCTATCTGGGTGTTTTCCTGACCATGCACAACACGGGTGACAGCGCCGTGAGGGTGCCGGCGGTGGACCAGCTGAGCGTCACCGACACCACCGGCGCCGCATATCCGGCGGTTCCAAGCAGCTCGCCGTTCGCGGCCCCGCTGGGCACCACTCTGGCCGGCCACGCCGACATCCCCGCTCCGGACACCCCCGCGGCAAACGGCCCGACGCAGGGGGCGCTCGTCCTCTTTCTGATGGACCAGGGCGTCACAGAGAACCGGCCGCTCAAGCTCGAGATCGACTACGCGGGCGAAACAGGCGAGATCACGCTGGATATCTAGGCTCGAGGGAGGGGAGCCTCCGTCGCGATGAGGAAGACCCAGCTCCAGGCCCTGCTCGTGATCGGCGGCATCGGTGCCGCCCTCGCCCTGGTCCAGCTGCTCGGATTGGCGGGTGGCCTTGTCGGCCTCGGCCTGATGATCTTCTGCACCATCCTCACCGCGCCGGCCGCGCCCGAGACGGACGCCGGCGGGATCAACTGGTGGGCGCTGATCGCGGGGGGAACTGCGCTGGTCCTGGTCGGCGTGCCCCTCGGCCTCGCCCTGGAGGGGGTCGGTGGAGTGCTCACCGCGATCGGAGGCGGAATGGCGCTGGTGGGCGTGGCGTTCGGGCTGCCGTAGGGGGCGCCAGACGGCTCCGCCATCAGATCGCGGCCACGAGCGGCCGCCCAGCATCAGTCGCTCCGGGCTTCGCCCTTCGCTCCGAAGGAGGGCGGCCTGGTGGCCGCTACAACGCCGACCCCAAAATCTCCCGCGCGATGGGGGCGGCGGTGGTGCCGCCGTCGCCGGAGGCGTCGATCAACATCACCCCGATGGCCAGCTTCGGCTTGTTGGCCGGCGCGAAGGCGATGAACCAGCCGTCGATGAGCTGCTTGGCCGTGTCCTCCTGGCCCGGAGGAGGCGGCGGCTCACCGGGCTTCGGCCCCAGCTCGGCGGTGCCGGTCTTGCCCGCGACCTGGACGCCGGGGAGGTTCGCGGCCACGCCGGTCCCCTCTGTGACGACCGCGCGCATCAGTCCGGTGAGAACTCGCGCGTTGCCCTTGGAGGTGACCTGGACGGGCTTGGCGGAACTCTGCAGCGAGGGGTCCTTGACGATGGATGTTGGGTCGCGCACTCCGTCATTCGCAACGGTCTGCGCGACGGAGGCCATTCCCAGCGGCGTGGCGAGCACCTTGCCCTGGCCGAAGGCGGTGACCGAGAGATCGGTGTGCGTCGGCTCGGCGTTCAGGTCCGCGGCGCTTGGAATCGTCATTCGGTTCGGCTGGGCTGCGGCCGTCGCCTGCGCGTTGTAGAGGGTCACAGGCTGGTTGAAGCCGTAGTCCTCGGCGGTGTTGACCAGGTTCACCGCGCCGACCTTGACCCCCAGCGGCGCGAAGACGCTGTTGCACGACTTCGCGAAGGCGATCGTGAAGGTGCCGCCGCAAGCCTCGTCGTGGGCATTGTGGACGACGCGCGCGCCGGAGTCGGGATCCGGGTTGATCTCCGTGACCACCGGGAAGGTGTCGCTGAGCTTCACGTCGTGGTGCTCCAGGGCGGCGGTCGTCGTGATCACCTTGAAGGTGGATCCGGGTGGCTGCGGGGCGGAGTAGGCCGATCCCGCCAGCGCGAGCACGTTCCCGTTGCGCGCGTTGAGGACGACCACACCGCCGGACTGGCCACCCAGCGCGTTCACGGTGGTCGACTGGAGGTGTGGGTCGATCGTGGTCCTGACCGGCTGCCCGGGAGTGCCGTGGGCCGTGGCCAGCACGCGCCCCGGCGTGTTGGCCGGGACATCCGGGAGCGGGGTGCCGTTCTTGACCGCCAGGAGCTCCCCACTCGGTTTCCCCGAGAGCCGGTCGTTGAAGGCGAGCTCGAGGCCGGTCACGCCGGTGTCCTGGTCGGTCGGATAGCCGGCCGCCTGAAGCTTCGCCTGCTCCTCGGCGTCCGGGGCTCCCGTCTCGCCGGCGACGTCGATCGCGTCGGAGCCGAGGGGCGATCTCCGGTTGTCCGTCGACCCCTGCGCGAGCGCCGTGCCGTTCTTCGCGAGGATCGGTGCGCGCCGGCCAACGGTCAGACGACGACCAACTCGCTCGCCGTTCTGCAGCCCCGGGAAGGTCAGGCTCGGATTCCAGGCGACCTTGCCGCCGTCGAGCGGCAGGCGCAGGGTCCCATCGACCTTGCCGAACAACTTCGTCCGGACGCCCACGTCGACGTCGACCACGTCGGTATCGTTGACGCTCTTGGGGCCATTGGCGCCTCCCGGATCGATCGCGGTCGCCGTGGAGGCGTCCTGCGCGTCGGTGTAGGCGCTCCGCAGGTCGGCGGCCGAGTACTGGGCCTGCGCCGAATCGGAGAGCTCGTCGTGCATCGCCTTGTAGTCCTGGTGTGCCCAGTCGTTCACGAATCGCTCCGCCATGTCCTGCTCGGGGCTGCCGGCGGCGCTGATCACGCCGAAGACGAAGGCGATCAGCGCGACGACGGCCAGAGGCAGGGCGCGCTGGCGCAGGCGTCGCTGGCGCTCCGTGAGCGGCCCACGCTGGTTGCGCGGCGGGCGCGCCGGACGCTCAGGCGGTTTTCCCTCCCCATCGCGGGTCCGTGACCGTGTCACGGGCGGATTCACGTCGGCAAAGTTAATGGCTCGTGCGCTTGTATTCGGGAAACCGTGACCGGCCTCGACTGGGTGATCGTCGCCTTCGCCTTGGCGATGGCTTTCTGGGGGTACCAGCAGGGACTCATCGTCGGCGTGCTCAGCCTGGGCGGATTCGCGATCGGCGCCTTTCTCGGCAGCCGTCTCGGCCCGGCCCTCCTGCCTGAGGGCTCGCACTCCCCCTACGCGCCAGCCACCGCCCTCGCGGGCGCGCTCCTGGTCGGCGGGTTCCTGGCAGTGTCCCTGGAGGGAGTCGCGATCGCGATGAGGCGGCGCCTGCTCGGCCCGGCCGGTCGCAGGCACGGGATCGCCATCGCCGAATCGTCTGGCGGGGCGCTGCTCCTGGTCGCGCTCGCGCTCTGCCTCGCCTGGCTCTTCGGCGCCGTGGCACTGAACGCCCCCGGCGGGAAGAGCCTGCGGACGGCGGTCCAGCGCTCGGCGATCCTCCAGGCTCTCAACAACGCGTTTCCGCCCTCGAGCTCGCTGATCAATGCCCTGCATCGAATCGACCCGCGCGTCGCGGTCCAGGGCCCGAGCCCGGACGTCGCGGCTCCTGACTCGAAGATCGCGCGAAATCCCGCCGTCCGGGCCGCGGGCGACGGAGTGGTCCGAGTGCTCGGCACAGCCTGTGGTCTCGGCGTCGAGGGCTCCGGCTGGATCGCGGCGCCGGATCTGGTCGTCACCAACGCGCATGTCGTGGCGGGGGAGAGCGACACCACCGTCACGCCGGCCGGCTCGGAAACCGCCCTCGACGCCACACCCGTCCACTACGACCCGCAGAACGATCTCGCCCTGCTGCGGGTGAATGGGCTCGGTGAAAGGACCCTGTCGCTCTCCCCGGACGTGCGCAGCGGCACGCCCGGCGCCGTGCTCGGCTATCCCGAGAACGGGCCCTTCACGATCACGCCGGCCCGCGTCGGCGCCACCGGCCCGGTGGTGACCCAGGACTCCTACGGCCAAGGCCCGATCACGCGGGAGCTGACCGCGTTGCGGGGGGAGGTACACAGCGGCAACTCGGGAGGTCCCATCGTCGAAGCCGACGGGAAGGTGATGGGGACCGTGTTCGCGGCCACCACGCAGGGCAAGCCCGGTGGCTACGCGGTCCCGAACGACGTCGTCCGGAGTGCGCTCAGCGACTCCAGCGGGCCGGTGGGCACAGGCCCATGCACGGGCTAGTAACCCGGTTTGACCGTTCCTTACGATCGGTAAGCTTGAGACGAGGTGAGACGGCAGTCAGGCGCCGGCCTATCCGGGGGGGCGGCCAAGCCAAAACAAGTGTGTCGGCACTACCACGGTGCCGTGGAGCTGATCGGCCGGCGCTGGGCCGGGGCGATCCTGTACGCGCTCACGGACGGACCACTCCACTTCGCCGAGCTCAAGGATTCGGTCCCCGGCATGTCGGATCGGCTGCTCTCCTGCCGCCTCAAGGAGCTCGAGAAGGCCGGCCTCGTCCAGCGCGAGGTCCAGCCGGGCAACCGGGTTCGGGTGAGCTACGAGCTCACCGACAAGGGCCACTCGCTGGAGCCGGTGATGGCGGAGCTCCGCGATTGGGCCCGCCATTGGCACCGGGCGTAGTCACCAAGCCCGCGGGTTCCCGTCCGGGATCCTGTCGATGACGAGCTCGGCCTCGACCCGCTCGACCGGATAGGGGGTCGTCGCGAGGTAGTGGTCCCGCTCCCCGCCGCCGAGCTGGGTGAAGCCCAGCTCGACCGCCGCCACATAGGTGGCGAGGATCACCGAGTCCTCTGGCGGCTCGGGTGCGAAATGGAAGTCCTTCGCGGTGTAGGTGACGATCCGCTCCGGCATGCCCTCACCCGCGACCGAGTCGCTGACGTCCACGCGGTCGTAGCGGATCTCTCGAATGTCGAGCCGGTCGAGCTCAGCCTCGCTGAGCTCGATCACGACCCCGTTCACCGGCCCAACCTCGTCCTCGCCCCGCTCGACGTTGAGGCCGAGGATCCACTCGGGCCGCCATCCCCCGGCGCACTCGAAGGTCTTCTCACAGGTCAGGTTGTCGCGGCGCTGGGAGAAGCGTCGCTTCCAGTCGTGCAGGCGGGCGGGCCGGAGCTCGCCGGCGGGGCGACCCAAGGTCATTGAGGCGCTCTCGTGGAGGACGAGGGAGCCGTAGCCGAAGAGCCCGAGGCGGGTCATCCGCCCTCCAGCAGCGTGAGCTGAGGCCCGCCGGGGTCGGCAGGCTCGTCATCGCGGCCCGGCTCGATCGGCGGATCGGGGTCGTCCCGCATCTGAGCCGCCGCGCTGTGGCTGCAGAGGCGCTCCCGCGCCGGGCAGTCCGCGCAGAGGGCCTTGTGGGGCCGGTCGGTGACCTCGAAGCGGCCGGACGCGAGCCTCTCCAGCACGGTCTCCACCCGGGCCCGGGCCGCCTCGAGCCCCGCCTTGTCGAAGCTCTCGCGCGCCGGCTCGTCCGGCCGCTCGAGGAACACATACGCGGTCTCGACGGGCGCGCCGCGGGCGGCCGCGGCCAGCGCGTAGAGGTCGCGCTGGATCGAGTAGCGGCTGACGACCTCCGCCGGATTGCGGCCCGCGAGACGGTCCGTCTTGTAGTCGACCACCAGCACCGAGCCGTCGGCGCGCACCGCGAGCAGATCGATCGAGCCCCGGATCAGGGTGCCGCCGACGGAGAGGACGAACGGGACCTCGGGACTCACCCTCGCATCGCCGATTTCCTCCCGGAGCGGCGAGTCGAGGAAGGCTTTCGTGAGCGCGATCACCTCGGCCCTCCCCTCGTCGAGCCTCTGCTCCCGCAGGGCGGCCCCAACTCGCTCGTCGCTCGGCTCGCGCCAGCGGTTGCGAGCGCTCCACTCGAGCAGGGAGTGGACAGCGAGCCCCGGCCCGAATCGCCTGCGGACCTCGGGTGCGGCCTCCTCGCCCCTGTCGACGGCGACGACCTCAGTCTCGCCGATGCCCAGGACCCGCTCGACGTAGAAGCGGTAGCCGCAGTTCTCGAAGGCCGAGAGCGCCGAGTAGGAGAGGCCGCCGATGAGCGCCGGTGGCACCTCCGGCCGGCCGAGTGGCGGCTCGACATCGCCGGCCGTCTCCTCGGCGGGCTCGGCCTGGCGGGGTGTCAGCAGCTCCGCGCCGGCGCCGGGACCGGGCTCGCTCACGCTGACGCGCATCAGTCCGGCCGGATGGCCGTTGCCTGCGGCGCGGATCTCGAGATCGCGGTCCGTGATGTCGCCGTCCAGCAGCGAGCGGATCAGCTGCAGGGCGATGGGCTTGCGCCGGTCGATTTCCCTCTTCAAAGCGTTCCGGCTGAAAGTCCCGCTCAGGATCAGGCGGCGCTTCGCCCGGGTGGCGGCGACGTAGGCGAGTCGCGCCTCCTCCTCCGCGTCGCGCTCAGCGGCGAGGTCGGCGAGCTCCTGGTAGTCGTGGAGGCGCGCGGCGGGCCTGCCGAGGCGGCCGAGCTGGACTCCGACGCGGGCCAGCTCACCTCCCTCCGGGCCCTCGTCTCCCGGCTGGACACGCAGCGGCGACCAGCCCAGCTGCAGGTTCCGGCCGAGGTCGGCGACCGCGACGACCTCGAACTCGAGGCCCTTGGCGCCGTGCACGGTCATCACCCGGACGCCGGCGTGGCCCTCGGCCCTGGTCGCGGCCTCGGCCTCACGATCGCGGCTCGCCGCCCGCGAGTCGAGGTACTCGAGGAAGCCGCCCAGGTCCGGTCCCTCGCTGGCCTCGAACTCACGCGCGAGCCGCATCAGCTTGCGGACGTTCGCCCAGCGGGCGCTGCCGTCGGCCCGGCTCAGCGTGGCCAGGTCGTAGTTGAAGTCCGACGCGGTCCGCTCGACCAGCGTCTCGAGTCCACCCTCGGTCGAGCGCCCGCGCAGCTCGGTGAGGATGGCGGCGAAGCGGCGGAGCCGCTCGAGCTCCTCTGAGGGGATCAGCGCCGCGGCTTCTGCGTCGCCCCGGCTCGGCGCGCCCTTCTCGACCAGGTCGCGGACGAGCGGCCAGATGTGGCCGTGGCGCTCGCGATCCCTCTCCTCGTCATGCCAGGTCGCCGCCCGCCGCAGCAGCCAGAGCGTGTCGGGGAGGACGGCGCAGGCGGGAGAGGCGAGTGCCCCGAAGAGCGCCTCGTCATCGAGCGGGTTCGCGATCACGGCGAGCAGGCAGCGGAGGTCATCGATCTGCTGCTGCGACCAGAAGCCTCGCCCGCCGACGACGTAGGGATCCAGGCCGACGTCCTTGAGCGCGGTCTCGAGCGCGGCCACGTGGGTGAAGGCGCGCATCAGGACGACGATCTCCGCCGGGTCGACCTGCTCCTCGTCCACCAGCCGCCTGAGCCGGCCGGCGAGCCTGCGCGCCTCCGCGACCTTCGAACCCGAGCTCGGATCGTCGGGCAGGCGGGGTAGCTCGGTCTCCTTGGCCTCCCAGCCCTTCCGGTCGTCGACGGTCAGGAGGAGCTCCACGGCGGGTCCGCTCCCCGGCTCGTCCTCGACGAACGCCGTCAGCGGCTCGAATCCGTCGAGCAGCCCGCGGCCGATCGCGTTGGTCGCGGCGACGAGCTCGGGCGCAGCGCGGAAGTTCCCCGTCAGCGGCAGGGCCTCACCGTTGGGCTCGTCTCCCTCCTCGAAACGGCGGTGCTGCCGGCGGTAGACCTGGACATCCGCGTGCCGGAACCCGTAGATCGACTGGAACTCGTCGCCGACCAAGAAGAGGCGGGTGTCCGGCCCGCGCAGCTGCTCGATCAGCCGCAGCTGCAGCCCGTTCGTGTCCTGGAACTCGTCGACCATCAGATGGTCGAACTGCTCGCGGTAGCGCCCCCGCAGGGCGTCGGAGCCGGTGAGGAGCTCGACCGCCTTCAGCTGGAGGTCCTCGAAGTCGAGCGCCGCGCGGTCCTCCTTGAGCCCCTCGTAGCGCGCTCCGAATCTTGCCACCAGCTCGCGGAGCTGCTCGTAGGCGGGCCTGAGGACGTGGGCGGCGACCGCGGCCTGGGCTCGCCTAACCGACTTCGTGTAGCGCTCGCACGCCTCGCCGGCGAAGGCCTTCGCGTTCGACCTGATCTCGAGGTCGCGCAGGGACTCGAGGAGGTCGTCGTCCGGAGGGAGCGCCGGATCGAGCTCCATCGCGCGGGCGATCCGCTCCCGGCTCGCCACCGACTTGCCACTGGCCTCCTCGCACTCGAGATGGGCCGCCCGCCCGGCTTCGACGAGCCCGGCGATCGCAGCCGCCGTGTCGGGCGGCGTGAGCTGCGGCAGGGTGGGGCTCGGGTCGCCGTGGCTGCGGAGCTCGTCGTAGGCGCCGCGCGTCATCTCGAGCAGCGTCCGGCGGCGGTTGGCCGCGGCGAGCTCCAGCGCCTCGGGCTCGCCCGACTCGACCATCTCCGCGAGCGCCGTGTCGAAGGCGCGGATCGCGAGCCGCTCGGCCTCCGCCTCGTCCACGACGCGGAAGCGCGGATCGATGCCCGCGGCGGCGGGGTGGGAGGCGAGCAGCCGCCGGCAGAACCCGTGGATCGTCGAGATCCAGGCCCGGTCGGTCCCCTCGAGCGCCTCGCGCAGGGCCTCCAGCCGGTCTCCCTCGGTCTCGCGGATCTGGGCCGCGAGCTCGTCGCGGATCCGGCGCCGCAGCTGGTCGGCGGCCCGCTCGGTGAACGTGAAGGCGAGGATGCGCTCGACCCCGCCCTCCGGGTCGAGCGCGGCGGCGCAGAAGCGGTCGACGAGCACGCTCGTCTTGCCCGTCCCGGCGCCGGCCCGGAGGAAAATGTCGCGATCGCGCCTGGAAACCGCCGCGGCCTGCTGGTCGGTGCGCTCGGGACTCATTCCTCCTCGCCCTCATCGGACCAGGGCTCCTCCTCCGGCAGCCCGCGCTCCCGCCGGCAGATCGGCTGAAAGGAGCAGTAGTCGGGGCAGCTGCCCCCGAGCGGTTCGCGGATCACCTTCCCGGAGTGGACCGAGGCGATGATCTCCTCGGCCTTCTCCTGGGCCTCGTCCAGAACGGCGTCGAAGGTCTCGTCGTCCAGATGGTCCTTGGGACGCGGGTCGAGGCCCGCAAGCTCATCGGCGAGCTCCTTGCGCAGCAGGCCCTTGGGGGAGCGGTCGCCGGTCGCCCCCAGAGGGCGATAGAGGCCGCCGGCGAGCTCATGTCCCCAGAGCTCGCGCGCGGCGAGCATGTAGAGCTGCAGCTGCAGCTTGCCCCGCTTTTCGAGCATCGCGGCGCCGCCGTCGACCCTGCCGCCCGACTTGTAGTCCTGGACCAGGGCCTCGCCACGCGGGCCGAGGTCGATCCGGTCGATCTGGCCATGCACGCCCCCTTCGGCGAATTGCAGCGGGCCCTTCTCGGATCCCTCGAAGCCGAAAGCCGCCTCGGTATGCGCCGGCTTAAAGGGGGTGGCGGTGACCGCTTCGTCGGCCAGGAAGGCCAGCACGAGCCCCTCGACACGGCGGAGCGCCGCGGCGGTGTCCGCGATCTGAGGTGGCAGTCGCTCCGCCCCGACCTCGGAAATCAGCTCGTGGGCGCGTGCACGCCAGGCGTCCAGGGAGTCCGGGGTGGGACGCGGCTCCGGGCCGGGCGGCTCCTCATAGAGGCTCTCGAGGACCTGATGGGCGATTGAGCCGCTGGTCAGCGGCTCCTCCTGGGGTCCGACCCGCTGCGGGTTGAGCTCGTGCCCGATGAACCAGCGATAGGGGCAGAGTGCGTATTCCTCGAGGGTGGACGGCCCGAAGAGCTTGATCTCCCGCATCCGGTCGAGCACCGGCTCGAGCTGCAGCGGGCCCGGTCGCAGCCGGCCGTTCTCGGTCCTCGGGCCGACCGCCGCCTTCGCCCTGGCCAGCTCGCGCTCGCTCGGCGCCGAGCCGGGGCCGAAGACCGACCCCGCCAGTCCCCGGCCGCCCGCCTCCTCGGCGATCGCCTCGTCGCGTTCCTCGAGATCCTGCGGCAGCACTGGCGCGAGCAGCTCGCGGACCTCGTCGACGTACGGTGACCTTGACGTTGCGCCGCCCTCGTCGTCCGCGTTCCGCCAGGAGAGCCAAAGGCGCTGCTTCGGCCGCGACAGGCAGACCGAGAAGAGGTAGCGGTCCTCGACCTCCGCCTTCTTTCGCTCAGGCAGACCGAGGGCGCGGCGAGAGTCGTCGGAGAGCAGCGGCCCGCCTGTATCGCGACGCGGGAAGTCGCCGTCCTGCATCGAGCAGACGAACATCTGGGCGACCCGGCGGGCGCGGGCGCGGTACGGACTGATCACGCGGACGCGTCCCTCGGTGGGGCCGCGCCACATCGGCACGTCGAGTTCGGAGATCGCGGCAACGACGCCCTCGGGGGTGTGCGACAGGCCGAGCTCCGCGAGCTCGGCGAGCGCCTTCTCGATCTCGGCTCCCGCCCGCAACTCAAGCGCCCGGTCCTCCTCGGCCACGGTGCCCTGACGGCGCACGGCCGACTCGGCGATCCAGCGAGCCTGCTTGCCCGCCTCGCGAGGCAGCGCGGCTCCCGAGCCCGCCTCCCGAAGCTTCGTGACCTCGCGCAGCCCTGGGTCGCCGTTCTCGCCCTCGGGCCGCCAGACCTCGAGCGCCTCGTCGGTCGTCCGCAGCCGGCCGCGCAGCACCCTCCGCTCGAACCAGTCGATCTTCGACGGCGAGGCGACGCCGGGCGTGCGCAGGTACGCGAGCAGGTCCGAGGCGCCGCCGGCGCCGACCGCGGCCCGAAGCAGCGCGATCAGGCCCGCGCCAGTGGCGGTGCGCGTGGCTGCCAGGTCAGCCTGCACGGCGACCGGAATGGCGAAGCGCAAAAGGACGCGGCGGTAGAGGGGCCCGGCAGAACGCGGGTCGCGGAGGACGATCGCGATCTCCCCGGCAGGGACTCCATCGTTGAGGAGCCGCGCGACCTCCGCGCCCACGGCTTCGACCTCGGCGAGCTCCCCCGCGGAGGCGAGCAGCGCGACCCCGCCGTCATTGTCGATCGGCTCGCCGCCCTCAGGCTTGCCGAAGCGGCGCTCGACCTCGAACAGGGCCGTGCTCTGGGTGAAGCGCGGCTCGGAGGCGAGGCGGTCGATCGTCACCCCGTCGAAGTCTCTGAGCTCGGCGAAGAGGGCTCCGCGCGCTTGGGTCAGCGACTCGCGGTCCTCCCACGGCAGCGCGACCGTCACGTCGGTGCTCACCGAGAGCTCACGGACCAACTCGAGCTGCTCGACCGTCAGGTCGTCGAAGCCGTAGAGGAAGACCGGGCGCCTTCCCCAGACCTCGGGCCGTCGGCGGAGCGCGCCGGTCGCGGCGGCGGCGAGGGAGTGGTCGTCGTGGAGAGCGAGCTCGTCGCGAAGTGTCAAGTAGGACTCATACAGCGTCGCGATCTCCAACTCATAAGTCCCCGCCTCCGCGGCACGCTCCCGCAGGGAGACCGGGTCGACGAGCGCGGCCTGCAGCTCGGAGACGAGCTCGTCGAGCGCGGCTGGGAAACCGGGTCTCCGCGAGGACGCGGCGAGGATCCGCAGCTCGGCCCGCGCGGTGGCTTCGCGGGTGAGCCGGAGGCGCTGGGTCCGGCTCACGGCCGGCCCCGCCGGTGCGTCGGTCGCGCGGGCGACCAGCCCGAAGAGCTGGTCGAAGGTGCCGACGGTCGCCCCGATCACGACCTGGTCGTCCCGGGTCAGCTCCTCCTCGAAGCGCTCCACGTCGTCGACGGTCGGCACAACGAGCACCGGATCGCGGGAGGCGGCCGATTTGAACGCAGCGAGCGTCTTTCCCGTTCGGCCCGAATTGGGGGGCCCGACGATCAGCTTCACGCCCATGCGACCCAGCATAGGTCGCGACTCGGCGCGCACCAACCGCTCAAAACCGCGTGGTTTTGCGCATAACGCGCGGAAACCGCAGGCGGCTTTTTTCCGCCGGGGGCGAGTCTAAGTTGGCCTGAGTTCATACCTCCAGAGTCGAAACGGAGGCTCCGAGATGACACTTTGCTTCGTAGATCCAGCCGACGCCATCAGGGCGATCACCGATTCGGTCGGCCGTGAGGCCCGCCGCCAGCTGCTCGGCGAGGCGGTCCGTGCCTGGGTCGACGAAATCCCGGACGAGGAGCTTCAGGAGCACTACGCCAAAGCGATCTCGGAGCTCGACGAACACGACATCTCGATGCTGGCAGCCTGGCACGGCTCGATGGAGGTGGGGCAGCCCGTCCCCAATCGCGACTTCCTGATGGGGGCGTTCGACTCGCTCGGGGACAACCGCCGCGAGGCCCTCAAGCTCGCCGCCGGCTTCCGGGGCGAGGAGGCCTTCGAGGAGGGGATCTCCGAGGAGCGCGCCCTGGACCTGGTGCTGGAGTGGCTCTCGCCACCCCGCGTGATAGAGCTCTGCCGGGAGGCAATGGAGCTCTACATGTGGGACCGCTACGGCTCCGACAACTAGGCGTTCAGCGACAGCGCTTCTCGGATCTCCGGGATCGCTTGGTCGTTGTTCCGGTAGTGAACCGTCGACATGCCGAGCTTCCGGGCGGCCGCGCAGTTGACGTCGACGTCGTCGATGAACAGGCACTCCTCTGCCGGCACCCCTTCCAGCCGTTCCAGGGTGAGCTCGTAGATCTGGCGGTCCGGCTTCCGCATGCCGACGAAGCCCGAGTCCACGACCACCTCGAAGATCTCGTCGACCGGAAGCATCGCGCGCCAGAGCGACTCCCACTCGCGGACGTTGTTGGTGAGCATCCCCATCCGGCGACCGCTCGACTTGGCCTCACGCATCAGTTCGATCATCGGCTCGTTGGGATGGAGCGCGTCGAAGTAGATCTCCCTAAAGCGATGTAGCTCCGGACGATGGCCCAATGCCGGTTCCAGGGCGTCGCCGAGCTTTTGGAGGAAGTCGACCTCCGTGAGGTTTCCCTTCTCCAGCTCGTAGAGAGGGTGGGCGCCGTCCTCCTGCTCAATTCGCGCCATAGCCTTCGCCAGTTCCTCGAAAGGGACGCCGGTGTGATCCTGGACAGCCGCGAACGACTGCACCAGCGGGGTGGTGAGAACGCCGCCGAAGTCGGAGATCACCGTGGTGATCGAGCCAGGTCCGTTCATGCCCGCCAGAGCAGGTAGGTGCCCAGGCCCTCGGTTCCATCGGTGTGGCAGCGGAAGAGCCCGGCCCAGCTGCCGTTCGACCTGGCACCGCCGAGAGCCGATCCCGCGACCCTGGTGGCCGCGGCACGACTCGTCTGGTCTGCGTCCTCGGGCCAGAGCTCCAGGCCGAGCCGGGTAGGGGTGCCCTCGCCGTCGTACTGGGTCGAGATCAGCGCCTCGTCGAACGAGCTCACCTCCTCGCCGCTGAGCAGCCAGCCCAGCGTGCGCTCATCTCCATGTCCTGCAACACGGGGCTCCCCTCGCGAGGTCGCCACCAGCAGCCCTCCACCGCCGAGCTCGATCGCCATGAACCTGAACGTCTCCGCTCGGCTCAGTGGGTCATCGCGCCAGCGGGCGATCATCCCCTCGGATCGACGCGTCGCGTTGTCCGCCGCCGACCGTAACTCGGCGGTGCCCACCGTCACGGTCACGTCGCCGGCGCCGCCCGCTCGGTCCACCAGCGGGAGGGGCGCGTCGCGGGGGGCGAAGGTCGCCTCGGCGGCGGTGTCGTCGACGCTCAGGACGATGGCCGCAGCGTCGCCGCTCTCCTCAAGCGCGAAGCTCGCGCGCTCCACCCGGCCCTCTCGGAGGAGCAGAGCTCCCGGGTCGCCGAGGTCCCACGCGAGCCCCGCGAGCCCGGCATCGAGGTCTCCGAAGGCGCAGACCAGGCCCTGTTGCGTGTCGTTCATCCCCCGAAGGGCTCGCGTCCGGGCGGCAGCTCGTCCTCGTCGCGGATCTCATGCCCGGTCCCGTCGATGTCGTCGGGACGGGGAGCGGGCGCTGGCGGGTCCTCCCAGCTGAACGGGTCGGCCGGAGCGTGGCCCCGCGGTGGCACGTCGTGTCCGCCGGGGCCGGCTCCTGGGCCCTCTGGAGCTGGGCGCTTGCCGGACGGACCCTGGGTCCGTCCCATCGTCCAGACCCCTCCGCCCATCGCGATCCGCCGACGGACCATCCGCGAGGAGATCGCGCGGACGATCGCCCGGGTCGGCGGGATCAGCAGGACGAGGCCGAAGATGTCGGTGATGAAGCCGGGGGTGATGAGGAGGGCGCCGCCGAAGATGATCAGAACCCCATCGAATACCTCCTTGTGGGGAAGGCGGCCCTCCGCCAGGGCCCGGTTGAAACGTACCCAGGCGGCCCGGCCCTGATGACGCAGCAGCATGGAGCCGAGGAGGGCGTCGAAGAGCAGGAGCACCAGGGTCGGGATCAGCCCGATCGCCTCGCCGACCTTGATGATCACGTACAGCTCGGCAATCGGGACGATGATGAAGATCAGGACGACGAGGAACACGGCCCCGAAAGGTACTCATGGAGCCGAGCGGGCAGGCCCGGAGCGCGGCGTCCTATCCTTATTCGAGATGATTCGAGAGCAGGAAGGCGGGAACTTCTGATGGCGACGGAGACCACAACCGAAGAGGACGTCTATGAGGCGCTCGAGGAGGTCATCGACCCCGAACTGGGGCTCGATTTCGTCTCCCTCGGCCTCGTCTATGACGTCGAGATCGAGGGCCCCGAGGCCTACATCACCTTTACGCTGACCACGCCCGCCTGCCCGATCGGGCCGCAGGTGTCAGAGCAGATGCGGGAGTTCGTCGGCCAGCTGCAAGGAATCGAGAAGGTCCATCCGAAGATGGTCTTCGATCCGCCCTGGTCCCCGGAGATGATGAGCGAGGACGCGAAGTTCGCTTTGGGCTACTAAACCGCTTGGCTATGCGGTTTGCGCGGCCGACCGTGGCGGTACTGCAGCCACGATTGCAGCCCGAATGGGGAGCGCGGTGAGTGCGAGGCGCGAAACGCGGGGACAGCCTCAGAGCCCGAGCCCGAGGCGATCGAGGGCACCGCGACGGAGCAGCCGGATCAGGGGCGCCCCGTATCTCATTCATACCCCCCGCGGCCTGAGATTCACGAAACGAAAGGCGCGACATCAACCTTCGTTAGGAAAGAGTCTCGCTCGTCCCCGTGATCGACAAGAGTTTTTTGACTTGGCCGTGTCTTGAGTTAACGAACCGGAGACGGTCGCCGTTGAGACTTGGTCGTCGTCGTGCCTCAAGCAACGCGTTGAGACCCGTCGAGTCCATGAAGGTCAGTTCCTCGAGGTCGAGGATGATCCATCTGGTCGTTCCGTTCTCGGCGCTCCGAATCGCTGCTCTGAGTCGATCGGCCGATGCGAGATCGAGTTCGCCCGACACTGCAATGGTCGTCGTGTCCTGGTCGCTACTGGCCTTGATTGCGAACACCGAAGACGGGTGGTGCGATGAAGCGGGCATCCTTGCCCCCTCTCCCATTCTCTCCGGCAGCAAGGCCGCGCGAAAGGTGGAGAAAATGGGAGAGATCCCGTCGAACGGCCCAATCAACGTACCGGAGCATTCGCCTGAAAACAGACAACAGTTGTCCAGGGGCTCACACGAGGTAGCGAGGCGGAAAAACCCAGGAGATTTCGGGTTCTGCTCCCCTGGCACGAAGAGTTCTCAGAAAGGCGTAGACAGGGGAGGGCACAACGTCCGGGCCGACCTCGACCGCCATCAGCTCGTAGACATGTCGCTCGCCTGCTGGCGTGGCCCAGACAACAGGCGTCGGCCACGACGAAAGCGGCTGCTCGCTTAGATGCAAGGAAGCCCGCCCGGCAAGGGCGTCGAGGGCGGCACGGAGCTAGAGTCTCGAATCGCGAGACTTCGAACGTTCAAACGTGTTTCAAATGCACGACGCCGAACGCCTCGATAGACGCCTTCAGGACGATCGCGCCATGTTGATGAATCCCGTGCAAATCAGGAAGACGCCGACACGCAGCGCTACAGGTCCTCACCGCGCCATCGGTTACTGAGCTCAAACGCAAACCATGATGAGACGCGGGACAGCAATCGGGGTGACCGCCATCCTTGCCTTGGGGGCCCTCGCCGCCGCTCTGCCGGGCGGGCTCGCCCCCACCCGGGCGAAGGCTGCCACCGAATACGACAGCCTGGTCGCGTACTGGCCCGCGGGCAAGATCAAGGTCGGGAAGCGGATCTCGTACCGCTTCGTCTGCGCGAGCGACTGCCAGGTGACCGCCACGTCCACCCTGGTGTTGCCGGGGCGGAACTCCAGGCCGGTCAAGGATACGGCCCTCTTCTCTGCGGGAGAGATCGGCGTGGAGTTCCTGAAACTGCCCAAGCCGGTTCGCTCTGCGATCAAGAGCCACCTGCGCAGATCCAAGCTGCGCACGTCGATCACGGCCACCACCCAGGCGGGCCTGACGGACACGAAGACACAGACCTTCCACTTCAAGCGCTAGCCGGCTCGGCGGCGGGCAGTCTCTTCGTAAAAAGGGCTAACTTCTCGCCCGGGAGAAGTGACTTTGACCCTCGCTGTCAATAGAACAAAGGTCCAGCTGGCGACGGTGATCGCGCTCGGCAGCCTTCTTGGCGTCCTCGCTCTCGGCGGCGGCACCGCCCCGGCGCAGACCGGGTTCCTCGGCTGCGTCAAGTTGAAGAAGCCCGGCAAGGGCCTGCTTCGTGTGTCGAACACCGGCACCTGCCGGAACAACGAGCGGGGAATCCTGGTCAACCAGACGGGGCCGCAGGGTCCGGCGGGAACTCCCGGCGGCCCACAGGGACCACAGGGAATCCAGGGACAGCAGGGACTGATGGGGCCGATGGGACTGCCGGGGACCAATGGGACCAACGGCGTGAGCGGCTACACCACAGCCACCAGCACGTCAGCCCCACAAACAGGTGGTGGCACGGACCAGCCCGTAAGCTGTCCCGCGGGCAAGACCGTTCTCAGCGGCGGCTACGTCATCAGCACGTCCGTCCTGGGTGAGACCGGCGACGTGGTGGCGACATCGAGCTTTCCGTCGGGCACCAGCACCTGGCAGGTTCACGCCCAGGCCGTCCCAGGGGCTGTGATGACAGGGACTTGGATGATCACCGCCTACGCCACCTGCGCCACTGCTTCGTAGCCGAGGTTGCCTTGCCCGGATCGCGCTTAGCGATTGGGGCCGGCGTGTGGGCGGCCGTCATCGTCGTCGTGCTGCTGATCGGTGGGTGCGGCGACTCGGCAGGCACGACGAGCACGAAGGCCGACCGGACCAGCGCGACCCGCCCGGCCACCCAAGGGCCGGTCGTGGTCAGCCGAGAGCGGCTGCGTAATCTGGCGGATTCGGTGGGCTATCCGATCTACTGGGCCGGACCGCGACCGGGGAAGTACGAGCTGACCGTGGACGCCAACGCGAACATCTTCATTCGATATCTCGCAGGGGGAGCGCTGGCCGGGTCACGCAAGACGACCTCTCTGACCATCGCGACGTACGCGCTCGCCAAGGCCTACGAGCTGCTCAAGTCCGCCTCCCGGCAGCCGGGGTCGACCGTCGGCCACACTCCTGATGGCGGCCTCGTTGTCGCCGCAACGGGAAGCCGCGACAACGTCCACATTGCCTACCCGCAGAGGGACATCCAGGTCGAGGTCTACGACCCGCATGTCGGGAGATCGCTCGAGCTTGCGAGGGCCGGCCGGATCGTGCCGCTCCGGTGAAACACCGGTGAACCTCTTTACACGAGCTGGCCAGTTGTTCTAGGCTCGAAGTAGTCATAACTCCGTCAAAACACCGCGAAATTCCTCAAGCAGGTCTGTTCGGGGGCTGGTGGGGGACGAACAATGAGTGAGAAGAAACGCGGCATATCAATGAGGCGCAAGACCGACACCGGGCCGGCGAGCGAATCGAACTCACCGTCGCCGATCGACCCCGACGGGCGAACCTCGATGCCGAGATTCAGCCCGTCCCGGAAGTCGGTGACGACCGGTGGGAAGGTGTACGGCGCACTGATCGCGAACGAGCGCGCGAAGCTTGGGCTGACGCAGAGGGAACTGGCGGCGAAGGCCGGAACGAGCCATTCGACCATCGCGCGGATCGAACAGGGACACCCGCCGCGCCCCGAGATCCGGAAGCAGCTCTCGGTCGCGCTCAACGCAGCACCTTCGAGCGCACTCCACTTCCCGATTGTGTGGAAGGCGCAGCGGGCCCCGCGGCAGCCGGCGAAGCCGCCACCTGGCCCGCGGAACGAGCGGCCCGACCTTGGCAAGGCGCTGCAAGGCCCGGGCAATGCGCTGCGTGACCGCGCCAACGCGGTGCGTGCCAGGGGGATGGCGCTGCTTGAACGACAGAAAGCGCTCCGTGACCGGCGGAAGGCGGCGACGCTGGATCGGCAGAAGGCGACGCGGAGTGCGCCACGCGAGCGCCCGTCCCAAACTCGAGCGCGCCGCGAGCGTCCGCGCCGACCTCGCGTCTCGCCGGGACTGCGGTGGATCTGCGGAGGCTTCGCATTGCTGGCGATCCTCGCCGCGAACGTGGCGGGGTCGATCACGAGCTCGGGCACGACCGACGCTTCTTCCCTTGCCTCCGCGCTGCCCGTCTCGAACGCGATCGGCGCCCCGGCGGCCATCCACAAGGCGCGTGTCGAGGCGCAGAAGCGGGCTGCCGCCGAGGCGAGGAGGGCAGCCGAGAGAAGGCGGGAACGCGAAGCAGCCGCCGCTGCTGCTGCTGCTGCTGCTGCGGCCAGAAAGGCTGCGGCGAAGGAGCAGCGGCAGAACAGCGCTCCGATCGCGCCCGTCACCCCGACCGTGTCGCCATCACCTCCTCCGAGCAGCGGCGGAGGGGGCGGCGGATCGAGCGGCTCGGCTCCCGACTTGCAGCACGGCATCGGGTCCGGTGGGGGCAGTGCACCGTCAGGATCCGGCTCATCCTCGACGCCGAGCGGCAACAGCCCCAAGTCGGCATCGAGCGGCGGCGGCTCGACAACCCCTTCGCGACCGAGCTGTCGGCTCCTCGTTCTCTGCTGAGCCGGCTTCGCGGCCGTCGGGCTTTTGTTGTGAGTCCTGACATTGTGGCGGGAACCACGGCCTAGTTTCTCCGAGAACTTGACAAAACCATCTCGAGTCGGTAAGGCTCCGGCGCGGATGGAGAGTGGGGATTCTGGATCGCTTCGTTCGCTGCGCGAGCTGAACCGCGGTCGCGTCATCGACGCGCTCCGCGGCCGGGGCACAGCAAGCCGCGCCGAGATCGCCCGCCTCACGGGCCTCTCCCGTTCTACGGTGTCGAGCATCGTCTCGGACCTGCTGGAGGCCGGCCTCGTCGCCGAGCAGGCGGATGCGCCCGGCGTTCCTCACGGCGAGCAGGGCGGACGCCCCCCCGTTCTGCTGTCACTCGAGAAGTCGGCGGGCGTCGCCCTCGGTGTCGACTTCGGACACACGCACCTGCGGGTCGCCGTCTCGGATCTCTCCCACGAGGTGCTCGCGGAGGCCACCCGTGACATCGACGTGGATCACTCGGCCGCCGAGAGCCTGGACGCGGCGGCGGACCTGGTCGAAGCCGTCCTCAAGCGGGCTCGCGCGCAGCGCAAGCGCGTTCTCGGCGTCGGGATGGGCGTGCCGGGCCCGATCAATCGTGCGACCGGAGCGGTCGGGTCCTCGGCGATCCTGCCCAGCTGGGTCGGAGTCGACGCCGCAGCTGAGATGACCAAGCGGCTCCGCATGCCGGTGCACGTCGAGAACGACGCGAACCTCGGGGCGCTCGCCGAGTTCGTCTGGGGAAGCGGCAAGGGGTTCTCCGACCTGATCTACATCAAGCTTTCCTCCGGGGTCGGAGCCGGCCTTCTGCTCGGCGGCCGGCTCTACCACGGCACGGGCGGCACGGCGGGGGAGATCGGGCACACGGTCGTCCAGCCGGGAGGCGAAATCTGCAGGTGCGGTAGCCGGGGATGCCTCGAGACGGTCGCGTCCGCCAGGGCGATCGCGCAGGTGCTCTCGGCCAGCCGCGGCGAGCCGGTCTCGATCAAGGATCTACTCGAGCTGGGTGCCGAGGGTGATCCGGCGGCGGTGCGGCTGATCGGGGAGGCCGGGCGGGAGATCGGCGTCGCGGTGGCGAACCTCTGCAACGTGATCAACCCGGATCGAGTGATCGTCGGAGGCGACATGAGCGCGGCGGGAGCGCTGATCACCGAGCCGATCCTCGAGTCGATCCGTCGCTACGCGATTCTCAGCGCGGCGGAGCAGGTGACGGTGGTGCCGGGCACGTTGGGCGACCGTGCGGAGCTGCTCGGCGCCCTCGCCCTGGTCCTGCAGCCGCCCGAGCGCTTTCTGGCCTCCCCTCCCCAATGGCGGGAGGTGGCGGCGGCATGAGAAGTGGAGTCGTCGAACAGCTTGCAATAAAGAGAGGAGTACGACCCGAATGGAGGTGTCTCTAATGGCGAAGTCAAGGAGGTGGGCCCGCGCCGCGATCATGGGCATTGCGGCGGCAACGATCGGGCTCGGCCTCGCCGCCTGTGGTGGCGGCGGAGGGGGTGGAGGACCGAAGATCGCGCTCCTCCTGCCCGAGTCGAAGACGACCCGGTACGAGGCTCACGATCACCCGGAGTTCGAGGCGGCGGTGAAGAGCGCCTGCTCGGACTGCGATCTGATCTACAGCAACGCGAACCAGGATGCGTCGCAGCAGCAGAGCCAGATGGAAGCGGCGCTCACGGACGGCGCCGACGTCGTCGTCCTGGATCCCGTGGACTCGACGTCCGCGGCATCGATGGTGCAGCTGGCGAAGCAGCAGAACGTGCCGGTGGTCAGCTACGACCGTCTGGTTCTGGACAGCCCGGACGTCAACGCGTATGTCTCGTTCGACAACGTCAAGGTCGGCCAGCTGCAGGGTGACACCCTGGCTAACAAGCTGAAGACCGACGGCAACCCGAACGGGCCGATCGTGCGGATCAACGGCTCGCCCACGGACAACAATGCAAAGCTGTTCGGACAGGGCGCTGCCTCGGCCTTCACCCAGGCCGGTGTCCAGGTTGCGAAGGAGTACGACACGCCTGACTGGAGCCCAGATCAGGCCCAGACAGAGATGGATCAGGCGATCACGGCCCTCGGCAAGACCGGGTTCAAGGGCGTCTACGCGATGAACGACGGCACCGCAGGCGGCGCGATCGCCGCGATGCAGGCCGCCGGCGTCGATCCGAAGACGGTCCCGACCACCGGTCAGGACGCCGAGTTGGAGGCGGTCCAGAGGATCCTCAGCGGGGATCAGTACATGACCGTCTACAAGGCGACTAGGCCCGAGGCGCAGACCGCGGCGAAGATCGCGGTCGCACTGGCCAAGGGTCAGCCGATCCCGGCCGGAGTGATCACCACGAAGACCAACAACGGCTCGACCGATGTCCCCTCGGCCCTCCTGACACCGATCGCGGTGACGAAGGACGGAGGATCGGGAACCTCGAGCGTCTCGACCGCCGAGTACGGCGGCCAGAAGCTCGTCGGTCCCGACGGCTACTGGACCGTGGACCAGGTCTGCACCGCGCAGTTCCAGTCGGCCTGCCAGGCGGCGGGACTGAGCTAGGTGCATGGAAGGTAGGAAGTAGGAGAATGAATCCCCCAATGGCGCGAGGAGAGGCAAAGTCCGACGGCAACGGCAACGGTGCTCCGGGCCGAGCATCTCCTCGCGCTCAGGGGGTTCTCCAAGAGCTTCGGGCCCGTTCGGGCCCTGCACGAGGTCGACTTCGAGGTCGATTCCGGCGAGATCGTCGCCCTCGTCGGCGACAACGGCGCCGGCAAGAGCACCCTGATCAAGGCGATCGACGGCGTCGAGCCTCCTGACCAGCGGGGACGCCTACTTCGACGGCAAGAAGGTCAGGATCTCCACGCCCCAGGCCGCGGAGCGACTCGGCATCGCCACCGTCTTCCAGGATCTGGCGCTGTGCGACAACCTCGACGTGGTCGCGAATCTCTTCCTCGGCAAGGAGCTGGTGGAGGGGGTTCCGGTCCACGTGATCGACGAGGTGGACATGGAGCAGCGCGCCAAGAAGCTTCTGAGCGACCTGTCGGTGACGACGCTCGGCAGCGTCCGGACCGAGGTGGGCAGCCTCTCCGGCGGCCAGCGCCAGTCGGTGGCGATCGCTCGCACGATGGTCGGCGAGCCCAAGGTGGTGCTCTTCGACGAGCCGACCGCCGCGCTCGGTGTCCAACAGACAGCCCAGGTGCTCGGCCTGGTAAAGCGACTCGCCGATGAGGGGCTGGGCGTCGTGATGATCAGCCACAACCTCGAGGACGTCTTCCAGGTGGCCAACCGGATCATCGTCCTGCGCCTCGGCGAGCGGGTGGCGACCTTCGATCGCGAGAAGACGACGCCGGAGCAGGTCGTCGGCGCGATCACCGGCGCCGACACTGCGGAGATGCGGCGCATTGAGGAGGAGACCGAGCAGAAGCTGGGCGACGAGGCCAGTCAACCGAGGGAGGAGACCGATGAATGAGGAGGTGATCTCGTGGAAGGCGGCGTAGCGGCACAGCTGAGGGCATTCGGAAAGGAAGCGCGGAGCGGGATCCTCGGAATACTGCGCGGAGACGTCGGATACCTTCAGGTCTTCATCGCGCTCGCCCTGATCTGGACGGTCTTCCAGCTCGCCAACGACCGCTTCCTCACCGCGACCAACCTCACCAACCTGATGCTTCAGGTCACGGCCATCGGGATCATCTCGATCGGAGTCGTGCTCGTGCTGCTGCTCGGCGAGATCGATCTCTCGATCGGAGCGGTGAGCGGCCTGTGCGCCGGGATCATGGCGGTGCTCACGGTCCAGCACGGCTGGGACCCCGGGCTCGCGATCCTCGCCGGCCTGCTGGCGGGAACGGCGATCGGGTTGATCAACGGGTTCTTCAACACCTACTTCGGCATCCCCTCGTTCGTCGTCACCCTGGCGGGACTGATCGCCTGGCAGGGGGCCTTACTCCTGGTGCTGGGAAAAACCGGCACGATCAACCTCCCGCCCAGCGTCATCACCGATCTGACCAGCACGTTCTACGGCGCCGGGGTCGGATGGACCCTCGCCGTGGTCGTGACGGTAGGCACGCTGGGAGCCGGGCTGCTCGCACGGCGCCGCCGCCAACGGGCCGGCCTGGAACCGTCGCCGCTCGCAGGGCTCGTGTTCCGCACAGTGCTCGTCGGTGCCGCGATGTTCATCGGGGTCGCGATCCTGCTCTCCGATCGGGGGGTGCCGCTGGCGGTCATCATCCTGCTCGGCCTCACCGGGCTGTTCGCGTTCATCACCGAGCGAACCCGGTTCGGTAGGCACATATACGCGGTGGGGGGCAATGCCGAGGCGGCACGGCGTGCAGGCATCCAGGTCACCCGGCTCAGGATCATCGTCTTCGCGATCTGCTCGACGATGGCGGCGGCCGGCGGGATCATGGCCGCGTCGCGGCTGATCGCCGTCAACCAGTCATCGGGTTCGGGCGACGTCCTGCTAAATGCGATCGCCGGCCCCGTGATCGCGGGCACCAGCCTGTTCGGAGGCCGCGGCACGGTCTGGTCGGCCCTGCTCGGGGCGCTCGTGATCGGCTCGATCTCGAACGGCATAAACCTGCTCGGACTGGAGTCGTCGGTGAGGTTCATGATCACCGGCGGAGTCCTGCTCGCCGCAGTGACGCTCGACGCCCTAAGCCGGCGCCGGCGCTCGCAGGTCTCGGTGACGTAGCCGAAGCGATCCTCTCCTAGAGTTGTTTCATGCGGGAGATGAGGCGGGCGGCTCTCTCTGCTGCGGTCTTGGCCGCACTCGCGATCGTCGTGACCGGTGCGGCTCAGGCGACTCCCGCCCGGTCCGTCGATGGCATACCTGCCCGCGCGGTGGTGATGGTCAGCACACCCCAGCTGCCGGCGAGTCGGAGCGCGGCCGGACGGGCGCGCTGGCATCAACTTCGAGCCGACTCGCGTGAGGTCCTCGAGCGGGTCGCCGCCCGCAACGATCTGCGGGTGGAGTCGGCGAACCCCGAGATCGGTGCGCTCTCCGTCGCGGTGGGGTCCGGCGGCCTCGCCGCGCTGCGCGGCGGCCTCGCCGATGAACCGAGGGTCACCTCGGTTCGTCCCGACGTCCCGGTCGAGTTTCGCTCGGCGCCAAACGACTTCGCGTTCACCCACCCGGACGTCCACGCACCGAACCAGGACATCGGGGACTGGAACGTGGCGCGCGAGGGCGGGCCGCGCGCCTGGGATCTCTCGACCGGGGCCGGGGCGGAGGTGGCGATCGTCGACAGCGGCGTGGACGGCGCCCAGCCCGACCTCGCGCACCGGATCGTCGCTGCGAGCTCCTTCGGCACCGGCACTCCCCCGACCACCGACACCTTGGGCCACGGGACGCATACCGCCGGGCTCGCCTGCGGTGAGACCGACAACGGCTATGGCATCGCATCGATCGGCTTCCACTGCGGCCTCTTCATCGCAAAGATCGGTGGACTCTGCTCGGACGTCGCCAACGGGATCACGGCCGCCGCCGACCGGGACAGCGACGTGATCAGCATGAGCCTCGGCGGCTGCCCGCCCGACCCGATCACCTCGGCACTGAGCTATGCGGAGTCGCGGAACGCGGTGCTGGTGGCATCGGCCGACAACACCGCGACCCCGAACGGCACCTGCGGCGGCGTGCTCGGCGGCAGCAACTGTCTCTATCCGGCGGAGTGGGTACAGCCGACGGGCACCGGCCCGACCTCGGGCTTCGACCGGGGGCTCGTGGTCACGGCCGCGAAGTACAACGGCGTGCGGCCCATCTGGGCCGAAAACAGCTCCCGGGTATCGGTGGCGGCCTACGGCTCGGCGAGCGACACCATCGGGGGACAGCAGGGGATCCTCTCCACCTTTCCCGCCAACACGACCGACGAGGACACCGGCGTCCCGGGCCAGTTCGGGCCGTGCGGGTGCCGCACAGCCGTCAACGGCGACAACCGCTTCGCCTATCTCGTCGGGACCAGCATGGCGACGCCCCAGGTGGCGGGGGTCGCCGCGCTGATCAGGGCGGTCAAGCCCGCGATGGCCAACACCAAGGTCGTGCACCTGATCAAGGCGACGGCCACCCACTGCGGGTCGTGGGGAGGTGGACTCGGCTGGGGCGTGATCAGGGCGGACGAGGCGGTGGCGGCGGTCCTCAACAAGGACATCGACCCGCCGAGCTCGAGGGTCAAGAGCGCCAGCAGGGGTCGTGGGAAGCTGATCGTCCTCAAGATCAAGCGGAGCGACCCGCAGTCCGGCGGCTCCTGCGCGAAGCTGCCCACGACCGGTGTGAGGAAGGTCGCCATCTTCGCCTCGGCGAACGGCGGTCCCTTTCACCGGATCGGCAAGACGGGCAAGAAGCGGCTCCGCTTCCATGCCAAGCGCGGACGCCGCTACCGGTTCTTCTCGATCGCGATCGACAAGGCCGGGAACCGCGAGACAGCTCCGGGCAGGGCCGACGCGAAGGTCTAGGGGCTTGCGCCGACTAGCCATTTGTTCTAGTGTTGGCATACTTAATTTTCGTCGCAACTTGGGGAAGGGAAGGCGTCATGGAGAACATCGGATCGCATTTGACACAGGGCCGGAATTCGACCCGGGCTGCCGAAACGGATGCCCGAAACCCGACCGAGGGGGGGAGGATCTTCGGGCTTCTCGTCTCCGATCAGCGAGAGAAGCTCGGGCTGACCCAAGCCGAGCTCGCGGCGAGGTTGCAGACCAGCCGGTCGACGGTTTCACGCATCGAACGGGGACATCCGCCGAGCCTCGAGCTCGAGTACAGGCTGGCGGCGGTGCTCAATCCCGAGGCACCACCTGGCCCCATGGCCCGCCTGGTCTCTCGGGTTGCGCGCGGTCTCGAGGGTCGAACGCTGCACGTTCCCGTCGGCTCACACTCACGTTGGGGGATCGCTGTGCTGGCGTTCGTCACCCCCCTGTTCGTGATGGGTGGGTTCGCGAGCCGGGATCTCACCCTCACCGACGGCCAGACCACTGCGGACCGCGGCTCGTCGGTCCCCCGCGATTCCCTGCTGGCGCTCTCTGAGCCGGCGATTCCGGCGGATCTCGGCCAGAAGACGGGCCACTCCAGCGCCCCAGCCGGCATCCCGGCGCTGCCGGGACAGACGCCGCGGGGGACGGCACGGTCGTTGACGCCGGGGCAGGGGACCCCGACCGCGCCGCCGAAGAGCGGTTCACCTTCCGCACCTTCAGGCCAGTCATCTCCGACGGCTTCGGTCCCGAATCCACCGCGGCCTGCCACGCGACCCAGCCCGTCTCCTGCGCCCAGCGGGGGCAGCCGTGGGACCGGCGGTGGTGGCGGCGGCGGGACCACCGGCGGCGGCTCCTCAGGTGGGAACACCAGCGGAGGAAGCAGCGGCGGATCGAGCGGCGGATCAAGCGGCGGATCAAGCAGCGGATCAAGCGGCGCGGCTAAGCCTGTCCAGCAGACCATCGGGACGGTCCAGCAGACCATCGGGACGGTCCAGCAGACCGTCGGGTCGACCGTCCACAAGGTCCTGCCCGGCCTCTAAGGGCTCGGGAGGCTGCTCTCAGTTAGCCCGGCAGGTCGGCGCGCGCGGCAAGGTTCGCCTGCGAGCGCGCGTCGGCCGCCTCGGCGGCGGCCCGCAGGTCGTTCAGCGACTCGGTCAGGCCGGTGGCGAGCATCTCGATGTCCTCCATCCCGTCGTAGTCGCCGAGGAGGCCGAAGTCGATGCCGCCGTTGTAGCTCATGATCGCAATTGCGAGAGCGTGATTCTCCGGGAGGAAGGCGACCGGGAAGACGTCCTGGAGCTCGCGCCCGAGCACATAGAGCGGGTTCTGCGGGCCCGGGACGTTGGTGACGATCAGGTTGAAGAGCCGGGTGGAGAAGTTGATGCGGGAGGCCTGAGCCAGCAGGGTCGGGGGAGCGAAGTCGTTGAACCGGGAGATCACCTCGGCACCCAGCGCCTGCTTGGACTCCTTGAGTCCATCCATCGCGCGGTGGACCGCGTCGAGCCGCTTCACCGGGTCCTCGATGTAGACCGGAAGGGGTGCACGCATCGCCGCGATCCGGTTGCCGAGCTGGCCATGCTCGTCCTCGGCGCGGATCGAGACGGGAACGAGTGCGCGCAGCTCGAGGCCCTCGGTCTTGATGCCGCGGCTGCGCAGCCAGCTCCGCAGCGCCCCGCTGACGACGGTGAGGACCACGTCGTTCACGGTGCCGCCGAGCGCGTCCTTGATCTTCTTGTAGTCGGCGAGCTCCGCTCGGCTCCAGGCGAAGCGGCGGTGAGATCCGATCTCCGTGTTGAGGGGTAGTTCGGGCGCCGGATTGGTGAAATTCCAGGCCACCTCCGCCAGGGCCTCGCCGGCGTCGGCCACCCTGTCGGCGGTCCGTACCGGATGGGTAGCCGCTCGCAGAACCCGGCGACCCAGCTTGAAGGGGGCCTCACTGAGCTCGACCAGTCCGCGGGCAGCGAGCTCCGCGGACGATGGTGGAGGCTGCGGGACCCAGTCGCGGTCGGGCTCGATCTGCTCCGGTACCGGCTTCAGGTCGAACAGCACGGTTGCGATGTCGACCCCCGCGACGCCGTCGACAAGGGCGTGGTGCGTCTTGGTGACGATGGCGAAGCGGTTTCGCTCGAGTCCCTGGATCAGCCAGAGCTCCCAGAGCGGCTTGGAACGGTCGAGCCCCTGCGAGAAGAGCCGGCCCGCGATGTTGCGGAGCTGCTCCTCGGAACCCGGCGCGGGCAGGGCGGAGTGGCGCACGTGATAGGCGAGGTTGAAGTTGGGGTCGTCCACCCAGAATGGCCGACCGGTCTCCACCGGCGGGAAGGCGAGCTTCTGGCGGAAGCGCGGCACCAGGTGCAGCCGGCTGCGGACGTGGTCAAGGAAGTCGTTGTAGGCGGGCGGTGGCCCCTCGAAGATCAGGATCGCGCCCACGTGCATGTGCGCGTTCGAACTCTCGTTCGTAAGGAACGACGCGTCGATCGAGGTCAGTCTGTCCATGTGTCCCTGTGCCATGCCCGTCGCAAGCCTAGCCCCTCCGCGCGCGAGCGCGGCCGCTACCCTAGCCGCGGGCGTGCAGTCCACCTCTGAAAACCAACCGGGACCCTCGCGGGTCGTGCTCGCCGCGCCGCGCGGCTACTGCGCGGGCGTCGATCGCGCCGTCAACGCAGTCGAGCACGCGCTCGATCTCTATGGGAAGCCGGTCTACGTCCGCAAGGAGATCGTGCACAACAAGCACGTCGTGCACGAGCTCGAGAAGCGTGGCGCGATCTTCGTCGAGGAGGAGACCGATGTGCCTGAGGGGGAGATGGTGGTGTTCTCCGCGCACGGCGTGGCTCCCAGCGTTCACGAGAACGCCGCCAAGCGGGAGCTCCGGACGATCGACGCGACCTGTCCCCTGGTGACGAAGGTCCACGTGGAGGCCCGCAAGTTCGCCAAGGAGGGCTACACCATCGTGCTGATCGGCCATGAGGGCCATGAGGAGGTCGAGGGAACGACTGGCGAGGCACCTGAGCAGACCGTCCTGGTCCAGACGGAATCCGACGTCGACGAGCTCGAGGTCGACGATCCGGACCGGATCGCCTACATCACCCAGACGACCCTCTCGGTCGATGAGACCAGCTCGATCATCGCGCGGCTGCTCGAGAAATTCCCGAATGCGGTCGGGCCCAAGACCGACGACATCTGTTACGCGACGACGAATCGCCAGGTCGCTGTCAAGGCGCTGGCCCGGGAGTGCGACCTCGTCCTCGTCATCGGGTCCACGAATTCGTCGAATTCGAACCGACTGGTCGAGGTGGCTCGCGACCACGGCGCCGACTCCTACCTGATCGACAACCATCTACAGGTCGACGAGGCCTGGCTCGAGGGCATCGAGACGGTCGGCATCACCTCGGGCGCGAGCGCGCCCGAGGAGCTGGTCGAGCGGCTGGTCGCCTTCTTCCGCGAGCGCGGCGCAGACGACGTCTCCGAGCTGAAGACCGTCGACGAGGATGTCCGCTTCATGCTCCCGGGCGAGATCCGCAAGGAGCTCGCCGGCTCAGGCGCCTAGCCTCGGCACCCCCGCAGCGAACTGGATCGAATAGACAAGCAGGCCGGGGGAGGGCTGCAGATGGAGCGTGTGGCGCTCCGTGCGCTCGTGGGTCATCAGCTCCTGGAGACCGGGATTCGTGACCTCGATCGGCGCTCGCTCTTCGCCGTCCACGCGTAGGGCGATGCTGCCCTCGCCATCGGTCGCGGCGTATGCGCCGCCGGCCTCGTAGTCGAGCTCGAGGGTCCCGTCTCCCTCCGTGCTCGACCACGGCTCCTCGGTCGACCCTCCGGGGAACAGCTCGGGCGTGGGGGCGATGACCTTCACTCCGGAGACGTCCGAAGGCCTGATCGCCTCGAGCAGGGGCGGCCAGTCGTGATCCCCATCGGCCTCCGAGAGCGCCTCGCGGATCGCCTCCTCGGTGCCCGCGTAGTCACCCTCGCCGAGGTGGTACCAGCGCAGCGCTCCGCCCTGTCCCCAGAGAAAGAGCGCGGGCCAGCCGTGCGGCTCGTAGACTCGCCAGAGGGCGAACTCGGCGTCCACCGCCACGGGCCAGTCGATGCCGAGAAGATCGGTCGCGGCCGCTACAGCGGCCGGGTCCTGGGTGAAGGGAAAGCGGGGAGAGTGGACCCCGAGCATCCTCAGCCCATCCGGCCGGTAACGCTCGACCCAGGCCCGGAGGTAGGGCACGGTGCGGACCGAGTTGAGCTGGGCGAAGTCGAAGAAGTGCACCAGTACCGGATTCGCCGCAACCAGCCGATCGATCGACTCCACCGGCTCGCCGACCCAATCGAGTCCGGGGGGGATGGGGGGCACCGCGATGTCGGGGCGTGGGGGTCGCAGGCGGCGGAGGGTATGCTGCGCGCGTAATGAGAGGGTGCTCGGCCGGAGCAGCCCGACAATGAACTTGAGCAAAGGAGTGGTTTGCGTGAGCGGAGCTGTTTGGGAGCGGATCGAGAAGAGCCGGGCCAGTCACAACGTGCTGGAGCACCCGTTCTACGTGCGCTGGTCTGCGGGTGAGCTCAGCCGCGAAGAGCTCGCGCGCTACGCCGGGCAGTACCGCCACGCGACCGAGGCCCTCGCTCGCCTCTGCCGTCAGACGGCCGAGAGAGCCCCCGACGCCCGCCGCGACGAGATCGCCGGCCATGCCGCAGAGGAGGAGGCCCACGTCGGCCTCTGGGACGACTTCGTCGAGGCAGCCGGCGGGGAGATCGGTGCCGAGCCCACCCCCGAGACCGCCGACTGCGTGTCCGCCTGGACCGCACCCGACGGCTACCTCGCGCAGCTCGCGCGGATGTACGCGATCGAGAGCGGCCAGCCCGAGATCTCGCGCGTCAAGCGGGACGGCTTGGCGCGCTTCTACGGCATCAACGGCGGTCCCGGTGGCGAGTACTTCCGGGTCCACGAGGAAGCCGACCACGCCCACGCCGAGGAGTCCCGCCGGCTGATCGAAGAGGCGATGACGCCGCAGGACGAGGACGCCCTCGTCGAGGCGGCCAAGGCCGCCTTCGTCGCCAACTGGCGCCTTCTCGACGGGGTCAGCTGAACGCGAACCGGCAAACTCGCCGGCGCTTCTGGCGGCCGGGCGATCGCTCCATCGGCATTGTGCTTGGGGTCGTCCTCGGGATCGCGGTCATCATCCTGTTCCTGTTCCTGAGCTCTCGCAACACGATCGATGAGCCATCTTTGTCGGGCGGCGCGACGACCCAGACCGAGACCCAGCCGACGCCACCCCCGCCAAAGCTCTCCAAACCCAAGCCCAAGAGCCAGCAGTAATCTTCTTGACCCATGAGATCGGCAATGCGCACGGCTCATAGGGTCCGACTGGCCGCGATCCTGGCGGTCGGCGCCTTCGCGCTTCACCAGCTGCGTTTTCTGATCGCTTTCGGGGACTCCTCCTCCGCCGAGCTCGCCCAGCAGGGACACCGCTACATGTCGGAGCTCCTGGCGCCGATCGCGGTCCTGGTCCTGGCGGGGGCCCTCGCCACGTTGCTTCGCGGGACCGAAGGGGCTTCACCGACAAGAGCGCCGCTCGTGCGGCGTATTGCTGTCTTCACCGCGGCGCTGCTGTCCATCTACGTGGGGCAGGAGTCCCTCGAGGGAATACTCGCCGCTGGGCACCCGGGGGGCCCCGCCGCGTTGTTCGCCCACGGTGGCTGGATCGCGCTCCCGCTCGCGGTGGCGATCGGCGCCCTGTCGGCGCTGCTCGCGCGCTTCCTCGAGAGAGTCGAGCGCGCTATCGCGGTGGTCCACGCGACGCGGCCTCAGCGCTCCCGTGCTCCCGCGAGCCGCGGGCGGGCCCTCCCGGCTCGGCGACCGAGCCTGCCTTCATCGCCCCTCGCCTTCGGCCTCGCCAGGAGGCCGCCTCCGCCGGTACCTGCCTAGTCAGGTGCCAATCCGCGCGCGTTGCGCCCTCGTTCAGAGAACGACGGCAGCGTGCGGTGACCAAGGAGGTTCTTCCAGATGCAATCGAGGGCTGCACGGCTCGGCCTGATCGCGGCGGTGGTCGCCGCGGCGATCGTGGTCTTCGTCGTGCTCAAGAGCAACAACAGCGACACGAGCAAGAACACCGCCAAGGGCGTCCAGGTGCTGAACGT
>CAVUGL010000005.1:0-108976 GCA_963740995.1 uncultured Solirubrobacterales bacterium
GAGGCGCCTACCGGAATCGAACCGGTGTAAACGGCTTTGCAGGCCGCTGCGTAGCCACTCCGCCAAGGCGCCAGAGTCAGAAGAGCCTAGCGACGGCCCTCACTGCTGCCCGCAGACCTCGAAGCCGTAAGCGCGGGCCCGATCCGCGGCCCTGCCGGCGGTCAGCCCGAGGCGGATCTGGAGCCTCCGGATCGCTCCCTCGTCGAGCCGGTCGTAGGCGGCGGCCCACCGGTCGATCACATCCGTCTCGGCACCCACAAGCGAGAGGATCGAGTCGATCGTCGCTGCGTCGGCGGCCGGCAGCCGCAGGCCGCGCAGCTCGCCCACCTCCGCCCTGCGGTTGTCGGCCTCCTTGCGCAACAGCGCGCCGGCCTCGCGGGCCTTGGCCTTCGTAGTGAGCGGCCCAAGCTCCCGGGCCTGGCTCTCCAGGTCTTCGCGTCGAGACTGGTGGTTCTTGCAGATCACATCCGCCAACGCGATGTAGTCCGCCCTGGATCGCGGCTGGGGCCGTTGTTGAGTCTCGGCATGTGTCTCGGTCTCTGTCGACCCGCCGCCACAGCCGACCGCGACGATCGCAAACAGGAGAGCCAGCACGGCGCCTTTCACGCGAGCCAAGCTAGCGGGCCGACGCTCCATAAAAACGCCCCGCTCGGCGTCCTGCCTTGCGGGGCACTAGTCGAGGCAAGCGGCTGATGGGATTCGAACCCACGACCTTCTGCATGGCAAGCAGACGCTCTAGCCAACTGAGCTACAGCCGCAGCGAGCGCGAAGTATAGGCGCGGGTGTACTGCGCCCTCCTACCCCACTTTTGGGTAGTCTCATCCTGCTTGGGGTAACTACCTACGGAGGGGGCACAAATGCATCGAAAGGCTCTGATTGCGGTCATCGGCGTCGCCGCGGTCTCTGTCCTTGCCATCGCACCATCGGCCGCGTCGGCATGGGCGCCGGCGAGCTCGGCCACCATCCATCCCGGCGTCCAGGTGTTCACGAATGGAGCGCAGTGCACCGCCAACTTCGTCTTCCAGGACTCCGGCAACGTCTATCTGGGCCAGGCCGCCCACTGCTCGGGGACCGGATCGAGCACGGACACCGACGGCTGCACGTCCGGGTCCCTCCCGCTGGGCACACCTGTGGACGTGACGGGTGCGGCCCGCCCGGGAACGCTCGTCTACAACTCTTGGCTGCTGATGCAGTCGAGGCATGAGGCTGACGCCAACACCTGCGCGTTCAACGACCTCGCCCTGATCAAGCTGGATCCCGCCGACGTGGCGAATGTCAATCCGTCGGTTCCGGGATTCGGAGGTCCCACCGGAGTGGGCAGCTGGGGCGCCACCGGATCCACGGTCTACACCTACGGGAACTCGGAGCTGCGCGGCGGCATTGCGGCGCTGAGCCCGAAGCAGGGTGTCGTCGTCCAGACCACCGGCGGCGGCTGGAGCCATGACGTCTACACGGTCTCGCCTGGGATCCCGGGCGACTCCGGCAGCGGCTTCCTGAGCTCGACCGGGGGCGCCATCGGCATCCTCAGCACCGTTCAGCTCGCGCCGCTCGCCGGCGCCAACGGCGTCGGGGATCTCCCCAGCGAGATCGCCTACCTGCACGCAAACGCGGCCGGCCTCTCCGGGGTCAACCTGGTGCCGGGTACCGAGCCGTTCAACGCCAACATCGTCGGCGCGGTCACCAAGGGCATCGGGCTGTAGATCGCGAGACCGCTCCGTGGTGGAAAGGCCGGGCTCACCAGGGGCCCGGCCTTTTCTTTGCTCAGCCCGACGCCGCCTCCAGCTCCGCGACCTCATCGTCGGAGAGCTGAAGCGCGACCGCGGCCAGGTTCTCCTCGAGATGCTCGACCGATGAGGTGCCGGGGATCGGCAGGATGACCGGCGAGCGCGCCAAGAGCCAGGCGAGCGCCACCTGGCCCGGCGACGCGTCGTGCTCCGAGGCGATCCGGTCGACCGGGCCGCCGGGTTCGGCCAGGTCGCCGGCCGCGATCGGCGCCCAGGGGAAGAAGGCGATACCAAGCTCCTCGCAGCGCTCGAGCACGTCCTGCGAGTGGCGGTCGGTGAGGTTGAACCGGTTCTGTACCGAGACGACCTCGACGATCTCGCGGGCGGTCTCGAGCTGGTCGACGGACACGTTGGAGACGCCGATGTGGCGGATCTTGCCCTCGTGCTGGAGCTCCTTGAGCGCTCCGATCGTGTCCTCGTAGGGAACCTTGGGATCAGGGCGGTGCTGCTGGTAGAGCTCGATCTGCTCGAGCTGCAGGCGCCGCAGCGATCCCTCGCACGCCTCGCGCAGGTGCTCCGGGCGCCCATCGGGGGGCCATCGTCCGGGGCCCGTGCGAGTCAGCCCGCCCTTGGTGGCGATCAGCAGGTCCTCCGGATACGGGTGGAGGGCCTCGGCGATCAGCTCCTCGCTGACGTTCGGCCCATACGAGTCGGCCGTGTCGATCAGGTTCACGCCCAGCTCCACCGCACGGCGGAGGACCGCGATGGCGGCATCGTGGTCAGCCGGCTGGCCCCAGATGCCGGGACCGGTGATGCGCATGGCGCCGAAGCCCAGCCGGCGCACCTTGCGCTCGCCGATCTGGATCGTGCCGGCGTTCTCGTCGGTGATCGTCATGCCGCGGAGTCCAGAGCATCGTTTAGCAGCTGATCCGCGCGCTCGTTCTCGCCGCGCTTCACATGCCGGATCGACCAGCTCGGCAGATCCCGAAGGGCGTCCCTCGCCTTGGTGTGCAGCGGGCGCAGGTGCGCCTGCTTCACCTTCCAATTGCCCTTCACCTGCTCGACGATCAGCTTCGAGTCGCCGACGAGCTCGACCTCATCGGCACCGAGCTCCTTCGCAAGCTCGATGCCGAGCAGGAGCGCCCGGTACTCGGCGACGTTGTTGGTCGCCTCGTCCGATCGTCTCGCTGCGCTCGGCGAGCACCTCGCCGGCCGGATCCGTGGCAACGGCGGCAATTCCCGCCGGGCCCGGATTCCCCCGCGAGCCCCCGTCCACGTTGACGATCATCTTCTTCATCCGCGCCGCAAACTACAGCGGCGCGGGTCAGGCCCGGACTTCCTCCTCGGAGCGCGCCTCTGAGATCACCTTCTGCGCCAGGTGGGCCGGGATCTCCTCATGCCGGGCGAACTCCATCGTGTAATCGCCACGGCCGCCGGTGATCTGGCGCAGGTCGCGCGCGTAGTCGAGCACCTCGGCCATCGGGACCTCGGCCTTGATCTCGGTCGCGGAGCCCTTCGCCTCCATGCCGAGCGGCCGCCCACGGCGGGAGTTGAGGTCCCCAACCACGTCACCGACGACGTCCTCGGGGACGCTGACCGTGAGCAGCATGATCGGCTCGAGCAGCACCGGGTCGGCCTGCTCCATGGCGTCCTTGAAGGCCATCGATCCCGCGACCTTGAAGGCGTTCTCCGAGGAGTCGACGCGGTGGTACTGGCCGTCGTAGAGGCGCACCTGCAGATCCTTGACGGGATAGCCGGCGAGCGTGCCGTGCTGCATCGCCTCTGCGACGCCCTTCTCGACCGCGGGGATGAATCCCTTGGGAATGGCACCGCCCTTGATCTCATCGACGAACTCGAAGCCGCTGCCGGCCTCGCCGGGAGCGACCTCGATGTGGCAATCGCCGAACTGGCCGCGTCCGCCGGTCTGCTTCTTGTATCGGCCGTGCGCCTTGGCGGGCTTGCGGATTGCCTCCAGGTACGGCACCCGCGGCGGGTGCAGCTCGATCTCGGCTCCGAAGCGGCTCTTCATCCGGTCGACGATCACCTCGACGTGGACCTGAGTGAGCCCGGCGATGATCTGCTCGCCGGTCTGCTGGTCGCGGTGAACGTCGAGCGTCGGGTCCTCCTCCTCCAGGCGGCGAATCGCGCTGGCGGCCTTGTCCTCGTCCCCCTTCGTCTTCGCTTCGAAGGCGAAGGCCATCACCGGGGCGGGCAGGTCGAGGAGCGGGAAGGAGATCTTCGTGTCCTTGTCCGCCAGCACGTCACCCGCGCGCGTCTCCTTCAGCTTCGCGATCGCGCCGATGTCGCCGGCGCCCAGCTCATCCGTCTGCTCGTGCTCCTTCCCCCGCGGGATCAGGATCTGGCCGATCCTCTCCTTGGCCCGCTGGGTGACGTTGGTGACCTGGGAGTCTCCCTTGAGAACCCCTGAGTACACGCGAAAGAGGTTGAGCCGGCCCGCGTAGGGATCCGCGAGCGTCTTGAAGACGTAGGCGATCAGCTGTCCGTCCTCCTCGGGCGAAATCTCTACCTCCTCCCCATCCTCGCCGAGCGCGGTGACCGCGCCCCGCATGGCGGGAGACGGCAGGTCTTCTACCAGCGCCTCCAGCAACCGGGTGGTGCCCAGGTTCTTGGTCGCGACCCCACATGCGACGGGGAAGACCTTGCCGTCGGTGACGCCGCGCTTGAGCACGGTGACGATCTCGTCGTGATCGATCTCCTCGCCCTCGAGGTAGCGCTCCATGAGCTCGTCGGAGTTCTCCGCCACCTCGTCCATCAGCTTCTCGCGGTACTCCTGAGCCTGCGCGGCGAGTTCCTCCGGGATGTCCTGGGGCTCAGGGGCACCTCTCCCCTCGCCCTGGGCGACGAACGCCTTCATGTCGATCAGGTCGATGACTCCGCGGATCTCGTGCTCCGACCCGATCGGGATCTCGGTGGCGACGACATGATTGCCGAAGGCGCTCTTGAGTGATTCGAGAGCGCGGAAGAAGTCGGCCCGCTCGCGGTCGAGCATGTTGACGAAGACCAGTCGGGCCAGACCCTCCTGGTCAGCGCGCTGCCAGAGCCGGTCCGTGTGGACTTCCACCCCCATCACGCCGTTAATGACGACCACCGCCGCGTCGGCCACCCGCAGCGAGGCGACGGTGTCGGCGATGAAGCTGGGGTCGCCCGGCGTGTCGATCAGATTGATCTTGCGCCCGTCGTGGTCGAAGGAGGAGACGGTGGCGCCGATCGACATCTCCCGCTCCTGCTCGTCGGGCTCGTAGTCCGACGTGGTGCTTCCGTCCTCCACGCGGCCCAGCCTGTTGATCACGCCCGCCTCGAACAGGAGTGCCTCGTGCAGCGAGGTCTTACCGCTGCCGCGGTGGCCGATCAGGGCGACGTTGCGAATCCGGTCGGCGGCCTTGTGAGGCATTGGCCAGCACCCTATAGCGACGACCCAGGGTTGCCAAGGCTGCTAGCCGGTCGTCTTCAGGCGCGAGCGCAGCCTCAGGACGGCCTTCGAGTGGAGCTGCGAGACGCGGGATTCTGTGACGCCCAGGACCTCGCCGATCTCCCTCAGGGTGAGGTTCTCGAAGTAGTAGAGCGCAACCACCAGGGTCTCGCGCTCGGGCAGGTCCTGGATCGCCTCGGAGAGACGGTCCTTGACCTCGCTGGTGTCCAGGGCGGCCTGCGGGTCGGGCGCGCTCTCGTCCTCGATGGTGTCGAGCAGGGAGACCTTGTCCCCGGAGGCGTCGGGGGTCATCCAGAGCTCCTCCAGGGCGAGGATCGAGGAATTGGAGATCTGCAGCAGCGCCTCCTGGAGGTCCTCCTCGCTCATGCCGAGACGCTCGGCGAGCTCCTCGTCGGTGGGCGCGCGTCCCAGCTCGTGCTCGAGCTTGGAGTTCGCCCCCTCGATGTCGCGGGCGCGCGAGCGCACCGAGCGCGGCACCCAGTCGAGCGAGCGGAGCTCGTCGATGATCGCGCCGCGGACGCGCTGCATCGCAAAGGTCTCGAAGCGGATCTCCCTGTCCGGGTCGAAGCGTTCCATCGCCTCGACCAAACCGATCATCCCGTAAGAGATCAGGTCGGCCTGATCGACGTGCGAGGGCAGCCGGGCTCCCGTGCGGCCGGCCACAAACTTGACGAGGGGCGAATAGGCGACGACAAGGCGCTCCCGAGCGCCCGCGTCGCCCCCCTCTTTGTACCTGCGCCAGAGCTCCCGGAGCTCGAACGCCTTTACCTCCGCTTCCATCAGCCTTTCACCTGCACTTGGGCGCCTTTATCAAGCGCGAGGATGACTGCGAGCGTACTGGCTTTGCAACCAGGATGGCTCAACTTGGGTGTAAACCTGCGTCGTCGAGAGACTGGCGTGCCCGAGGAGCTCCTGGATGCTCCGCAGATCCGCCCCTCCCTCCAGCAGGTGCGTCGCAAAAGAGTGTCGCAGGGCGTGTGGCGAGACGCCGCCGGCGATGGCGGCCTCCCGCACCCAGCGCTGCAGGCGCCGCCGCACATCCGAGGGATGCAGGCGCCTGCCGCTCTTCGAAACCAGCAGCGCGTCCTCGGGCCCTGCGCCGACGAGCGCGGGGCGGCCGCGCTCGAGGTAGCGAGTGAGGGCGATCTGCGCCGGTTCCCCCATGGGCACCAGGCGCGTCTTTTGGCCCTTGCCCTCGACGCGAAGCCTTTCGCCGTCGAAGTCAGGGGAGCCGGTGCTGAGGTTGACGACCTCCTCGGCTCGCAGGCCGCAGGAGTAGGCGAGCTCCAGCATGGCTCGATCGCGCATCTCGAGTGGGGTTCGCGTCGGGATCCCATCAAGCAAAGTCTGCATCTCATCCCGGCTCAGGACGCGAGGGAGCTTGCGGTCGCGCTTGGGTGTCGCAACCAGGTCCGCCGGGTTGGCGGCGATGTGATCGGCACGGATGAGCGCCCCATAGAAGGCGCGAATCGCGGCGAGCTTCCGTGCCACGCCGGCTTTCGAGATGCCGCGCTCGGAGAGCACCGCGGCGAAACGGCGCAGGTCGCGGTGGCCGAGGTCCGTCGGATCGCGATCCTGTGAGCAGGCCCACTCCGCGAGCTGGCCCACGTCGTTCGAGTAGGCGCGCCGGGTCGCCTCGGCGGCCGAGCGGACCACGAGGTCGCGGTCGAAGAGGCTCAGGGCCTCGCGCCAGGGCTCGCTGAGCGAGGCCTCTTCGGTCGCCGCGGGCATGTACATAACTTCGCGGCTCCCCGCCTGGACCCTGCGTTACTAGAGGATGTAAATCGGGTCGCCGACCTGGACGCGGGGGTACAGGTCGATCACGTCCGGAATCGCCATGCGCACACAGCCGTGGGAGAAAGCATGGCCGAGCGAGGAAACCTCGTCGGTGCCGTGGATCCCGGCGCCGTCGAAGATCCCGATCCAGCGCGCCTTGAGCGGATCCGCCGGCCCCGGCGGGATCACCTGTCCGGCGAGGCTCCCCGCCCAGGCGGAATTCGGCACGTGCCAGGAGGGGTCCACCTGCTTGTCCTGGGCGTGGTAGAGACCCGCCGGGGTCTCGAGGCCCTGCTGGCCTACGGCGACGGTGTACGACCTCTCCAGCTTGAGGTGATGGAAGAACCTGAGAGTGAAGGTGCTCCGGTTGATGACGATGTAGCGGGCATAGGCGTTCGGCAGGTCCTTCGTGGTGACGTCCGGCTTCGTCTCCTTGACGACCGGATGGACCGGCTGGTTACGGCCTGGCGACTGGGCTGCCGCGTAGATCGCCTTGGTCGTCGCTCCCGTCCGCACCGCGAGCCCCGCCTGACCGGCCCGCTTCTGCAGCTTCGCCCCGCCGTCCGAGGGCACGACCGACGCGTTGACCGGATCCTGGTCGACCTGGCCGGCGAGCTGCTGGACGAACTGCTTCACAGCGGAGCGGTCGTAGCTGACCCGCGCCGCGAGGTTGGCGTTGACCTTGCCTCCGGTCGCGTACCGGGAGACGCGGTCGAGGATGTTGCCCTGCCGGCTGCGGTCGATCGCCTCCTGGACCATGCCGTCGATGTCCGCCGTCTCACGGAGCTGCTTGGGGCTGAGCGTGTAGTCCTTGCCGCCGTAGCTGACCACGACGGGCTGCCTGAGGGGCGCGACCACCTGGTTCTTGATGATCTTGCGCGCCGAGTCGGCGGAGCGGCCGCCGACGTCGACGCCCGCGACCTTGATCCCAGGAGCGATCTGGTCCTTCTGGGCGTTGTCATAGGCCCCGACGCCGACGGCGAGCAAAAGTCCCACGGCGATCAGCGCCGCGAGGGCGATCAGGACCTTGTGGTGCATGTTCAGTCTTGCGCGCACTTGAGAGTCGTGGATCAGCTTCCCCCTACGAGCGAATTCTACGTTTCGCGTCCGCTGTGTCCTGCGCGGGCACGTTTCGCAACGTCCTTTGCGCTGGCGACGCCGCCCCCGCCAGGGCACATATAGCGGCTTTCGCTCCTTAGGATGCCCTCGCCATGCGACCGACTGTCACCCGCACCTGATGCGGACCAAGGACCAGGTCCGCCGGGATGTGTGGAAGGCGATGGACCGCGAGGGCGTCTCGCGCTTTCCGGGCGCCGAGGGACGGATCCCCAACTTCGCGGGTGCCAAGCTGGCGGCCGAGAAGCTGGCCGGGCATCGGCTCTGGAAGCGGGCACAGGTGATCAAGGTCAACCCTGACTCGCCGCAGACCCACGCCCGCCGCGCCGCGCTCGAGGAGGGCAAGACCCTGATCATGGCGGTGCCTCGGCTTCGCGACCCGCACCCCTTCCGCCTGCTCGACCCCCGCAAACTCTCCGCCAAGCAGGTCCGCGAGGCGGCCACGATCAAAGGGGCGATGCGCCACGGCCGGGTTGTGGCCGAGGAGGACCTGCCTGACATCGACTTCGTCCTCTGCGGCTCGGTCGCGGTCAATCTGAGCGGTGCGCGAGTCGGGAAGGGCGGCGGCTTCTCCGACCTCGAGTACGGGCTCCTGATCCACGCGGGCAAGATCGACGAACACACCACCGTTGCCACCACCGTGCACCCGACCCAGATCCTGCGCGAGCACCTGCCGATGACCGCGCACGACCTGCCCGTCGACCTGTTCGCAACGCCGCGGGCCGTGATCGAGCTGGAGCGCCAGTACCCCAGGCCCCGCGGGATCCTCTGGGATCACCTGCAGCCTCCACAGATCCGCGAGATCCCGATTCTCGAGCGGATGGGCTACGCGTGAGCTCCCGCGATACCGATTTCGCGGTTTCCAACGAGCCGGAGAGCGGCGGGGGTGCCGACCACCCCGTTCGCGACGAGCTCCGCCGCATCGCCTCGGATACGGCCTTCGCCGTGAAACTCGCGAGGGGCAAGGTCGAATTGCCTCCGGCGACCCGAGCGGACGGCCCTGACCCCTACGGCGACCCCGACCCGGAGTGGCTGCGAATCAACTGGAGGGAACACCGCCACGAGGTGGACGTCGTAGGCGCGAAGGCAAACTACGTCGAGATGGGCAAGGGGCCACCGCTCCTCTTCGTCCACGGCCTCTCCGGCTGCTGGCAGAACTGGCTCGAGAACATTCCCCATTGCGCCCGGTCGCATCGGGTCGTCGCTGTGGACCTCCCCGGGTTCGGTGCGAGCCCGATGCCGCCTTGGCAGATCTCGATCCCGGCCTACGGTCGCTTCCTGCGCGACTTCTGTGAGCGCATCGGCATCGATCGTTGCTCGCTGGTGGGCAATTCGATGGGCGGCTTCATCGCCACGGAGCTTGCGATCACTGAGCCTGAGCGCATCGACGACCTGACCCTCATCTCAGCCGCGGGAATCACCTGGGCGGGCGCGCGACGCGAGCCGGCCGCGGTCATCGGGAGGATCGGGCGGGCCGGCGCTCCCGTGTTGCTCAAGCTCCAGACCTCGGGGATCAGGCGCCCGAAGATGCGCCGGGCAGTGTTTCAGGGGGTCTTCTTCGACCCACTCGGGCTGCGGCGCGAGGTCCTCTGGGAGAACTTCGTCCCCGCGATGCAGAGCCCCGGCTACTACGACGCGCTGGTGACGCTCTGGGGCTACGACATCCGAGACCGGCTGGAGGAGATCGGGGTGCCGACTCTGATCGTCTGGGGACGCAATGACCGCGTCGTGCCGGTCCCCGCCGCGGTCTCCTACAAGGAGCGGATCGGCGAAAACGCGGAGCTGGTGATCTTCGACCACTGCGGGCACGTGCCTCAAATAGAGCGCCCAATGCGCTTCAACCGCCTGCTCGAGGACTTCCTAACGGCCACCAGGCCGCAGGCCTCAGGAGCGAAGGGCGCCCGAAGCGACTTGTGATGGGCGGCCGCTTGTGGCCGCGATCTGATGGCGAGGCCGCCCCTTATCCCGTCACGGCGCCGTCGGACGCCGACGACACGGACGCCGCGTACTTCGCCATCACGCCGCGCTCGTAGCGGGGCTTCGGCGGCTCGTAGGCCTCCACCCTCCTCGCGATCTCCTCGTCTGAGAGGTCCACGTCGAGCCGCCGGGCGTCGATGTCGAGCGTGATCTGGTCGCCGTCCTGGACCGCAGCGATCGGACCGCCGCGGTTCGCCTCAGGAGCAACGTGGCCGGCCATCAGGCCGTGAGTGGCGCCTGAGAAGCGGCCGTCGGTGAGCAGCGCCACCTGGTCGCCGATCCCCTCGCCGACCAGGGCGGCCGTCACCTGCAGCATCTCGCGCATGCCGGGGCCGCCCGAGGGGCCCTCGTTGCGGATCACCACGACGTCGCCGGGGTTGATGCCCTGCCTCTCGACCACCGCGAAGCACTCTTCCTCGGAGCCGAAGACACGCGCCGGGCCGGTGTGCTTGCGGCGCTCCTCGCCGGCGACCTTCACCACACAGCCCTCCGGGGCGAGGTTGCCGCGCAAGATGACCAGGCCGCCCGTCGGCTTGATCGGGTCGTCGAGTGGCCGGACGACCTGCTGCGCTGGGCGTCTCCTCGGTCGCTTCGGCCTCCTCGCCGATCGTCTTGCCCGTCACCGTGATCGCATCACGATGGAGGACCCCGGCCTCGTCGAGCCGCTTGGCGAGCACGCCGATGCCGCCGGCCTCATAGAGGTCCTTGGCGACGAAGCGCCCTCCGGGCTTCAGGTCTCCCAGCAACGGGGTCTTCTCGGAGATCCGGTCGAAGTCGTCGATGGTGAGCTCGATGCCCGCCTCGTTGGCGACAGCCAGCAGGTGAAGGACGCCATTGGTCGAGCCCCCCGACATGGCCACCGTCGCGATCGCGTTCTCGATCGAGTCCTTGGTGATGATCTGACTCGGGCGGAGGTCATCGGCCAGGACCTTCATCACCAGCTCCCCGCACTCGCGAGCGACCTGCTCGCGCGCACCCGCGACAGCCGGGACCATCCCGGAGCCCATCGGCGTGATTCCCATCACCTCGAAGGCGCAGGCCATCGTGTTGGCCGTGAACTGGGCGCCGCAGGCGCCGGCGCCGGGACTCGCGCAACCCTCGAGCTCGTAGAGGTCGTCGTCTGACATCTCACCGGTGGCGTGCTTCCCGATCGCCTCGAAGACGTCCTGGATCGTCACGTCCCGGTCGCGCCAGCGGCCAGGCAGGATCGAGCCCCCGTAGAGCATCAATGATGGGACGTCGAGGCGGGCGAGCGCCATCACGCAGCCGGGGATCGTCTTGTCGCATCCGGAGAGCGCGATCACCGCGTCGAACTGGTAGCCGCGGGCCGTGAGCTCGATCGAGTCGGCGATCACCTCGCGGCTGACCAGCGAGGTCTTCATGCCCTCGGTCCCCATCGTGATCCCGTCGGAGATCGCGATCGAGTTGAACTCGAGCGGCGTCCCGCCGGCCGCGCGGACGCCCTCCTTCACGTGCTCGGCGAGCCCGCGGAGGTGGAAGTTGCAGGGCATCGCCTCGATCCAGGTGTTGGCGATCCCGACGGTGGGACGGCTGAGGTCGTCGTCCCCGAAGCCGATCCCCTTCATATAGGCGCGAGCGAAGGCGCGCTCGGGGCCGTCGAAGACGACGCTCGAGCGCGTCCGCATTCCGTTGGTCGTTACCTCTGCCATACGCCCATCTAATCGGGTCGTTCCTCGGCTTCGCCTTGGAACGCCCTCACTTGACATAGGTCGCGGCGAACCATCGCCGGATCCAGCTGGCGCCCGAGCGGGTGGACGTTGGCGGTGCCGATCAGCTCGTGTTCGTCAGCGCGAAGCGCCATCCACTTGGCGAGCACATCGTCGGCGTCCGGGAGCCTCTCCCCGGCCTCCGGGTCGGAGCCATCGCGGAAGCGGACGCAGTACTCGCTGAGCAGCTCGCCGGACTCGGCGTCGTAGGCGACGATCGGGCGCTGTGGATAGATCAGATAGCCGTACCGGTCGTTCTGGACCGAGAGCAGGCCGAAGCGCTCGTAGACCTCCAGCGCCTGGTCTCCCGCGGTCGAGCGCAGCAGCTCGCGCGCCCGCCGCTCCGCGCGGCGCTCGCGCGCCGTGTTGGGGACGTATCGGCGCGGCATCAGCCGCCGGCCGCCCTCGGGAAGAAGATCACCCGCTCGGCCGCCGCAGGGACCTCGGTGAAGTCGCGGACCATGGTCGCCTCGCGGCGCCCGCCGGGACCCTCGTGCGGCACCGCCGCCCACATCCCCAGCTCGAGCTGGCGGCGGAACTCGCGCACCAGGCGCTCCTCGTCCTCGGCCACCTCGGGATCCCCCTCGGCGAGCAGGACGTCGCCCTTCCCCGGAGTCATGCGAAGCAGCTTCATGAGTCGATTATGCCCAGTACATCCACTGGCCCCGCTCCGGAGCCGATTTCGCGCAGGCCGTTGGCCACCGCCTCGGCGGCGATGGCGCGTGCCGCTCGCGCCGCCTCGAGCGGTGAGTCGCCGAGTGCGAGGCGGGCCGCCAGCGCCGAGGAGTGCGTACAGCCCGATCCATGTGAGGCTCCCTCCGGGTGCCGGGACCCCTGAATCTCGACGAGAGCCTCCCCGTCGAAGAAGCGGTCGGCGCCGTCGTCGAGATGGCCACCGGTGACGACCGCCACCCCGGGACCGAGCCCATGGACCGCTCGTGTCAGCTCCTCCGGCGAGGCCTCCTGATCGAGCCCGGTCAGCTCGCGGGCTTCGGCAGCGTTGGGGGTGACGACTGTCGCCCGCGGCACGATCCGCTCGATCAGAGCGCGTCTCGCCTCGGGTTTCAGGAGGACGGCGCCGCTCTCGGCGACCATCACCGGGTCGAGCACGACGGGCGCGTCGCCGAGCAGATCGAGGGCCTCGTCCACGGCCTCGATGGTCGGCTCGTCGAAGAGCATCCCGATCTTGACCGCATCGACACCCATGTCGGTAGCTACGGCGCGGACCTGATCGAGGATGAACTGACGCGGAAGAGTCTCGACCGAGATCACCTCATGGGTGTTCTGCGCGGTCAGCGCGACGATCGCCGAGGTGCCATGGACACGGCACCGGGCGAACGCCTTCAGGTCCGCCTGGATCCCAGCGCCGCCACCCGAGTCGGAGGAGGCGATCGTCAACGCCACCGGAATGTGCCCTTCGACAGCCACGCGGATAAGGCTAGTGACGGCCGCTACGCCGGCTCGCGCGGTGCCAGCGAGGTGCGCTCGTACCGTCCACCCGAGTCCGAGCGCAGATACCCGTCCAGCTCCAAGCTCACCAGCGCAGCTGCAAGCGGCCCCGGTTCGAGCTTCGATGCCCGCGCCAGTGCATCGGCGCTGTGCGAGCCCCGCTCCACCAGGTCGAGCACCCCGGCCAGCTCCGGCTCGAGAGCAGGGCCGCGTGGGAGATGCACGGCCGCTGCTTCAGCTGCCCCCGGCCCGAGCATGACGTCGAGCACATCCTGCCCGTTGCGAATCACATGGGCTCCGTCGTGGAGAAGGCCGTTCGTCCCCGTAGCGGAGGAGGCACCGACCCGACCCGGTACCGCGCCGACCTCCCGGTTCAGGTGCTCTGCCATCGTCGCCGTGATCAGTGAGCCGGATCGCTCCCGTGCCTCGACCACCACTGTCATCCCTCCGAGCGCCGCCATGATCCGGTTCCGCGCCGGGAACGTCCAGCGTCGCGCCGCGGTCCCCGGAGGAAGCTCGGCCAGGACCAGCCCTCGGTCCACGATCTCCTCGTAGAGCCGCACGCAGCGGGGCGGATAGGGGACGTCAACGCCAGTCCCGAGGACGGCGACCGTGAGCCCGCCGGATTCCAACGCTCCGCGGTGTGCATATGAGTCGATGCCCATGGCCATGCCACTGACCACGACGATCCCGGCCGCGCCCACCTGCTGCCCGAGCTCGGTGGCGAGATCCCTGCCGTAGCTGCTCGGGCGCCGCGAGCCGACGATCGTCACGGCGTCCTCGTGGCGCAGCCCGGCGAGCAGCTCGGTGTCGCCGCGTCCGAACAAGACGGCCGGCTGGTCGCCGAGTTCGGCGAGCACCCCCGGAAAGAGCTCATCGTGGCGGCAGCAGGCCCAGGCGCTCGCCCCGGTGATGGCTGCCCGCATCCGAGCCGGATCGCGCGCTGCGGCGCGCTCGAGGTACTCCTTCGCACGCGAGCCCGCCAGGGCGCGGGCCAGGTCCTCGTTGGGAAGAGCAAGCAGCTCGTGCGCCCGGCTGCCCGGCGTGTCCTCCACGGCGTTCTCGATGTGTCCGGCGAGCGAGCCGATCAGCCAGGCGCGCCTCAGGCATTCCGCGCACGCGCGCGGCTTGCTCCCAGTCATGATCGCGGCCGCTCGCGGCACGCCAGCGCCTCGGAGACGTGCACTGGCGCTATCTGCTCCTCCCCGCCCAGGTCGGCGATCGTCCGCGCCAGTCTCAGGCACCGATCCCAGCCGCGGGCGCTGAGGCCGAGACTGCGGTGTCCCGCCTCGAGTTTCTTCCGCGCCCCCTCATCGAGCTCGCAGTGCCGATGGAGCTCGCTCGGCGTCATCTCGGAGTTCGCCCGCCCGGGGCCGAGGCGCTTCTCCTGCGCCCACCTGGCGCGGATCACCCGCTCCCTGACCGTGGCGGAGCTCTCCGTCTCGTCGTCCGCCAGCTCCTCCGGCGGCGGCGGCAAGACCGTCATGGTCATGTCGATCCGGTCGGCCAGGGCGCCGCTCAGCTTCGCCATGTATTTGGCGACCGCGCTCGGATGGCAATCGCACTCGCCGGAGTCCGGGCCGTTGCCGCAGGGACAGGGATTCGACGCCGCGATCAGCATGAAGCGGCAGGGCAGCGACACGGTCCCCGAGGTCCTGGTGACGGTCACGACTCCCTCCTCGAGCGGCACCCTGAGCGCCTCCAGGGCGTCGCGCCGGAACTCCCCGAGCTCGTCGAGGAAGAGCACGCCGCGGTGGGCCCGTGTCACCTCGCCCGGTCGGGGAGGCGTCCCGCCCCCGACCAAGGCGCGACCCGAGACCGTGTGATGCGGAGCGCGAAACGGCCGGTGCAGCCGAGGTGCGCCGTTCTCGCCGCAAGCGCCCGCGATTCGGCTCACCTCGATCACCTCGTTGCGGCTCAGCGGGGGCAGCAGCGAGGGCAGGCGCTGCAGGGCGAGCGTCTTCCCCCCGCCGGGCGGCCCGATGAGGAGCAGGCTGTGGGCTCCGGCGGCAGCGATCTCCAGGCTGCGGCGCAGGGCGGGGTGACCGCGCAGGTCTGCGAGGTCAGGGAGCGAGGTGTCCGGTGGAGTGGGCGGCTCCGCCAGCGGGACGGGCTCGATCTCGCCTTCTCCCAACTCGCGCAGCCGGGTGACATGGTCGACCGGCATCACCTCGAGTCCGCCGACCAGAGCGGCCTGGGCCGCGTCGCCCGGAGCGACGGCGACACCACGCATGCCCCATCTGACTGTCGCCTCGGCCATCGCAAGGGCACCCGGGACCGGCCGGATCCCGCCGTCGAGAGCGAGCTCGCCGGCGAGCACATATCGATCGACCACCCGGCGAGGGAGCTGCCCCGAGGCCGCAAGGAGCGCGGCGGCGATCGCCAGATCGAAGCCCGGCCCGGCCTTGCGCAGGTCGGCCGGCGCGAGGTTGACCGTGATCCGGTGCTGCGGATAGCGAAAACCCGAGTTGACCAGCGCCGAGCGCACCCGCTCCCGCGACTCCCGGACCGCCGCGTCCGGCAACCCGACGATGGTGAAAGACGGCAGACCCGCGCCGATGTCGACCTCCACGTGGACGGGCTCGGCCGTCACCCCGATCAGCGCGAAGGTCCGGGCGATCGCGAACATGGCGCGACCGTAGGCCGCTCCGATTCGCGGCTGGCGCGCTGAAGGTCACGATCCCGTGACGGCCTCGTTACGAGGAGAGCTCCCCCCGCCGCACGGCTGGTTGGAGGGTGCCCCGATGACGTTCGCGAGGCTTGCACTCGGTCGGCGAGCCGAGGACCTGGTCGCCACGCGATTGCGAACCGCGGGCTGGCGCCTGGTCGGACGCAACGTACGGCTCCCCTCGGGAGAGCTCGACATCGTCGGGCTCGACGGATCGACCCTCGTCTTCGTCGAGGTGAAGGCCGGCCGCTCCGGCGCCGCCGTCGGCCCCGAGCGGCCGGCGCACGCGGTCGGGCGCCGCAAGCAGCTCAAGCTGCGCACGCTGGCCCGCGAATGGATCGCGGAGCAGCGGGGGCCGTCAGGCGTCTCGGGCTATCGCTTCGACGTCGTCGGGGTCAGCTTCGGCCCGGATGGCCTCACGGATGTCGATCACATCCGCGCCGCCTTCTGAGAAGGGCATCTCCTCGAACTCGCCGGCGGCCGAAGCCAGATCGAGCTGCGAGTAAGCCACCGACGCGAACGAGCGCCGGTGCAATGGGCAGATGCCGTGACGCATGATCGCCTCGCGGTGCTCCGGCGTCGAGTATCCGACGTTCCCCTCGAATCTCCACTCGGGATACAGGGACGCCACCCGGCGCATGTAGCGATCACGGGTGACCTTGGCGATCACCGAAGCGGCGGCGATGGCGGCGCTGCGCGCGTCTCCGTCCACCACCCGCTCGTGCTCGAGCTCGCAGCCCGGCAACCGGAAGCCGTCCACGAGCCGGGCCGCGTCGACCTGCGCGACCGCTCGCATGCAGTCGGTGAGCGCGGCGATGTTGGAGATGTGCAGGCCATTGCGATCGATGCAGCGGGGCGAGCGCACCGCGATCGAGGCGCAGGCGGCGGCGCGGATCACGGCCGGATAGAGCTCCTCGCGCTCCTCCTCGCTCTTCTGCTTCGAGTCGTCCAGCCTCGCCAGGGCGAGCCGTTCAGAGCGCCCGATGCGCTCGAGGTCGATCAGCACCCCGGCCGCCAGCAGCGGGCCGGCCAGGGAGCCGCGGCCGGCCTCGTCGACGCCGGCGACGAAGCGCCGACCGAACGAGCGATCGAAGCGAAACAGCCGAGCGGCGGTTTTCTTACGTCGCTTCGCCATCAGATCGCGGCCACAGGCGGCCGCCCGGCGTAAGTCGCGGCGGCTTCGCCGCCCCTCCGAAGTACAGCGGCCTGGTGGCCGCTAGAAGAACCCGATCCGGTCTGGCGGCCAGTAGGTGGCGAAGGCCTTGCCGATGATCCAGTCTCGCGGGACAGGTCCCCAGAACCGGCTGTCGTCGCTCGACCCACGGTTGTCGCCCATCATGAAGTAATGATCGGGCGGGATGCTGATCGTTTTGGGCAAATTGCAGGCCCCGCCGGGCGTGCAGGGCCTGATGAAGGATTCCTGGGCGATCTTCCCGTTGACCACCGGGTGCCCGTTCTGGACGCTGAGCGTGTCGCCCGGCCCGGCGACTATCCGCTTGATGAAGTTGACGCTCGCCTCCTGAGGGGTCGGCTCGTCGCAGGCCGCTCCGCTGCTGCCTCCCGCCCCGGTCCTCGGGTCGCCGCATTCACCCCCCGCCCCACCGCCGTTGGCGCCCTGCGGCGGGTGGAAGACGACGATGTCCCCGATCTGGGGATCCTTGAAGTGGTACAGGAAGCGGTTGACCAGAACACGCTGGCCGACGTCGAGCGTCGGCTCCATCGACTCCGACGGGATCTGGTACGGCTTGACGATGAACGCCTGGATCCCGAGAGCCAGCCCAAGAGCGAGCGCGACGATGATGACGAGCTCGAGGAGCGCGCCCTGGGTGCTGTGCGGTCGCGGGACTCTCAGTCTTCTGCCTCGTCGGGGGAGGCGTCGGCCTTCGCTTCGGGCTCCGGCTCCTGCTCCGCCTCCGCCTGATCCCCACCATCCGCGGGCACGTCCTCGGCTTCGCTTGCGGACGTATCCGTGGTTGCGGCGGGTTCCTCCTCCGCCGGCTTTTGCTCCTCGCCCTCGCCCTCGGCGGGCTCGCCCTCCTCCTCGGGCGGCTCGACCAGCTCGGCCTCGGCCTCGGTGACAGCGACGCCCTCAGTATCGACGGCCTCCGCGTCCTCGGCGGCGACGACCATCTCGTCCTCGATCCCCCAGCGCCGCTCGGCGACGCGGGCGCGCTTGCCCACCTTGTCCCGCAGGTAGTAGAGCTTCGCCCGGCGGACATCGCCGCGCGCGGCCACCTCGAGCTTCTCGATCTTCGGCGAGTGCAGCGGGAAGGTCCGCTCGACACCAACGCCGAACGACTGCTTGCGGACCGTGAAGGTCTCGCGGGCGCCACTGCCCTGGCGCTTCAACACGATGCCCTCGAAGACCTGGGTGCGGCGGCGGGTGCCCTCGACGACCTGGAAGTGGACGCGCACTCGATCGCCCGCGTCGAACCTGGGACGCCGCTTGAGGACTCGCTGCTCGAGGCTGTCGATGACTGTGCTCATCAGTGCATGTGATGTGTGGCTGATGCTGGGAGCCCGCCCTCAGTCACGCCTAAAGCGCCGCGGCCGGGCCCAAAAAATGCGCGCACCGGCGGCCCGCGCAGACGCGAAATGTAGCGGAGAAGCGTTAACCCGCTCGGCGGCGAGCTTGCTCCAACCGCCACTCGCGAACCGAGGCGTGGTTCCCGGAGAGGAGCACCTCGGGGACATCCCAGCCCCGGTAGGTGGCCGGCCGCGTGTAGTGCGGATACTCGGGGGCGCCCTCGAGGGCCTCACTGTAGGACTCCTCGATCGCGCTTTCGGCATCCCCGAGCGCACCGGGGAGCTTCCGGAGCACGGCATCGCAGATCACCATCGCCGGCAGCTCTCCGCCCGCCAGCACGTAGCGGCCGATTGAGATCGACTCGTCGGCGAGATGCTCGACGACTCGCTCGTCAAACCCCTCGTAGCGCCCGCAAAGCAGCGCGAGCCGTGGCTCGCCGGCGAGCTCGGATGCCAAGCTCTCGTCGAAGAGCCTGCCGGACGGCGTCATCGCAATCTTGCGGACCGCATCGCGGTTGGAGCCGTAGGCGGCCTCCAGCGCGGCATCGACTACGTCGACCCTCATCACCATTCCCGCGCCGCCGCCATAGGGTGAGTCATCGACCTGGCCGGCACCCAGCGGGGTCGTGTCGCGGTAGTTGTGGAGGCGCAGCTCGTTGTCGCCGGCGAGCGCGTTGGAGACGTGGCGCTGGCGCAGGAACCAATCGAAGTGGTCCGGGAACAGCGTGAAGACGTCCAGGTTCAACTAGTCAAGTATGTCGACGACCACGCGCTTCTCCTCGCGGGCCGCCGCAGCCTTCATCACGGAGCGGAGCGCGTTGGCGACGCGCCCACCGCGTCCGATCACTCGGCCAAGGTCGTCCTCGGCCACCTCAAGCTCGAGGACCACCTCGCCGTCGATCTCCTCGATCTCGTTCACCTCGACCCGATCGGGGTTCTCGACCAGCGAGCGGGCCAGGAAGTCGAGTAGCTCGCGCACCGATCCGCAGGCGCCTAGCGGCCGGTCGCCTGAATTCCCTGGGTGCGCAGAAGGGTCGCCACGGTGCGCGTGGGCTGGGCGCCCTTCTCCAGCCAGTGGCGAGCCCGGTCCTGATCGATCACGATCAGCGACGGGTCGTTCTGCGGGTTGTACTGGCCGATCGTCTCGATCGTACGGCCGTCCCGCGGCGAGCGCTGGTCGGCCACCACAACCCTCCAGATCGGGTTCTTCTTGCTCCCGACCCTGCGAAGTCGAATTCTCACGGACATGCGGCGGCGGAGGTTAGACGATCGGCTCTCGCCTAACGCATGCCCCGCATGAGCGCCTGCGGGTCGGGCATCTTGCCCTCGGAGAGCTGCTTCATCAGCTTGTTCATCTGCCCGAACTGCTTGACCAGGCGGTTGACCGCCTGGACCGTCGTACCGGAGCCGGTCGCGATCCGCTTGCGCCGTGAGCCATTGATCTCGCCGGGATGGGCTCGCTCGTAGGGGGTCATCGACTGGATGATCGCCTCGAGGCGGTCGAGCTCGCGCTCGTCGACCTGACCCATCCCCTGCATCGCCTTACCCATCCCGGGCATCATCTTCATCAGGTTGCCGAGCGGCCCCATGCGCCTGACCTGCTTCATCTGTGTCAGGAAGTCGTCCAGGGTGAACTGCTGCTTGCGGATCTTGCGCTCGAGATCGGCCGCCTCGTCGGCGTCGAACTCGTCCTGGGTCTTCTCGATCAACGACATCACGTCGCCCATGCCGAGGATGCGGCCCGCCATCCGGTCCGGGTGGAAGCGCTCGAGCTCGTCGAGCTTCTCGCCCGTCGAGGCGTAGATGATCGGCTTGCCGGTCACCGCCCTGACCGACAGCGCCGCGCCGCCGCGAGCGTCGCCATCGAGCTTGGTGATCACGACGCCGTCGAAGTCCGCGGTCTCGGCGAAGCTCTCGGCGACGTTGACGGCGTCCTGACCGGTCATCGCGTCGACGACGAGGAGGACGTCGTGCGGCTTCGTGACCTTGCGGACCTTGGCGAGCTCGTCCATCAGCTCCTGATCGACATGCAGCCGGCCGGCCGTGTCGACGATCAGCACGTCCCGGTTCTCGCGCACAGCCTGCTCCCGGGCCCAGGACGCCACCTTGACCGCGTCCGTCTCGCCAGGCTGGGAGTAGACATGGGCCTTCGCCTGGGCTCCGAGCTTCTCTAGCTGCTCCACGGCGGCGGGGCGCTGCAGGTCGCAGGCCGCGAGGGCGACGTTCTTGTTCTGCTTCCCGAGGAGCTTTGCCAGCTTCGCGCAGGCTGTCGTCTTGCCGGAGCCCTGCAGGCCGGCCATCAGGATCACGGTGGGGCCACTCGGCGCGAAGACCAGGTCGCGGCCGGCGCCTCCCATCAGCTCGGTGAGCTCGTCGTTGACCGCCTTGATCACGGTCTGGCCGGGATTGAGCGCCTCAGAGATCTCCTCGCCGGCGAGGCGCTCCCGGAGCGAAGCGGTGAAATCCTTGACGACCTTGAAGTTGACGTCAGCCTCGAGCAGCGCAAGGCGCACCTCGCGGAGAGCCTTGTTCACGTCGTCCTCGGAGAGCTTGCCCCTCGAGCGCACGTCACTGAGCACGCCCTGTAGCCGCTCTGAAAGCTGATCGAACATCCGAGTGCCAGCTTAGAGCGGCACCAATCCTGGCGGGGACCTCCTCCGTAGGGAGAAGAAAGTCAGGGAGATACCAGGGGGATGGCTGGCCGCCGTGGCTCGGTTGTCGAGGGTTTCTCCGCGCAACCGAGCCCGGCGTCACAGCCGGCTCTGACGAGAGGAAGTCATGAGAACGATCCTTCGAGGATTGCGGCCCAGCCCTGCGCTGGTGATCGCCTGCCTGGCGCTGTTCATGGCGATGGGCGGAGTCGGCTACGCGGCGCTCAAGGGCAAGGACAAGATGAAGGTCCGGAGCATCGCCGACCAGGAAATCGCGAAACAGGCACCCGGGCTGAACGTGGCGAGCGCCGCCAAGGTCGGCGGAGCCTCGCCGGCGGATCTGCAGCGATTCTGCGCGGGAGGCTCAATCAAGGCGACTGCCGTCGTGGACACCACGGGCCTGGGGCCGACGTTCACGAACGTCCCCGGGTTCAACTGCTTCCAGCCAGGCAACCTGAGCAGCTCGGTTCAGGTCGAGCGCCTGGCACAGGGGCAGTACTACGTCAGGTTCGTGGGCAATGCGGGCCCTAACGCATCGGGGTCCGCGGTCGTCACCGACGTCGCCGGCGACGGGCTGGTCACGTACAACCTGGCCAACCCCTCCCCGGTGCCCGGTGAGAACGTTTTCCAGGTGGTGGTGCGGAACGGCGCGGGGAACGTGGTGGACAACCGGACGTTCTCGCTGCTCGCCTTCTAGGGACAGCGGTCGAGGCGCGCGGTCAGCGGGTCGGCCCGCCGGCCGCGCGCATCGGCGTTCGGGCGGCACTTGCGGCGCCGATGAGACTGCATGGGCGCCGGCGGCGGCGGCCGAGCGGAAGCCGAGCAGGTAAGGGATCGGGTCGACAGGGGTTCCGAAGTGACGAACCTCGAAGTGCAGGTGCGGGCCGGTCGAATGCCCGGTTGAGCCGACGTAGCCGATCGTCTGGCCACCGACGACGCGTTGGCCGACCGACGCGGCGATGCGGGACATGTGCGCATACCAGCTCTCGAAGCCCAGGCGGTGCGTGATCACCACGAGATTGCCGTAGCCGCCGGTGTTGAAGCCCGCGAAGGAAACGACACCGACACCACCGGCATGGATCGGCGTCCCCATCGGCTCCGGGAAGTCGAGCCCGGTGTGCCAGCGGCCAGGCGGAATCCAGCCGAAGCGATCGCCGATCGGTCCAGGGACCGGTCGGAAGAAGCGAACCGGTCCGATGGGCGACGCTGCGACCACCTGCGTGCCCTGCAACGCGTTGATCGTCGCGGACCCCGCCACGCCATCGACGCCGATGTGCGCGGCTCCCTGGAAACGTCGAACCGCGTTCTGGGTGTTGGGTCCGAACCCGCCATCAAACCCTCCAGGCTCGAAGCCGCGCTCGCGCAGGAGGAATTGGAGCGCCGCGACGTCCCAGCCGCGCTTGCCCTCCCGCATCGGCCGTGCGCCGAGGTTCGGCTTACCGCGCTTGCCGAGCGCGGCACGGGTCTGCTGTCCCGCGACCCCGTCAACCGCAAGCTGGTGCCGCGACTGGAAGGTGCGGACGGCCTGCTGGGTCCAGGGGCCGCTGATCCCATCAACCGGGTGCGGATAGAGGCCCAGCGCGTTCATCGCGACCTGCAGCGCCGCGACATCGGCGCTCGCAGCACCGGCTGAAGCGGGCGCTGCGAGGAGCAGCCCCGCGATCGCCCCGAGCAGGGCGACAAGGACCCTCGGCTTGGTGCCTCCCAATGGCACGCATCCAGGCTCCCGCGATCCCCGCGACGACCTGCGATGGCTCTTGCAGTACGGGTAACAGGCGTCGACCTGGGCGTCATTCGCCGATCAGAGCGCGCGCGAACTGCTCGGCGTCGAAGGGCCGAAGGTCCTCGAGCGACTCCCCGATTCCGATCAGCTTCACCGAGATGCCGAGCTCGGAGGCGATCGCCAGAGCGACGCCGCCCTTGGCGCTCCCATCCAGCTTGGTGAGGACCGCGCCGGACACCTCGACCGACTTCGCGAACTCCTGAGCCTGCCGGACGCCGTTCTGGCCGGTAGTGGCGTCGATCACCACCAGCGTCTCCTGGGGTGCGTCCGGCAACTGCTTGGAGATCACCCGGCGGACCTTGGCCAGCTCCTCCATCAGGTTCCCGTGGGTGTGGAGGCGCCCCGCCGTGTCGCAGATCACCACGTCCGCGCCACGCGCCTGGGCCGCGGCTACGCCGTCGAATGCCACCGCTCCCGGATCCCCGCCCTCGGTGCCGCGGACGATCTGCGTCCCGGCGCGGTCGGCCCATTCGGCCAGCTGGTTGACGGCGGCCGCACGGTAGGTGTCGGCCGCGGCGACGATCACGTCGAGGCCGAGTTCCTTCTGCAGGTGCCAGGCGATCTTCCCGATCGTGGTCGTCTTGCCGGTCCCGTTCACCCCGACGACCATCAGCACAGAGGGACGATCGCGGAGGTTGATTCGGGCGCTGTCTTCACTCCCGGGGGATGCGGTCTCGGCAAGGACGGCGATCAGCCGATCCCGCAGGGCCTCTCCCCCAGTCAGCTCGCCGGCCTCGACCTCGTCCTCGAGTCGCCTCACCACCGCGGCCGTCGTCTTGGCTCCGACGTCGGCGAGGATCAGCGCCTCCTCGAGGTGCTCCCAGGTCGACTCGTCGATCCGCTCCGTGAAGCTCGAGGAGAGCTCCGCCGTCAAAGCCTGGCGGCTTCGTGTGAGGCTCTCGCGGAGTCGCCGGAAGACACTCGCCCGCTCCTCGGTCTGATCAAGCGGCGGGACCGTCGCGATCACCGAGGTCGAAGGCTTCTTGCCAGCTGCGCGCCATCGGCGCCGCAGACTAGGCGGCTTCGGCTTCGGTGGCTTCGGCAACCGGCTCCACGCCGGTGCCGAGCTCGTCGCGCGGCAGCTTGCGCGAGACCACCTTCGTCACGCCGTCGCCGCCCATGCTGACGCCGTAGAGGATGTCGGCGGCGTCCATCGTCCGCTTCTGGTGGGTGACGACGATGAACTGCGAGCGCTCGGCGAAGCGCCGGACGAGGCGCAGGAAGCGATCGATGTTGATGTCATCGAGGGCGGCCTCGACCTCATCGAGAATGTAGAAGGGACAGGGGCGCGCCATGAGAACGGCGAAGACGAACGCCAACGCCACCAGTGACTTCTCGCCGCCCGAGAGCAGCGAGAGCCGCCGGGTGGACTTGCCCGCCGGCGTCACCTCGATCTCGACCCCGCCGTCCTCATCCGGCGGCGTCAACTCGAATTCGTCATCGTCGGATTCCTCTTCGGGCTCAGGCGCCTGGCCGGCGAAGGGGCGCGGTGCTCCGCCGACGTCGACGCGGCGCAGCCGTCCCTTTCCACCGGGGAAGAGCTCCGCCACCATCTCCTCGAAGCCGCGGGCGGCGGCCTCGAAGGTCTCCTCGAAGGCCGCAGCAATCTCGCGGTCGGTGCGCCGGATCAGCGCCCGCAGCTCCGTGATCGCGGCCTCGAGGTCCTTGCGCTGCTCGGAGAGCTCGGTGACGTGCTCGCGCGCCTCCGCGTACTCTCGCTCGGCCAGCGGATTCACCGGGCCGATCTGCTCGCGGCTGCGCTCCAGCCGGGCGAGCTTGGCCTCGATCCCCTGACGATCCTCCTCATCGAGGGCCCGCTCGGCGGCTCCCAGCTCCTCGCCGAGAGCGGCGCCGAGGCGCTGCAGCTCGACCGTGCTCTCGTCGCGGTGACCGCGCAACTGAGTGGCCTCGACCTCGGCCACCGTCATCGCCTCGCTCGCGTCTCTGAGCTCAGCCTGGAGCCCGAACTCCTCCTGCGAGCATTCGCGCAGCTCCGCGGCGACATCTCCCCCGCCCTCGTCCTGGGCCCCGCCAGCTGCTCGGCGTGGTGCTCGAGCCGCTCGGCGAGGCGGCGCAGCGCGTCGCGCGCCCTCCCCAGCGCGGGCAGCGTCTCGCTCTCCAGCCTGATTCGCCGCTCGAGCTCGTCGCGGTCGCGAAGCCTCTTCGCGTAAGCCTTCTCGGCGCCCTCGGCATGACGGCGCTCCGCCGCCAGCTCGGCCTCGAGCTTGGCACGCTGGATCGCGGTCCCTGAGCCCTCGCCCTCGCGCTCCGCGTGACGCTCGGCCAGCCAGCTCGTCCGGCTCGCCTCCTCGGCGGCCTGGTCGAGCGCGCGCCGAGCCTCCCGCAACGCGCTCTGGGACTCCTCCTCGCGGCTGCGGGCCTCGGTCAGAGCCGTCTCGGCTCGCTGCAGGTCGTTTCTGGAGCGCTCCTCCGTCTGCTCGCGCTGGGCCAGTCGTGAGGCGAGCTCCTCGCGCTCGGAGCGGGCGGCCAGGGCCGGGTCGGTGCCCTCGCGCGGGAGCCTGCGGATCTCGCCCGCGCCCGCGTCGAAGCACTCACCGTCGACCGTGACGGCGACGCCCGCGAACCCTTCGGCGATCCCCTCGAGCTCATCGACCAGCCAGGCATCGGAGAGCAGGCGCTCGGTGACGGGGACGGCGTCCCCGCGGGCCTCGATCAGATCCAGCAGGCGGCGGGCGCCCTCCTTGGGCGAGGAGCTCGCCGGCTTCGCCGTCATGGGAGGGGACTCCGCAGGCGAAGCCGAGCCACCCGTTTCATGCCTGAGCAGCGCCCGCCCTGCCCCGTCGGCGCCCGCGAGCCGCTCGCGCCCCTCAGCGACCGAGCCGACGATCGAAGCGCGGAGCCGCTCGCCCAGTGCCGCCGAGACGGCGCGCTCCAGCCCCGACCCGGTTTCGAGCATGCCCGCCAGCGCCTCGTGCTCCCCCTCGACCGCGGCCGCAGCCAGCTTGGCCTCGACAGCCGCGAGCTCTCCGGCGAGCGCGCCCGGCGCTCGGATGCCTTCTGTGCTTCGGCCCGGGCCCTCTCATGCATCTGGCCGGCCTGTCGCAGCGCAGCACCGATCTCCTCCTCGGCCCGCTGCAGCGGCTCGAGGGCCGCCTTCGCCGCCACTCGGCGCTGCTCGGCCTCCTGGGCCTCGCGGCGCAGGCGCGCGCCCTCCTCGGAGGCATCTGCGCCCAGCTTCTCGAGCTCTGCCTCGAGTTCCGCCATCCGAGCCGCAGCCGCAGTCTCGTCCGGCTCCTCCTCCAGCGCATCCAGCCGGAGCTGGCGCTCGCCGAGGGCGCCCCGCAGATCCCGCTCGGCGAGATCGAGGGACTCCGCACGCGCCCGAACGCGCTCGGTCGCCGCCCGCGCTTCGGCGAGGCGCTCGCCGTGGCGGCGGCGTCCCTCCTCACCGGCCGCGATCCGCTCCTCGATTGCAGTCCGCCGAGCCCGCACCTCCTCGAAGCGCTTCTCGACCGAATCCCGGGTGGCGCGGACCTCGGCGAGCTTCGCCTCGGCGGCGGTCAGCCGCTCCTGCTGGGAGCGCAGGTCGTCGGCGACGATCTGAGCGCGCTGCTCATTGGACTGCCGTGAGCAGCTTCGCGGTCCGCTCGGCCGCCTCGGCCTGGCGCTTCAGCGGGCGCAGGTGTGAGCGAGCCTCCCGCTCGACGTCGTGTGCCCGCTCGAGGTTGTCGCGGGTGCGGTCGAGCCTGAGCTGGGCGCTGTGTCGGCGCTTGCGGTGCTTGCCGAGCCCCGCCGCCTCCTCGATCAGCAATCGCCTGTCCCTCGGCTTCGAGCTGACGATCTCCTCGACCTTGCCCTGGCTGATCACCGAATGGGCCTCCCGGCCCATGTTCGTGTCGGAGAGCGCCTCGAGGACATCGGCGAGGCGGCAGCGCGCGCCGTTCAGCCGGTACTCCCCGTCGCCGTTGCGCTCGATCCGCCGTGAGATCGAGATCTCCGAGAACTCACTCGCGGCGAGCCCCTCCGAGTTGTCGATCACCACCTCGACCTCGGCGAAGCGCCGTGCTGACTGGCCGTTGCCGCCGGCGAAGATCACGTCCCGCATCTGCTGCCCGCGGATCGCCGAGGGGCTCTGCTCCCCCAGCGCCCAGAGCACCGCGTCGGTGATGTTCGACTTGCCGGAGCCGTTCGGTCCGACGATCACGCTGACGCCCGGCGAGAACGTCAGGCGGGTGCGGTCGGGGAAGGACTTGAAGCCCTTCAGGTTGATTGCCTTCAGGTACATGGGGCAGGGAAGGGTGGCAGGTACGGGAAGCCTCGCGCCCAAGCCGGACGCAACTCCCGCTATGTGCGCAATCTCTCCAGGGCGCGCTCGGCCGCCGCCTGCTCCGCCTCCTTCTTGCTCCTCCCCGAGCCGATGCCGAGCTCGTCGCCACGCACCGTGGCGCGGATCTCGAACCGCCGATCGTGCGGGGGGCCCACCTCATTGGCGATCTCATAGCTGACCGTTTCACCGTCCCGGGCGAGGCGCTCCTGCAACTCCGACTTGAAGTCCAGGCGCTCGCGTGTCGCCTGTTCGATCTCGTCGGCAAAGGCGTCGACGATCGCCCCCTCGGATCGCTCGAACCCGTGCGCGAGATAGCAGGCGCCGATCACCGCCTCGCACACGGAGGCCAGCGTCCGCTCCGAGGCAAGCAGTGTCTCCACCGGAAGACCGTCCCCGTCGTCGGGGGCCTCCTCCGAGAGCATCTCCGGAAGGCCAAGCCGCCGGGCCACCTCGGCGCAGGCCCGGCCGCTGACCGCCTGGTTGAGAATCTTCGTCAGCTCTCCGATGTCGGCATCCGGGTGGTCCTCGAAGAGGAGGCTGGCCACCGAGAGGCCGAGGACGCTGTCGCCGAGAAAGGCGAGCCTGCCGTACGACTCGGTCCGACTGTCGACCCAGGACGAGTGTGAGAGTGCCTGCCGACGCAGCTCTTCGGGGGTATCCGCGAACAGCTCCGCCAGCGAGGCGGTGCCGGGTGTCATCGGCTTAGCTCGCTCCTCCTCCTAGCTTCGTCTTACGGGTTGCCCTCCGGCTTCGCCTCCGGGCACCCTCGCATCTACTCGCTCGCAGACGAAGTCGACGGCGTCGCCGACCGTTTCGATCCCGGCAGCCTCCTCCTCGCTCACCCGGATCTCGTAGCGGTCCTCGAGCTCCATGACGAGCTCGTACAGATCGAGGGAGTCGGCGTCGAGGTCCTCGCGGAACCGGGTCTCGGGCTGAATCCGCTCAGCCGGCACCTCCAACTCGGTGCTCAGATGGCTCCGGACCAGCGTCATCACCTCTTCGCGTTCCATCGCCGCGATTATCCCCTATCGCTCCGCTGTCCCGGAAGGCGCCTCGCGCAGTGCGTCGCGCGTGACGCCCGAGGCCGCCAGCAGCTCCCCCGTCCGCTCGACGGCGCCCTCGCGGACGGCGCGATCGGCGAGCCTGACCGCGTTGGCGATCCCCTCGGGGGTGGAGCTGCCGTGCGCCACCACGGCCACACCCCGCAGGCCCAACAGGATCGCGCCGCCGACGGAGTTTGGATCCATGCTCGCACGGAGGGCGCCGAGCGCCGGCCGCAGGAGCAGCCCGCCCGCGGAGGCCATCGGCCCCGAGCGAGCCGCGGCGCGCACCGCATCCGCGACCGCCTTGGCGGTGCCCTCCAGGGTCTTCAGCGTGACGTTGCCCGTGAACCCGTCGGTCACCACCACATCGGCCTCGCCCGCGAGCAGGTCGCGCCCCTCGAGGTTGCCGATGAATCGGATTCCCTCCGCCCCGGTCAGGGCCTCATGGGCCTGCACCACATCGGAGCGGCCCTTCTTCTGCTCCTCGCCGACGGAGAGCAGGGCGACACGAGGGTTCTGCACGCCGAGCACGGCGGCCGAGAAGGCCGAGCCCAGGAAGGCGAACTGGATCAAATGCTGCGGTCGCACGTCGGTATTGGCGCCGCAGTCCAGGAAGAGGAGCGGCGGGCCGTCCGTCCCGGGAACCGGGATCTGGACCGCGAGCGCCGGCCTGTGGACCCCCTGGGCTCGCTTCAGCGCGAACAGAGCGGCGGTCATGGTCGCACCGGTGGACCCGGCGCTGACGAGCGAGCTGCACTCTCCGGCAGCGACCGCGGCGGCCGCGCGGACGACGGAGGCCTCGGGCGTGGAGCGCACCGCGGCGACCGGCTCGGCCTCGTTGCCGATCCACTCCGTGGTCGGATCCAGCGCGACCCCGGCCGAGGTGGTGACGGAGCTCGGGCCGAAGATCCGCACCCCGATGCCGTCGCCCGCGGCGAGCCGGGCTCCCTCCGCCACGACCTCGGGACCGGCGTCGGTCCCGTAGCCATCGAGGGCGACGGGGGCGGGCACCTCAGTCCTGCGGGGAGGGCTGCTCAGCCTGCGGCGTGGGCTCGGAGACGTCGTGGCGAATCACCTCGCGGCCGGCATAGGTGCCGCAGGTCGGGCAGACGCGATGAGGCAGGCGCGGGCTGTGACAGCGCGGGCACTCGTTCAGGCGCGGGGCCGAGACCTTGTGCTGCGCGCGCCGCTTGTCGCGCCGCGTCCTCGACTGTCTCTTCTTGGGGACCGCCATGAGCGGGGCAGGATAGCTACTCCAGCTTCAGGTCCCTGAGCTTCGCCATCCGCGGATCCCCGCCGCTTTGATGGCGGTGCGCCTCGGGATCGGCGTCGTTGAGCGACTCGCCGCAGACGGGGCAGAGCCCTGCGCAGTCGTCCCGGCAGAGCGGCCGGGCGGGGAAAGCGAGGACGAGCGCATCGTTCGCCCAGCGGTCGATGTGCAGCACGCCGTCGGAGACGTAGGGGCTGCGCAGTTCCTCGTCGTTGGCCCCGGGGTGGTCCACCTCCCGCGCGTCGACCTCGACCGCATTTGCGGCGGACTCGAGGCAGCGGACGCAGGGGCCGCTCAACTCGCCCTCGAAGCGGAGTCGCAGCGCGTAGCCGCTGCTCGTCCGCGAGACGTCGAGGCGGGCCTCCGCCCCGCCGCCGGCCGGAGAATAGGTCTGGCCGCCGAGCTCGATCGGGTCCAGGCCGACCTCGAGATCGAGCGACCGAGCCTGCCCGCTCGACAGCGCCAGTCGCTCGAGATCGACTTTTCCCCCTTCCGCATACACTCGCTTCGAGGGTAGCGGCAGACGTGTGCGCGCAATTTCACTGGAACCCGGAGACCTACCTGGAGGAGATCCGGGCGGAGGTCCCGCGCTACGACGAGCTCCAGAGGGCCGCGGTGGACGCGATCCCATTCGCCCCGGACCGCGTGCTCGAGCTCGGGATGGGAACAGGGGAAACGACTCGGGTCCTGCTCGAGGCCTACCCGGACGCTTGGATCATCGGGTTGGACGCGAGCCCGGACATGGTCTACCGGCTTCGGGAGGAATACGACGACGTCCAGCTCGCTCGCATGGAGGACCCTCTGCCCGACGGCCCCTGGGACCTGGTGATCTCGGTGCTCTCGGTGCACCATCTGAAGGACGACGCCAAACGGACGCTGTTTCGTCGCGTTCGCGAGCAGTCACGGGCGCTCGTGATCGGCGACGTCGTCAAGACGGAGAAGCAGGTGACCCCGATAGAGCCGGACTTCGACTTCCCCGACACCGCCGAGGAGCTCGCCGAGTGGTGCGGCGGCGAGGTGACGTGGCGCGCGGACGACCTCGCGGTCGTCCGCGCCACGTACGGATAGGGCGTTCGCCCCCTACGAGGGCGGGTTGGTCGCGTTGAGGACGCAGACGTACGCCACCGGCCCGGTCTTGACTGAGGTGGCGATCCGGCTGAAGCCGGAGTCGTCAGTCCGCACGACCACCCGCGTGCTGGGTGGCCCGGTGTCCGAAACGTCCGTGGTCCAGATGTACGGCAGCACCGTCTTGTTCGTGATCAGGAGGCCCTCCCCGAGGTCAGGCAGGCGGAGCCCCTTTGTCGCGCAGTCACGCGCAGCGATGTCCCAGTCGTTGGCGGCCTGCTGAGAGCCGTAGCAGATGCCGTTCGTGTAGCTGGTCGCTCCGCTCGGGCAGGTGTCCAGGCCCTTGAGGGCGCTGGCCTTGAGCTTCTTCTTCGGGATCGAGTTGTTCTTGATCGACTTGCCGTTGATCTTCGTGCCCGCGTAGGCCGCGCCACCGAGCGCGATGAACAGGGCGAGCAGAGCGACCACATTCGAGAAGGTCGCATGCTTTCGCAAACGAGACAGCATTCGGTTCCCCTTTCGTTAGGACAAGCTCCCCGGCGAGACGACCCTATGTCGGCCGAGCACCGCGAGTCAAGAACGGGGCATACGATCCGGCGCGACCCGAGCAGAAGGAGAGCCTCGATGGCCCACCACAACCCCGATCGGCCCGGCCCACCACCCTCGGCGGATGAGGGCGTCGTCCTCTACGAGAAGCGCAACCGGATCGCCTACCTGACCATCAACCGGCCGGAAGCCCGCAACGCGGTCAGCCCGGAGGTCCACCGTCTGATGATCGCGGCGTGGGCCGACTTCGCCGAGGACGACTCGGTCGACGTCGCCATCCTCACCGGCGCCGGCGATGCCTTCTGCGCCGGGGCCGATCTCAAGGAGTACATCCCTCCGATCGTCGTCGACGGGGACGCCACCGACATCCGCGCGATCGTCGAGCTCGGCCTCAACGGCTTCACCCGCGGCCAGCACCGCATCTACAAGCCGATCATCGGAGCGATCAACGGCTGGGCTCTCGCCGGCGGCCTCGAAACGGCGCTCGCCTGCGACATCCGCATCGCCTCGGAGCGCGCCATGTTCGGGTCCTTCGAGGCCCGCCGCGGCTTCCACCACGGGGACGGCGGGATCGTGCGGCTGGTGAACACCTGTGGCACTGGGATCGCGCTCGAGATGCTGCTCACGGCCGAGCCAATCGACGCCCAGCGCGCGCTGCAGTGCAACCTCGTCTCCAGGGTCGTCCCCCACGATCGCCTGATGGCGGAGGCCGAGACCGTGGCGCGCCAGATCCTGCGCAACTCCCAGCGGGCTGTGCGCTCTGCGAAGCAGACCATCCTCGACACGGTCGGCAAGACGATCGACGAGCAGCTCCGCAACGAGGCCTGGAACGCCTATACCTGCGCCGATCCGGACGAGACGAACGAGCTGCTCGGCCGCTTCTACGAGAAGACCGATGCCGGCCGTGCCGGCAGCTCACGAGACGGATCTCCAATGAGCGCGTCCGCGGAGCGTCGCCGGGCCCTGGTCACCGGAGCGGCACGAGGGATCGGCGCCGCGATCGCCGAGCGGCTTCGCGCCGAGGGCATGGCGGTCACCACGCTGGACCGAGACGAGGGCTGCGATCTTCAGCTCGACATCGCGAGTGAGCAGTTGCCCGACCTCGCCGAGATCGACGTCTGCGTGCCCAACGCGGCGATCACCGACACGCTCGCCCCCGCGCACAGGATGTCCCCCGAGCAGTGGGCCGGGGATATCGACGTCAACCTGACGGGGGCCTTTCGAACCGTCCAGGCCTGCCTCCCCGGCATGCGGGCGCGCGGCTGGGGCCGGATCGTCGCGATCTCATCGGGTGCCGCCAAATCCGGCCTGCGCGGCCAGGTCGCCTATTCGGCATCGAAGGCCGGACTGCTGGGGATGGTGAAGACCCTCGCCGCCGAGAACGTTCACCACGGGATCACCGCCAATGCCGTCCTTCCCGGGATGGTGGCGACCGAGAAGGTGCAGGCGATGCCGCAGGAGATCCTCGAGCGCCTGAAGCCGATGCTCCCCTCGGGCCGCATGGTCGAACCGGCCGAGATCGCTGCGACCGTCGCCTACCTCTGCTCGGAGGAGGCGGCTCAGGTGACCGGGCAGGAGATCGCGGTCGACGGCGGCGCGGGGCTCAACACCTTCACCCTCGGATCCGAGCGACGCGACTAGCCGTCGGCGTACCCGGGCCGGGCGATGTCAAGCTTCCGGCGAACGTGCTGCTCGAGTCTCGGCGCGAGCTCCTCGATCCGGTCGTCCAGCTCTCCCTTCCGCAGCCTGCGTGAGAGCTCGGCGGCGGCGGTGTGCGCGTCGCTCACCTCCTCGCCCAGCAACTCGCTGAAGAGCGCCAGGTCGGCCTCATCCGGCTCCTCCCCGGCCCGGATCTCGCGCGCCACCACGGCGCAGACGTTGGCGGCGACCAGCACCTTGAAGCGCTGCTCGCGCGGCACCTCGGGCCGCAGCTCACCGAACAGGTACTCGGCGACGGACTCGAGCAACTCCGGGGCTGTGGGTCGATCCTGCATCAGATCAGCTGCAGGAGATCCCACTCCGGCTCGCAGATCCGGCGGCCGAGGGAGGCGAGCTCATGGCTTCGGCGCACGCCCGTCAGGTGATCGTGGGCCTGGCGGGCGCAGATCACCGCCCACTTGACGTTGCCGAAGACCTCCCAATAGCGGACCCGGTCGCGATCGACCGGCGCCCCTCCGGCGGACTCGTAGGCGGAGAGCAATTCGTCGAGGTCGCCAACGCCGGCCACGGGCTTGTCGTCCTGACCGAAGCGCCAGGAGCGAATGCAGAGCCAGCCGATGTCCTCGGCCGGATCGCCGATGTGAGAGAGCTCCCAGTCGATCACCGCGGTCAGACCGCCCTCGTCCACGATGAAGTTGCCGAGGCGGAAGTCGCCGTGCACGAGGCGGGGCTCCGCGGGCTCAGGCGCGTTGGCCCGCAGCCATCGGATCCCGAGCTCCGCCGTCGGCAACGGCTCGCCGATCTCATCGAGCTGACGCTCCCACTCGGCGATCTGATCGACGGCCGGGTCATTCCCCGGATCCGGGAGCACGCCTGCCAGGTCCGGCGTGTCGACCGAATGGATCCGCGCCAGCGCCTCGCCCAGCTGCGCCGTCAGGCGGGAGCGAGCGGTCTCGAACTCCGGCTTGCGGAGAATGCGGGGCGCCACCGAGGTGCCGTCCACGAACGACATCAGCATCCCGTCGGTGACCAGCCTGCCACCGGCGGGCTCCAGAGCGAGGGGTTCCGGCACAGGGACACCGGCGTCACGGGCACGGGAGATCAGGGCGAATTCGTCGCGGATCGGCACGAGCGACACGGATCCCTCCGGATCGCGCCGGAGGACCCACCGTCCCCGCTCCCCCTCCACCAGCCACGTCTCGCGCGAGGCGCCCCCGGGAATCGGCGTCATCTCGATCTCGCCGGGGTCCTCGCCGAGCACCTCGCTGAGAAGCTCCTCGACTCCTTCCGTCGTCAACCCGCGCTGCGCTCCAGCCCGTAGCGCTCCCAATGGCGCTCCGGGATGTCGGCCGGGTCCTTGTACCAGTGCCAGACGCATGGATCGCGGTCGAAGTCCTCCGGCGGCTCGGACGGGTAGACCGGGTAACCGATCCAGTTGATCGGCCCCAGCTCGTTCATGAAGGCGCAGTGGGTGCAGTAGAGAGGAAAGCGCTTGCGGCCGTAGCTCCAGTCGTGCGCCTCATCGGTCACTCCCCAGCCGTCGGGCCCGTAGCGGCCGTTGCGCCAAAGCCGCTGGCCGGAGCCGCAGGGGTTCATCGTGAAGGTGAGCTTCTCCTCGTCCTCGGAGATCTCGAAGGCGCCCGGGTTGGGGCCGACCCCGCCGGTCGAATGGCCGCGCCAGGTGGCCGCCAGGGCCTGCGCGATGGTCTTTCGGTCGGCGGCGTCGATCTTCTGCACGCTCTGCTTCCAGCTCCGCTCCAGGCTCCACTCCCAGGCCTCGCGGACGCCCTCGTCCCCGAGCTTCTCCTTGACGAACGAGATCAACCCGGCCATCCCGTCAACCAGCATGTCGTGCATGAACTGGGACTCGTGTCTCTCCCGCTCACACAGCTCCTTGGCCGTGTCCGTATCGTCGCGATCGATCGCCTCGATCGCGACCTCCATGGTCGGACGGGCCATCTCGTCCAGCTCATCGTCAGTGAACCAGCGCTCGGGCACGGCAGCTCCTCTCCTCGACTGGGAGAGAGCCTAGTGACGGGCGGCTTCGCCATCAGATCGCGGCCACGAGCGGCCGCCCCACATCAGGCGCGGCGGCTAAGCCGCCGCTTCAAGTGGTGCGGCCTGGTGGCCGCTAACCGATCTCGGAAGGCTCGCGCTCGCGGCCCTGGAGCCGGTCGCGGCCGCGCTGCACAGCCTGCAGGAACTTCTGGAGGTTGACCTCGAGCGTCGAGAGGATGTCGTCGGCGTAGTCCTCGGCGCCGAGGCGAATCTCGCGCTCGCGCTCGCGGGCCTCCTCGACGATCTCCTCGGCGGCGCGCTCGGCCTGACGAGTGATCTCCTCGTTGGCGACGAGGCGGGCCTGCTGCTCGCGTGCCTCCTTGACGATCCGCTCGGCCTCGCGCTTCGCCTCGGCGAGCATCTCCTGGCGCTCCTTGACGATCCAGCGAGCCTGCTTGATCTCCTCAGGGATCGTGGCGCGCATCTGATCGAGGAGGTCATAGATCTCCTCGCGATCGACGCGCACCTGATCGGTGAGCGGCACCGGGCGCGCGTTGTGCACCAGGTCGTCGAGCTTGTCGATGAGTACTAGAACGTCCATTTCGGTCGCTAAAGCTTACGCATCGGCCCCAGCGAGGGGCCCCGAGTCGACTTTCTGGGCCGAACTGCAAGCTCCTGCCCAACGCCCACGCACGACGGATCTACCGAGCGAGCCGTTCCGCAAGCGCTTTTGCAACCGGATCTGGCACCAGGTCCCGGACGTCTCCGCCGAAGGTGGCGATCTCCTTCACCCCGGTGGACGAGAGAAAGCTGTAATTGGCGGAGGCGAAGATGTACATCGACTCGATCTCCGGAGCCAGCTTCCGATTGAGCTGGTTCATCTCGAACTCGTACTCGAAGTCCGAGATCGCCCGCAGCCCCTTGATCACGGCCGTGGCACCGTGCTCGCGCGCGAACTCGACGAGAAGGTTGGACATGATCCCGACCTCGACGTTGCCGAGATCGGCGGTCGCGTCCTCGATGAACGCCTTCCGCTCCTCGGCGGTGAACAGCGTCTTCTCCTTGCGGACCGGGTTGTTGACGACCCCGACGACGACCTTCTCGAAGACCTTCGCGGTGCGCCCGATCACGTCCAGGTGCCCGTTGGTGACGGGGTCATAGCTGCCGGGGCAGATCGCAACCAGGGGCTGCTCTTCGCTCATCCGTGCACCCGGATCAAGGTGTCGCCATAGGCACGCTCAATTAGCAGTGGGATCTCCATTTGCAGGGGATTGTCGGGGGACGACTCGATCATGGCCCTCCCGCCGTCCGCGAGGACGCGCCGTATGAGCGGGTCCAGATCGGACGCGAGGCGGTCGGCGAGTCTATATGGAGGGTCGCAGAGCACGAGATCGAACGATCCCTCCTCGGCTCCGCGCAGAAAGCGCCTCGCGTCGGAGCGGAGCACCGTGGCCCGGGCCATCAGTCCGAGCTCCTCGACGTTGCGGCGGGCGGCGCCCGGGCGTGTGTCGATCAGGGTCGCGCCGCCCGCGCCCCGCGAGAGCGCCTCGATGCCGAGTGCTCCACTGCCGCAGAAGAGGTCGAGGACGCGTGCGCCCTCGACGCTGCCGAGCAGCGAGAAGATCGCCTCACGGACCCGTCCGGTGGTGGGGCGCACCCCGGTCTTCGGGACGTAGAGGTGGCGACCGCGCAGCTCGCCTCCGGTGATCCGTATGGCGGCCATGGCCTAGGCGGCGAGCTGCTCGACCCGCTCGTCTCCGAAGCGCTGCCTCGCCTCGTCCATCAGGGGGCCGACCCCCGGCGCCTCCAGTGAGCCGAATCGATCCCGGAGCTCCAGGACGCGCCTGCGCGCCTCGAGGAGCAGCGAGGTGTCCTCGGGCAGCGAGGCTGCGCGAAACCGCGGTAGGCCGTGCTGCCGGGTGCCGAGAATCTCGCCCTCACCCCGAATCGTCAGGTCGACCTCGGCCAGCGCGAACCCGTCCCCTTCCGCCGCGATCGCCTTCAGGCGCGCCGCGGCGGCGTCGGACTCCGCGTCGCCGAAGAGGATGCAGAACGACTCGTGCTCGCCGCGCCCGACCCGTCCGCGCAGCTGGTGGAGCTGCGAGAGGCCAAAGCGCTCCGCGCCCTCCACCAGCATCACCGTCGCGTTGGCGACGTCGATCCCCACCTCGATCACGGTCGTAGCCACCAGGACGTCGGCCTCGCCCGAGGAGAAGGCATTCATTGCCCGTGCCTTCTGCTCGGAGGGCAGCTGGCCGTGCAGCAGGGCGACCTTGAAGTCACGGAGCTCTCCCTTTGCGAGCCGCCTCGCCTCGGCCTCGGCGGCCTTGGCTTCCACCGCCTCGGAGTCGCTGACCAGGGGGCAGACGACGTAGGCCTGGCGCCCCTCTCGCAGGCGCTCGCGGATGAATTCGTAGGCATCTCCCCTGTGGCGCTCGTCGACGACGCGCGTGCGGATCGGCTGGCGCCCCGCCGGCAGCTCCCGCAGGGCGGTCGTATCGAGGTCGCCGTAGGCGGTGAGAGAGAGGGTTCGCGGTATAGGGGTCGCGGTCATGTGGAGCACATGCGGAAGGCGCCCGGCGGGGCCCTTCGCGTCGAGGGCGGCCCTCTGGCGGACTCCGAACCGATGCTGCTCGTCGACCACGGCGACTGCGAGTGAGGAGAACCCGACGGTCTCCTCGATCAGGGCATGTGTCCCGACCACCAGCTGAGGCTCGCCGGCCGCCAGAGAGTCGAGCAGCTGGCGGCGGCGGGCCGGCGGCGTGGCCGAGGTGAGCAACCCGGCTGGGGCTGACTCCCCTTTGAGCAGCGTCTCCAGGGTCCGGAAATGCTGCTCGGCGAGGGTTTCGGTGGGAGCCATCAGCGCGGCCTGGTGCCCCGCCTCGATCGCACGGAGCATCGCGTAGAGGGCGACGACCGTCTTCCCGGACCCAACTTCGCCCATCAGCAGCCGCTGCATCGGCTGGGCCCGGCACAGGTCGGCATCGACCTCCCCGAGGGCCCTCTCCTGGTCGCCGGTGAGGCTGAACGGGAGCGAATCCAGCCAGGCTCGGACGCGCTCCCCGGACGGCGGCAGCGGCGTCCCCCTGCTCCTGGAGACTCGCCGGCCCCGCCGTGAGACCAGGGCCGCCTGGTAGAGGAAGAGCTCCTCGAAGGCGAGGCGCTCGCGGGCGGCCTCGGCGGCGTGCTCATCCGCCGGGAAGTGCGAGGCGACGAGTGAGTCCGCCGCCCCGGCCATCCGCAGCTCTCGGCGCAGGCGGCCCGGGATCGGCTCCACCGCGTGCCGCGCCATCGGGATCGCCTGCCAGACCCACTCGCGGATGCGCTGCGGGCGCAGCCGCTCACTTGCCGGATGCACTGGCACGACGCCGGTCGTGTGCAGGCCGGCGGGCGCCCGCGTCGATTCGCCGCCCAGGAACTCGTGCTCGGCGACGTTGAAGCCTCGCTTCTCGAGCTTGCCCCTCAGGAGCAGCCTGGCGCCGGGCAACAGGCGGTCCGCCAGCCAGGCCCGGTTGAACCAGACGGCCTTGGCCTTCCCGGTGGAATCGAAGACCTCGGCCTCGAGGATCGTCAGGCGCCGGCGCCGAGTCGGCCTCAACTTCGCCCCCGCCACCTCCACCTCGACGGTGGCCTCCTCCCCCAGCTTCAGCGCGCCGAGGCCCACCGGGTCGGCGCGATCGCGGTATCCGTGCGGCAGATGCCTGAGCAGGTCGCCGAGCGACGAGATGCCCATCTCGCCGGCGGCGGCCGCCAGCTTCGGCCCGGCGCCCCGGAGATTGGTGAGCGGAGCGTCGAGAACACTCGGCCGCGGCCCTGACTTCAGGGACGCCTTCGAGCAGCTGCTCGGACTCCAGGGGCTTTCCGGTCCCGAGCGCCCGCGGTAGGTAGACCGGGGCCGGAATTGGGTCGCGCTCGAGTGCGGCCTCCATCGCGATCTAGGCTAGGTGGCGGTACGGCGTAACGTCGAATCGCCACGCGTGACCTTGGAGACATGAAGGCGCAGAGAGCGAAGGAATCGGTCTGGGACTACCCGCGGCCGCCACGGGTGGAGCCGCTCGACCGGCACGTACGGATCGTCCTCGGCGGAAAGACGATCGCCGAGAGCGACAACGCCCTGCGGGTCCTGGAGACCGCGAGCCCACCGACGGTCTATGTGCCGCGGGAGGACGTGCGCGAGGAGGTCCTGATCGACGCTGAGGGCATCGAAACCGAATGTGAATGGAAGGGAACCGCCGCCTATCTCCACGCCGAGGCCGGCGGCAAGCGCGCGAACCGAGTCGCCTGGCACTACCCGGAGCCGAAGCCCGGCTTCGAAGACCTGCGGGACCACATCGCCTTCTACGCCCGCCGCGTCGACGCGGCTTACCTCGACGATGAGCTGGTCACGCCGCAGCCGGGCGCCTTCTACGGGGGCTGGATCACCGAGGAGATCGAGGGCCCTTCAAGGGCGAGCCCGGCTCCGAAGGCTGGTAGCCGGAAGCGGCTGGGGCCGGCTCAATGGCCGGCCCCAACGAGACGTAGTCAGGTACTGGTCCTACTCAGGTGCTCGTCACGTAGCCCGAGTAGAAGCACTGGTCGCCGTTTCCGAGTGGGCTGCCCTCGGCCCGCCGCACGAACCACTGGATCTTGTAGTCCTTGTGCGAGCTGTATCCGACGAAATCGGAGGTGCCCAGGCCCCCGAACGCGGACCTGCCCGTTGGTGAGCGTGGCGAATACCCCCGCTCCCGTCGTGCCATTGCCGAATCCCGGATTTCCGTACACGTCCCCGAAATTGTTGCTGGTCTCATTGAGCGTCGCCTGCAGCGCCGGCGCCGTCGGGGAACCCAGGCAGCTGGCCTGGATCGTCAACCCACCGACCGTGGCGATCGTGTGAAAACCGACGCCCGGCGAATCCTGGGCGAAGAAGTGGGTGACCACCACGCCGTTGACGTTGCCGGCAGTGCCGGCGCTGGTCGCGCTCTTGGCACTCGCGACCGAAAGACCGGGAGCCCTCTTCGTGATCTGGCTGTTGGCGATTTTCTTGGCCTTCTTCTTGTTAAGTGCCCCTCCCGCTATCGCTGTGCCGCCGAGGGCCGCGATCAGCGCGACCATGGCAACGACCATCGCCGGCGACGGGCGTCGAAAAACCCTCTTCATCCTTCCCTCCAATCTCTGCCAGACGAGAGAATCCTGGCGAGTGCGTCGAGGCTTCCCCTTTGGTGCCCCGCTTGGGATCATCCTCCATCAGCCCCCAACCGTTGTCAACCTCGGGGCGTGCCTTCGCCTACGAGATCGTCTAGACCGCGGCGGAGCGGCCGCGGTGGCGCCGCCACATCTCCGAGATCCAGGCAAGCGCTGGGTGTTCGCGGTGCGGCTCGAGGAACTCCCACGCCGGCGGCTCGGGGAGGTCGTACTGGAACTCCGGTGGCCAGACCAGCGGGTAGAGCAGGGCGGAGGCGGTCAGGTCGGCGACAGTGAAGCTCTCGCCCACCAGATAGTCGCGTCCGTTGCGCTCGGACTCGATGCGGTCGAGCGCCGCCGCAGGGATTCCTCTGCTGCGCTCGACCGCCTTCTCCGTGAAGTCGTAGCGCCGACTCATGTACCTCCAGACGACGGGAAATGCCAGTCGCAGGCGCACCCTCGCCACCCGCGCTTTGATCATCGGCTGGTCGGTGGTCATGAAGTCGAGGCCATAGTCCAGGTTCTCGCGAAGCTCCCAGAAACCGACACGGCGCATGTCGTGGCCGGCGTGCTCGTCGAAATGGTCCTCCAGCTCCAGGGCGCGGCTCCGCTCCTCCGAATCAGCACGGGTAGAGCGAGCGGCTCGGGATGGTGCGCCTCGAGCGCGGCGATGATCGCGCGTCGAATCGATGATTCGCCCACCGTCGAAGTCGATCGCGGGCAGGGTCCGGTCCCCGCGGGATAGCCAAAGGCCCTGGAATCCGCCGGGCATCACCGAGTCGCCGGCGATGAGGGATGCGCTTGAAGTCGAGCGCCCAGCGCGCCTTCTCGTTGTAGTTGGAGAAGCTGTACTGCCAGAGGACGGGCAGCCCGGCCCTCACGTCATTGCGCCGCGAGAAGCCACCAGTAGTGCGGCTGGCCCCCCTCGTGCAGTTCGACCTCCACTCCTTCTGGAGCGTGGCCCGCGAGCTCCTCGAGGGCGATCGGCGCGCCCTCGCCGCTGATGACGGTGAGGATCTCCGCGCCCTCGGCGAGGCGGTCCATCGTCTCGCTCATCGTCGACCCGGCGCCGCCCCACGCGACGATCTCATCACCGACGAAGCCGACCGCGTCGCCCTTCACGAACCGGCCCTTGGCGTCATCGCGGGCGGCGGGCGCGACCGACCCGGCGCGGATGCCCGCCAGCGCCTCCGTCATCCGGTCGGCGTTGACCTCGATCGACGAGGTTGGATCGAGCTCGACAAGCGCAGCCACCCCAGCTTGCTGGGAGGTACAGGGAACGACCCGGGCCTCCTTGTCCGAGAGCTCGGCCGCCCGCTCGGCGGCCATGACCACATTCGGATTGTTGGGAAAGACCAGGACCTCCTCCGCGGGCACCTCGTGGATGGCGGCGAGAAGGTCATAGATCGAGGGGTTGAAGGTCTCCCCGCCGTCGACAACGAACGCGCCCAGCCCCTCGTACAGCTCGCGCATCCCGCGACCAGCAACGACGGCGACGGCCGCGCACCGCCCCGCCTGCAGACGCGCGGTGCGCTCGGCGATCTGCTCACGCATATCGGCCACGTCGAGCTGGCTGACGTCCCCGGCTCGGTCGAACAACGCCACCGCGTCCTGCGGCTCGTCGGTGTGGACATGGATCTTGAGCGTCGCCTCGTCGCCCACGACCAGGACAGAATCCCCGAGCTCCTCCAGCATCGGTGCGAAAGAGCGGCTATCCAGGCCCGACCCGGTGACGATGAAGTTGGTGCAGTAGCGGAACCGGCTGTCCTCGTGGTGCGGGCGGGTGTCGGTCGCAGGGGAGTAGTGCGGCACCTCCAGCGAGGCCTCGACGTCGCCGCGCAGCCCGGCGACCACACCGGCGAGGATCACCACCAGGCCATGCGCCCCCGCGTCCACCACGCCGGACTCGCGCAGGACCTCGAGCTGCTCTGGCGTGCGGGCCACCGCCGCCTCTCCGTCCCGCACGGCGTCCTCGAGGAGCTCGGCGAGCAACGCATCCTGCTCGGCCGGGCTAGCGTCGGCCGAGAGGCGGACCTCCTGCATGTGGGCGAGGCGCCGCGAGATCGAGGTCGCCATTTCGCGGAACACCGTCAGCATCGTCCCCTCGGCCGGCTCGCGCACCGATTCGTAGGCAGCCTCGGCCGCTCGCGCGAAGGCGGCCGCTACCAGCATCGGGTCGACCAGCTCGCCGGGGCGGCTGGCGAGCTCCTCGGCGGCCCCACGAACGATCTGGCTGAGGATCACTCCCGAGTTGCCCCGGGCGCCCATCAGCGCGGCGCGCGCCAGAGCGTTGACCAACTCGGTGCGGCCGATCTCGTCGACCATCTGGCCGTCGAGCCGGTCGAGCTCCTCGCTGACGGCCCGCAGCGTGAGCGCCATGTTGTCCCCGGTGTCGCCGTCAGCGACCGGGAACACGTTGAGGTCGTTGACCTCCTTGCGCCGCTCCTCGAGGTGGGCGGCGGCCGCGCTGACCACGCGCCGGAAACGCTCTATTGAGGGATCAGCCATACGGGGAGCGAGCCGAAGCCTAGACCCCGATGGCGTTCAGGTCAGGCTGCCTTTGTCACCTTGTTCGACTTCAGGCAGCGCGCGCAGACGTAGACGCGTCGCGTGCCGCCCCCCTCCTCCTGGATGCGGACCTTCTGGAGGTTGGGGTTGAAGCGCCGCCGGGTGGCGACCATGGAGTGACTCCGCGAGTTGCCGAACGCGGGTCGCTTGCCGCAGCTATGACAGACCTTGGCCATCGGACGCGTGATGGTAGCGGTCGGCTTTGGGCTCAGCTGAGCGCTGAGCGCAGCAGGGACATCCGCATGGCGACGATGGCCGCACCACGCCCCTGATCGCGCTTGTCGCCGCCTGAGCGGGCGAGCGCCTGATCCATGTTCTCCGCCGTGATCACGCCGAACGCACAGGGCACGCCGGTGTCGAGCTGGACGCGCTGCGTGCCCGAGGCGACCTCGTTGCAGACGTGGTCGTAGTGGCTGGTCTCGCCGCGAATCACGACGCCCAGGCAGGCGATACCCGGCGAAGCGACCGGACTCGGCGCAGAGCTTGGCGGCGAAGGGGAGCTCGAAGGCGCCCGGCACCCGATAGGTGTGAACCGAGGCCTCGCTGACACCGCCGAGATCGAAGCCCTCGGCTGCGCCGTTCAGCAAGCGCTCGGCGATGTCCTCGTAGAAGGTCCCTACGCAGACCGCGAACTCGCTGCGCGAGAGGGCCTCCCGATCCTCGTCGCTGAACTGCTCGTAGGAGCCCCCCTCAGTCACCGGGCGGATAGTCCCCCGGCGGCGTGATCCCGGCGGTTCTCCTCGTCCTTGCGGTGCTCCTCGTAGAGCAGCTGCTCGTCCAGCGGCAGGCCCTGGTGGTGGAGCGCATGGCCCATGCGATCGCGCTTCGCCCTCAGGTAGGCCTCGTTGTGCGGGTTGGGGACCGACTGGATCGGCACCTGGTCGGTGACCGAGAGCCCGTAGCCCTCCAAACCGAGGATCTTCTTCGGGTTGTTGGTGAGGATCCGGATGCTCGACAGCCCGAGGTCGACCAGGATCTGGGCGCCGATGCCGTAATCGCGGAGGTCGGCGGGGAGTCCGAGCTTCAGGTTGGCGTCGACGGTGTCGAGGCCCTCCTCCTGGAGCTTGTAGGCGCGCAGCTTGTTGAGCAGGCCGATCCCACGTCCCTCCTGGGAGAGGTAGAGCAGGACGCCCTTGCCCTCCTGCTCGATCGTCGCCAGCGCGGCTTCGAGCTGCTCGCCGCAGTCGCAGCGCAGGGAGTGGAAGACGTCGCCGGTCAGGCACTCGGAGTGGACGCGGACGAGGACGTCCTCGGAGCCCGCCACCTCACCCTTGACCATCGCGACGTGGTGCTTGTCGTCGATCAGTGAGCGATAGCCGACGGCGCTGAACTCGCCGAAGGTGGTCGGCAGCTTGGTGGAGACGATGCGCTCGACCAGCTTCTCAGTCCGGCGCCGGTAGGCGATCAGGTCGGCGACAGTGACCATCTTCAACTCGTGCTTGGCGCAGTACTCCACCAGGTCGGGGATGCGGGCCATGGTCCCGTCCTCGTTCATGATCTCGCAGATCACCCCAGCCGGGATCAGGCCGGCGAGACGAGCGAGGTCGACGGCCGCCTCGGTCTGGCCGGTGCGCTCGAGGACTCCGCCGTCCTTGGCCTTGAGCGGGAAGACGTGGCCCGGCTGGACCAGGTCTTCGGGCTGCGAATGCGGGTCGATCGCCACCTGGATGGTGCGAGCCCGGTCGGCGGCCGAGATGCCCGTGGTCACACCGTCGCGGGCCTCGACCGAGACGGTGAAGGCGGTCTGGAAGGGGGCCTCGTTCTTGGCCGCCATCAGGTTGAGCCCGAGCTCGTTGCAGCGCTCGTCGGTGAGCGCCAGGCAGATCAGGCCCCGGCCGTGCGTCGCCATGAAGTTGACCGCTTCCGGCGTCGCGAACTGGGCCGCCATCGTCAGGTCGCCCTCGTTCTCCCGATTCTCGTCGTCGCAGACGACGACCATGCGGCCGCGGCGGATCTCCTCGATCGCCTCTTCGATGGTCGCGAAGGGCGACGCGCTCTTCGTCTCGGTCAGGTTCGGCTCCTTGGTCTGCTTGGCCATCTCTGGCTACTCCTTGTCGATGGTTAAGGGTGACAGGCCGACGTCCGCAGAAAGCTGGCGGCGCACGTAGCGGGCGAGCACATCGCACTCGACGTTGACCCTGTCGCGGGGCCGCAGCGTTCCCAGCGTCGTTCTCTCGAGCGTCTCCGGGATCAGCGACACCTCCAAGCCGTTGTCGGCGAGCTCGGCGACGGTCAGGCTGACGCCCTCGATCGCGATCGACCCGCGGTCGACCACGAAGGGGAGCAGCTCGTCCGGCAGCTCGACTCGCAGTCGTTTGGCGAATCCATCGGCCGAGAGGTCGGTGACCGTGGCGATCCCGTCGACATGCCCCTGGACGACATGGCCGCCGAGCCGGTCAGTCGGCCGCAGCGGCAGCTCCAGGTTGACCCGCGCGGACGGTTCGAGCTCCCCCAGCGTGGTCAGCGAGAGCGTCTGGTGCATGACATCGGCGCCGAACTCAACCCCGCCCACGGAGGTGGCGGTCAGACAGGCGCCATTGACGGCGACTGAGTCGCCCTCCTCGAGCTCCGAGGCCAGCTCGGCGCGAACGCGCAGGCGCGCTCCATCTCCGGAGGCATCGACCGCCTCGACGGTCCCAAGCTCCTTGATGATCCCGGTGAACATCAGCCTCAGCCCCTCACCACTCTCGCAGCCTCGCCCGCACCAGAATGTCCTCGCCCACCCGCTCGAAGTCGGTGGCAAGCGGGCGGACGCCGTCGGCGATCCGCATCGCACCGTCGCCCTCGAGAACCGCGCGTGCCTCCGCCGCCCCGACGAAGAGAGGTGCGATGAAGAGCCGGATCTCGTCGATCTCGCCGGCATCGAACAGCGCACCGGCGAAGGTCGGGCCGCCCTCGACCAGCAAATCCTGGATCCCCCGCCGTCCGAGCTCATCGAGCGCGGCAACCAGCCGCTCCCTGTCGTTGCGTCCGGTGGCGACGATGACCTCCGCCCCCGCCTTCTCGAGACCGTCGCGCCCCGCCGAGGCAGCCTCGGGGGCGCAGACCACAATCAATGGAGCCTCGTCGATAGAAGTGACAAGCGCAGAGGTGAGTGGCAGCCGCGCGCCGGAGTCGAAGACCACGCGGGTCGGCTGACGGGATGAGCCCTCGAGGCGGGCGGTGAGAAGGGGATCATCGGCGAGCGCGGTGCCGATGCCCACCGCCACGGCGTCGCACTCGGCGCGCCACCGGTGCACCAGCTCGCGGCTCTCGACGCTCGAGATCCAGCGGGAGTCGCCCGTCGGCGAGGCGACCCGGCCGTCGAGGGACATCGCGGCCTTGTAGGTGACCAGGGGACGTCCGGTGCGCGCCCGCTTGCGGAAGGGCTGGTTGAGCAGGCGGGCGGCGCTCGCCTCCGAACCGGTGGCCAGCTCGACCTCGACACCGCCGTCTCGAAGCATCCCCGGCCCGCGTCCTGAGGCTTTGTCGGTCGGATCCTCGGAGGCGTAGACGACACGCGAGATGCCGGCCTCGAGGATCGCCTCCGTGCAGGGCGGCTGACGTCCCGTGTGGGCACACGGCTCGAGCGTCACGTAGATGGTCGACCCGGCCGGGTCCGAGCCGCGGCCCCGGCAGTCCTCGATCGCCGCGCGCTCCGCATGCAGATCGCCGAGCTCCGCATGAAATCCCTCGCCGATCAGCTCGCCATCTCGGACGATGACCGCGCCGACCATCGGATTGGGGCTCACATGGCCGCGGCCGCGCTCGGCGAGCTCCAGGGCTCGACGCAAATAAGACTCTTCCTGTTCGGTGCTGACACTGACCATCTCGCCTCCTTGGGCGACTGATTGACTGGTCAGTCAGCCAGTAATTGTACTGACGCCTGGCGGGGTCGCTTACGGTCGCATTCACAAGTCGCGGCCGCGTTGCGGCCGCTCCGGAATGGCGCGACCTTGCGCCCCCTAATCTCCCCCGTCATGCCGAGAGCGGGACGGGTGCGGGCGACGGAGGCGAGGAGTTACGGGCGACGCGCCAGCCTGCTCTCGATCGGCGTCGGGATCACCGGGCTGATCACGTATCTGTACTTCGCGCTCGCCTCGCACGAGCTCTCGCGGGAGCAGTACGGGCAGGTGGCGGTGCTCTGGTCGTCGGTCTTCATCGTCGTCTCGGTCCTGCAGCGGCCCGTCGAGCAGCTGCTCTCGCGAACCATCTCGCAAAACCTGGCCGACGGCACGCCGATCGCCCACACAGTGCGCGTGGCGGCGACGATTCAGCTCTCCGTCGCCGTGATCTTCGACGTCGTGGCGCTGGCGCTCCGCACGCCGATCCAGGACCACCTCCTGCACGGAAACTCCACTCTCTACTGGATCGGGGTCGCGGCCATCACCGCCTACGGGGCGAGCTACTTCGCCCGCGGCTTCCTCGCCGGCAGCCACCGGCTGACGATTTACGCACTCCAGATCATCTGCGAGTCGGTCGCGCGCACCGCGTTCCCCTTCGCCGTCGCCCTCGGAATCGCCTCGGGCCAGACGGCGGTGGCGCTGGGCATCGTGGCCGCGCCGACCCTGTCGTTGATCGTTGTGCCGTTCGCCTTCCTCCGCCGCTTCGGTACGGCCTCTGCCACCGGCGTGGCGGCCGAACGTGGCCCCGACGGAACTCCCGCCGATAGGCGGTCTGAGGGGCCATCGCCGGGCGACGCCCCGGCAGAAGACTTCAGCCTGGCACGCGGAGGAAGGTTTGCGGCCGGCGTCTTCCTGATCATGCTCTCGGAGCAGACCTTCCTGAACGCCGGGCCGCTGCTCGTCAATGCGACGTCGGGCGCCGCGGCCGCCGGCTACATCTTCAACGTGCTGATGATCGCCCGAGCGCCCCTGCAGCTCTTCCAGGCGGTGCAGACCAGCCTCCTCCCCCACCTCACGACGCTGGGCTCGCGCGGCGACGAGGAGGACTTCCGCGCCTCCGTGCGGGTGACGATCATGGCGGTCGCCGGGTTCGCGGCGCTGGTCGTGGTCGCGATGCTGATCGCCGGTCCCCACCTGATGCAGATCGCCTTCGGCAAGAAGCACACCTATCAGCGGGCCGACCTCGTGATCGTGAGCATCGGCATGGGCCTCTATCTGTCCGCCGCGACGCTCAACCAGGCCGCGCTGGCAAAGGGGCAGGTGCGCCGCGCCTCGTTCTGCTGGATCAGCTGCGCGGTCGTGTTCGTGATCTGGACGCTGGTGCCGATCGTCGCCAACGACTTCCACCGAGTCGAGATCGGCTACCTGGGCGCGGCGACCCTGCTCTGCTCGCTGCTCTACTGGCTCTACCGCCAACCGCTGGAGCGCAGGGAGCGACCCATCGAACCGGGCTCGACCGAGGAGCTGGAGCTGCAGCTCGCCTCGGCGGACGAAGCCGGCTAGCGGCCACCAGGTCGCTCCACTTCGGAGCGGAGGGCGAAGCCCGGAGCGACTTATTCGGGCGGCCGCTCGTGGCCGCGATCTGATGGCGAAGCCGGTCTATCCCAAATCCCCGAGCACCGTCCCGGACGGGCTCGTTCGCGACGGGACGAAGAGGGGCTCGAGCTCCTCGAGCGCGCCGACTGTACCCATCGCGACCACCACGTCGCCAGGGCGCAGCACGGTGTCCGACGATGGCTGTGGATGGACCTCGCCGTCATCGCTCCGGACCGCGGCGATCGTCGTCGTGCCCCGCACCTCGCCGATCGTGCGGCCGGCGGCCTGGCAGCCCTCGGCGACGTCGATCTCCTCCATCCGGTACTCGGGAGCGACATCGACGACGCCCGTGACCTGGGGCTGGAGCGCGAGTCGCGCCATCTCCGCTCCGCTCGACTTGTAGGGGGAGATCACCCGGTCGGCTCCGGCGCGGAGCAGCTTCTTCTCGGAATCCTCGACACTGGCGCGCGCGACGATCGTGATGTCGGAGCGGAGCTCCCGCGCGGTGAGGCAGGTGAAGATGTTCTCCGCGTCGGAGTCGACGCAGGCCAGGACGGAGATGGCGCGATCGATCCCCCCCGCCTTCAGCATTTCGTCCTCGGACGGCCGCCCGAGCAGGAAGGGAGCGCCCATCTGGTCGGCGATGTGCTTGTTGTCGTCCAGCTCGTCGATCACGACGAAACTGACTTTGCCGGCCTGCAGATCGCGCGCCACCTGCCTCCCGACGCGGCCGAAGCCGCAGATCAGGTGGTGGTCGGAGAGGTCTTCGATCTTGTTCAGGGTGCGGCGCTCCTCGAGGATCTCGCCCAGGTGTCCGGCGACGAAGAACTCCGTGACCGTCACCAGCGCGTAGAAGAGCGTACCCACGCCCAGGACGATCAGCAGGACCTTGACGATCTGGCCGGGGAGGTCCGGCGGGGTCGGGTCTGATCCGACCGTCGCCACCGTGTCCAGGGTGAACAGGAACCCGCTGCCAGACGGAGACGCTCTCGGTGAGCGAGTACGCGATCGACCCGGCTGCCACGATCCCGAAGACGAGGAGGACCAACGCAGCGAGCCGGCGGAGGAACGGCTCGAACTCGCCGCGAGCTCCCGGGCTGTCGAAGCTCCTGAAGCGGCTCAGGCGGTCGGGCCTGTCACCCGGTGGAGCGCCCTCCATCTAGCCGAGAGCCCTAGACGGCGCCGGCCGCTTCAGCGATCGCGGTGTAGGCGGCCGCGGGATTGTCGGCTCCGAAGACCGCCGAGCCGGCGACGAAGAGAGTCGCTCCGGCGGCCGCCACGCTGCCGGCGGTCGCAGGCTCGATGCCGCCGTCGACCTCGATCGTCCCGGCGCCGACGACGGCGGCCAACCTGCCCACCTTGTCCGGTGAGTCCGCGATGAACGGCTGGCCGCCCCAGCCTGGGTTGACGGTCATGCAGAGGAAGACGTCCGCGTCGTTGACGGATTCGCTCACCGCCGACACCGGAGTCCCCGGATTGATGGCGACCCCGGCCAGGCAGCCGAGCTCGCGAATCGCGTTCAGGGTGCGGTTGACGTGCGGCGTCGCCTCGGCGTGGAAGGTGATGTTGTCGGCCCCGGCCTTCGCGAACTCCTCGATGTGACGATCGGGCTGCTCGATCATGAGGTGCACGTCGATGGCGCCGCCGGCGTCGTGGACGAGGTCGGCGATCGAGCTCGCCACCAGGGGCCCGATCGTGATCGGCGGCACGAAATGACCGTCCATCACGTCGACGTGGATGACCCGCGCGCCGGCGGCCATCACCTCCTCGACCTGGGCGCCGAGCCGCGAGAAGTCGGCTGAGAGGATCGATGGGGCGACCCTCTTGCTCGCGAAGAGATCGCGGCGACTCGTCGGGGCGGTATCCGTGGCGGCTTCCACGGTCAGATCGAGCGGAGCATCGAGTCGCCGCATTGCTGGCAGCGCATGTCCTCGGTCCTGCTCATGCGGCTGATCGTCCCGTGCTCGCCGCAGTTGGGGCACTGGGAGACCAGCTCGAAGCGACGCAGGCAGTAGACGCAGACGAACCGGCCCGGAAGCTGGGCGGGGCGCAGCCAGGGCTCGCCACACCCGGGGCAGTTGGGGCGCTGCAGGGCGCCCTCGGTGACCTCCGGGGCTTCCGGCTCGCCACCCAAGCCGCTATCGAGGCGTTCGGCCATCTGACGAGGGTATCGAGGCACAGGGTCGCGACTGGGAGCGACGCTACAGGGCCCTTTGCGGAGGGTCGTGCCCACGCAGGAAATCGCTAACGCGCATCGGCTTTCGACCCGGCGGCTGGACGACATCCAGCTCCAGAGCGCCATCGGCGGAACCGAGAACGAGCCGGTCGTCACGCACCTCGATCGTCCCGGCTTCGGGGCCATCCCCGGCGGTCCGTGCGGCGCGCACTCCCAGACGGCCGCCCCCCTCGAGCTCGAGGTAGGCGCCGATGTGGGGATAGAGCGCCCGCACCATTCGCTCGAGATCCGCCGCGGGCCTGGAGGGCTGCAGGTGCCGCTCCTCCGGGGAGACCTTCTCCGCATAGGTGGCCTGTGAGTGGTCCTGCTCGGTGAACTCGATCTCCCCCGCTTCCAGGGCATCGAAGGCCCGGACCAACAGCTCTCCGCCGAGCTTCGCGAGCCTCCCGGAGAGCGAGGCGTAGTCGTCCAACGGGTCGACCTCCACCTCCTCGGCAAGCGCAATCGGGCCCGAGTCGAGTCCGGCCGTGACCCGCATGATCGTCACTCCCGTCCTCTCATCGCCCGCCATCAGCGCCCGCTCGATCGGAGCCGCACCACGCCAGCGCGGTACCAGGGAGGGATGGACGTTCAGCATCGTCCACTCGCTGAGCAGGGGTTCCTTGATCAGCTGGCCGAACGCGCAGACCGCCAGGGCCCGGGGATCCACGGCGCGGATCGCCTCCAGTGACCCAGGGGAGTTGACGTCCGGAGCCTGATGGAGATCGAGGCCGAGCTCCCGAGCGGCCTCCGCCGCGGGAGGCGGAGAGAGCTTCCGCCCCCTGCCCCGCCGGCTGTCAGGCGGAGTGACGACGAGGGCCGGGCGGTGCGGGCTGTCCGCCAGGCGCCGCAGCACCGTGGCGGCGAACTCAGTGGTGCCGAGGTAGGTGGTCCTCACTCCTCGGCTGAGTCTTCATCGTCTTCCGTGCGCTCGGGCGCGTAGGTGCCGCCCTCGCGCAGGGCGCGCAGCGCCGCGCGCTTCTGCTCGCGCTCGGCCCGGTCGAGCATCAGCACGCCGTCGAGATGATCCACCTCGTGCTGGATCACGCGGGCCTCGAGCCCGGATGCCTCGATCGAGAGAGGCTCGCCATGCACGTCGACCCCCCGCGCCCTGATGTGGAGCGGCCGCTCCACGTCGACGATCACTCCCGGAAGGCTCAGACACCCCTCCTCTGCGGTGGCGAAGTCCTGGTCCGAGCGCCACTCGATCTCGGGGTTCACGAGCACCGTCGGCTCGGCCTCGGAGCCGACCTGGAAAACCAGCATCCGGCGCAGGACGCCGAGCTGCGTGGCGGCCAGGCCGACGCCGATCGCATCGCGCATCAGCCCGATCATTCGCTCGGACTCGGCCTCCAGCCCCTCGTCGAACTCAGTCACCGGCGAGGCGGCGGAGCGCAGCACCGGGTCACCGAACTTGACGACCTGCGAGAGCGCCCGCGAGCGCCGCTCGAGCGCCTCCTGGTCAAGGCCCTCCGGGGCCTCGACCTCGATCGGCTGCTCGTCGTCGAGCTCCTCGACGGGAGTCGGTGTGGCTTCGTCGCTCATGGCTTCGAGTCTAGTCGCGGGGCAATGGAGCGCCGATGGGGCGCCGTCTACTGCGGATCCACGTCCACCGAGATCGAGACCTCACGCAGGGCGCGGTCCCGCACAGCGGAGGCGACCGCGTCCCTGACCGCCTCGACCGCCTGATGGCGGCCCTCCGACTTGACCACGAGGCGACGGCGATGCTTGCCGCGGAGCCGGAAGAGCGGCGCGGGCCCGAGCAGGTCGTCGTCGGCGGCGAGCCGATCCGCCACCAGCTCTCGAACTGCCTCCGCTGAGGCCTCGAGCCGCTCCTCTGCCTCGCCGGCCAGTCCGACCTCGATCAGGTGCGAGAAGGGCGGATAGCGCAGGGCCCGCCGCCGCTCGAGCTCCTCGGCGAGGAACCCCGCCGAGTCGTGCCTCGCGGCGTGCCGGATGCTCGGCGCGCCGGTCGCCAGGGCCTGAACCAGGACCTTCCCGCCGGCCTCACCCCGCCCGCTGCGGCCGGCGAGCTGCGTGATCAGCGCGAAGGTGCGCTCCTCGGAGCGGAAGTCCGGCAGGCGCAGCCCGCCGTCGGCGTCGAGGACGACGCTCAGGGTGACGTCTGGGAAGTCGTGGCCCTTGGCGACCATCTGGGTGCCGACCAGGACTCCCGAGGCGGCGGACTCGAAGCGCCGGAGAACCTCCGTGTGGCCACGCCCGGCGGCGCTGTCGGAGTCGAGGCGGAAGACCTCGAGGGGCGCCAGCAGCTCGGAGAGCTCGGCCTCCACGCGCTGGGTGCCGGATCCCACCCGGGCGATGGTCACCGATGAGCACTCCGGACAGGCCTCAGGCCTCGGCTCGGCGTGACCGCAGTGGTGGCAACGCAGCGCGCCGTCTCGGTGCAGGATCAGCGAGACGTCGCAGTTCGGGCACTCCCAGGCATGGCCGCAGGAGCGGCAGGTGAGATGGGTGGACCAGCCCCGGCGGTTGATCAGCAGGATCGCCTTGCCCCCTTCGGCCGCCACCTCGGCGAACGCCTCGCGGGTTCGCGGATGCAGCGGCCCCGGCACCCCGCCGCGCATGTCGACGATCTCCACCGGCGGCAGCCGCCGTCCGTCCACGCGGGTCGGCAATTCGAGCCGCTCGAGCGCGTGCCAGCTCTCGGGCCGGGGGGTCGCCGTCCCGCAGAGCAGCACCGCGCCGGCCTCGGCCGCACGCCGGCGGGCGACCTCACGGGCGTCGTAGCGCGGATCGCCCTCCTGCTTGTAGGAGGAGTCGTGCTCCTCGTCGATCACGATCAGGCCTGGATCGATGACGGGGGCGAAGACCGCCGAGCGAGGGCCAACGCAGATCCTGGCCTCGCCCGAGCGCAGCCGGCGCCACTCGTCGTAGCGTGCGCCGGCCGCCATCTTGGAATGAAGGAGCGCGACGGAGTCGCCGAATCGCCGCCGGAACCGGTCCATCGTCTGGGGGGTCAGGGCGATTTCGGGGACGAGGACGATTGCGCCCCTCCCCCGCGCCAGCGTCTCCCGGGACGCCTCGAGGTACACCTCGGTCTTGCCTGACCCGGTCACGCCGTGGAGCAGATAGGAGGCGCCCGCGGATCCGCCCCTCGCTGGAAGGGAGCCGACCACCGGAGCCGAGAACGGCGCGCTGATCGAGGGTGAGCTCCACGCCCTCGCGTACCGCGCCGACCCCGGGCGAATCGTGACGGCGCCGGCGCTCCACCTCCCGGGTCGCGATCAGGCCGCGGGCCTCGAGGCGTCTGAGCGTGGCCCGGTCGGAGCCGGCGGTCGCCGCGAGGCGACGTGCGAGCTGAGGGCCCGCGACCAGTGCGCGCAGGACCGCCTTTTGCCGCAACCCGAGCCGCCCGGCACCCGAGACCGCCGCGAGGCCCTCGGGGGTCGCCTCCACCTCCAGCTCCAGGAGGGGGCGGACCCGCCGCGCCTCCGCTCCCGTGCCGACCCCGGGCGGAAGGACCAGGCCAAGGCCGCGGGCGGGCGTGGAGCAGTACTCCTCTCCGACCCAGCGCCCCAGCTCGACCAATTCGGGGGGGACCCCGGCCTCCAGCGCCTCGATCGGCTCGGCGAGGCGCCCGTCCGGCAGCTCGCTGCGCTCGGCGAGGTCGACGACGACGCCGACCACCCGCCGTCGCCCGAACGGGACCACCAGCACCGAGCCGACGCCGACGTCCTCCATCGCCTCGGGCAGGCGATAGTCGAAGGGCCCGGACACGCTCCGAGTCGTGAGCAGCGGCTCCACCTTGGCAACGGGCATCCGAGCCAGGCTACGTACGGACACGGACGGGCGTGCCGCCCCGATCCGGCGATAGGGTCCGGGCGTGGACATGCAGCCCGGCGAGAAGGTCATCTACCAGGGTCATCCCTCCTGGCGGGCGATCATCGGCTTCTATCTGAAGGGGACCCTCGTCGCAGCGGGGCCGGCGGTTCTGGCGGGACTGATCGACTCCAGCACCGGTCTCGGGCTCGTCACCTTCGCCGTGATCGTCGCGGTCACCATCCTCGTCGGCTTCGTCAAGCGGATCGCGACCGTCTACACGATCACGGACCACAGGCTCAACATCAAGGTGGGGATCGTCGCCAGAAAGGTCCAGGAGACCCGGCTCCAGCGTGTCCAGAACGTCAACTACGACCAGGGCGTCTACGAGCGGATCATGCAGATCGGCGACGTCGAGTTCACCACGGCCGGCACCGACGAATCGAACTTCGTCTTCGCGGGCGTCGCCCAACCCGAGCAGGTCGTCCAGGAGGTGGAGAAGGCCACCCCGATCGTCACCGGCCTCCAGGGCACGGCCGAGCCCCACTGACGGCTTCGCCAGCAGATCGCGGCCACAAGCGGCCGCCCGCCACAAGTCGCTCCGGGCTTCGCCCTTCGCTCCTGAAGTGCGCCTGGTGGCCGCTAGGCCGGCGCTTCGGCCTTCGTCCCGAGCCCGGCGGCATCGCGCAGCTGATCGGCGCGATCCGTCCGCTCCCAGGTGAAGTCGGCGTCCTCGCGGCCGAAGTGGCCGTAGGCGGCGGTCTTCTGGAAGATCGGCCGGTGCAGGTCCAGATAGCGGCGGAAAGCAGCCGGCCGCAGATCGAAGTTCTCCTGGACGAGGCGGGCGATCTCGGCGTCCGAGAGCTTGCCGGTCCCGAAGGTCTGCGCCATCACCGAGACCGGGTGCGCCACGCCGATCGCGTACGCGACCTGGACCTCGCAGCGGTCTGCGAGCCCGGCGGCGACGACGTTCTTCGCGACGTAGCGCGCCGCATAGGCGGCTGAGCGATCGACCTTCGATGGGTCCTTGCCCGAGAAGGCACCGCCGCCGTGGCGGGCGGCCCCGCCGTAGGTGTCGACGATGATCTTGCGGCCCGTGAGGCCCGCGTCACCGACGGGACCGCCGATGACGAACTTGCCCGTCGGATTGACCAGGAAGTTCTCGAGCAGCGCCTTCTCCGTGAAGAGCTCCTTGTACTCGGTGTGGAGCACCGGCTCGAGCACATGCTCCCAGAGGTCGTTGCGGATGATCTGCTCCCCGGCCTCCTCCCGATGCTGAGTGGAGACGAGCACCTTGGCGATCTCGACGGGCCGGTCGTTCTCGTAGCGGATGGTGACCTGAGTCTTGCCGTCCGGCCCGAGGTAGCCGATCACTCCGGCCTTGCGCACCTCGGCCAGCTGCCGAGCGAGCTGGTGTGCCAGCTGAATCGGCATCGGCATGAGGGCCCTGGTCTCGCGGGACGCGTAGCCGAACATCATCCCCTGGTCACCCGCTCCGGCGGAATCGAGCTCGTCGGAGGAATCCCCTTCCCGCTGCTCGAGCCCCTTGTCGACGCCCTGGGCGATGTCGGGAGACTGCTCGTCGATCGCGCTCAGCACGGCGCAGGCCTTGTGATCGAAGCCATAGCGCGGATCGTCGTAGCCGATCCCGCGGATCGTCTCGCGCGCGATCGCGGGGATGTCCACATAGGTCTCCGTGGTGATCTCGCCGGAGACGACGACCAGCCCGGTGTTGACCAGGCACTCACAGGCAACTCGGCCGGTCGGATCGTCCTTCATCACGGCGTCGAGCACCCCGTCCGAGATCTGGTCACAGACCTTGTCCGGATGGCCCTCGGTGACGGACTCTGATGTGAACAGGAACTCGTTGTCTGAAAGCTGTTGCATTGCTCTTTTCTCAGTGGTTGATGGCCAGGAAGAGCTCAGACCGAAGCTCCTCGTCGCTGCCCCTCACGGCTAGCCCGAGAGACTGAACGTGGGAGATGTCTTCGCTGAGCGAGGCATACAGTGGATCCTCTGCCAGGCCGGCCTCTTGGGCCAACCCCAGGACCTCATCGAGGTTGAGAAAGACTAGCGCCGACACTCGATCCGGGAGCGGGCCGATGGCGGCGTCATAGGCGTCCGTGCCCGCCAGGTTGTTGCCGCCGGCCCGAACCTGAGCGATCCCCTCCGGCTGTGTGGAGATGACCAGCTTGCCGTCGAACAGGGCGTAGGAGAGGTTGACGTTGGACGAGAGCTGAACGGAGTGAACAGTGACCCCGTCGACGTCCGTGGACTGGAAGGTCGGCACCTGTGGGCCACCGGTACCGGCCGAGCGCAGGATGGGCTGCTGGAGCGAGGCGAGCGCGTCCCCGGCCTTCTTCTCGTCCACGCCATCGACGATCAGGCTTACGTAGGGGACGCCGCCGGTCGGCTGCGCAACCAGAGCCGCCTGCCCGCCCAACGCGGGCAGCAGGTCCCGGAAGGGGTTCACGCCCGCCTGTTGCTGCAGGCTCTGACCAAGCGAGCGCAGCGAACCGGCCAATCCCTGGGCGCTGGCGCCGGCGGTCTCGAGAGCCTTGCTGAGCGCCGGGCCGAGATCCCCGACCCCGACGTACGCGAGCGCATTCGAGCCGGCCTCGTCCGCGAGGGCCGGCTCGAACTGCGGCAGGCTGGCGAAGACCGTCGGGCTCTTTTGCTCGAGGACCGGGTTCAACTCGCTGACCATGTTCACTTCCACGCCGTTGTCCTCGGCACGCGCCGAAGCGGCGAGGCCGGCGGTCGCGCCGTAGTCGACGAATGTGTCGAGCTGGGATGCCGTGCCCGCTCGTCCGGCGAGCAGGCGCTGGACCCCCAACTGCGAGAGATAGACCTCGGCGAGGCGGACGTCGGGCAGTGCGGATCTGGCCGCGTCCTGGGTGGAGCCCTCCAGCGCCGGCGCGAGCCCCGCTTTGGCGTCCAGGGCGGCCCGGACCGCGAGCACGTTCCCGAAGAGCGCCTCCCCGTCGGCAACGGCGGTAGCGAGCCCGCCGCCATACACCGTGATCGTGCCGTCCCCGATCTGCGCCTTCTTCGACCGGCCGCCCGCTGAGAGACTCGCCAGGAACTGGTTCGCCTTCGCCTCGTCCCCGACCCCGACGATGTAGGCCTCGGGGGTTGTCTTCTGGGGACCCGGGACGCCGACCAGCGCGAGATCGTCCTTCGCCCAGGGCAGGACCTCGCGCGTCAGGTCGACCGGCCTCGCGGAGGGAATCGGCCAGGGCGCTGGTGTCGCTCTGCAGGAGGGCCGTGAAGTTGGGCAGCTCGTCGTGCAGGTCCCGGGCGAGCTGCCACTGGTGGCTGCCGCTGTTGATGGTCAGATGGGCGTAGAGGTCGGCGTTCCTGGGCACATACGCGATCGTGTCGTTCGACGGAGCGCACTCCTTCGCCGCCGAGATCTCACAGGGGACGCCCGGCACCGGCAGGAACTTCACGATCAGATAGAGGACCAGCACCCCGGCCACCGCGAAGATCCGCGTCTTGGCCCCGCTGGAGCGCCTCGACCACCATTCGGAGAGGTCGCCGCCCGCCCGCTTTGTCCAGCGCCAGGCGATCGTCCCCTTCTCCCTGAGCCAGTAACCGATCGCGCGCAGGCGGGTGACGAACCTGAACCAGGCGTCGCTGAACCGCTCGCGCCGGGGCTCCTTCTCCTGATCGCTCACGGATCGCCGGTTATACCCGGCCCGCCCGCTGAGCGCTCCGGTTCCTCCGGCCCTTGCGGGGCACGTAGTCGATCACCAGGGGGACGCCCTGCAGACCGTAGGAGTCACGCAGCCGGTTCTCCAGATGGAATGCCCAATCGCGGTTGATCAGCCGCCGGTCGTTCACCTGAATCGCGAAGCGCGGCGGCCGGCGTCCCACCTGTGCCGCGTAGTAGAGGCGGAGGCGCCGGCCGTGACGCTGGGGCGGCGGACGGTCGGCGACCAGGGTGGAGACGAACTTGTTCAGCTCGGGCGTCGGGATGCGCTCCGCGGCGCGGTGGGCTAGCTCGATCGCCTGTCTCAGGACGGCGGCCACCCCCCGCCCGGTGAGCGCCGAGCAGGTCAGGACGGGCGGGCGCAACCGCAGCTTCTGCGCGGCGCGAGCCCGCGCGTCGTCAATGTCGGTGCGTGAGAGGTCCCATTTGTTCATGGCGAGGACCGTGGCGCAGCCGGAGCGCATGGCGAGCTCACCGACGCGCAGGTCCTCCGCGGTGAGGCCCTCACTCGCGTCACAGACCACGATCGCGGCATCGGCCCGCTCCGCGGCCCGCTCGGAACGCAGCTGCGCGTAGTACCCCACGGTCCCGGCGACCTTGCCCCTCCGCCGCAGCCCGGCGGTATCCACCAGGACGACGCGCTGCCCCTCCACCTCGGCCTCGGTGTCCACCGGATCGCGGGTGGTCCCTGCCCGCTCACTGACGATCACGCGCTCCGAGCCGAGCAGCGCATTGAGGAGCGATGACTTGCCGACATTGGGACGCCCGAGGATCGCGATCCTCGGGACCGCGTCGTCCTCGACCTCGTCCCCTGCCTCAACGGCGTGCCGACGCAGCTCCTCGACCAGCCGGTCGAGCAGGTCGCCGGTACCGAGCCCATGGGAGGCTGAGACCGGCAGCGGCTCGCCCAGGCCCAGGGAGTTGAGCTCGGCCGCGACGGACTCGTCCTCGACTCGATCGATCTTGTTCGCCGCGACCACCACCGGCCGGCCGGAGCGCCGCAGCAGATCCGCCAGCTCGGCGTCCCCAGGTCCGAGGCCGGCCCTCGCATCGACCACCATCAGGATCACGTCGGCGTCCTCGATCGCCGCCTGCGCCTGGGACTGAACCGCTCGGGCAAGCTCGTCCGAGTCGGCCAGGTCCACCCCGCCGGTGTCGATCAGGTCGAAGCTCAGCCCGTTCCACTCGGCCTCGAGGGCACGCCGGTCCCGGGTGACACCGGGCTCCGCATCGGTCACCGCCTCACGGCCGCCGGCCAGGCGGTTGACGAGGGTGCTCTTCCCCGCGTTGGGGAAGCCGACGACGGCCACGGCCGGGCGGCCACTCAGCGCGCGTGCGGGCGAACCACCCGACCCTTCCATCAGGCCACCCCTCGCTCCCTGGCCAGATCTGCGATCTGCCCGACGACCTCGTCAGGGGAGAGGTCGGTCGTGTCGATGTAGATCGAGCCCTCGGCGACACGCAGTGGACTGTCCGCTCGGTGCTGATCGCGTTCGTCCCGGTCTCTGATGGCTTCCGTCACCTGGGCGACCGGCTCGCCGCTGTCCGCCGCCCGCCGTCGGGCTCGCTCTCCCTCGTCGGCCGTCAGGAAGATCTTGAGAGGCGAGTCCGGGCTCACGACCGTCCCGATGTCCCTTCCCTCGGCCACGTAGCTGCCGGTCGCGATCAGCTCGCGCTGGCGTTTCACCATCGCCTGCCTGACCTGCGGGTGGACGGAGACCTTCGAGGCCGCGATGGTCACCTCGGGCGAGCGAATCCGCCCCTCGACCGGCTTGCCGTCGAGTCGCACGGTGTCGCCGTCGAAGCCGATATCGAGGTCCCAGGCCATCTCACCAAGCCGCTCTCCGTCATCGAGGTCCATGCCGCGATCGAGCGCGGCGAGAGCGACGCAGCGATACATCGCCCCGGAGTCGAGGTAGGTGAAGCCGAGCGCCCTGGCGACGCCTCTGGCCACGGTTGACTTGCCGGCCCCGGCGGGGCCGTCGACGGCGATAACCATGGCCTGAGCGTACGGTTTCGCCTTCCATGCGGCGGATATAGAGTTCCGTCTGGGATGGAGAGCTGGAATTTGAATGAGCTCAAGGTCGAGCCGCACCTGCCGCAGGTGCTCGACTCGGAATCCGAGGGCCGGGCGATCGTCATCAACCTCCCCAAGGGGAAGCAGCTGGGGGAGCATCAGGTGCACGAGCGCGCCTGGTTGCTGGTGGTGGACGGCAACGTCGAGCTCAACACGCCGGACGGCAAGTGGGCCGCGGGCGGAGCTGGGCTGCTCGCCATCTTCGACCCGAAGGAACGGCACGAGGTCAAGGCGGTCGAGGACTCCATGCTCCTTCTGGTGTTGTCCCCGTGGCCCGGGGACGGGCATCCCTCCCAGAACGGCTAGGCAGTGAGACAGCGGAGGTCGCGCTCGAAGCGCGGGTAACTGACCGAGACGGCCTCGAATCCCTGCACCTCGACCCCGTCGTCCGAGGCCAGTCCCGCGATGGCCCCGACCATTGCCAGGCGGTGATCGCCGCGCGCGTCGAGGGAGCCGCCCCGCAACCCGCCGGTACCGTGAACGGCGAAGCCATCGGGGCGCGCCTCGATCTCGGCACCCAGGCCCGCGAGCCCGTCCACCACGCCTGAGACGCGATCCGACTCCTTGGCCCGGAGCTCCTCCGCGCCCTCGACCACCGTCTCACCCTCCGCGAAGCAGCCGAGCAGGGCGACCAGTGGTAGCTCGTCGATCGCGGCCGGCACATCCTCCGCCGTGACAGTCGCTCCGGTGAGCAGGGCGCTCCGCACCTCCAGGCTCGCTATCGGCTCGGGGCCGGGTTCTCGGATCTCGCCAACCGTCATCGCGCGACCCTGCTCGTGGGCGCCCCCCATCTCGACCCCCATTCGCGCCAGGATCGAGAGCAGGCCGATGCGGTTGCGGTTGATGCCCACATCACGGATCTGGATGTCGCTCCCGGGGATGAGCAGGGCTGCCGCCACGAAGAAGGCAGCCGAGGAGAAGTCGCCGGGAACGGGCACGTCCCCCGCCTCGAGGCGCTCCGCCGGCGAGACGATCAGGCGCTCCCCCTCACGGCGGATCGATGCGCCCATCGCCGCCAGCATGCGCTCGGTGTGGTCGCGCGTCACCAAGGGCTCGCGGATCGTGGTCTCGCCCTCTGCCAGCAGCCCCGCGAGGAGAAGGCACGACTTCACCTGGGCGCTCGCGACCGGCAGCTCGTAGTCGATCCCCCGGAGGCCGGCGCCGCGAATCCTCAGCGGAGGCAGCCGGCCATCGCGGCAGTCGACATCGGCCCCCATCAATCGCAGCGGATCGGCGATGCGGTCCACGGGACGACGCCGGATCGAGTCGTCTCCGTCGAAGGTCCACTCGCCCTCGGCCTGCCCGGCCAGCCACCCGGGCATGATCCTAAGCAAGGTTCCCGCGTTGCCGACATCGATCTCGGCGGGGCGGGGCCCTCTCAGCCCAACCCCCTCGATCTCGAGGAAGAGCCCACCGTGGTCGTCCGGGTCTCCCTCGCGAACCTCCGCCCCGACGGCTTCGACGGCGCGCAGCGTCGCCCGGGTGTCCTCCGAGTCGAGGTAGCCGCTGATCCTGGTCGGCCCGTCCGCCATCGCCCCGATCAGCGCGGCGCGATGGGTGACCGACTTGTCAGGAGGCGGGCGCAGCTCACCGCGGAGCGCTCCGGCGGGCTCGAAGTACGTGGTCATTCGGCCCTGGAGACGTCGTGACCCAGCGCCCTGACCAGAGCTTCGGCGCGCTCGGCCTCTTCGTCACCGGCGACGTAGAGCGAGATCGCTCCGGAGGTCATGTCGGCAGCCGGGTAGAGCGCCATGTCCTCGATGTTGACTCCGGCCCGCCCGAGCTCGAGCGCGACCTCGGCGACGATCCCCGGCCGGTTTGGAACCCGCACCCGAAGCTCGTGAAGCGGGCCGCCCGCGATCTCGGTCTCGATCAGCTCGCGCCGGTGCCTTCCCGCCTGCTCGTGCCAGGCCGCGACCGCCTCGGGATCGCCGGAGCGGAGCAGCTCCGCAGCCTCGCTGAGACGGGCGATGGCCGCATCGATCTCCTCGGCGACCGCCTCGCGGTTGCAGGAGAAGATGTCGCCCCAGATCGCCGGGTTGGCTCCGGCGACCCTGGTGGCGTCACGGAAGCTCGGCCCGACCTCCGGAAGGTGTTCCGCCTCCTCGCTCAGCGCCGTCGCGGCCTGCGTGACCAGGACGTTGGCGACCACGTGAGGCAGATGGCTGATCGTCGCCATCAGGCGATCGTGTGTCTCCGCCTCGATCGCCTGTGGCCGCGCCCCGATATCGGCGATCGCACGCTGGATCCGGTCGTAGAGCATCCCGCCCGTCGTGGCCGTCGGTGTCAGGTACCAGCGGGCGCCCTCGAAGAGGTCCGCGCGCGCGTTCTCTACGCCGGAGGTCTCCGCGCCGGCGAGGGGATGCCCGCCGATGAAGCGGCTGTCCGAGCCGAGCGCGGCGATCACGTCGCGCTTTACGGAGCCGACGTCGGTGACCGCGCAATCCTCACCCGCCGCCGCCAGCGCCTCGGCGGCGAGGCCGGGGAGCGTCATCACCGGTGCGGCGCAGAAGACGAGCTCGGCTCCCTCGACCGCCGCCGCGACGGTCTCGGGAGCAGAATCGATCGCCCCGAGCCGTCCGGCTCGTTCGAGCAGCTCACGGTCCGGGTCGAACCCGGCCACCTCTGCGTCGAGCCTGGCGCGAGCGGCGAGCCCGATCGACCCGCCGATCAGACCCACGCCGAGAACGGCGATCTTCATCGGCTCGTATCAGCCGGCCTCGCGCCGCTTTCTGACGGCCGAGGCAAGCCGGTCGAGCGTCAGCACCGTGGTGTCCCAATCCATGCAGGCGTCGGTGATCGACTGGCCGTAGATCAGATCGCGGTCGGCTTCGAGGTCCTGCCGGCCGGCAACCAGGAAGGATTCCAGCATCACCCCGACGATCGCCCTGTTCGGTGACGCGATCTGGTCGGCGATCTCGCTGACGACCTGGGGTTGGCGCTCGTGGTCCTTGCCGCTGTTGTCATGCGACGCATCGATCACCAGCCGCTCGGGCAGCTCCGCTGCGCGCAGCTCATCGAGCGTCCGGGTGACCGTGTCGGGGCCGTAGTTCGGCGAGCCCCGGCCGCCGCGCAGGATCACGTGGCAGTCGGGATTTCCCTCCGTGTACAGGATCGCGGGCTTGCCGCTGACGTCGACCCCGGCGAAGGCGTGCGGCGCAGCGGCCGCGCGCACCGCGTCGACCGCGAGCTTGACGCTGCCGGCCGTACCGTTCTTGAACCCCACCGGCATCGAGAGGCCAGACGCCAGTTGGCGGTGGATCTGGCTCTCCGTCGTCCGGGCGCCGATCGCACCCCAGGCGACGACGTCCGAGATGTATTGCGGCGTGATCGGGTCGAGGAACTCGCAGCCGATCGCCAGGCCCAGGTCGGTCACCTCCAGCAGCAGCCGCCGGGCGGTGTGCAGCCCGACGTTGACGTCGCGGGAGCCGTCCAGATGCGGGTCGTTGATCAGGCCCTTCCAGCCCGTGGTCGTGCGCGGCTTCTCGAAGTAGACGCGCATCGCGACGCAGAGCTCGTCGCCGAGCTCCTTGGCCCGCGCTGCCAGCCGCTGGGCGTAGTCGATCGCGGCGTCGGGGTCATGGACGCTGCACGGCCCCACGACGACGAGCAGCCGATCGTCGTCGCGGTCGAGGACCGCCTTGACCTCACCTCGACGGGCGAGGACCGCGTCCTCCCGGTCGGGTCCGAGCGGCAGGTCCTCGAGCATCTCCGCCGGAGAGACCAGCTCGACGACGCGCTCGATCCGCCGGTCCCGAACACGGTCTGAGTGCTGTCGCGGTAGCTCCTTCATCTCGAAATTCATCCTGACGCTCCTTCTTTCTACTGGTCTGGCGATAGACCTTGGGATACGGATCATTCAGCGACGACGGCGCCCGGCGGGTGAAGATTCTGCGTCAGCGACTAGAGGCAGCCGCGGGCCGGACGCCTAGGTAAATCGCCAGAAGTAGAAGTAGGCACGCGGAGGAGCCGCGTTGCGGCTCGAGGGCGAAGAGATCTGCGTGCCGGCGTGAATCACTGCTGACTTTGTACCAGACGTTGACGGCAACCGACGAGATTCGCCGGTCTGCATGGAAAGGAGCACTCAGGCCAGCTCGCGCATCGCCGCGAGGAAGCGCTCGTTCTCGGCACGCGTGCCGTAGGTGACCCGCAGGCAACCGGGGCCACCGAGCGCGGCGCCCGGCCGGACCGCGACTCCCGCCTTGGTGAGGTGCTCGACGACCTCACCCTCATCGCGATCGCCGAGCTCGACCCAGGCGAAGTTGGTCTGCGACTCGGCGGTCGGGAAGCCCAGCTCGCGCAGCGACTCCTCGACGAAGACACGCTCGATCAGGTTCTTCTCGACGCGGAGCGCGACATCGTCCTGGTGGCGGATCGCCTCCGCCGCGGCTGCCTGCGCGAGCGTGTTGACGCTGAACGGCTGGCGTACGGCGTCGACCGCCGCGCGGAACTGCGGCGAGCAGAGCGCGTAGCCGACGCGAAGACCGGCCAGTCCGTGGCACTTGCTGAAGGTGCGCAGCAGGACGAGGTTCGGGTGCTTCGCGAGCAGGTCGAGAGTCGCGTCGGGGTCGTCGTTGGTCTGGTACTCGATGTAGGCCTCGTCGAGGATGACCGTCGTCCTCGAGGGGAGGCTCTCGACGAACGATGCGATTGCCTCGATCGGCAGATGGGTGCCCGTCGGGTTGTTCGGGTTGCAGACGATCAGCAGCTGCGTCGCCGCCGTCACCTCCTCGAGCATCGCGTCGAGGTCGTGGACATAGCCGTCGGTGAGCGGTACCCGGATCTCCCTCGCACCTGAGAGCGCGGGCAGGTGCGGGTAGATCGAGAAGGAGGGCCAGGCGTAGAGGATCTCGTCGCCCGGCTCGCAGAGCGCGAGGGCGGCGGCGAGCAGGATCTCGCAGGAGCCGTTGGAGACCGCGATCCGGGCGGGGTCCGTCTCGTGGTGGTCGGCGATCGCTCTGCGCAGAACCCGCGCCTCGGGGTCGGGGTACCGATTCACGCCCGCGGCGGCCATTGTGATCGCCTCGACGACGTCCGGGTGCGGTGGGAAGGGGGACTCGTTGGAGGCGAGCTTGACCGCGTCGGCCGTCTCGGCCCGGGCCTTGGCGTCGTCGAGCGATGTCCCGGGCTCGTAGTGCGGGATCCGGGAGAGCTTTTCGGCGAAGGTGACGGTCATCGCGGCTCCTATTGTTGCGGGCGCCCAGGGTCCTCGATGCGCCGCGTGTATCTGACCGCGCGCCGGCCCGAGCGGGGGTGAATCTTCTCCGTGTCGTCGCTTCTCCACCCGTGTCGCTCGTAGAAGGCGATCGCGCGCCCGTTCTCCTTGAACGTCCAGAGAACCGCTTCGGTGTAGGGCAGGCTTGCCAGCCGCCCCAGCGCCGCCTCCATCAATGCTGCGCCGGCGCCGGCCCGCCAGTGTTCTGGATCCACGTACATCGCGACCAGCTCGGCGACATCGGGGCCCAGGTCCGAGTCGCGCGCGGGGGCTGCGACGAAGCAGTAGCCGGCGAAGCCGCCATCTATCTCGGCGACGTAGGTGAAAGCGTCGTCGACGGGGCGGCGGAGGCCCACCCCGATCTCGTGGCGCCAGCGGTCGATGGGCAGATCGGCGAGCTTCTCCGGCGCGACGATGTCTCGGTATGCGGTCCGCCAGCCGGCGACCGTCACCGAGACGATCGCCTCGGTGTCATCCGGCGTCGCCTCCCGCACCCGGACCGTTACTGGGCCGCCTTCAAATCGGAGCGCAGGTCCTGTGCTTCGCCGAGGTAGGCGTGAGCCGGGGTGTGATCAGCGGGCGCGTAGTAGTGCACCAGGGCGCGGATCACCGAGGGCATCGCCCCCGGGACGTCGATCTCCCTCGCGCAGAGGAGCGGGACCGTGTCGAGCCCGAGCTTCCGGGCGGCCACGGCGGGGAACTGCGCGTTCAGGTCGTGGGTGGAGGTGAAGATGCAGCTCACTATTCGCTCCGGGGTCAGGTCGTTGCGCTCGATCAGCTCGCGCATCAGCTCCTCGGTCGCCTCGACGATCGTGTCGGGGTTGTTGCTGCGCGCCTTGGTGGCACCTCGCACGGCCCAGAGTCTTAGGTCCTGGCTCATGGCGCGGAATCTTCCCAGAGCGCGTCGACCTCCCCCTTCTCGAGCGGGCGGGCGTCGCCGCGGCGCAGGCCGCCCAGCCCGAGCGATCCGATCCGGATCCGGGTGAGCGCGTCCGCCTGATTGCCGACGGCCTCCGCCATTCGCCGCACCTGGCGCTTACGGCCCTCCCGGATCGTGATCTCGATCTCACGCTCGCCACGACGCTCGACCTCGGCGGGAGCGGTCCCCCCGTCGTCGAGGCGGACCCCGTTGCGCAGCCGCTCTAGGTCGCGATCGGAGGGAGGACGAGCGAGTCTGACCCGATAGGTCTTCGGCACGCCGTAGCGGGGGTGGGTGAGCCGGTTGGCCAGCTCGCCGTCGTTGGTGAGCAGGATCAGCCCGGTCGAGTCGGCGTCGAGACGGCCGACGGGGTAGAGGCGCCGCTCCGAGTTGACGAGCGCCGTGACGGGGCGGCGGCTGCCTGGCTCGCTGGCGGTCGAGACGACGCCGGCTGGCTTGTTGACCGCCCAGACCTCACGCGGCTCGGGCGCTACAGGGCTGCCGTTCACCTCGACGCCGGAATCCTCGCCGACATCCCGCGCCGGGTCGGTGACCACCTCTCCGTCCACACGGACCCTGCCGGCGGCGATCAGCTTCTCGGCGGCGCGACGCGACGCCACGCCGGCGTGGGCCAGGTACTTGGCGAGCCTCACGCCGCCATTGTCGCGACCCGGCTCAGCAGGGGCCGAGCTTGGTCAGATCGGAGCGATAGATCTGCATGTCGGCGTGGTTCCAGTCCCCGTGAGTCTGGCCCTGGAAGCGTGGATCGAGCTCCTTATAGAACGGCGAGGAGAGGCTCTCGTTGTGTCCGATCACATTCGAGACCGAGATCCCGAAGCGGCAGCGCAGCCACTGGACGAAGTGCAGCGAGCCGTTGAGCTGGGCGGGCCGGTTGAGGATGTCCTGGTCCGAGAAGCCGACGTGCTCGACCCCGATCGCCGTCCAGTTGAGCCCGACGGTATGGCGGCAGCGGATCGTCGGTGGGACGAACTTGTAGACGGCGCCTGAGGCGGCCACCGCGTAGTGCGAGCAGACGTTGGGAAGCTCGTGGAACTCGACATCAGGCTGGTCGGTCCTGAACGTGTTGTAGATCGCGCCGATGCTGGCCGCCACCGCGTAGTGGATGACGATCACCTTCGGGTTGTTAAGCCTCCACTTGTACTGGCCGTAGTGTCGCTTCGAATAGGCGGCCATCTCGCGCTTGCGCTTCTTCGGATAGGGGATCAGCCTCTTGTGGATCGGCGGCTTCGCGACCGCAGCTGCGGCGGCGGTTTTTGTGGGGGCCGATGGGGCCGCGGCCGGAGGCTGTGCCCGGGCACCGGAGGCGGCGCCGACGCCGACGACTGCAGCGACCGCGACCAACGCAACGATCAGGCGGCTCACCTCAACGGCCCTCGGCGACGGTGAGCGCAGCGCGCGCCTGGCGATCGGCCGAGCCGGCAGTGATCTTGCCCGGGGGCATCTCCACAACGAATGCACTGCTGCCCGGGAAGGCGTGCATCTCCCAGCTGATCGCGGTGCCGTGCAGGCCCTTGCCCCTGCAGCTCGTCCTCATGCCGACCAGCTTGGCGTACTCGGCGGCTATGGGTGGTCTGCCCCGGCAGGCCAGCACGGCCCCCCACGGCTGGTGGTACCAGACCGAGAGATCGGGTCGGATCCTCTCCGCGAACCTCATCACGGCCCTGGTCTCCGGCTCGGAGGCCGGACGCGGGCCCGGGTAGTAGCCGTTCGAATGTGGGACGTCGTCTCGCCATCGGTACGGGAAGTTCCGGTTGAGGTCCACCCCGTGCGCGTTCTTGCGCGTGTGTGCGTTCAACCCGTCGGGGTTAACCGACTGGATCGCCCAGAGTTGCGTCCCCTGCGGGAAGCTCGCCCCGTGCGATGCCCGTCGCTTGATCGCCCGGATGATCGCGAGCCCGGCGCGCTCGTCACCGTGGATCACCCCGACCACCAGCACGACGCGAGTCCCGGCGGGATCCCCGATCTGAACGGCGGTGATCGCTCGCCCCTCCACCGAGCGCCCGATCACCTGCCGTTCGCTGGAGATCCCGGGCACCGGGTCCGCCGACGTCCCTGCAGCCAGTCCCGCCGCGAGCGTCGCCAGCGCCAGGCCGGCGGCGACCGTGCCCCTCACTCGATTCGTTGCTCGCCCGCCTTCAGCAGTCGCTCGCGCAGCTCCCGCTCGTCCTCCGGGGTCGGGTCGAACTGGGCGGGATCCGGCAGTGCGTCCAGCCCCGAGAGACCGAAGAGCTTCTCGAAGAGCGCCGTCGTGCCGTAGGTGACGGCCCCGAACTGTGTCCGGCCGCGCTCCTCGATCATCCCCCGCTCGGTCAGGCTGGCGACCGCCGAGTCCGACGAGACGCCCCGGATCCGCGCGATCTCGGGGCGGGAGACGGGTTGGAGGTAGGCGACGATCGCGAGGACCTCCGCCTGGGCCTGGGTGAGCGGCGGCGTGCGGGGCTTGGCGAGCAGGCGCCGGGCCGCGTCCTCGGCCTCGGGAACCGCGGCGAGGGCATAGCCGCCGGCCACTCGGCGCAGCCGCAGCCCTCGGCCGTCGGCCTCGAGCCCACGCTCGAGCTGATCGAGGACGCCCGCGACCGCCTCCTCGTCCACCTCGATCGCCTCGGCCAGCTCGGCCGCCGAGACGGGGTCCGGCGAGAGGAACAGCAGGGCCTCTACGGTCCCGTTCAGGCCGTCGCCGGTCATTGAGCGTGCACCTCGATCCGGCCGAATGTCTCCTTCTGCGTCCAGGTCGCCTCTCCCCGGCGATACAGCTCCAACAGGGCGAAGAGGGTGACCGCCTGGGTGAAGCGGTCCTCCTTGCCGAAGGCCTCGTCGAAGTCGAGCGTCTTGTGGCTTCGCAGCAGGTCGCGGACGACCCCGAGCCTGCGCTGGAGAGTCACCGTCGTCCGGATGTGGCGTGTGTCCGGCGGCGGCGGGATCGTCAGCAGGTCGCCCAGCGCCAGGCCGACGCGATCGGGCTCGTAGACCTGTGTGGCGGCGTCCAGCGCCGCCCGCCGCAGCTCTGCCGGAAGGGGCGCCGAGCGATACATCACTCCGCCCTCACGCTCGAACCGCTCGCTGAGCATCTGCGCCGCCTGGCTGTAGCGGCGGTACTCGAGCATCCGGGCGAGCAGCTCATCGGCGGCCTCCTGGGGACCGAGCTCCGCTTCACCGTCCTCGCTCGGCAGGAGCAGGCGCGACTTGAGCTCGCAGAGCGCCGCGATCAGCACGAGGAACTCGGTGACCGCCTCGAGGTCCAGGTCCAGATCGCCGTCCTCGCCCATGTGGTCGACGTAAGCGACCACGATCTCGCCCAGCGGCACCTCCGCCAGCGAGATCTCCTCGCGGAGCAGCACCGCCAGGAGCAGATCGAAGGGGCCCTGGAAGACGTCGAGGTCGAGATCGAGCTCGGAGACCGAGGTCACGGGCTCACCTTAGAGGGCGGCTCGGCTGGCGGAAGCGGGCTGGTGAACCTCCCCGCCGGAACCCGCTAGACGCCGAGGGCGGAGAGCCCGCCGGCGATGAAGAGCGGCAATAGGACGAACACCCCGGCCCAGGCGAGCACCCGCATTCCGAGCTCGCCCTCGCCGCGCAGGAGGGCGAACAGGCCCGGCTTGTCGGGATCGATGCGCACTGGCTCCTTCGGACGAAAGGCCCCCTAAACGGCTGACCACGCGAGTCCATCACCGCGGCCCGGCGCGGATCAACCCCACTTTTTGGTGCCGTCAGGCCGGGCCGACGCCGATCGCCGAACGGACCTCGGCGAGTGTCTCGGACGCGATCGCGCGCGCCTTCTCGGCGCCGGCGCCGAGAGCATTCTCCAGCGCCGCCTCATCGGGGCGCAGCTCCTCGTAGCGCTCGCGCACCGGCGCCAGGAAGTCGACCACCGCCTCGGCGACGGTGCCCTTGAAGTCGCCGTATCCGGAGCCCTCGAACTCGCGCTCGATCTCGTCCTCGGTGGCGCCCCTTGCCACGGCGAGGATCTCGATCAGGTTGGCGATTCCCTCCTTGCCGTCACCCCTCTTCACCTCGGAGCCGGAATCCGTAACCGCGCTCCTGATCTTCTTGGCGACGGCCTTCGGGTCGTCCAGGACCAGCACCGTCCCGGCCTCGGTGCCCCCGGTCGTCGACATCTTGTTGGTCGGCTCCTGCAGGTCCATGATCCGCGCGCCGACCTCGGGGACGTGGAGCTCGGGCTCCACGAGGACCGGCCCGAAGCGCTCGTTGAAGCGGCGGGCGATCTCGCGGGCGAGCTCGATGTGCTGGCGCTGGTCCTCGCCGACCGGCACCTCGTTCGTCTTGTAGGCGAGCACGTCCGCGGCCTGCAGCACCGGATAGAAGAAGAGCCCCGCGGAGACCAGCTCGCGCTGCTTCGCCGACTTCTCCTTGAACTGGGTCATCCGGTTGAGGTCGCCGTGGGCGGTCAGGGCTCCCAGGTACCAGGTGAGCTCGGTGTGCTCGCGCACGTCGGACTGGCGGAAGAGGATGCAGCGCTCGGGATCGAGCCCGGCGGCGATCATGATCGCCGTGGTGTCGTAGACGTTCGCGCGCAAGGTCGCCGGATCCCAGGGCACGGTGAGCGCGTGCAGGTCGACGATGCAGTAGATCGCGGGGGCGCCGCGATCCTGGCCCTCGACGTACTGGCGGATCGCTCCGATGTAGTTGCCGAGGTGCTTACGCCCGGTCGGCTGGATGCCGCTGAAGATGATCACGGGCGCGGACTATAGGAACCAGTCAGACCTACTCGTCGACCCACGGCCCCACCCCGCCGATCCTCTCCGGGGTGGTCCGGATCACGTAACCGGGCGGCGGGTCTTCCATGGGTGGAAACTTGACGTCGGGCCCCAGGTAGACGTGGGCCAGCCGCTGGAGCAGCTCCGGCGCGCCGCCCTCCTGAACCACGGCGAGCCCGCGAACGACCAGGTACTCGCGCAGCCCGTGCTCGCTCAGGTCGGCGCCCTCGATCGAGATCGCGACGCGCGGATCCCGCTCCACGTTCTTCACCTTCTGGTTGCGGGGCAGGTGCCCGCTCACGATCTCGTCGCCCTCCACTCCGACCCAGACGCAGCTCACCTGGGGGCTGCCATCGGGGTTCAGCGTGACCATGTGCGCGAGCCTGGACGACTCGATCAGCACGCGGGCATCCGGAGGCAGATTCGGCATAGCGGCAGCCTATGCGTGTTCCGCGACCGGTTCGGGCTCGGGCTCGCGCGCACCCCCGCCGTCGAGATGATCGGGACAGTGGGCGCACTCGCCCGCGGTCGCTGCGCCCGGTGCTTCGTACTCCGTCTCCCGCTTCGGGTTGCGTAGGCCGATCCCGGCGATGATGCCGCCGACGATCATGAGCAATCCGCCGGCGCCAACCCCGAGATGGAAGGACTTCGCGGAGGCATCGGTGACGGCTTTGTCCACGGTCGTGGCCTCGACGGCGGCGAGATCGGCGGTGTCGGCCGTCCCCAGCGGCTTGTCCTTGGCCTTGTTGACGGCGTGCTGTGCCTGCGGGGAGAGCTGCTTGCCCGAGAGGTTGCTGTCGATGGTGGAGGTGAACTGGCCTGCGATCAGGGCGCCCAGCACCGCGATCGCCAGGAGGCCGGCGACTCGCGAGACCCCGTTGTTGATCCCGGAGGCGATGCCGACGTGGCGCTCGTCCACCGAGTTGAGCGCCGTTGCGGTCAGGGGAGCGACGGTGGCGGACAGGCCGAGCCCGAAAACGAGAATCGCCGGCAGCACCTCGGTGAGATAGTTCGGGTCGGCGGAGACGCGCATCATCAGCAGCAGTCCAACTCCGCCGACGATCGGCCCAAGCGACATCGGCACCCGAGGCCCGATACCGGTCGCGATCTTGCCGAATCGCGGCGAGAGCACGAAGAGGATCAGGGAGACCGGCGTGGTTGCGAGGCCTGCGGCGATCGGCGAGTAGCCCGCGGTCTGCTGCAGGAACAGGGTGATGAAGAAAAACGCCCCAATCAGTCCGGCGTAGACGACCAGCGTCTCGATGTTCGTGATCGCGAAGTTTCGGACCTTGAACAGCTTCAGGTCCAGCATCGCGTGGCGAAACCGCGACTCCCAGACCAGGAAGAGGGCGAAGATCGCGATGCCGGCGATCAATGAGCCGTAGACCGTCGGATCTCCCCAGCCCTTGGTCGGCTGCTCGATCAGGGCGTAGACGGGAAGTCCGAGCCCCGCAGCCGAGAAGGCGATCCCGAACCAGTCGATGTGGCGATCGGCGTCTGGGTCGACGCTCTCCTCGACGCAGCGATGCGCCATCCACATCGTCAGCACGATGAGCGGGACGTTGATGAGGAAGATCGCCCTCCAGGAGAATGCCTCGACCAGCGCACCGCCGCCGGCCGGGCCGATCACGGTGGCGATGCCGGTCCAGGCGGTCCAGGTGCCCACCGCCCGGCCTCGCTCGGCGCCCTCGAAGGTCGCAGCCAGAATCGCCAGTGAGCCAGGAACCAGCAGCGCTCCTGCCAGGCCCTGGAGCCCGCGCGCGGCGATCAGGAAGCCGCTGCTCGGCGCAATGCCACAGAGGACCGAGGTGATGCCGAAGAGGCCCAGGCCGATGATGAAGATCCGGCGCCTGCCGAACTGGTCGCCGAGGGAGCCCCCGACCAGGAGCAGTGCGACCATCGCCAGCAGGTAGGCCTCGACGATCCACTGCTGGTCCGCCAGGCCGACGTTCAGGTCGTCGCTGATGGCCGGCAGCGCCACGTTGACAACGGTGGCGTCGAGAAAGACGACGACCGACCCCAGAATCGTCGAGATGATCGTGAAGCGCAAACGTCGGCGCTCGTCGGACAAGGCCCAGCGAGTCTACGAGGGTGGAGCGGTCGGGCCCGCCGCACTTGCGCGGAGGAGAGCGAAGCGAGAGACTTCCCGCGTTCGATGCGGGGACGGGCGATCTTCATCGCGTTGGCGTGCGCGGCCGTGGCGGCCGCCCCAGCCGGCAGCGCCCTGGCGCGACGCGGCGGGACGTCCCGCGGCCGTGCAACGGGAAAGCCGACCCTGCCGGTCGGGTGCACCCACGGCGGCGCTCCCTTCGTCACCCACGGGCCGCGGAGGCGCAAGCGGATCGCGATCGGCTTCGACGATGGGCCGAGCGACTACACCTCCGGCGTCCTCCGGGTGCTGCGGCGATTCGACTCCCACGCCACCTTCTTCGAGATCGGTCAGGAGACGAGTGGCCGGGCGTCGACGATGAGGAAGATCCTGGCCCAGGGAAACGAGATCGGCAATCACTCACTTCATCACGAGATGGATCCGTCGTCAGCCTCGCTCCACGAGACGAACCGCCTGATCAGAAAGGCAACCGGATTCCGGCCCTGCGACTTCCGCCCGCCGGATGGTGCGGTCAACAGCGCCCTGATCCAGCGGGCCCATGCCGAGCACCTGGTGACGGTGAACTGGGACGTGGACCCTCGGGACTGGGCGACCCCCGGGGTGAGCGCGATCACCTCCAACGTGATCCACAACGCGCACAACGGCTCGATCGTCGTCATGCACGACGGCGGTGGCAACCGCAGCGAAACCATCGCCGCCCTGCCGGCGATCCTCTCCCACTTCCGCCGGCGCGGCTACAGGTTCGTCCCGGTGGAGGAGCTGCTCGGCCACAAGTTCATCTACCCGCAGAGCCCCTAGGGCCGCAGCGCATAATCGGGACCATGCCGAAGGCCAAGGCAGGATCCCCGCTCGAGCAGGCGCCCAAGGAGAGGATGCCGAGCAGGATCGAGGCGATGCTGGCGAAGCCCGGCACCATCCCGGAGTCCGACTCGGAGGAGTGGGCCTACGAGATCAAGTGGGACGGCGTACGGGTCCTCGGCTACGCGAACCACGGCAGGTGGCGCATGATGAGCCGGCGCCAGGAAGAGGTCACCGCCCGCTATCCGGAGCTCGAGGCGATCGCCGAGGCGATCGGTGATCACGCTGCCGTCCTCGATGGTGAGGTCGTGGCCCTCGACAAGCAGGGACGGCCGCGCTTCCAGCTGATCCAGAGCCGCATGGGACTCGCCTCGGCGGCGGCGGTCAAGGCGCGCATGAAGGAGCAGCCGGTCGACTACGTGATCTTCGACCTGCTCCACCTGGACGGCCGCCGCGTGCGCGACCTGCCGTACCTCGAGCGGCGGGAGCTGCTCGAGGGCCTGGGATTGGACGGCCCGCGGTGGCGGGTACCAGCCCACCGGCTCGATGGCGGCCCCGACCTCCTGGAGGCCGCCCGGCGCCAGGGCCTCGAGGGCATCGTCGCCAAGCGCACCGACAGCCCCTACCGGCCCGGGAAACGGACGAATGAGTGGATCAAGACGAGGATCTGGCGCCGCCAGGAGTTCGTCATCGGCGGGTACATCCCGGGTGAGGGCAGCCGCGCGAAGCGCGTCGGCTCGCTGCTGGTCGGCTACTACGACAAGCGGGCCTCCGAGATCCGCAAGGGCGATGCGCAGACGCTGCACTTCGCCGGAGGGTGTCGGCTCGGGGCTGAAGGAGAGCGACCTCGAATTCCTCACTCGCGAACTCCACAAGCGCGAGCGGCCCGACAGCCCCTTCGACGTCGGCGCCCCGGCGGGCCCGAAGGCCCGCTTTGCGGTCTGGTGCGAGCCCGAGCTGGTCTGCGAGGTCTCCTGGACGGAGTGGACGAACGAGGGGACCCTGCGCCAGCCGGCGTTCAAGGGAATGCGGGACGACAAGGACCCGCGCGAGGTCGTCAAGGAGTTCTAGCGGCCACGCCGCCTTTGAGGGCTTATCGTCCGCCAAGTCTTAGTTCTCGTCGACTGTAGATCTCTCCAACGTACCCCTGGCATGCCGATTCCCCTGATGCTCGCCACTCTGACCGATCGCCGCGACTTCGGCGAGGGCTGGCTGCTGGAGCGCAAATTTGATGGCGAGCGCTGCGTCGCGCGCAAGGCTGGCGACGAGGTGCGGCTCGAGTCGCGCAATGGCAAGGACCTCAGCGGCACCTACCCGGAAGTGGATTCGGCGCTCGCGGCCCAGCGGGCACGCGAGCTGCTGCTCGACGGCGAAGTGGTGGCCTTCGACGGCGACCAGACGTCCTTCAGCCGGCTTCAGCAGCGCCTGGGGGTCACGCGACCGTCCCGCAACCAGGTGGCCTCCTATCCGGTCGTCTTCTGTGTCTTCGACCTGCTCGAGATCGACGGCGAGGATCTCACCGGCAAGCAGCTGCTGGAGCGTCGCGCTCGGCTGGCCAAGGCTCTGCGGCCAAGGAAGGCGCTGCAGCTCAGCGAAGCCTGGCGCGGCGACTCCGAGCGAAGGTTCGCGCAGGCCTGCAGGTCGGGCTGGGAAGGTCTGATAGCCAAGCGCGCGGACGCGCCCTACGCGCGCGGACGCTCGCGGGACTGGCTGAAGCTGAAGTGCGCGTGGGAGCAGGAGCTCGTCGTCGGCGGCTACACCGATCCTGCGGGCAACCGAACGGATTTCGGCGCCCTGCTCGTCGGCTACTACGAGGACGGCCAGCTCCGGTACGCCGGCAAGGTCGGGACCGGCTACACCGCGGCGACCCTTCGCGAGCTTGGCGCCCAGCTACGCGAATTGGAGACCGACGCGCCCCCATTCGTGGACGCTCAACCAATCCCACGCGGCACGCACTGGACGCGGCCGAAGCTGGTAGCCCAGATCGGCTTCGCAGAGTGGACGACGGGCGGGCGGCTGCGACAAGCGCGTTTCATGGGTCTGCGCGACGACAAGCGCCCGGCCGACGTCGTCCGGGAGCGACCCGAGTGAGACGAGCGCCACCCCGTTCCAGGTCCTGACGAGCCGAGGGCTCAGGGGAGAGCACGCTGGCCCGAGCCGCAGCGCCTACGCCGCGGGAGCGAAGAAGTCGATAAGCAATTGGTTGACGCGGTCAGCCTCGTCGTGATGCACCCAGTGCGACGCGTCGGCCAGGCGCTCAACGCGGTCGAGATTGGGGACGTCGTCGTGGTCGGGCTCGGCGAGTTCGGAGCCGAGGTAGGAATCGCGCTCCCCCCAGACGACCAGTGTCGGAGCCGAAATCGGGCGAAGCTTTGCCGCGGCCTCCTTCTGGTTCTGTCTCACCGAGGCCCGGTAGTAGTTGATCATCCCGGCTGCCGCTCCTGGCTGCGACCACGCGTCGACGTAACGTTCGAGCTCCTCCTGCGTGTAGGGCGGGTTCGCGTCATTGAGGAAGTGCCGGAAGAAGTGCCAGTCTCTGGCGTGCACCACGTCCTCGGGCAGTCCCGGTGTCGCAAAGAAGAAGAAGTACCAGGACTTCCGGAGCTGGTTCGGGTGGTGCAGTCCCTCGGAAAGTCGCCGCGGATGAGCCGCATTGAGGATGGCGAGTCGATCGACCACCTCGGGGTGGTTCATCGCCATGGTCCAGGCGATGCTTCCACCCCAGTCGTGACCGACCAACCGCGCGGACTCGGCACCGAGTTCTCCGATGAGGCCGCGGATGTCGGCAGCGAGCAGGTCGACGCCGTAGGCCTCGAAGCCCTCCGGCTTCGATGACAGGTTGTAGCCGCGCGTGTCGGGGGCGACTACGCGAAAGCCCGCCGCCGCAAGGGGCGCAATCTGCAGCCGCCAGCCGAACCAGAATTCCGGGAAGCCGTGCAGCAGAACGATCAGCGGCCCATCACCAGCCTCGACGTAGTGCAAGCTCACATCCCCGACCTCGGCGTTCCCCTCCCGAAGCTCGATGCCGACGTCAGGGAGCTGGCTGGTGCTGCTCATGGAGCACCTCCGTGGGTAGGGGACTCGAGTGCAAGACTATGCCTTCCCGTCTGGAGAGACAGCAAGGTCACCAGACCGCCGCTTTCCAGGCAGAGCGGAGGTTTCGAGCATCACATCTCCAAGCGCTCAAAGACGTCCTGCGCGATTCGTCAGCGATGAGTTTCGCCCGCGCGCCCAGTCACTACAGGCATGAGACGCAAGCAAGCGCCCGCTTGGGCCTGGCTGCCCAGGGGTAACCTCAGGGATGTCGAAGGATTCGAATAGAGGTCATTGAGCATGGCTAGGGCGATATGGAGTGGATCGATCAGCTTCGGGCTTCTCAACGTGCCCGTGAAGCTCTACAGCGCGGTCTCCAAGCAGACCGTGCGCTTTCGCGAGCTTCGTGAGAACGACGGCGCGCGGATCAAGCACAAGCGGGTTGCCGAGGCCGACGGCAAGGAGGTCCCCTACGAGAAGATCGTCAAGGGCTACGAGTACGCACCCGACCAGTACGTGGTCCTGAGCCGCGACGAGCTCTCGGAGCTCGACCCGAAGCGGACGCGTGCCATCGAGATCCAGGACTTCGTCGATCTGGACGACATCGACCCGATCTACTTCGAGCAGCCCTACTACCTCGGTCCCGACAAGGGCGCCGCCCGCGCCTACGCGCTGCTCGTGCAGGCGATGAAGGAATCGCGCAAGGTCGCCATCGCCCGCTTCGTGCTCCGCAACAAGGAGCATCTGGCCGCGATCCGCCCGATGGGCGACGTCCTCACCCTGACCACGATGCGTTTTCACGATGAGGTCACCTCGCCCCAGGACCTCGATGGCGAGGTCTTCGAGGAGGAGAAGCCCAAGAAGCCCGAGAAGCGCGAGCTAGAGATGGCAAAGCAGCTGATCCAGTCCCTGACCAGCGACTTCAAGCCCGGCACCTATCGCGATGAGTACCGCGAGGAGCTCCTCGACCTGCTGGAACGCAAGGCGGCGGGCAAGGACGTCGTCAGCGCTCCCAGCGAGGAGCCCGAGCCGACCAAGGCACCGGACCTGATGGCGGCGCTCGAAGAGAGCCTCAGCGCCGTACGCGGCGAGGAGGCGGCGACCGACGGCAAGGGCAAGGCGAAGGCGAAGCCCAAATCCTCCTCCCGCGCGAAGAGCTCCTCGAAGTCCAAGAGCTCTTCCAGCTCGAACGGCCGCAAGAAGAGCACCTCCCGCAAGAAGGCCAAGGCATAGCCAAGGCGCAGGAAGTCACGATCGGTCGCCGCAAGGTTCGGCTGACCAACCTGGACAAGGTCCTCTACCCGGAGACGAAGACCACCAAGGCGGAGGTCATCGATTACTACGCGCGGGTCGCCGACCTGATCCTTCCGCACCTCAAGGGCCGGCCGCTCACGCTCCGACGCTTCCCCGAAGGAGTCGGCAAGCCCCAGACCTCGTTCTTCGAGAAGAACTGCCCGAAGCACCGCCCGGATTGGGTGAGGACGACACCCATCTACGTGGACCGCAGGGCCGGCGAGATCGACTTCTGCCTCTGCGAGAACCGCCCGACGCTGATCTGGATGGCCCAGCTCGCCGCCCTCGAGCTTCACCCGTCCCTGTCGAAGGCGACCAGGATGGAGCAGCCGACCGTGCTCGCCTTCGACCTCGACCCCGGCGACCCGGCAGGGCTGACCGAGTGCTGCAAGGTCGCGCTGCGGGTCCGGGAGATCTTCGGTGCGTTCGGCTTGGAGGGATTCCCAAAGGCATCGGGCGGCAAGGGCCTGCAGGTCTACTTCCCGCTCAACACGAAGGTCACCTACGAGCAGACCGGTCCATTCGCCAAGGTCGTGGCTCAGCTCCTCGAGAAGCAGACGCCGAAGGAGGTCGTCTCAAAGATGGCCAAGGTCGACCGGCGCGGCAAGGTCTTCGTCGACTGGAGCCAGAACCACCAGAAGAAGACCACCATCAGCGTCTACTCGCTTCGGGCGCGAGAGCATCCGACCGCCTCGATCCCGCTGCACTGGCGTGAGGTCGAGCGCACCGCCAAGGGGGGCGATGCGGAGAAGCTGCGCTTCGAGATCCCGGCGGCGATCAAGCGCATCGAGAAGGAGGGTGATCTCTTCGAGCCCGTCCTCAAGCTGAAGCAGAAGCTCCCGGACATCGGCGAGCTCGAGGACGAGTAGCCCGACCTTCGGGATTGCCCTCCGGTGCCCGTGCAAGGGTGGCCGGGCTGCGCCTCCATCCGGGCGCGGATCTGACGACAAGGAGGGATTGATGCGATTCCTGAAGACAGGGGCTGGGCGCTGGGTCGTCCCCGCCGCCCTCGCCGCGGTGCTGGCGGCAGCTCTGCTGGTCACTCCGGTGATCGGAGCCGGCTCCGGCATCTCGGGCAAGAAGGTGAACAAGACGATCGCCAAGAAGACGAACGTCACCCAGCTGTCTATCTCCGGGGCCAAGAACCTGAGCACGGCGCAGACCACTCTGGGGACGCTCGACCTGCCCCAGGGCAGCTACGACGTCCGCACGACCTTCGACGTCCGGCAGAACAGCACCAGCGCCAACATCAGCTGTTTCTTGAGGCTGAACGGCGTCGGCCAGGACCAGTCGGACACCTTCACTGGGACCGGCGTCACCTCGGCCCAGAGCACGGTCGCGATGGAGGTCTCGGGCCGGGCGAAGGCGGCGACCAGCGCGACGCTGACCTGCTCGTCGACCCAGGCAGCCGACGTGAACCACGCCGAGATCACAGCGCTCAAGGTCCCGGCGGCGAAGGTGATCAAGGGCTAGCGGCTCAAGCCCCCTGACGTCACGGGGCGCCGGCGGCAGAGCTAGGGGGAGCGGCCGGCGCCCCCGTTACGCACGCCTGATCCCCGCGTCCCATACGAATGGCCAACGAGTTCGTGCGTTCCCACGCCGACTGTGAGAGCTTGGGCGTTCTCGTTCACATCCTGGCCAGGAATCGCCAGGGAAAGGGGAGTCGAATGTCGTTTCTGAAGAGGAAGTTGGGGCGCTGGACCGTGCCCACGATCCTGACCGCAGTCGTGGTCGCGGCGGTCGCGATCTCACCCGCCTTCGGTGGACCCAAGTTCGCCACCACCAAGAAGGTGAAGAAGATCGCAACGAACAAGGTCAATGCCAACGGGCACGCCACCGAGCTGCGTGTGACCGGGCTGAGGCACAGCGGCAATACGTTCAACCTGGATGCTCCAGACTCGCTGATGGCCTCGCAGACCGGCCTCAGCGCGGGGCCCTACGTCATCACGACCACCTTCACGGTCGTGCGTGACACGGGCGGGTTGGTCGTGCGATGCGAGCTGCGCGCCGGCGGCGCCAAGGACGACTCCGATTTCTTCGGCGGAGGCGCTCAGCTGCAGGATAACGGCGCGATGAGCGTTACCACGAACCTCGCGGCGGGCACCGCCGTCGAGCTTCGCTGCGTCGACGGCTCAGCCGGCACCGACAGCAGGATCACCAACATCGAGTTCACGGCGATCAGGGTGCCGGGGGTGACGACCTCGACCGTCGGCTAACTCAGCGGCTGGCGGACGATCGGATTGCGGTTGGCCGCCACCTCGTCGAGGCGCCGCACCGGGGTCGTGTAGGGCGCGCCCTGCGCGACCCCGGGGTCCTCGGCGGCCTCGGTGAGGATCGCCTCGATCGCGTCGGCGAAGGCGTCGAGGGTCTCTCGCGTCTCCGTCTCGGTGGGTTCGACCATCAGCGCCTCGTCGACGAGCAGCGGAAAGTAGACCGTCGGCGGGTGCATGCCGAAGTCGAGCACGCGCTTGGCGATGTCGAGCGTCTTGATGCCCAGCTCTCGCTTGGCGGGGGCGCCAGAGAGGACGAACTCGTGCATCGGCCGCCGGTCGAACGCGACTGGCGCGTACGTACCCGCCTTGCCCTCACGCAGCCTGGCAAGCAGGTAGTTGGCGTTCAGAACCGCGGTCTCCGAGGCCTCCTGGAGGCCGTCACCGCCGAGGCTGAGAATGTAGGCGTAGGAGCGCACGAAGACGCCGAAGTTGCCCTGGAAGCCGCGCAGGCGGCCGATCGACTTGGGCCGGTCGTAGTCGAGCTCGAAGGAGGGCTCGGCGCCGTTCTGCGGCTCCCGGCGCACCACCTGCGGCTTCGGCAGATAGGGCTCGATCCGCTCGCTGGCGGCGATCGGACCGGCGCCCGGGCCGCCGCCGCCGTGCGGTTGGGAGAAGGACTTGTGCAGGTTGACGTGGACGATGTCGAAGCCCATGTCGCCCGGCCGGGAGCGCCCCATGATCGCGTTGAGGTTGGCGCCGTCGTAGTAGAGGGTCCCGCCGGCATCGTGGACGATCGACGCGATCTCCTCGATGTTCTCGTCGAAGAGCCCCAGCGTGTTCGGGTTGGTGAGCATCAGGCAGGCGATGTCGTCTCCCGCCTTCGCGCGAAGATCGTCCAAGTCGATGCCGCCCCGCTCGTTGGAGGCGAGCTTGACCACCTCGTAGCCGGCCATCGTCACGGTCGCGGGGTTGGTGCCGTGGGCGGTGTCCGGGGTCAGCACCTTCGTCCGGTTCTCCCCCCGGTCGGCGTGATAGGCGCGGGTGAGCAGCAGGCCAGCGAGCTCGCCGTGAGATCCGGCCGACGGCTGGAGGCTCACATGTGGAAGACCGCAGATCTCCGATAGAGACTGCTGCAGGAGCCACATCAGCTCGAGGGCTCCCTGCGCACGCTTGGGCTCCTGCGCCGGGTGCAGGCGCGCGTGCCCGGGCAGCGCCGCCACCCGCTCGTTGAGCCGCGGGTTGTGCTTCATCGTGCACGAGCCGAGCGGATAGAAGCCGGTGTCAAGGTCGAAGTTGCGCCGCGAGATCCGGTTGTAGTGCCGGACGATCTCGGGCTCCGAGACCTCGGGGAGCTCGGCGGGCTTCTCGCGCAGGAGCGCCTTCGGGATCAGCTCGTCGAGCGACCGCTCCTCCACTCCCGCCTCCGACAGGGTCGCGGCGCGACGCCCCTCGACCGAGCGCTCATAGATCGTGGTGGCGCGGTCGCGCTGCATCGGGGTCTCGGTGATCTCCGGGCCGAGCGCTGCGCTCACGACACCGCCCCCTCTACGACCTTCGCGCCACGCAGGTCGGCGACCGCGCGCCCGAGCACGTCGGCGAGCCGATCGATGTCCTGCTTGCTGCGCCGCTCCGTGATCGCCACCAGGAGGCCGTTCTCGTGCTCGGGGTAGTCGCGGCCGAGCGGATAGCCCGCGCCGATGCCCTCGGCCGCGCAGCGGTCGAGCACCTGGTCGACGGGGGCGTCGAGCGTCACGGCGAACTCGCGAACGACGGGTGCGTCGTGCAGCGGCTCGAGGCCTTCGACCGCGGCGAGCGTCTCCCTCGCGTAGGCGGTCCTCCGGGCGAGCAGCTCGCCCAGCTCGACGAAGCCACGCTTGCCCAGCCAGGCGAGGTGCACGATCCCAGCGAGCGCGTTCAGCGCTTGTGCCGTGCATATGTTGTGGGTCGCCTTCTCACGGCGGATGTGCTGCTCCCGGGTTTGGAGGGTCAGCACGAAGCCGCGGCGGCCGTCGACGTCCGTGGTCTCGCCGGCGATCCGGCCGGGCATACGGCGGATGTGCTCCTCGGTCGCGCAGAAGAAGCCGAACGAAGGTCCGCCGTAGTCCAGCCGGTTACCCAGAGGCTGGCCTTCCCCCACCGCGATGTCGGTGCCGCAGTCGCCGGGGGGCTTCAGGATCGAGAGCGCGATCGCATCGCAGGCGACCACGACCAGCGCACCGTGCTCCTTCGCCGCCGCGCCGAGCGCCTCGACGTCCTCGACCGCGCCCAGGAAGTTCGGCTGCTGGAGGAAGACGGCGGCGGTCTCGTCATCGACCGCATCGGCGAGTGCCTTGGCGTCCGTGACGCCGTCGGCGAGCGGGACTTCCACGAGCTCGGACCCGTAGCCGGCGCCGTACGTGACCAGCGACTCGCGACTGTGGGGATGGACGCCGCGCGAGGCGACCAGCTTCCTGCGGCCGGTCGCGCCGATCGCCAGGTACGCCGCCGAGGCCACCGCTGACGGGCCCTCGTAGAGCGCAGCATTGGAGACCGGCAACCCGGTGAGCTCCGACATCGCCGTCTGGAACTCGAACATGACCTGGAGCCCACCCTGGGAGATCTCGGGCTGGTAGGGCGTATACGGGGTGAGGAACTCGGAGCGGCTCGTGATCGCGTCGACGATCGCGGGCACGTAGTGGTCGTACATCCCAGCCCCCAGGAAGCTCGTCTCGGCCTCCGCGTGCGCGTTCCGAGAGGCGAGAGCGGAGAGCCGGTCGTAGACCTCGGTCTCGGGCATCCCGTCCGGCAGCTCGAGCGCACGCCCGAGGCGCACGCCCTCGGGGATGTCCTCGAAGAGCTCGTCGGTCGAGGAGGCGCCGATCGCCTCGAGCATCTCGCGCCGGTCCTGATCGGTGGCTGACGTGTAGCGGCTCACGACGTCCCATCGTAGTCAGGCGTACCGATGGGGTATGGATTGCCGCGGCCTCGCTAGTCGCCCTTCTCCTGCGCGCGATAGGCGACGACCTGCACCCGCTCGAGGGTCACCAGCCCGTCCTTGACCATCTCGTCGAGCTTGGGCATGACCGCCTCGATTCGCTCCTCCGTGTCTGCGACCTCGATCACCACCGGGAGGTCCTCCGAGAGCCGCAGGATGCGGGCGGTGTGCAGGTGGGAGTTCGCGCCGAACCCCTCGATCCCCCGCAAGACCGTCGCGCCGGCCATCCCTTCCTCTCTGAGCATCTCGACGATCGCCTGGTAGAGCGGCTTCCGGCCGTGCTTGTCGGACTCGCCGATGAAGATGCGCAGCAGCTTGCCCTCGCCCTCGAGCTTCACAGCGTCCTCCCGATCGCGAGGCCGGCGAACGCCGCGAGCATGCCCAGTGCGACCATCCCGACGGAGTTCACCAGAGCGAGCCCGACCGCGCCGTCCTCGGCGAGCTTGACGCTCTCGTACGCGTAGGTCGAGAAGGTGGTGAAGGAGCCCAGGTAGCCGATGCCCAGCGCGATGCGCCAGTTGGGGTGCGGGAGCAGACGCTCGGTCGTTACGGCCACCAGGAACCCGAGCGCAAACGCCCCGAGCACGTTGATCACGAACGTCCCCCACGGGAACTGGCCATGCGTTGCATCGCTGATCCAGCCATCCAGGGCGTACCGGCTCACCGCGCCCGCGGCACCGAAGACTGCCACGAGCGCGTAGGTCACGACTGGCTACCCCCAGCCGCCCTTGACGCGTCGCGCTTTCGTGCCTCGCGCCAGATCGAGAGCGGGAGCAGAATCGCGATGGCCAGTGGCAGAACCAACCAGCCCGCGCTCTCCTCGCTGACCAGCGCCGTCAGCCCGAGTGCGACCACCACTCCGGCGGCGGTCAGCCAGTCGTCGCCGGCCACGAATTCCCAGACTCCGGACGCAGGCGGCGCGCTCCCGTCACGCTCGGGCGACCCCCGTGTGGGCCCCCGACCTCTGGCAACAGGCGGAGTGCGGAAGAGGCGCACCAAAGCCAGGGAGACCCCGAGGACCGAAGGAACTAGGGCGAGCAGAGCGACATCCCCGCCGGGCCAGCTCGCCCCGGCGCCCTCGGCGCCCCAGAAGATCCCGAACGAGGTCAGCATCACCCCCACGCTGAACTTCATGGCGTTTTCCGGGACCCTCGCCAGTGGGGCGCGGATCGCAAACCCGACTCCTGCGACGAGCAGGACCGCGGCCCCGGCGGCAACAGCCGCGAGACCCACGCGGTTCTGGTTCGCGCCGAAGGTCAAGGCGATGAAGACCACCTCGAGGCCCTCGAGCAGGACTCCTTTGAACGCGATCGTGAAGGAGTAGGCGTCGAGCCCCTCGTGCGGCGCCCCGGCAGCAGTCGCCGCGGCGGTTTCCTCGCGAAAGATCTCCTCCTCATCGTGCTGTGAGCGGAGGCCGGCGGCGCGCAGGATCGCCTTGCGAAGCCACTGCAGCCCGAAGACGAGCAGCAGGCCGCCCACCAGCAGGCGCAGGGTGTCAATGGGAAGCGAGGTCAGGCCCGGCCCGATCGCGGCCGTCACCACCGCCAGGACGGCGACAGCCGCCGCCGTGCCCGTGAGGGCCGACCGCCAGCTGCGGGTCGTCCCAACGGCGAGCACGATGGTCAGAGCCTCGACCGCCTCGACCGCGCAGGCGACGAAGACCGAGAACACGAGTCCGATCTCCTGCCCGCTCATCGCTTCACCTCCGATCGGTTGCTCTGGAACCGGTAGAGGCCATCAGCGGCAGGAACCGCGGTTGGGAGCGAGCCTCATCGCTCGGATGGAACCGTAGCGGCTGGACCGCGATACTGCGCGATGTCGAGGGAGAAATGGGATCTCGGCTCGCCGGCTAGGACTCGTCCTCGAGCAGCTTCTTGTAGGCGGCCGCGTCCATCAGCGCGTCGGCCTCGGAGGGGTCCGAGAGCTTCACCTTGACCATCCAGCCCTCACCGTAGGGGTCCTGGTTGATCTTCTCCGGGTTCTCGGCGAGCGCCGAGTTGACCTCGGTCACCTCACCCGAAAGCGGCGCATACACGTCCGAGACCGCCTTCACCGACTCGACCTCGGCGTAGGCCTCGTCCTTCTTCACTTCCTTGCCGACCTCCGGAGGCTCGTAGAAGACGACCTCGCCAAGGGCATCCTGCGCGTACCAGGTGACCCCGAAGGTGGCGGTGTCTCCATCGACGCGCGCCCAGTCGTGCTCCGGGTGGTAGCGGAGATCGTCCGGATAGCTCTCGTCGGCCACGGCGGAAACCTATCGAGCCGGACCCGCTATGGGCGCTCAGTCCTTGGAGTAGAGGGGCCGCTCGCGGATCTCGGCGGGTCGGCGCTTGCCGCGGACGTCGATCTCGATCGCGGTTCCGGGCTCCGCCAGGTCCCTGCGGACGTACCCCATCCCGATCCCCACCTCGAGCGAGGGCGACATCGTCCCGCTGGTCACCTCGCCGACGTCCTCGTCGCCGGCGACGATCCGGTTGCCCTGCCGCGGAATGCCGGCACCCGTGATGACAAAAGGCTCGAGGACCTCGGCCGGCCCCGCCTCCCGAACCGCCCGGCAAGCCTCGGAGCCGACGAAGCCGGTGTCCTCCTTGACGCACCAGCCGAGGCCCGCCTCGATCGGCGTGCGCTCCTCGGTCAGGTCGTTTCCGTAGAGGCAGTAGTTGACCTCCAGCCGAAGCGTGTCGCGTGCGCCGAGCCCGGCGGGACCGGCACCGGCGCCGATCAGCGCGTCCCAGACCGCCCTCGCGTCTTCGGCCGGCATCAGCAGCTCCACACCGTCTTCACCCGTGTAGCCCGTGCCGCAGACGAGGGTGGGCGCGCCCGCGACCGAGAGCTCGGCGGTCCTGAAGCGGGCGGGCAGCTCGCCGCCGGCAAGCTTGCCGGCGATGCCTCTGGCCTCGGGGCCCTGGACGGCCAGCATCCCGTAGGCGTCGATTCGATCGCGGACCTCCGCCTCGAACTCGACGGCGTGAGCCTCGAACCACTCGAGATCGCGATCGTGATTCGCCGCGTTGGTCACCGTCAGGTAGCGCTCGTCGGCCAGCCGGTAGGTGAAGAGGTCGTCAAGGACCCCGCCGTCCTCCCGACAGAGACAGGAGTACTGCGCTCCGCCGACCTGGATCTTGGAGACGTCGTTGGAGAGCAGCCGCTGGAGCAGCTCCGCCGCCTGCGGCCCCTCCGTCTCGATCTCACCCATGTGGGAGACGTCGAAGACGCCGCAAGCGCCTCGGACCCGCAGGTGCTCGGCGCGGATGCCGTCGTACTCCACGGGCATCTCCCAGCCGGCGAACGGGACCAGCTTGGCGCCGGCCTCGACGTGGGCCTCGATACAGCGGGGTTCTCTTCAGCGTTTCCTGCTTCCACGCGCGCCACGATACTGCTGGGCATGGCGATCCCAGAGGACGAGTTGCTGCGCAGGCTGCGGGCTGGATATGACGCGTTCAATCGGGGCGATTACGACGCCGCCACCGAGTGGATCCATCCCGACGTCGTCTACATCAGCCCGGGGGCAATCTCCGAGGTGCGGGGAGCGGAGGCCCTGCGCGCCTGGATGGAGCCGGATGCGTTCGAGGACCAGGAGAGCGAGCGCTGGGCAGGCGGAGATCCAGGGCAACCGGGCGCTGATCAGGCAGCACACCCGGGCACGCGGCGCCGGCAGTGGGATCGAGATGGAGGTCGGGTCGTGGGCCGTCTGGATCTTCGATGAGAAGGGCCAGGTCACGCGCATCGAGACCTACCTCGAGACCGAGGAAGAACAGGCGCGGCGCTCGTTCCGCGGGCCTGGGTGACGCTCGCTCGTCTACTTGAGGAAGTCCGGGACGTCGATCTCGGACTCGGAGATCCGCAGATCGCTGAGCGTCTCGCGGCCACCGCTGGCCGGCGTGGGCCGGCGCTCGGCGGCCGACCGGGCGGTGAACTCCGGAGCCCGGGCGATCATCTCGAAGCCCTCGAACCCGGTGGCGATCACGGTTACCCGGACCTCCTCGTGCATCGAGGAATCCACGACCGCGCCGAAGACGATGTTGGCATTGGAGTCGGCGGCCTGAATGCACAGCCGGGCGGCCTCGTTGACCTCGAACAGGCCGAGGTCCTCGCCGCCTGTGACGTTGAGCAGCATTCCCTTGGCCCCGTCGATCTTCTCCTCGATCAGCGGGGAGGTGATCGCGGCCTTGGCAGCCTCGACGGCGCGATTCTCGCCGGTTCCGGTGCCGACGCCCATCAGCGCCGAGCCTGCCTGGTGCATGACCAGGCGGACGTCGGCGAAGTCGAGGTTGATCAGGCCGGGGATGGTGATCAGGTCGGTGATTCCCTGGACGCCCTGGCGAAGGATGTCGTCGGCCTCGCGGAAGGCCTCGAGGATGGTGGTCCTCCGCTCGACGATCTGAAGAAGCTTCTCGTTCGGGACGGTGATCAGTGTGTCGACTTCCTTGCGGAGGCGGTCGATGCCTTCCTCGGCCTGGGCCATCCGCTTCTTGCCCTCGAACTCGAATGGCTTGGTGACAGCTCCGACGGTGAGGGCGCCGATCTCCTGCTTGGCGATCTCGGCGATCACCGGCGCGGCGCCGGTACCCGTGCCGCCGCCCTCACCGCAGGTGATGAAGATCATGTCCGCGCCCTTCAATGCGTCCTTGATCTCATCGCGCGACTCCGCCGCGGCGCCGGCGCCGACCTCCGGATTGGCGCCCGCGCCGAGCCCCTTGGTGAGGTTGTGACCGATCCCGATCTTGACGTCGGCGTCGCAGGCCTGCAGAGCCTGCGCGTCCGTGTTCACCGCGACGAATTCGACGCCACGGAGACCCGCGTCGACCATGCGGCTGACAGCGTTCGAACCGCCGCCTCCGACTCCGACGACCTTGATTACGGCCAGATATGACGTTTCCATGGTTGGTCCTGCTCCGAGCCCCGTTTGGTGGGGCGTACCTGAATTACGGCACAGGGTACGCGCTTTCCTGCCGCGCGCAAGCCTGCAGTCTCAAGTCTGCCTTGAGACTTGTAGCACGGTCACTCTGGTGTCGAGGTCGAGGTGCAGGGTTGGTCGAGACCCCTAAAAAGCCCTGCAAATGACGTATTTCAGGCGCGGCAGGCGTGGCCCTCGACGAGAAGCTCGATCGGCGCCAGGACGCCACGGACGAGATGCACGTGGTGTTGCAGAGATCGCCAGCCGAAGGTCCCGGAGGCGTCAGCCGCCCGAAACCGGCTTGTCCGGGACCACCACGTTGACGTAGCTCGGCGACCCGTGCCCGGGGCTCGAGAGCACCGCGACGGCGGCGGTCCACTTGTCCTGGGCCCGCGAGCCATCGCCGAAGATCACCTCGGGGCCGTTCTTCAGGTCCACCACCACGCCGCCTCGCTGGTCGTCCCAGGTCGAGGCGGTCACCTTGTCGCGGAGTGGAGCGGGCGTCGCGCCGAGGATCGCCGCCTGCGCGGCCGCATCCCCGTCCAGGCGGGGGCCGCTCGCCGTCGCCCCCTCGATTCGGGGCAGGGCCTTCGCATCGAAGTCCGCACCGGCGAGCAGGTAACCGTCCGCCGAGACGGCGGTCTCCCGGCCCCCGATCCGGACGAAGGCAACCGGTAGGCGCTCCGTGACGGTGACCGTGAGCCCGTGCGGAAAGCTGGTGCTCGCCTTCACCGACGCCACGGTCGGGAACCGCGCCACCGCGTCGCGGAGCTCGCCGTCCTTGATGTGCAGGGTGGTCATGTCCCCCGCCACGCCCTCGACCGCCGACTGAATCTCGCGCTGGCTCGTTGTCGCGCCCTTGATCGTCACGTCGTGGATCGCGAACCAGGCGAGATTGCGGAACCAGAGCATGTAGCCCGCGTAGAGGACCACGACCACGATCGCCGCCGCGATCAGACGACGGCGGGTCACCGCCCCGCGCGTGGCGGGACGCCGCCTGACCCGCCCGGCGGGTCGCGAGTGGCTTACCGCTCGAGTTGCCATTGGGGTGGCCAGCTCACCTCCCCCAGGATCTGGACCTCCGGCTCGAGGGTGATCCCGAAGCTCTCGTAGACCCGGCGCCTGGCCTCCGCCATCACCCCGAGGATGTCGGCGGTGGTGGCTCCGCCGGTGTTCTCGACGAAGTTGGCGTGCTTCGGCGAGAGTCGCGCGCCACCCACCTGCAGGCCGCGACAGCCGGCGGCGTCCAGGAGCTGTCCGGCGGAGCGGCCGTCCGCCTGCGGGTCCTCGGGATTGATGAACGTCGACCCGAAGGTCTTGATGCCGGAGGGCTGGGCCTCCTTGCGCCTGCGCCGCATGTCCGCCATGGTGGCTTTCACGTCGGCCGGATTCGCCTCCGCCAGCGCGAAGCGGGCCAGCGCCACCACCTCCCGCTCGGCGAGATTCGATCCCCGGTACCGGAAGCCGAGGTCGTCCGGCTGGCGCCGCTCCGATCCCCCCGGAGTGCAAACGGTGACCGACTCCAGCACCCGGCCGAGCTCTCCTCCATAGGCGTTGGCGTTCATTCGCACCGCGCCCCCCACCGTGCCCGGGATGTTCACGCCGAACTCGAGGCCGGTGAGGCCCCAGCCGGCCGCCTTCGCGGCCGCCGATGGCAGCCTGGCGCCTCCCCCGCACACCAGATGCGTCCCCTCCCTCTCCACGCGGGTCAGCTCCCCGGCAAGCTTCATCACCAGACCGTGGAAGCCGTCATCCGAGACGAGCAGGTTCGAGCCCGACCCCACGACCCCGACCGGAAGGCCCTCGCTGTTCGCCCAGGAGAGCAAGTCGACGACCTTGGCCTCGGACTCCGGGCGCGCGAGGAAGTCCGCCGAACCTCCGGCTCGCACCGTGGTCAGCCGGGAGAGCGGATAGTCGCGCTCGACGCCCGCGGGTGGGCTCATCGCTCCTGACTCCCGTTCACCAGCGCCTCCGCCAGCCTGTAGATGTCCCCCGCTCCGATCGTGATCAGCAGATCGCCCTCGCCCAGCCGCGGCCGAAGGGCCTGCGCCGCGAGCTCGGCGGTGGGTAGCCACCAGACGGGGCGGCCCCCGGAGTGGTCCGCGGCTGCGCCGGCGACCATCAGGCCGGTCACCCCGGCGAGTGGTCCGACCGGCTCCTCTCGCGCCGGGTAGACGTCGAGCACCGCAACCTCGTCCGCATCGGCCAGCGCCGCCCCGAGCTCTGTCGCCAGCGCCTTGGTTCGCGAGTAGAGGTGCGGCTGGAAGGCGGCGATCAGGCGCCGAGGCTGAAGCTCTCGTGCGGCCTCCAGCGTCGCCCTGACCTCGGTGGGATGGTGGGCGTAGTCGTCATAGATCCGCGCGCCGTTGCTCTCGCCCTTCAACTCCAGACGCCGGGCGACACCGGGAAAGCCGGCCAGCGAGTCGGCGCAGGCGTCCACGTCGGCACCGCTCAGGGACAGTCCGCCCAGGGCGGCGAGCGCGTTGGCCACGTTGTGGCGTCCAGGGACCCGCAGGGTCACCTCCACGTCGACACCGGCGCCCCGCGCACGGAAGCGACTGCCCTCGCCAGGCGTCGTCTCGATCCCACTCGCGAGCAACTCGGCCTCCTCGGCGGGCTCCCCGGCCGTCGGCTCGAGGGCGAAGCGCACGACGCGCTGGGCCTCCCGTCCCGGAAGCCGCACAGCCGGGCCGGTGACGAGCCCCGAGGCCGAGGCCGAGAACGCGGCAAAGGCCTCGGAGAGCTCCGCGAGGGAGCTCCAACGCGAATGGTGGTCGAGCTCGAGATTGGTGATCACCGCCACCTCAGGCTGCAGCTTCAGGAAGCTCGCGTCGCTCTCGTCGGCCTCGGCGATCACCCAGTCGCCCTCCCCCCAGTCCGCGTTCGTGGAGGTGCCGTCGGGACCGGCACCCGGGAGCTCGCCCCCGAGGAAGAAGGCCGGATCGGCGCCCGTGACGCGGAGCGCCCAGATGCACATCGCCGCGGTCGTGGTCTTGCCATGGGTGCCCGCGATCGCGAGCAGGCGGCGCTTGGCACACAGCTCCGCGAGCAGCTCGCCGCGATGGATGACCCGCTGGCCGCGATCGCGGGCGCGGGCGAGCTCCGGATTGTCCTCCTGGATGGCGGTGGAGATCACCACCTCAGCGTCAGGGGGGACAACGTCCGCATCGTGGCCCAAATGGGGATTGATGCCGGCAGCCCGCAAGCGCTCCATGTATGAGGAATCCGCCCGGTCGGAGCCGGTCACCTCGGCGCCGAGCCGCTTGCAGACAAGCGCCAGCCCGCTCATGCCGGCTCCGCCGATCGCGACGAAGTGCAGGCTTCGCCCCTCCATCTCAGCCACCGCTCGCGGCCTCCAGGACCTCGCGGGCGATCCTCTCGGCCGCATCCGGCCTGGCCAGCTTGCGGGCGGCGATACCCATCTTCCGGAGGCGGTCCTCGCTGGCGAGCAGCTCTGCAATCGCCTCGTTCAGCCGCCCCGCGCTCAGCTCTGCGTCGGGGATCACCACCGCGGCGCCCCCGTCGGCCATCCAGCCGGCGTTGGTCGTCTGGTGGTCGGCCGTTGCATGGGGATACGGGATCAGGATGGCGGGGCGCCCGGCCGCGGCGATCTCCATGACGGAGCCGCCCGCACGGGCCACCACCAGGTCCGCGGCCGCCAGGACGTCGCCGAGGTTCGGTTCGTATTGGATCAGCGTGTAGCGCTCGGGCTGGCCCAGCTGATCCCAGCGACGGCGCAGATCGGGATAGTCGCGCCGCCCGACTACGTGCAGGATCCAGGGTTGGCCGACGTGATCGTGCGGCAGGTCGACCCGGTTGAACGCGTCGAAGGCCGCGTAGTTGATCGAGCGGGCACCGAGGCTGCCACCGACCACGGTGACGCAGTCCGCCGGTTCGGGAATGCCGAAGCGGCGGCGGGCGACGGTCGGATCCGCCTCGATGACGGCATGCGGGACCGGCCTGCCGGTGACCACATACGGGCCACCGTCGCGACCCGGGATAGGAAAGGCGAGGCAGATCCGCCGAGCGCGGCGGGCGAGCAGACGGTTCGCGAGACCGAGGTGGCTGTCCGCCTCAGTGAGCACGAGCGGCAGCCCCATCCTGACCGCCGCCAGGCCAGCCGGGCCAGCCACGTAGCCGCCCCCGCCGAGCACGACCTCGGCTCGGCGCCGCTCCAGCAGACGACGGGCGGTGCCCACGGCGCGACCCGCCTGCCAGGCGGCGCGCGCCGCCTTCAGCGGGTTCCGCCGGTCGAGGCCGCTGACGCGCAGGAAATCGATCTCGTAGCCCGCGCGGGGGACGAGGTCCGCCTCGGCGCGCCCGCGGGTACCGAGGAAGCTGACCTCGGAGCCCTCAGCGCGAAGCGCGTCGGCGACGGCGATCGCCGGCACGACGTGTCCCGCCGTGCCGCCGGCCGCTATCACGACTCGTGCCACCTGCTGCGCGCTTTCTTCTCGTGGTTCCGCCCTCCACCACTCGCAGTCTCGCAGGGCCTCCGGCCGTGCCGCGTCCACCGCGACCGGAGCCGCTGCGCGTGGTGCCCTTGGCCGCCGCCGGCCGACTGGCCACATTCAGGATCAGCCCGGCACAGGCGAGGGTGAGGATGAGGCTGGTCCCCCCGTATGAGACGAACGGCAGGGGCACGCCGGTGAGCGGAGCGAGGCCGAGCACGGCGAACAGGTTGAGGGCCGCCTGGGCCATGATCAGCGAGGTCAGTCCCGCCGCGAGGAGCTTGCTGAAGCGGTCTCTGGCGCGGTGCGCGGCGCGAAGTCCCGCGTACCCGAACATGCCGAAGAGGCCGACGAGCACGAACATCCCGACGAGACCGAGCTCCTCGCCGATCACCGCGGCGATCATGTCGGTGTGGGCCTCCGGCAGGTACGACGCCTTCTGGACGCTCTCGCCGAGACCGACTCCGGTCAGCCCGCCCGAGCCGACAGCGATCGTCGCCTGCTTGGCCTGGAAACCGGCGCCGCTGGTGTCGCTCCCAGGGTGGAGGAAGCCGGTGAGGCGAGCCTCCTGGTAGGGGTGCATGGCGACCATCGCCAGGGCAAGGACGCCGATGATCAGGCCCACCGGGGCCAGGGTGCGCGCTCGCACGCCGGCCAGGAAGAGCATGCAGCAGACGGCGAAGGAGACGACGATGGCGGTCCCCAGGTCCGGCTCCTTTGCGATCAGCGCGACCGAGAGCCCGACGATCAGGAGATACGGGCCGAGGCCACCGAGGGTCCGGACGCGCTTCGGCTCGGTCGAGAGCAGGTACGCGCCGTAGAGGACCAGGGCCAGCTTGGCGAGCTCCGACGGCTGGAACTGCACCAGGCCGCCTCCGATCCAGCGCTGCGCCCCGTTGACCGTCGTGCCGACCCCGGGCAGCAGGACCGCGAAGAGCAGGAAGACAGAGGAGAACAGGATGAGAGGCGTCAGCGGCTTGATCGCGGCTGCGCCCCGCACCGAGAGAACGCGCATCACCACCAGGCCGATGGCGCCGAAGATCAGGGTGCGCTCGAGGTAGTAGAAGCCGTTGCCGCCGGTGTTGAGGAGCGAGCGCGCCGAGCTGGCGCTGAACACCATCACCGCTCCGAAGGCGAGCAGGCAGAGAGTCGCCGTCAGCAGCAGCGAGTACTCGAGCGGCGGCGGTGCCGGCTTTCGGCCCCCTCGGGCTGGCCGCGCCTTGGCGCGTCCTCGCCCCGCGCTCACTCGAGCGCCTCCACCAGTTCACGAAAGCGATCGCCGCGCGCCTCGAAGTCCTTGAAGGCATCGAAGCTCGCACAGGCCGGCGAGAGGAGCACCACCTCGCCCGTCTTCGCGTCCGCCGCCGCGGCGGAGACCGCGCGCTCAAGTGTTCCCACATCGGAGATCTGGACGTCCTGCTCGGCTGCGGGCGCGAGCGCCCTCGCCATCTCCCCGGCGGCCTCGCCGATCAAATAGCAGGCGAGGCAGCGTTCCCCACCGTGGGCGCGAGCGGCTCGAAGCTCTCTCCCTTCGATCGCCCGCCGGCGATCAGGCGGACGCCGCCGTCGAAGGCCCTGATGCCTGCCAGTGCCGAGGCGACGTTGGTCGCCTTCGAGTCGTTGACGTAGAGCACTCCTCCTACCTCGCCGACCCGCTCGAGTCGGTGGCGCACCCCCTGGAAGCTGCGCAGGCCCTCCGCGACGGCGTCGCGCGGGAGACCCGAGGCCAGCGCCGCGGCGGCAGCCGCCATCGCGTTCTCCACGTTGTGCGCGCCGAGCAGCTGGAGCTCGTCCGCCCTGAGCAGCGCCTCGTCGGCGGCGAAGATCACTCCGTCGCGCATCGACAGCTCGCAATCCGGATCCGCCGAGCTTGCCTCCGCAGGGCAGAAGCGGATGCGGCGCGCGCAGCCGCCGAGATCGCGGTCCCGGAGCTCGGGCGTCTGCCCGTTGTAGACGGCGAAGTCGTCGTTCCCCTGATTGGCGAAGATCCGCAGCTTCGCGGCGAGGTAGCTCTCGAGCGTCCCGTGGCGGTCCAGGTGGTCCGGCGACAGGTTGATGAAGACACCGCACTCGGGCCCGAAGTACTCCGTGTCCTCGAGCTGGAAGCTCGAGGCTTCGCAGACCACTGTGGCCTCCGGGTCCAGGGTGCCGACCAGCGAGGCCAGCGGTGTGCCGACGTTGCCCGCGACGGCGACCGGCCGGCCGTCCGTCCTGTAGAGGTGGCCGATCAGCTCGGTCGTCGTGGTCTTGCCGTTGGTGCCGGTGACCGCGCAGAAGGCGTTGGGAATCAGCCGCCAGCCGAGCTCGAGCTCGCCGGTCACCTCCAGGCCGCGCTCGCGCGCCGCCCGTACGGCCGGGGCGTCCTGGGGCACGCCGGGGCTCTTCACCAACGTTCGGGCACGATCGAGTTGCCGCGTTCCGTCCACGCCCAAACTGACTTCGACACCCGCCTGCTCCAGCCCTGCCGCCTCCTCAGGCGCGCCTGCGTCGACTCCCAGGACGGTCTCCCCACGCTCGGCGAGGACGCCCGCGATCGCGGCGCCGGAGCGCGCAAGCCCCAGCACCAGAAAGGGGCCCTGAGGCAGCGGAGGACGCGGCTTCTCGCCTGAGTTCACATAACCATCTTCGCCCTCGACCGCCCTCTCCCTGCGTGCCTGGGCGTGCGTGAAGGCGGTGGCAAGCCGCCGCTTATCGCCTAAGCGCTACTCCGACAGCCCGGCGGCCTCGAGAGCGGCATCCCTGCTCGGGTACATCTGGAGTCGAGCGACCTTTCGGTCCTGCTCGGAAAGCGCCGCTGTTCGTCCGAGCAGAAGTCCGCTACCGCGGGAGCCCGGCGCCGTGGAGCGATGCTCCACCGACTGCTGCCGGCTTCAGGCGATCAAGTGATGCAGAGCAGGCCCCGTGGCTTGCGTGCCTTCTCCCGTTCAATTCGGTCCTCCCGTGCCTTCTGCTCCACCGCCTCGATCCGGTCCTCGAGCGGGCTCGTGCGGCCGCCCTCCAGTTCACTTAGTGCTCCGTGGACCGCCGGCCGGCCACTCCTACTCAGAGGGAGGGGGCGTGCTCGAACCAGCCGACCAAGCGCGAGAAGGAGTCGTCGTCGAATCCCCCCTCCGGATTCCGCCGTTTCGTTCCTGGTCAACACGTCAGCGTGTTCCACCTCTCCCAACTGCCGTCCAACCCCCGTCAAGCCGACAGTAGCTTGAGGACGGAAAGCAATGCAACGGCAGAATTCGGTAGCACGCCCCATTCGTTACTGAGGTCGGCCACCGCCCTGCCGGTTGGAGTATCTCGCCGAGGGAGGCCAGCTCCCCAACGGCGGCGCTACTTGCCCTACGAGCCGATCGACTGCTGGTAGAGCGTGAAGCCGATCCCCGAGCAGACGGCGGCGATGATCCAGAAGCGCAGCATGATCTTGGTCTCCGACCAGGCCAGCAACTCGAAGTGATGGTGGACCGGGGCCATCAGCAGGACGCGGCGGCGTAGCAACTTGAAGGTGGCCACCTGGAGCGCCACCGAGAGGGCCTCGATCACGAAGATGCCGCCCGTGATGATCAGCAGGATCTCCGTCTGGGTCATCACAGCCAGGGCGCCGATCGCGCCGCCGAGGCCCAGTGAGCCGGTGTCGCCCATGAAGATCGAGGCCGGAAACGCGTTGAACCAGAGGAAGCCGATGCAGCCACCGACGAGGCATGCCGAAAGCAGCGAGAGGCTGTGCTGGCCGGTGGTGATGAACGTGATCGCGGTGTAGGCGAGCAGGACGATCGCGCAGCAGCCCGCCGCCAGGCCGTCGAGGCCGTCCGTCAGGTTGACGGCGTTGCTGGAGCCCGCGATCACCAGGAAGATCACCAGCGGGTAGAGGCCATCGGGGATGTCGAGGGATGCGTGCGAGATCCGCAGCTCGAGGCTCGAGTCGAGCCCGACGGAGTGGCGCGCGACGTACCAGAGCCCGATCGCCAGGCCGAGCTGGAGAAGAAGCTTGTAGCGCGCGGAGAGACCGAGCGAGCGCCGGCGGGTGATCTTCAGGTAGTCGTCGATGAATCCGATCGCTGCGCAGCCGAGCGCCACGCCGAAGACCGCGAGGCTCTGCGTATCGCGATCCGAAAGTACGAGGTACGGCACGGAGATCGCGGTGAAGATCAGCAGGCCGCCCATGGTCGGCGTGCCGGCCTTCTCGTGGTGCTCCTCGGGCCCCTCCTCGCGGATCTGCTGGCCGAACTCCCGGAGCCGCAGGTACTCGATGAACCTGGGACCCAGAAAGATGCAGATCAGCATCGCGGCCATGCCGGCAATGAGGATCTCGCCGAGCATCTAGCGACCCGTCAGCTTCTCGGCGACTCGCTCCAGGCCCACCGCTCGGGAGCCTTTGACCAGGACGGCGTCACCTGGACGCAGCGCTGCCGCGAGCGCGTCGGCGGCGGCCTCCGCATCCGCCACCTGCTCGTCGGGGGCGTAGGCGGAGGCCATCTCCCCCACCCCGATGATCCACTGCACACCCCGCTCCCGGGCGTGCTCTCCGACCTCGCGGTGGAAGGCCGGCGCGTCGGGCCCGAGCTCCCTCATCTCACCGAGGACCGCGAGCCGCCGGCCCCCCGTCTCGAACGTGGCGAGGTGGTCCAGCGCCGCCCGCATCGAGATCGGGTTGGCGTTATAGGAGTCGTTGATCAGGATGGCGTTCTCCGGGAGCTCCACCAGCTCCCCACGAAGGCGCGAGAAGACTATCCCGGGCGCCCGATCCGCCATGACACCGAGTGGGAATCCGAGCGCCACGCCCGCCGCGATCGCAGCCAGGGCGTTGTCGAGGTTGTGCGCCTCGGGGAAGGGAAACTCGAACGCCTGCTCATCGCCCGGGAGTCCGGACCAAGGCGTGCATCTCCCCCGCTTCCGTCCTCACCTCGATGGCCTCCACGTCTCCGCCGGCGCCGAAGCGGAGCAGCCTCGGCGCTCGCCCGAGATGCCGTCTCGAGGGGCCCGGGTCGCGGACGGGAACGACGGCGGTCCCGCCCGGGCGGAGTCCATCGATGATCTCCGCCTTGGTCGCGGCGATCGCCTCGATCGAGCCGAGCAGCTCGATGTGTACCGGTCCGACGTTGGTGATCACGCCCACGTCGGGCTCCGCGATCGCGCAGAGCTCGGCGATCTGGCCGGGGCCCCGCATCCCCATCTCGAGCACCAGCACGTCGGTTCCCTCGGGGGCGGCGAGGCTCGCGAGGGGCAGGCCGATCTCCGTATTGAAGTTCTCGGGGCTCGCCACGACCTGTCGCCGGAAGGAGCGCGCGGCAGACGTCCTTGACCGAGGTCTTGCCCGTCGACCCGGTGATCCCCACCACTCGCGCGCCCAGCGCCTCTCGCCAGGCACGCGCGAGTGACTGCAGCGAGGCCAGCGGCTCGGCGGCTCCGAGCACCCAACCCGAGGACCCGTCGCCCGCGCCCACGTTGCGCTGCATGGCCAGCTCGCGCCCCCACTGGGTCGAGACCAGGATCCCCCAGGCACCCTGGCGAAGCGCCGCCGCGCCGAACTCCCCGCCGTCGAAGCGCTCCCCCGGCAGGCCGACGAACAGGTCGCCCTCGCGGACCTCGCGCGAGTCGATCACGACGCGGGCGGGGCCGCCGGGGCCACCGCTCGCCAGCACCTCCACCCCGGCCGCCGAGGCGAGACGTTCACCGTCGAAAGCGATCAATTCGCGGCAGCCTCGGCCAGTTTGCGCAGCTCCTCCCGGGCCACGTCGCGGTCGTCGAACGGGATCTTCCGCCCGTCCTCGAACTCCTGCCCCTGCTCGTGCCCCTTGCCGGCGATCACCACCGTGTCCCCCTGCGCTGCACGGACGAGGGCGAGGGCGATCGCGGCGCGGCGGTCAGGCTCGACGACGACCTCGCCCCGTGGGCTCTCCGGGATCCCGCCCTGGATCTGCTCGATGATCGCGTCCGGGTCCTCCGAGCGCGGATTGTCCGAGGTGACCACCGCGACATCGGAGAGCTCGGCTCCGGCCCGGCCCATCAGTGGCCGCTTCTCGCGGTCGCGATCTCCGCCGGCGCCGAAGACGGAGATCAGCCGGCCCTCGGTGAGGGGGCGGGCAGCCCTGAGGACGTTCTCCAGCGAGTCGGGCGTGTGGGCATAGTCGACGATCACGCCGAAGGGCTGCCCCTCGTCGATCGACTCGAACCGGCCCGGCACCTGCCCCGCCGAGGCGAGCGACCGCGCGGACTCACGGAGGTCGAGGCCGAGGGCGTGGGCGACCGAGAGGGCCGCCAGGGCGTTGGAGACGTTGAAGTCTCCGGGCAGCGGCGTCTCGACCTCGATCTCACCCTCGGGGGAGAGGCAGACGAAGCGCGAACCGCGGTGTCGAAGGAGACATCGCCGGCCCTCAGGTCGGCATCGTCACCCGCCGCCGAGTAGGTGACGCAGTCCCCCTTCGGGCCGCCGGAGAGCTCATCGGCCAGGCGCCGCCCGTACGGATCGTCGGCGTTCAGCACCGACACGCCACCCTCGAGCTCGATCAGCGGAGCGCCCCCCTCACCGGCGAAGAGCAGCCGCTTGGCGGCGAAGTAGTCCTCCATGTCGGCGTGGAAGTCGAGGTGGTCCTGGCTCAGGTTGGTGAACACCTTGACGGCGAAGTGGATGGCGTCGGCCCGATGCAGGACGAGCGCATGGGAGGACACCTCCATGGCGCAGGCCTCGTCCCCTCCCTCGAGCATCCGGGAGAACGTCCGCTGCAGGTCGATCGCCTCTGGGGTGGTCCGCTCGACCTCCTCGACCTGGCCACCGACGAGCTGCTGCACCGTCCCGAGCAGCCCGCATGGCGTGCCGGCCGAGTCGAGCAGGTGACGGACCAGGAATGCCGTCGTCGTCTTCCCGTTGGTGCCGGTGATCCCGACCACCGTGAGCTCCGAGGTGGGGTCGCCGTGGAAGGCGGCCGCGATCGGCGCCATCGCCGCCCTCGCATCCTCCACCTGCGCCTGCGGCACGTCCAGGTCAAGGGGCCGCTCGACAACCAGGGCGCCGGCGCCGGCCTCGACCGCGGCCGGCGCGAAGTCGTGGCCATCGGTCTTCTCGCCGGCGAAGCAGAAGAACAGGGTCCCGTCGCTCACCCGGCGGCTGTCGTAGGCCAGGGCGCGAATCTCCGCCGTGCCGTCGCCGCGCAGCTCCGCGGCGACGTTCGACGCTCTCAGCAGCTCGCGCAAGCTCCATCCCGAGGCGATTCTAGGATTTGCGCCGCGCGGGACTACAACGCCCGGAAGATCGAGCAGCTCACGGTGGAGATTCACTCGCACCTCGGGATCAAGGCCTGATCCCGAGGTAGGGCAGCGCGAAGGAGGCGATCTGCCCGAAGACCGGGGCCGCGACCGCGCCGCCGGTGTGGACGTACTGCGGCTGGTCGACCACCACCGCCACCAGGAGCTTCGGCCGCTGGGCCGGGGCGAAGCCGACGAAGGAGGCGACGTAGTCGGTGTCCGAGTAGGTCCCGTTCTCGACCTTCTGCGCGGTTCCCGTCTTGCCCGCCAGGACGTAGCCGGGGACGCTCACCGAGGAGGCGGTGCCCCCCGGCTCGAGCACACCCTCGAGCATGCGCCGGAGCTGGGCCGCCGTTCGCGGAGTGATGACGCGATGCGGATCGGTGTCCTCGCTCACGGGATGGCCGCCGACGCTCCTGATCAGGGTCGGACGCCGCAGGATTCCGCCGTCCGCGATCGCCGAATAGGCGGTCGCCATCTGCATCGGGGTCACCGCCAGGCCTTGGCCGATCGGCAGGTTGCCCATGGTGGAGCCGGAGTAGTGGTCGAGTGCCGGGACGATCCCGCGCTCCTCGCCGGGATAGTCCAGGCCGGTGGGGCGCCCGAATCCGAAGCGGTTGATCCACTGCGAGAAGCGGTCGGCACCCTCCTTGAGGCCGATCGTGACCGCCCCGACGTTCGAGGATTGGGCCAGGATCTGGGCGGTCGTCAGGGTTTCTGGCGGACGCGGCTCCGCCTCGCCGATCGTCCGGTCATAGACGTGGATCTCCGAGGGCAGGTAGAAGCTCGAGCTCGGGGTGACGACGTGGTCCATCAGCGCGGAGGCGACCGTGAACGCCTTGAAGGTCGAGCCGGGCTCGTAGGTGAAGCCGGTGGCCCGGTTCTCCAGCTCCTCCGAGGTCGCGTTCTGCAGGTCCTCCGGGTTGAAGCCGGGCCAGTTGGCCATCGCCAGCACCTCGCCCGTGTTCGGATTCATGACGATCGCCGTGGCGCCCTTCGCGTTGTAGTGCTGGGCCGCCTCCGAGAGTGCCTCCTCGGTCTTCCCCTGGATCGCGGCGTCGATCGTCGTCTGGACGTCCTCGCCGACGCTCGCCGGGGTGACGGTCTCCATCTTGAGTGGCCGGCCAAGCGCATCGTGGACGACGTCCTGCTCCCCGTTGGCGCCGCCGAGCACGCTGTTCTGGGCGTGCTCGAGGCCGGTCAGGCCCTGGTTGTCCGTGCCGACCGCGCCGATCAGCTGCGAGGCGAGGTCGCCCTGCGGGTAGATCCGCTTGCTGTCGGGGACCGTCGTCACGCCGGTGATGTGGAGCTTCTCGACCCTGGCCGCGACGCCGGCATCGACCTTCCGAGCGAGATAGGCGAAGCCGGAGCTGCGATCGGAGAGGGAGCTGAGCAGGTCCGTCGTCGGCTCCCCTAGGACCCCGTGCAGGCGGAGCGCCGTCTGCCCTGGGTTCTCGACCTGGTACGGGGTGGCGATCACGTCCGCGGCGTCCTCGGAGGTCGCCAGCACCTTGCCGTTGCGATCGAGCACGCGACCGCGCTCGCCCGGGATCGTCACCCGGGTGACCTGCTGGCTGCGCGCCTCAGCGCTGAGGCTCCCGCCCTTCACTCCCTGGAGCCAGAACGAGCGAACGAGGGCGAAGGAGAAGATCAGCAGGAAGGCGCAGAACAGGAGGCCGAGTCGGCGGTCGATCAGCCGCATCGCTAGCTGCCTCTTAGAGGCCGACGCCTCCGGTCGAGCCACCCGAGGTGCCCGAGTTGCTTGTGGTCGGGGAGCTGGCGCTGTTCGAACCGCTCGAGCTCGGAGCCGTGGTGGTCGGCGTCGTGCCGGTTGTGGAGGCCGGCGGCGTGGTCGTCGTGCCGGTCGGAGTCGTCGGGACCGCCTCCGGCGCCGAGTAGGAGACTCCGTTGGCTGGATAGCTCGATGGCACGCTCGGCGCCAGCAGGAAGCTGTCCGTCCCGAGCATGTGGGCCAGGCGCGCGGCATTGCCGTCGTTCGCGCTCAGGTAGGTGATCGCCTTGGGATCGGGCACCGCCAGGCCGAGTCGAGCCGCCTCCTCCTGCACCCGGCTGGCGGAGAGCCTCTCGTCGATCTGGGCGCGAAGCGCGGAGACGTCGGTCTTGAGCTCGTCGATCTGCAGCGAGAGCCGGCCGGAACCGGCGCTCAGGCTGAGGCTGAGGACGTTGAGGGCGACGATGCCGACGAGCAGAGCCCCGAGGACGCCGATCCAGCCGCGCCCTCGGGTGAGCCGCATGATCAGGCTCGAGTCCGAGAAGTCCTTGACCGCGCCGACGCCGCGCACCGCCGCTTGCGGGAAGAGGGCGGCACCCGCCATTGCCGGCCTGACGATGCGTGCAGCCGGAGCCTGACGCGGGCGCGGCCTTGAAGCGGGAGCGCGTTTGGGGCTGCGCGGCTTGCGCCGCGTGGCAGGCCGGGGTGCGGTCGAGGCACGGCGCACGGGCGCGGAGATGCGAGGGCGCGCCGAAGGCGAAGCCGAGGCGCGACCCGTTTTGCGTGGGGCGGTTGCGGCGGCGGCCATCAGGTGGTCGCCTCCGCCTCGCGGATCTTGAGCGCCGCGCGCAGGTGCGCCGATCCGGCGCGTGGGTTGCGCTCGAGCTCGTCGGGGCCTGGAGCGATCGCGCGCTTGGTGAGCAGCTCGGCCTCGGGCTCGCGACCGCAGACGCAGACGGGAAGCTCGGGCGGGCAAACGCAGCCGCGGGCGCGGTCGGCCAGGTAGCGCTTGACCCTGCGGTCCTCCAGCGAATGGAAGGAGATCGCGCCGAGGCGCCCACCGACGCGGAGCAGGGCCCAGGCGAGCGGCAGCGCCCGGTCGAGCGCGTCGAGCTCGCCGTTGACGGCGATCCGGATTGCCTGGAAGGTGCGCTTGGCCGGGTGCCCGCGGCCGAAGCGCTCGGACGGTGGGATGGCGGCCTTGATCGCGGAGACGAGCTGGGCCGTCGTCTCGATCGGGCGGCGCTTGGTGATCTCTCGCGCGATCGAGCCGGCGCGGCGTTCCTCGCCCAATGCGCGGATCGCGCTCGCGAGCCGGTCCTGCGGCCACTCGTTGACCACCGTGGCGGCCGAGAGGCTCTGCGTCGGGTCCATCCGCATGTCGAGCGGCGCGTCATAGGAATAGGAGAAGCCCCGCTCCCAGGCGTCGACCTGCATCGAGGACATCCCGAGGTCGAACACGATTCCGTCGGGGCGCACACCCTCCGCGCGTAGGCCCTCGAGGGCCACGACGAAGTCGGCGCGGAGAAAGCGCGCCCGAGAGGGGACGTCGGCGGCGAACTCGCTCCAGCGCTCCTCGGAGGCCGGGTCTCGATCCACGGCGATCAGCTCTCCCTCGGGGCCAAGCCGCTCGGCCAGCAGGCGCGAGTGGCCGCCTCCCCCGAAGGTGCAGTCGACGAACGTCTCCCCGGGGCGCGGGTCGAGGACGTCGATCAGCTCGGTGGCGAGTACGGGCTCGTGTTCGGCGGGCACATAGGAAAGGTTCGCCGATGCGGCGAGCGATCCCACTACGCGGTGCGTTGCGGTTGCCATCTCAGCCTCCTCGCTCTTCGGAGAGGTTCTCTGCGACATCGGAGACCTCCGCTTCCATTTCCGCCTCGTAGGCGGCCCAGCGCTCGGGTGCTCCAGATCTCGAACCAGTCGTCGGAGCCGACGATCACACAGGGGCCCTCCCCCAGGTCGGCGTGCTCGATCAGCTTCTTGGGCAGGCGGATCCGGCCGGCGGAGTCAAGGGATTCGTCGAAGGCCCCGCCGTGGAAGTGGCGACGGAGCATGCGCCCCCGCTTGCCCAGCGGGTTGGTCTCGCCGAGGAATCCCTTCGTGAACCGCTCGTAGCCGGCGGGCGCGAACACCCAGACGGAGGGGTCGAGCCCCTTGGCGAGAACGACTCCATCAGCCAGCACCGCGCGGAACTTCGACGGGACCGTGAGGCGGTCCTTGGCGTCGAGATTGTGCTCGTACTGACCGAGAAACGACAAAGTGAGGGCCCTCGAGTTCGGAGCGGGCCGGGGTGGTGAGGTGGGAGGAGCCTCATCACCCCGGCCCTATTGACCAACTCTGATTCGCCACGCTAACCCACTCTGTCCCACTTTGCAACACAGAATGGGCGCGCGCATTCCAGCCGCTCCGTCGGACGGAACTGCTAGCCGGGCTGGCCGAAGCCCGGAAACCGCATTCCCATGCGGTTTGCGTCGCCCTCGATCGAATCCGAAAGAGCCGCCGGGAGGCCGCGATCCTGCAATCCCGGTTGCAGGAAAGAGGACCGGCCTCGAACTATCCGCGCTGCCACATCGTCGCCGGAGGCCGCCTCACACGCCATCCCGCCCCGCCGTTGCATCTCGGAACGACGACGAATGGAGGTCGAGATGAACTTCGAGCAGCGCTACCGGGCGATGGAGACGCGGGACGAGAGCCGGGCGGGCGAGTTCTTCGCCGCGGTCACGACGACGGGGATCTACTGCCGGCCCGGCTGTCCGGCCCGGACGCCGAAGCGCGAGAACGTGCGCTTCTACCTGACCGCGGCGGCGGCCCGCAGCGACGGCTTCCGGGCCTGTCTCCGGTGCCACCCGGACGAGACCTAGAAGCCCGCGAGGAACCGGTCGACATTGGCAAGCAGGCTGGCGGCGATCATCAGCAGGACCGAGGGGACGAGCAGCAGTGCGACGGCCAGCTGAATCTTCGGTGCGGCACGCGCAGCCTGCTCCTCGATGCGCCTGCGCTGCACCGCGCGCAACGCCGTCGCTTGCTCTCGCAGTTGATCGGCCAGCGGAGAACCGAACCGCCGGGAGCGCTCGATGACCCCGCACATCGCCGAGACCTCCCCCACCGGCGCCCGCCGTCGCAGCGACTCCAGCGCCTCACTCTGGGGAAGGCCGCACGAGCTCTCGGCCGAGAGCATCGCGAGCTCCCTGGCCAGCGGCCCGTCCCCCCTGCCGAGCTCGCTCAGCCCGGCCAGCGGGCTCCGCCCGGCCGCCGTCCCAACGGCGAGCAGGTCCAGTGCGTCCGGGAGCCCCGCTCTCAGCGTTCTGAGGCGCCGACGGGCCCGGCGCTCTAACCACGCATCGGGTCCCAGGAACCCGCCGGCCGGCAGGCCCGCGGCGACGATCCACCCAAGCCGGGCGGGAGCCACCGGCGCCACAATCGCAGCCCAGAGCATCCCGGCCAGTGCTCCTCCCAGCTTGGTCGCGAATAGCGCCGGCACGGTCATGCGGTCCACCAGACCGGCCCTTGCCAGACGCCCGGAGAGGCCCAGTCGTGCGTCGACGATGGCGATCGCTTCCCAGGCGGCCATTCGCCTCTGTCCGCCGTCTGGACCAGGTGTCCTGGGCGAACGACTTCGGCGTGGGAGGAGCTCAGCACCGCCCAGCAGACCGAGAACGATCGCGGCCGCCGCCAAGACAGACACCGCCGTCATTCTGCCGGGTACCCGAGACGGCGGATCAGGGCAAATCCGACGAGCTGCAGGCAACCAGCCGCGATCAACATCGCGGCGGAAGCGGGCGCCGAGACGACTCGCGAGACGAATCCCGGTTGTAGGAGCTCCGCGAAGAGAGCCGAGCCGGCCGGCAGGGCGACGACCAGCAGCCCGGTGAAGCGCGCCTGTGAGGTGGCGGCGCGGGCCTCGTCGGCGACCCGATCGCGATCGGCAGCGGACGCCGCGAGCCGTCGCATCAGTGCCGCCACGTCGCCACCCGACACCTGCTGGCTGAGCAGCGCCGTGGCGAGCGAGTCGACCCGTTCGGAGCGCAGGCGGCCCCGCATCGCATCGAGGGTATCGGCCGTGGAGGTGCCGACCTCGAGATCGGCGGCCACCCGTGCCAGCTCTGCGGAGCACGGTCCATCGAGGAACCCGTGTGCCGCGGCCAGCGCGCCGCGGATCGAATGTCCGCCGGAGACCGCATCCGCCACCGCGGAGGCGATGTCGGGTACGGACCGCTCCACCGCCATCCGATAGCGCTCCCTGCGGCGCGCGACCAGCACGCCGGCGCTCCACGGGCCGGCTGCCGCCGCCACCGCCAGCGGCCCCGGGCCCGCAACGAGCACTGCGACGACGGCGATCGCTCCGCTCCCGAGCATCGCGAGCCGGCGCTGTTCCTCGGCACTCGGGGCATAGCCCTCGCGCGCCGCGCGCCGCAGCGGCGCGATCGACGCCTGAAGCCAGCCGGCCACTCGGGGCGCGGAGATCAGCGTTTCCCGGATCGCGACCGCGACCAGTCCTCCGGCCAGGGCCGCGAACGCGATCAGCGCCTGCTCGCCCACTGGCGACCCTTCATCTCGTTCCCGCGCCTAAAGAGCTCGCGCACGCCGACGGACCCCGCCGTCCTCACGACCTCCGCCACCTCAACCACGCGGCGCGAGCCGTCACTCAGCCGGGCCAAGTGTATGACGAGATCGAGTCCCCGCCCGAGCTGCTCACGGATCGCCTCGTGTGGCAGCCCCACGCCCGCCATCAGGGCCAGCGTCTCGATTCGTCGCAGAGCATCCTCGGGCGAGTTGGCATGCACGGTCGAAAGGGCCCCTTCATGGCCTGTGTTGAGCGCCATCAGAAGATCCAGCGCCTCGCCTCCGCGCACCTCGCCGATCACGATCCTGTCTGGGCGCATGCGGAGCGCGCCGCGGAGCAGGTCGCGGATGTTCACCAGCCCGCGACCCTCGACGTTGGCCGGACGGCTCTCGAGCCGCACGACGTGCGGCTGGCGCAGCCGAAGCTCGGCCGCGTCCTCGATCGTGACCACCCGCTCATTCGGCTCGATGAAGCCTGAGAGGGCGTTGAGCAGGGTCGTCTTGCCGGAGCCGGTCCCTCCGCTCACCAGGATGCTGCGTCGCGCCGCAACCGCCGCCGCGAGCTCGTCATGGAGCTCCTCCGTCAGCGTGCCCAGCTCGACGAGCTCACGCGGGCCGGGACGCACCGCCGTGAATCGGCGGATCGACAGCGATGGGCCATCGACGGCTAGCGGAGGAATGACGACGTGAACGCGGGAGCCGTCCTCCAGGCGCGCGTCCACCATCGGGCTGAGCTCATCGACCCGGCGCCCCAGTGGGGTCAGGATCCGCTCGATTGCATCCCGCAGCGCCTGCTCGGACGGGAAGGCGATCTCGGCGCGGTCGATCCTCCCGCCGCGCTCGACATAGACGCGATCGTGCCCATTCACCATCACCTCCTCCACGCTCGGGTCGGCGAGCAGCTCCTCCAGCGGGCCGAGACCGACGGCCTCTCGCAGAATCAGCTCGCAAAGGCGACTCCGGGTGGTGGGCTCGAGAATCGCCGCATCCTCGTTGACGAGGTCGCCGACGATCTTGGGAAGGGGGCCCAGCTCGCCCCCGGACGCCGCCTCCGCTCGACGCCGCTCGACGAGACGGCGCCGCAGCTCGGCGGCGAGCTCGTCCAGGTGCCTGCGGCGGACGCGGTCGTCCACGCTCACCTAAGTGATTCCGTCTTCCTCTTCGCCCCCAGTAGCCTGGCGAACGTGGCCCGGATCGAGGTCCGGCAGGCGGACATCACCCAGCTCGAGATCGACGCGATCGCGAACGCGGCCAATACCCACCTGCGCCACGGTGGCGGAGTTGCAGGAGCGATCTCGCAGGCCGGCGGACCCGCGGTGCAGGCCGAGAGCGACGAGCGTGCCCCGATCGGTCTCGGCGAGGCGGTCGAGACGACGGCGGGCGAGATGCCATGCCGTTGGGTGATCCACGCGGCGACCATGGAGCCGGGAGGGCCGACGTCTGCCCAGATCATCCGCAGCGCGACGGCGAGCACGCTGGCCAAGGCCGACGAGCTCGGCGCCAGGAGCCTGGCTCTCGTGGCCTTCGGGACCGGGGTCGGAGGGTTCCCGTTGGACGAGGCCGCACGGATCGAGGTGGAGGAGGTAAACCGCCATCTGGCCGGCGACAGCGGGCTCGAGCGCGTTGTCTTCGCGGTCGCGGGCGATAAGCGCGGAGGAGGCGTTTCGGTCGGCGATTAGTTAGAGGCCCCGGCGCAGTCATATCCAGCAGCCATGGCCTTTGCCCCACCAGCCCGCCATCTGCTTCGCGGCAAGGACCTCGCCGACGCTCAATATTCCGAGCCGATCGAGGTCTCGGACATGGCGGGCGCTGCGGGGCTCTCCAAGGCGCACTTCAGCCGCGAGTTCCGGCGCACCTTCGGCGAGTCGCCCCACCACTATCTGCTGACCCGGAGGCTGGAGCGGGCTGCCGCCCTCCTCCGCATGACCGATTGGACCGTCGCTGAGGTCTGCGTCTCCGTCGGGCTGGCCAGCATCGGCTCGTTCACCACCAGCTTCAAGCGCGCCTACGGGCAGACGCCGACGGAGTACCGGGCGAGCCAGCCGGCTGCGGCCCTGTTCGCCAAGGTGCCGAGCTGTGTGCTCCGCACCTACCTGCGGCCCGAGACAGCACGTTTCAAGAAGACAGGTCCCTGATTCACGAATAGCTTGCCCAGCGACCCCAATCGAAAAGAAGGAGAGACGATGATCAAGGTGTCAAGCGCTCAACTATGGGTGCACGATCAGGACGAAGCGCTCGAGTTCTGGTCAAAGAAGGTCGGCTTCGAGGTCCGCTCCGACATCACGATGGAGGAACTCGGCGGCTTTCGCTGGCTCGCCGTCGGTCCCGCGGGGCAGGACGACTTCTCGATCGCGCTACTCGCGATCCCGGGCCCGCCGGTGATGGACGAGGACACGAAGAAGCAGGTCGAGGAGCTGATGGCGAAGGGCTTCGCCGGCTCGGTCTTCCTCACCGCCGACGACGTACAGGCCTCCTATGAGGAGCTCAAGGGCCGTGGCGTCGAGTTCACGGAGGCCCCGTCCGAGCGGCCCTACGGGATCGACTCCGAGTTTCGCGATCCCTCCGGCAACACGATCCGGCTCGGCAAGCCGACCGTCACCTGATCAGCTCTGAGGCAGCAGGCGGATCTCGCGCCCGGCGCTCTGCGCCCCGATCAGCGAGAGCGCCTGCTGCTCAGTGACGGCCAGGGTCGCCGACCATCCCTCGCCGGGCCCGGGTGGGCTCCGCAGCGCCAGCAGCTTCACCGCTGTCGCGGCGATGTAGGCCCTGGCGGAGCGGCCGAGGCCTGCCTGCCTGGCGATCACCACGTCGACCCGCTTGCCCTCCGGAGGGGATTCGCCGACGGTGAGCGCCTCGGCCCCGGCGACCGCCACCTGGACAGGCCGGAGCCCCTCTCCCACTCCGGGCTCGCGCGGAGCATCTGTCCGCGGCAGCGCCAGCTGTGCTCCGAGCACATACGAGCCGGCGGGAACGGTTGCCCCCGGGGCCCTGCCGAGGGCATCGCCGGGACGTGTCAGGGCTCCGGGTGGGACGAAGGTCGCCGGGACCCGCCGCACGGACAGCGCCGTCCCCGCCCGCTGGACGCCGATGGTCTGGCCGGCTGGCAGCTCCGCCGTCGCGACGACGACCGGCCGCAGAGGACCGTACCGGCCCTCTATCC
>CAVUGL010000006.1:0-38248 GCA_963740995.1 uncultured Solirubrobacterales bacterium
CTTGCGGATCTTCGCCTCGATCACCGCGGTGCTCCGCCCGACGTGCAGCGGGCGCGCCTCGCAGATCAGCTCATCACCGAGGACACCGGCGGCGAAGACGTTCAGCTTCAGCTCGATCGTCGTGAAGTCGTGATTGGGCGGGAGGGCGCGGAAGGTCGCCCAGGCGGCGACCGAGTCGCCGAACGCGGTCCAGACCCCGCCGTGAACGAAGCCCCCCGGGTGCAGATGGCGCTTGTCCACGACCATCCGCCCGGTCGCGACCTCGTCGGTGATCTCGACCGGCTCGATCGCCATGTCGCCGGGGAAGGTGCCGGGCAGCCACTGCTTGATGTTCTCGGCGGTGATCTCCGGGTTCATGGACGCGGCAGTATCGCGAACCGTGCTCTGACCGGCGGCTTAAAGGTCCTTGAGCGCGTAAAAGAAGGCCTCGGAGAAGGTCGGGTAGGGCTGGATGGTCTGGCGCAGCACCTCGACCGGGACCTCCGCCTTGATCGCCAGGGTCGCCTGCTGGAGCCACTCCCCCGCCTCCGGCCCGACGGCGTGCGCGCCGATCAGCTTTTCGCCGTCGGAGACGACCGTGAGGAAGCCCGGGTGCTTGTCGTATTCGCGCGAATAGGTCGAGGTACGGGAGATCGACTGGAGCTGTGCCGTGCCGGACGCGGAGCCGTCCTGCTCGCCGACCGCAGCGATCTGCGGGTCGGTGAAGACGACGCGCGGAACTGCGCGGTAGTCCGCGGTGACGTCGCCGCCGAGGATGTCCGCGGCGGCGACCCGGCCCTGGTATTTGCCGACGTGGGTGAAGGGCCAGATCCCGGTGACGTCGCCGATCGCCCAGACGCCTTCGGCTGCGCGCATCCGCTCATCGACCTCGATCCCCTTGGCGGCGCCATCCGGGTCGATCCCGGCCGCGTCGAGACCGAAGCCGTGAACCCGCGGCTGGCGCCCGGTCGCGACCAGCAGCTCGTCCCCGCGGAGCTCGGAGCCATCCTCGAAGGTGAGCGAGTAGCCCTGCCCGCGCAGATCCGCCGAGCTCGCCTTGACCCCGAGCCGGAGCTCGATCCCCTCGGTGCTCAGTGCCTCGGAGAGCGCCTCGCCGAGGGCCGGCGCCTCGTTCGGCAGCAGGCGGTCCTCCCCCTCTGCGATCGCCACCGATGCGCCCAGGCGGGAGAGGGCCTGGCCGAGCTCCACACCGACCGGCCCGCCGCCCAGGACGATCAGGCGCTGCGGGATCTCGGTCAGCGCGGTCGCCTCGCGGTTGGTCCAGACGTCATCGAGCTCGCGCAGTCCGTCGATCGGCGGGATGAGGGGGTCGGACCCGGTCGCGATGATCAGCCTCTCGGTTTCGAGCAGCTTGCCGTCGATCTCGACCTCGCCGGGGCCGTTGATGCGGGCCTCCCCCCGGAGAAGCTCGACGCCGTTGTCGGTGAGCTTTTCCGCCTGGTGGGAGTCGTCCCAGTCGGAGACCTGGAAGTTCCGCCAGGCGAGCGCCTCCCTCGCGTTGATCGGCCCGGAGATCGCCTCGCGGGCGCCGGGCGCCTGCCGTGCCTCCGAGAGAACCTCACCCGGCCGCAGCAGCGTCTTCGAGGGGACGCAGGCCCAGTAGCCGCACTCGCCGGCGACCAGCTCGCGCTCGCAGATGGCGACCTTCAACCCCCCGGCCACGAGGTCCTCCGCGCACACCTCCCCGGCGACGCCGGCGCCGATCACCACCGCGTCGTAGTCCTTGCTCATTGCTCCCTTCCGTAGTCGCCAAACGGCTCGTCCCGCTCGCGGACCGCCTCCTTGAAGCCTGCCTCGGCGGCGCGTCGCTGAAACGCGTAGCCCTCGGGCGTGTGGCGCGCGATGCCGTCGAAGAAGACTCCGAGCGACTGCGTCGCCTGCAGCCCCTGCGCGTAGAGCGCCTGATTGACCAGCAGCTTGTGCATGACGAGCTGGTTGATCGGCACCTGCGCGACTCGCTCGAGCAGGGCCTCGAAACGGCCGTCCAGCTCGGCGGCCGGCGCCGCCTCGGCGGCAAGGCCCCACTCGACCGCGGTTGTGCCGTCGATCGAGTCGCCGGTCAGCAGCAGGCGCTTGGCGCGGGCGGGGCCGATCCGGAAGGCCCAGAGTGCGCTGGTGGGGACTCCCCAGACCCGCGCCGGCGGGTAGCCGATCTTGGCCCTGTCCTCGGCGACGATCAGATCGGAGCAGAGAGCCATGTCGGTGCCGCCGGCGACGCAGTACCCGTGCACCTTGCAGACCGTCGGCTTCTCGGAGTGGAAGAGGCTCATGAAGCCGCGCAGGTTGCGGCTCATCATCTGAAAGTCGGTGACCGCGTCCCAGGTTCCGTCTGGATCGTGGTTGCGGGCCTGGACCATCGGGTCGAGTGGGGAGCCCGGCGGCGCGTCCGGGTTGGCGATCCCCTCCATGTTTCCCTCCGCCGAGGCGACCAGGTCGTAGCCGCCGCAGAAGCCGGAGCCGTTGCCGGCGAGCGCGATGACGTGGACCTCCGGGTCGAGGTTCGCCCGCTCGACGCAGGCAGCGAGCTCGCGCGGCATCTCGAGCGTGATCCCATTGCCGCGGTCCGGGCGGTTCAGGGTGATGCGGGCGATCCGCCCGGTCACCTCGTAGGTGAGCGTCTCGAGTGCCTCGATGCGTGGATTCAATCAGCGCCGATGATTCGGCTCCGGATTCGCGGTCGTAATGGCGAAGATGTCCGCTGTGGCGGCCAAGCCGAACAACTCAAAGACCTCCGCTGCAGCTGCGAGGTCCAAGCACACGACTCTCGAGGTCGCCGGCCACGAGGTCCGCCTCTCCAATCCCGACAAGCTCTTCTTCCCGAAGCCGAAGTTCACGAAGCTCGACCTGGCCGAGTACTACATCGCCGTCGAGGAGGCGGCCGTCAATCAGCTGCGCGAGCGGCCCGGGACGATGAAGCGCTTCGTCGACGGCGTCAGCGGCGAGTTCTTCTTCCAGAAGCGGGTGCCGAAGGGAGCCCCGGACTGGCTGCAGACCGCGACCTTCACCTTCCCGAGCGGCAGAACGGCGACCGAGCTGGTCGCCAACGACGCCGCCCATCTCGTCTGGGCCGTCAACCTCGGGGTGGTCGACTTCAACCCGCACCCGGTGCGCCGCTCGGAACTCGACTGCCCGGACGAGCTGCGGGTCGATCTCGACCCGATGCCCGGAGTGCGCTGGAACACGGTCCGCAAGGTGGCGATGTGCGTCAAGGAGGTCCTCGAGGAGCATGGCCTGGTCGGCTTCCCGAAGACCTCGGGGTCCCGCGGTATCCACGTCAACGTCCGGATCGAGCCGCGCTGGGACTACATCGAGGTTCGCCGCGCGGCACTGGCGTTGGCGCGCGAGGTCGAGCGGCGCTTGCCGAAGAACGCCACCAGCAAGTGGTGGAAGGAGGAGCGCCACGGCGTCTTCGTCGACTACAACCAGAACGCGCGGGATCGCACCATCGCCTCGGGGTATTCGGTGCGGCCGGTGCCGGACGCACGCGTCTGCTGCCCACTCGAGTGGAGCGAGGTCCCGGATGTGGAGCCGGCGGAGCTGCGTCTCGACACCGTGCCGAACCGGCTTGGGAAGAAGGGGGATCCGGCGGCGGACATCGACCGCACGGCGGGATCGCTTGACCAGTTGCTCGATCTCGCCCGGCGAGACGAGGAGGGCGGCCTCGGCGACGCGCCGTGGCCGCCGCACTTCGCCAAGCAGCGCGGCGAGCCCAAACGAGTGCAGCCGTCCCGTGCCAAGAAGAAGTCCTGATGTACGTCAAGGATCTCGCCCGCGCCCCCACCCGTGAGTTGGAGGGCCTCGTCTCCCACATCCTCCTCGAGGAGGGAGACGCGCCGGGCGGGGAGATGTCGATCACATGGGTCGACGTCGAGCCGGGAAGCGAGCAACCGGCGCACAGCCACGGGCCGCAGCAGGTCTACGTGATCACTCGCGGCAGCGGCCGGATGAAGGTCGGCGAGGACGAGCGCGACGTTGCCCTGGGCAGCATGATCTTCATCCCTTCGAACACCGAGCACGGCATCGTCAACACCGGAACCGAGACGCTCACCTACATCTCGGCAGCGACTCCCGCCTTCCCCGTCACCGAGATGTACGACGCCGGCCAGATCTCCCTTTCGCCCTAAGGCCGGCCCGGGAACGGGCCGATGAGTTGACGCATGGACGCGAACCAGTACGTGTTCGTTCACGGCATGCGCCAGACGCGCTCGATCCTCGAGCGCTGGGGAGAGGACCCGTGGCCGGTCATCCGCACCTGGCTGGTTGGCGCGGTCCTGATCGCCCTCGGCCTGCTGGCGGCGGTCACCGTGGCCGCTTCGCTGCTCACGCCGGACTACGGCTTCCACTACGGCCCGACTGCGCCGGGCGGCCCCGACCCGGCCCGCGTGCTCGGCGTCCTGGGGCGGAACTCGCTGGTCCTCGCCCTGCACGCCTTCGCCTGCGTCGCCGGCTTCATCGCCGGAGCGACCCTGCCGCTCACCGCCGAGCGCCACACGGGTCTTTCAAGGCTCATCCACGAGAAGGCTCGCCCGATCGCCTTCGCCTGGGTGATCGGAGTGACCTGCTTCTCGCTCCTCACCCAGACTCTCGCGCTCGGCCTGGTCGGATCGACCATTTCCTGGGACCTTGACATCTCGGTGCCGCTGCTCGTGCTCACAGCCCTCCCCCACGCCCTGCTCGAGCTGACCGCGGTGTTCCTGCCGCTGGCGGCCTGGACCATCGCCAGCCGCAAGGGAGAGTGGGATCAGCTGCTCGCAGCGACGGCCGTCACCGTGGCCCTCGCGATCCCGATGCTGATCGTCGCGGCGACCTGGGAGGTCTACGTCTGGCCGCGACATCCTTCACAGCGTCGCTCCCGCCCAGCATGTGGTCTCGTGGGGCCCATCGCAATGAGCGGCACCTAGACCAGCTGGTCGATCTTGCAGTCCTTCGGCGCCTTGTCGTCGCGCCAGCGCACGATCTTCGAGCCGTGACGGATGCGGCCGCCGCTGGTGTGGTCGTAGGTGACCTCGACCACCAGCTCGGGGCGCAGCTCGAACCACTCGAGCTCACGGTCCGCGTCCCAGCGGCTCGGATCGCCGGAGCCCTTCTCTCCCGTCTCGTATGGCTTCAGCTTCTTCACGAGCTCGCGCTTCTCCTTGGCCTTGAGCCCAGAGGTGTGCCCGATCGGCCTCAGCTTGCCGTTCTCGTAGAGGCCGAGGATCAGCGATCCGACCGTCCCCTTCTCCTTGCCCGGCCGCCAGCCGACGATCACGGTGTCGATCGTGCGGACCCTCTTCACCTTCACCATGCCCTTGCGCTGACCGGGCTTGTAGGTCGCGTCGAGCTCCTTGGCGATCACGCCCTCCCCGCTGAGCAGCCAGGGCTCGGCCCTCTTCAGCGACTTGACCATCGGGGTGACCTCGACCGATCCCGACGCTGACTTCTTGCGGCCCGGCGCGGCCGCGATCAGCTCCTCGAGCGCTGCGCGGCGTTCGGCGAACGGCTTGCCGGTGAGCTTGCTTCGGTCCCTTGCCAGCAGGTCGAAGGCGCGAAAGAGCGCCGGCGTCTCCTTCGCCAGCATGTTGACCCGCGACTCGGCCGGGTGGAGGCGCATCTGGAGCCGGTTGAACTCCTCGCGGCCGTCGCTGTCGATGATCACCAGCTCACCGTCGAGCACGTAGCGGCCCTCCGGGAACCTGACCTCGGGGAAATAGCGGCGGAGCGGCTTGCCGCCACGCGACTGCAGGTAGACGTCCTCGCCGTCGACGTAGGCGAGGGTGCGGAAGCCGTCGTACTTCGGCTCGTAGACCCAGCCCTCGCCCTCCGGCAGCTCCTTGCGGGAGAGCGCGAGCTGCGGCTTGATCGGCGGCTTCAGTGGAAGGGCCACGTGGCGATCCTAGTGCTGGCCTAGCCTTGGCCGACGATGCCCGAGCCTCCGGCAAGCTGCGACTTCGTCGTCATCGGCGGCGGCATCCTGGGCCTCGCGGTGGCGCGCGAGCTTCTCGCCCGGCACCCCGAATCCAGCCTCTGCGTGCTGGAGCGCGAGGACCGGCTGGCGGCCCACCAGACCTCGCATTCCAGCGGGGTGATCCACGCGGGCATCTACTACGCGCCGGGGTCGCTCAAGGCGCGGCTCTGCGTCGAGGGGGCCCGCCTGCTCTACGCCTATTGCGGCGAGCGGGGGATCGAGGCGCGCAAGGACGGCAAGCTGATCGTCGCCGCCGACCAGGATGAGCTGCCCCGCCTCGATGAGCTCCAGCGCCGGGCGAAGCCAACCGGGTTCCCGGCCTGAGGAGGGTCGAGGCGAACGAGATCGCCGAGATCGAGCCGCACGCCCGCGGGGTGGCGGCGCTGCATTCGCCCGAGACGGGCGTGGTCGACTTCACCCGGGTCGCGGCCGCGTATGCGCAGGACGTCGAGGCGGCGGGAGGGGTGATCGCCACGGGCGCCGGGGTGCGCGCGCTGCGGCAGCGGGGCGAGAGCATCACGGTCGAGCACGAGCGTGGCATCACCGAGGCCGGCTACGTCGTGAGCTGCGCTGGGGCCTGGTCGGACCGGCTCGCGGTGGCCGCGGGTGCGCCGGCCGAGCCGCGGATCGTTCCCTTCCGCGGCGGCTACCTGCGTCTTCGCCCCGAGCGGCGCGAGCTGGTCCGTGCCAGCATCTATCCGGTTCCGGACCCGGACCTCCCGTTCCTCGGCGGGCATCTGACGAGGACGATCGACGGCGAGGTGCTGATCGGCCCCTCGGCGCTGATGGTCGGCGCCCGCGACGCCTACAGCATCGCCCGGCTGCGCGGGCGGGATCTTCTCTCCAACCTCACCTGGCCGGGCACCTGGCGATTGGCCGGCCGCTTCTGGCGCTCCGGCCTCACCGAGATCCGTCACGCAGCCAGCAAGCGCGCCTTCGTCTCGGACCTGCGCCGCTTCGTCCCCGAGCTCGGCATCGACGACGTGCTGCCCGGGCCATCCGGGATCCGAGCCCAGGCGCTCGACCGCGACGGTCGCCTCGTCGACGACTTCGTCGTGCATCGGACCGAGCGGGCGCTGCACGTCCGCAACGCGCCCTCCCCGGCGGCAACCTCATCGCTGGCGTTGGCGAAGCTGGTCGCCGACGAGGCGGAGCGCTAGCAGCTGCTGGCGAGCAGGAAGATCAGGACGATGAGGACGATCACGGCCGCGCCGGCGATCAACCTGCGCCGCATGTAGACGTCGGGACCGCCGTAGTGGCGGCTCATCTCCCCGTCGGCGCCGCGCGGCCCCTCGCCTCCGATCAGCTCCTCGTCGCCGGTCTCCGGCGGCTCGCCGGTTCGCGCGCGAGCGCGCGCTTCCGCCGCGGCTCGGCGCTCCTCTGGGCTTCTCCCACTGGACTCGATGCGCGCAGCCTAAAACACCTGCTCTCTCAGGGGATTGAAACCCCGAGATCGTTGAGCGTCAGGGCTAGATCTCGGATCGGGCGGGCCCCGCCGCCCGGAGCCGAGATCTGCTGCGGCTCCCCCACGTCGCCGGCCGTGACGTCGAGCATGAAGTTGATCGCGCTCGCCCCCGCGAGGCGGGCGCGGTCGGCCTCCGGCACCCCGGCCACCGCATCCACGACCAGCTCGTGCATGACTCGATCGTCGTAGCCCACGCACGCCCTCGCCCTCCCGGCGATGCTCAGCGGCTCGGAGATTCCCAGGCTCGTGCCGAGCGGCGCCAGATCGCGCGTCATCGCCTGGCCGCGCAGCGGCGCCGAGATCCGCTCGCAGTCGACCCCGCCCTCGTTGCCGCTGCCGTCGATGCGGGCCGGACCGAACCAGGTGCGTGGATGAAGGCGGAGTGGGCCTCCGGTCGACGCTGCCGTCTCCCGGATCCGCTGATTGGCGGCGGCCACGGCGCCGGTGCCCACCTCGTAGTGGTCTCCATAGATGGACAGGTAGGCGTTCGAGCCCGTCGAGACGAGGCGGCCACCCACGGGGAAGCCCAGCGCGGTCGCGTTGAGCCGCCAGTCGAAGCTCGGGATCCGGGTACCCCCTCCGCTCACGTAGGGACCCTGGAGCTTCAGCCGAACCGGCGACGAGAGCTGCGGGACCCCGCTCACCTGCAGGCTGAGGTCCACCTCGACCTGCGCGCTCGAGATCGAGTGACGCGCGGCGGCATCGAGCATCGCCTCCGGGTTCACCCTGGGATGGCTGGATCCTCCGCAGCCCGCGACCACCGCGACCGCGGCGATGAGCGTGGAGAGAATGGCCAACCTGCGCACTGCCGGCGCAGCGTAGTGAGCTAGGTAGTCTCACAACGTGGGTGTCCGCGAAGCGATCCCGCGGAAGCAGGAGGCGCAGGAAGGCGTCAGCTCGTTCGCGAAGTCGCTCTTCCTCGGGGAGATCCACGAGGAGCTCGTCTTCCCGTGGCCGAAGCCCGACCCGGAGGAGCAGGACCGGATCCGGGACCTCAATTCGCGGATTCGCGAGTACTGCGACGAGCACTACGACCCGAGAAAGGCCGAGGAGGAGCGCTGGATCCCCGACCAGGTGCTCCGCGACCTCGGCGAGATCGGGGCGCTTGGCCTCTACGTCGACCCGGCCTACGGGGGACAGGGGCTCTCCCAGACCGGGTACGCCCGCGTCTTCGAGACGGTCGGCCAGATCGACGCCACCCTGGCGATCGTCCTCGGCGTCCACCAGTCGATCGGCTTCAAGGGCATCTCGCTGTTCGGCACCGACGAGCAGAAGGAGCGCTTCCTCCCTGACCTCGCCACCGGCCGCAAGCTGGCCGCCTTCGCGCTGACCGAGCCCGAGGCCGGCTCCGATGCCTACCACCTGCGATCGCGGGCTGTGGAGCAGCCGGACGGCTCCTGGGTCCTGAACGGGGAGAAGCGCTACATCGGCAACGGCTCCAGAGCCGACGTGATCACCACCTTCGCGCGGGCCGAGATCGAGGGCGAGGACCGCCACATCGCCCTGATCCTCGAGAAGGGGATGAAGGGGCTCGAGGTCGGTGAGCGCTACGACACCATGGGCCTGCAGGCCAACGACCTGCGGCGGCTCCGCTTCAACGACGTCCGGGTGCCACCCGAGAACGTGCTCGGCGACCCCGGCCAGGGGTTTCGGGTCGCGATGCAGATCCTCAACAACGGCCGCATCGGGCTCGGCACCGGCTCGGTCGGCGGTGCCAAGAAGCTGCTCGACCTGGCGATCGAGCACGTCAAGGAGCGGCGCCAGTTCGGCCGCCCCCTGGCCGACTTCGAGCTGGTCCAGGACAAGATCGGCTGGATGGTCAGCTACCTGTTCGGGCTCGAGTCCATGTGCTACCTGACCTGCGGCCTGGTCGACGACGGGGTACCCGACTACTCGCTCGAATCCGCCATCTGCAAGGTCTCGGGGACGGAGTTCCTCTGGTACGCGGTCAATCGCGTCCTCCAGCTCGCCGGCGGCGAGGGCTACATGCGTGACCGTCCCTACGAAAAGACCCTCCGGGATACCCGCATCTATCCGATCTTCGAGGGGGCGAACGACGTGCTCCGTGCCTTCATCGCGCTCGGCGGATTCAAGCCGGTGGGCGAGAAGCTTGAGGGCCTCTCGGAGATCGAGCTGAGCGACCCGATCCGCTCGATCGGCGTGCTGGTCGAATATGCCAGCGACCGGATCCAGCGTGAGGTCCGCCCGGACAAGCTCAACATGGCCCACGACGAGCTCTCCGACCACGCCGACAGCGTCTCCGACCAGGTGAAGCGACTCGCCGGGGTCACCGAGCAACTGCTGCGGGACAACAAGAAGGAGATCATCGAGCGCCAGCTCCAGCAGAAGCGGCTCGCGGACAGCATCGCCGACATCTACGGCCAGGTCGCCGTGCTCTCACGAGTCAGCCAGGTGTTCGAGGACCAGGGCGTCGAGCCCTCGGGGCAGGAGCGCTACATCGCCGACACCTTCTGCAAGCGGGCCGCTTCCCGCGTCGAGGGCCGCTTCGATCAGATCGAGTCGAACGACGACGAGCGGATGACGGCGATCGCCAAGCTCGCCTACAAGCGCGGCTCCTACGGCTACGCGCTCTTCGAGGACTGAGCTCTACTTCGAGCGCTTGCAGCTTCTGCTCGAAGACCTTGCGGTCCAGGAACGGCACGACCGTCTTCAGGAAGGCGTTGGTCCTCGGCGCCGCGGTGAGCGGGTCGAGGTGGCTCATCAGCGGGTTGCGGTTGACCAGCATCGACTGCCTGCGCGTCGTCCTCGACAGCCGGATGAAGTTCCGGGCGCCGTCGAGAACGTGCGCGCCGGCGAGATCCGTCGCGATCGCGTAGAGGGGCAGGTTCACCTGGCGCGTGTGCATGAGCCGCAGCCCGAGGAAGTCGGCGACGTCGTTCTCCCTCATCTGGTCGGCGCCGTTCGTGTCGATCGTCAGTCGCTGCGGGAAGTACCACTCGACCGCGTTGGTCGGCTCCTGCCCGAAGGTCTCCGCCAGGCGGCCGATCGGAGTGAAGCCACCATCGACCCAATCGCGTGGGTTGCCCGACGGCTGCCACGCGCCGCCGTTGATGTGGAGCAGGCTGAGGTCGGCCGGCGATGTATCGCGGTCGAACGCGTTGCCGACTAGGGCGCTATTCGTGACCGGTAAGGGAGGGTTGAACTCGGCCGGGAGCAGGGGGAACGACTGCAGGGTCGTGGCGGATGCGGTCGGGGCCTGCTCGGCAAAGAGCCCGCCGACCTCGGCGAAGAGCCCGGCTGCCTCAGGCAGGCCGACACCGAGAAGGTCGAGGAACGGGCCGCTCGTCTGCAGGTCGGCGACGGCCTTCTGCGCCTGCGCGAGGTCGTAGGCGTCGAAGCTCCCGAGCAGGCCGCCGTCGATGAGCACCAGACCCTCCAGGTCCCTCCAGCCGGGGTGGCCGTTGAAGTCCCAAGCGGCGTACGCCACGGTCAGCGAGGCTCCGAGCGAGTGCCCGCCGAGGACGACCTGCCGCCGGCCGTGTGCGCGAGCCTTGAGAACGACGGCGCGGGCGTCGTTGAGCGCCACCGCCATGCCCCACTCGCGAGCGTAGGGGTCTTCGTTCGGGTCCCGGAACTGGAATGTTCGTTGCCGCCGTTGAAGATCCAGCCGAGGTAGTAGTCGAACGCCTGCTGCAGCGAGACCTGACCGTTCTGGGCCTCGGCGAACACTGAGGTGTCCTCGAGCGCCTGGGTGCGGCGATCGATCGCCCAGACCTGGAGATCGCGATCGTGCTTGACGAGGTAGCGCGCGTCGAGGGTGAAGTCCCCCGCCCCGCCCTGCGTCCCCGGCATCAGCACGAGAACGTGCTTGGCGGCTGCCGGCCCGAACTGGTGGACGGTGACCTGGTTGAACTGGGCGGGCCCGGGCTCCGGCTGCGTGGGCACCGTGATCACGCGATCGCGCGCGGCGGCCGGCGCGACCGCCAGTGCGACGGCCATCGCTGCCAGCCCACCTACCAAGCGAATGCGGCCCCTCATCGACGTCCACTCCTCCATCCCAGGAGGGGCCAGCCTATTGCCTGGCTACTTCTGCTGGCCCTTCGCGTTCCCCTGCGGGTTTGCGTTCCCCTGCGGGACGGGCGTCGGGTGCGGCTTGGGGCTCGACGGCGGGCCCTGGCTGTGGCTCCCCGACGAGCCGCCGGCGTTGGAGTGCGAGGGTGGGCCCGTCTGGCCGCTCTGCCCGGGCGGAGTCGAGCCGGTAAGCCCGATCGCCTTGCCGCGCTGGTGGCCGACCGCCTTTCCGCGCGCCTTCTGCCGCTGCTTCAGGGCGTGCTGGTGCGCAGGCGCGGAATTGCCCTTCGCCGGGGTGGCGGAGCTGCCGGTCTCGGTGCCGACGTTGCCGGCGGACTGGCCCGGGCCCTGCTGTACCGCGCTCTTGTGCGTGTGTCCCGCGGGCTGGTTTGGGAGCGAGATGCCGATCTCGTCGAAGGCCGAGCGTGCCGGCTTTGGCACCGTCACGCCGGCCACCGCGAGGCCGGCGAGCACGAGTGGGATCAGCGCCACCGCGATCCCGGCCCTGGCCACCAGGGCGCGGCGTGAGCGAGGCCGCCCGACGGTCCGTGTTTCCGTCGGGACGGTCGAGGCACGCGCCGCCGCCGCGAGACTCGGCACCAGCGTCCTGCCCAGGCTCGGATCGGGCCGGGTCGGCACCGCGGCGCGCAGTGCGCTTTCGAAAAGGGCGACATCCTTCATCTCACTCTCATAAGCGCCGTTGTCGCTCACAGAGTTACTCCCTTTCGCGCCAGCTCTCGCCTGATCGCCGCCAGGCCGCGCCGCTGGAGGGCTTTCACGGCGCCAGGCCGCTTGCCGATGGCCTTCGCGACCTCCTCGATGCTGAGATCCCCCACGACCCGCAACAGCAGAACCCCGCGCTGGTCCTCGGAGAGGGTTCCGAGCACGCTCTGGACCTTCTCCAAGCCGATTCTGGCAAGCGCTTCGTCGGCGGCATCATCGGCCCTACCGACGGGCTCAGGCGGTTCGCTGGTGAGCTCAACAGGACGGCGGGCGGCGTGGCGACGGGCGTCGATCAGACGGTGATGGGCGATCGTGAAGACCCAGCCGCGCAGGCCCGATTCATCTCCGTGGAAGGTTCTGATGTCCCTCGCGACCTGAAGGAAGGTCTCGCTGAGCACGTCTTCGGGATCAGGAGCCCCGTTGGCGCGCAGATATCCGAACACGGCTGGCGAAAGCTCGCCGAAGATCTCGGCCCAGGCGGCCTCGCTTCCATCGCGGGCCTCGCCCAGCAGCCGCTCGAAGCGATCACCGGCCACGGGCCGACCGTAGCGCAGGCGAGCGGCCCCGTTGTGCGGGCCGTTCGCCGTCCTGAGCGGTGAAGACGCTACGGGGCGACCGTCAGGGCCGCCTGTCCCGTGGCGCTGAGGCAGGTGATCTTCCTGCCCTTCTTGTGCTTCTTGCCCTTCTTGGCGCTTCCGACCCTGCGATCGACCTGGCCCGCCGTCGCCTCCAGGGTCACCGTCGCGGGCGCCGCGTCCGCGGGCTTCGGCAGCGAGGCCGCGAAATCACCGTTTGGTCCACTGACCGCTGTCACAGTCAAAGGGGTGGTCCCGCCTGCACCCACGTAGGAGAACGCCAACGTCCTGTTCTTGCGACACCCGCTGGTCGCCATGACGTTGCCGCTGACCGAGATCGTCGTCGTGGAACCCGTCACGGTGCTCGGGTTCGCCAACAGCGAAACCGACCCCGGCGCCAACTTCGGCTGCTTCGACCCCTTCGGCCCCTGCCCGTTGCTGCCGATCGCGGCCGGCGCGACCGCAATGCATGCAGCCAGCGCGCCGAGCACCGCCGCCGTGATGAGCCTTCGCATCGTCTTCCCCTCCTAGCTTTAGTTTTGGCCTAGCTGCCAGGAACAGCGCTGCGGCGCGCAGCGGGGATACCGCCCCTGGGGCGCGTTAACGTACAGGCTGTATGTCGATCCGACCGACGTCTCAGAAGCTTCCGGGGCGCCGCGAGGCGGAGGCCCACGCCACGCGCGAGGCTCTGATCCAGGCCGCTCTCGAGCTCTTCACGGAGCGCGGCTACGCGGGGGTCGGCACCGAGGAGATCGTGTCCCGCGCCAAGGTCACCCGGGGCGCGCTCTACCACCACTTCACCGACAAGCGCGACCTGTTCCGAGCCGTCTTCGAGCGGGTCGAGGGCGACCTGATGGAGAGGATCGGATCGACGATGGAGGGGGCCGACGACGCCTGGAACCTGATGGTCGCCGGAATGCGGGCCTTTCTCGATGCCTGCGAGGAGCCGGCGGTGAAGCAGATCAGCCTCATAGACGCGCCCGCGGTGCTCGGCTGGGAGGAGTGGCGGGAGATCGACAACCGCCATGGCCTCGGCCTGACCCGGGCAGCTCTCCAGGGAGCCGTCGAGGCGGGGGTCCTCCGTCCGATTGCGGTCGACCCGATGGCCCACCTGTTCGTAGCCGCGCTCTCCGAGGCGGCCTTCGTGATCGCCCACGCCGACAACCCTCGGAAGGCACGCGCCGAGGTCGAGGAGGCATTGACGCAGCTGGTCGAGGGGCTGCGGACCTAGGGCTCGGCGGCCGGGCTGATCTCGCTGTCCGCCTGAGCGAGCGCTCGCGGTCAGTTCAGGCGCTCGACCAGCATCGCTTCGCCCTGCCCCCCGGCGACGCACATCGTCTCGAGGCCGACCGTGTGATCGTCGGTCTCCAGCACGTTGAGCAGGGTGCCCATGATCCGGGCACCGGTCATGCCGAACGGGTGCCCGAGAGCGATCGCCCCGCCGTGCGTGTTCATCTTCTCCAGCGGGATGTCGCACTCGGCCATGATCGGGATCACCTGGGCGGCGAACGCCTCGTTGAGCTCGACCACGTCGACGTCCTTCATGGTCATTCCGCCGCGGTCGAGCACCTTCTTGATCGCGCCGATCGGGCGCGACGCCCATGTACTCCGGCTCGTTGCCATGCGTGGCGGCCATGCCGATCCTCGCGCGTGGCTTCAGGCCGAGCTGATTGGCGCGGTCCTCGGACATCACCAGAACCGCGGCGGCGCCGTCGTTGAGCGGGCAGGAGTTGCCGGCGGTGACCCCACCGCCGCCCTCGAACGCCTCGGGCAGCTCGGAGAGCTTCTCGAGCGTCGAGCTTGGGCGGGGGCCATCGTCCTTCGTCACCTCGTTGCCGTCAGGGAGCTTGACGGGAACGATCTCGCGGTCGAAGAAGCCGTCCTCCTGGGACTTGACGGCCAGCTCCTGCGAGCGCTGCGCGTACTTGTCCATGTCGGCGCGACTCACCTCGTAGCGCTTGGCGACGTTGACCGCCGTGATGCCCATGTCGATGTACGCGTTGGGGGTCCCGTCCTTCCCCTGGAGGCGCTCGTTCTGGTCCGCCGCCCCGGCGGGCTCGGTCCGCTCGTTGTAGCGGCTCACCCACTCGACGCCGGCGGCGATGTAGGTGTCGCCCTGTCCGGCGCGCACCGCGTTGGCGGCGTGCCTGATCGAGTCCAGGCTGGAGGCGCAGTAGCGCGACATCGTCACGCCATTGACGGTCTCGGGGAGCTTCTTGGAGAGCAGGACCATGATCCGGGCGATGTTGAAAGCCTGCAGGCCCTGTGGCATGCCGCAGCCGCAGAAGACGTCCTCGACCTCCGACGGCTGCACCTCGGGATTGCGCTCGAGCAGCTCGTCGATCACGAAGGCACCCAGCTCATCAGGGCGCAGCTGGGCGAGGGAACCCTTGAAGGCCCTGCCGATGGGTGTGCGGATGGTGTCGACGATCACTGCTTCGGGCATCTGCGGATCTCCTTGTGGCGAGCGATGGAAGGGGACGCGGCAATGGTACGGGGCTGTGGCTCGCGAGGGTGGCCTAGGATCTCCGGCCATGGCGGATCTGATGCCGCGCATTCGCATGCCGAAGGTGACGCTGCCCGGACGCTCGGACAGCGCCGGCAGGCCCCGCGACAAGGCGGCGGCTGCCACCAAGCCCACGGCGGAGGCCAGGACGAACCCCGCCACCGGCACGAAGGAGGCGCAGGCCAGGACCACCGAAGCGACCAGGGAGTCCGCCAAGGAGCCCACGAAGGGCGAGGAACCGGAGCCCAACCTCCAGGAGCGCATGGAGGGCCTGCAGGGCTGGATGGCCGAGATCGAGCGCAAGCAGGGGCGCCTGACCTACTTCGGCATCGCCGGGATCGTGTTGGCGCTGCTCGCCGGCGGTGCGGCTCTCTACATCGGCCTCGCCGCCAAGAACGACAGCGCCACCAAGAGCGACGTCGACGCCCTCACCAAGAAGGTCGACGCCCTGCAGGCGGCGGCCACGAAGAACTCGAAGGAGACGCAGAATGCGCTCAACGCCTCCGCCGCCCAGCTGCAGGCGTCGATCTCCGCCCTGCAGAGGCAGCAGTCGCAGAATGCGGCCAGCATCGCCACCCTGCAGAGCCAGGCGACAGCGGGCGCCTTCGGCAAGGGCGCGGCCGCGGGCACGACGCCCGGCGCCGCGCTCACGCCTGGGGCGACCACGACCACCACGCCCAAGAAGCCCTAGCCCCCGACCGGGCACGGTTCGTTGCATTCGCCACTAAGTTGCGCGTGCCCCTGCACGCCTGTCCGGCGGTTGCTCTAGCTTGATTCGCGGAATCGGCTCGAAAGGAGGTCCTCGATGCCTGAGGGCTACTGCGTCAAGGAACGCAAGAAGGTCGAGATCAAGGATCCGCAGCAGGTCACGATGAAGAACGGTCGCCCGGCGATTCAGGGCACGTGCCCGGACTGCGGGACCAAGATCTTCAAGATCGGGAAGCTCTCCTAGCTCTGGCTCTCCGTACGCGTGGGGGACCGCCCATGCGTGCTCGGCGGCCCGCCGGGGTTGGCGGGACGCGTGCTCTGATCTCAGCAAGCAGGCGTGTCGCGACCTCGGCCGGCGTCTCTTCCGGCCGAGGATCGCCGTTCTCGGGCAGGAAGGCCCGCACTCTCACGTGAGGCACGGCCTGAGGCCCCGGTGCGCAGGCGGCCCACGAGGCGACGGAGCGCGTGAGCATGGCGACCAGGTCGTAGATCAACGCAATCCCCGGTTGGCGCCGGCGCGTAGGAGCCGGTAGCGGTCCCAATGGTGGGTTGCGGCGGCGGCAGCGATGACAACAGCACCAGCAACGCGGCCACCCAGGCGTCCACGACGGGTGGAGCGGCGGCGACCGGCGCGGGAGGCACGGTCAACCTCACCGCGACCGATTTCAAGTTCAACCCATCTGACCAGACCGTCAGTTCGGGCGATGTCACCTTCAACGAGAAGAACGACGGACAGGTGACGCACTCGCTCGAGATCGAGGACGTCACTCCCGGTCACGACCAGGAGCTCGAGGGGGATGTCTCCCCCGGCCAGAGCGGCACTTTGAAGGCCAATCTGGCCCCCGGAAAGTACGAGTTCTATTGCCCGATCGGCAATCACAAGGAGATGGGCATGGAGGGCGAAATCACGGTCAAGTGAGCAGCACAAGCGGCGGCCACAAACGCAGCCGCCGGACCTGCCTCTGGTTCGGAGATCCGGGCCCGGCGGCCAGGGATGAGTCGCCGGGCCCCTCTGTGTGCCGCAAGCACCGTGTGTGCCGCAAGCACCGTGCCGCCCCCGCGGCGGCCATACGCGAGACTTCGTTGCGAATGTCGCAGAAGCCGCTCGAGCTGATCCTGGCCCGCAACCTCCTGACGAGCCTCTCCACCCCGGCCTTCCTGGTCGACGAGAGCGGCGCGCTGATCTTCTACAACGAGGCCGCCGGGGCGATGCTCGGCATCTCCTTCGAGGAACAGGGGCGCTTGCCGGCCGAGGAGTGGAGCCACGCGGTGGGTCCCTTCGGGAGCGACGGAGCCCCGATCCCGATCGAGGACCTTCCGACCACCAAGGCTCTGCGCCGGGGCCGCCCCGGACACGGGACGTTCACGGTGCGCTCGGCGAAGGGTGAGAGCTACGAGATCGAATCGACCGCCCTGCCGATCGTCGCCGAGGGCGGCCAGGAGGGGGCGATGATTTTCTTCTGGCCACGGACGAATGACACACAGGGTGCCGGTTAGGCGCTATACGCTGGGGAAGGAGAGAGGTGATGGTGAGGACCAAATGAAGCTCAAGGTTTGGGGGGCGCGGGGATCGGTACCGGCGCCGGGTCCCGAGATGAACCGCTACGGCGGCAACACCTCCTGCGTCGAGCTCGAGCTCTCGGACGGCTCGACGCTGATCATCGACGCCGGCACCGGCATTCGCAGCCTCGGCGTCGGCATCGCCAAGCGGCTGCCGAAGATCAACATCCTGCTCACCCACCTGCACCTCGACCACATCCAGGGGCTGATGTTCTTCGCTCCCTGCTTCCGCTCGGAGACCGAGATCACGATCTGGGGCCCGTCGTCACCCGAGGCATCGCTCGAGGAGCGGATCTCGCGCTACATCTCCGCTCCACTTTCACCCGTCGAGGTCCGAGAGCTCCCCTGCGAGGTGAACTTCCGCGACACCCCCGTCACCGAGTGGGACCTCGGTCCGGCCAGGATCCACGCCGAGGCCGTCACCCACCGCGGCCCGACGCTCGGCTACCGGATCACCGACGGCCCGACCACCCTCACCTACATCTCGGATCACGAGCCGGGGCTGGGCGCGCCGCTCGAGAGCCTGGAGCCCGAGTGGATCTCCGGCTACGACCTCGCCAGGGACGCTGACCTGCTGATCCACGACTGCCAGTACACGGACGAGGAGTACCCGGAGCACGTCGGCTGGGGCCATTCGCGCCTCAGCGACACCCTCACGTTCGCGCGGCGAGTCGAGGCGCAGCGGCTGCTGATGTTCCATCACGACCCGCTCCACTCCGACGACTTCCTCGACCGCTTCCACGACAGGCACAGGAGCGTTGGTCCGAACTCGGCGGACCGGACGGCGCGGTGGAGATGGCTGCCGAGGCCCAGGAGCTCGAGATCGGCGCTCGCGGCGAGCGAGGGCTGGGGGCGAGCGTCTAGCAGCGACTACATGGCGGGTCGCGCCTGGCGGCGCGCCCTGGCATCAGGGCCGCCGGTCGGCCCAGGGCCGCTCGGCCTCGAGCTGGGCGGCGAGCGAGACCAGCGTCGCCTCTTCATTCGGACGGGCGACCAGCATCACCGAGCGCGGCAGGCCACCCTCGCTGAACCCGGCCGGGATGGTCGCTGCCGGCTGGCCGGTGTAGTTCCAGGTCGCCGCGTAGGGATAGACGTTGGCCATCCCGTTGATCGTCCGCAGCGCGCCTTGGCCGCGCCAGCGCCCGATCTCGACCGGGAGCTGCGCCGTGGCGGGCGTGATCAGCGCGTCGTAGTCGCCGAAGAGGTCGCCAATCCGGGCCGCGCCCGCGGCCATCCGGTCGCGGACCTTCGCCAGGCGCCGGTCGCTGAACAGGCGCCCGAGCCGGACGAACCCCTTCGTCTGGTCCGAGAGCCGCTCCGGATGTGGAAGCGTCAGCGCCTCGTCGCGGATCCCGCGGAAGTAGAGGGGATAGAAGTCGGTGTACATCCGGCCGTAGCCGGGGGAAGCCTCGGTCACCTCGTGCCCAAGGGAGCGCAGCAACTCCACGGTCTCCTCATAAGCCGCGAGGACCTCGGGCGCCTTCGTGACGGGGAGGATGGTCTTGGTCGTGCAGGCGATCCGAAGCTTGCCGGGCGACTTCCGTGCGGCCTCGGCCAGCGGACGCTCGAGAGGCGGCGGCGAGTCGAAGTCGCCGCTCTCGGCGCCACTGATCGCGTCGAGGTAGAGCGCCGTGTCCATCACCGTGCGGCTGACGCAGCCCGAGACGGAGAGCCCGTGCCAGTGCTGGGCGTCAGGCCAGAGCGAGATCCGATTCCGCTGCGGCTTCAGCCCGAAGAGCCCGCAGTAGGCGGCGGGGTAGCGGATCGACCCCGCCCCATCCGTAGCGTGGGCGATCGCGCACATGCCAGCCGCCGTCGCGACGCCGCTGCCGCCGCTCGATCCGCGGGAGGTTCGCGAGGGGTCCCACGGGTTGCGGGTGTCGCCCCAGGTCGGGCTCTCGGTGAAGCCGATAGATCGCCAGCTCGGGCAAGTGGTCTTGCCGAGGATCGACGCGCCCGCCTCGCGCAACCTGCGCACGACCAGGCCGTCCTCGGCTGCCGGCTCGCCGTAGGCGGCGGTGCCGTGGGTCGTCACCTCGCCGGCGTAGTCGACGTTGTCCTTGATCGCCACCGGAACGCCCAGCAGGGGCGCCTCGTCGCCATCGGCGAGCCGCTCCTCGGCGCGCTTCGCATCGGCGCGAGCGCCATCGGCCAGCACCACGCGGTAGGCGTTCAGCTCGGGCTCGAGGCTCGCGATCCGCTCGAGGTAGAGCTCGACCAGCTCGCTGGGCGAGACCTCCTTGGCGCGGACCATCTCCGCGATCCGCGCCGCGCCGGCGAAGGCGACCTCATCCCCGTTCATCCCGCCACTCTATTTGGCGGCAGCCGCGAGCGGACCGGGATCTCCTGCGTCGTCACGGATCGAATTGTGCAAAAGGAGCCGAAACCGCAACCGAGGCATCCGTCCCGATGTTTTAGGGGCTGACAAGACGATCCCGGGGAGGGATTCGGATGCGAATGAAGACGGCGGGACTGGTCGTCGTCGCCATTACGGCGGTGGCTGCGGTGGGAGCCACGGCCGCGCTGGCGGCGACGATCATCGGCACTGACAACAACGATCAGCTCTTCGGAACTCACCGAGCTGATCAGATCCAGGCCAAGGGCGGGGACGACTCGGTCTTCGCGCTTTCCGGAAACGATTTCGTCGATGCCGGTGACGGCAACGACGCGGTCTTCGGAAACCCCGGCGACGACGTGGTGGACGCCGGGCCCGGGAACGACATGGTCGATGCGGGACGCGGAGCGGACACCGTGCTCGGACAGGACGGCAACGACGTCCTGCTCGGGCGCCAGGGTCCGGACCTGCTCCGTGGTCGCAGCGGTGACGACATCGTCCGCGGGGGACGCGGGCGCGATCACCTGTTCGCGGGGATCGGCGTCGACACCGTCTTCGGCGGACCGGGCGACGACGTCATCTACGCCCTGGCCCAGGCGGACGCCACCCTGCCGGGTGGCGACACCGTGTTCGGGGGACGCGGTCACGACGTGATCCACGTCAACGACGGCGAGTCCGACAACGTCGACTGCGGCCGCGATTTCGACGTGGCAATCGTCGACCCCGGCAACCTGGACCACGTACGCAGGTGCGAGGTGGTCCTCCATCGGGCACCCAATCCGCAGGACGACCAGCAGGAGACCGGCAGCTGAGCTGAGCCGGAAGCGGCAAGGGACTGGCGGGGCCCTTCGGGGCCCCGCCTAGTTCTCGGAGAGGATCCTCGACTTCTCGCGCTCGAATTCCGAGTCCGTCAGGGCGCCGGACTCGCGCAGCTTCTGCAGCCGCTCGAGCTTCTCGATCGCCCCCTGCGTCTGGGTGAGGCCGGAGCTCATCCTGGGCATCATGCCCCTGCCGCCGAGGCCGACCACCCCGGCCGTGGCGGCCGCCGGCCGCTCGTCTCGCCTGCCGAGCCCCTTCAACAGGCCCCAGAGGGAGAGCAGCAGGGGCGGCACTCCCATCAGCAGGAACGTGCCGCCGACGATCAGGCCGCCCAGCTGACCGCCGCCCGAGCTCTTCACCGCCTCATCGCTGAGTGAGGCGATCAGCGAGGTGGCGCCCGTGGCGGTGAAGAAGAAGCCCCAGGCGAAGAGGCCGAAGCTGAATTCGCTGACGATGCTGCGGGGCCGGCCGCTTCCCCAGGGCGGTTCGCCGCGGAAGGCGAAGATCCCGGCGCCGATCAGGCCGGCGAAGATCCCGGCCACCAGCAGGAGGATGTCCGTGCCGGTTCCCGAGGGGCATTTCTGCACGACCAGGTACGGGGTGTTGGTGCTCGACGCGCAGGTCCCGGTCTCGAGGAGCGATACGAGCTTCACGTTGAACAGGACGATGCCGCCGAAGAACATCGCCAGCCCGAGCGGAGCTTTGATCAGGTACCCCATCTCCCCGCCGGGAGCCTAGATCGCGAGCGCCGGACGTCCAAGGCGCCTACTCCTCAGCAAGCCTCCGCACGGCCGCAAGGGCCGACACAAGGCCTGCCGAAGAGAATGCGATGCCGTCGCGCAGATCGGAGTGCAGGCGACCCCTGACGTTGGCCTCGACCAAGGCGGAGGCAATGTCAGCTACAGTCAGTCGCCGCGGAGAGAAGCATCGCCGGGCGCCGCAGCCCGGGCCGGGACAAGCTCGCAAGGCCGATGATCGCAACTCCGATCTGGTGAGCGGCAAAGCCTCGAACGAACAGGCGCGCCTCCGGGAACCTCTCCGTATCCGGTGCAAGCGGCACCCTCCCGAGGAGCGGCTTCGAGGGTGCGATGAGCGCCGCTACGCCGTAACCGATCCGAATCACGGAGTTGGCGGCGATCAGGCCGAGTGGACTCACTCAGGCAACCCTACTTCCGCCTGAATCTTTCTCCGCTAGCTCTGAGTTACTTCCTGGCGGTGCGGCAGCTTCCAGTCGGGCCGCACGAAATGGCACGTGTAGCCGTCCGGGTAACGCTGCAGGTAGTCCTGATGCTCGGGCTCGGCTTCCCAGAAGGGTCCGGCCTCGCTCACCTCGGTCACGACCTTGCCCGGCCAGATGCCGGACGCGTCGACGTCGGCGATCGTGTCCTCAGCCACCCGACGCTGCTCATCGGTCGTGTAGAAGATCTCTGAGCGGTAGCTCGAGCCGATGTCGTTCCCCTGCCGGTCCTTGGTGGTCGGATCGTGGATCTGGAAGAAGAACTCGAGAAGGTCCCGGTAGGAGATCCGGTCGGGATCGAAGACGATCTCGACGGCCTCGGCGTGGCCGGGATGGTTCTGATAGGTCGCGTTGGCGTTCTCCCCGCCGGTGTATCCGACGCGGGTCGAGATGACGCCGTCGCGCTTGCGAAGCAGCTCCTGGGCGCCCCAGAAGCAGCCACCCGCGAGGATCGCGGTCTCGGTCTTGTCTGTCACGGCGGCGCTCCTTCCGTCTGAGTTCGGGTCGTTGGTAGCCGTACCCCACAGTCCATCGTAGGCGCGGGGCGTTACTCGGCGGGCGGACTCACAATCCCGGCATCGGCTGGCGCGACCATGGAGTGAGGGCGCGTATCAGCCTGCGCCAGCGGTAGCGGCGCAGGCCCTTCCGGACGAGCTCCTTGTCATGTGGGTAGGTGAGGAGCTCCTCGGCCTCGGCCGGCGTCGGCCAGCGCAACTCGTCGACCTCATCGTGCGGCTCGAACTTGCCTTCGATCGGATCCATCAGCCAGTAGCGGACCAGCTTCCGCCGGGATTTCCGGTCCAGGTAGGAGATGTGAGGCAACTCGACGCCGGCCTTGCACCGATAGCCGGTTTCCTCCTCGACCTCTCGGAGGGCGGCCTCACGCCACCCCTCCCCCTTCTCCAGCTTCCCCTTCGGCAGGGACCAATCCCCGTACTTCGGGCGGTGGATCACCGCCACCCTGGTCCGCCCCTCCTCGTCTCGTCGCACCACCACCCCGCCGGCCGCGGCGATGTCGGGCTCTCCGTCCCCCAGGTCGAAGTCGTCTCGCGCCACAGCTTCAGACTACGGACCGCTGAACTCGCGGAGCGCCTCCTTTGCCTCCCCGATCAGCGGGTCGCGGTGGGCGAAGAGGAGCTTCGCGACTCTACCCACGGCCGCGACATACGATCGTTGCGTGCGGACGCTCGGCATCGACCTCGCGGCGCAGCCGGCGAACACCAGCGCCTGCGCGATCGACTGGGGACCCGCCACGCCAGTGGTCTCCGAGCTCGGCTCCGGCCTCGATGACGCCGCGCTCCTCGACGCGATCGACGGCGCGGACAAGGTCGGAATAGACGCGCCCTTCGGCTGGCCCGACGACTTCGTCAGGGCGGTCTCTGCCCACCAGAACCGGGCGGGTTGGCCGGGCAGCGGCGAGGACCAGGACGTCTATCGCTTTCACCTCAGCTTTCGGGCGACCGACCGCAGGCTGATCGAGACCGGCGCCCGCCGCCCGCTCAGCGTCTCCACGGACCTGATCGGGGTCGTCGCGATGCGCTGTGCCTACCTCCTCGACCGCCTCGCCGCCCGGGGCGAGCCTGTCGACCGGGCGGGGTCCGGCAAGGTGATCGAGGCCTACCCGGCTCCCGCCCTCACCTCCTGGGGGCTTTCGCCCGTCGGCTACAAGAGCCGGGTCGGAGTGGCACGCCTCCCCGAGCTCCTCAATCAGCTGGAGGAGGCGCTCGGTGGAATTCAGATGACCCCGCAGCAGCGCGAGGCGGCGGGCAGCCGACCACAACCAATTCGATGCGCTGGTCGCCTCCCTGGTGGCTCGCGCCGCCGCGCTCGGCCTCACCCAGCCGCCGGAGACCGACCAGGAGCGCGACCGGGCCTCGCGCGAGGGATGGATCCACGTTCCGACCAATCCTCTCCCGCATCTGCTCGAGTCGTGAGCACGCCCGGCGAAGCACGCACCTCTCGGTCGGAGCGGTTGCCCGCGATGTCGCCTCCGCCTACCGGGCTCACTGGAAGTTCCTGATCCCGGCCGCGATCATCGTGCTGCTGCCGCAGGCTCTCGCCGACGGCTTCCTCGACCACCTGGAGGTGGAGGGTGTCCACAGTGCGCGGGACGTGGCGATCCTCGTCGCCACCCCGCTGACCGTCATCGTCAACCTGTTCGGACAGGCCTTCTATGCGGGGCTCGCCGCGGCCGCGGTGATCGAGTGGCGCGCCAACCGGCCGCTGCCCGGAATCAGGGCTCTGCTGCGGAGCGTCCCGATCGGCCGGCTGATCCTGCTCGACCTGGTGCTCACCCTCGGCACGGCGATCGGCCTTCCTGCTGCTGGTGATCCCCGGCCTCGTCTTCATGGCCTACTTCAGCATCTCGCCGGCGTTGGTCAAGATCGAGCACCGGGGCGTCTGGGCATCGATGCGGCGGGCGCGAGAGCTCGTCCGCGGGAATTTCTGGCGAGTGATGCTGATCGTCGTCGGCACGATCCTCGCGAACCGAGATCGCCGTCTCCCTGATCAGCGAGTCCTTCCACGGGGTCGCCTGCCGTCACCCTCATCGATTTGGCCGCCGACGGGCTGCTGCAGCCGATCGAGGGACTCGTGATCGTCGTCACCGCCCTCGCTCTGCTCGAGCTGCACGGCGAGGTTCCGGAGCCGGAGGAGCTCGCCGCGGCCGTCGGCGACGTGCGCTCCGACCCAGGTCATTGAAGACAAACGGGCCGCCCCCCTAGGGCGGCCCGTAAGTCGAATCGGCGGGCGGGTGTCCCTGCTCTTGGTGGTTTCCTTCTCCCCTTGGCGAGGGTCAGTCTCCCCGCCACGCCGAGCGGTTTCATCGGGAGGAACTGCGGGTTGGCGGTCCGTAATTCCCCGTGAGGCTCAGACAAAGAAGAGGCCGGAGCGTTCGCTCCGGCCTCTCTGTCCCCAAAAAGTCATGCGAGTCGCGTTGGATCGCGCCTCGCTTTCAGGCGGGCGTCAGTCGTCAGGATCCTCGTCGCGGCCGATCTTCTCCTTGACCTTGTCGGCAGCGTCGTCCACCTTGTCCTTGACGCTCGAAACCGCGCGGTCGATCTTGCCCTCGCGCTTGAGCTTGTCGTCGCCAGTGAGATCGCCGGCCGCTTCCTTCGTGCGGCCCTTCGCCTCATCGATGTGCTCACCCATTTCTTTCGTCTCCTTTTTCTTTATCGCTCTCCCTTCGCGTACCCGCGTCTCACTTCGGAAAACGGATGACATCGACCTCCGCGCGCGCGATCATCACGGCATGTCCGCCCTGACGAGAGAACGGCTGAGCGTCGATGACGCCCAGATCCTGCGGCTGGAATCAGCCGCCATCAAGGGCCATACCGGCAAGGTTCTGATCCTCGCCCCCGACTCGAACGGGACGCTCGATGCCGGCTTCGGCGCTGCGCGAGCGGATCTCGCAGCGGATGGACACCTTCCCGCGCCTCAGCCAGCGCGTGGCCGAGCCGCGGCTCGGGCTCGGCCGGCCCGCCTGGGTCGAGGCACCGGACGTCGACCTCGCCTGGCACGTGGCCGGGCCCGACCGCGCCGATCCGCTCTCCGACGAGGAGCTTCGTCAGGCGGTCGGCGAGCTGCTCTCCGAGCGTCTCGACCACACCCGTCCGCTCTGGCGCCTCGACGTCCTGCCCCTGACCGGCGACCGCGTGGCGATCGTCGGGCGAATCCACCACGCGATGGCCGACGGGGTGAGCGCGATTCGCCTCGCCGCCGGCCTGCTCTGGGACGAGGACTCGGCTCCAGCCTCGGCCCCGGTGCCGACAGCGACGGGCGCGGTGGAGAAGCCGGCCGCCGAGCACTCGCCCGAGGCAGCCGCGAGCCCGCCGGCCGGCGAGGCGAGGATCCTCATCGGGCTCCCGGCTGCGCTCTGGAGGGAGCTCCGACCCGGACGGGATACCCGGCTCGATCAGCACATCGGGCCCGCCCGCGAGGTCGCCTGGACCAGCTTCCCGCTGGAGCGTCTGAAGCGGATCGAGCACGGCGCCGAGGAAGGGGTGACGGTGAACGACGTGGTCCTGGCGGTCGTCGCCGGGGCCCTCCGCCGCTGGCTGCCCCAGGTCGGCGGGATCGCCGACGACGTCCGCGTTCAGTGCCCCGTCTGCCTGCACGCCCGCGAGGAGGAGAAGGGCCAGCTCGGCAATCGCGACTCGTTCATGAACGTCGACCTGCCGATCGCCGAGGAGGACCCTGCCCAGCGCCTGCGCTTGATCAACGCGGAGACCCGGGAGAGGAAGTTCGATCACGATGCCGACACCCTCTACGCCTTCTTCCACGCCCTCGGCCGCTTTCGTCCCCTCTACAAGGGCGTGACCCGCCTGACCTCGGGCCCCCGCGAATTCGCCCTCTCGGTCTCGAACGTACCCGGGCCCAGACAGCGGGCGGTGATCCTCGGCCACGCTCTCGAGCAGTTCTGCTCCTTCGCCGAGCCCGCCGACCGGCACGCCCTGCGAATCTCGGTGATCTCGCTCGGCGGCGAGCTCGCCTTCGGCCTCTGCTCCGATCCGGAGGCGATCTCGAATCTCGATGGCCTCCGGGGCGCCCTCGCCGAGTCGATCGGCGAGCTCGAGGGGCTGGTCTAGTGCCGGCCAAGGGCAAGCGTTCGCTCGCCGAGTACGAGCGCAAGCGCGACTTCTCGAAGACCAGGGAGCCGAGCGGGGGCAAGAAGGGAAAGGGCAAGGCGAAGGCACGCCGCCGGCATCCGCGCTTCTCCTTCCAGAAGCACTCGGCCACCTCGGAGCACTACGACCTGCGGCTGGAGGTCGACGGCGTGCTGGCCTCCTGGGCCATCCCGAAGGGGCCCTCGCTCGATCCGCGGGACAAGCGACTCGCGATGCGCACCGAGGACCATCCCCTCGAGTACCTCGAGTGGGAGGGCGTGATCCAGGAGGGCTCCTACGGCGCGGGTCCGATGATCGTCTGGGACCGAGGGGTCTTCCAGAACATCTCCGAAACCCGGCGCGGCGAGCCCATGGATCTCCAAAAGGCGATCGAGGAGGGCGACGTGAAGATCTTCATGCTCGGCGAGAAGATCAAGGGGGCATACGCGCTCGTTCGCACCGGCCCGCCGGGCGACCGGGAGAAATGGCTGCTGATCAAGAAGCGGGACGAGGGCGCCGACGCCCGGCGCAGACCGACCTCATCGCAACCGGAGTCGGTGCTGAGCGGCCGGACGATCGAGCAGGTGCTGGAGGAGGAGGCCGAGCCCGGCCAGTTCCGCAAGCATCGGGCACGTCGGGGCCGGGCCCGCCGGCGCTAGTCTGGGCCCATGGCCACCGCGGCCGAGGCACGGACGCTTCAGAACTTCGTCGGCGGCTCGTTCGTGGACGCGACGGTCGAGGCGACCCTTGAGGATCGCGACCCCGCGACGGGCGAGCTGGCGGCCAGGGTTCCGCTCTCCGGGCCCGCGGACGTCGACGCGGCGGTCCGCGCGGCGCGCCAGGCACAGCCCGCCTGGCGCGAGGTCTCGCCCCCGGAGCGGGCCCGCCACCTGCTGGCGCTTCGCGATGTCCTCGTCCGGAATCGCGACGAGCTCACCGCCCTCGTCACCGCCGACATGGGCAAGACCCTCGCCGACGCCGACGGCGAGGTCGGCCGCGGCATCGAGTCGGTCGAGTCCGCCGCGGCGATCCCGCACCTGCTCAAGGGCGAGACGCTCGAAGGAGTCGCCTCCGGCATCGACGTGGAGATGGTTCGCCAGCCGGTCGGCGTGGTCGCCGCGATCACCCCGTTCAACTTCCCGGCGATGATCCCGCTCTGGTTCCTGCCGTACGCCATCGCCTGCGGCAACACCTTCGTGCTGAAGCCCTCGGAGCGGGACCCGCGGCCATCGCAGCGGATCTGCGAGCTCATCGCCGAGGACGAGATCTTCCCGCCCGGCGTCGTCAACCTCGTCCACGGCGGCCGCGAGGCGGTCGAGTCGATCCTCGATCACGAGGACGTCGATGCCGTCTCGTTCGTCGGGCAGGCGAGCACCGCCCGCCTGATCGCCACCCGCTCGGCGGAGACCGGCAAGCGGGTGCAGGCGCTGGGAGGCGCGAAGAACTCGATGATCGTCGCCGACGACGCCGATCTCGCCACCAGCATCCCCGCGATCATCGGGTCGGCGTTCGGCGCAGCGGGACAGCGCTGCCTCGCGGGCTCCGTGTGCGTGATCGTCGGCGACGAGAGCCGGCAGGCCGAGGTGAGGGCGCATCTCCGCAACGCGGCGGAGGAGCTCACCACCGGCCCCGGTGCGGACCCGGGCACCGACGTCTGCCCGATGGTCTCTCCGGAGGCGCGGGAGCGCGCCGAGGCGGCCGTCGCCGCGGCGGAGGACGGCGGGTCGACGGTCCTGCTCGACGGGAGGGTCGGCGGCGGTGACGCCGGCGCGGTCCTCGGCCCCACCCTGGTCGACGTGACAGACCCCGAGTCCGAGCTGGCGCGGGAGGAGATCTTCGGCCCGGTCCTGGCGCTGGTCGGCGTCCTGGACCTCGACGCCGCGATCCACTTCGCCAACGGCTCCCGCTACGGCAATGCCGGCTCGATCTTCACCACCTCGGGCGCGGCCGCGCGAGCCTACCGCTGGGGCATCGAGGCCGGGATGCTCGGCGTGAACATCGGGGTCCCGGCTCCGGTGGCCTGGTTCCCGTTCTCGGGCTGGAAGGACTCGATCGACGGCGACCTGCACGCCAACGGCAAGGACGCCGTCGACTTCTACACGCGGAAGAAGGTCGTCACTTCTCGCTGGTGAACGGCTTCGCCATCAGATCGCGGCCACGAGCGGCCGCCCAGCACAAGTCGCTGCGGCCTTCGGCCTTCGCTCCAAAAGTAGGGCGGCCTGGTGGCCGCTACCAGGAGTCGACAGGGCGTCCGCTGGGCGTGGGCTCGCCGGCCGCGGCGAGGGTCCGGGCGATGATCGCTCGGGTGTCAGCCGGATCGATGACGTCGTCGATCTCGAAGATCTGTGCGGCGTTGAGCGCCCTGGCGTGCTCGTGCATCTGCCCGGTGAGGTCACGCACGCGCTGCTCGCGCTCGCCCTCGTCCTCGATCGCCTCGAGGTCTCGGCGCATCGCGAGGCGCACCGCGCCTTCAAGCCCCATGGGACCGAGCGTCGCGTCCGGCCACGCCGCTGTCAGCAGCGGCTCGTGCAGGCTGCCGAACGCCATCGCCTGAGCACCCAGGCCGTAGGCGCGGCGCAGGAGAATGGCGATGGTGGGGACGGTCAGCGCCGCGCCGGCGATGAGCATCCGGCAGCAGTGCCGGACGAGGGCGTCCCGCTCGGCCTCGGGCCCGACCATGTAGCCGGGCGTGTCGATGAGCGAGACGATCGGGAGTCCGAAGGCGTCGCAGAGCTGCATGAAACGCGCGGCCTTGTCCCCGGCCTCGCCGCTGACCACGCCGGCCTGGTGTATGCAGTTGTTCGCAATGACGCCGGCGGGCCGTCCTTCGATGCGGACCAGTGCGGTGACCAGCTCGGGGGCGAAGCGCTCGCGCAGCACCGCGACGGAATCGTCGTCGGCGATCGTGCGAACGATCGGCATGACGTCGTAGGCGCGCCGGGAGCTCTCGGGGACCGAATCGCGGAGCGCCGCCTGATCGGCGGCCGACCACTCCTCGATGGGGCCGCGGAAGTAGCCGAGCAGGCCCTTCGTCACCGCGACGGCCTCCTCCTCGTCTTCGACCACGAGGTCGAGCACGCCATTCGGCGCCTGCATCTCGACCGGACCGACGTCTTCGGCGGCGACCTCTCCGAGGCCGCCGCCCGCGATCATCGCGGGGCCCGCCATCCCGAGCGAGGCGTTCTTCGTGGCGATGATCAGGTCCGAACATCCGGCGATCACCGCATTGCCGGCGAAGCAGTTGCCGGCAACGATGGCGATCCTCGGGACGTGACCGGAGAGCTTGGCCCAAAGCGCGAAGGCCCTGACCTGGAGCGCGCTGACGACGGGGTGGTCGGTGTCGCCGGGGCGGCCCCCGCCCCCCTCGGCGAAGAAGACCACCGGCAGGCGCATCCGCTCGATCAGCTCGAACATCCGGTCCTTCTTGAAGTGCCCGACGGTGCCCTGGGTCCCGGCGAGCACGGTGTAGTCGTAGGCGAGCACCGAGATCGGATGCCCGTCGACCGTGGCGGTCCCCGCGACGAGTCCGTCGGCCGGGGTGTTGGCGATCAGGTCGTCCCGGCTGCGGCGCGTCCTCTGCTGCGCGATGGCGTAGCGCCCGTACTCGACCCACGATCCCTCGTCGATCAGGTCCGCGACGTTCTCGCGGGCGGTCCGCCCTCCGCGGTCGTGGCGCTTGGAGACCGCCTCGGATCGGGCCGCGTCTTCCGTGAGCTCTCGCCTGTGCTGCAGCTCGTCAAGGTCGGTCCGGACCGGGTTGGATTCCGTGTCCTTCTCCCGCGGCATCGCCGCTGGAGTATCCACTGAAGAAAGCGCTGCCGGCCTCGCGATCAGATGGCGGGGATCGATGGGCGTGTCAGATGGGCGAGCACACCGGCGGCGAAAGGCATGTGCTGAGAGCGCCATACGTGTCGCTTCTCAGAAAGGCCAGGCGTAAATCGGGTTGCCGTCGCGAATGAATTCGAGCAGGCGCGGTTCGGCGAGCTCCACGGCGGACCACTCGTACAGGCGTTGCAGGCGCGGGACGATCACCGCGTAGTCGAGCATCCGCCCCAGCCGCTGCTCTTCGGCGACATAGCAATCGACGTCACGTCCAGCGGATAGCGGGTCGGAAGCACACGTCTGAGTGAGAGGAATGCCCCGGCCATCCCGAGCCGTGGATCGCCAAGCAGGCGGCCGAGTGGAGCCAACCGGCCGAGCGCCAGGTGCGGCGCCGCGGCGAGTGCGTGCGCGTAGCCGTACGGCGGGTCTTCAGGGCTGGTCGCTAGGCCTGGCCGATCAGGGCGCCGGTGACGGCGACGATCACGCCGCCGAGGGTGACCTGAACGAGCGAGCTGCGCAGCGAGACGTCGAGGAAGCGCTTGCGGATCCAGGCGATCCCGATCAGCTCGCATCCGACCGTGAATGAGGCGACCAGCAGCGCCGTGTGCAGGTCGGCGATCACGAACGGCAACGCGTGAAAGCTGCCGCCGAGGAAGGTGGCGCTGCCGGTGATCAGGCCGCGGGAGAGGGAGCTGCCGCGGCCGGTGACGGTGCCGTCGTCCGACAGCGCCTCCGAGAGGCCCATGCTGATGCCGGCACCGAGCGCCGCGGCGAGCCCAACGAAGAGCGCGGCGTGTGAGCCGGCGAGGAAGGCGGTGGCGAAGATCGGCGCCAGGGTGGAGACGGTGCCGTCGATCAGACCGATCAGGGCCGGCTGGACCCTCTGGAGCATGAAGCGCTCCTCGTCGGCCGGCGCCATCCTCCCCGTCAGTCGTGCAACGAGCTCGCTCATGGTGTCCTATATTACAAGCAACTTAAGATAAGGTCTCCCTAAGATGTACGATGCAATTAGGTTCACCTACGAGTGACGAAGAAGGCCGACACCCCGCCCCGCGACGACGCAGAGCTCTCCGAGCTTCTGCGCGAGCGCGGCCTGAGGGCGACCTCGCAGCGGGTCGTCATGCACCGCCTGCTGCGCGCCCGGTCCCGGCATGTCAGTGCAGAGGAGCTTCTCTCCGAGGCGAGCGAGCGCCTGCCCGGCGTCTCGCTCCCCACTGTCTACGCGACGCTCGAGCTCTTCGAGCAGCTCGGCATCGTGCGGCGGGTGAACGGCGCCGGCGCCACGCTCCTCTGGGACACCCGCGCCGACGCCCACCATCACATGATCTGCCGCAACTGCGGGCGGATCGAAGACATGGACACCCCGCTCGACCTCGAGCGCGCCCGGCGGTCCGCCGCGGGCGCCGGCTTCCAGCCAGACCGCGCCGAGGTAGTCGTCAGCGGGCTCTGCGCGACCTGCGCCCGCAAGCGGCGGTAGCTAGCGCGGCTCGGGGTAGTGCGCCTCGATGATCGAGACCACCGCCCCCTGTGGGTCCACCAGGGTCGCCATCCGCCCCACTGGCACGTCGATCGGGCCGAACCCGAGCTTCGCTCCAATCGATGTGGCCTGCTCGATCGCCTGGTCGGCGTTCTCGACGATGAAGTAGACCTGCCAGTGGGCAGGCATCTCCGGGGGCATGTCGTCGGTCATCTTCATCACGCCGGCCATCCCCTCCGGCCAGCGCTGTCCCTCAACCTGCCACATCAGGATGCCGGGCGGTGCCTCCTCGTTGTGGATCGCGCTCCAGCCGAAGACCTGGCTGTAGAACTCCTGCGCGCCGTCGAGGTCGCGGGTCATCAGGTTGCTCCACGTCCAGGTGCCGGGCTCGTTGACCAGCTGGGCGCCCGGATTCCGGTTCTGCTGAACCACGCCTATGAACGCGCCGGACGGGTCCCGGAGCATCGCCACTCGACCGGCCTCATTCGGCAGGTCGGCCGGGCCGAAGAAGACGGTGCCGCCCGCCGCCTTCACCTGATCGGCGGTGGCGTCGGCGTCCTCAACCTTGATGTAGCTCGACCAGGCGGAGTGTGCCTCGTCCGACTGGACCGGCCCGATGCCGGCGATCATCTTGCCGTCCTTCATGAAGAAGTCGTAGCCCCCGGTCTCCTCGGGGTCTCCCGGCGCCGACTCAGCCTCAACGCCGAGCAGCTCTGCATAGAAATCCTTCGCCCCCTCGACGTCGGTGGTGGCCAGGCTGACCCAGCAGAACTCTCCGGGTGCGTACTCCGTGCGCTCGCTCATCCCCGTTCTCCTTCTTTCGCTTCCGTCATCGCTTTCGGCGTGCGCCCGCAAGGACGACGCGAGCGACCAGCTCGGGATCGTCCCAGGTCGGGACGTGGCCGCAGCCCGGCAGCACAACCTGCTGCACCCTCTTGGGCACGATGCCGTCGGGCAGCGGCGCGGTTCGCACCAGGGTGTCGTGCTCGGCCCAGGCGAGCGTGATCGGGGCCTTGATCCCCTTCAGGTCCTCGATGCGCCCGGCCCGCATCAGCGCGCTGGCGTCCGGATAGGCGGGAGCGGTCACGTAGGCCCTGGCGATCGCCGCCGCCTCGCCGCTGCTGAGGCGCTCCGGCCTGTGGATGAAGCGGCCCAGCGCGCGACGGCGCCCGCGGGCCGTGGACATGATCGGGCGCAGCAGGGGACCCACCCCTCGGCCACTGCGCCTCGCTCTGGCCACGGTTCGGTTCGATGAGGCGGGCGACCGCTTCCAGAAGCCGGCGGTACAGAGGCCGACCGCCGCAGACGCCCCGCGCTGACGCGCGCACTCGATCGCGACCCATCCTCCCAGCGAGATGCCTGCCACGGCCGGCTTCCCCTCGATCCCGAGGGCGTCGTAGAAGTCGAGGACGGCGGTGGCCAGGTTGGCGGCCCGCGGCCGGATGCCCTCGGGCAGCGATGCGGACTCGCCAAAGCCGGGCATGTCGACTGCGATCACCTCGCGCTCGGCGGCGAGCAGGTCCATGACCGGCGACCACTGCACCAGCGAGCCGCCGAGCGAATGCAGGAGCAGCAGGGGCTCGCCCTGCCCCCGTCGTACGTGGTTGAGCCAGACCGCTCCCACCGCCGAGCGGACCGCGTCCGTCATATCTCCAGGTAGTACTCGACGTAGGTGTCGGACTCAGCCCCGGTCCGGTTGTAAACCTTCTGCGCACGGTGGTTGTCCGGTGCGGTCAGCCATGCCATGCCGCCCACGCCCCGTTCGCGGCAGCGATCGGCGCAGATTCGGATCAGCGCATCGGCCGTCCCGTGGCCCCTTGCCTCCGGGTCGACGAACAGGTCCTCCAGGTAGCCGACGCGGGCCCCGTTCAGCATCGACCACTTCCAGTCGAGCGTCGCGAAGCCGATCGCCTTGCCGTCCTGGCGCGCGATGAAGACGGCGCCCTGGGACGGCTCGTTGATCAGAGTGCGGGCCATGTTCAATACGCCCTCGTCCGTGGGCGTGGACTCGTAGAAGTCGCAGTACGCCCGCATCAGCGGGAGCAGCTCGTCGAGCTCCTCCTCGCGCGCGTCACGGATCTCGACCCCCTCGGCGAGCTCGCGCGGACCTTCGGCTACCGGCTCCTCTGCCATCCGAGCCGATACTAGGCACTCGCCAGCCCCGGCGGTTTCGTGCCAGGAAGCGGCCGGCCGGCCCCGAATAAGGAGGGTCGGCATGCCCAAAATCGACTCTCCAGCGCGCGCGATCGCCCGCAACGTGCTCGTCGTTGTGGGGGTCTTCCTCGTGCTCTACGTCATCTACCTGCTGCGGAAGCCGATCAGCTGGCTGATCATCGCCGCCTTCGTCGCGATCGCCGTCGCCGGCCCAGTCAACTTCTTCCAGCGCTATATGAAGCGCGGCCTGGCGATCGCGCTCGTCTACATCGGCCTGCTGATGATCCCGATCGGCCTCGGGGCCGTGCTCGTGCCGCCGATCGTCAACCAGGTCAGCGACGTGGCGACCAACGCTCCGAAGTACGTGCACGACATCGAGGACTACGTCCACAAGAACAAGACGCTCAACGACCTCAACAACAAGTACGACATCACCCAGAAGCTCTCGGACGAGGCGAACAAGCTGCCCAGCAAGGCCGGCGATGCCGCCGGAGTGCTGCGCGACATCGGCTTCGGACTGGTCAGCTCGATCTTCGCGGGGCTCTCGATCCTGGTTCTGAGCATCTTCATGGTGGCGGCCGGGCCGAGATGGATCGAGGGGTTCATACGAATGCAGAGACCGGAGCACGCCGAGCGCATCGAGAGGACCCTGCGCCGGATTGCGAACGCGGTCGGGAACTACGTCGGCGGCGCGCTGTTACAGGCGACCATCGCGGGCCTCTCGGCCTTCATCGTCCTCACCATCCTCGGCGTGCCATTTGCGGGCCCGCTGGCGGTCGTCATCTTCGTTGCCGATCTGATCCCCGTCGTCGGCGCGACCATCGGCGCCGTCTTCGTCGCGATCGTCACTGCGTTCGTCGACTTCCCGGTCACCCTGATCATCTGGGTGGTCTTCGCGATCGTCTACCAGCAGGTCGAGAACTACCTGATCCAGCCCCAGATCCAGAAGCGCGCCACGAAGATCGAGGCCTTCGTCGTCCTGGTCGCGGTCCTGTTCGGCAGCACGCTCTTCGGGATCCTCGGCGCGCTCCTCGCCATCCCGGCGGCGGCTTCGATCCAGATCGCCATTCACGAGTACCGCGAGTACCGCCGCGAGGTCGTGGCGGCAGAAGCCGAGGCCGGCGGTCCGACGCCGGCTCCCGAGGTCACCTAACGGCCCTCAGGCGCTTGCCGGGGCCTCGGCGACAGTGGGCTCCGCCGGCACGTTCTCGGACGAGGGCTCGAAGTCCGGCTCCTCCTCGGAAATGCTCTCCACGGCGCGCTTGAGGATGTCGCGCAGTTCGCGCTGATCCTTCTCCGAGAGGGAAGCGATCGGCGCCGGCGGCTGGGCCATCCGCTTGGTGATCTCGCTCCTCATCCACTCCCCGTCCTTGGTGAGGATGAGCAGCTTGACGCGGCGATCCTTCTTGGAGGACTGGCGGCGGACCAACCCCCGCTCCTCGAGCCGGTCGACGATGCCGGTGACGTTCGAGCTGTCACAGAAGAGGGCATCCGCCAGGTCGCTCATCTTGCGGGGGCTGGCGCCGAGCATCCGCAGCGCGATCATCTGCTGGGGGGCGAGTTGGAACTCCCGTGCCATCCCGACCAGGCGCTGCTTGTTCGTCACCATCATCCAATGCATCAGGCTCCACGCCTCGGCCCCCGGATCAGTGCGCCCCACCTCCTCCGCAAGCCAGGAGACGGGTCCGCCGCCTGATGTCCCTGCGGTCTTCCCCTTCATTGCTTCCCATGTTACTTGCCAGAATGGATAATTACAAGATTCAATTATCTATGTAAACTGCCGTCCAACTTTGCAAGCTATTCGAGCCGGAGGGGGAATCCGGATGTCAGACAGCAACGGAATCGAGGTCAGCGGGCTCGTCCGGGAATTCAAGGGCAGCGTTCGCGCCGTCGACGGGATAGACCTCGAGGTCCGGCCCGGCGAGATCTATGGGTTCCTCGGTCCGAACGGCGCCGGCAAGTCGACCACGGTCCACATGCTTACCACCCTCCTTCCCCCCACGGCGGGCAGCGCGAGGGTCGCCGGGTACGACGTGGTCAAGCAGGGAGCCGACGTACGCGACGCCATCGGCGCCGCGCTCCAGGAGGCGGCCCTCGACCCGAACCTCACCGCGCGCGACCACATGCGGCTGCAGGGCGCCCTCCATGGCATGTCCAAGGCTGACCGCACCAGGCGCGGCAATGAGCTGATCGAGCGCGTCGGGCTCGCCGACGCCGCCGATCGCAAGGTGGGCGGCTACTCCGGTGGCATGAAACGCCGGCTCGACCTCGCCCTGGCGCTGCTCCACGGTCCTCGCGTCCTCTTCCTCGACGAGCCGACCACCGGCCTCGACATCCAGAGCCGCAGCGCGCTTTGGGACGAGGTCGCACATCTCTCCCGCGACGAGGGAATGACCGTCTTCCTCACCACCCAGTACCTCGAGGAGGCTGACCAGCTCGCCGACCACCTCGGGATCATCGACCACGGCAAGATCGTGGCCGCGGGTACCCCCGAGAAGCTCAAGGCCGAGGTCGGTCGCCCGACTGTCGAGGTGGTCCCGACGGATCACGCCGAACGGGACCGCGCCGTGGAGCTGCTTCGCCCGTTCGGTGAGCTGGTGCCCGGGACCCCGCAGGGTGCCGCGGTCAGGCTCGACACGGACGGCGGCGAGGAGCTCGCCAACATCATCCGCGCGTTCGACCAGGCCGGGGTTCGGGTCGCGAACCTCGAGCTTCACGAGGCGAGCCTCAACGACGTCTTCCTGACCAAGACCGGGCGCTCACTCGAGGGCGCCCAGCGCGAGGCCACCGACGGCGAGACCGGCGAGCAGCCCGCCCTCGAGGGGGCAGCGGCCTGATGGAGGCGGCAGCGGTCCCCATCGGAGCGCCGCCGGTCCACCGGCGGCCGTCGATCTGGACACAGGCGCCTGAGCTGGCGCGACGATCGATCATGCGGACGGTGCGCCAGCCGGCGGCGATCATCCCGGCCACCCTCTTCCCGCTCATCCTGCTGGCGATCAACTCGGTCGGGCTGAAGTCCGCGACCTCCCTGCCCGGCTTCCCGACCGACTCCTACGTCACCTTCGCGCTGGCCTTCGCCTTCATCCAGGCGGGCGTCTTCGCGGTGATCGGCACCGGGCAGAACCTGGCCGAGGACAACCAGGGCGGCTTCTTCAACCGCCTCCAGCTGACGCCGATCCACCCGGCCGCGCTCGTCGCCGGTCAGCTCGCCGGCACCCTTACCCTCGGCCTTCTCCAGGCAGCGACCTACATCTCGGTCGGCCTGCTCGCGGGGGCGCATATCGAGGCCGGCTTCGGGGGCGCCGTGGTGATGATCGCGCTGGCGGTCTGCATCTGCCTCGCCTTCGGCTCGGTCGGCCTAGCGGTCGGCATGCGCGTCGACGCGCCGGAGAAGGTCCAGAGCCTCTTCCCCCTGATCTTCGTCTTCCTCTTCCTGAGCTCGATGAGCCTGCCCCGGAACCTGATCCAGACCGACTGGTTCCGGGAGGTCGCCACCTATAACCCGGTCAGCTACATGGTCGAGGGGCTGCGCAGCCTGCTGATCACGGGCTGGGACGGCGAGGCGCTGGCGCTCAGCTTCGGCTGCGCGCTCGGCATCCTGGTGCTCGGGCTGACCTTCGCCTCGCTCGGCCTGAAGGAGAGGATGGCCCGCACATGAGCCGCTATCTCTCCGTCTCCCGCGGACTCGCATGGCGCCTGCTGCACAGCCTGGTGACGAACCCGCTGCTCTTCCTGCCGCCGATGCTGATGCCGCTCTTCTTCTTCACCGCGTTCGCGGGCGGGCTCTCGGCGGTCAGCAACGTGCCGGGCTTCGACTACACACCGGGCTACACCTCGTTCATCTTCGCCTTCGTGCTGTGCCAGAGCGCGGCCTTCGGCGGCGTCTTCAGCGGGTTCTCGATTGCGGCGGACTTCCAGTTCGGCTTCGGCCGCAGGCTGCTGCTGGCGACCCCGCACCGCAGCGCGCTCATCCTCGGCTACGGGATCGTCGCCCTGTTCCGCGCCTCCATCACGATCGGTGTGGTGACGCTGGTCGGCCTGGCGGTCGGCATGAACATCGACGGCGGCGGGCTCGACGTCTTCGGCATGTACGCGCTGGCGGCGATCATCAACATCACCGGCCTGCTCTTCGCCGCCGGCGTCGCGCTGCGCTTCCGAAGCCTGCAGGCGACGCCGCTGATGCAGGTGCCCGTCTTCCTCTTCCTCTTCCTTGCTCCGGTCTACGTGCCGCGCCAGCTGCTCGGCGGCTGGGTCCACGCAGTCGCCCCGTTCAACCCCGCGACC
>CAVUGL010000007.1:0-43283 GCA_963740995.1 uncultured Solirubrobacterales bacterium
GTCCGCTGCTCTGACCAGCTGAGCTACCGGCCCTTGCGGGGCGAGCGTACCGACAGGGGTAGATTCGATCCATGGCGCGGGGCCCGGAGGAGCGCGAGCAGCAGACCTTCGCCATGCCGCTGCTTGGCGCGCTCTACAGCTCGCTGGTGATCGTCGCGCTGATCGCGATCCTCAACTCACACGTCGGGCGGTCGCTGGACAACAAGGTTGACGCGCCGGCGCGGACGCTGATAGCGGCACCGGTGATCGGGTGTGCCACGGTCGTCTTCCTGGCCTGCTTGGTGGCGCTGATCGCGCCCGCGTACAGGCGTCCCTCGATGAAGATCGCCGAGATCGGCAGCTGGCTGATCCCGGCTTGGCTGGTGATGGGCGCGATGGTGCTGGGGGCGATCCAGTTCGCCCTCCACCACGCCCACTGAGTCGCGGCGCCTAGTCCTTGAGCGCGGCGAGGGATTCGCCAACGGAGGAGGGCTCGGCGACACCCTCAGCGGCGGCCTGGGCCCCCTCGCTGAAGGCGCTGGCCGCGGCGACTAGCGTGCCGGCGGAGGCTGGCTGGATCACGCCGGTCTCGGCACAGCGGGCGAGGAACTCCTCCAGCTCCCGGGCGAGGTCGGCGAGCCTGTTCTGGCCGACGACCAGGGCCGCGCCCTTCAGGCCGTGGGCCTCGACGCGTAGCTTCTCGATGCGTGCCGAGTCCTTCTCACCGGACGCCGCGAGCTCCTCGAGACCAGTGATGATCGTCGGGGTTCGGCGCTCGGCCTCCGTGGCCAGCATGCTGAGGAGCTCGGGGTCCCCCATCTCCGGAAGTTCTACTCGCTCCCGCCCCGCAGCGGGCGCTCGTGACTAGCCGGCGACCTTCTGGACCGCGGCCTGGAGCTCCTGGACGCTGAAGGGGCCCTGGAGGACGGTACTGACGTGCCCGCTGCGGTCGATCACGTAACACCATGGCTCGGTCTCCTGATGGAAGGAGACCATCTGCGAGCGTGGTCCGTCGTTAATGCTGTTGTTGTTGTAGATCTCCTGATGGATGAAGGCGACCTTGTCGCCGTATTGCTGCTTCACCTGCTCGGCGATGTCGGTGACCGGGCCGCAGACCCGGCTCTGGCAGAGCGCGGGGGTCGCAAAGAGCAGGACGACCGGCTTCTTGCCCAGGACGTTCGCGAAGTCGTCGCTATGCATGTCGTCGGGCGGGATCCGGGTGTCGATCTGCGAGATGTCGGAGACCTCGCCGGCGGTCAGCGTCTGGACCGCCGGCGGCCGCTGGCCGACCTGCGGCATCGGGTAGTCACCGACCGGGTTGGGCGACGGGAGCAGGCTGTATTGGAAGGAACTGCCGGTCTTGATCAGGGCCGCGAACTCCCAGGGCCCGGGCTTGTCGAAGGGGATGTCGGAGACGTAGGCGACCTGCGCGGCAGCCGGATCGTCGGCAGTCGACTTGGCCTGGAACGAGGGCTTGGTGGTGAGGTCCTCGATCCGCGCCGGGAAGGGGCCGATCGCTTGCCCGTCGATGCCGCGGCCCGGAGCCGCGTACAGCGCGATCTGGGCGTCGGTGATCTGCTGGCGGCCGGGAGTGAAGACGCCGAAGGGGAACCGGTTGGTGCCCAGGTGGAAGAAGCCCGCCGCGGGCGCCACGACGGGGCCCTGCGAGTTGGCGGTGGTGATGATCTGCCGGAGCGTCTTTCCCTGCGCTGAGGGGAAGGCGGAGGCCGCGGGTGCGGGCTTGCTGCGGCTGCCGGTGCCGTTGTCGGAGCCGCCGCAGCCGGCGACCAGCGCAACCACGAGCAGCGCGGCGAGAGTAAAGAGGGTCTTCCGTGACACGGGCGGCATCGTAGTCGGGCCACGATAGGGTGGCGCTCGCGATTAGCGTGCCCTAAAGGAGAAGACGTTGGCGGAGAAGGCGGCCCTGGTCACAGGCGGTTCGAGCGGCATCGGTTTGGCGATCGCGCGGGCTCTCGGCAAGGACGGATACGGGCTCACTGTCTCGGCTCGGCGTCCGGACAAGCTGGAGGCTGCGGCGGAGGATCTGCGTTCGGACGGGCTCGATGTGGAGAGCGTGCCGGCGAACATGGCCGACGAGGAGAACCTGCAGGCGCTCATCGCAACACACAAGGAGAAGTACGGGCGCCTGGACGTGCTGATCAACAACGCCGGGGTCGGAATCGGCGAGGCAATGGACGCACTGACGACGAAGTACGTCGACATGCAGCTCGGGGTGAACCTGCGGGCGGTGATCCTGATGACGCGGGAGTGCCTGCCACTGCTGAAGGAGGCGGGGGACGAGCACGGCAAGGCACTGATCGTCAACACCGCCTCGGTCTCCGGCAAGGCGGGACAGCCCTGGCTGAGCGTCTACTCGGCGACCAAGGCGGCAGTGATCGGGTTCTCCCAGGCGACCCAGAAGGAGATCGCCGGCTCCGGGGTCCAGGTGACAGCCTTCGCGCCGGCGTTCGTCGACACGCCGATGACGGAGTTCGTCAAGGGGCAGGTATCGGCGGAAGCGATGATCAGGCCGGAGGACATCGCGGAGGCGGTCAGGTTCCTGCTGAACACCTCGCCGAATTGCCTGGTCCCTGAGATTGTCTTCCTGCGGCCGGGAGACACCTTGGACACGCCCGAACTCGGTTAGCGACCACCAGGCCGCCCTCCTTCGGAGCGTAGGGCGAAGCCCGCAGCGACTTACGCGGAGCGGCCGCTGTGGCCGCGGCCTGATGGCGAAGCCGTCCAGATCCCGGCGCCCTTGCGAAGGCCCGCGCGGGCGCCCACCCACCAGGCGACCTGGCGGAGGAGATCGAACCAGGCGTCCTCGATCCACTCGGTGAGGCCCCGCCCCCGGATGCGCGCCCAGATCACGATGCCGAGGCCGCGGACGGTTTTGCGGATCTCGCGGGCGCGGGGCGGCTTCACCGGGTCGCCGCCCATGGCCTCGAACTTTGCGCCGACCAGCCCCGCTCCGTAGGCCCAGCCGAGCTGCTGGCGAAAGAAGCCGAGCTGGGTTGAACGGTTGCGGTGGCGGGCGGTGGCGTTCTCGGCGTAGGCGAGCCGGCGCCCGCTGCGCTCTTGGAAGCGGAGGCCGAGCTCGACGTCCTGGGCGCGGGTCATGTGCGGGTCGAAGTTGCCGATGCGATCGAGGACATCGCGGCGATAGGCGGCGTTGGCAGTGATCGGGTAGGCGGGGTTCGAGGTGAAGGCGAAGCGCTGCCAGTTGCCAAGGAGGCGGGCCGCCTGGCGTTCGGCGGCGGTCATCGGCGGGGCGTGCTGCAGGTCGCCGCCGACGCTGCCCACCTCGGGGTCCTCGAACGGACGGACGAGCTCGGCGAGCCACTGGGGCTCGACGAGGCAGTCGGCGTCCACAAAGGCGAGGATCTCCCCCGTGCTCTCGGCGATGCCCCGGTTGCGGGCGTTGGAGACGCCACGCTTGGGCTCGCGGAGGTAGCGGACCGGCTTAGATTGGATCAGGGCGGTGCTCCCGTCGGTGGAGCCGTTGTCCACGACGACGATCTCGCGGCGATCGGCCGGGTAGTCGGTGGCGAGGATCGCGTCGATGCAGTCGGCGATGGTCCCCTCGCCGTCGCGGACGGGCACGATCACGGACACGGATGGGAGATCGGGCGCCCTGTTCACGAGCGCAAGGTAGCCGTCAGGCGTCGGCGCGCTTGGTGTCGGCTCGCTCGAGCTCAGCGGCCCAGGCCTCGGCGGGGTCCGAGGCGGAGGGTGAGTGCTCGCCGTAGGCGGTGGTGAGAACGTCCTCTACGCTGACGTCTGAGCCCTCGCGCGCATCGGTCTCTGCGAGGCGGCGGCGGGTCGCCTTGACCTCCAGGACCTCCTCGGACAGAGGCCGTTCGGGGATCGGCTCAGAGCCAGGGGGGCCGTCGCCGAGCAGGGACATCTCGAGGTAGCCCTGGAGGGTGCGGACCTCGCGGCGGGAGGCACGGCGCGGCTTGCGCTGGTTGGCCCCGGTGAAGGCGTCCCAGGCACGGGCGAAGGTGCCGAAGTTGGTGCGGCCGCCGTTGCGATGGGCAGCGAGCATCGGGCAGACGCCCCCGCGCTTGTCGACGTAGGCACCGACGATCACGCGGTTGGTGCGGATGCCCCGGAGCATCGCCTCCTTGGTGCGGGCCGGCATGGCGCTGACCGAGTTGCGGAGCCGCTGTGCGTTGTTGCGGCGCTTGGACATCGCATCAAGGGATACCGGCTACGGCGTAGGGTCCGCGCAATGGACCGTTCAGAGAGACGCCTTCGGCTGCTCGTGGCCGCGTTCGGCGACCCGGGGCATGCGTTTCCGGCGATCGCCCTGGCGCGGGAGCTCGGTAGACGCGGACATGAGGTGCTGGTCGAGACCTGGGAGCGGTGGCGCGAGGCGGTCGAGGCCGAGGGGCTGGCGTTCACCGGCGCGCAGGAGTACACGGTCTTTCCGCCGCCGGGACCGGACACGCCGGACGGCCAGACAGCCGCCGCGGCCGCGCGGGCGCTGGCCAGGTTGATGGAGGAATTCGAGCCGGATCTGGTGGTCAGCGACATCCTCACCCTGGCGCCGACGCTCGCCGCCGAGGTGGCGGGCGTGCCGCACGCGACGCTGATTCCGCATGTCTATCCGGTGCAGCAGCCGGGGATGCCGCTCTATTCGCTTGGTCTGCGGCCCCCGCGGACGGCCCTTGGGCGACTCGGGTGGCGGGCGACGGATCCGCTCCTGGCGATGGGCCTGCGGCGGGGCCGGGACGAGCTCAATGAGACCAGGGCGCGGCTCGGGCTGGCGCCGATCGCGCGGTTCCACGGCGGCATCAGTGAGCTGCTGGCGGTGGTGGCGACGTTTCCGCAGCTGGAGTATCCGCGGGAGTGGCCGGCGCATGTGCGCGTGACTGGACCGCTGTTCTTCGAGTTGCCCGGGGAGTCGGTGGAGATTCCGGGAGGCGATGGACCCCTGGTGGTGGTCGCGCCGAGTACGTCGCAGGATCCGGAGTGCGAGTTGCTGAGGGTGGCGCTCGATGGGTTGGCGGATGAGCCGGTGCGGGTGCTCGCGACAACCAACCGGCACCGGCCGGAGCGGCCGATCGAGGTGCCGGACAACGCGCTATTGGTCGATTGGATGCTCTATTCGCAGGCGATGCCCGCCGCGGACGTGGTGATCTGCCACGGCGGGCATGGGACGGTGGTCAGGGCGCTGGCCGCCGGGAAGCCGCTGCTCGTCTGCCCCTCGGTCGGTGACATGGGAGAGAACGCGGCGCGGGTGGCGTGGTTGGGGACCGGGCTGTCGGTGCCGCGGCGGCTGCTCTCGCGGCGCGCGATCCGGCTCGCGACCCGCCGGCTGCTGGCCGAGCCGAGCTTCCGTGGGCGGGCCCTTGCGGTTGCGGAATGGGCGGAACGCCATGACGGGGCGGCTGCGGCCGCCGATCTTGTCGAAGAGGCGGCCCGGAACGCGACGAGCCGGCTCTCGCCGGCTCGCGTCAAGTCGCCTAACCAGCTCCGGGGGAGGGACTCGAACCCTCAACCTCTCGGTTAACAGCCGAGCGCTCCACCATTGAGCTACCCCGGAATGGTCAACGAACCTTAGCGTCGCGAAGACGAGCCGCGCGGGTCTCAGCAGGCGAGTTTCGAACGATTGGTGGGCCCGTGATGCAACTCTGCTCAGGAGGCGACGCCCGCGTGGGCGATCCGGTCGGTGAGCTGCGCACGCTCCTGCGAAAGACGCGAGCTCACCTCGTAGTCGCCCGCCTTCTGCGCGACCGAGATCCCGTCCTCCAGCCGCTGTTGCTCCAGCAGGTCGAAGTTGAGCTGCATCGCACTCTCGGTGGCCGGCTCGCTCTCCGCACGCATGACGAGCTCCGTGACCAGCGAGGTCAGCGTCGCATCCTCGCTCGGCAGCCCCGTCATCGGATCTTCCAGGTGATCCCGCAGCCAGACCAGCGCCGGCATACCCGATCCAGACAGATGCCCGTCGGTGAGCCGATCGATGAACTGCCGCCCCTTCTCCGGGTCCGTGATGCACATCGCGAGCAGCGCCCGCTCCCTGGTCTCCCGCGGGGTCAATGACTGCGCAACCGGGCGCGGCGCCCCCGACCCGTTGCCGTTCCCATCCGGATCCGCCCGAGGCACGTCACTCGCGGAACGCACCCTCGCCAGCACCAGGCTCGGATCAGTGTCCAGCCGATCCGCCACCTTCCGCACCAACTCGTCGAAACCGAGCGCCGTCTCCCCCATCGCCTTCAGCACCGGCCCCACCTCGTCGAGAACCCGCTCCCGCCCGGCGAGCGAGCCCAGCTCGCCGCGGCCCAACGCCACATCGACCCTGAAGCTCGGCAGGTCGACCGCCCCTTCCACCAGCTGCGTGAACCGATCCACCGACCCCTCCTGAAGCATGTCGGCCGGGTCCTCCCCTTCCGGCATCGCCGCGACCTGCAGCTCGAGGCTCTTCCCCGCAGCCACCTTCTGGGCGCGGATCATCGCGTCCGCCCCGGCCCGGTCGGCATCGAGCGCCAGCACCACAGAGTCGGTCAGCCCCGCGAGCATCGCGACCTGCTCCGGCGTGATCGCCGTCCCCATGATCGCCACTGCCTCCTCCACCCCGGCCTGATGGAGCGCCAGCACATCGGTGTAGCCCTCCACCACGATCGCCCGCCGCGCCTTCGCGATCGGACCCCGTGCCCGATCGATCCCGTAAAGCGTGTGGCTCTTCCGATAGAGCTCCCCCTCCGGCGAGTTCAGGTACTTCGGCTTCGAGTCAGCGCTCAGCGCCCGAGCCCCGAACCCGAGCACACGCCCGCGCTGGTCGCGAATCGGGAAGGTGATCCGCGACCGAAACCGGTCGTAGTGGCCGCCCTGGCGCCCCTTCTGCACCAACCCGGCCGCGAGCAGCTCCTCGAGCTTGAACCCCGCCCGCTGACTCCCGGTCAGCACCTGGTCCCAGGCGCTCGGCGCCATCCCCACACCGAACCGCCGCAGCACGTCCTCGCTCAGGCCCCGGCCCTTCAGATACGCGCGGGCCTTTTCCGCCTTGGGCGCCTCCCACAGATATCGCTCGTAGAACTTCGCGGTCCGCTCGAGCAGCTCCCACAGCCTGGCCCGCTGACGCCGTCTTTCCTCCGCCTGCGGATCCTCGTTCTCCCGCTTCAGCTCGACGCCGTAGCGCTCGGCCAACGACTCCACAGCCTCCGGGAAGTCCAGCCCCTCCTTCTCCTGGACGAAGCCGAACACGTCACCCTTCGCCTCACAGCCGAAGCAGTAGTAGAGCTTGTCGCGAGGATTGACCTTGAACGACGGAGTCCGCTCCTCATGGAACGGGCAGTTCCCCCAGTAGTCCTGCCCCCGCTGCTGGAGATCGGTGTACGCGGAGACGATCTCGACGATGTCCGCCGCGTCCCTGACGCGATCCTTGCTGTCCTGGGTGAACCGGGCCACCGTCGAAATCTAGTTGGCCGCCGCGAGCCGCTCGTAGGTGCTGAGGCAGAAACGGTCGGTCATTCCGGCGAGATAGTCCGTCACCCGCTGCACCGAACCCGCATCCGGGTCAGTCGCCGGCACCTCGTCGAGGTGCGCGAGGTAGTGGTCGAACAGCGTCCGCAGCGCCACCCGCGCCTTCTCCTGCTCCGCCCGAGCCTCCTGCCCCAGGTAGACCCGCTCGAACATGAACTTCCGCAGCCGCAGCATCGCGCCGGCCGACCTCATCACTCTGCGCGATGTCGCCCTCCGCCCGCGAGCGCTTCACCATGTCCTGCACGAGCAGGTCGATCCGCCTCGCGCCCGTCTCGCCGAGCAGCTCGATCTCCTCCGCCGGCAGGTCGCCCTCCGAGATGATCCCCGCCCGGACCGCGTCATCGATGTCGTGGTTGATGTACGCGACCCGGTCGACGATCCGCACCACCCGCCCCTCCAGGGTCACCGGCTTCTCCGGCCCGGTGTGATTGAGGATGCCGTCCCTGACCTGGTCGGTCAGGTTGAGGCCGTGCCCGTCACGCGCCAGCACCTCGACCACCCGCAGCGAGTGCTCGTTGTGCCGGAACCGCATCCCGTGCTCCCGCAGCGCCTCGTCGAGCACCTCCTCCCCGATGTGGCCGAAGGGCGGATGCCCGAGGTCGTGACCAAGCCCGATCGCCTCAGTCAGGTCCTCATTCAGCCCCAGTGCCCGCGCGACGGTGCGCGAGATGAAGCACGCCTCGAGCGTGTGCGTGAGCCGCGTCCGGTAGTGGTCACCCTCAGGCGCCACGAACACCTGCGTCTTGTGCTTCAGCCGGCGGAACGCCTTCGAGTGCACGATCCGGTCGCGGTCGCGCTGGAACGGGGTCCGCACAGGGCTGTCTTCCTCCGGCTCCCGCCTGTGCGCGGGATACGACGGGGTGGCGCGGTCCCAGAGGTACTCCGACTCCCAGGACCGAACGCGCTCCTCGAACGTCTCGGTATGCGTGGGCATCCTTCGATATTCGCATCCGGCGCGGCACCACCATCGCGATGCGGCGCCAAGAGATTCAAATTAGGCTCCGATCCGTGGCTGATACGGCACTGATCACCGGGGCCTCCGCGGGAATCGGCGAGCAATTCGCCAAGCAGCTCTCCGCTCGTGGCAGCGACCTGATCCTGGTCGCTCGTCGCAAGGACCGCCTCGAGCAGCTGGCGGAGCAGCTGCCGACCACTGCCCACGTGATCGAGTGCGACCTCGGCTCCGAGGCGGCGAAGCTGCCGGACAAGGTCGCCAAGCTCGACGTCGACGTCGACCTCCTGGTCAACAACGCCGGCTTCGGCCTGCGCGGGCGCTTCCTGGAGCTCGATCCAGAGCGCGAGGCCGAGATCGTGCGCGTCAACTGCGAGGCCGTCGTAACCCTCACCCACGCCTTCCTGCCGGGAATGGTCGAGCGCCGCCGTGGCGGGCGTCATCACCGTCGCATCCACCGCGGGCATGCAGCCGCTCCCCTACGAGGCGACCTACGGGGCGAGCAAGGCGTTCGCCATCTCGTTCACGGAGGCACTCTGGATGGAGCTGCGCGGCACCGGCGTCAAGGTCCTCGTCGTCAATCCGGGACCGGTAAAGACCGAATGGCAGGCGTGTCGCCGGCTACGACGAGAACACGCCGGATCCCGCCCGGAATGATCAGCGCCGAGCAGTGCGTCCGCGACGCGCTGCTGCGCCTACGACCGCGACAAGCGCTCGATGATCCCGGGCCGGTTCTTTCCCTGGTTCATGCGCGCCTCAGCCACGCCCCAAAGGGCGTCAAGCTGCGCGTCGCCGAGCGCATGTACCGCCCCGAAGTCCTAGGCCGCGGCGCTGCAGACGCACGTGCGCGTGGTACTCGAGCGTCTCGGTGATCGCCCGGTCAGCCTGCGCCACCACCCCCCGCTCCGCCTCGGGCGCCTCGGCGAGCGGCCGCGCCAGCGCCTCGACCATGAACCGGTGCGTCTCCTCGTTCAGCGGGAAGCCGCCTCCCTCGCAGCTCGCGCACACCACGCCGCCCGCGGAGCCCGAGAAGGCCGCCAGGTGCTCGGCCTCCCCGCAGCTCGCGCAGCTCGCCAGCTCGGGTGAGAAGCCGGCCGCCAGCGCCAGCTTGAGCCGGAAGGCGAGCGCCGCGCCTGGCGCGCTCGCCGCCGCCGGGTCGGCGTCCAGCAGGCCGAGATAGGTGCAGAGCAGGTTGTAGGCGGCCTCGTTCGGCTCCCCCGAGTCGAGCAGCCGCAGCACCGAATCGCAGGCCCGGCCCGCCGCGCCCAGCGCCGGGCCGTTCGAGCGCAGCGCCCCGTGACCGTCGACGGTCGAGGCGCCCGTCACCGTGAACAGGTCTCCGCGCCCCTCATACAGCACAAGGTTGAGCCGGAAGAACGGCTCGAGCCGTCCCCCGAACCGCGACTTCGGCCGCCGCGACCCCTTCGCGATCGCGCCGATCCTCCCCCGCGTCGACGAGTAGAGATGGACGATGCGGTCGGCCTCGCCGTAGCGAATGCTGCGCAGCACGACGGCCTCCGTCTTGAAGGTTCCGGGCATTAGCCCATCAAAGCTGCCGCAGCTCCCGGACGGATCAGGCGTCCTGCCGCACCGCGTCCCGGATCGCCGCCGCCGTCACCGTGGCGGCGGCGACGCCGATCTGCAGGGGCGCGAACTGATCCGGCTCCCCGCGCCCCGATGCGAGGCAGAAGACCACGTCGCCGTCGACCGGCGTGAAGACCGGATCGATGGCGCGCCCCAGACCGGCAGTGGCCGACCGCGCCACGATCGAGCATTGCCGCTTGTCAAGCGCCGCGTCGGTGCAGACGCAGACGGGGGTCGAGTTCCCCTCCGGCACCCGGTACTCCGGCGGCTCCTTCATCTCCGCGACCAGCTCCGCGCTCCGGACCGGGGCACCCTCTCCTCCTCGGTCCGGCCAGCACGGAGCCGTCCTCATCGATCACGTCACCCATCGCGTTCACCGCGGCGATCGCTGCGACGGTATGTCCCGTCCCGGTGAGCATCGCGGCATAGCCGATTCCGCCTCTCGCCGCGTGTTGGCGGCCGAGCACCTTGCCGACCGTCGCCCCCGTCCCAGCTCCGATCGCGCCGCGTGCCGGCACCCCGCCGGCCGCGGCCTCGCACGCGGCGTAGCCCGCCTCCGTCCCGGGCCGCAGCGTTCCCCTCGCCGGAGGGCAGGTCGTAGATCACCGCGGCCGGCACAAGCGGCACCCGGCCGAAGGGGGTGAAGTAGCCGCGTTCGTGTTCCTCAAGCCAGCGCACCACGCCATCCGCCGCCGCCAGCCCGAAGGCGCTTCCCCCCGTGATCAGGATCGCGTTCGCTTCCGAAGCGTTCGCCAGCGGCCGCAGCGTGTCCGTCTCGCGCGTCCCGGGCCCTCCGCCGTGCACGCAGACGCCGCCCGGCGTCTCCGGGGGCGGGATCACCACGGTGCAGCCGGTCCCGCCGGCCGCATCCGACCAGTGTCCGACCACGAATCCCTCGGGCAGCGGAAGCGACTCGCTCACCTGGTCCTCGCCCTTCCCGCTCGCCGCTTCGTCCTTCTTCTGGGACGTCGCCGCAGGCGCTCCTGGCAGTTCGGGCAGAAGTAGGTCGAGCGTCCGCTCACCACGATCCTCACGATCACCGCCGGCGGCGTCGGGCGGTGTTCGCTCGCCGGCCGCAGGCACGGCTCGCCCTCACGGGTGTGGACCAGGAACTCGTCCTGCATCGAGCCGCGCTCGCCGCGCGCGTCGAGGTAGTCGTCGATGCTCGCCCCGCCGTGGTCGAGCCCCGCCTCCAGCGCCGCCACGATGCCCTCGACCAGGCGCGTCGCATGCTCGAGCTTCATCGACCCCGCGGGCGAGAGCGGGTGCAGCCGGGCCCGCCAGAGCGCCTCATCCGCGTAGATGTTCCCGATCCCGGCCACCCGCGTCTGGGTGAGCAGAAAGGACTTGAGCGGCGCCGTCCGATCCTTCGCGAGATCGAGCAGCCGTTCGGGCGTCAGCTCGCCGGAGAGCGGCTCGACGCCAAGGCGAGCGGAGAAGAAGTCATCCAGCTGGTCACCCGCATCGAGAATCACCGCCTGCCCGAAGCGGCGCACGTCCGTGAACAGGAGGCTCCGGCCGTCGTCGAGCTCGAACCGGGCCCGGACGTGGCTCGGCTCCGGAGCCGGCTCGTAGAGCCGCGGTGGACGTGAGGGCGCGCGAGGCCCAGCCGAGCGCGACCCGTGTGATGCTGGGTCGCTCTTCATCAGATCCGCCGTCTCCCCGTGTCGGGGTCGCGCAGCAGCAGGTTGCCGGTCATCCGCAGGTGGATCGCCAGCGTCCGCCCTCCCTCGAGGCCGATCAGCAGGTACTTGCCGCGCCGGGCTACGGCCGTGACCACCCTTCCCGCCACCGCCTGCTCGAGCGAATCGGGCGGCTCGGGACGCGTCAGCCGCTCATCGAGGACGGAGGCCGAGGTGATCCGCTTCCCGACCAGCTCCGGCTCGAGCTGGCGACGGACCGTCTCCACCTCGGGCAACTCGGGCATGGGCCGATGCTAGTGAGGCAGATGGGCCCTTGGGTGGGCCTTGAAGTAGGCCTCCTTCAGCTCCTCGCCGGAGAGGTGGGTGTAGAGCTGCGTCGTCGAGAGATCCGCGTGGCCCAGCATCTCCTGGACCGAGCGAAGGTCGCAGCCTCCCGCCAGCAGGTGGGTTGCGAACGAGTGGCGCAGCGTGTGCGGGCTCATGCGGTCCCCGAGCCCGGCTGCCTGGGCATGCCGCAGGACGATCTTGTAAAGGCCCTGCCGGGTCAGCGGCCCGCCGCGGAAGTTGAGGAACAGCTTGCGCTCGTCGTTTGAGCGGTCCAGCTTCGGCCTCCCCGCCCTCAGGTAGACGCGCACGGCGGCGAGAGCCTTGCCGCCCACCGGTACCAGGCGCTCCTTGGATCCCTTGCCGCGGGCGCGGACAATCCCATGTTCGACGTCCACGTCCGAGATCTCGAGCGTGATCGTCTCGGACGCCCGCAGCCCGGACGCGTACATCAGCTCGAGCAACGCCCGGTCGCGGAGGGTCACCTGGTCGTCGCCTCGCGGCTGGGCGAGCAGTCGCTGGATCTCGGCGTAGCTCAAAACCTCAGGCAGCTTCTTGCCGCGCCGCGGCGTCTCGAGGCGGGCAGCCGGATCATCCTCGATCGCCTCCTCCCGGCGCAGATGCCGATAGAAGGAGCGCAGGCAGGCGGCCTTGCGATTCACCGTGGCGGTCGAGCAGGGCGGCCGGCCGTTGCCCTCCCCCTGGGCGAGTTCCGCCAGAAAGTCGGAGAGATCGCTCGCGCCCGCCTCGGTGGCGTCCCGCTCGCGCTCGGCCAGGAAACGGCCGAACTGGAGCAGGTCCGTGCGGTAGGCGGCGAGCGTGTTCTGCGAGAGCCCGCGCTCAAATTCCAGATGCGCAAGGAAGTCGAGCACCAGCACCTCGTAGCGCTCGGATGCCTTGGTTCGTCCGGCTGCCTGGCGCGGCGGCGCGATCGTTGCCATACCCAGTACTTCCGCGCCGGAGCGCGCGTCCCTGCCCCGCCCTTGCCTAGATGAGGTCCTTCAGCATCATCAGCCCGATCAGCGACTTGGCGTCCTCGCAGCGCTCGATCGCGTCGTCGAGCTCCGCCAACGGGATCTCCACCACCTCGATCCGCTCCCCCGGAGACGGCTGGCTGGGGACGTCGTAGAGCTCCGTGGCCAGGAAGATCCAGACCCGCTCGTTCGCGAATCCGGGGCTCGTGTAGAAGCTCTTCAGCTCCCGCCAGTCTCCGGCCGACTTGGCGATCTCCTCCACCAGCTCGCGCTGGGCGCACTCCAACGGAGTCTCGCCCTCGACATCCAGCTTTCCGGCCGGGAGCTCGAGCAGGGCCGGCTCCTCAACCGCCTCTCGCGGCTGCTCGACCATGTAGACGACGCGGCCGTCATGCGGGATCACGCAAACGGCCCCCGGGTGGATGACCACCTGTCTGGTGGCGCGGCTGCCGTCGGCGTACTGGAAGGTCTCCATGCGCACCGAGGCGACCGGACCGCGGTGGACGAGCTTGCTGCCGACCTTCTTGAGGCGCTCGTCGCTCACGCCGGAATTCCCGCCGGAGCCGCCGCCGCGAGCGCATCGCCGGCTGCGAGCGCCGCCGCGAAGAAGAGCCGGTCCTCGGCGAGCTCGCGTCCCATGTGGGTCGTGGGCAGTCCGCTCTTCGCATACTCATCCACCGAAACCTCGCGTGGCCCGAGCTCGTGTCGCTCGCCGCACGCCTGACGCAGCTCGTCGAGTGGGGCATCGGCAGGCGCCGGCACCCGAACAGGGGCGAGCAGCATCGAGAGGACGGTCGCCGTGTGGTGACTCAGGCCTCGGTGGCGCGGCCGCGGATCGGCGCTCGACATCCTCGGGGCGAGCAGCGTCTCCAGGCCAAGTGCGAGCGCGGCGTGCGCCGTGTCGAGCGCCGCCATACCGCCGTGACCGAGCTCGCTGTGCGACCCCACGATCCCCGGGCCCGGCCCCGCGATCACCGCGTCCCAGCCGAGCGGCCCCGCCGCAGCCTGCAGCGCCCCGATCACTGTGAGTGCCTCGAGCTCCCCGCCGTAGGAAGTCCCGGCGGTCAGATGCCCGTGCAGCAGCTCGGCCCGTCGGAGCTCCGCGACATCCTCGGAGAGCGAGCCCGGCAGCGCCCCCCCAATGGTCTGCACGTAGCCGACTCGCAGGCCGGTGCCGCCGCGCGCCGTCGCCCAGGCGGCCGGGGCGAGCTGCCCGTGCAGTGAGACAACGAGGACGGGGATCCTTCGCTTGATCCCCTCCTCCGCCTGCGACTCGACCGGCTCGACCGGATGCTGGAGCGAGGTGTAGTTGAGCTTCATCGCGGCGGCCCGGTCGGCGCCCGGGGCATCCAGCCCGCGCGTCAGGTTTACGTGGACGACATCGAATCCACCCGACCCGAGGCCCAGGTCGCGGGCCTCGGTGTTGACGACCACCTCATCGCCCTCCCGGGCCTTCCCGACCAGCCGCTCGTCCGCCCAGGCGGGTCTCTCCTCGGCGGCGACCCTGACCATGAGTGGGTCCTCTTGCGTGACCACCGCGCGGTCGCAGCTTCAGCACCGCCTACCCCCCGCCCGGCGTGGCCACCGCCTTGGCGGCCTCCTCGATGGCGGCCTCGCAGACGCCGAGCATGTCCACGATCGCGGCCTCCGTGACCCGCTCCTCGGGAGTGTGGTTGGCCTTGGTCCCGTTGGCCAGCAGGACGGCTTTCGTACCCAGAGGCGACCAGGGCGTTGGCGTCGCTGCCGCCGCCGGTCGCGACCAGCTCCGGCTCGTGACCGGTCCGCCGTAACGCCTCGGAGGCGATGGCCACTGGCTGCGAATTGGTGTCGAGCCGGTAGCCGCGGAACATCTCGATCACCTGGGCGTCGACGTCACAGCCCTGATCGCCCGCTGCCCACGTGCATGCGTCCACCATCTCGCCGATCGTCGCCGCCGCCCGCTCGCCGTCGACGCTCCGCGCCTCGCCGAGGATCCGGCAGTGCCCGGCCACGACATTCGAGGCCGTGCCGCCCTCGATGATGCCGACGTTCGCGGTGGTCTCCTCGTCGAGTCGTCCCAGCTTCATCCCCGCCACCGCGGCGGCGGCAGCGGCTATCGCGCTGTGGCCGTCCTCCGGGTTGATCCCGGCGTGCGCCTCCTGGCCGGTGAACTCGGCGATCAACCTCTTGTAGGTGGGCGCCGCGACGATCAGCTCGCCGATCGGCGTCGCGTGATCGAGAACGAAGCCGAAGGGCGCCCGGAGCGATGAGATATCCAGCTCCTTCGCACCCCGCAGCCCGTCCTCCTCGGCGACGGTGAAGACCAGCTCGAGCCCCAGTGGCCCCGGGTCGGCGATGTGCCGCGCGGCGAGCTCCATCAGCACCGTGACCGCGGCCTTGTTGTCCGCCCCGAGGATCGTGTCGCCCCTGCTGCGGAATGTCCCGTTCTCCCTCACGACCTCGATTGGGCCCTCGTGCGGCACCGTGTCGAGGTGAGAGAAGAAGGACAGCCAGCCGTCGCCCGTCCCCGGAACGCGGGCGATCAGGTTGCCGGCCGCCGCCTGCGCCGGGGTCGCCGAGGCGTCCTCGGCCACGTCGACGCCGAGGTCCCGCAACTCATCCAGGACGGCATCGGCGACCTCGCGCTCTTCGCCCGTCGGGCTTGCGATCTCGCAGAGCCGGACGAAGCGGTCGAGCATGCGCTGATCAGCGGGCCACGATCGCGACAGGCTACGCCGCGAACGGCCCCGGCGAGGTCCTAGGCGGAGCGGCGGACACCGACGTCCTCGGTGTCCTCGGCGGCCGCCTCGGCCTCGGCGGCCTCCGGCTCCAATGCGGGGCGCTCGGCGGCCCGCTTCGCGGCCGCGCCGACGAAGTCGCGGAAGAGCGGCTCCGGGCGGGTCGGGCGTGAGTTGAACTCGGGGTGGAACTGGGAGGCGACGAAGAAGGGGTGGTCCGGCAGCTCGATCACCTCTACCAGCCGGTCGTCGGGAGAGGTCCCGCTCGCCACCAGGCCCTCATCCTCGAGCCGGCGGCGGAGCATGTTGTTGACCTCATAGCGGTGACGGTGGCGCTTGTAGATGACAGCCTCGCCGAAGATCTCCCGGGCCTGGGTGCCCTCATGGAGCTTCACCGGGTCGGCGCCGAGGCGCATGGTCCCGCCGAGGTCCGAGACCTCCTTCTGCTCGGGCAGCAGGTCCACGACCGGATATGGAGTCTCCGGATCGAACTCGGCCGAGTTGGCGCCGTCCATCCCGCAAACGTGTCGGGCAAACTCGACCACCGCGATCTGCATCCCGAGGCAGATGCCGAGGTAGGGGATTCCCTTCTCGCGCGCGATCCGAGCCGCCTCGACCTTGCCCTCGATCCCGCGCTCCCCGAACCCACCGGGAATCAGGATCCCGTCGACGTCGTCCAGCTCGGACTCCTGGATGTCCTCCGCCGAGACCAGCTCCGTGTTCACCTCGACCCCGTGCTGCCAGCCACCGTGCGTGAGTGCCTCGATCACGGACTTGTAGGCGTCCTCGAGCTGGACGTACTTGCCGACCAGCGCGATCTTGACCTTGCGCTCGCGGGAGGCGTCGGCGCGCTTGATGAGCTCCTCCCACTCGGTCAGGTCAGGGGCCGGAGCGTCCATCGCGAAGTGGTCGAGGATCAGGTCGTCCGCGCCCTCGGCGCGGAGCACAAGCGGCACCTTGTAGACGTTGTCGACGTCACGCGCCGAGACCACGGCATCCTCGGGAAGGCTGGCGAAGAGAGCGATCTTGCGGCGGATGTCGCGGTCGAGCCCCTGCTCCGAGCGGCAGAGCAGCGCGTGCGGCTGGATCCCGATCCGGCGCAGCTCGTTGACCGAGTGCTGGGTCGGCTTGGTCTTCATCTCCCCCGCGTGTCCCACATAGGGCACCAGGGTGAGGTGGAGGAACATGCAGCGCTTCGGTCCGAGATCGGTGTAGAGCTGGCGGATCGCCTCGAGGAACGGCAGCGACTCGATGTCGCCGACGGTCCCGCCGATCTCGGTGATCACGAAGTCGACCGCCTGGGATTCGGCGACGATCAGGATCCGGTTCTTGATCTCGTCGGTGATATGGGGGATCACCTGGACGGTGGCCCCGAGGTAGTCGCCGCGGCGCTCGCGCCGGATCACCGAGTTGTAGACACCGCCGGCCGTGAAGTTCGATGCCCGAGAGGTGTTCTCGTCCGTGAAGCGCTCGTAATGGCCCAGGTCGAGGTCGGTCTCGGCGCCGTCCTCGGTGACGAACACCTCACCGTGCTGGAACGGGCTCATCGTCCCGGGATCGACGTTGATGTAGGGATCGAGCTTCTGCAGCTGCACGCGAAAGCCGCGCGAAACGAGGAGACGACCCAGGGAGGCAGAGGCGATGCCCTTGCCGAGGGACGAGACGACACCGCCCGTCACGAAGAGAAACTTGGTGTCGCCTGGCTTCGGTTGGCTCAATTGACTCTGCCGAGCGAGTCTAACCGAGCGAGGAGCGGAATCCGGCCGACCGCGAGGGAGATCGAGCGAAACTCCCCATAGAGCGAGATCGCGATCAGGGCGGCGAGCGCGAGCGCCGTTCCGGGCAGCGCCAGGGTGGTGACCAGTAGAACGCCGATCATCCCGCCGATCAGGCTGGCACCCGTGTCGCCCCACATCGCCCGCTCGCGGAGCGTGAACCAGGAGCACACGGCGACGGCTCCCGAATAACGGGGAAATCGGGGCGATCGGGGCGAGGCTCCAGGAGGTGAGGCAGACCATCAAGGCAGTGAGCGCCAGGGCCTTCTCCGGGCGGCCCGGGCGGGTGTCGAGCAGGTTGCCCAGGTGCGCCGCCAGGGCCAGAACGAGCACCTCGCAGAGGAACTCGAGCCCGCCCGCCCCGGAACCCGCGATCGCGTAGGCGGCGAGGGCCACGGTGCCGCCGGCCTTGATGGCCCCGGTCGAGAGCTCGCCGCGAGCGACCGCAAGCCCGTGTCCGCGCCACCCACGGGCCGAGCCGCCGGCCAGATCGTCGAGCAGACCGAGGTACGCGACGCCGCAGAGGAAGACCAGCCAGCGATTGAGCCCCGCCGTGAGCGCGAACCCGGCCGTGGCGAGCAGGACCACGCCCAGGGGGAAGAGAACCTGCCGGCCCCTGTAGTTCCGCCGTCGCGGCACTAGCGGGCCGGGTAGAGGTGGCTCACACCCTTGGCGTCGACCAGCGTCTCGCCGATCCGCAGCCGCGTCAGGAAGGTCGACGACATCCCGCCGCGACGGCGCTCGAGGAACTCGAGCAGGTTGAAGTGCGCGCCGACGCTGACGATCAATGCGGCGCCCTTCTCGAAGGCGAGCAGCATGGCGACGTCCTGGCTCGTCCCGGCCGAGGGGATCACCGTGTGCGCCAGCCCGAGGCGCCGCAGCCGCCCTGCCCCCGGCGCCTCGCCGTCGGGATAGGCGTGGACGATCAGTTCGGCCCCGCTCCGCAGCGCCGGTTCGCCGGCCGAGTCCATGTCCCCGAGGATCACGTCCGGGACGAACCCCTCGCCGACGATCGCGTCGGCGCCGCCGTCCACCCCGACAAGGATCGGGTTGACGTCCTCGATGTAGGCGCGCAGAGCCCGCAGGTCGCGAACGTGGTCGGTCCCCCGGACCACGATCAGCACGTGCCGGTCGCGGAAGCGCGTCCTGGTCTCCGGCAGATCGATCGCACCCGAGAGCAGACCGCCCTCCTCCCGCAGGTGGGTCATCGTGTTCTCGGTGAAGTCGTGGAGCGCCCGGTCGATCCGGCGGCGCTGCTCCTCGAGACGCATCGCCAGCTCCTCGGCCTCGAGCACCCTGCCCTCCGCGACCAGCTCACCGCCCGACCGGATTCGGCCGCCCTCCACCTCGAGCTCGTCCCCGTCGGAGATCCGCTCGAACAGCTCGGGACCCGCGTCGACCAGCCGGACGCCGGATCGCACCAGCGTCAGGGGCCCGGTGTTGGGATAGGTGCCGTCGGTCGAGGGTGCCGCATTGAGCGTGACGCGGACGCCGCTGGCGGCCAGCTCCTCGGCGGCGATCCGGTCGAGGTTGCGATGGTCGATCACCGCCAGGTCGCCGGGTCCAAGCCGCTTGACCAGCTCCTTGGTGCGCCGGCCGAGCCGGGCGGTGCCGCGGATCGCGGTGACGGTGGCGAGCGCCATCGCCAGAGACTATTTCCAGATCGCGAGCCCTAGGCGGCCTTGAGGAGCTGTCGGGCGTGGCGGTCGGCCGCCTCGTCTCCATCATCGCCCCCGAGCATCCGAACGATCTCCGACACGAGGCCCTCGCCGTCGACGTGCTCGACCCGCGCCGTCGCGTGGCCGGCATCCACGTTCTTCTCGATCCGGAAGTGGCTCTCGGCCATCGAGGCGACCTGTGGGAGATGGGTGATGCAGAGGACCTGCCGCTCCTCACCGAGCGACCGAAGCCTCTCCCCCACCGCCCTGGCCGTATTGCCGCCAATGCCCGCGTCGATCTCGTCGAAGACGTACGTGGCTGCCCCGCCCCTCGCGCCCTGACCCGCGAGCGCGAGCATCACTCGCGAGAGCTCACCGCCGGAGGCCGCGTCGCGGAGCGGCGAGACGGGCATCCCCGGATTGGTGGCGACTTGGAACGTGACCGTCTCCTGCCCCAGCGGGCCGAAGCCGTCCGGGTACGGCTCCAGAACGACCTCCAGCTTTGCGCCGCTCATCGCCAGCCGGTCGAGCTCGGCCGCGACGCGCTTCTCCAGCCGCCTGGAGGCCTTCGCCCGCACCTCGCTGAGCTGGCCGGCAAGATCCGTCCGCCTGCGCTGCGCCTCGGCCAGCTCCCCCTCGAGCTGATCGGTCCTCTGGTCGGCGCCCTCGATCGTCTCGATCTCGGCGCGGCAATGATCAGCGTGGGCTAGCACCGACTCGATCGAGCCTCCGTGCTTGCGTTTCAGGCGGTCAAGAGCGTCGAGACGCTCCTCGACCTGCTCCAGGCGCCCCGGCTCTTCCTCGATGCCCTCGGCATATCCGCGCAGCTCGGAGGCCAGCTCCTGCAGCTCGACCCGGAGGCCCCTGGCGGCCTCGGCGAGCGTGTCGAGCTCGGCGTCGAGGCCGCTCTGTGCGGCGAGCGCCGCCTCCGCGGAGCCGACCGCCTCGGCCGCGCCGCCCTCGCCGTCACCCGACACGGACGCGAGGGCCTCTGCCGCGGCGACCCGCAATGCCTCGGCATGGCGCAGCCGCTCACGCTCGGGCGCCAGCTCCGCCTCCTCCGCGAGATCGGGCTTGGCCGCCTCGATCTCCTCGAGCTCGTAGCGGAGGATGTCGAGGTCCCGCTCGCGAGCCCCCTCGCGCTCGCGGATCTCCGCCAGCTGCCGCTCGATCCGGACCACCTCGGAGTGAGCGTCGCGATAGGCGCGCCGTCGCTCGAGGTGCTGATCGCCGGCGAACCCGTCGAGCGTCTCGAGCTGGGCGCGCGAGAGGGTCAGCTTGCGGTGCTCGTGCTGGCCGTAGAAGGCGAGGAGGCGCGAGCCGATCGCCTGCAGATCGGGTGCCGAGGCCGAGCGCCCAGCGAGGAAGGCGCTCGTCCGGCCCGTCGCCGAGACTCGCCGGCCAACCGATAGCTCCGTGCTCCCCTCCGGGAGCCGCTCGGCGATCTCGGCGAGCTCCGGGTCGTCGAGCAGGCCATCGGGGAGCTCGAAGACGCCCTCAACGTAGGCCTCGCTTGCCCCCGGGCGCACGATCTGGGACCGCGCCTTCCCTCCCAAGAGGAGGTCGAAGGAGTGGGCGAGGATCGTCTTGCCCGCCCCCGTCTCGCCGGTGATCGCGTTCAGCCCCGGGCCAAGGCGCAACTCCGCCCGCTCGATCAGCAGCAGGTTCTCGATCCGCAGCTCAAGGAGCATCGACTCCCCGTTCTAACGAGCGAGCCCGACGGATCTATGCGGCGGCGGCCTCCTGCGCCTGCGGCTCGGCCTGCTGTGGCGGGCCATGAGGGACGAAGTCGCTCTGGCGCACCAAGAGGAGGACCGCGAGCGCGCCGCTGAACAGGATCAGCGCCCCGATCAGGAGGATGTCGTTGAAGGCGTCGGTGAAGGCGACCCCGGCCGCATGGAAGGCCTGGTCGTGAAGCTGGGGCGGCGCCTGGTTCGCAGCCTGGGTGCCGCTGGCGGCGACCCCATCCGCGAACCCGCTCGGTGCCTGCGGCAGCAGCGTGTGGAGTGAGTCAGTGATCTTGCTCTGGAACACCGCGCCAAGGGCCGCGATTCCGGTCGCGACGCCGGCGATCCGCATCGTGTTGTTGATCCCCGATGCCATGCCCGACCGCGCCGCAGGCACGACCCCGAGCGCAGTCGAGGCGATCGACGGGTTGGAGAGCCCGATGCCGAAGCCGCTGACAATGAACCCGGCGAGCAGGGTCGTCCACTCCGAGTCGGGCTTGGCGCCGCGCATCAGCAGCAGCCCGACGCCGACCAGCGTCAGCCCGATCGTCAGCGGCACTCGCGCCGGGATCTTCGCGACCAAGCTGCGGGTGGCGAGCGGCACGATGAATGCGAACAGGGTCAGCGGCAGGAAACGGACGCCGGCCTGGAGCGGCGTCATCCCGATCACGCTCTGCATGTAGATCGTGATGTAGAGGAACATCGCGAACATCCCGGCCCCGATCGCAAAGGTGCCATAGGAGACGCCCGAGAAGGCGGGCTTGCGGAACAGGCTGAGGTCGAACATCGCATGGTCCTGGCGCCACTCGAAGAGCACGAACGCCACGAGCAGGACGACCGCGGCGATCAGCGAGCCGACGATCACCCCGCTTCCCCAGCCCTCGGCATTGCCGCGCAGCAGCCCATAGATCAGGGCGAAGAGCCCGCCGGAGAATGTGACCAGCCCCGCGAAGTCGAGTCGCTTGGCGTCGGGGTCGCGCGACTCGCCCGCCTGAGTCTGGGCAAGAATCACGGTGCCGATCCCGATCGGGACGTTGACGAAGAAGATCCACTCCCAGCCGAGGCCGTCGGTGAGCGCTCCACCGACCAGCGGGCCGACCGCGACGGCGCCGCCGATCGTCGCGCCCCAGGCGGCGATCGCCGTGCCGCGCTCGGGGCCCTGGAACTCCTGGGCGATCAGCGCCAACGAGGTCGCGAACATCGCCGCCCCCCCGATTCCCTGAAGCCCCCGCGCCAGGTGCAGGAAGGTGGCGCTCGTCGCCAGCCCGCAGAGCAGAGAAGCGAGGGTGAAGAGCCCGACCCCGATCACGAACAGCCGGCGGCGGCCGAAGCGGTCGGCGAGGGCGCCCATGGTCAGGGTGAAGGCGGCGAGGGTCAGCGTGTACGCGTCGACGACCCACTGCAGCCCGGTGAGGTCGGTGTTGAGTTCCTTCTGGATGTCGGGGAGCGCGACGTTGACGACGGTGATGTCGAGCAGCAACATGAACGTCGCCAGGCAGACCGCGAGCAGGCTCCACCACTTGCGCTCCATGCCCGGAGACTAGCTAGGCGAGCTTCCCGAACTTCTCCCGGATGCGGTGGTAGAAGTTCGCGCCCGGCAGCTGCGCCAGCTTGCTGACCGATTCCTCGAAGCGCATCTCGAGCTCCGCGCCCGCCTCGAGCTTCCCGGCCGGCGCCCCGTCAAGCGAGATCTCGACCGCCTCCCGGCCGGCGGCGTTGCGCACGATGAGCGCGTCGTCCGGCGCGACCACGAGCGCCCGCGCGGCGAGCGTGTGAGGGGCGATGAAGCTGACCACATAGCCCTTCACGCCCCAGGCCAGGATCGGGCCGTTGTTTGCGAGGTTGTAGCCCGTCGAACCGGCCGGGGTGGCGGCGACCAGCCCGTCGCAGCGGACGTTGCCGACCTCCTCATCGCCGATCGTGTAGGAGAGCTCGGCGACCCGGCCGCGCGGCTGACGCAGGAAGCTGACGTCGTTGAGGGCCGCCCGATGGTCAATGGGCAGGTCCACCGTGAGCGCCGGCATGTCCATCACCTCGAAGTCGCCACTGAATACGCGCTCGAGGCCACTCGCGAGATCGTCGCGCTCGACGGCGGTCAGGAAGCCGATCGTGCCGAAGTTGATTCCGAAGACGGGAACGCCCGTGTGGGCGAAGTGACGGAGCGCGTAGAGGATGCTCCCGTCTCCGCCGAGGACCAGGCAGACATCGGGTCGTTCTCCATCGGCGACCCGTTCGATGTGAGTCGCCGCGTCGACGTGCTTCTCGTGCTCGTCGGCGGTCGAGACGAGCTGCACGCCCGCCGCCCTCGCCGCGTCGGCCGCGGTGGCCACCGCCTCGGCGGCACGCTCCGGATGCACGGGCGTGATCAGCATCGCGCGCTTCACCGTCACGGTCACGGCTCGACCTCCGCAAGTGCGGCATCGAAGTCGACCGCCTCCCCGCTGCGCGCGGCCCAGACGAAGGTCTCGCGGTTCCCCTTCGGGCCCGGTAGCCCAGACGAGGCGAGTCCACGGACGATCAGTCCCTCCTGCTGCGCGGCCTCGGCCACCCGGCGGATCGCGTCGCGGCGGTCGGCGGCATCGCGGACGACGCCGCCCTTCCCGACCTTCTCCTTGCCGACCTCGAACTGGGGTTTCACGAGTCCGAGCAGATCGAATTCATCGGCACCGCTGGCGACGATCGAGGGCATCAGCTTCGCCAGTGAGATGAAGGAGACGTCCACCGTGATCAGCTCGGGCCGAAAGGGCAGATATGAATCCCCCAGATAGCGCGCGTTGAGGCGCTCCATCACGAGGACCCGGGAATCCTGCCGGAGGCGCCAGTCGAGCTGGCCGTAGCCAACGTCAACCGCGATCACCATTGCCGCACCGGTCTGGAGCAGGCAATCGGTGAATCCGCCCGTCGAGGCTCCGACATCGAGACAGCGACGCCCGTCGACGTCGACACCGAGCTCCGAGAGGGCGTTGTTGAGCTTGATCCCGCCCCGGGAGACGAACTGCTCGCCCTCCTCCACCACCAGGTCGGCGTTCTCTTGCACGAGCTCGCTCGGCTTTTCCACTGTCGAGCCATCCTTGCCGAGGCGAACCCGGCCGGCGCGCACGGTCGCGGCGGCGGCGGTCCGCGATGGCGCCAGTCCGCGCTCGGCCAGCAGGGTGTCGGCACGACGGCGGGCCATGAGCCGAACCGTACATACGCGGGGTCCGGCGCCGCGGGACTCCGATGGCACTCGGACTGTGACCGGGCTCACAGACCAATCGCACATACGTTCGTACCCTTGTTCGTGCGATGAGTGCGTTCAGAGCAATCCCCATTCACGTCCACGCCGCCCTCGAGGTCGCGGCCGCGCCGCTTTTGATCGTGGCCCCCTTCGCGCTGGGCTTCGGCTACTTGGCGGGCGCCCTGAGCATCGCTCTCGGCATCTCCCTGATCGGCCTCGCCGTCTCGATTTACGGCGATGCGGAGCGCGGGAATGTGCCGCTGAGTGCCCACGCGGGACTCGACTACACACTGGCCGCCGCAACCATCGCGGTCGGGGTCCTGGCGGGAATCGCAGGGGATTACATCGCAACAGTCTTTTTGGTCGGGTTCGGCTCCGCGCATCTGGCGCTGATCGCCTCAACGCGGTTCAGTCGCCCACTCGGAACCTGATACCGGCTACCTCCCACAGACAACACACATATCTCTCCTCCCTGTAGTACCCCTAGAGAGCCCCGCTTCGGCGGGGCTCTCTTTTTTATCCTTGCAGGGGTTTCGTTGTAGCTCGCGAGACCGGCAGTGCGCAGCTTGAGGCGCCGTGCGCCAGTGCGCGCGCCAGTCATTACTGGCTCAGAGCGATGCGGTCGGGACGTGAACGCCGCGCCAACAAACGGCTGACAGCTGAGCGACGAACGACCGCCGGGGCACCACTTCACGCTCGACACCCGCACCGGTAGCATCGCCGAAGCTAGTCCCAGCTTGTCAGCGTTCGATGAGAGGAGGATCGATGCGGAAGCAGGCATTTGTTCGACGGATGGCGGCCCTCGCGGTCGCTGGCACATTGGCATTGGGCGCGGCTTCGGCGGGCCTGGCTCAAACGGGGCCCTCCGGGCCGTACCCGCCGGACCCGCCCATAAAGAAGTGCCTCAAGCAGGCAAAAAAGAAGAGCAGCGCTCAGGCCCGCAAGAAGGCAAAGAGGGCTTGCCACAAGAAGTACGGCTGAACCCAGCGAAGACCGCCTAGACGCTTTCGGGCGACATCGCCCACGCAGTATCTCTCGACGAAGTGCCGCTTTCCATGCAAAGCAGCGGTTTCGTCTAACTCGGGCTAGATCGGGAGGAGCTGCGCCTTCTTCTTGCACTTCTTCAGCCGCTTGTGCGACCAGTGCTTCTTGTGCGCTCGCTTCTTGCAGCGCTTCAGGGCAGTGGCGCGCTGGCCGGTGACTGTCGGAGCGACCTCGGCTTTGACATTGAGCCGGCGGTTGTTCAAGGGGGAAAAGGGCCCGCCCTGCTGACCATCCTGGAGGTCCCCTGCGAGGGTGTACGCGGGGTCGCTCCCTGCGACGGCATTGCACGTTGGCGCACCGGTGCCGACATGCAGGCCAATCAGGTCGCCCGGCTGCACCGCGATGTTGACTGGGAAGGTGTTGAGGCCCGGGCTATTGAGGGTGTGCGGCCCGTCGTGGGCAACGGCCGCGAAGGTTAGGGCCGTGCTCGTCGGGCGAAAAATCTTGAGGGTCAAAGCCGCGCCCGACGGTCCGAACGCCTTGTGGCGAACATCGACTGGGTACAGCCGGCTGTGAGCAGCGGAGTCGTCCCCTACGTCGCCACTGCCAGAAGCTCTTGGAGTCGTCCCAAGCGCTACTCCGATAGCCCGGCTGCTTCGAGAGCCTCCGACTTGGTCGCATAGTCGCGCAACGACACTGCCTTACCGTCGCGCAGGGACCAGAGCTGGGCAACTGTCGTTTCCACAGGAACCCCACCAGCCCGACCGCGCCCGGCAATAGAAACCACGACCACAAGCCTGTCACCGAGATCCACGAACTCGATTGGGACGATCCTCAGCTCCTCGAAGCTCTCTTCCAGCTTCGCCATATTGGCGATGAACGCGTCTCTCCCCGAATGGCTCTCCTGGTCGGGAACATTCGACGCCTCCTCAAGTTCAAACTCAGGGTCGAGCAGGTCCCGGAAGTCGTCCGTTGCGGCACGAACGCCTCGCTCGTTGACGGTGGCGAACACCTCCCGCAGAATCTCGATGTTCTCCTCAGACATCGCCCGCGCAGTATCTCGCGAAGACCGGTGCTTTCCGCGCAGAGCGGCGATGCGCCAGTCAGGTCCCGGTCCCGGTGGGGCGATCTCGCAGTAAGCCTTGTTCCGCTTGCAGCCCAGGGTTACGGTGGACACCGACCAAACAGGAGGACTTCTCAATGGGCAAGCTCCTTCCGCATCTGAGCTACGCGAACGTCATCTCGACGCTCTGCCTGTTCTTGTTGCTTGGAGGCGGCGCCTTCGCGGCGACCCGACTGAAGGAGAACAGCGTCGGCTCAGATCAGATCATTGACGGCCAGGTCAAGAGCGTCGACGTCCAGAACAACGGCATCACCGGCACGGACATCAAGGAGGCCTCGCTCGGCCAGGTTCCCAGGGCCGCCCAGGCGGGCTCGGCTGATTCGGCGACGAATGCCGGGAACGCCGATCAGCTCGACAACAAGGACTCCACCGAGTTCGCGCTCTCGGGTTCGGAGGGGTGGCACCCGGCAGCGTTGTATGACGGCAGTGGCCACCTCGTTTGCTACTGGACCAACTACGGCGGCGGGCAGAGTGACGCTGCCTACTTCCGCGATCCTGCCGGAGTTGTGCATCTGAGGGGCCTCGTCAAGGCGCACGACGGCAGCGAAGTGCCGTGCGACATCACCTTCGGGGGAGACCCCGACAGGATCTTCACACTCCCGGCCGGTTACCGACCCGACCGCCAATCGATCGCCCCGACCGTCTCCAACAACTCTCCAGGTCGGATCAATGTCAACCCGGACGGAAGAGTCGCGATAGAGACCGGTTATCCCAGCTTCGCAAACGCGAAGCAGTGGGTTTCCCTCGACAACATCAGCTTCCGCTGCGACCCGCCGGGAGCGGACGACTGTCCCTAGCTGGGGGACTGTCCAACCCGCCGGGCTGTCGGAGAAAAGGGGTAGCGAGAAGGGTCAGCCAGGCCTTGGCCCGTCCGGCTCAATCCTCCGATTGCCGCATAAGCGAGGCCGCAAGCGGCGGCTAGGGACCGTGACCGCGCGGCGAGTGCCCGGCCAGCGCGGGACGGTGCACGTGCGGCAGGTGCACGCGACCGCCGATCAGGAAGGCGGCGATCAGGAATCCGCCCACGGCGATGGCGGCGTCCATGGCGAAGGCCGTCTGGATTCCGTCGATGAACTTGGCCCCGCCGGTGGCCCGGTCGCTGGCGCCGATGAAGACGGTGGTGGTCAGGCCGAGGCCGACGGAGCCGCCCGCGATCTGGAACATGTAGATGATCGCTCCGGCGAGGCTGCGTCTCGACTCGTCACAGCTGGTCACCCCGACCGTCGTCGCCGTCGGGTAGAAGAGCCCGATCCCGAGCCCGAGGATCGCCATCCCGGGGATGAGAGCACCAAACGTCTCCCTGTCGGCGAGGAGCGCGATGAGCGCCGGGCCAATGGCGATGCAGCCCGACCCGAGGATCAGGAGGGGCTTGGATCCGAAGCGCTCGTAGAGGTGTCCGGCCACGAAGGAGACCGCGGCGAAGGTCGCCATCATCGGCAGCATGCCGGCGCCCGCGCCGATCGGCGAGTAGCCCAGCACGTTGATCATCAGCTGGGGCAAATAGAGCATCGAGGCGAAGAAGACCGCCGACATCAGCAGGATCGCTGCGCAGGTGTAGGCGAAGTCGCGGTTGCTGATCACGTCGGGCGGGACGAGCGCATGGTCGCCGGCCCGGCGCTCGACAAAGACGAAGCTCGAGATCAGGATCACGAACAGCGCCAGCAGGGCGATGATCCGCGGGTCGCCCCAGCCCCAGTCGATCACCTGGTCGAAGGCGAGCAGTAGGGCGACGAGTCCGACGGAGACGGTCAGAATCCCGCCGTAGTCCATCCGGGTGTCCTCGACCTCCGGATGGTCGGCCTTGATCTCGCGCATGGTGACGAACACGGCGAACGCCGACACTGGAACGTTGAGGAAGAAGATCCAGCGCCAGCTGAGCAGGTCGGTGAGCGCGCCGCCGATCAGGGGTCCCGCGGCGTTGCCGATCCCGGCGGCGCCGAGGATGAACCCGCCGGCCAACCCGGCCCGATCCTCCGGCAGCGCCGCATAGGTCATGCCGAGGATCGCGGGCCACATCAGAGCCCCGCCGATGCCCATCAGCACTCGCATCGCGATCAGCTCGGCCTCGGTCTGGGCCGCGCCACCGAGCGCCGAGAAGGTCGCGAAGATCGCGGTCCCGATGAAGAACGCACGACGGCGCCCAAACAGATCTGCGAGGCGTCCGCCGGTGACGATCAGCACGCCAAAGGTGAGCGCGTAGGCGTTCACGACCCACTGGGCAGTCGTCACGTCGGTCTTGAAGTCGTGCTCGATCTGGGGGATCGCGACGTTGATCGCCGAGAAATCGTTCGCGATCACGAAGACCGCGATACCCATTGCGATCAGCGCGAGCCAGGTACCACGCCCGACTGGCTGGTCGCTTCCCTCCACTGGCGCGCACCCTAGCGCCGACGCGGGCGGATGTCCCGACCTGCGGCTTGGTACTTATGGCTACGCCGAGCCCGCCGGCTGCGCGTCGGGCAGCATGAAGGAGCCGGTCGCCGCGTCCGAGCCTTCCTCCGCGATCTCCGGATAGCGGAGCCCCGGCAGCAGGGCGACGTCGAAGACCTCCTGGACGAGCTCCTCGAAGCGAAGAAAACCGACGATCTGACCGCTCTGCGGGTTGACGACCCAGACGCCGCAGAGCCGCTCGTCGAGGCGCTCCATCAGCGGCAGCCCGCCGAAGGTGGCCGTCTCTCGCACCTGTGAGAGGCCGACGAAGGCGAGGCCGCCGGCGAAGTGCAGGCCTCTGGTGAACCCCGGCAGCTCGGCGACGGTCTCCACCGTTCCGGCATCGAGGTCGGCGACCGAGATGGTCCCCTTGCCGGACTCGAGGATCCACATGCGCCCGTCGTACCAGCGCGGCGAGTGGGGCATCGAGAGGCCGCGGAGCACGGTCTCCCCCGATTCGACGTCGATCAGCACTCCCCCGCTCGCCTTGTCGTTGCGCCAGCCACCCGGGACGTCGGTCTCCCCGAGGGCCGTCACGTAGCGCGGCTCGTCGTCGATCACGCAGAGGCCGTTCAGGTGGCAGCGGTCCTCGGAGGTCAAAGCCGAGATGAAGGGTGGCTTCCAGCGCGGGATGAAACTGTGCTGGGCGTCGAGGGTCGCGAGGCAGGAGAAATTCGTGGCGACGATCCAGAGCTCGCCCTCCGCGAACTCGACCTCGTGGATCCGGATGTCCCCGGTGAAGTGCTTGTTGCGCGGCAGGAAGCAGGCGTCGTGCTTGCCCTGGGGCTCGATCTTCTCGGCGACGGCCGGAAAGTCCCGGTAGTCGAGCACCTCGGCGCGGGTGCCGATCGCGATCCGCCCCGGCGCAACCGCGAGTCCCATCGGCCTCGGGAAATCGCGGAAGTGAGTGTTGAGCTGGCCGCCGTCGTAGCGCGCACAGATCAGCTTGCCGGTCTGGTAGGTGGAGACGAGCAACGAGCTCTGGAGCTGATTGAGGAACTCGGGGAAGCTCTGCGTGTAGACGCTGCGCAGCGGCGAGTCCGCGGGCGCCGACCACTTCGCCGTGCGCGGCGGCGTCGTCGGGCGACCCAGCAGCTCCCGCGAGCGTTCCGCGAGCTGCTCGGTCTGCCCCATCAGCTCAAGCAGCTCCTCAGGCACCTCCTCGGCTCCACCGCCACCGGACACGGCCAGCTGGTCGCGCAGCGAGCGCAGCGGCCGGGTGACGTCCTCCGAGGCCTCGATCCCAACGAACTCGCAGATCCGCTCCAGCTCACGCTGGGGATCGTTCAGGAGCGTCCTGAAGTCGGTGACGCACCAGCGCTCCGGGGGCAGGGCCTCGAGATCGTCGAGCAGCGCTCCCGTCAGACGGCGCCACTGCTCGGTGACGATCTCCGGCAGTGACCGCCCGGCGACCTCCCGCCAGCCAGGCACGAGCGGCAGAGACCACGGCGGCCCGGGCCAGTCAGGAAGCTCCGGGTAGCTCACACGGCGGCCGGACTCCCAGACGCTGCAACATCGCGGGCACGGTCTCGGACGGCTCGCGGTGGATGTAGACGAACTGCGCGTCGGGCGCGATCGCCGCCAGGAAGGGCACCCGCAAAGCGTTGCGGGGGTGGCCGTCGACCCAGCGCAGCCGCGACGCATCAATTCCCGGCCTGTTCCCCTCGCTGTCGACCAGACCCACCTTGAGCCGCCCGCGGAGCTCCTCCACTGCCCGAGGCTCGCTGTCGGCGGCGGTTAGTCGGTTGCTGTCCCACCCGCGGTTCTCCGGCTCGAGCTCGAAGATCCCATCCAGGATCCCCTGGCCGGCCGCGCTGAACACGCCTGGTGCCCTGGCCAGAGAGCGGAAGAGTGCGGTTCCTCCCGATCGCGGCGGCGCGGCGACGAATACCGGCCTCTCGATCACGCGCCGCAGTTTGCCATTGACACGCGCCCGGCAGAGATGATCCAATCCCACGCGATTCGCGCAGAGCATCGGGAGCGGCGAGACGCCGCTCCTTCCATCCCATGGGGAGAGGAAACGCAACGCACCCGCTGTCGGCGCCGCTGCCCTTCGCGGCCCTGGTCGCCGGGGTGATCGCGGGCTTCCTGGCGCTCGATCACTTCGCCACCCTGGACGAGCAGCTCCTGCTCGGCGCCGCCACCTGGCTCATCCTGCTCGTTTCCGTCGCGCCGCTCAGCCGGGAGGATCGCGCCCGGGCGTTGCTGGTGGTCGTGGTGGCGAGCTGCGCCGAGGTGCTGGGCTCGATCGTGCTCGGGGCCTACACCTACCGGCTCGACAACCTCCCCGCCTTCGTGCCCCCGGGACACGGACTGGTCTATCTCGCGGGACTCCGGATCAGCCAGTCGGAGCCGGTCCGGCACCACCCTCGCGCGTTCGTCGGCGCAGTGATCGCCGTCGTCGCCGGCTGGGGGATCGCGGGCCTCGTGCTCCTCGGCCGCACCGACGCGCTCGGCGCGATCACCGGCGCGCTGCTCATCTACGTGCTGCTTCGCGGCAGAAAGGCGACGCTCTACGCGGGCGTGTTCGTGATGGTCGCCTTCCTCGAGATCTACGGGACCTCGATCGGCGCCTGGCATTGGGCGGCGACGGCCCCGGACACCCCGCTTCCGGTGGGTAACCCGCCGAGCGGCATCGCCAGCATCTACGTACTCTTCGACATCGCCGCGATCGCGCTGGCTCCCAGGGCGCTCAGCGCCCTCGAGCGACTCCGGCCGCTGCCTGCTTAAGACACGGCGCCGCGCCAGGTGGCCGCGGCCCCGTGCTGGATCAGTTGGCTGTGCCGGAAAGCGCCGACTGCGCATCGCTGCCGGGCGTGGAATCACGTGAAGCACGGCCGTGTAGGTCTGCGGGCTGGCATTGCTGGTGGGCGTGGAACTGCACGCTGACCGCGCAGGTCCCTCCTGGGGGCAACGCCGCCGTGCAGGTGCTCGCGCTCGACGCGAAGCTGGGAGGATCGCCCGGGATCGGGTTATCCGTCATCGGTGATCGAGGCCGCGGGGACCCGCTCGCCGCACCGCCGGTGTTAGTGACGGTGAACGATCTGCGGGTCGCTTTGCTCGTCCGTGCTGAGTGTCCGGGAAAGCTGAAGGGGGTGGGGCTGATTGACATGGTCGTCGCCGCCGGGGGCGCAGGAACGGGCGTCAACCGCCTTCTTGCACTTCTTCTTCTTGGCGCTGGCGGCCTTCTTCTTCTTGCACTTCTTCTTGGCCGCCGTGGCGGTCGGACCGCCGGCGCCGGCCGAAGCCGACGTCGTCAACCCCGCGACCAATCCCACGATCAGCATCGCGCTCAGGAGAGCCGCGATTCGATTGCCATTCGTCCTCAGCGCTCGCATCAGCGCAGCGCGGCGGCTTGCCTTCCTCATTAACTGACTCCTCTCCTCGCCGGCGTCCCCCGATCGGCCGGCGCCCTTACTTCAGTTCGAGCGATCCTATCTCACACCCGAAACGCCGCGCTCACGGCGTTCGAAGATCGCGTGCCCGACCTTGATCCTTCCGCTCGGCATCTCGCCGCAGCCCTCCTCCGAGCACCGAGGCCGCGGCGCCCGCGCCGGGTCTGCGGATGCGCTCGAGCTCGACGGAATCACCGCTGCCCCGCGCACAGCGCGGGCAGTATCTCGGTGAGGTGAGCGGGTTGCGGTCGAAAAGGGTGAGGCTGCAGCTAGGACAGGTCAGATAGGACATGCGAATTCCCTTCCGCAGGGCTATGGGTCTCCGGGACGACCGGCGTCACCGGTCGTCTGCCCAGTCCCCCTAAACGGCGCGCTGTGCAAGGGCCATCGCCGACTCCAGCACCTTACCCGAGATCCTGACGCCCGAATCGAGCGCGAGTCAGCGGAAGATCGTCTCGCGCGTGCCGAGCGCGGTGAGTACTCGCTCCGCGACCGCCTCGCCGGTGAAGCCGACCTCCTCGCGCAGGAGGGCCGGCTTGCCGTGGCCGACGTAGCGGTCGGGGAGCCCAATCCGCAGGATCCGGGCGCGCTCCGAGCCATCGGCGAAGGCGTCCTCGGCGTGCTCGAGCACGCCGGAGCCGAAGCCGCCCGGCAGGACGTTCTCCTCGATCGTGACCAGTAGCTCGTGCTCGGCGGCGAGCTTCTCGATCAGGTCGCCGTCGAGGGGCTTGGCGAAGCGCGCGTCGGCCACGGTCGGCTCCAATCCCTTGTTCCGGAGGATCTCCGCCGCGCGCAGCCCGACCTGCACGCCGTAGCCGTAGCCAAGCAGCGCAATGCGCTCGCCAGGGAGCAGGAACTCGCCCTTGCCGATCTCGATCTCCTTTGGCGCATCCGGCATGGGGGCGCCCTCGGCGGCTCCGCGCGGGTAGCGGAAGGCGATCGGGCCGTCGTCGTAGGCGAGCGAGGTGCGGAGCATGTGCACGAGCATCGCCTCGTCGCGCGGCGCCATCACCACGACGTTCGGCAGCTCCCGGAAATAGGTGACGTCGAAGGCGCCATGATGGGTCGGGCCGTCGTCGCCCACAAGCCCGGCCCGGTCCATCGCGAAGACCACGTTCAGCTTCTGGAGGCAGACGTCGTGGACGAGCTGGTCGAAGGCACGCTGCAGGAAGGTCGAGTAGATCGCGCAGACGGGCTTGGCGCCCTGGATCGCCAGGCCGGACGCGAACAGGACCGCATCCTGCTCGGCGATCCCGACGTCGTAGTACTGCTCAGGCAGCGCCTCGGCGAGCTTGTTGAGCCCGGTCCCGCCCGCCATCGCGGCGGTGATCCCGATCACCCGCGGGTCGCGCTTCGCCTCCTCCACCAGGGCGTCGGCGAACACGGCGGTGTACTGCGGCGGGGACTTGGGCGGCGGCTTCTCGAGCTTCTCGATCTTCTCCGGCGAGTCCGATTCGCTCACGGGCACGACCGGCTTCTTCTTCGGGGCCTCCTTGCCATTGACGATGGAGCCAGGCTTGGCCGCGTGCCACTTCTCCATCCCGGCGACGCCGCCCTCCTCGGCGGGTCCGAATCCCTTGCCCTTGACGGTGTGGATGTGGACCACCACCGGGCGCTCGGCCTCGAGCGCCTTCGTCAGGGCCTGGCGCAGCGCGGCGACATCGTGCCCGTCGATCACCCCTACATAGGCGAGGTCGAGCTCCTCGAAGAAGAGGCCCGGGGCCGCATACGCCTTGATCGCAGCCTTCACCTCCGGTCCGAGCTGCTCGATCCGCCGGCCCAGACCGAGTGGCAGCTGCGTGAGGCGCTCCTCGGTGTTGGAGCGCGCCTGGTAGAGGCGACGATTCAGCCGAACGCGCTGGAAGTAGCGGGAGAGGGCGCCGACATTGGGCGAGATCGACATCCCGTTGTCGTTCAGGACGATCACCATCGGGGTCTGCAGCCCGCCCGCGTGATGCAGCGCCTCGTAGGCGACACCGCCGGTCAGCGCCCCATCGCCGATCACGGCGACCACCTTGCCGTCCTCACCGATCCCCTTCAGCATCGCCTCCTTCAGGCCCACGCCGTAGCCGATCGAGGTCGAGGCATGGCCGGCGCCCATGATGTCGTGCTCGGACTCGAACACCGAGCAGAACGGGGCCAGGCCCTCGTACTGGCGGATGGTGTCGAGCCGATCGCGGCGGCCGGTGAGCACCTTGTGCGGATAGGCCTGATGCCCGACGTCCCAGAGGATCTTGTCCTTCGGCGAGTCCAGGAGGCTGTGGAGCGCGACCGCGAGCTCGCAGGTGCCGAGGTTGGCACCGAAATGACCGCCGATCTCCCCGATCGTGTTGATGACCAGCTCGCGGACCTCCTGCGCCACCTGCTGGAGCTGCTCCTCGGAGAGCTCCCTGAGGTCTGCCGGAGAATCGATCGAGTCAAGCAGCCGCTCGGGCTGCTTGCGGTCCTTTGCGTCGTCGGTCATCAGGTGTGTCGGGTGTGGATGAAGTCCGTGATCCGAGCGAGATCGTCGGTCTGCGCGTCCGTCTCGGCGAGCGCTTCCCGTGCCTTGCGATGCGACTCAGAGGCTAGCTCCCTGGCCCTGTCAAGGCCATAGGCGCTCACATAGGTGAGCTTGCCATGCCTCTCATCGCTACCGCTTGGCTTGCCGAGCTCCTCGTCCGATCCCGTCACGTCGAGAATGTCGTCGACGATCTGGAACAGGACTCCGAGCTCATCGGCGAAACGGCGGTACGGGATTGTCTCACCTTCCGGCACCTCGCCGAGCGCCAGGGCGACCCCCACGCTCGCTGCAATCAACCGCCCGGTCTTCAGCGAGTGCATCTCCCTCAGGCGAGATGCGTTGAGGTTGACGGCCGCCTGCCAGTCTCCCTTGGCTGCGGCATCGAATTCGGTGACGTCGATGTACTGGCCCCCGACCATGCCACCCACCCCGGCCGCGGTGATCAACTCCCTGAGCGCCCCCAGAACGGCGCCGGGAGTGCCCTCCTGGCGCTCGCTCAACAGGTGCCATCGCCTCGGCGAACAGTGCGTCACCGGCCAGGATCGCGACGTTCTCCCCGAACTTGACGTGCGAGGTCGGCATTCCGCGGCGGAGCTCGTCGTCGTCCATCGCCGGAAGGTCGTCGTGGATCAGGGAATAGGTGTGGACGAGCTCGAGCGCCGCGGCGGCGGGAAGCATCTGCTCGGGATCGAGACCGATCGAACGCGACGTGGCGAGGGCGAGCACGGGGCGGATCCGCTTGCCTCCCGCGAGCAGTGAGTAGCGCATCGCCTCCTCGAGGCCCTCGGTCGGTGCCGTCGAGGAGAACCGGAGCTGCTGCAGGTAGCCCTCGACCAGCTCTCGCAGGTCCTCCGGATACTCGCCCATTGCCTGGTTCAGGGCGACGAGGTATCCGTCGTGGCTCTCAGCGCGGCTTCCACCGCCCGCCCCGCCTCGGCCGCCGACTCGGACGCCTCTCGAACCAGCTCGACGGCCCGCTCCTCGTCCGGGCCAGCCTCGAGCTCGTTCGCGATCCGCTCCAACCGAGCTGTTATTGCCGCCAGGTCCGGCGCCGGGTCCTGCATCGCCGTCACGGTAATTGATCGGGCGCGCCCACTGATCGCCCGCTCCGCGAGTGAGCTCGACCTCCGGTTCATCCGAAGTCCGCTTCGTCGGCATCGCCCGCGACATCCTCCTCCTGCGCAGAGCTTCAGCATGCAACTTCCGGGTCCTCCCTTCAACAGGGATTTCGTGCGCAAATGGATGCGGAGAACTACGGGCGCACCTTGAGCAGCTCCGGGACGTCGGCGATCGAGTCGACGGTCGCCGTCGGATCGATCCGAGACTCCTCCACCAGGTCCTCCCTGTACTTGCCGGTGCGCACCAGGACGCCAGCCAGGCCCGAGTCCATCGCTCCTCCGACATCGGCCTCGATGTCGTCGCCCACCATCGCAGCGCGCTCCGCCGGCACCCCCAGCTCGCCGAGAGCCAGCTCGAAGAAGGCGGGCGACGGCTTCCCGACCACCTCGGCCTCCGATCCGGTTGCGTACTCCAGGGCGGCCACAAAGGGCCCCGCGTCGAGCGACAGACCCTCGGCGGTCTCCCAGAAGCGGTTCTTCTGCAGCGCGATCAGGGCGGCGCCATCCATCAGCTGCCGGAAGGCGCGGTTGAGAACGTCGTAGTCCCACCTCATCCCCAGATCGCCGACGATCACAGCGTCCACGGAGTCCCCTCGCTCCTCGAGGCCCTCCAGGTCCTCGCGGAGCTCGTCGAGCACGACCAGGGAGACCGACTCGTAGCCGGCCTCCGCGCAACGGCTCGCCGCCAGGGTCGCCGGCGTGAGCAGCTCATCCCGATCGGCCTCGATTCCGAGGCGCTCCAGGCGCTCGAGAATCGTGCGGCGCGGGCGCATCGTCGTGTTGGTGACCAGCCGAATCGGAATCCGGTCGGACCTGAAGCTCGCCAGTGCCTCCGCCGCTCCCGGCACGGCCTCCTCCTGGACATAGATCACTCCGCTGAGGTCGAGGAGGAGACCCTCCACACCCTCGAGCGCCGGAGCCATCAGTCGACGGCGCCTCGCTCGGCCAGGGCCGCCCCGAGGACGCCGTTGACGAACCCCGGCGCGTCGGCGCCGCAGTACTCCTTGCTCAGCTCCACGGCCTCGTCGATCGCGACCTCGACCGGGACGTCATCGCTGTGGAGCGCCTCATAGAGGGCGGTCCGCATGATGCTGGCCTCGAGCGGCGCGATCCGATCGAGCGCCCAACCCTTCGAGTGCCTGGCGATCAGCTCATCGAGCTCGGCGCGGTGGGCGTCGACCTGCTGGGCGAGCTCACGCGAGAAGGGCTTGGCACTCCCGAGCAGCTCCTCCAGCCGACGACCCGTGACCTCCTGCTGGTAGAGCGCAAAGACCGCCTCCTTTCGCTGGTCGGACCTGCGCATGGAGACAGGCTAGTGGCGCTCGACCTTCACCTCCGCGCCGCCGGTCAGGCGCGGGAGACGTACTCGCCGCTGCGCGTATCGACGCGAACGCTTTCGCCCTGTTCGATGAAGAGGGGGACCTGGATGGTGACGCCGGTCTCGAGCGTGGCGGGCTTGGTGCCGCCGCCGGAGGCGGTGTCGCCCTTCAGCCCGGGATCGGTCTGGGTGACGGCGAGGTCGACGGCGCTCGGGGGCTGGGCGCCGGCGGGGCGCTCGTCGACGAAGAGCAGATCGACGTCGGAGTTCGGCGGCACCCATCGCAGGGCGTCGCCGACGACCGACTTCGGGATCTCGACCTGGTCGTAGCTCTGGTTGTCCATGAAGACGGCCGCCTCGCCGGCGTCATAGAGGAACTGCATCTTGCGGGTCTCGGTTCGGACGGGCCGGAACTTCTCGCCGGCCTTGAAGGTCCTGTCGATCACGGCGCCGTCATCGACCCGCTTCAGCTTCGAGCGCACGAAGGCGCCGCCCTTGCCGGGCTTGACGTGCTGGAACTCGACGATCCGAAAGACCCTGCCGTCGACCTCGATGTGGGCGCCGTTCTTGAATTGGTTCGTCGAAATCAAGGTCCCGGAAGGCTAGCCGTCACCAGATGAACCTCCTTGGCAGGCAGATCCATCCGCGCAGGTCATGCCGGTCCAGCTTCGCCTAAGAGATTTCTAATCCCGTCCTTAGACGCATCTGATGGCCACGAATGACGATCAGGCGATGGAGGTCCACGCCGGCACCCGGCATCCCGCCACGGTCAGCCGTGGAAATCGCCTCGGCGGGACAGAGGGGAACCAAATACTCACGAGCTCTGTCGCCGGGATCCTCACCGTTCTACTGATCGCTGAAGGGATCACGATCCTGGAGATGGGCGGCCTCCTTAGCGTTCACATGTTCATTGGACTGGTGCTGGTACCGCCGGTCATTCTCAAGCTGGCGAGCACCGGCTATCGCTTTGCCCGCTACTACGGGGGCGCGAGGGCGTATCGGGAGAAAGGGCCGCCGGCGCTGCCGATGCGCCTGCTCGCACCCATCCTCGTCGCCATGACAATCGGGGTGTTCGCGACTGGGATCTGGCTCCTGGCGCTCGGGCACAAGTCTGACCAGGTGCTTCTGCTCCATAAGGTCACCTTCATCATCTGGGGCGTCGTCTTCGCGATCCACTTCCTCGTCTACGCACCACGCGCATTGAAATCGGTGCGTCGCGACTGGGGCTCCGTTCGGGACCACCCGGTTCCCGGGTCCGGCCTACGCGGCCTGCTTGTCGCCGCTTCACTCGGCGTTGGCGCCGCGCTCGCAATCTCGCTGATCAGTTCGATCAGCGGCTGGCACGGCGGTCCCTCGGGTTGACTCTTGCCGTGACGAATGGATCTCAGCGAGAATGCGCAGCGTCCCCCGGCGCCCGGCGGCCGCGGGGAATGACCACTGGCCTGCCCGACCAAGGAGGACGCGATGGGATTCGATCAGTACCACGAGCCCGCAGGTGAGCTGAGCGCGGAGACCCGGACCTTCGCCCGCATGATCGCCTCACTCACGGAAGAGGCCGAAGCGATCGGCTGGTATGAGCAGCGCATGTCAGTTGAGCCCGACAAAGACGCAAGGGCGATCATGGAGAACGCTCAGCAGGAGGAGTTCAAGCACTTCGCGATGGATCTCGAGTTCTTGACCCGACGAACTGAGAAGTGGCGGATCGCGCTCAAGACGACCCTATTCACCGACGGTGACATCGTCGAGGCTGGCGAGAGGGCTGAGGAGGCCGAGGGCCTCGGATAGCAGCTATGGCCTAAGTCGCCTGCCCATCCGTGGGGTAGGACCGCCTCGGTAAGAAACCTCTCACCCGAGCCTTACCCGCCGCTCATTCAGGCCGGCCACGATGGCCGTCATGAAGCTCAAGGTCCATATCGACAGAGACGCCTGCCTCGCCTACGGGGACTGTGCCGAGCTGGCGCCCGAGGCCTTCGAGGTCGATGACACGGCTCACCTCGTCGGCAGCGCGCCGCTGCGCCAGATGGTCGACGCGGCTCGCGCCTGTCCCACGGAGGCGATCACACTGGTCGACACCGAGACCGGCGAGCAGGTCGCGCCCTAGTCCGACCGGTAGCCGGGGATCGAGAAGCGGAAGGTCGCGCCCTCACCCGGAGGGGACTCTGCCGTGATCGAGCCTCCATGCGCCTCGACGATCGCTCTGGCGATCGCCAGTCCCAGCCCGCTGCCTCCCTCGGCGCGGCTGCGCCCTTCGTCGGTGCGGTGGAAGCGATCGAAGATCCTCCTGACCTGGTCGGGCTCGATCCCACTGCCGTCGTCGCTGACGGCGAAGACTGCCGAGCCGTTCTCTGAGGCAATTGCGATGTCGATGTGGCCGTCAGCCGTGGTGTGACGCACCGCATTCGTCACTAGGTTGCGCAGGACCTGTGCCAGTCGATCCGGGTCAGCTTCGAGATCGCCATGGAGGCTCGACTCGACGCTGAAGTGACGCGACCCAAGCAGGGGCAGATCGCGACGAAGATCCTCGACGAAGTCGTCGACCGGGACGCGGCGCCGCTGCACGAGCCCACCTCGCTCGGCCTTCGCCAGCGTCAACATGTCGTCGCTGAGCCGCTCCATGCGCCGGACCTCGCGCATCAGCTCATTGGCCTCGGCCTCGACGGCCTGTCGGTCGCCGGCGTGGTCAGCCAGCTGTTCGATTCGCCCCCGGAGCACGGTGAGCGGGCTGCGCAGCTCGTGCGATGCGTCGGAGACGAAGTCGCGCTGCAGGCGAAAGCCCGCCTCGAGGCGATTAAGCATGTGGTTGAACGCCTCGGCCAGCACGCCGACCTCGTCGTCGCCCTCGTAGTCGATCCGGTGCGAGAGGTCCCCGGAGTCAACCGCCGAGGCCACGGCCGCCATGCGCCGCAGCGGCCGCGAGATCAAGTTGGCGAGCCAGATCGCGATCGCCACGGAGAGCAGCAGGGCTCCGAGCCCGACTGCGATGAAGCGGTTGCGCAGCGAGGCCAATGCTTGGTCGACCGAAGTAAGCGGGTCGGCCACGCGGAACGTGCCGATCCTCGCCCCACCGACCACGACCGGCTCGGTCAGCACCCTCAGCTTGCCGGTCTCGTCGGTGGAGATCGTTGTCAAGCCGTCCCCGGCGGAGACGATGCCGCCGGCATCAGCCTCGCCGCTCTCTCCGCCTGGGCGGCTCTCGGCGAGCTCCTCGTCGACGATCCGGGTCTGGTTGGTGACAGGGGCCAGTCCCTGGGGCGAGACCAAATAGATGCGGGCCTCGGGGTGGTAGCGCTGCCCGGCGACGAAGCGCTCGCTCGCCGCCCGCAGCCCTGCCGGATCCCTGACTTTGCCGCCGCTGAGCACGCGCTGCTGGAACTCGGCGTACTGCTCATTCAGCTCGCGGTCGATTCGGCTGCGGAGGTTGGCGGCAGTCGTCTCATGGAGCGCGACGAAGCTCGCTGCGACGGCAGCGACACTGACCGCGGAGATCGCCAGGACGAGCCGCAGGCGGATCCCGCGTGGCATCCAGCTAGGCATCGGCGCTCACTAGCCGGTAGCCGGCCGAGCGAACCGTCTCGATCGGCGCCTCCCCATCGGCTTCGGCGAGTTTCCGGCGCAGGTAGCCGATGTAGACGTCGAGGACATTGGTCCCCGGGTCGTAGTCGTAGCCCCAAACCGCGTTCAGGATCTGAGCGCGGGAGAGCACCTGGTCGGGGTAGCGCATCAGGTAGGCCAGGAGCTCGAACTCTCGCGCGGTAAGGCTCACGCCGCGGCCGTCCCGATCGACCTCGCGGGTGCGGAAGTTGAGGCTGATCCCGCCGACCTCCAGTGAGGTGGCGTTGACCTGGCCGGGCTGGCGCAGGTGCACCCTGATCCGCGCCACCAGCTCGGCGAAGGCGAACGGCTTGGTCAGGTAGTCGCTGGCGCCGAAGTCGAGCCCGGTGACGATGTCGTCGGTCTCGGCCAGGGCGGTCAGCATGATCACCGGCAGGGTCTCATCGGTCTCGCGGATTCCCTTGACCACCTCGAGCCCACTTAGCTTGGGTAGGAGCACGTCAAGGACAACGAGGGCGTAGTCGCCACTGCGCGCGAGCGCCAGGCCTTCCTCGCCGTCGAAAGCGCAGGCGACCGAGTAGCCCTCAGCCTCAAGCCCGCGCTGGATGAACTCGGCAATCGGACGCTCGTCCTCGACGACCAGGATTCGCATGGGGCAATGCTAGGAGGGCGCCCGGGCCCGGGCAGGAGTGTCTAAGAGAACTCTCATCGGGGGCTTACGGGGTGTTCATGGCTCCAGGCGACTATCCCGGTCGTGATCCCGAGCCCAGCCCAGCAGCACGTTGAGTACGACCGCCGCTTCAAGCTCTTCGGCTCCCATGTACGCGTCCTGATCGGCGCGCCGGTTTGGCCGGGGCTTCCCTCACCCGAGGCGATGGGTATCCAGATCGAGTTCTTCCTGAGGCTGTTGCACCGCAAGCTGACCCGCTTCGACAAGGACAGCGAGCTCTGCGCCCTGAATGCGGATCCCGGCGAATCCTGCTCCGTCAGCCCAACCCTGGCCGCTGCCATCGAGGCTGCGCTCTGGGCTGCGCGGCGCTCCGGTGGTCTCGTCGACCCGACCCTCGTCAAAGAGCTGGAGGACGCCGGCTATGCCACCTCGCGCGCCGACCTAGCCAACGAGGGCATCGCCGATGCTTTGGCCGGGGCCCCAGAGCGAGAGGCGGCCAAGCCGCGCGCGGACTCTCGCTGGCAGGAGATCTCGGTCGACGCTGTTGCGGGAGCGGTGACAAGGCCACCCGGCGTTCGCCTCGATACAGGCGGCTGTGGCAAGGGACTCGCCGCGGACCTAGCCGCGGAGCGCCTTGGCGGCTACCGCACCTTCGTAATCGACGCCGGCGGCGACCTGCGCCTCGGCGGCGAGCGGCCACCCGAGCGTCTGGTCCGCATCGACCACCCGCTCGACGACCGTCCCGCTCACGAGTTCCAGCTCGACCTCGGAGCGGTGGCGACGAGCGGGATCAAGACCCGCCTCTGGCGCACGGAAAGTGGGTTCGCGCATCACCTCCTCGACCCATCGACCGGGCGTCCCGCCTGGACAGGCCTGATCCAGACGACCTCACTCGGCACCACGACCCTGGAGGCCGAGACCCTGGCCAAGATGGCGTTCCTGTCAGGGGCGGAGGGCGCGCGCGAGATTCTCTCCGAGCACGGTGGAGTGATCGTCCTTGACGATGGCCGGGTCGAGATCTGCGGCCCGCTGGCCGCGCGGCCTGGTGACCCAGCCGAGGTGGCGGCATGAACTCCTACAGCGATCCGGGTCAGCACGTCTTCTGGATCCTCAGCCGAGCCTCGGGCGTCGTAGCTCTGATCCTCGCCGCAGTTTCAGTCGGGATGGGACTGGCCATGGCAATGCGCGCGGCCAAGGGCCCGGGCGCGATGGCCAGGCTCAAGCAGGCCCACGAAGCGACAGCGCTGACGGCGCTGATCTTCATCGCCGCCCACGGACTGACGCTGCTCGGCGACAGTTATCTGCGACCAGGCCTTGCCGGGATCGCCATCCCGTTCGTCATGTCCCACAAGCCCCTCTGGACCGGCCTCGGCATCATCGGTGGCTGGCTGGCGGCGCTGTTGGGTCTCAGCTTCTACGTGCGCCGCTGGATCGGTCCCAAGCTCTGGCGCAAGATGCACCGCTGGACGCTGGCCGTCTACGTACTCGCCGTCGTTCATACGCTTGGCGCTGGGACCGACGCCCGCTCGCTCTGGCTGTTGCTGATCTTGATCGCGACTGTCGCTCCGCTAGCCGTGATGGCGGCGATCCGACTTCTGCCGAGCGACGAGCCCGCCAGAGGCCAGCCTCGGCGCCGGATTCCGCTCCCGTCCGAGCAGTTCTCGAGGCCCGTCCAGGGGAGCCCCTACGACTACGAACCAGCAGGATGACCCCGAGGCGCGAACATCGCGAGCGAGTCCCGCGCCGCTACGCCGAGTCGCCCCGGACGGTGCGTGCGGCACAGTGGAGCCGCTCCAAGTCGCGCCGGCCGTTGCAATCGACCAGGGCTGTGACGGCGAAGGTGGCAATGCTCGCCGTCATAGCCACCTTGGCGATCGGTGGATTGATCGCTGCGCAGATGGCTACAGGGAGCGACCCGGCGCTCGGCCCGAAGGCTGCTAAACGTGCCAGCAAAGCCTCGACCTCGAAAGCCGCTAGCGCTTCGGGCGGCAGTTCGTCGGCGAGCGGCTCCACCACGGATCCATACGCGCAGACGTATGGCGATGACGGCTACTACGGCTCCTCGAGCGGCTATTCGTCGGGTTCGAGCGGCTCCTCAGGCTCAAGTGGCTACTCGTACTCTCCTCCACCTGTGACCAGCAGCACTTCCTAG
>CAVUGL010000008.1:0-33193 GCA_963740995.1 uncultured Solirubrobacterales bacterium
TGCCGTCGTAGAGCTTCTTGACGACGACCCCGCCAGGGGGTGCGGCCTCGACACAGAGGTTGCAGAGGACGCACTCGTCGAGGTTCTCGCGGTTGATCGCGACCGAGCCGTCAGCCTCCGTGACGTCGAAGATGTCGACGGGACAGACCTCCTCGAGCTTGGCGGCCATCTCGGTGTCGTCGGCGATCGAGTCGGAGACCTCGACGTCGATGAAGATGCCCTCCATTGGCTCGGTGTTGTTCTGAGGCTGGGCCATCAGAGATTGGCCCCGACTTTGTCCTTGACGGCACCCGGGATCTCGTCGATCCGCTCGACCACCGGGATGCCGGCGTCCTCGAGGCGGGTGATCTTCTGCGTTGCGGAGTCCTCGGCGCCCTCGACGATGGTGCCGGCGTGGCCGAAGCTCATGCCCTTCATCTCCTCGTCGTCCATGAACTTGCCGGCCATGAAGGCGACGATCGGCAGCCTCGAGTCGTTCGCCTCGCGCCAGTCGACCAGCTCCGCCTCCATCCGCCCGCCCGGCTCCGTATAGATCACGATCGCCTCGGTCTGTTCGTCCTCCTCGAAGAGCGGCATGAGCTCGGCGTAGGTCGAGCCGATGATCGCGTCGCCGCCGATCGAGACGGCGGTGGAGACGCCGAGGCCGGCGGCCGTCAGGGTGGAGGAGATCTCGGTGGTCATTCCGCCGGACCGCGACATCACGCCGATCGAGCCGGGCTCGTAGGCCTTGGCGGCGTCCTTCGCCGGGCCGCCGATGCCGCCCATCTTCGCCACGCCCGGGGCGATGATCCCCAGGCAATTCGGCCCGATGATGCGCGCTCCGTGCAGGTTGGCGAGCTCGACCATCTCCGCGACGTCGCGGCGCGGGATGCGCTCGGTGACGACCACGATCAGCTTGATTCCGTTCTCGATCGCCTCGAAGACCGCGTCCTTGGTGAAGGCGGGGGGGACGGTGACCACCGAGCCGTCTATCGGCGCGCCGTGATCGGCGACCGCCTGCTGGACTGTGTCGAAGACCGGCACGCCGTGCACCTCGCGGCCCTTGCGGCCTGGGGTGACTCCGCCGACGACCTTGGAGCCGTAATCGAGGCACTCCTTGGTCAGGTTGACGGCCTCCCGCCCGGTGATCCCCTGGACGATGAAGGTGAAGTCCTCGGAGAGCAGGATCGACATCAGGCCGCCGCCCCCTGGATTTTTTGGACCGCCTCGCCGGCCGCCTCCCACATCGAGGTGGAGCGGTCGCGGAACTCGATCCCGTACTTGCCGAGGATCTTCGCGCCCTCCTCCTCCCAGGCGCCCGGGATGCGGAAGACGGCGATGGTCTCGGCCGGATCCTTGCCGAGCTCGAGGCACGCCTTGATCACGCCGCGGGCGACGATGTCGACCCGGGTGTTGGAGACGATCGACATCATCACCGCGATCTTCTCGACGCCCTCCTTCTGCAGGACCTCCTTGGCCAGCCCGCAGGACTTGGCGACGGAGGGGTTGCCGCCGATCTCGGCGTAGTTGGCGGGTTTGCCGCCCTGGCTGCGGACCGCGTCGGTGAGGGTGAGCGAGCCGCCTCCGGCGCCGATCACCAGGCCCAGGTTGCCGGTGAAGCCGTGGTCCTTGCCCTGGATCACGCCGCGGTGGTCCGCCTCGTCGATCGCCTTGACGTTGCGCTCGAACTCGGAGGGCTCATAGAGCTCCCGCGGCTCCTCCAGCTCCACACCGAGCTCGGCCAACTCCTTGTGATGGCGGCCGACCGCCTCGTCCTCCATCTCCATGTGTGCGTCGAGGGCGACGAAGGAACCGTCGGAGAGGCGGGCCAGAGGGTTGATCTCAGCGAGGGTCATGTCGTAATCGCGCTGGAGCTGCGCGAGGCGGGCGAGTACCGGGGTGGCTCGGGTGAGCTCGCGGCCGGTCAGGCCTCCGGCGGCCGCGACGACCTCCTTGGCACGGAAGTCGGGAATGGGGTGAAGGTTCGAGAGATGACCTCGCCCGACGTGGTCGGGGTGCTTCTCGGCCACCTCCTCGATGTCGATTCCTCCCATGTCGGAGAACAGCATCATCGGCCGCTTGGCACGACCGTCCCAGAGGACCGCCGCGTAGTACTCCTGCTCGACCTCGGCCTTGGGGTCGACCAGCACGCCGACCGGCATGTGGCCGTTGATCTCCAGCTCGAGGATGTCGGCGGCGTGGGCCTCGGCCTCCTCGGGGGTGTCGGCGAACTTGACGCCGCCCGCCTTCATCCTCCCGCCGGTGAGGACCTGGGACTTGATCACCGTCGGCCCGCCGATCCGCTCCGCGGCTTCGCGCGCCTCCGAGCCGGTCTTGCAGAAGCCGTACTCGGTCACCGGGATTCCGGCCCGCTCGACTATCCGACGGCTCTCGAACTCGTAGAAGCGCATGAGCGGCGGGAAATCTAGAGGACTGACCCGCCGGTCAGCGCCACGCTGGGCCCTCCAAGAATTGACGATGTGCCGGGCCTTGACCCCTGGCAGTCTCCCTGGGGCAGGGGGCTGTAGCGGTCAGGGAGGAATTCACATGCACCGCACCACCGTCCGTGTCTCGATACTCGCTGCGATCGCGGGAGCGCTCGTCGCTTTTCCGGCCGGCGCCTCGGCCACTGCATTCACGTCCCCGGCGGCTCTCGACTTCAAAAGTGAGCCGGTCGGCGTCCCGAGCCCTCCCCAGACCATTGCGCTCCTTGACCAATGCACGGCCCCCATCTTTCCCCGTTCTATCTCTGCGCCACCGACTCAATCGATCCACTCACACTGAACATCTCGACTCCCCCCGACTACTCGACAACCAACACCTGCCCAGCGGTGCTGCTGCCGGGCCCATCGGCCACGCCCGGTGCCTACACGATCACCGTCATCTTCAAGCCGACCAAGGCGGGAACGCGAGACGGGACGCTGAGCACGGGCAGCACCGGGGCGGGTCCGGGGCCGACCATCGCCTTGAAGGGGTCGGGAGTGGGGCAACCCGGCAGCCAGACCACCAAGAAGTGCAAGAAGAAGCACAAGAGTGCCGCTCAGATCGCCAAGAAGAAGTGCAAGAAGAAGTAGCGAGCCAGCGCGCCGCTAGGCGCTTTCGGCTTCCGCCACGGCCGGTGCGGTCTCCCGCTCGCGCTGCGGCCGAAGCAGGACCACCGCGGCGATCGCGCCCACGAGGCAAAAGATGGCGCCGACGCCGAACTGGAGCTGGAAGCCGTCGGTGAGGGCCCTGGCGGCGGCGGTGCCTGAGTCGACTTCCGATTGCGTGTGGTTCGCGGCGAGCGTGCTGAGAACGGCCAGGCCAAGAGCCGCACCGACGAAGCGGGAGGTGTTGAGCACGCCGGAAGCCAGGCCGCTGAGCGCGCGGGGGATGCCCTCCACGGCGACGATCGTCGCGGGCACCAGCGCAAGCCCGAGGCCGAGCGCGCCGAGCAGGCCGCCGGGCAGGACGTTGGCCGCGTAGCTTCCGCCCGGGTGGACACTGGTGAGGAGGAACTCTCCGATCGTCGCGGAGAGCATGCCGGTGGCGAGCACCCAGCGAGCACCGATCCGCTTGGCGAGCCGCGGCGCCAGGGTCGCGCCGGCGCCGACGGCGACGGTCATGGGCACGAACGCGATCCCGGTCTCCAGGGCGCTGTAGTGGAGGGTCCCCTGCATGTAGAGAGATTGGAAGAACCAGAAGCCGAAGATCGCGGCGTAGAGCAGGAAGATGACGAGATTGGCCGCGCGCAGGTTGCGCAGCCGGAAGACGCTCAGCGGCATCAGCGGAACACGCTGCGGATGCCTGGTCAGGCTGGCCTCATACAACGCGAACGCGACCAGGAGGACAGCGCCCACAGCAACCGGGCCGAGGACGCCCGGTGAACCCCAACCGAGCCTGTCGGTGGTGACGATCCCGTAGGTGAGTGCAGTCATGCCGAGCGTGACCAGGACCGCGCCGGGGAGATCGAAGTGACGATTCTCGGCTTCGCTGCGGCCCTCTGGGATCAGGCGGCCGCTGAACAGCACGATCCCGAGCCCGATGGGGATGTTGATCAGAAAGATTGCGGGCCAGCTGAAGGCCTCTGTGAGGATGCCGCCCAGCAGGACACCCGCCGTCGCGCCGATCGCACCGACCGCTCCCCAGGCGCCGAGCGCCCGGTTACGGGGCGGGCCCTCGTCGAATGAGGTGGCGATGATCGCCAGGGTCGCTGGGGAGAGCATCGCCCCGCCGATGCCCTGGATCGCTCGGGCTCCCACGAGAGCGTCCGAGCTCGGCGCGATCGCGCAGAGCAGCGAGGCGCCGGAGAAGAGAAGGGTGCCGAGGAAGAACATGCGCCGGCGGCCGAACAGGTCGGCCGCGCGGCCGCCGAGCAGCAGGAAGCCGGCGAACGTGAGGGTGTAGGCGTTGAGGACCCACTGGAGGCCCGTCGTGGAGAAGCCGAGCGCGCCCTTGATGTCGGGCAGGGCGACGTTCACGATCGAAACGTCCAGGATCACCATGAACTGCCCCAGACAGACGACCAGCAGCAGAGCGTTTGAGTTGCGCCTCACGATCCCCCTCGCTGCGGTGACCGGGTTCACTTGCGAACGGCCTCCAGAATGTACGCCGCCTCGACCGCGGCGGCACGCGTTGAAAGCTTGGGAGTGCGTATGTCGCTCGGGTGACCGTGCTCTGGGGCGGCGGCGGTGGTCTCGATGTTCTGCGTATCCGGCATTTCTTGCCTCCGCGGCTGTTTGATAGTACGATGAGCATCGTACCATATTGTTCGACGACTGTCGTACAAGCTATGCTCACACCTATGGAGCTTCATCACCCAGATCAGAACGAGATCGAGCTGGCATCCGTGATGCACGCGCTCAGCGATCCCCATCGCCTCGAGATCGTGCGCCGTCTCGCCGGGGACACCGAGCCGCGGCCGTGCGGCACCCTCGGGTTCGATCTCAGCAAGTCGACGATGACCCATCACTTCCGGACTCTCCGGGAGGCCGGCGTGATCGAGCAGGTGCGCGACGGCACCACCAAGCTCACCTCGCTCCGCCGCGACGACCTGGACGCCCGGTTCCCAGGGCTCCTCGACGCCGTGCTGAGCGCCACCAAGGTCCCGGCCTAGCCCCGATCCTCTGCTTGTCATCTTGTTCGTCACCTCACCATGGCGACGAACGAGAGCCCTGAGGATCGACAAGGAAGCCCCGTCTACGCTCAGCAGCGGATGACGGATCGCCCTCTCTATGACAAGGTCGTCGCCGGCTACGAGGAGAACGAGCGCGGCGAGGACGCCCTGGTGCTCGCCAGGCGGGTCGTGGCGCGGGACGGCGGGGAGCTGAACGTCGTCCACGTCGAGAAGGGTTCGCCCGCGGCCACCTTTGAGGCGCTGGCGGAGCAGGGAGAGGCCGACCTGGTCGTGCTCGGCTCGACCCGCCGAGGGCACGTGGGATCCGTGTCGCCGGGCAGCGTTGCCGAGCACCTGCTTCAAGGCGCTCGCTGCCGTCTGATGATCGCCCCCAAGGGATATGCCCGCGCGGACCATTCCCAGGATCGCCTGCGCGTCGTCGGGGTGGGCTACGACGGCATGGCGGAGTCGCAGGCGGCACTCGACGAGGCCGCCACTCTGGCCTCGAAGTTCGGTGCTTCCATGAAGGTGATCGGGGTGATGACGCCCATCCCGGCGACGGGGGCCGCCGCGGCGGCTCTGGGGCAAGCCGAGGCCGGACCGGACTTCCAGACCCGTCTGCACGAGGCCGTCGCCGAGCTGCCCTCGGAGCTGCGCCCCCTGCCGATCTTGGCAAGGGGCGATCCGGTCCAGAAGCTGCTCGAGGCGGCGGAGGTCGGCATCGACCTCCTGGTGCTTGGTTCGCGTGGGTTCGGACCCGTGATGAGGCTGCTGATCGGCAGCGTCTCGTCACGGGTGATACGAGCTGCGCCCTGTCCGGTGATGGTCATCCCGCGGCCCGGATAGGCTTGCTCCACCCCGCCGGGGGTATGTTCCGATGACCCGAACAAACCCCCTATAAAGCTTGTACGACGGCGCGGTATGAGACCATCCCGCGCCCGGCGGGGAGGGGAATCAATCCATCGAAGAAGGAGTTGAGCGCATCAGTGAGTGAGACGACCGCCGCAACTGAGGCACCGACCAAGAACGCCAAGCTCATTTCGTGGGTGGACGAGATAGCCGAGCTGACCCAGCCCGACTCGATCCACTGGTGCGACGGCTCCGCCGAGGAGTACGACGCCCTCGCCCAGCAACTGGTCGACGCCGGCACGTTCGAGAAACTCTCCGACGCCAAGCGGCCCAACTCCTATCTGGCCCGCTCCAATCCCTCGGACGTCGCGCGCGTCGAGGACAGGACGTTCATCTGCTCCGAGCGTGAGGAGGCCGCCGGACCGACCAACAACTGGCGCGAGCCGACGGAGATGCGCGGTGTGCTCAAGGAGCTCTTCAGCGGCTGCATGCGTGGCCGGACGATGTACGTCGTCCCATTCTCGATGGGTCCCCTCGGCTCCCCGATCTCTCACATCGGCGTCCAGCTGACCGACTCGGCATATGTCGCCACCTCGATGCGGATCATGACCCGCATGGGCGCCGCCGCCCTCGAAGTCCTCGGCGACGACGGCGAGTTCGTTCCCTGCGTCCACTCGGTCGGGATGCCGCTGGCGAATGGTCAGGACGACGTCCCCTGGCCCAGCAGCGACACCAAGTACATCGTCCACTACCCCGAGACGCGGGAGATCTGGTCGTTCGGCTCGGGCTACGGCGGCAACGCCCTCCTCGGCAAGAAGTGCTTCGCGCTGAGGATCGCCTCGGTCATGGCCCGGGACGAGGGGTGGCTCGCCGAGCACATGCTGATCCTCAAGCTGACCTCTCCCGAGGGCAAGGTCAAGTACGTCAGCGGCGCCTTCCCGTCGGCTTCCGGCAAGACCAACCTCGCCATGTTGATCCCGAAACTCGAGGGCTGGACCGCCGAAACGGTCGGCGACGACATCGCCTGGATGAAGTTCGGCAAGGACGGGCGCCTCTACGCCGTCAACCCCGAGGCCGGCTTCTTCGGCGTGGCGCCGAACACGAGCTACAAGACGAATCCGAACGCGATGGCCACGATCGAGAAGAACACCGTCTTCACCAACTGCGCCAAGACCGACGACGGCGATATCTGGTGGGAGGGCATGACCGGCGAGCCCCCGGAGCACGCGATCGACTGGAAGGGCAACGAGTGGACGCCGGACTCTGAGGATCCTGCCGCGCATCCCAACGCGCGCTTCACCACCCCGGCTGCGCAGTGCCCCTGCATCGCGGAGGAGTGGGAGGACCCCGCGGGCGTGCCGATCGACGCCTTCCTGTTCGGCGGTCGCCGCGCGACCGTCGTTCCCTTGGTGACCGAGGCGTTCGACTGGGAGCACGGCGTCTTCCTCGGCGCGACGATGTCCGTCGAGAAGACCGCGGCGGCCGACGGCACCGTCGGCGAGCTCCGCTTCGACCCGATGGCGATGCTGCCCTTCTGTGGCTACAACATGGCCGACTACTTCGGGCACTGGCTGAAGACCGCCGAGCGCGACGGGGCCAAGCTGCCGAAGATTTTCCTAGTCAACTGGTTCCGCAAGGACGACGAGGGCAACTTCGTCTGGCCCGGGTTCGGGGACAACATCCGGGTCCTCGAATGGATCTTCCGCCGCTGTGACGGCGACGGCGAGACGGTCGACACCCCGATCGGCCGCGTCCCAGCAGAGGGCGAGATCGATGCTGAGGGGACCAAGGTGAGCGCCGACGACATGCGGTTGCTCCTCGAGGTCGACCCCGAGGCCGTCAAGGCGCAGCTGCCGCAGGTCGAGGAGCATCTGGCCCGCTTCGGCGACCGGCTTCCCGATCAGCTGCAGAAGCAGCTCAAGGCGCTCAAGGAGCGCCTGGCTTAGCCGAGCCGCCTCCCAAGACACATAGAATCGCCCGGCCATGGGCGATCAGGTGAAGTTCCAGCTCTCCGAGGATCAGATTCCGACCAGCTGGGTGAACCTGCTCGCGGATTTGCCCGGCGATCCGCCGCCACCGCCCCTCAGCCCGGTCACCGGCAAGCCGGTGGGGCCCGACGACCTCTCGCCGATCTTCCCCATGGGACTGATCGCTCAGGAGGTGTCGACCGACCCGGATATCGAGATTCCCGATCAGCTCCGCGACATCTACCGGCTCTGGCGCCCGACGCCCCTGCTGCGCGCGCGCCGCCTGGAGCAAGAGCTCGATACGCCGGCGCACATCTACTACAAGTACGAGGGCGTCTCGCCGGCCGGCTCCCACAAGCCGAACACGGCAGTTGCGCAGGCCTTCTACAACCGGGAGGCCGGGGTCAGAAAACTCGCGACGGAGACCGGGGCGGGACAGTGGGGATCGGCCCTGGCCCTCGCCTGCCAGCTCTTCGGCCTCGAGTGCGAGGTCTTCATGGTGGGCATCTCCTACGACCAGAAGCCCTACCGCAAGGCCATGATCGAGACCTGGGGGGCGACCGTCCATCGCAGCCCCTCTGATCTGACCGAGGCCGGCCGCTCACAGGCAGAGCATGAATCGGGCAGTCTCGGGATCGCGATCTCGGAGGCGGTGGAGGTCGCTGCGAGCGCCGACGAGACCAACTACTCGCTCGGGTCGGTGCTCAACCACGTCTGCCTGCATCAGACGGTGATCGGCCAGGAGTGCATCGACCAGCTGGAGATGGCGGGCGAGTCCCCCGACGTCGTCATCGGGTGCGTCGGCGGTGGATCCAACTTCGCCGGCATCGCCTATCCGTTCCTGCGGCAGAGTCTCCGAGAGGGCACTGAGACACGGTTCGTCGGCGCCGAGCCCGCCGCCTGTCCGACGCTCACTCGTGGTCGCTATGCGTATGACTTCGGCGACACCGTCGGGATGACGCCGCTGATGCCGATGTACACGCTCGGACATGATTTCGTGCCGCCGCCGGTTCACGCCGGTGGCCTCCGCTACCACGGCGATGCGCCGAGCCTCTCCGCCCTGGTGAAGGAGGGTCTCGTCGAGGCCAAGGCGATCGCGCAGATCGCGGCCTTTGAGGCAGCGGTGCGCTTCGCCCGCTGCGAGGGGATCATCCCCGGGCCCGAGCCTGCCCACGCGATCCGCGCCGTCTTCGACGAGGCAGAGGAGGCGAAGCAGGCCGGCGAGGAGCGGGTGATCCTCTTCAACCTCTCCGGCCACGGCCACTTCGACATGTCGGCCTACTCGGCCTACTTCGCGGGCGAGCTTGAGGACCTGGAGATGCCCGAGGAGGAGCTCACGGCCGCACTCGAGGGGCTCCCGGAGGCGCCCGCGCTGGTTTGACTCACCGGGTACCAGGGGTAGGTTCCGGCCGGGGAGAGGTACACACAGGAGGGATCCGATGTTGAAGCGAAGTGGATTCGTTGTCCTCCTCAGCGTGCTCGCGATCGTTGCCGCGCCGGCCGTCGCATTCGCTGCGGAGGCACTGGTGACGAATGGGAGCCCGATGACCCCGTTCCCCCAGAACAAGCAGAACGAGCCGACGGTCGCGATCGATCCGACGAATCCGAGCGTGCTGGCCGCGGGCTCCAACGACGAGATCGACCTGGCTCCCTGTAACGGCGGGGACTGCCCGTTTACACAGGGCGTCGGTGTTTCCGGGATCTATTTCTCGTTCAACGGTGGGTCGAGCTGGATGCAGCCCACCTACCAGGGCTGGAGCGCTAGGACGGGTAACGCAGGGGTGGGTCCGATTGGCACGCTCCCGCACTACTTCGAGGCCGGCCTGGTCTCCGATGGCGACCCGGTCACGGTCTTCGGACCGCGTCCGGATTCGAGCGGGCATTTCAGCTGGTCAAACGGCTCTCGCCTCTACTACGGGAACCTGACCTCCAACTTCGCGACGGAGCGGAAGGACCAGACGTTCAAGGGCTTCGAAGCGATCGCCGTCTCGCACGCCGATGACCTGGCCGCGGCCGCCTCGGGCGATGCGAGCGCCTGGAGCGATCCGGCAATCGTCACGCAACGGCGGCAGAGCTCGACGACCTTCTCCGACAAGGACGCGATCTGGGCGGACAACGCCGCCAGCAGCGCCCATTTCGGCACGGTTTACAGCTGCTACACGCAGTTCAGGAGCCAGAAGGACATCGGTCCCGAGCAGATCTCGGTCAGCCACTCGACTGACGGCGGCGACACCTGGTCGCGGCCAATCACGCTCAGCTCCGCGTTCGCGAACAACAAGCGGCCGGGGCGCCAGGGCTGCGCGATTCGGACGGACAGCCACGGCACTGTCTACGCGGTCTGGGAGGACTTCTCCCAGAAGCAGACTGTCTTCAAGCTGGCCACGTCCACGGACGGCGGCGTCTCCTTCGGGAAGCCGCGCGACGTCGCCAACGTCACCGACGTGGGAGCCGATGACGGCACGGCGCAGATCTCGTTCGACGGGATCGCCGGCGCCCGCACCAGCTCGTTCCCGAGCTTGGACATCGCGAACGGCGCACCGACCGGCACGGGGGCGAGCAACACGATGGCCATCGGCTGGTCGGATGGATCCGCCGGCCTCAACCATGAGCATGCGCTCGTGCAGCTGTCGGCCACCGGCGGTCAGAGCTGGACGAACCCGGTGCAGGTGGAGCAGTCGGGCGATCGGCCTGACTTCGCCTTCATCGGCCTGTCGCCGAACGGTCGGGACCTGTACGTGGTCTACGACGGGTTCAGCGACCCGTTTCGCAACGACATGACGAGCACGCGCCAGTTCGTCGGTGTCACTCGGCATGCGGACGTCTCGGGGACGACCCTGAGCGGGCTGACGACACTGGACCGCGGCGTGGTCGGCGACTCTCGGGGCTCCAGCGCGAACGCGCTGTTCAACGGGTTCCTCGGCGACTACAACACCGTCGCCGCGACGAACGCCGGCGCCGTTTCGGTGTTCAACGACGCGCGCAACGCTGCCGTCTGCCCAGCAATTGACACATTCCGCCTGGCGACCGTCGACGGCACCGCCGGCACTCCGCCTGCGCCGCTTACGGATTGCCCGGCGACGTTCGGCAATACGGACATATTCTCGGCGGCGGTCACCGACCCGACCCCGTAGAAGTCAACTCAACGCATACCGACTCAGCCCATCCCGGATCCGATCCGGGATGGGCGCCGTCGGACCACCGCCAGTCTCGATAAAGACGTGCCGCAGCTCGCCCTCCGCCGCCGGCTCCCCTCCATCCTCAATCACGAGCTCCGTGGTCATCGAGGTATCCCCGAGCCTTGTCACTCGCGCCACCACCTCGACCTCGTCGTCGAAGCGCACCGGTGCCAGGTAGCGAATCGTCGCCTCGGCGACCACCATGTCGACGCCCGCGTCCACCATGGCCTGATACCCGCCGAGCTCGCGCCAGAGTTCGCCCATCGTGATGTCGAAGTAGGTCAGATAGTTGGCGTTGAAGACGACGCCCTGCGGATCGCACTCGTTGTAGCGGACGCGGAGGCGGTGCCGGAAGGTTTCGCTCACACTTTGATCTCGTAGGCCTCGGCGAGCTCCGGGTCCTTCTTCGCCAGCATCTCGGCGAGGCTCACCATCACCTTGCACTGCTTCCAGGTGGCATCGTCCTGCATCTTGCCGTCGATCATGTGGACGCCGGCGCCGTCGGGGATCGCCTCGATCACCTTCTTGGCGAACAGCACCTCATCCGGGGGCGGGGAGAAGACCTTCTTGGCGATGTCGATCTGAACGGGATGCAGTGACCAGGCGCCGACGCAGCCGAGCAGGAAGGCGGCGCGGAACTGCGTCTCGCAGCCGAGGGTGTCCTTGATGTCCCCGTAGGGCCCGTAGAAGGGCAGAAGCCCGGCCGAGGTGCAAGCGTCGACCATGCGGGCGATCGAGTAGTGCCAAGGGTCCTGTTGCGCGGTCGCGCGTGGAGCGTCCGGGTCGTCGGGATCGGGGTCCGCGATCACCTGGTAGCCGGGGTGGCCACCCCCGACCCTGGTCGTCTTCATCCGCCGGGATGCGGCCAGGTCCGCCGGCCCAAAGCTCATCCCCTGCATCCGGGGGCTCGCGGTCGCTATCTCCTCCAGGTTGACCACCCCGAGCGAGGTCTCGAGGATCGCGTGGATCAGCAGCGGGCGCTCCAGCTTGGCCTTGGCCTCGAGCTGGGCCAGCAGGCGGTCGACGTAGTGGATGTCCCAGGGGCCCTGGACCTTCGGGACCATGATCACCTCGAGCTTGTCGCCGATCTCGGTGACGAGCTGGGTGAGGTCGTCGAGGCACCACGGGCTCTCGAGCTCGTTCACACGTGTCCAGAGCTGGGTGTCGCCGAGGTCGACCTCGCTGGCGACCTCGATCAGGCCCTCGCGGGCCGGGACCTTCCTGTCGATCGGTATGGCGTCCTCGAGGTTGCCGAGCAGGATGTCGACCTGCTTGACCATGTCCGGGACCTTGGCGCGCATCTTCTCGTTGGACGCGTCGAGGAAATGGATCATCCGCGAGGGCTTGAAGGGGATCTCGTGCGGTGGTTCCGGCGCCCCGATCGCCAGCGGCTTGAAGAAGTCTCTTGGGTTTCTCATTAGGGGAACGCTATCTGGACGCGTATGGCGGGCGCGCCACGGATAGCCTCACGTCATGCCGAAGGTTCGCGAGGCGGTCCCGGGCGAGGTTGAGAGGGTGCTCGGCATGTACGAGTGGCTGTTCGCACCTCCGGGGTCAGTGCCGCCGAGCTGGGACCCCGAGCGCGCGCGGGCGGCCATCGCGGATGCGATCGCGGACGAGACCGCTGCCGTGCTGGTGGCCGAGCACCGCGGCGAGCTGCTCGGGCTCTGCACGGCGTACCTCGAGCTGAACTCGATCCGTTTCGGGCCGCGCTGCTGGGTGGAGGACCTGGCGGTCAGCCCGGAGCACCGCTCAGAGGGAGTGGGGAAGAGTCTGCTCGACACGGCCAAGGACTGGGCGCGCGAGCGTGGCGCCACTCACCTCGAGCTCGACAGCGCCGAGGGCCGAAAGGACGCCCACCGCTTCTATGAGCGGGAGAGGCCCAGCTGGCGCTCCGTCTGCTTCGCCTGGGAGCTGTAGCGGCTGCCAGACCGCTCCACTCTGGAGCGGAGGGCGTAGCCCGAAGCGACTTGTCCGGGGCGGTCGCTGCAGCCGCGATCTGATGGCGAAGCCCTCATCCCAACCCACTGATGCCGAGCTGTTACGATATATCGTGTTAACTCGTGATTGATCGAAAGGAACACAAGAGATGCACAGACAGAGAAGCCGCCATGGATACGGGCGGCACGAGATGAGGGGCGGCCGCGGAGGTGGCCGGGGACGCCATCGCGTCCGCCGCGGCGACGTTCGCAGCGCCATCCTGGCGCTGCTCGACGACCGTCCCATGCACGGCTACGAGATGATCACCGAGCTCGAGGAGCGCACCGGGGGCCGCTGGCGCCCGAGCGCAGGCTCGATCTACCCGACACTCCAGCTGCTCGAGGACGAGGGCCTGGTCAAGGCCGAGCAGGTCGACGACAAGCGCGTCTTCTCGCTCACGGAGGCCGGCCAGGAGGCCGTGCCCGAGCGGACCGAGGGTCAGAGGCCCTGGGAGGAGGGCGATGAGGACTCGCCGCGCTTCCAGGCTCGCAGGGAGCTCTTCCGGCTGGCCGGTGCGGCGAAGCAGCTCGCTCGCGCCGATGACGAGGAGCAGCTCACCAAGGCGGCGGAGATCCTGAAGGACGCCCGCCGCAAGCTCTACGGCATCCTCGCCGAGGAGTAGTCAGTCGCCTGATGTGCGGTCGGGATCGATCCCGGCCGCCTTCAGCGCAGCCCGCTGGTCGATGTAGAAGACGGCCTGTCGAATCGCCCCGTCCTCGAGCCACCAGACGGTCGCCCCAGGGCTCTCGATCTCGACGCCCCCGTGTTTGGTCACACCACCCTGCGTGACGAGGAAGACGAGTGCGCTCTCGCTCGCTGGGATCACCTCATCGATCGTGAGCCGGAATTCGTCGTAGGGGGAGATCCAATCGCCCAATCCCTCCCGGAACCCGGCGATGCCGGGGTACTCGGTGGGGCGACCAGACTGATCGACCATCACGGTGACGAACTCGCGGTGTGCCGCCATATTCAGGACCCCTGCGATGAGGCTGATCATCTGCTCGCCGTCCATCGTGGTGCCGACCGACGGGACCAGTCCCGCTCGGATCAGCTCCGCCAGTTGCTCTGTCGTCCTCGGTTCACTCGACATGGATCCCTGCGCCGAGGGTATCGGCCCCCCGGGTATCCTTCGCAACCCCGCGCCAGGCTCGAACCGGCGCCCAAATCGACTTCACAGAGGAGCCATGGCCGTAGCGACCGAGCAGCAAGCGAGCACGTTCCAGGAGATGACCGACGAGCAGAAGGCCATCGTCGAGATGGTCCACGACTTCGTTGACAACGAGATCCTCCCCAACGCCGAGGAGTACGACCACGAGGACAAGTTCCCCGAGCCGATCGTCGAGCAGATGAAGGAGCTCGGGCTCTTCGGGGTGACCATCCCGGAGGAGTACGGCGGCATGGGCCTCGATCTGACCACCTACTCGATGATCGTCGAGGAGCTCTCGCGCGGCTGGATCTCGATCTCCGGGGTGGTCAACACCCATTTCATCGGCTCCTACCTGTTGATGAAGTTCGGCACCGACGAGCAGAAGGAGTACTTCCTGCCGAAGATGGCCACGGGCGAGATCCGCGCCGCCTTCTCGCTCTCGGAGCCGGAGGTCGGTTCCGATGTCCAGGGCATCAAGGCCGTCGCCACCAAGGACGACGACGGCAATTGGGTGCTCGAGGGGCAGAAGATGTGGGTCACCAACGGGCTCGGGTCGAGCGTGGTCTTCGTGCTGATGAAGAACGACCCGAAGGCGGATCCGCCGTACAAGGGGATGACCTGCTTCATCACCGAGAAGGAGCCCTGGAAGGAGAAGAACGAGGGCGAGTTCGCGGGCCTCGAGATTCCGCCGAAGATCAAGAAGATGGGCTACAAGGGCGTCGAGTCCACCGAGCTCATCTACTCGGGCTACAGGTGCCCGCCCCAGCGCATCCTCGGCGGCGAGGAGGCCGGGCTCGGCAAGGGCTTCTCGCAGATGATGGACGCGCTCGAGGTCGGTCGCGTGAACGTCGCGGCCCGCGGGGTCGGCATCGCCCAGCGAGCTTTGGAGTTGGCGCTGAAGTATTCCCAGGAGCGAAAGACCTTCGGCAAGCCGATCGCCCAGCATCAGGCGATCCTCTTCAAGCTCGCCGACATGGCGACCAAGATCGAGGCCGCCCGGCTCGTCACGAGGAAGGCCGCCCGGATGAAGGACGCCGGCGAGCGTTCGGACCTCGAGGCCGGGATGGCGAAGCTGATCGCCTCCGAGACCGGCAAGGAGGTCGTCGAGGACGCCTTCCGGATCCACGGCGGCTACGGCTACTCGAAGGAGTACGAGATCGAGCGGCTCTACCGGGACGCCCCGTTGCTGCTGATCGGAGAGGGGACCTCCGAGATCCAGCGCATGGTGATCGGCAAGAAGCTGCTGGAGCGGAACAAGGTTTGAGCCGTGTCGCCCTGGTCAGCGGGGCGAACCGCGGGATCGGCGCCGAGATCGCGCGCCAGCTCGCAGCGGATCACGACTTCCTCGTCTTCGCCGGCGCGCGCAACCCGGATGACGTGGCAGCCCATCAGGGGATCGAGCCGATCCAGCTCGACGTCACCGACCAGGCGGCGGTCGACGCGGCAGCGCAGACGGTCGAGTCCGGGCCCGGCCGCCTGGACGCTCTGGTCAACAACGCGGGCGTCTACGGCGATCCCGTCGGCGCCGCGGAATACGATCTGGACGAAGCGCACGAGGTGCTCGAGGTCAACACGTTCGGCCCCTGGCGCCTGATAGAGGTCCTGCTGCCGCTGCTGCGCAAGAGCGACGCGGCGCGGGTGGTGAACGTCTCGAGCGGCGCCGGCCAGCTCTCTGACATGAACGGCGGCCATGGCGCCTACCGGGTCTCGAAGGCGGCTCTCAACGCGCTCACCAGGACCCTGGCGTGGGACGAACGCGACATCAAGGTCAACGCGATGTGTCCGGGATGGGTCCGGACCGACATGGGCGGATCGGGTGCGCCACGTTCGGTGGAGGAGGGAGCTGACACGGCCCTCTGGCTTGCGACGTTGCCGGACGACGGGCCGACCGGCGGCTTCTTCCGAAACCGGAAGCCAATACCGTGGTGAGATGGCGTCGACCCAGGACCTGATCAAGACTGCGATCGAGCGCTTCCAGGCCGAGGTGCCGGCTCTCGCTCCTCTCAAGCTGGTCTTCGAGCTCGAGCTGCGGGGTCGGGGCGACGTGCAGATGTTCCGGGTGGAGCTCCCCGGGCCGAAGATCAGCAAGGCCGCCTCGACCGAGGATGCGCGGGTGACCGTCGAGTTCCAGCGGGCCGAGTTCAACCGGCTCGCCGAGGAGGGCCACCCGGCCGATTACAGAGAGGCGTACGAGGCGGGCCACATCAGGGTGAGCGGCGACTCGGGGATTCAGAAGCTGATCGCGCAGGTGGTCGATCGCCACGAGCAGCGCGCCCGGACCAAGAAGGTCCATTAGGACAGGTGGCTGGGATCGATCCGACCCGGCTGGCCCGGGTGCGCGCCGCCACGCAGCTGCTGCACCGGCCGGGGTCCGCCAAGGATCCCGCGGAGATCGCCCGGTCGATCGCCGGCGCGCAGGCACAGGACGTCTACGCCGGCCCGCTCACCTTTCGCTCGCGCAGCAGGAAGCTGACCGCCTCCGACATCACGCGGGCTCGCACCGAGGAGCGGTCGCTGCTCCGCACCTGGGTGATGCGAATGACGATCCACCTGATCCCCACTGATGACGCAGGCTGGTGGCTGCCGCTGTTCGAGCCGGCCATCGAGCGGTGGTCCAGGCGGCGCCTCGAGCAGCTCGGCCTCCCGGTCGCCAAGCAGGAAAGAGCGCTCTCGGCGATCGGTGCGGCTCTGGCGGACGAAGGGCCGCTGACCAGGACAGAGGCGCGCACCCGGGCCGAGTCCTCGGGGATCAAGCTGGACACCCAGACCGGCATGCACATCGCCCTCACAACGGTGGTCTCCGGCGTCGCCTGCCTCGGCCCGGACCGCGGGAGGACCACTTGCCTTGTCAGGCGGGAGGACTGGCTCGGCAAGCCTCCACAATTCGATCGCGATCGGGCGCTCGCGGAGCTCGCCCGCCGTTACCTCGGCGCCTTCGGGCCCGCCACCGATCGGGACTTCGCCTACTGGTCGGGGCTGCCGCTGCGCGACGTCCGCGCGGGGCTCGAGTCGATCTCAAGGGAGATCGAGGAGGTCGCGGTGGGAGACGAGACGATGTTGGTGATGCGTGGGGAACTGCCGCGCATGCCGGCCAAGGACCAGGTGCGCATGCTGGGGAACTTCGACACCTACCTGCTCGGCTGGAAGGACCGTGAGTTCGCGGTCACGGGTGAGCACGCCGCGCACGTCAAGGAGGGGGGAGGTGGCTGGATCCGCCCGGTGATCGTCGAGGACGGCGTCGTTGTGGGCGGCTGGCGCTCGTCGCGCAAGAGCGGCCGGCTGGAGATCACGCTCAACCTGCCGAGGCGCGAACGAGAGCGACTGGGATCGAAGATCGATGCCGAGATCCGGGACATCGAAAGGTTCGAGGGAATGCCCCTGGGCGGTGGGTGAAGGATTACCTTGAGCCGATGATCGGGAAGGGGCAGGCCCTGGCGGCGACCGGGATCGTGATCGGGCTGGCGGCGGCGCTGATCTCGTCGTGGCTCATTCCCGCGGACTCGGCGCACGCCCAGCTCTCCTGTACGGGTGACACGAGCTCCCCCGGCCTGCCCAGGCTCTCGGGCCCGCGGCTCCGCTTCGGCATCACGCCCGCCGGGGAGGCGGGAGCGCTGGGGCCCCCGGTTCCGCCGGTGCCGGACGACCCCGCGAAGACACTCGCTGCGCTCGACAGGCTGCGGCCAGCTCGGACGCCGATCACCCTTCGCCTCAATCGCTTCTTCTGGTCCCTCGGCGAGCAGGGCTTCCAGCAATTCCTCGCCCTCACCCGCCATTACACAAATGCGGGCTACCTCGTCGAGCTTCAGCTGCGCTATCACCCCACACCCGAGCAGGAGGGGGATATCCCCGCCTGGACCACCTTCGTTCGTCGGGTCGTGCGGGTCTTCGGCCGTAACCGCGGCGTGACCGGAATCCAGGTGACCAACGAGGTGAACTTCCCGCCGATCGCCCCCGACGCCTCCGACTCGTTCTTCCCCGGCGCACGCGACGCCCTCGTGCGGGGAGTGATCGCGGCGAAGAAGGAGGCCCTACGGGACCGTTACGCGCAGCTCCGGATCGGTTTCAACTGGGCTTACCGCAACACCCCCGCGAACGAAGAGAGCTTCTGGGACTACCTGCGAGATACCGGCGGCCGCCCCTTCGTTCGCTCGGTGGACTGGGTCGGCCTCGACGCGTATCCGGGGACCGTCCTTCCCCCGGCTGCGCCCGGTGGTGAGGGCGAGGGGCTGATCACCGCGATCAGCGAGCTCCGGCGCTGCTACATGCCGATCGCCGGGCTCGGGATGGCCGTCCCGATCCGGATCGAAGAGAACGGCTGGCCGACGGGCACGGGGCGCTCCGAGGCGCAGCAGGAGCAGGCTCTGCGCTCGATGGTCGCTGCCGCCAGCGACTTCCGCGGCACCTACCACGTCACCGACTACCGCTGGTTCGACCTGCGGGACCATCGGACCAGCGCTCCAAACTTCCAATATCACTACGGCCTGCTCCGCGATGACTACAGCGAGAAGCCGGCCTTCAGCGCCTACCGGGAGCTGATCGATGCCCTGGCGGCCCGGCGGCCGCGCGACAAGCCGAAGGTCCGGATGAAGCTGCGCTTCAGGAGCGGATCGGCGCCGAATGAGGGCCGTTGTGCTCGCTCGCGGATCAAGCTCGTGTTTGCCGGCCGCGATGCGGGAGCCGTCTACCGCGCCCGCTTCAAAGTCGGGAATCACAGCCTGGGCAGTGACGATGAGCTGCCCATACGCGGGCGGATACCGCTGCGTTCTCTGGCCGTCAACCGGTCGAGGCGGATAGCCGCGACGATCGAGCTGGCGGACGGGCGCCGCGCGCGGCTCGGACGGCGCCTGCGCCGCTGCTGAACGGCGCCGCGCGCAATGCTTGTACGATCCCGCGCCGGTCGGGGCCCCGAGACAGAAAGGATGAATCGACCCAGATGAACGAGGAAGCGCACCAGCTGACCACGGATCAGGCCGAGCGGGAGGCCTCGGGCGCGCACGAATATGGGCGCTACCTGGAGGAGTTCGAGGTCGGTGCCGTCTACAAGCACTGGCCTGCGAAGACGATCACGGAGTCGGAGGACCATCTCTTCTGCCTGCTGACCATGAATCACCATCCGCTGCACATCAACGACGTGTATGCGTCGAAGTCGCAGCAGGGAAGGAACGTCGTCGCGGGCCCCTATGTCTACTCGCTGATGTTCGGGATGACCGTCAACGACGTCTCCGGCAAGGCGATCGCCAACCTGGCCACGGACGACCTCAGCCATCCCAATCCCGTCTTCCACGGGGACACCCTCTTCGTCGAGTCCGAGGTGCTGGAGGTGCGGCCCTCCGAGTCGAAGCCTGACCGCGGGGTGGTCAAGGTCCATAGCCGCGCCTACAACCAGGATGGGACACTTGTCGCGGAGTTCAAGCGGGCCGTTCTGGTTCCGCGCAAGAACCCCGGATAAGGAGGAGTGATGGTCAACTTCAGACGGCTCACCGATCAGGCAAAGAAGATCGTCGACAAGCGCGGTGGTACGGATGCCCTGAAGGAGGACGCCGAGGAGCTCAAGGACATCGCCGGCGGCAAGGGCAGCCTCAAGGACAAGGCGAAGGCCGCCGGTGAGGCGATCAAGGACCCCGGCGCGCCCGGCGAGGAGAACAAGCCCGGGGGTCCCTAGACCTCAGCAGGGGAGCACCTGGATTTCGAATTGAGGGGCGGGCCCAATCGCCTCGCGCTGGCAGTGGAAGTCGGTGATCGTGTCCCGAAGCCGGCCCTTCTTGGTCCGGGCGACGATCTCGGTCCAGTACCAGTGGTAGGCGTAGACGTCGGGGTTCGTCTCGCCGGGGAATGGAGGGTCAGCGTCGCCGGAGTGGTGCACGTCCGCGAGGTAGGCCGCTCCCTGTCGCGTCAGCGGGGCGACGTTCTTGCAGGCGCCGCCGACAAGTAGCCCTTCCGGCGCCGGCTCGATCGTCCATCCCATCGCGTTGTGCTGCTGCCTGAACTGCTCTGCGGTCTTGAAGATCTCCTGGGTGGTCTGATCACACGTCAGCCTCAGCCGTTTGTGTTTCTTGGCGCCGGCGCCGGCAGCGCCGAGACAGGTGACGATCAGCAGCGCGGTGATCACAGCCAGGGAGAACCTCTTCGTCCGAGAAGCATCCATGCCCACTCCTCTCCCGGTTGGGCGAGTTCGAGGCCAACCTATCCCGAGCGGCGGTGAATGTCCACCTCCGCTAGTGAGCCTCGTCGGGGGCGTGGGCGGGAGGCCGTGACTCCTCCGCCAGCGAGGTGATCTCGAGCACGCCCCGTGAGGCCTCCTCGAGAACCTCGGTCGCCTCCTCGGCCGAGCGTGCGTAGAGCTCGACCAAGAGGTGCACGATGATCCGCTCCTCGTCGTGCTTGTGGAAGCGCACGTGGGTGAAGAACTCGCGCGTCCCCGCCTCGCCGAACGAGCCGTAGGTGAGCGACTCGGCAGCCTCGGGCCCTGAACAGCTCTCGACCTGGTCCTGGTCGACGGTGACCGTGCAGGACGCAACCCACGGGGTGCCCGCGACCATCCGCTCCCATCGGTCCTCGACCGGAACGACCTTGTCCTCCTGGATCGTCAGGTGTGGCTGGTCGTGCAGGCAGCGCAGGCACTGGACGACTGCCTCCTGGACCTCGTCGAGGCGCTCCGCGGGCTCTCCACTCTCGGGGTCGATCCGCAGGATCGCGTCGTAGTGGAGCTGGACCTCCAGGTCCGTAGCCCAGCAGCGGTAGCAGCGAAGCCAGGAGCTGCGGTCGCCGTTCAGCTCCGGGTCGCTCATCAGGCCGGCTGGACGGCCCGGTGGCGCTCTGCGACCAGGTCGGCGATCTCTCCCATGATCCGGTTGATCTCGAAGTCTTTCGGCGTGTAGACGCCGTCCACGCCGGCCTCGCGCATGGCGGCGGCATCCGCGGCCGGGATGATCCCGCCGACCACGACGGGGATGTCGGCGCCCTGCTCGCGCAGGAGCTCGACGACGCGGGGGACGAGCTCGCGGTGCGAGCCGGAAAGGATCGAGAGACCCACCACGTCGACGTCCTCCTGGACGGCGGAATTCGCAATCTGCTCCGGTGTCAGACGGATGCCCTGATAGATCACCTCCATGCCCACGTCTCGGGCTCGGACGGCGATCTGCTCCGCGCCGTTCGAGTGGCCGTCGAGGCCGGGCTTGCCGACCAGGATCCGGATCGGGTGCCCGATCTCCTCGGCGACCTTGGAGACCTGGTCGCGAACCTCGCCGAGCAGGTCGCCGTTCACCGCGGCGCCGCCCGCTGCCTCCGAAACGCCGGTGGGCGCTCGGTAGTCGCCGAAGACCTCACGCAGGACGCCCGCCCACTCGCCGGTGGTGGCGCCGGCCTTGGCGGCCTCGATGGTCGCCGGCAGGATGTTCGCGCTCTCGTCGCGGGCGGCCTCAGCGAGTTTCTCAAGAGCCGCGTCGACGGCTGCCTGATCTCGCTGCGAGCGCCACTCCTCGAGAGCGGCGATCCGCTCGCGCTCGACCTCGGGATCGGGGGTGAGGATGCCGCCGTCCTCAGCGGCGGTGAGCGGCGAATCCTCGGTCTCTCTGAACTTGTTCTGCCCGACGACGACGATGTCGCCCCGCTCGATCTTGGCGATCCGCTCGCGGTTCGACTCCACCAGCCGTGCCTTCATGTAGGGGACCGCCTCGACCGCGCCGCCCTTCTCCTCGACCGCCTTCATCTCGGCCTTGGCGCCTTCGACCAGTTCGGCTACCAGGCCGTCCATCACCTTCGAGCCCTCGAAGATGTCGGGGTACTCGAGTAGGTCTGTCTCGTTGGCCAGGATCTGTTGGATCCGCAGGCTCCACTGTTGATCCCAGGGGCGGGGGAGGCCGAGCGCCTCGTTCCAAGCCGGCAGCTGGATGGCCCGGGCACGGGCGTCGCGGCCCATGGTCACGGCAAGCGCTTCGAGCACGATCCGGGGCACGTTGTTCTCGGGCTGGGACTCGGTCAGACCGAGAGAGTTGACCTGGACGCCGTAGCGGAGGCGCAGGAACTTCGGCTCGGTCACCCCGTAGCGGTTGCGGCCGATCCACTCCCACATCTCGCCCATGGCGCGCAGCTTGGCGTGCTCCTCGATGAACCTGACCCCGGCGTTGACGAAGAACGAGATGCGGCCGAAGACCTTGGGAAAGTCCTCGTCGGCGACCTGGCCGCGCGCCTTCACCTCGTCGAGCACCGCGATCGCGGTGGAGAGCGCGTAGGCGATCTCCTGAACCGGGGTGGCGCCGGCCTCCTGCAGGTGGTAGGAGCAGACGTTGATCGGGTTCCACTTGGGGATCTCGTTGACGGTGAAGGCGACCGTGTCGGCGATCAGCCGCATCGAAGGCCCCGGCGGAAAGGCATAGGTGCCGCGCGAGAGGTACTCCTTGATGATGTCGTTCTGCGTCGTTCCGGCCAGCGCGGCGCGCTCGACGCCGTTCTCATCCGCGACCGTCGCGTAGAGCGCGAGCAGCCAGGCGGCCGTGGCGTTGATCGTCATCGAGGTGTTCATCTCGCCGAGTGGGATACCGTCGAAAAGCGTGTGCATGTCGCCCTTGTGGACGATCGAGACGCCGACCTTGCCGACCTCGCCGCGGGCCAGCTCCGCGTCGGGGTCGTAGCCGGTCTGCGTGGGCAGGTCGAAGGCGACCGAGAGGCCTGTCTGGCCCTTGGCCAGGTTCTTTCGGTAGAGCTCGTTCGATCGACGGGCATCCGAGTGGCCCGCGTAGGTGCGCATGACCCAGGGGCGGTCCCGCTCGGGCAGGCGGTGCTCGCTCATTCCCACATGGTAAGCCCGCGATAAATCGGCTCGCATAACCCGGGCGCGGCTGCAGGCGACCGCCCCACATAAGTCGCTTCGGGCTTCGCCCTTCGCTCCGAAAATCAGCGGTCTGCCAGCCGCTGACCGCTACATCGGGGCGTGAGGGGTGTTCTTGCAATTTCCGGTAGCCCCACGGCTACATTCACGCCCGCATGCGCACCAAGCTGACAGCCCTGCTCGTCACCGGCGCGGCCCTCGTGGCCGGCGCTGTGGCTCAGGCTGCGCCGATCCCGGTCGCCAGCTACCAGTTCCAGAGCCAGGACGACGTGAACGCCTTCCAGAAGGTCGGCGGCACCGCCTGCAAGCGCAAGTGGGTGGGCATCCGGGCCCTGGGGGTCGGGGTCGGCAGGAACACGAACTCCTGTACATACCGCTCGTCGGTCGTCGGCGACTCGGGCTCCACGTACTCCGATCAGGGGATGCTCGGGACCACCACGGTCGGCGGTGGGACGCGAAAGCTGCAGAAGAAGTCCTTCGTGGGGGTCGGCGTCCGCTGGAGCAGCTCGGCTGGCTACGTTTTCCGGATCCTGCCGAACGCCCACAAGTGGCAGTACTTCCGCGACCCGAAGGGGCCCGCGGGGCCCAAGCTCGAGGCGGCGGGCAGCGGCAAGTTCATCAAGGTGGGATCCAAGCCGAACACGATCGCGATCCGTGCCTTCTCGCGTGGTGGAACGACAACGAGCATCGCTGCCGCGGTCAACGGTCACGGCGTCGTGTCGGTCACGGACGCGGCCGCCGACCAGCCTGACGGCCGCCAGACGGTCGTCACGTCGGGCGCCAAGGGGTCGGGCGCGGGGACCGGGATCACCGGCGTTTTCGACAACGTCATCGTCCAGGTTCCGAACCCGTTCTAGCTACATCCAGGCAGGAAAACGGGCGGGAAATTCCTGCTGGCTCCAAGCGAATCCTCTACCTTCCGCCGGGTGGCCACGACCACCGTTGAGCGTCCCAAATCCGCCGGTCCGGAGGAGGGGTTGGGCGGGAATTGGCTGGTGATCGTCCTCAACGACGATCACAACACCTTCGATCACGTCGCCAAGACGCTCTCGAACGTGATCCCGGGGATCTCCCTGGATGGCGGATACCGGTTCGCCGACACGATCCACAACCGTGGCCAGGCCGCCGTCTGGACGGGTCCTCGCGAGCCCGCCGAGCTCTACTGGGAGCAGCTCAAGCAGGCGGGCCTCACGATGGCCCCGCTCGAGCAGCACTAGCGGCGGCGAGCAGCGACAGGTCGCTGCCCGGAGGACCGACCAGGCTGATGCCGACCGGCAGGCCGCCGACGCTGAGCCTCGGCATTGAGATCGCCGGAGCCGCGGCCAAGGTCGCGATCGAGGTCAGCTGGCCGGCGGAGAGGCGGGCTCGCTCTCTCTGGTCGGCGTCGGCCTGGCGGGGAGGGCCCGCTGTTCCCGTTGTGGGCAGGACGAGCGCCTCGTTCGAGCCGAGCCTCGCAACTGCTGCCGCCATGGCATGCGCGCCGGGTTGGGCCTGCGCGATGTCCTCCGAGCCGAACCCAGCCGCTCGGTCGAGCCGGGCGGCGATGTCGGCTCCCAGCGACGGGCTCGTCCGCTCGACCCACTGCCCGTAGTTTCGCCACACCTGCACGCCCTGCAGGACGTTGAAGGCCGCCATCCCCTCCGCAGGGGAGGGCGCCTCGTCGAGCACCTGCGTGTCGGCGACGTCGGCGTTCAGCTTCTCGGCCAGATCGTGCGCAGCCGCGCGGCCGGCCTCCGCCACTTCAGGGTCGGCGGCAGCCAGGAGGATGGGCGAGAGCAGCAAGCGGGACGGCGGAGATGCCCCGGTCGGCCTATTGCCGAGGAGCTGCCCAGCGGCGCGCTGCAGGATCTCGGGCTCGCGCGCAAGCAGCCCGACGGTGTCGAAGTCCTGGGCGAGCGGCATCACCCCATCGACCGAGATCCGGCCGTGGGTCGGCCGGAAGCCATAGATCCCGCAGTAGGAGGGCCGGGACGCGGATCGAGCCGAGGGTGTCCGTGCCCAGGCCCAGGTCGGCGAGGCCGCCGGCGACCGCCGACGCGGGCCCGCTGGTGGATCCGCCGGGGTCACGCTCAGGGGCCGTCGGGTTGCGGGGCATGCCGAAGTGGACGTTGTCGCCGCTCAGGCTGAAGGCGAGCTCGGCGCACTGCCCCTTGGCCGTCAGCGAGGCGCCCGCGGTCGTCAGGGCCGTGACCGCCGCCGCGCTCTCCCGCGCGGGCTCGTGTGCCGCGGCCCAGTCGGGGCTGCCGCCGCCGGTCACCGCTCCCGCGACGTCGATCACGTCCTTGACCACGACGGTCAGGCCCGCCAGCGGGCCCTCCGCCCTCCCGCCATCCGGCGAGGGCTCCCAGCCCGGCACCAGCGCACCCAGAGGATCGGCGGTCACCCGCCAATCCTCTCTACTTCTTGGTGGGCGAGTCCTGGACGAGCGTGTTGTTTCCCGGCCCGCCCTTGAGGCGGTCCTTGCCCGGGCCGCCGATCAGCTGGTCAGCACCGGGGCCGCCGAAGAGGCGATCCATGCCGGCGCCCCCGCCGAGCAGGTCGGTTCCGGCGCCGCCGATCAGCACGTCGTTGCCGGCGTTGCCGCTGAGCAGGTCATCGTCCGCGCCGCCGTTGAGCTTGTCGTTGCCAGAATTGCCGAGCAGGATGTCGCGGCCGGCGCCCGCCGTGGCGGTGTCGTCGCCGCTGCCGCCCTGAAGGCTGTCGCGGAACCGGCCTCCCGTCAGATGGTCGTTCCCGGCGCCCGCCAGGACCAGGTTGAAGGCGGAGGCCCCTCCGATGAAGCGGTCATTGCCGTCGCCGAGGTCGGCCGCGGCGCCGGTGCCGTGCCCGAAGCCGCCGGGCAGGTCGCGCTGGCCGAAGCCCGTGTCGGGGCCGACTCCGAAGAGGTTGACCCGGTCGCTTCCGGACCCGGCCATGACGTCCACCTCAGAGACCTTCGAGCACTCGATGGCGCCGCTGCGGGGGTCCTTGCGGTTCACCTTGACCAGGCCCACCGTGCAGGTGACCGTGATCCGATCCGGTCCCTTGCCGCCCCTGACCGTGAGCAGGGATCCGCTGACTGACGAGCTCACCTTGGCCTGCGCTGCGCCCGCCTGGACGGCGAGCAGCGCCGCCGCGAGGGCGGCGGTCAGGGCGAAGCGGGCGAATACGTTGCGTGCGGAGACCATTGGGGCCTACCGAGAACACCGGCAGCTCTACGAAGTAGCTGCGGAGATGCCCCTGACGCCGGATCGCCGGCTAGTGGCCCCGTCGTTTGCACTTCTTCGCGGCGGCCGCCTGACGCCGGTGCTTCTTCTTGCACTTCTTCTTGGTCTGTACGGCCGGGTCGGGCAGGAAGTCCTGAACCTCGCAGTTGTGGACGGCATCGAGCTTGCTCTGATCCGCCTGGACCGAGTCGAAGCCGTCACCGCAATCGGCATAGTCGTTCACGCCGTTGCGAGTCAACAGCGTGTCGTCGCCGGCCCCGCCGTTGGCGAGGCGCGCCGACCCCAGCGTCGTCAGCTCGATCCGGTCGTTTCCGTTGAGACCCTCGACGTCCACAACCGAGACGGATGCACACGGGATCCCGGTGTCCTTCGTCGCCGACAGGTCGTTGGTGTCGATGAACGCATAGTCGATCTGCACGTCCCCATTGCAGTAGGCCTTGATGTACTCGCCGTGGTCGCTGCAGGCTCCGGGTCCCTCGACCGTCAGGGCGCCCGAAGAGAACGTGTCGATGTCGTTGATGCTGCACGACGCGGCGTGCGCCGGCTGCGGTCGCGACACCGTCAGCAGAAGCGCCACGGAAACGGCTGCCGCCAGGGCAAGTCCGGCGACGATCACGGCTCGTCTCTCTCCCCACACGATGCCCCTCACGACAGGCCGACTCTATCCCGGTCAGATAGCCGAGAGCAAGGGGAGGGGCGGTTGCCCCTGGTTGCGAGTAGCGCCGGCGGCCGCGCGAGGCGCTACTCGCCCGCGATCAGGGCGTGCCAAACGGGGAGGAGCGGCTTGTTGTAGTAGCTGACCGCCTGCTCGAGGAGCGTCGCGATCTCGTCCGAGTACCAGTAGCGCTCCCAGTCCTCATGGCTGTCCCAGACCGAGGCCTGGCGGAAGTGGAGCGGATCCTCCTCGTTGCGGGTCAGGCTCCAGCCCTTCGCCCCGAACGCCATCACCCGGGCCGCGCCGGGCTCCCAGATCTCGTACCAGCGGTCCGCCCGGAACGGGTTGATGTGCCAGTCGATGTAAACGACCTCGAGGACGCCGTTGGAGGACCCGTCTGCCATCAGGCTCCAACCTCGGCCCGGATCGCTCCCGGGCCCTCCTCTGTCTTGCCCTCCTCCTCGCTGGCCGCGCCGACGAGGATCGAGATCTTGCCGAGGTGCTTGTTCTCGTGCAGGAGCTGATGCGCCTCGGCGACTCCGTCGAAGCCCATCACGCGCCAGAGGACCGGCTGGATCTTGCCCTCGGCCATCAGCTGGTTCGCTCGCATGCACTCGTAGGCGTTGGCGAAGTGCGAGCCGATGATCTGCTTCTGGCGCATCCACAGGTAGCGGACGTCGAAGTCGAGCGTGTATCCCGAGGTGGCGCCGCAGATCACCACCTTGCCGAAGGGCTTCACGACGAACACGGAAGTGGGGAAGGTCGCCTGGCCGACGTGCTCGAAGACGATGTCGGGCGAGTCGCCGAGGATCTCCTTGACCCGCTTGGCGAAGCCGCGGGACTCCTTGAAGCGCGCCTTCTCCTCGTCGGGCGTCTCACCGCCCTTGCGCATCATCCCGGAGAACTCGTTGCGGTTGATGTAGTCGACAGCCCCGAGGCGCTTGACCAGTTCGCCCTTCTCGTCCGACGAGACGACCCCGACGGCGTTCGCGCCGGCTGCCTTGCAGAGCTGAGTCGCGAAGACGCCGAGCCCACCGGCCGCACCCCAGATCAGCACGTTGTGCCCGGTCTGCAGCTTGCATTGGTCGATCAGCATCCGGTAGGCAGTGAAGTAGGTGAGGCCGTAGGCCGAGCTCTCCGCCCAGGAGAGGTTCTGGGGTCGCGGAAGCAGCTGCTGCGCCTGGACCTTGGTGAACTGGGCGAACGAGCCCCAGGTCGTCTCGTAGCCCCAGATCTGCTGGCTGGGCGCGGCGAGCGGGTCGAGTCCGTGGACTTCGACGTCCTCGTAGGAGGCCTGGTTGCAGTGGATCACGACCTCGTCGCCCGGCTTCCACTTGGTGACGCCCTCGCCGACCTTCCAGACGATCCCCGAGGCGTCGGAGCCGCCGATGTGGTGGCCGTACTCCTCGTGGTCGCCATAGCCGAAGACGGATACGGGCTTACCGAGCGCGGCCCAGACGTTGTTGAAGTTGACTCCCGCGGCCATCACGCGAACGATGACCTCGAAGGCTCCGGGCTCCGGTACCTCGATCTCCTCCACCTGGAAGGCGTCCTTGGGCTCGCCCTCGCGCTCCGGGCGAATCACCCAGGCGGCCATCTTCTCGGGCAGCTCGCCCGGCTGGACATCGAGCTTCGATACGTCGGCGATCTCTACGGCCAATGTGACTCCCGCGTTCGGTGGTCGTGGACGCCTGGATCGTATTCAACGCTCGTCAGCTTGGCGTCCGTCACGGCGACTACGTTGATAGGTCCTATGGAAGCGTCTGAAAAGCCACAACTGCCACTGGAGTCCGGCGATCCGGGCGGTGCGGTCCGGGCGATCGACGACCGCTTGGTGATCGAGCACCTCGAGGTGCAGGATGCCGGGGCGGCCCGCGTCGTGCGAGAGCAGGCCGACAAGAACCGCTCGCCGGTCGAAACCGTCACGCGGGCGATCGAGGTCGGCGCTCGCCTGATCGAGTCCGAGGGAACCGCCGCCAACGTGGACTACGTCCGGGCCGAGCTCGAACGCCAACTCCGGCCCCTCGCCGACCGCCTCGGCGGGGTGATCGAAGAAGGCCAGGATGAGTTCGCCGAGCGACTGGCCGACAGCTTCGACAGCGAGCGGACCGGCTCGGTGCAGCAGCAGATCCGCGAGATGCTGATCACAGCGATGGAGCATCAGCGAACCCAGCTCGCCAAGCAGTTCTCCGCCCAGGACGGAGCCAATCCGCTGTCCGACTTCAAGGAGGCGGTGGTCCGCACGGTGAAGAGCTCGCAGGAGCAGCAACTGCACGACCACGCGCAGGACCGCGAGCGAATCGAAGCCCTGACGACCGAGGTGACCGCCCTACGCGAGCGACTCGGCGCGAAGGAGGAGATCGAGGCGGAACAGTCCCGGGGAACCGCGAAGGGCCGGGGCTTCGAGGAGCGGGTCCACGAGGTGATCGACGAGATCGCATCCGTTCGCGACGACGTTGCCCATCACGTCGGCGATCTCCCGGGAGAGACGCGCGGGAAGAAGGGCGACACCGTGGTCGAGATCGGCGCGGGTGCCGGCCCCTGCCTGGCGAAGATCGCCTTCGATCCCAAGGACAGCCGCCTTCCGCGCCCGAAAGCATGGGAGGTCCTGAACGGCTCGCTGGAGGACCGCGGCGCGGACTATGCGGTCCTGGTTGTGGCGACCGATGACAACGTGCCGGCCGGAACCCAGAACCTTGTCGAGTACGAGGGCAACAAGCTGATCGTCGCCGTCGATCGCGATCGGCCCGAGCGCATCGTGCTGGAAACTGCCTACGGGCTGGCTCGGGCGCGTGCCCTCGCCGCCCGTAAGGAAGACCTCGCTCTCGATGCCCCCGCGATGAAGGAGGCGATCGACGAGACCAGGCGCGCCCTGGAGTCCCTGAAGACGGCGCGGCAGGCGCTCACCGGCGTTCGGAAGAACGCCGACAGCATCGAATCCGCGCTGGCCGGGATGGAGGAGAACGCGAAGGCTGCCCTGGCGCGCGCGGACAGCCTGATCGCCGACGCGCTGGAGGCCGGCGCCTAGGGCGGCGAATGAGGATTTCGTCTAGTCCAACGCGAAAGGCTCAAATGACCAGACCCGACCCCCGATCAACTCCTAGAACCGAAATGGAAGCGTCCGAGAACAGGGGGCTGCCGCAATTTGGGAGCGGTAAACCCGGCCTACATCGAATCGATTCCCACGTGGTCGCGGAGATCCTCGCCGCGGAGCGTCCCGCCGGATTCGTCCGACTTCAGGTCATGCTCGATTCCGTCATCGGCCGCCTCGTCGCGGTCGACCGGCCTCGCGGCGGCTAGGGAAGCAGCAGGTCGTTCTTGCCGGAGGGCCGCTCGGGCCCGACGGTGAAGCCGAACGGCGCGACCGTGAAGCCGTCCACGCTGGCTTCGTAGCTCCCGGTCTTCATGTCGACCTTGATCGTGTCGGCGTCCCCCGGGGCGATTGCGTTGCTGGTGGCGTCAACCGGGCCCTGGATCGCAAGGCTGCCGGTTTGGTTGGTCAGATTCGCCACGGTGAAGTTGACGAGGCCGGCGCCGAACTCCCTCGGGGAGACGCCCACGCCGTCGGGAGCGATCTTCACGCTCACTTCGGCCGGGACCGGAGGACGTGGATCGTTCTTGAAGTCGCTGCGCCCGCATCCTGCCATTGCCACGACTCCCAACAGGGCGGCTGCGACGAGCAACGCTCTGCCCCTCCTCCGCGGCATGCGTCGAAGAATCTAGCCGAACAGAGGGAAAATCAGCGGCACTTGGTCAGGACGTGAAGGGAAGCCCGACGAGATCGGCGCTCAGACCGCCGTCTCCGACCGTGACCTGTGCGCCGTCGGCGGCCTCCCGTCTCACGATTGCGAGCGCGATCGGGCCGAGCGCGGGGGAGAGACACGACGTTCCGATCGTGCCCACCTCTCGATCCGCGAGGAACAGTGGGTCTCCGTGTGCGGCCGCTCCGCTGAGGCGCAGGCCGCGGAGCGTCCGGTTCGGCTTGCCGCGGTAGTGAAGCCGGGCGACCGGCTCCTGGCCGATGTAGCAGCCCTTCTCGAAGTCGATCGCCCGCTCGACGATTCCGGTTTCGGCGGGCATCGACTCGGGCCCCATATCGAGGCCGAAGCGTGGCCTCCCCGACTCGACCCGAATGATCTCCGCCGCCTCATCGCTCACTGTCACGGCCCCGGCTTCGACGAGCTGTTGGTGAAGCGATTGGACTGCGTCGGGCCGGGTGATCAGGTCGAGGCCCTGGTCAGTGGCGACGGCGAGGATCTCGATCCCGCCACGCTCGGCGTAGTGCTGGGCATGCTCGGGAGAGAGCGGGGGGACACCAGCAACGTCAGCGGAAGCGGGTCCGATCAGCGACGTGATCGTCCAGCCCGAGGTCGCGTCGACGACCTCGACGTCATGACCGATCTTGTACGTCTCGAGGTGCTTGCGAAGGGGTCCGGCGGTGATCGGCTCGGTATCGAGCCAGAGGGTCCCGGAGTGCTTCTGGCTCAGGCGAAGGGCTCTCATGTCGGCCACCAGGTGGCCCTTGCGGTCGAGCAGCGCCGCGTAGCGCCCCTCGTCGGGCTCGATCGCCTCGAAGTCGTTGGTGAGCTGGCTCTGCAGGTAGTCGACGGCATCCGGCCCGCTGACGAGCAAGACTCCTCGTTCCCGCGTCAGGAAGCCTGCCTCCTCCCGGAGGGCTCGGTACTGCCCGTCGAGCTCGATCTCCGTCGCGGACTCCGTCATGAGAGGCGATTGTAGGTCGCCGTCTCGACCGGCTCCAAGCGCGCGACACGCTCCCTAGCTGACAGCCTCCCTGATGCCGCGAGATACTGCGTGGGGCGATGTCGGAGAGGAACGTCAAGCTGGCACCAATCGGAGTCGGTGCGCTGATTGGGTTGGCCCTCGGCATCGTGGTCAGCCTGATCACCGACGTTCCTCTTGCGCCAGAGGGTGGGGTAGTGCTTGGTGCGCTGTTCGGCTGGCTCTCGAGCCGAAATCGTGAGTGACACCCTGGAAGCCGCCGGGCTCCCCGAGTAGTGCTTTCGACGACATCGAGGTCTTCCGAAGAGATAGGCTCGACCTCGATTGATCCACGCAATCCCTGGGTAGGAGTGCAACCAGGACGTTCGATGGGTAATGGACTGCTCGCTTGGTGGAACCGTAGGACGGCGTCGTCCGCGATGGCTGGCGCGGCTCTATGTGCCGTTCCTCTGGCGGTTGCCGTCCTGATCGGATTTGGGGCGAGCATCTCCGGCGTGGCAGGCGGTCTCGCGACGATCACCAGCGGCCCCGACGCCACTCCCGCCTCTGCCAAGTCCAATGCGACCGATCCCAAAGGGTTGAACCGAGCGCTATCTGCACACGCCGGCAAGACCGGCTCCGCCGTTGGGTCGAATTCCGCCCTCGGCTCCACTACCGGTGCTGACCGCGGCTCCACAGGCACGGGGACCGGCGGCTCTGGTGGCTCGGGTGGTTCAGGTGGAGGAGGGTCGGGGTCTTCTACGACCAGCGCCCCCGGCTCCGGAGGCTCGGGTGGAGGTTCCTCCGGCGGAGGGTCGTCGGGGTCTCCGGCGATCAGTGTCCCCAACGTCAACCTCCCCGGGACAGGTGGGGTCAATGACACCGTGAACAACACCATCGACACCGTCAATAACACCCTCGGCGGCGTCGACAACACTCTCAACAACACCGTCGGCGGCGTCGACAACACCACGCTCGGCGGCCTCAACAAGACCCTCGGCCGCGTCAACAACACCGTCGACAACACCTTGGGCGGCGCCACCGACACCGTCGACAACACCCTCGGCGGCACCACCGACACCCTCGACAACACCCTCGGCGGCGCCACCGACACCCTCGACACCACCCTGGCGGCGCCACGACACCGTCGACACCACCCTGGGCGGCGCCACCGACACCGTCGACAGCACCCTCGGCGGCGCCACCGACACCGTCGACAGCACCCTCGGCGGCGCCACCGACACCGTCGACAGCACCCTGGGCGGCGCCACCGACACCGTCGACAGCACCCTCGGCGGCGCCACCGACACCGTCGACAGCACCCTGGGCGGCGCCACCGACACCGTCGACAGCACCCTCGGCGGCGCCACCGACACCGTCGACAGCACCCTCGGCGGCGCCACCGACACCGTCGACAGCACCCTCGGCGGCGCCACCGACACCGTCGACAGCACCCTCGGCGGCACCACCGACACCGTCGACAGCACCCTCGGCGGCACCACCGACACCGTCGACAGCACCCTCGGCGGCACCACCGACACCGTCGACAGCACCCTGGGCGGCACCACCGACACCGTCGACAGCACCCTGGGT
>CAVUGL010000009.1:0-9387 GCA_963740995.1 uncultured Solirubrobacterales bacterium
ACCCCAAGCATCGGCTCCTCGATGTACTTGCCGGCCAGGGCCGTCTCCGGGCCGTGCGGCCCCGCGACCACCGGAACGGCCATCAGCGCCACTGCTGCGATCCCGGCATAGATCAGCGGGATGGCGATCGCCCCCACCCCCAGCACCCGCTTCAGGTCCTTCGGCTCGAACTCGAGATCCGGCGCGAGGTCGCTCGCCGCCTCGATTCCCGCATAGGCGATCGTCGCGATCACCAGCGAGTAGACGATGTCCTTGACACTCGGCGACGTGAACAGGTGGAGCTGGTCGGTGAGCCGGTCCGGATGAAGGACGACGATCAGCCCGACGATGATCACCAGCAGCTGCAGGCAGAGCTCGGCCAGCGCCAGCACCACGAGTCGGACCTGACGGTTGCGACCGGTGACGTTTGCCACGTTGAGGATCGCCGCCAGGCTGATCACCACGATCGCCACCGCCAGCTCCACGTCGCCGCCGCCGAAGCGCCCCGAGATCGGCGTCAGGTAGTGCGAGACGGTGATCGCGGCCGCGGCGATCACGATCAGGTAGTCGATCAGGATCGCCCAGCCGGCGATGAAGCTGATCAGCTCGTTGAAGGCGTGGCGCGCGAAGGTCGCCGACCCGCCCCTTTCGCGGAGCATCGCGCCGCCCTCGACGTACGACAGCGAGGTGAGCGCGAACATCAGGCCCGCCGCGAGGAAGATCAGGGGGGTCAGCCCCAGGCCGCGATCGGCGACCACGCCGACCGAGAAGTAGATCGAGAAGCCGACCGCAGCCGAAGCGGCCCCGTAGAGGAAGGGCACCCCGAGCAGGCGCTTGGCCCTCATCTGGCCGGTCCCCTCATCCGCGCATCGACAGGTACAGCCTCCCGGAGCCGAGCGCGATGAAGAGCAGGCCGAACAGGAAACCGACCGCGAGCGGCCCCCCACCCCGCGCCAGCGTCAGCACAAGCATCAGGAGCCCGAACCCGATGATGGTCACCGAGAAGATCCGGACCGCGAGCTGGTAGCCCTCGTCGGGCGAGGGACGTCGGTTCATGGGTGGGAGATTAGGCTCCCCCCTGGTTGTCCTTCGCTAGCTACAGCGCAATGATCGGGATGATCAGGATCGCGACGATGTTGGCGACCTTGATCATCGGGTTGATCGCCGGCCCGGCCGTGTCCTTGTAGGGATCGCCGACCGTGTCGCCGGTCACCGCGGCGGCATGGGCGTCGGAGCCCTTGCCGCCGAACGCCCCGTCCTCGATCAGCTTCTTGGCGTTGTCCCAGGCGCCGCCGCCGGCCGTCATCGAGATGGCGGAGAAGATCCCGACGACGATCACCCCGATCAGCAGCCCTCCGAGCGCCTGATAGGAGATCACCCCGACGATCACGGGGATCACAATCGGGATCAGCGAGGGCAGGATCATCTCCTTCTGGGCGGCGGCCGTGACCAGGCTCACCGCGTGCCCGTACTCGGGCTTCTCCGTGCCTTTCATGATCCCGGGCTTCTCGCGGAACTGGCGTCGCACCTCCTCCACGACCTGGCCACCGGCGCGGCCGACCGCCTCGATCGCCAGTGACGAGAAGAGATAGACCATCATCCCGCCGATCAGCAGGCCGATCAGCACCGGGGGACTGGCGATCTCGAAACTCAGGTGCTTGCTGCCCGCCTCCGCCTGGAGCTCGTGCGTGAACGCGTTGAAGAGCACCAGCGCAGCGAGGGCGGCCGATCCAATCGCGTATCCCTTGGTCACCGCCTTGGTCGTGTTGCCGACGGCGTCGAGGGGATCGGTGATGTCGCGGACCTCCTGCGGCAGATCAGCCATCTCGGCGATCCCGCCCGCGTTGTCGGTGATCGGCCCGAATGCGTCGAGCGCCACGATCAGCCCGGTCAGCGAGAGCTGCGCCATGACGGCGACACCGATTCCGTAGATGCCGTCGGTGCCGCCTCCCGCGAGCTTCCAGGCGCCCAGGATCGCGAAGGCGATCACGAGGACAGGCAGCGCCGTCGACTGCATGCCCTGGGCGAGCCCCTGGATGATGTTGGTCGCGTGACCCGTCTCGGAGGCACGCGCGATGGTCTTAACCGGGCGGAAGCGGGTGGACGTGTAGTAGTCGGTGAGCACGAAGAGGAGCGCCGTGACGCCGACGCCGATCAGGCCGCAGAGCCAGAGGTCGGTGACGCTCGTGTTGCCGAGCGAGCCGCCGCCCAGCGGATCATTCATCAGCCACTTCGTGATCGGGTAGAAGGCTGCCGCCGAGAGCACGGCCGAGACGGCCAGGCCCCGGTAGAGGGCCGCCTCGACGTTGCCGGTGCGTGTGCGCACGGACAGCGCCCCGATGATCGAGGCGATGATCGCGACCGCGCCGATCGCCAGCGGGTAGATGGCCACCTCGCGGGTGAACCCAGTGAAGGTGATGACGCCGAGCAGCATCACGGCGACGGCCGTCACGGCGTAGGTCTCGAACAGGTCGGCCGCCATTCCGGCGCAGTCGCCGACGTTGTCGCCGACGTTGTCCGCGATCACGGCGGGGTTGCGAGGGTCGTCCTCGGGGATCCCGGCCTCGATCTTGCCGACCAGGTCCGCTCCGACGTCGGCGGCCTTGGTGAAGATGCCGCCACCGAGGCGGGCGAAGACTGAGATCAGGGAGCCACCGAAGCCAAGGCCGACGAGGGCATCGACGCAGTCCTTGTCGCTCAGATTGGTGAAGATCAGCAGCGCGCCGAAGTAGCCCGCCACGCCGAGCAGCGCGAGCCCGACGACGAGCAGGCCCGTGACCGAGCCACCCTTGAAGGCGATGTCCAGTGCCGGCGGGATGCCGCCTCGGGCCGCCTCGGCGACCCGGGCGTTCGCGCGGACCGAGAGGTTCATCCCGATGAACCCGGCAGAGCCGGAGAGGACGCCTCCGATCACGAAGCCGATCGCGGTCTCGACGTTCTGCAGCGGGATCAGCAGAATCGCGACGACCACGCCGACGCCGGCGATGATCATGTACTGCCGCTTCAGGTAGGCGCTGGCGCCCTCCTGGACCGCGCCCGAAATCTCCTGCATCTGCTCGTTTCCAGGCGATTTGGCGAGCAATCGCTGGGTGATGAGCAGTCCGTACACCACCGCCGCGGCGGCGCAACCGAGCGCGACGACGATTCCGTAATCGGTCCAGAACTTAGTCAAGGAAGGCTCCTGCGTAGTTTTCGTAAAAAGCGGCGCGGCAGTCTACCCGGTAGGGCCACCGTGACCCCCCACCGTCCGGCGGCCTATCCGGGGGTCCAGAGTCCCGAATCGCCCTTCGGCCGCTCGGGCCCCGAGGGCTCGCCGCCCGGCTCCTCCTCGCCCCCCTCGCCTCCGGCGGGGCCCTCCCCCGCGTGCTTGGCGTAGAGGACCTGCAGCTCCGAGATCGCCTGCCGAAGCTGCGCCTGCGCCTCGGGTTCCACCAGGTCGACCAGGGCGATTCCCGCATCGATGCCGACCTTGGCCTGCTCGAGGTCGCGCTCGTCGTCCTTGGCGATCCGCCGGGCCGACAGGTTGAGGATGCTGACCACGCTCTGCAGGATCACGTCCTCGACGCGAACCCTGCGGATCTCGTCCTCGAGCTGGGCGCGGAGCTCCTCCTCGCTCGGCTGGCCCTCACTCGGTTGGCCCTCGCTCGCCTGGCCCTCACTTGGCTGGCCCTCACTCGCCTGGCCCTCACTTGGCTGGCCCTCACTCGCCTGCTGCTCCTCATCGGCCACTGACTGCTCCCTCCGGTGCGTAGGTCTTGCGGGTCTCCTCGACGGCGCGCCGGTAGATCTCCTCGATCGGCGCGCCCTCGGCGAACCGAGCATAGGCGCGCTGCGCCCCATTGCGCTCCGGCAAGTCCACCTCGAGCCCGAGCGCCTGGCGGGCCGGCTCGGTCCAGGCGACGATCCGCTCGAGAACGGCCCGCGTCGGGACCACGCGCCGTTCGCGGAAATCGATCATCTCCCCGTCCATCCCGTGTCGGATCGCGCGCCAGAGGTTCTCCTCGATCTCGCGCTGGCGCATGGGCTCGGGCGCCTCTCCCTCATCCAGGTCGAGCGCCGATTGCGCCACGCAGGCGGCGATCAGGGCGGCCAGGTTGAGCGACTCGTCGCCGCGGGTCTGGGCGTCGCAGATCCGGACCTCGACCGTGCCGAACGAGTGATGGGGCCGCACGCTCCACCAGAGCTGGGTCGCCTCGACGATCGAGACCGTGTCCTCCAGGAGCTGGACGAAGTCCGCGTAGGTCCGCCAGTCCCCGAATGGCTCGTGGACACCACAGCGTGGGAACGTCCGGGTGAAGATTTCTGTGCGCACGGAGTGAAGCCCCGTCTCGCGATGGTCGAGGAAGGGAGAGTTGGCGGAGAGGGCGAGCAGCGGAGGTAGGAGCTCTCGCATCCGGTCGGAGACCGCCACGGCCCGGTCGGGCCCTCGGACCCCGACATGAACATGGAGGCTCCAGGTGTTGTTCCGCTGCGCCACCCAGCGCAGGTCGCCCTCGAGGCGACGGTAGTGCTCGGTCGCGATGATGTGCTGGTCCAGATAGTTGGCCCAGGGATGGGTACCCATCGCAGCCAGGGCCAGCCCCATTTCGTCGGCGATCCCGAACAGCCGCTCGCGCCGGGCGCGCTGTCGGGTCGCGGCGTCGGCGAAGGTCTCGCCCCGCCCCGAACGGATCTCGATCTCGGTGTCGATCAGTTCACCCTTGACCGCTTGGGTCAGCTCCGGATCGCGCAGGCAGGCCTCCTGCATCTCCTCGAAGCGATGCTCGAGATCGAGGATCGCGGGGTCCAGGATCGCGAACTCCTCCTCAATCCCGATCGTGAAGTCGGTCGAGGCCTCGAACAGTTCGCGAACCGCGTCGAGGTCAAGCGCGTCGTGCTGTGGCTCCGGATCCGTGGTCACCGGCGGAGGGTCAGGTCAAATAGAAGTAGAGGGCGTAGAGCAGGTCGACCGCGGGGCTCGACGTGTGGACCGTGACGTCGGGCGGGACCTGCAGCAGCCGCTCTGAGTAGTTGAAGATGATCTTCACCCCGGCCTTCACCAGCCGGTCGGCGACCTCCTGCGCCGCATCGGCGGGCACGGCGAGGACGCCCACGACCACCTGCTCCCCCTCGACCACGGAGTCGATGTCATCGAATGAGCGGACTTCGAGCCCGCCGACCCGCCGTCCGATCACGGTCGGGTCGACGTCGAACATCGCCACGATCCGGAAGCCGTGGTCGGCGAAGATGTCCGAGCTGGCGATCGCCTGGCCGAGGTGGCCGGCGCCGAACAGCGCGATGTTGTGCTGGCCGGCGGTGCGCAGGATCTTCCTGATCTCCTCGACCAGCGAATCGACGTTGTAGCCCACTCCCCTCTTGCCGAACTTGCCGAAGCCGGAGAGGTCACGGCGGATCTGCGTCGAGTTGATGTGGGTGTAGTCCGAGAGCTCCTGCGAGGAGATCGTGTCCTTGCCCATCTTGCGGGCCTGGGTCAGCACCTGGAGGTAGCGCGAGAGCCGCGCCGCGACGCCCAGCGAAAGGCGGTCGCCGTCGGTGAGCTCCGAGGCCTCCTGCTCCGCGGTCCCGGCCGCCCCATCCTCGATCATGCGGACAAGGTATCGAGCCTCGCCCGTAGGCCGTCGACGTCGAGCCAGAGCTCCGAGACGATCTCGCCGTCCAGCTCGACCACCGGGATGCGCTCGAGGAACCGGGCGTGCAGCTCCTGGTCTGACTCGATGTTCACCTCCTCGAGCTCAAAGGGGAGACCGGCGGCGAGCATCGCCTTCAGCCCGGCGCGCGCCTCGTCGCAGAGATGGCAGTCAGGCCGCCCGTAGAGAACCAGTCGCGAAGGCATCGAAGCGGAGATAGTCCGGATACGGGATCGGATGGACGTAGCGGGCGGCGGAGCCGATCATCGCCGCGTTGTCCGTGCACAGGGAGATGGGGATCAGCTTCAGCCGCAGGCCGAGCTCACCGCACAGAGCCTCGGTTCGCTCACGGAGCTCGGCGTTGGCAGCGACGCCCCCGCCGAGGGCGATCGCGGGCCACTCGCCGGAGCGGGCGGCCCGCCGGAGCTTGGCGACGAGCTGATCGACGATCGCCTTCTGGAAGGAGGCGGCGAGGTCGGCACGACTGCGCTCCGTCTCCTCCGCGCCCAGGTCCCGGACGCGGTAGACCAGCGAGGTCTTCAGGCCGCTGAAGCTGAAGTCGAGGCCCCGCTCGCTCATCGCAATGGGAAACTCGAACGCGCCTGGGTCGCCGCCCTCCGCGGCGCGCTGGATCGCCGGGCCGCCGGGATAGCCGAGGCCGAGCAGCCGCGCGCCCTTGTCGAAAGCCTCGCCGGCGGCGTCGTCCACGGTGGCGCCGAGGGTCTCGTACGAAGAGTGCTTCCGCACTCCGGCGAGCAGCGTGTGGCCGCCGCTCGCGATCAGGCAGAGGAAGGGCGGCTTGAGCGGATCGGGCTCGAGGAAGTTGGCCGCCACGTGGCCATGTAGGTGGTCGGCGGGGATCAGTGGCTTGCGATGGGCGGCCGCCAGCGCCTTCGCGGTGCTGAGGCCGACCAGCAGAGCCCCGATCAGGCCCGGGCCCTGGGTGACCGCGAGCGCGTCGACCTCGGCGAGGCCGGTGCCGGCCTGATCGAGCGCGGCCGTGACCACCGCGTTGACCAGCTCGAGATGGTGGCGGGAGGCGACCTCCGGCACGACTCCGCCGTAGCGCTCGTGGAACTCCGCCTGCGAGGAGACGACGTTCGAGAGGATCCTGTCGCCGTCGACGACCGCGGCGCAGGTGTCGTCACAGGAGGTCTCGAGGGCGAGAATCAACTCAAGCGACCGAGGCGCCCTCGGCGGCCTCGAGCCACATGATCAGTGCGTCCTCGCCGTTGTCGTGGTAGTAGCGGCGGCGGCGCCCGGCGGAGCGAAACCCGAAGCGGCGGTACATCTCGATGGCTGGGGCGTTGGAGACTCGAACCTCGAGCGTGAAGCGGGAGCCCTCACCGGCCTCCTCGAAGAGGCGCTCGATCAGGTCCGTGGCGACACCGCGGCGGCGGCGGTCCGGGTGGACCGCGACGTTCATCAGGTGCCAGACGTCGTCGTATCGGGCGCAGACGAGGTAGCCGACGAGGCCCTCGGAGTCCTCAGCCGCCAGGCAGATCCCACTGGGCTTGGAGAGCTCGAGGACGAACATCGCCAACGACCATGGCGTTGGGAACGAGCGCCGCTCGACGGATATCACCGAGGGCAGGTCCCCGTATCCCAGACGGCGCAGCGTCAGACCGCCCGTGTCATCCCCCGGGGTCAGATCGATCTCGCTCAAGCCATCTCTTTGCATCGGGCGGTCTCAGATACAGGGGTTGGATCCGGTCCGGCGACACTTCGACCGCCGCCTCCCCGATCGAACAGACTTGCCTCGCGGCGAGTCGGTGGATCGGGTCCTCAGGCGGGGCGACCACGGCGCCGGCGGTCTCCAGCTCTGCGGCGAATCGTAGCGCCCCGTCTCCGGCCGCCAGAGGGGCATGACCGAGCTCTCGCAGGCGCTCCGCCAACTGATCCGGCGGCGTGACGAACGGTGGCCAGAGCTCTGCGCCGCCCTCCGCGATCAGAGCCGCGAAGACCTCGCCGCGGCGCGCGTCGATCACGGGGAGCGCCGGGGCTCCCGCTGCCCTCGGATCGGCGGAGATCCCCCGAGCCAGGGCATTCAGCGTGCCGACCGCGGCGGTTGGGAGGCCCCTCGCCTGGGCGAGTGCTCGGACTGTGGCGATCCCGATGCGCAGGCCGGTGAAGGACCCCGGACCGATCCCGACGGCGATGCGCTCGATCCGCTCCCAGCCCCCCGCCGCATCGACGCTCTGCTCGATCTCCGCCAGAAGGACCTGAGAGTGCCGCGGCCGACCGTCGCCTCCCGGGTCTACCCGGGACTCCCGGACGACCTCGCCGTCGGCAGTGACCCCGACGACGGCGTCCGGCGTCGCGCTATCGACACCGACCACGACCACGACTACAGTCCATCGGGAACCGAATCGGCGTCCGTCGATTCCGGGAGAAGGAGAGCCACCATGGCGGAGCAGTCCAGCAGGTTTTCGCGACGCGCATCAGCGGTCGCGGCTGTATTCGGGATCGCCGTATTCGGCGTCGGAGCGGGGGCGGCGGTGTCTGGCTGCGGCAGCGATAGCAACAGCAACGACGTGAGCAACGCGGTCAACTCCGTCCAGGGCGGGCTCTCGACGGCTCAACAGGCGATCTCTACCGCCCAGCAGCAGGCCAAGAGCATCAGCACCCAGGTGCAGAGCGTCCAGTCGCAGGTCCAGACCCAGGTGCAGAGCGTCCAGTCGCAGGTCCAGCAGAACAAGAACGGCGGCAGCCAGTACGGCTACTGAGCCTTTGGGGGAGTCCAGCCGCCCACCCGGATCGCCGCGACGTGCCGCCGCGATCGCGGCGGCGCTCGCATTGATCGCCATCGGCGCCAGCGGCTGCGGCGGGGGCCTGAAGCGTGCGGTTGATACTGCCCGTTCGCTCCAGCAGCAGGGAAAGACGGCTGCTTCCCAGGCCCAGCAGCAGGTGCAGAGCGTGCAGCAGCAGTTCCAGCAGCAGTCGCAGCAGAACCAGAACGGCGGCGGCAACTACGGGTATTAGTCGCCGGCGTAGGCACGCCGGTCAGTCGACGACGATCTCGCGCTCGTCCCCGCCGGCGTGGCGGATCTCCACGCGGCGATTAACCCGCTCGAGCCAGGGCTCGGCGGCGCCGGGCCACTCGATGAAGGCGACCGCCCCCGGGGTCAGGTAGTCGTCGAGCAGGGCGGGGTCCTCCTGGCCGAGGTCGGCCAGCCGGTAGAGGTCGAGGTGGGAGACGGGGACCCGCCCGTTGTAGGTGTGCCCGATCGTGAAGGTCGGGGAGGTCACCGCCTCTGTGACCCCGAGTGCCCGGGCGGCGCCGCGAACCAGGGTGGTCTTGCCCGACCCCAGCTCGCCGGTGACGAGGACCACGTCGCCGGGGCCGAGGCCCGCGGCCAGCCGCCCCCCGACCGCCTCCGTCTCCGCCGCGCTGCGAGTCCTCAACCGCCGAACAGGCCCATTTGATCCGGCTCGGGCTCTCGCTCGGGAACCGGCGGCTCCGGTACGGGCAGTGGCTGCCCCAGCAGGTCCGGGATCTGCCGGAAATCCTCGCGGAGCTGTTCGGCCACGCGCGGGGTGCGCAGCCCCGCCGCCGGGTGGAAGAGCGGCAGCAGGTAGAGATGCCGTCCGCCGATCATCTGTTCCTGCGGTGTACCGCGCACCTTCGTGATCCCGGTCGGATTGGCGGTGAGCAGCTTGGTCGAGAAGTTGCCGAGAGTTGCGATCACCCGAGGCTGGATCAAGTCGACCTGGCGCTCGAGATAGGGCCGACAGGAATCGATCTCCTCCGGCTGCGGGTCCCGGTTCCCCGGAGGCCTGC
>CAVUGL010000010.1:0-67348 GCA_963740995.1 uncultured Solirubrobacterales bacterium
CAGGCCGTCCACCGCCTCGGTGGCGAGGCGATGATCATCGACATGGCCGAGCACGTGCTGGGTCGGGAGCCGGCGCCGTTGGGCGAAGCGCTCGGCGAGGTCCTGCGAGGTGAGGGCATCGAGCTGGTCCTCGGCGCGAGCGCCAGCGCCGCCCGACGCGACGGCGACGACTACGTGATTGAGCTCGATGACGCTCGTGAGCTGAAGGGCGACAAGCTGCTCGTCGCTACGGGCAGGCGGCCGCGGGTCGCGGATGTCGGCCTCGAAACGGTGGGCGTCGAGCCCGACGCACACGGGGTCCCGGTCGACATGCATTTGAGGGCGGCTGAAAAGCTCTGGGCGATCGGCGACGTCGTCGGGATCTGGCCTCTGACCCACACCGGCAAGTATCAGGGCGAGGTCGTCGCCTCCAACATCCTCGGCGACTCGAGAAGGGCCGACTATGAGGCCATCCCGCGAGTGGTCTACACGGACCCGCAGGCGGCTGCCGTGGGGGCCACCTCCGGCCGTTTCAGCGGCATGGCCTCGCTCGCGGAGGTGCCGAAGACGGCGACCTACACGCGTGCCTACGCCGAGTCCAATGGTTTCCTGACGCTGCTCAGCGACGGCGAGCGGCTGACCGGGGCCTACGCGCTCGGCCCGGAGGCGGGTGAGTGGATGCAGCAGGCGACCCTGGCGATCCGCGCCCACGTCCCGCTCGAGGTGCTGAGGGACACCATCCAGCCGTTCCCGACCTTCTCCGAGATCTACATCAGCGCGCTGAAGACGCTCGGCGCTGAGATCGCGGCCGCGCCGGGGCCGGTCGGCGCCGGCCCTCCCATGGCGAGCTGATTTCCAACGACGACTAGGAGCCAAGAATGGAAGCCACTGCCTCAACGAGCAGGGAGATCCGCCCCTTCACCTTCGACGTCTCCGACGAGGAGCTCGACGACCTGCGCAGCCGCATCAAGGCGACGAAATGGCCCGACCGTGAGGTCGACCCCACACAAGGCGTGCAGCTCGAGACGATCCAGGCGCTCGCTGACTACTGGGCGACGGACTACGACTGGCGCGCATTCGAGGAGCGCTTTGCGGCCCTCCCGCACTTCGTCACGGACATCGACGGGGTCGACATTCACTTCATTCACGTCCGCTCCGAGCGCGAGGACGCGCTGCCGCTGATCGTGACGCACGGGTGGCCGGGTTCAACGGTCGAGCAGCTGAAGATCATCGATCCGCTCACCAAGCCCACCGAACACGGCGCCGACGCGGTCGACGCCTTCCATCTCGTGATCCCGTCATTGCCCGGCCACGGGTTCTCGGGGAAGCCGAGGGAGACCGGCTGGGATCCGATCCGCATCGCGCGCGCCTGGGCCGAGCTTATGAACCGCCTGGGGTATGACCGCTATGTCGCCCAGGGCGGCGACTGGGGCAATGCCGTCACCGAGCAACTGGCCCTGCTGAAGCCCCAGGGCCTGCTGGGCGTCCACACCAACATGCCGGCGACGCTGTCGCCCGAGATCTCGAAGGGGGTCCAGGCCGGCCAACCGGCGCCAGATGGCCTCTCGGCCGACGAGAAGAACGCCTACGAGATCCTGGTTCACTTCTTCGCGACCGGTACCGGCTATGCGGGGGAGATGGGCAACCGGCCGCAGACGCTCTACGGCATCGTGGACTCGCCGGTCGGCCTGGCGGCCTGGATGCTCGATCACGACGAGGCCAGCTACGAGCTGATCGCGCGCGCCTTCGCCGGCAATCCCGGAGGCCTCTCGCGAGACGACGTCCTCGACAACGTCACCCACTACTGGCTGACCAACACGGGGATCTCGGCTGGGCGTCTCTACTGGGAGAGCAAGCTGGGCTTCTTCGACGTCAAGGGCGTCGAGATCCCGGTCGGTGTGACCGTATTCCCGGACGAGCTCTATCTGGCACCGCGGAGCTGGGCCGAGAAGGCGTATCCCAAGCTCGTCCACTTCAACGAGGTCGACGAAGGCGGCCATTTCGCGGCCTGGGAGCAACCGCAGACCTTCTCTGAAGAGATCCGGGCGACCTTCAGGTCACTGCGTTGATCGGCTAGAAGATCGGAGGAGGCGATGTCGGAAGCGCCCAGCAGCGGACAGGCGGCGGAGCTGCCGGTCGAGGGCGAGCTGGCCGACTTCGATGGGGCGAACGCCTGGCTCAACTCCGAGCCCCTGACGCCCGCCGGGCTTCGCGGGAAGGTCGTGGTGGTCGAGTTCTGCACCTTCTCCTGCGTCAACTGGCTACGCACCCTTCCCTACGTACGCGCCTGGGACGAGCGATACCGCGGCGACGGGTTGGTCGTGATCGGGGCTCACACGCCCGAGTTCGAGTTCGAGCACGACGTCGGGAAGATCCGTTCAGCTCTCGAGGGGATGGGCGTCCGCTATCCGATCGCGGTCGACAACGACTACGCGGTCTGGCGAGCCTTCGACAACAACTACTGGCCCGCCCTCTACTTCGCGGACACGCAGGGGCGGTTGCGGCACCACCACTTCGGCGAGGAGGACTATCAGCGCTCCGAGAGGGCCATCCAGCGGCTGCTGACCGAAGCCGGAGCCACCGGGATGGATGACGGGCTGGTGTCGGTCGATGCCGGCGGGGTCTACGCGCCCGCGGACTGGGAGACCTTGGGCTCGCCGGAGACCTATGTCGGCTACGCCCGGGCTGAGGGGTTTGCATCCCCCGGCGGCCTGGTGACCGACCGGAGTCACGTCTACGTCGCGCCTCGAGAGCTCGACCTCAACCAGTGGTCGCTCTCGGGCGATTGGACCGTTGGAGGACAGGCGACGGAGCTGAACGAGTCCGGGGGGCAGATCCAGCACCGCTTCCACGCCCGAGACGTGAACCTGGTGATGGGCGCCCAGGCGGGCGCAGGTTCCGTGCGGTTTCGAATGCGGATCGATGGCGGGCCACCGGGCAGCGCGAGCGGACTCGATGTCGACGAGGAGGGGAACGGCACGGTCGCCGAGGAGCGCCTCTACCAGCTGGTCCGCCAGCCCGGAAGCGATTCGGATCGGATCTTCGAGATCACGTTCCTCCATTCGGGCGTTCAGGCATACGTGTTCACCTTCGGGTAGTGGGCCGAGGAGCACGGTTTCCTACGATCAGGAGGTGGCGTTCGACCATGGGAAAGGGGCTTGAAGGCATGAGGATCGGAATCGTTGGGGCGGGGAGGATTGGGGGTAATTGCGCGGTCCAGTTCGCCAAGGGCGGCCACGAGGTGAAGCTGAGCGGGCGCGACATGGCGAAGCTGGAGCCGCTCGCCGCCGAGATCGGTGAGGCGGCGAGCGTCGGCACGCCTGCGGAGGCGACGGAGTTCGGAGAGGTCGTGGTCTTCGCAGTCCCCTGGGACGGATTCGACGACGCTGTCGCCTCCGCCGGCTCCATGGACGGCAAGATCGTGATCGACACGACCAACCAGTACGGCAACTCCGAGATGCCGGCGGACGGCGAGACGGGGGCGACCTTTCACGCCGCCCGCGTCGACGGAGCCCGCTATGCGAAGAGCTTCAACACCCTCACCTCGACGTTCCAGGCGGACGCGGCCTTCCGGCCGGAGGCCGAGCGGCTCGTCCAATGGGTCTGCGGGGACGACAACGACGCCAAGAAGGTCGTCATGGGGCTGATCTCGGACGCGGGCTACGTTCCGGTCGACGTCGGCTCGAACGCGGACGCCGCCGTCATGGAGATGCCACGCCGGCCCGGCGCCGTCTACGGGGAGGCGTACCGGCTGCCGGACGCCGAGAAGGTGGTCGAAGCCGTGAGGGCGGGCGAGGAGATCCCGCCGACCCCGACCTACGGATGAGCGCGAAGGCGATCGCTCGCGATCAGTGCCTGGCCCCCGAGCGGGTGGGCGGTCCGGTGTACGGCGGCCGCTACCGGCGCCTATTCGAGTCTCTGCCCGCGCTGGACGCGGAGGATGAGGCCCTGCACAGGCTCGGCGGGCCGGGGGGGATCTGCGACGACGCCACAGCCGAGGGTCCCACCGACGGTGAGATGGCCGCCGGCTGGCCGTTCTTCGGTCAGTTCATCGCGCACGACATCACCGCCGACCGCTCGCCGCTCGGCCATCGAGCCGATCCCGAGCAGATCAAGAACTTCCGGACTCCGCGGGCCAACCTGGAGGGCGTCTATGCCGCGGGCCCGACCGGCTCGCCGTACCTGTTCCAGAAGGACGACCCGGCGAAGCTCCTGCTGGGCGAGGGCGGCCACGACGTGCCGCGCAATCACGAGGGGATCGCGCTGGTCGGGGACCAGCGCAACGACACGCACCTCTTCATGAACCAGATGCAGGTCGGCTTCATCAAGACCCACAACCGGATCGTCGACCGGCTTCGCGAGCACGGCGTCGATGAGGCCGAGGTCTTCGAGGACGCGAGGCGCGCGACCACCTGGCACTACCAGTGGGTGATCCTGAGGGAGTTCCTGCCTCTGTTGGTCGGGCCGGCACTGGTCGGCGAGCTGCTTGACGGAGGCGCGACCGTGTTCAGGCCCGGGGACGACCCGTTCATTCCCTTCGAGTTTGCGGACGCGGCGTACCGGTACGGGCACAGCCAGATCCGAGACCGCTACCGCGTCAACCGGGACTTCGGCCCGGTGCCCGTCTTCCCTGACCTGATCGGCTTCGGTGCCGTCCCGGTCGATCACGCGATCGACTGGACGCTCCAATTCGACGTTCCAGGGTCTGAGCCGGCGCAGCGCGCCAAGAAGATCGACGGCAGGCTGGCCAGCTCGCTGATCTCATTGCCACGGCAGATCTCCGGCGAGGACACCGGCTCGGCCTACGCCTCGCTCGCAAACCGCGACCTGCAGCGCGGCCAGGCGATCGGGCTGCCGTCCGGCGAGGCGGTCGCGCGAGAGCTCGGCGTCGAGCCGGTCGCGCGGGAACAGATCGGCCTCGAGGGTGTCGGCTGGGAGCAGGAGACGCCTCTCTGGCTCTACGTGCTCAAGGAGGCGGAGGTCGTCGAGAACGGCAACCGCCTCGGGCCGGTCGGCGGGCGGATCGTGGGCGAGGTCCTGGTCGGGATCATCGACGCGGACCCGGAGTCGTTCCGGTCCGTCGACCCGTCCTGGAAGCCGACGCTGCCCTCGCACGAGCCAGGCGTCTTCGGAATCGCGGACGTGCTGGTGCCCCCGGAGTGACGTGCACGGGCGCTCGGCGCCCTAATCGCCCCGTTGGCGCCGCAGAAAGCCCCGGCCTCCACAGACTGACCAGTCCGGCGACCAGGGTGACCAGGAAGATCTGGCCCATCAGCATCTCGAGGCCGGCGAACATCTTGCCCGGCTGTCCTGCGGGAACCAGGTTGCCATAGCCGGTGGTGGTCAGGGTGGTGAAGCTGAAGAAGAGGAAGTCGCCGCCCTTGAGGAGACGCCGGAGCCGAAGAACGGGGTCGATGGAACGCGGTCGAGCCCGCATAGAGAAAGGTGAAGAGGAGGCCCAGCATCGTGTAGACGCTGATGGCCCCAGGATCGTGCGAAATCCCACCTCGGTCTCCACAGGACGGCTCGCAGGATCGCCCCCGCTGCCAGCAGCAAGAGGGCTACGATCACGAATGAGCTGGCGCCGAGCAGGTGGAGGTTGTCGAGGATCGCCAAAGGACGGCGAGAGCGACCGCGACCAGCGCGAGAATTCCCGCGCCGCGGACGACGGCCGGGCGGACGCCCGCGCCGGCGAGCCCGACGACGCCGGCCAGCGCGGCGACCAGGGTCGTCAGCGCGCGTCCAGTCCATGGCCCGGCGGTCAGAGACCCAAGGGCGTAGGTGGCCAGGACAAGGAGAAGGACGAGCCCGAAGGCATTCGCGACTCTCTCGGCGAACTGCCCCCAGCGCTCGCCCGGCTGCCGGGAAAATCCGAGCGTTCTGCCGCCGGGGGGCCGCATCTGGTCTTCGGGCCACTTCCGACGGTTCGGGCTGGCTGACGGCTTTCCTGCCGCTGGGCCGAACGGGTCAGGGCAGTGTCAGGCGGGGGCTGCCGCCGCGTCCGCCTCCGGTTGGGCGGGAGAGACCGCCGAGCTCGGCAGCTTCCTGGTGAACCAGAGGCAAAGCAGCGCGATGGCGGCAACCGCACCGGTGGAGATGCGCAGCGCATCGAGCTCCGCATCGCCGTAGTCGGCGGCCACCGCCTTCGCCTGGTCCTCCGAGAGGCCCTTCGAGAGTGCCCGCTGCTCGACCTGGGCGGCCGGCACGATGTCGATGCCCTCCTCCGTGTTGGTGGCGATCGCCTCGCGCGTCTGGGCGGGCACCTGCGGGTTGTCGGCGACGTTGTCGTTGAACCCGTTGATCAGGTTGAGGATCAGGATCGCGCCGATCAGGGCAGTGCCGAGCGAGGCCCCGAGATTGAGGGCCGTTCCCTGCAGGCCGCCGGTCTCGCTGGCCTTGGAGGGGTCGGTCGACGACATGATCACGTTGCCGAGCTGCGAGGCGAGAAGGCCCCCTCCGGCACCGACCAGGACCATGGCGATCTTGAACCCGGTGTCGTTGAGCTTCACGTCGAGCGTGGCGAGCATCACGACGGCTCCGGCGCTGATCAGAACGAGGCCCATCTGCGCGACCGTCCTCGGCGAGCGTCTCCCCGCGACCTTGGGGCCGGCCATCGCCGCGACCAGCATCGCCGCGGAGAGGGGGAGCAGCCGCTTGCCCGTCTCGAACGCGTCAAGCCCCACCACCACCTGCAGGTAGACCGGAATGACGAAGAACAGCCCCATCAGCACCAGCTGCTGGCCCAACAGCGTCGTGAGCCCGGCGCGAAGCTGCGTGATCTTCAGCAGGGCTGTGTCAAGGAGGCGATCGAGGCCCAGGCGGTGCCTGCGCTCCTCCCATTGGACGAATCCGGCAAGGATTCCCAGCCCGGCGAGGACCATGAAGGGGACCACCGAGAAGCCGAGCGGGGTGATCTCCGTCCCGTTGATCGTCGGCGCCGCAAGCGGCTTCACGAATCCCCACTTGCTGCCCATCAGGATCCCGAAGACGGCCAGTCCCAGGCCGGCGACGGAGAGCACCGACCCGATGACGTCCATCTTGGGGGGATGCTCGGCCTTCGGCGCCTGGGCGATCTGTCCCCGCAGCAGGATGATCACGGTCACGATGACCGTCTCTCCGGCGAACACGTATCGCCAGCTGGCGTTGGTCGTCACCCAGCCGCCGATCAGCGGGCCGACTGCGACGGCGGCCGCCGTGATGCCGCCGATCAGCGCGTAGGCGAGGGCCCGGTCCTTGCCCTCGTAGTTGGCAGCGGTCAGCGCTGCGATCCCCGGAATCACCATGATCGCCCCTAGGCCCTCGATCCCGGACCAGCCGACCAGCAGCACCGGCAGGCTCGGGCTCAGGGCCGTGGTCAGGGAGCCGACGCCGTAGACCGCCAGCCCGATCGCGAACATCCGGTTTCGCCCGTAGATGTCGCCGAGCTTGGCGCCGGTCAGCATCAAGGCTGCCATCACCAACGCGTACAGGGTGATGGCCGCCTGCACCCCCTGGATCGAGGTGTTGAGGTCGGCGGTGATCTGAGAGATCGAGACGTTCATGACGCTCGTGTCGAGAGTCATGACGAACTGGCCCGAGGCCAGGATGATGATCGGGATCCACTTGCGCATCGCCTTCCTGCCTCCTTCCGGTGCGGTGGTCCTAGCCCGGGCTCTTGCTCTCGGCGGCTTCGTCCTCGGCCGCGTACTCGGCGAGCATCCGTCGTTCCGCCTGGTTCTTGGGGAAGAGGAAGAACACGACCGCAGCGCCGATCACGACTGCGACGATCCCCGCCAGATACGCCCACTGGTCCCCTTGGAGGAACGAGGTCTTGGCCGCGGCCACGATGTCGTTCTGTATCGAGGGCGAGAACTGCTTGGCGGCGTCGGACGCACTCGAGAACGACTTCGTCAGCTCACTCTGGACGTTGTCCGAGACGTTCTTGCCGGAAGCGGCGATCGCCGCCGACGCAGCGGCGGCGTAACCGGCCGTCAGGAAGGCCCCCATGATCGATTGCAGGATTGCGCCACCCAGATCGCGCTGAAGATCGGCCGTTCCGGAGGCCATTCCGGCTCGTCTCACCGGCACGGAGCCCGTCAGCGAGTGCGACGCCGGAGTGCCGGCGAGGCCGACCCCGATCCCGATGAAGGCGTAGCCGAGGGCCACCTTCCAGTACGAGATGTCCTCCTTCCAGAGGATCAGCATGGTGAGGAAGCCGAGCAAGACGAAGACGTAACCAAAGAGCAGGGTCGCGCGCGCCCCGCGTGCCTCGACCAGCTTGGCCGACCGCGGCGCGACGAGCACCATGCAGACCGCCGCGGGCAGGATGGCTGCTCCGGCGCCGACGGTCGAGTAGCCGAGGACGTTCTGCAGGAACTGCTGCCCGATGTACATCGTCCCCATCAGGGAGCCGAAGACGATGATCCCGGCGACGGCGGCCACCCAAAAGGTTCGCCGTGAGGCCACGTGCAGGTCGTAGAGAGGGTTGGCCGCCCGTCGCTCGCGGATGTAGAAGGCGATGAGAGCTGCAGCGGCCACTGCGAACAACCCGATCGCCACCGATCCCTTCCCGGGGACAACCACCAGGTTGATGGCGAGGATGAAGGCGCCGACCAGGAAGATCGTGAGCACGCCGCCCGGGTGGTCGACTGGTTTTGTGCCCTCGTTGACGTGGGCGGGGATGAATCTGATCGCCATCAGCAGAGCCAACACCGCGAAGGGCAGGGTGAGCAGGAAGGGTGATCCCCAGGAGAAGTGCTGCAAGAGGACGCCGGCCAGGAGGGGGCCGAGCGCGGTGAGCGCTCCCCCGGTGGCCGCCCAGAGCGCGATCGACCTCGTGCGGGCCGGACCCGACCAGAGCGCCGTGATCAGCGCCAGGGTGGTCGGATACGCCATCCCCGCGGCGAGGCCGCCAAGGATTCGCGCCCCGAAGAGGACGCCGATCGACGGCGCGAAGGCGGCGATGAGGTCCGCAGGGATTGTCACCGCCATGCCGATCATCAGGATGCCCTTGCGGCCGTAGCGGTCTCCGACGGCACCGAAGTAGAGGACCGAGCAGGCGAGCCCGAGCGAATAGGCAATGGCGACCAGGTTGAGGTTCGTCTGCGAGGCATCGAAGTGCTCCCCGATGTCCGGCAGCGCGACGTTGGCGACCGCCAGCCCCAGGTTCGCGACGGTTGCGACCGCGATCAGGGACGCGAGCACCCATCCGGCCCGCTCGGGCGCGGTTGAGGTCTCCGTGTCGGTCTTGGTCGCGGTCGAGTCCAAAGGCAGGTGACGCCCGGGCAGCCTATGCCCTACTACGCTTCCGACATGAGCTCCGGAGGGCAGTCCGACGATTTGGCCGCCAAGGTGGCCGATGCCGTTCGCGGAATAGTGGCCGAGGCGGAGGATCGCGCCGCCGAGATCGTCAGGGATGCCGACGCGAAGGCGGCCGGCATCCGGGAACAGGCCGAAGCCGAGGCGAAGCGGATCCGCGAGCGTGCCGAGGCGGACGCGCGGGGTCAGATCGAGGCTGCGAAGAGGGCGCTCGACGAGCTCGGCGGCACGCTGGTGGCGGCTGCCTCTGAGGCGATTCCGAAGGCGGAGACGGCTGAGCCGGAGACAGAGCCGACCCCCGAGCCGGAAACCGAGCCCGACCCTAAGCCGGAGCAACCGGCCGAACAGCCCGGCTCGCCGGAGACCCCGGTCTCGCCGCCGCCGGCCAACGGCGACGACGCCGCGGAGCGCCTGGTCGCGATGAAGCTTGCCGTCGACGGCAGGGACCGAGCTGCGATCGAGGCCGAGCTCAGCGAGAGATTCGGCGCCTCTGATCGCTCCGCGCTGCTCGACGACGTGCTCAGCCGAGTAGCCAGGTAACCGCGGCACTAGTCTGGTCGGACTGCCTCACTCAACAGACTGGAGGAACCTGGATGGTTCTCGCAGATTTCACCTTCGGCCAGGCGCTGCTCACCGTCCTGGAGATCTTCGTATTCGCGGCCTGGCTGATGATCCTCTTCACCGTCATCAGCGACCTGTTTCGCGATCACGGGATGTCCGGATGGGGAAAGGCGGCGTGGGTCGTGTTCCTCATCTTCGTCCCGTTCCTGGGGACGCTGATCTACCTGATCGCCCGCGGCAGCGGGATGCGTGAGCGGGCTCTGGCCCAACAGCAAGAGGCGCAACAGCAGCTCGATGCCTACGTGCGCCAGACCGCGGGCGGCGGCTCGGCGGCCGACGAGCTCACGAAGCTCGCCAAGCTCCACGACGAGAGAAAGCTCTCCGACGCGGAGTTCGAGCAGGCGAAGGCCAAGATCGTCGCCTAGCCGGGCGCCATCCGAGGGCGCTCGCTAGGCGCGGGCGCCCTCGGCGCTTGCCGTGGCCGGCTCCTGCCGGAGGATGCTGATGTAGGCGATCGCGCCGGGGATCGTCGGCAGCCAGAAGGAGAAAGCGCGGTAGGAGAGGACCGCGACGATCGCCAGGCCGCCGGGGACGTTGAAGGCGATCAGCGAGCCGATCATGCCGCCCTCGACCCCGCCGATCCCGCCGGGAAGCGGCAGCAGGTTTGCCGTCATCCCGATGAAGTACGAGGCGACGATCACGCCGACCGGCGGCGGGGAGCCGAAGGCATGGAGGCACGCCCAGAGCACGGCGATGTCGAACCCCCACCAGCCGATCGCCCAGAGGCCGTTGACCGGCCGCTCGTCGAGGATCGCGATCGCGCCGCGCACCCCGCCGGCGAGCGTGTTCGGCACCGTCGCCAGGGCGGCCCTCCAGCGCTCGCGGCGGCTTGGGTGGCTCAGCCGCTTGGTCGTCTCCCGGAGCTCCCCGCCGAAGTAGCCGATCAGGAGCGCCGCGACGATGATCAGTCCCGCCACGATCGCTGGGATCAGGGTGAAGGCCACCGGACTCGGGCCCGAGAGGATGCCGATCCGCAGGCCAAGGCCCGTCAGCACCACCGCCCCCATGTAGACGGCGTAGAGGAGAATCAGCAACGTCGCCATCCGCAGCGCCACGAGGGGCGCCGGGAGCCCGTCGCGTCGCAACGCCCACGCCGTCAGCGCGATCCCGCCGATGCCGCCTGCCGCGAGCAGCCGGGTCGCGGCCAGGCTCGCCAGGGTGATCCGGTAGCTCTGAGCCCAGCCGATTCGGGCCTCCTGACCGATCACTCCGCGAAAGAGGGCGACGTAGCAGAAGAACGAGGCGATCTCGAGGATCAGGCCGGCCGTCAGCCATCCGGGCTCGCCCTTGTCGAGCCTCCTCCAGGTGTCGCCGAGCCCGGCGAGGTTCGGCAGCACTATGTAGAGAGCGCCGAGGGAGACCGCGGCGAAGGCCAGGCCGATCAGCAACTGGCGCCTGGTTACGCCTCTCGGGGCCTCGTTCATTCGCTCCGTAACTCCACGCTTGGCGCAGGATCCGCGGAGCTCCGGAGGTCTAAAGCCGGGCTTGGCTCAGCTCGACTGCGCGTAGCCCTTCAGCCCACCGAAGTCGAGAATGACACACGCTTCATCTCCAACGATCCAAGCGTCGTGCCCGGGCGGCATGTGGAAGCTGTCGCCGGGCCCAAACTCGCGCTCGGTTCCATCGTCCATTTTCAGCGCCATGCGGCCTTCGAGGACGTAGCCGATGTGCTCGACCTGGCACGAGTCCGTGCCCGCGATCGGCTTGACGTGGTCCGACCAGCGCCAGCCTGGCTCGAATGTGCCCCGGCCGACTGCGTGTCCGTTCAGATCAACGAGCTCGACACGCCCCATCCCATCCTGGAATTCGCGGACCTCATCGGGATTCTCGAAGCGCTTGCCAGCTAGCTCGGCCATACCGACTCCTTCCTCGGGTTCGAGCCACCCTACCTCGCCAGCTAGGAGTGGGTGAGCTTCATGGTCAGGTGGATCGGCTGCGAGCGTTCGCGGCGTAGGCGGCCATGTCCTGCGACCAGAACTCGACGACGTTCCCGTCGGGGTCGGTGACGTAGATCGCCCGGCCCGGGCCGAGCTGGATCGGCCCCTCGACCGCGGCGCCTGCCCGCTCGATCCGCTCCTTCAGCCTGTCGATCTCCGCATCCGGGACGCTGAACGCATAGTGGACGTGCGCGCCTCCACGGCCGCCGGCGAGGCCGACCTGCTCGGTCCACAGCCCGAGCCGCGCCGTCTCTCCGACCAGGTACCAGTACCGCCCCTCCGCTCCCTCGCCATAGAGGGTCTCCTCGAAGCCGAGCACATCGCGGTAGAACCGGCGCGCGCCCTCGAGGTCGGACACCTGCAGGACGAGTTCCGAGATCCCGCTGACTGGGAGCCTTCCGCTCATCGGGGCCGAGCTTAACCTGGGGCCGGATGTTCCCTGACGCCTACAGACGCGTGCTCGGCGCCCACGGCGTGAAACAGCCCCTCGCCGGGACGCTGATCGGACGGCTGTCGATCGCCGCCGAGCCCCTTTCGATGGTGCTGCTGATCAAGGGCTCGACCGGCTCGTTCGCGGCTGCCGGCCTGGTGATCGCCGCCTACTCGATCGCGGCCGCGGTGTCCCTGCCCGTCCAGGGCAGGGTGATGGACCGCATCGGCCAGCCTCCGGTGATCGCCGCCGCGGCGCTCGTGAACGCTGCGGCCTTCCTCGGGCTGATCGGCGGGGCCGAGGCCGGGGCGCCGGTTGTCGCGCTGACGGCCCTCGCGACCGTTGCGGGACTCGGGACCCTGCCGACCGGGAACGCGATGAGGACGCTTTGGTCCGGCCTGGTCCCGGACCAGGAGCTCAGGCAGGCGGCTTTCGCCCTCGATGCGGTCGCGATCGATGTCGCCTTCATCTTCGGTCCGCTGATCGCGGCGGGGGTGATCGCCGTCGCGACACCCGCTGCATCGCTTGGCGTCTGCGTCGCTCTCGCGCTGACTGGATCGGCGATCTTCGCCACGTCGCCGGCCTCGCGCGCCTGGCGCGGCCATGACGGCACGGACGGCAGCCGCGTGACCCCGGTGCGCTCGCGAGGCATCCTCGTCCTGATGGGCGCAGCTCTGGGCGTCGGGGTCGCCGTCGGTGCCATCGAGCTGGCGATCACGGCGTTCGCCTCGCACCACGGGGCGGCGGAGCTGGGCGGGGCGCTGATTGCGACCCAGGCGGCGGCGAGCGCCGCCGGCGGGCTCTGGTACGGAGCGCGCCGATGGAGCCGCGGAGCGGGCGAGCGCATGCCGCTGGTCGCGCTCGTGTTCGCGATCTCGCTTGGTCCGCTGGTCGCCGTGCCGTCACTTCCCCTCGCGTTTCCGTTGATGGCGATCAGCGGGCTCGCGCTCGCCCCGACGATCTCGCTCATCTACCTGCTGCTCGACAGCCACGCCCCCGCCGGCACTGGCGCCGAGGCCACCGGCTGGATCCTGACCGCGATCGTGGGGGGCGCATCGCTCGGGAACGCGGTCGCCGGAGTGGCGGTTGCCGAGGTGAGCCCCCACCTGGGGCTCGCCGTCGGGTTCGCCGGCGGCCTGGTCACGCTGGGAGCGACCTGGCTCGGCCGGCGGCACCTACGCGCTCCGCTACGGGGAACGTCCGTTCGGCTCCTAGAATCGACATAGATGCCGTCGTCAGACCGCATAGTCATCCGAGGCGCCCGCGAGCACAACCTCAAGGACGTCGACCTCGAGCTGCCGCGCAACTCGCTGATCGTGATCACCGGCCTCTCCGGATCCGGTAAGTCGAGCCTTGCCTTCGACACGATCTACGCCGAGGGTCAGAGGCGGTACGTGGAGTCGCTCTCAGCCTACGCCCGCCAGTTCCTCGGCCTGATGGAGAAGCCGGACGTCGACTCGATCGACGGCCTCTCGCCGGCGATCTCGATCGACCAGAAGACGACCTCGCGGAACCCCCGGTCGACCGTCGGGACCGTCACCGAGATCTACGACTACCTGCGCCTGCTCTGGGCGCGAATCGGGCACCCACACTGCCCCGAGTGCGGCGAGCCGATCGAGGGCCAGTCGGTCGAGCAGATCACCGACCGCGTGATGACCCTCGAGGAGGAGACCCGTTTCATGGTGATGGCGCCTGTGGTCCGCGGCCGCAAGGGCGAGTTCGAGAAGCTCTTCGAGCAGTTCCGCCTCGAGGGCTACAGCCGGGTCCGTGTGGACAGCGAGCTGCGCCGCCTGGACGAGGAGATCAAGCTCGACAAGAAGTACAACCACGACATCTCGGTCGTCGTCGATCGCCTGGTGATGAAGGGCGATCTGCGCAGGCGGCTCTCGGAGTCGATCGAGGCGGCGGCTGGGCTGGCCGGGGGAGTCGTCGAGATCGACGTGCTGGCCGAGGGCAGCACCGGCGAGGCGAAGGAGCGCGAGCCGGCGGACAACGTAGGCGGGGTCAAGGGAGCGAAGGGGGCGGGTCAGCTGCCCGAGGGTGTCGCCGATCGCCTCACCTTCTCCGAGCGCTTCGCCTGCCTCAACTGCGGCACCTCGATCCCGGAGCTCGAGCCGCGCATCTTCTCCTTCAACTCGCCCCACGGCGCCTGCGAGCGCTGTCACGGGCTCGGCTTCCAGCGGGTGGTCGACCCCGAGCTGGTGGTTCCAGACCCGACGCTGTCGCTCTCCGAGGGCGCGCTGCAGCCCTGGCGGCAGGGCCACACCCGCTACTGGAAGCGGCTGGTCGAGGCGGTGGCCGAGGACTACAGCGTCGACCCCGACGCGCCCTGGCAGGAGCTCTCCGACGAGGACCGCGAGATCTTCCTCTACGGCACCGGAGGCGAGCGCCACAAGGTGACCTACACCAACCGCTTCGGCCGCCGGCGCTCCTACAGCGTCCGCTTCGAGGGGATCGTCAACAACCTCGAGCGCCGATACGACGAGACCGACTCCGACTCGGTCCGCGAGCGGGTGGAGGGCTACATGGCCGAGCAGCCGTGCCCGGTCTGCAAGGGCGCCAGGCTGAGGCCGGAGAGCCTCGCGGTCAAGGTGGGGGGGATCTCGATCCACGACTACACCGAGCTCTCGGCGAGGGCGGCGCTGACCTGGATCCAGGAGCTCGAGATGACCGACACCGAGCGGGCGATCGCGCGGCTGCTGGTCCGCGAGATCACGGAGCGGCTCGCCTTCCTCGACAACGTCGGGGTCGGCTACCTGAACCTGGCGCGGTCGGCGCGGACGCTGTCGGGCGGAGAGGCGCAGCGCATCAGGCTGGCGACCCAGATCGGCTCGAGCCTGGTCGGCGTCCTCTACATCCTGGACGAGCCCTCGATCGGGCTGCACCAGCGCGACAACGCGAAGCTGATCCAGACCCTGGAGAGGCTGCGCGACCTGGGCAACACGGTGATCGTGGTGGAGCACGACGAGGGGACGATGCGCTCGGCGGACCACCTGGTGGACCTCGGGCCCGGGGCGGGCGAGCACGGCGGCCACGTGATCTCGGAGGGGACTCCGGAGCAGGTGGAATCGGATCCCGCCTCGCTCACCGGCCAGTACCTGGCCGGTGCAACGTCAGATCGAGATCCCGGAGAAGCGGCGGGAGCCCAGCGGCGAGCTCGTCGTCAAGGGCGCCCGCCAGCACAACCTGAAGAAGATCGACGTGCCGATCCCGCTGGGGGTGTTCTGCTGCGTGACCGGCGTCTCGGGTTCGGGCAAGTCGACCCTGATCAACGAGACGCTCTATCCGGCGGTCGCCAATCGACTGCACCAGGCGAAGCTGCGACCCGGCGCTCACGACCGGATCGAGGGGCTCGAGCAGATCGACAAGATCATCAACATCGACCAGTCGCCGATCGGGCGCACGCCACGCTCGAACCCGGCGACCTACACCAACGTCTTCGACCACATCCGCCAGCTCTACGCGCAGACGCGCGAGGCGCGCGCTCGCGGCTACAAGCCCGGCCGCTTCAGCTTCAACGTCAAGGGCGGCCGCTGCGAGGTCTGCCGCGGCGACGGCCAGATCAAGATCGAGATGCACTTCCTGCCCGACGTCTACGTGCCCTGCGAGCAGTGCCACGGCAAGCGCTACAACCGCGAGACACTGGAGGTCCGCTTCAAGGGCAAGTCGATCGCGGACGTGCTCGAGATGTCGGTCGCCGACGCCTGCGCCTTCTTCAAGGACATCCCGAAGATCGCGCGGCGCCTGGACACGCTGCACGACGTCGGCCTGGACTACATCCGGCTCGGTCAGCCGGCGACCCAGCTCTCCGGCGGTGAGGCGCAGCGCGTGAAGCTCGCCACCGAGCTCTCCAAGGTCGCGACCGGCGACACGCTGTACATCCTCGACGAGCCCACCACAGGCCTCCATTTCGCGGACGTTCAGCGCCTGCTCGACGTGCTCGATCGCCTTGTCGATGCCGGCAACACGGTGATCGTGATCGAGCACAACCTCGACGTGATCAAGACCGCCGATCGGATCATCGACCTCGGTCCGGAGGGCGGGGAGGAGGGCGGCAACGTGCTCGCCATCGGGCACGCCCGAGCAGGTCGCCGCGACACCCGGGTTCCTACACCGGCGAGTTCCTGGCCGATCTGGTCGAGCCGGAGATGAAGGTCACGCGCGCACCGCAAGCGCAAGGCGCCCGTCGCCGCCTGATCCGGGCGAGCCCGGTGCGTACGTAAGGAACACCATGTGTCGCACCGACATCCACCTCGGAGCCCTGACTGCTCAGGGAGCGAGCGCGCCGAGCCACGGCTCGCCTCTGGCCGCAGCCGGTCCGCAAACGGCCGCACCCGCAGCCGCGCTGACGCCGGCGTTTCCCCGCGGAGCGCCTGCGGCGGCGATACTAGAGCCGTGGGAGAGGGCTTAGTAGGGGCGCTCAGCCTCAAGATCCAGAGCAGCGCGGCGCTCGACACTGCCGATCAGCGCGCGGGCCTGATCCTGCTTGGCTCGATGCTGCTCTCGTTCGGCTTCATCCGGTTCAGCACGCGAATGATCCGGGCTGAGGTCTCCTGGTGGCCGGGGAACGTGACCCCGGGTGGGCTGCATATCCACCACCTGGTCTTCGGAATCGTCTTGCTGATGTTCTCCGGCTTTCTCAGCTTTGTCCTCCAGCCGGGGAGCCCCTGGTTCGAGATCCTCGCCGGCCTGTTCGGGATCGGCGTGGGCCTGACTTTGGACGAGTTCGCGCTCTGGCTCCATCTCGAGGACGTCTACTGGACCGAGGAGGGGCGCAGCTCGGTCGACGCCGTGATCTTCGCGGCGATCATCGGCGGCGGCATCATCGTCGGATTCGTGCCCCTCGACGCCGGCGACGGCGGGTCCACGCTCGCGATCGTGACCACGGTCCTGATCGATCTCAGCATCTGCGCGATCGTCGCGCTCAAGGGCAAATTCAGCGCCGCCGTGATCGGCATGTTCATCCCGCCCGTCGCCTGGGTCGGCGCGATCCGGCTGGCGGGGCCGGGTTCGTGGTGGGCCAGGCGCCGATACAAGCCGGGGAGCAGGAAGCTCGTCAAGGCTGAGGCCCGCAAGACACGCCACGACAGGCGTGTTCGGCGTTTCCAGGACCTGATCGGCGGGGCGCCCTCGCTGCCCAGTCCGCGCGCGTCAGGCTCCGGCCGATCCGAGGAGTAGTTTCGCGGCATACGGTCGCCGGATGCGACCGGCACACGGCCGCCTAGGGGGTGGCCGGCTACCGAGAGGAGACCCACATGAGAGGTGCGGGTCGAGTTGTGTTTGTCGCGATCCTGCTGCTGATAGTGGGCGTGCTCAACATCATCTACGGCATCGGAGCTGTTGCCGATGCGAAGTTCTACGGCAACGACACCAGGTACATCTTCACGAACCTCCACGCAATGGGCTGGATGCTGATCATCCTCGGGGTGGTCCAGCTGACCGGAGGGTTCTCGTTGATGGCCGGCAACGCCTGGGGTCGTTTCGTCGGCATCGTCGCGGGTACGCTCGGAGCCATCGGTGCGCTCCTGTCGATGGGCGGATAACCACCCGTTCTGGGAGCTGGGGATCTTCTTCCTCTGCGTCTGGATCGTCTACGGAATCGTCGTCTTCGGCGAGGACGAGCGGGCGGCCGGAGTCCGCTGAGCCGCGGGATGGGGGCCCGGCTTTGGCCGGGCCCCCATCCACGGTGACTCCTACTTGACGACCAGCAAGGCGGCGCCGATTGCGCCCCCGAGGTCGCCCAGAGCCGCGAGTCGCATCTCGGGCGGGCGGTCGTCCACGAAGAGGTGGGGGTGCATTCGCTGGGCGATCCGGTGGACGTACTTGTGGCCCAGTCGCTCGCCGAGTCCCCCGCCGATGATCACCGCCTCCGGATCGAGCAGGTTGACAGAGGAGGCGATCCCAACCCCGAGGGCTTTCACCGCCCGGTCGATCAGCGTCGTCGCGAGGTCATCGCCGTGCTTGAGCGCTCGTTCCCAGATGCCGCTGGTCAGCCGGTCCCGCCCGTGTTCCTCCATGATTTGGAAGAGATCGGTCTTGGCACCCTTCCTGACCTCCTTTCGGGCCTTGATCTCCATCGCCATACGGCCTGCGTAGGCCTCCATGCAGCCGCGTCGCCCGCAGGTGCAGCGTGCTCCGCCGCGCTTCACCACGACGTGGCCGATCTCCCCCGCGGCACCGCGGCCGAGCCACTGCTTACCGTCGAGGATCAGCCCGCCGCCTACGCCGGTTCCCCACCAGACCCCGAGGATCGTCTTGAACTCCTTGCCGGCGCCGAGCTCGAACTCCCCCTGGACCGCGACCGAGACATCGTTGCCGATCCGCACCGGCGTCCCAAGCTGCTCCTCGAGGTTCTTCCCGAGCGGGAAGGTCCCGGTCCAGCCGGGCAGGTTGCGGGCGTCGGAGACGTCCCCCGTCTCCTCGTCGGCGTCGCCGGGGGACCCGACCCCGACGCCGGAGAGATCCCGAGTGCCGAGCTCCGCCTGCGATGCCGCCTCGCGCATGGCCGCCGCCATCTCCCGCGCCACGTCCGACGGACCCCCCGAGGTCGGTGTAGGCCGCCGCGATTGGCCGAGGACCTCGTTCTGCTCGTCAACGACGACCGTCTGGATCTTGGTCCCGCCGAGATCGATCCCGCCCCGCGCGGCCTGCTTCGTGGCTGGGCTCACGGGCAGACCATATCCCCCGGCTCCGAGGGTTTTGGGAAGCTCTGAGCGTGGCGTCGCTCGCGCAATGGCGCACCTGGTGGGTGAAGCGGCGCTGGTACGAGCGCAACCGGCGCCGCCGCCGCCGCGCCAGGATCAACCGCCACGCAGCCGAGGGCGGCTTCTTCATCCGGTACCCGGTCGAGGGTGAGGTGCTCGAGGCGCTCGACTCGAGTCGGCTGGAGATCGGCGAGGGAACGCTGCTCGAGCCCGGCTGTTGGCTGACGCTCTCGGGAGAGGCCCGGATCCGGATCGGTGAGGGCTGCTTCCTCAACCGGAACACCATGCTCGCGGCGCTCGAGCTGATCGAGGTCGGCGACCACGTCATGTTCGCCAACAACTGCTTCGTCGGCGACGCGGACCACCGCTATGACGACCCGACCAAGCCGATCACCTGGCAGGGCTTCGAGCCGCGGGGGCCGGTCCGGATCGGCTCGAATTGTTGGTTCGGCGTCGGCTGCGTTGTCACCGGGGGCGTCGAGATCGGCGAGCGCTGCGTGATCGGCGCCAACTCGGTGGTGACGAAGGACCTGCCGGCGGGCGTGATCGCGGCGGGCGCGCCGGCGAAGGTGCTCCGCGAGATCGAGTTCCGGGAGCCGGATTAGGATTGCCCGATGCTGCCCGAGTGGGACTCGTACGCGGAGGTGCTGGACCGCGCTCACCGGCTCGCGATCGACCACCTCGACTCTGTCCCGGACGCGGCCGTCGGCGCAGCCCCCGATCTCGACGAGCTTCGAGCCGCCCTGGGCGGTGAGCTGAGCGAGGGAGGCGAGGACGGCGCGAGCGTGCTCGAGCATCTCGCTCGCGCTGCGGCCCCGGGGATCGTCGCCTCCAATGGGCCGCGCTACTTCGGCTTCGTGATCGGCGGAGGGGTTCCGGCGGCGGTGGGGGCGGACTGGATGACCTCGGCCTGGGACCAGGTCGCGGGCCTCAATGTCTGCTCACCGGCCGCCGCCACCGCGGAGGAGGTGGCAGCCGGCTGGCTGCTGGAGCTCCTGAGACTGCCCGCAACGGCCGTCGTCGGTTTCGCCACCGGCGCGCAGATGGCGAACTTCACCGGCCTGGCGGCAGCTCGAGGCGCCCAGCTCCGCCGTGTCGGCTGGGATGTCGAGGCGAGTGGACTGCAGGGCGCCCCGAAGCTCAACGTAGTCGTGGGGGATCAGGCGCACGTGACGGTGTTCGCCGCCCTGCGCTTCCTGGGCCTCGGTGCGGAGACTGCGGTTCGGGTCAACGCCGACGAGCAGGGTCGAATGATCTCCTCGGCCCTCGCCGAAGCCCTCTCGGGTCTCGACGGGCCGACGGTCGTCTGCGCGCAGGCCGGGGAGGTCAACACCGGAGCGTTCGATCCCTTCGACGAGATCGCCGACCTCTGCGAGCGGCATGGTGCCTGGCTTCACGTCGACGGCGCATTCGGTCTCTGGGCCGCTGCTGCGCCGACACTTCGGGAGCAGCTGGACGGCGTCGAGCGCGCGGACTCCTGGGCGACGGATGCGCACAAGTGGCTGAATGTCCCGTACGACAGCGGGCTGGCGATCGTCCGGGACCGCGATGCGGTGCGCTCCGCCATGCGGCTCTCCGCTGCCTACCTCGTCGCCGGAGAGGAGGCGCGCGACGGAACCGAGTACGTGCCCGAGGCCTCCCGCAGGGCACGCGGGTTCGTCATCTGGTCGGCTCTGCGATCCCTCGGGCGAGGCGGAGTCGCCGCGATGATTGAACGCTGCGCGGAGCTGGCGCGGCTCATGGCAGACGAGCTCTCTTCGGCGAAGGGCGTGCGAATTCTCAACGAGGTCTTGCTCAATCAGGTTCTGTTCGCGATCGACGGAGACGACGGCACCCTCACCGCCGAAACCATCGCCCGGGTGCAGGAGGATGGGACCTGCTGGCTAGCGGGGACCAGGTGGCGAGACACCCCGGCAATCCGTGTCTCCATCAGCAACTGGTCGACGACCGAGGACGACGTGACTCGGTCCGCCGAGGTGATCCGGGACGCTATTTCCTCGGCACGGAACTCGGTGGGCGCATCCGCCTGAGCGGAGGCGTCCCAGGAGCTTCCTAGACTCGCGGCGTGCTCAGACTCCGCCTCGCGATCGAGGAGCATCGCGCCGACCTGGTGACGGAGGCGCTGGAGGGGACCGGGGGAGTCCAACGGATCGTCGCCCTGAATCCCGAGCGCGCGGGAACCGGGGTAGTGCTGGCGGCCGACGTGATGCCATCGGTCGCGGACCGGGTAATGCAGCTGATCCGCGACTGGGAGATCGACGATGCCGACTACCTGCTCACGCGCCAGGAGGTGGTCGCCCCGAATCCGCCGCACGGAAGGCTCGCGCGAGGGCAAGAGTTCGCCTGGATCGAGGTGATGGGCGAGGCCCGCAGCCACTCGAGGCCCCTGGGGCGCTACCTCGCCCTGATGTCCGTGGCCGGCGTGCTCGGCGCGATCGGGGTGATCACCGACAATGCGATCCTGATCGTGGGAGCGATGGCTGTCACCCCCGACATCCTCCCGATCTGCGCCGCCTGTGTCGGCATCGTCGCGGGCAGGCAGCGGCTCGCCCGTCGCGCCATCGTGACGCTCCTGCTCGGAATCCTGATCACCTGGGGCGTCGCCGCGGGAATCGCCTGGGGGCTGCAGGCGGTCGGCATTCTCACCGGCGACTTCCAAATCCACGACAGCTCCCTTCACGGCCTCGCTCACATCGACTATTCGACGATCGTGGTCGCGCTCGCGGCGGGTGTGGCGGCGATCCTCTCCTTCGAGACCCGTGCCGCGTCCGCGGTCGGGGTCGCTATCTCAGTGACCACCATCCCCGCATCCGCCCTGTTCGGAGTCACTCTGGGCTTGGGCGAGGTGAGCGTCTCCTGGGGGGCGGCCGGGGTGCTCGCCGTCAACGTCAGCGTGCTCCTGCTGTCGGGCACCACGACCCTGCTGGTGCAGCGCTGGCTCGGCTCACGCGGCAGCGCCGCCCCCTGCGTAGCCGTCAGGAGACCACCTGCACGATCACCGTCCGGTCGCGGGGGCGATCGTCGAAGTCGATCAGGACCAGCTGCTGCCAGGTCCCAAGCGCGAGGCGCCCGCCGACCACGGGGACCTGCTCGGAGGCGCCGATGAGCGAGGCACGCTGGTGCGCGTGGGAGTTGGTGTCGTGGTTCAGCCGGTTGTGCTCGTAGTCGCCGTGGGCGGGGATGAGCCGGTCGAGCAGGTCCCGGAGGTCGGCGACGCCGCCGGGCTCGAACTCCATCGTCGTGATTGCGGCGGTGGACCCACGCACGAAGGCGGTGACCAGTCCATCCTCCAGGGGGCCTGCGGCCACGATCCGCTGGGCGTCGGCGGTGATGTCAATGACGTCGGAGTCCCCCTGCGTCGAGAAGCTCAATTCCCCGCTGTGGACTGCCACGCGCTCACGCTACCGAACGAGGATCGGTTTCCACCCGAATCGGGCGACGCAGCGTCCGCCGACATGAGAGACTCGGCGCGAATGAGGGTTCGAGCCCAGTGAACGACGCGCCCGCCGAGCCTGCCTCGGTGCCCGCGCCCAAGCCCGCCGGGAGCCAGCGCTCGGAGGATCGCGCGGAGCAAAAGCCGAAACGTCGCCACCGCGAGCTCGTGTGGTCCCTCGTCGTGCTCGCGTCGGTGCTACTGCTCGTCTCGATGATCGCGAACTGGGTTCAGACCCAGGTCCTGAGCAGCGGCAAGTTGGGCGATCAGACTGAACAGATCCTCAAGAACAAGGACGTCCAGGAGCAGCTCAGCATCTTCGCGGTCGACCAGCTCTACGCTAACGTCGACGTCCAAGCCCAAATCCAGCAGAAGCTGCCGCCCCCAGCCCAGCCGCTCGCCGCTCCGGTCACGGCGGCGACCAGACAGCTCGCCACGAACGTCGCGGAGACGGCGCTCGCCTCGCCTCAAATTCAGCAGCTCGTTGTCACCGCGATCAATGGGGCGCAGCAGCGGTTCATTGACCTGATCGAGAACAAGGGCCAGTTCGTCTCGACGCAGGGCGGCGTCGTCACCCTCGAATACGGGAGCTTCGTCGCCGACCTTGCCGCTCGCCTGGGCGTCGACCCCTCGGCGATCTCCCAGATCCAGGGCTTCATCCAGCAGTACTCGACGGAGCTCAAGCAGCGCCTCACGACGATTCAGAGCAAGATCGAGTCGACGCGAGCGACTCTCTCGCAGGCGCAGGCGGGCACGCTCAGCCCGCAGGCGCAACAGAACCTCACGACTCTCGAAACGAATGCCGCGCAGCTCCATGCGACCGTCGTGAGCCTCGAGCAGAAGATCGCGGGCATCCTGCCGAAGGCTCCCGCCCAGCTCCAGAGCCAGTTGACCGACCTCCAGGGCCGCCTGGCCGACCTCGACAAGCGGCTGGCCACAGTGCAGCAACAGGCGGCCGCGGTGCTCAAGGATCCAAGCCAGGCGAACATCCTCAAACTCGATCCCACGCTCGCCTCGCTCCAGACGCGCGTCACCACCCTGCTCAACCGCCAGGCGGTCCAGCACCCAGGCGAGATCGTCCTGCTGAAGTCCAGCCAGCTGAGCGGACTTCAGGACCTCGTCAGCGCGCTTCGCAGCCTCGGCTTCGTCCTGCCGTTGCTGTCGCTCCTGCTGTACCTGGGCGCGATCTACCTGGCGAAGGGGTGGCGCCGCGAGACGCTGATCGCGGGCCGGGGGCGGGATTCTGGGGGCCGCGCTGATCATCCTGTTGACGAGGAAGCTGCTCGGCAATGCGGTCACCGACTCGGTGGCGAGCTCAGATGCGGTCAAGCCGGCCATCACCGCCGTCTGGGACATCATTTCCGGCGGGCTGCGCGAACGGGCGGTGTTTGTGCTCGTGATCGGGCTGGGGTTCATCGCCGGGGGGCTCCTGGCAGGGCCCGGCCGGCATGAGGTCGCCGTGCGGCGCTTCCTGGCGCCGTACCTGCGCGAGCAGCCGGTTGTCGTTTATGCGGTCCTCGCCTTCATCTTCCTGCTCTGGCTGACACTCCTTCCGACGATCAACAACGTCGGTCAGGTGGTCGTGGTCCTGATTCTCATCGGGCTGGCCGTGTGGGGCGTCGAGATCCTGCGCCGCCAGACGGCACGGGAGTTCCCGGACGCCTCAACGGCTTCTCGAGGTAAATGATGACGGACGCTGCTGAGATCGGTCCGGTCGAGTACCTGGTCGTCGCCTTCCCCGGAAACCAGTTCCGCGGCGAGATCGCGCCCGCGCTGGCCGACCTGGTGGAGGCGGGGACCATCCGCATCATCGACGTCGCCTTCGTTGGCAAGGACGAGGACGGCGATGTCGCCGCCTTCGAGCTCAGCGACCTGGACCCGGAGGTGCGCGAGGGGCTCGAGAAGCTCGGTGCAACGTCCGGCGGGCTGTTCAACGAGGAGGACCTGATGGCCGCAGCGGAGGAGCTCGACCCGAACTCATCGGCCGCGCTCCTGGTCTGGGAGAACGTCTGGGCGAAGCCGGTGGCGGACGCGATCAGGGATGCCGGCGGCGAGCTCTACGACTACGACCGCATCCCGCACGAGGTCGTCGTCGCGGCGCGCGAGTGGGCCCAGGCGAACGCCTGATAACGAAGGAGGACTGAGATGCCGCTAGTACGACGAGGACCGGGATTGCTCCGCGGGGCGGCTCGTGTGGGCGTGGCCGCCGGAGTGGCGGGCAGAGTCCGGCACCACCAGGAGGAGAAGTGGGCCGCCCAGGACCAACCCGCCGCCGAGCAGCAGGCGGCGCCGGCCCCCGAGGCTCCTGGCGGGCGACTACACCGCCGAGCTCGAGAAGCTCGCGAAGCTTCGGGACGAGGGCGTGATCAGCGCCGACGACTTCGAGGCGAAGAAGAAGCAGCTCCTCGGGATCTAGGCATGCGCGACCCCAGCGCTTCCGCTCAAGACAGGCCGTTCCGCGTAGACGCATAAAGGAGACGTGATGGACATCCTCGAGATCGAGAAGAAGGAGACGATGTCGCGGGAAGAGGCCGCCGCCCGATTGCGGGTCTTCGCTGACAAGCTGGCCCGCAACAACGACATCGAGTTCGAGCGCGGCGGCATGCAGATCAAGGTCCACGTCCCGGACGAGATTCACGTCAAGGTCGAGCTCGAGCTCGAGACCGACGAGCGCGAGCTGGAGATCGAGCTGACCTGGTGAGATCAGGCTTCTTGCGCCGCTACCAGTCCCAGGGAGTGTCGGTGCCCGCGAGGCTCTCCTGTTCGAGGTAGCGGGCGAACTCCTCCAGCTCCTCCTGCGGGATCGAGTAGGTGTGCTGCTCCTCGTCGGGGAAGCGGCGGGAGCGGACCTCCTCGGTGTAGGAGCGGACGCCCCTGAGCGACTCTCCGCGCACGTCGGCGAAGCTCTTCACGAACCTGGGCTTGTGTCCGGTGTAGACGCCGAGCAGGTCGTGGAGGACGAGAACCTGTCCGTCCGTCGCCGGGCCCGCGCCGATCCCGATCACCGGGATCTCCAGCTTGGGCATCAGGGCCTCGGTGACCGCGGAGGGGATCGCCTCGAAGACGATCGCAAAGCAGCCCACCGACTGGAGCGCCAGCGCCTCCTCGGTCAGCTTGGCGGCGGCTTCGGCCGTCCGTCCCTGGGCCTTGAACCCGCCGAGGGCGGTGGCGGTCTGCGGAGTGAGGCCGACGTGTCCCATCACCGGGATTCCGGCGCGCACGATCGCGCGGGCGCGATCGACCGACAGGCCGCCCCGCTCGAGCTTGACGGCGTCACAGCCGGCCTCCTTGACGAAGCGCTGAGCGTTCTCGATCGCCTGCTCGTTGGATCTCTCGTAGGAACCGAAGGGGAGGTCGCCGATCAACAGCGGACGCTCGAGGCCCCGCCTCACCGCGCTCGCCATCATCAGCATCTCCTCCATGCCGACCGGAGTGGTCGCGTCGTAGCCGAGGACGACCATCGCGGCCGTGTCTCCGACCAGGACGATGTCGACGCCCGCCTCGTCGACGATCTGCGCGGAGGGATAGTCGTAGGCAGTGACCATCACGATCGGCTCACCGTTGCGCTTCATCTCGGCGACCTGCGGCAGGGTCATCGGGGCGCGATCGTCGACGGTGGGCTTCTCGGGGGGATGTGTGCTCATAGCAGCGCCCCCCGATCCTCATTGCCATCAGCCAGCAGAACCGAGGGATCGCTGTCCACGACGGTCACCTCGTTCTCGTCATTGACGTGGACGACGACCGGCGAGTAGCGCTCGAGGTCCTTCTCGTCGAACGCGCCGAAGCTGGCGATGATCACCTTGTCGCCCGTGCGGACGAGGCGGGCGGCGGCGCCGTTGACCTGCACGGTGCCCGATCCCTGCCCGCCCTCGATCGCGTAGGTGACGAAACGGGCGCCGTTCTCGATGTCCCAGACGTGGACCTGCTCGTTGACCAGCAGGTCTGCCTGCCGCATCAGCTCGGGGTCCAGGGTGATGCTGCCGACGTAGTCGACGTCACAGTCCGTGATCGTCGCTCGATGGATCTTCGACTTGAGCATCTGACGCTGCATCAGACCTCCGTTCTCGGGGTTATCACGATGTTGTCGATGAGGCGCGCCTTGCCGACCCTCGCCGCGACCGCCACCAGCACGGGTCGCCCGTTGAGCTCGGCTATCGGGGAGAGGTCCTCCGCCGCGCGCGCCTCCACGTACTCCGGCTCGATGCCGGCCCTGCGAAGCTCGTCTCTCGCCCTCTCCACCAGGACCTCGGTGGACGTCTCGCCGTCGAGAGCGGCTCGCTCGGCCGCATGCAGCGCCCGCGAGATTGCGGTCGCGCGCTCGCGCTGCTCCGCCGTCAGGTAGGCGTTCCGCGAGCTCAGCGCGAGGCCGTCCTCCTCGCGGACGGTCGGCAGCACCGCGATCTCGACCGGGAAGTCAAGGTCGTGGGTCATCCGCTCGATCACGAGGGCCTGTTGAGCGTCCTTGCGCCCGAAGTAGGCGACGTCGGGCTGGACGGAGTTGAACAGCTTGGCGACGATGGTGGTGACGCCGCGGAAGTGGGAGGGGCCGCGATTCTCCGGATCGCCCTCGAGCACTCCGGCGAGCGAGTTGGCGACCTCGACGGAGGTGGCGAATCCATCCGGGTACATCTGGTCGGTGTCGGGCGTCCAGAGCAGGTCGACCCCCTCGAGAGCGGCCAGCTCCGCGTCGCGGTCCTCGTTCCGCGGATATGAGTCGAGGTCCTCACCCGGCCCGAACTGGGTGGGGTTGACGAAGAGGCTCACCACGACCACGTCGCAGTCCTCGCGCGCCCCCCGCATCAACGAGAGATGACCCTCGTGGAAGTACCCCATGGTCGGGACGAGGCCGATCCGCTTGCCCCGGCGGCGCGGCTCGGCGAGCGCCTCGCGCAGCTCGGCCCTGGTGCGGACGACCTTCATGACGGCTCTCCGGTCCTTTGGCTGGCCACCGCTTCGGCGCGCTCCGCCAGCGCGTCGTACATCGCGAGCAGCTCGGGCGCGGTCTCGGCGAGGGCGGCACGGTGTCGCTCGACCGTGGCTCGGTCGCCGCGGGCGATCGGGCCGGTCAGGGCGTCTGGACCGCGCTCGGCCCAGTTCGCGGCGGTGCGAAGGACCAGCGGCGCGAGCAGCTCGCGCGCGTCCTCGATGCCGAGGCGCTCGACGAGCTCAGCAGCCGACTCCTCCAGCGCGACCAGCAGATTCGAGGAGATCGCCGCCGCCGCGTGGTAGGCGGCCCGGCTCTCCTCCGGGACCTCGAACGGCCTCAAGCCGAGGGCGTCCCCCAGCGAGCGGGCGAAGGAGAGCGCCCGATCATCACTGCCCGCGATCGCGGCAGGGGTGCCCTCCACCGGCGTCGCCTCGTCCGCGAAGGTCTGCAGAGGATGCAGGGAGAAGATCGCGGCCCCGTGGTCGAGGGCCGGGGACAGGGCGTCGAGTCCACTCGCACCGCTCACATGGCCGACCAGGGCCGGCGTCGACGGCGCGATCCGGGCGCAGACGTCGGTGATCGCCTCGTCCGGGACGCATAGCAAGGCGGCGCCCGCTCCATCGGCGGCCTCCGCGGAGCGATCGGCCGAGGCGAGTCGCACCTTGATGCCGGCGAGCTCGGCCGCTCGGGCAAGCGAGCCGCCCACGCGGCCACGGCCAACGACCACCAGGGAGGTGGCGCTCAGGGGGGAGGGGAGTGTGTCCCGTTCCAGTTCCCGCATCGGAGATACCAGACGGTGGTCTTTCGGATGGACGAGGTGTGAGGTATGAGGTCGATGGTCCGCGCTCGCCTTCGAGTCGCGGCCGCCGCGGATTATAGAGAGCGGTCCTGGCCACCCAGCCAGTCGGTGTGCGGCTTCGCACGCTTCGAATCGGCCCAATTTGCGGCGGGAAACCCGGCCCGGAAGGTCGTGGGCCCGAACTACCATCAACCCGGTGCCTATCTACGAGTTCGCCTGCAGGTCATGCGGTCACCGTTTCGAGGAGCTGGTCGGCTCGCACGTCGGCGTTGAGGCGTCTGAGGTCGTCTGTCCAGAGTGCGGCTCCGATGAGGCCGAGCGCCTGCTCTCGACCTCCTACGCGCCGCTCCAGCGGCAGATGACCCCGAATCAGCGCCGCCGGCTCGAGGACGCGCGCGGCACCGACCGAGGCGGGGCCAAGGAGCGCTTCAAGCGCCAGCGGGCGGCCGAGAAACGCGCGGCCGCCCGGCGGAGCGGAGGTGGATCGTGAGCGACGCCGATGTCCGCCGTGAGCAGTTGGTCGAGACCTATAACGAGGCCTCCGTCTGCGAGCGGTGTCCGCTCTCGGAGACCCGCAACCGGGTTGTCTTCGGATCCGGCAACGCGGACGCGGACCTGATGTTCGTGGGCGAGGCCCCCGGCGCCGAGGAGGATCGCCAGGGCCTCCCGTTCGTCGGCCGGGCCGGCGGCTTCCTCACGGAGCTGCTGGAGGGGATCGGGCTGAAGCGGGAGGACGTGTTCATCGCGAATGTCTTGAAGTGCCTGAGGTACAACGCTCTGGTCCAGCTCGGTGACGGTTCTTGGGAGCGGATTGGCCGCCTCGTTCGGGCGCGGTATTCGGGAGACGTCATGTCTGTCGACAACCAAGGACGATTGGTGCCCCGAAAGGTGAACGGCTGGCACGCCACGCCGCTTGCGGACCGACGCGTATTCAGGCTGACCTATCGATCTGCCAAAAATGCAGGTGCCGCGAAGGTCGGCATACAGCTCACCGGTGACCACCCCGTACTCACTGAGCGCGGGTTCGTTCCTGTCGGTGAGCTTGAAGTCGCCGACCGCATCGCTACCGGCCAGGGTTTAAGCGCACTCGCTCGTGATGTCGTTTGCGGGACGGTCCTTGGTGACGGACACCTCAGCGCGGCCTCGGCGCATCTCAGCTTCAGCCACTCGGAGAAGCAAGCGGCATACGCCGAGTTCAAGACCGACCTGCTTGCCGAACTGAACCCACAAGTCGCCGAGTTCTCGGTTGCCGCAGTGGCTGGCGGCGAACCCTGCTACGGAGTGGTCCAGGTAAGAACACACGCCCACCGTGCCTTGGGTGTACTCCGACACGAGTTCTACCGATCGGGCAAGGTCGTACCTCAATGGATCGCCGATGAACTCAACGAGCGGATGCTGGCAATCTGGTTCATGGACGACGGATACATGCGCATTCGTGGCGGTGGCCGCCAGCCGCTCGCGGAGATTGCCACCGTTGGATTCAGCAGTGCCGACTTACAGGTTCTGCTGCGCGCCCTGAGTCGGCTTGGTTTTCCTTCAAAGGCGCTAAGAGGCCGGATCTACTTCGACGTGCCCTCGACGAAGGCCCTCAGTGAGCGAATTGCACCCTTCATACCTCCGTCGATGCGTTACAAGCTTCACCCGGACATCGAGTCAGACATCCCATTTGATCCCAGACGACTCAAGGCGGATAACCAGCAGGTCGTGTTTGATGACGTCGAGGTCGAAGACATCACAGATAAGCCCAGGGCAGACACGACTTTCTTCTGTATCGATGTTGAACAAACCCACAACTTCGTTACCGCCGGGGGCGTTGTCACAACTGCAGGCCTCCGGGGAACCGGGACCCGCAGCCGGAGGAGATCGATTCTTGTCGGCCCTATCTCGAGCGCCAGGTCGACTTGATCCAGCCTCGGGTGATCGCAACTCTCGGCAACTTCTCGACCAAGCTGCTCACCGCCAACCCGACCGGGATCACGAAGGTGCGCGGTACACCGCAGGAACAGATGATCGGCGGACGGCATCTCTACCTGCTGCCGCTCTTCCACCCGGCGGCGGGGCTGCGCACCCCGCGCGTGGCCGAACAGCTCCGCGAGGATTTCCGGCAGATCCCGGACCTGCTGGGGCAGCCACTGCCCGTACCGGAGCCGCCGGTTCCCGAGCGAGAGCCCGAGCCGGATCAAATGGGCCTGTTCGGCGGTTGAGGACTCACAGCGCGGCGGAGACGGAGGCGGTCGGCGGGCGGCTGGCCGCGGGCCTCGGCCCCGGCGACGTAGTCCTCGTCACCGGCGAGCTGGGGTCGGGCAAGACGACCCTGGTTCGCGGCGCCGCCCGGGCACTCGGGGTCACAGAGGCGGTGACCTCCCCGACCTTCACGATCGGGCACACCTACAACGGGCGGGTCCCGGTCTCCCACCTCGACCTCTACCGGCTGGCCGACCTCGGCCAGGAGGACCCCGCCCTGCTCGACGACTACCTGACCCCGGGGGCGGTCGCCTTCATCGAGTGGCCCGGCGCCGCCGAGCCCTGGCTCGAGCGGGTTAATCGCCGCGTGGAGATCCGCCACGCCGGCGGGGACGAGCGCGAGATTTCCTACTAGGGCGTCGCGGCCGTCATCAACCGTCATCTCGCTGTCACCGAGGCTTCATCGGCGCCTCCTACCGTCGTCACCGATTTGTTCGATCCCCATACTGAGGAGGCAAACGATGGCTTGGAGAACCGGAAAAACGATCGCGGCAGCGGCGAGCCTCGCTCTCGCGGGGGCGGCGCTGACGGGTGTCGCCTCGAGCGCCGCGGCCGCGAAGGGTCTGCCTGCTCCAAAGGCGTCTCACTTCGGGCACAAGTCGCATCTCGTCACCAATCCCTGGTTCCCGCTCGCACGGGGATCCGTCTACGTCTACGACGGTCAGAAGGACGGTAGGCAGGCGCGGGACGTGATGACCGTGACGCACAAGACGAAGCCAATCGCCGGCATCCGCGCCGCCGTCGTCAACGACCGGCTGTGCCTGAACGGTCAGCTGGCGGAGCGGACGACCGACTGGTACGCCCAGGACAAGCGCGGCACCGTTTGGTACCTGGGGGAGAAGACTGCCGAGCTGAACGCGCAGGGTAAGGTGACCAGCACAGAGGGCTCCTTCCTCAACGGCCGTGACGGAGCGAAGGGTGGCATCTTCATGCCCGCGCAGCCGGCGGTCGGCCAGTCGTTCCAGCAGGAAGCCTTCAAGGGCCAGGCCGAGGATCGCTTCAGGATCCTCGACATGGCGACAAGCATCAGCACGCCCGCGGTCTCATCCCAGAACGCGATGCTGACCGAGGAGACCACCCGCCTCGAGCCGGGAGTGGTGGATCACAAGTACTACATCCAGGGCATCGGTACGGTCAAAGAGCAGCAGGTCGCCGGAGCCCCGCCCGGCCAGGGTGAGGTGGGCACTCTCGTCTCCTTCACGCCCGGCAGCTAGCCCCTAGGGGTCAACGGCCTCGTCCCATTCACGGGCGCCGGCGACTAGTACCCGTAGTTGCCGCCGCCGTTCTGGTTCTGCTGCGACTGCTGCTGGAACTGCTGCTGCACGCTCTGCACCTGCTGCTGGGCCTGGGAAGCAGCCGTCTTTCCCTGCTGCTGGAGCGAACGGGCAGTATCAACCGCACGCTTCAGGCCCCCGCCGCAGCCACTGGCGCCGATGGCGATCAATGCGAGCGCCGCCGCAATCGCGGTGGCCCGTCGCGGCGATCCGGGTGGGCGGCTGGATTCCCCCAAAGGCTCAGTAGCCGTACTGGCTGCCGCCGTTCTTGTTCTGCTGGACCTGCGACTGGACGCTCTGGACTTGCGACTGGACGCTCTGCACCTGGGTGCTGATGCTCTTGGCCTGCTGCTGGGCGGTCGAGATCGCCTGTTGAGCCGTCGAGAGCCCACCCTGGGCCGTCGAGAGGCCGTTCTGGACGGAGTTGACCGCGTTGCTCACGTCGTTGCTGTTGCTATCGCTGCCGCAGCCAGACACGGCCGCCCCCGCTCCGACGCCGAATACGGCGATCCCGAATACAGCCGCGACCGCCGATGCGCGTCGCGAAAACATGCTGGACTGCTCCGCCATGGTGGCTCTCCTTCTCCCGGAATCGACGGACGCCGATTCGGTTCCCGACGGACTCTAGTCGTGGTCGTGGTCGGTGTCGATAGCGCGACGCCGGACGCCGTCGTCGGGGTCACTGCCGACGGCGAGGTCGTCCGGGAGTCCCGGGTGGACCCGGGAGGCGACGGCCGGCCGCGGCACTCTCAGGTCCTTCTGGCGGAGATCGAGCAGAGCGTCGATGCGGCAGGGGGCTGGGAGCGGATCGAGCGCATCGCCGTCGGGGTCGGCCCGGGGTCCTTCACCGGCCTGCGCATAGGGATCGCCACAGTCCGAGCACTCGCCCAGGCGAGGGGCGTCCCAATCGCCGCGGTCGGCACGCTGAATGCCCTGGCTCGGGGGATCTCAGCCGATCCGAGGGCAGCGGGGGGCCCGGCGCTGCCCGTGATCGACGCCCGCCGCGGCGAGGTCTTCGCCGCTCTGATCGCGGAGGGCGGGGCAGAGCTCTGGCCTCCGTTCGTCACGCCGCCGGATCAGTTGGCGGAGCGCCTGCGAGAGCTCGGTCATGCCCCTCTGGCGGCCGGAGACGGGGCGCTACGATTCGCCGCAGAGCTGGAGGCCGCCGGCGCCGCGGTCGCCCCGCCTGAGGACCCGATCCACCGACTCGCCGCGAGGCAAGTCTGTTCGATCGGGGAGGCGGCGGTCGAAGTGTCGCCGGACCGGATCCAACCCCTGTATCTGAGACCGCCCGATGCAAAGAGATGGCTTGAGCGAGATCGATCTGACCCCGGGGGATGACACGGGCGGTCTGAGGCTGCGCCGCCTGGGATACGGGGATCTGCCCTCGGTGATCTCCATCGAGCGTCGCTCGTTCCCGACGCCATGGTCGCTGGCGATGTTCGTCCTCGAGCTCTCCAAGCCCAGTGGGATCTGCCTGGCGGCTGAGGACTCCGAGGGCCTCGTCGGCTACCTGGTCTGCGCCCGATACGACGACGTCTGGCACCTGATGAACGTCGCGGTCCACCCGGAGCGCCGCCGCCGCGGTGTCGCCACGGACCTGATCGAGCGCCTCTTCGAGGAGGCCGGTGAGGGCTCCCGCTTCACGCTCGAGGTTCGAGTCTCCAACGCTCCCGCCATCGAGATGTATCGCCGCTTCGGGTTTCGCTCCGCCGGGCGCCGCCGCCGCTACTACCACGACAACGGCGAGGACGCACTGATCATGTGGCTCGAGGCCGCCGAGGGCGCCTCGGTCGCTTGAGTTGATTCTCGCCCTCGAGACCTCCTGCGACGACACCTGCGCGGCGGTCGTCGACGGCGACAGGATCCTCTCGAACGTCGTCTCCTCGCAGGCGGAGTTCCACGAGCGCTACGGCGGAGTCGTGCCGGAGGTCGCCTCCCGCCACCATCTCGAACTGGTCAACGCGGTGGTCACGGCGGCGCTCGATCAGGCCGGCACCGGGCTCGCCGAGGTCGACGCGGTCGCGGTCACCCAGGGACCGGGCCTGATCGGGGCCCTGCTGGTCGGCCTGAGCACCGCGAAGGCGCTGGCGGCCGCCCATCGCAAGCCACTGATCCCCGCCGACCACCTGCATGGCCACGTGGCGGCCAACTTCCTCGAGCCCGATCCGCTCAAGCCGCCCTTCCTCTGCCTGATCGCGAGCGGCGGCCACACGCTGCTCGCCGGGGTGCGGGAGCACTCTTCGTACGAGACCCTCGGCGCCACCGTGGACGATGCCGCGGGCGAGGCCTTCGACAAGGGCGCCCGGCTGCTCGGCCTCGGCTATCCCGGCGGCCCGGCGATCCAGGGCGCCGCGGAGGGCGGCGACGCAGGCGCGTTCGAGTTTCCCATTGCGATGCGCGAGCGGGGCCTCGACTTCAGCTTCAGCGGCCTGAAGACCTCCCTGGTCTACCGGGTCCGGGACCTGGGCGCGGAGGAGACGGAGCGCAGTGCGAGCCGACCTCGCCGCCTCCTTCCAGAATGCGATCGTCGATCAGCTCGTCGCCAAGCTCGGGCGGGCCGCCCGCTCCGGCGAGTGGCCGGCGATCGCTCTCGGCGGTGGGCGTCGCTGCCAATGCCGAGCTCCGCGAGCGAACCGAGGCTCTCTGCGGTGAGCTCGGCCTTCGGCTGAAGCTGATTCCGCATCTCCCTTTGCACGGACAACGCGGCGATGATCGGCTCCGCCGCCCGCTACGTCCATCCGATCCCGTATCCGGAATATCTCCGGTTCGATGCCTTCGCGAGCGCCCGCGAGACGAGCGCCGCTTGATTGACGATGACGCGAGGGGAGGCGGGCGCGAAAAGGCGTGTTCATCTCTACGGGCGGCCTGACTGCCATCTCTGCGACGAGGCGCGCGCCGGGCTGGAGGCGATGCTCGCCGACGGTCTCCCCTTTGAGCTCGAGGAGGTGAACATCGAGTCCGACGAGGAGCTGCACGCCCGGTTCCTCGAGCGCATCCCGGTGGTCGAGCTGGACGGCGAGATCGTCTCGGAGCTCTGGCTCGACGTCGACGGCCTACGGGCGAGGCTCGATACCTTGTCCGCATGATCGAGGACGGGGCGGCCGGGACCGCGGAGCAGGAGGCCTCCGAGCTCACCGACGGCGACCGCCTTTCGCTGGGGGTCGCGGCGCGGCTCTCGCGCTACCTCCAGGTCCTGACACAGGCCCGCAAGATGGGCAAGGACACGATCTCCTCGCAGGAGCTCTCGGACTACACACACATCAACTCGACCCAGATCCGCCGTGACCTCTCCGGCTTCGGCAAGTTCGGCAAGAGGGGGGTGGGCTACAACGTCGACTCGCTGGTCGAGGAGATCAGGAAGATCCTGCGCACCGCCGGCCAGCACAACATCGCGCTTGTTCGGCGCCGGCCACCTCGGCCAGGCGATCGCCAGCTCGGACATCTTCGCCGACCACGGCTTCCGGATCGTGGCGATGTTCGACGTCGACCCGACCGTGATCGGGCGGCGGGTCGGCGGGCTCGAAGTCCGCTCATTCGACGACATCGACTCCGTGGTCGAGGGGGAGCAGGTGGTCGTGGGCGTCCTCGCCGTGCCTGCCGATGCGGCACAGGAGGTCGCCGACCGGCTGGTGAAGGCCGGGGTGAAGATCATCTTCAACTACTCGGAGCGGCTGCTGCAGGTCCCGCCCGACGTCACGGTCCACACGTCGAGCCCCGCGGTCGACCTGCTCTACGCCCTCTACTTCTATTTGACCTGACCCTCCGCCGGTGACCACGGATCCGGAGCCACAGCACGACGCGCTTGACCTCGACGCGGTTCGCGAGCTGTTCGAGGCCTCGACCGACTTCACGATCGGGATCGAGGAGGAGTTCGCAATCCTGGACCCTGCGATCCTCGATCTCGAGCATCGCTTCGAGGAGATGCAGGAGGCCTGCCTGCGCGATCCGGAGCTCATGCACGCGGTCAAGGGCGAACTGATCGACACCGAGATCGAGATTCGTTCGGGGCGGGGCGAGACCTTCGCCGACGCCGCGGCCCGACAGCGCGCCCGGCGCGAGCGGCTGTTCGGGATCGCCGACGAAATGGGACTGGCCCTGGCTGCGATGGGCACCCATCCCTGGGCCAACTATCTGGACCAGCACATCATCGAGACCGAGCACTACCGCCGCCTCGAGGGCGACCTGCGCTGGGTGGCGCAGCGGAACAACACCTGGAGCCTCCATGTTCATGTCGGGGTCCGAGGGGCCGACCGGGCCGTGGCGGTATCCGATCGGATGCGAGAGCTCCTACCTCCGTTGCTCGCCCTCTCCGCCAACTCTCCCTTCCTCGACCATCGCGAAACGGGGCTTCACTCCGTGCGCACAGAGATCTTCACCCGGACGTTCCCACGCTGTGGTGTCCACGAGCCATTCGGGGACTGGCGGACCTACGCGGACTTCGTCCAGCTCCTGGAGGACACGGACTCGATCGTCGAGGCGACCCAGCTCTGGTGGAGCGTGCGGCCCCATCACTCGTTCGGCACGGTCGAGGTCCGGATCTGCGACGCCCAGACCCGCGGCGACGAGTCGCTCAACCTGGCCGCCCTGATCGCCGCCTGCGTGGCGCAATCGGCACTCGACCTGGATGAGGGAGGGGCGCCCGAGCCCATGCGCCAGCGCGAGATCGAGGAGAACCTCTGGCGCGCGATCCGACACGGGATGGACGGGGAGATGATCGATTTCCGCGAACGGCGCGTGGTCCCGACGCGGGCCGTTCTCGAGCGGATCGTCGCCTGGACCGAGCCGGCCCGCCAGGCGCTCGGGCTCGAGGTGGACTTGCCGGAGCGCAATGGGGCGCAGCGCGCATATGCTCGGTTCGCCGAGGGCGCGCCGATCGAGGAGATCTACCGGCGCTCCGTCGAGGAGACCCGCAAGACCTACGCACCGGAGGGAGCAGTCAGTGGCCGATGAGGAGCAGCAGGCGAGCGAGGGCCAGCCAAGTGAGGGGAGCGAGGGCCAACCGAGCGAGGGCCAACCGAGCGAGGAGGAGCTCCGAGCCCAGCTCGAGGACGAGATCCGCAAAGTTCGCGTCGAGGACGTGATCCTGCAGAGCGTTGTCAGCATCCTCAATCTGTCGGCTCGCAGGATCGCGAAGGACGATGAGCGTGACCTGGAGCAGGCAAAGATCGGAATCGACGCCGGGCGCGCCCTGGTTGACCTGGTCAAGCCCGATGCACAACCGCAGCTGCGCCAGGCGATCTCGGAGCTGCAGGTCCTCTACGCGAAGCACGCGGGAGAGGAGCCCGCCGGGGGCGAGGGGGGCGAGGAGGAGCCGGGCGGCGAGCCCTCGGGGCCCGAGCGGCCGAAGGGCGATTCGGGACTCTGGACCCCCGGATAGGCCGCCGGACGGTGGGGGGTCACGGCGGCCCTACCGGGTAGACTGCCGCGCCGCTTTTTACGAAAACTACGCAGGAGCCTTCCTTGACTAAGTTCTGGACCGATTACGGAATCGTCGTCGCGCTCGGTTGCGCCGCCGCGGCGGTGGTGTACGGACTGCTCATCACCCAGCGATTGCTCGCCAAATCGCCTGGAAACGAGCAGATGCAGGAGATCTCGGGCGCGGTCCAGGAGGGAGCCAGCGCCTACCTGAAGCGGCAGTACATGATCATCGCCGGCGTCGGCGTGGTCGTCGCGATCCTGCTGATCCCGCTGCAGAACGTAGAGACGGCGATCGGCTTCGTGATCGGAGGCGTCCTCTCCGGCTCTGCCGGGTTCATCGGGATGAACCTCTCGGTCCGCGCGAACGCCCGGGTCGCCGAGGCGGCCCGAGGCGGCATCCCGCCGGCACTGGACATCGCCTTCAAGGGCGGCTCGGTCACGGGCCTGCTCGTCGTCGGGCTCGCGCTGCTCGGCGTGGCGGGCTACTTCGGCGCGCTGCTGATCTTCACCAACCTGAGCGACAAGGACTGCGTCGACGCCCTCGTGGGCCTTGGCTTCGGTGGCTCCCTGATCTCGGTCTTCGCCCGCCTCGGTGGCGGCATCTTCACCAAGGCCGCCGACGTCGGAGCGGACCTGGTCGGCAAGATCGAGGCCGGGATCCCCGAGGACGACCCCCGCAACCCCGCCGTGATCGCGGACAACGTCGGCGACAACGTCGGCGACTGCGCCGGAATGGCGGCCGACCTGTTCGAGACCTACGCCGTGACGGCCGTCGCGGTGATGCTGCTCGGCGTCATCACCTTCACTGGGTTCACCCGCGAGGTGGCCATCTACCCGCTGGCGATCGGCGCGGTCGCGATCATCGCCTCGATCATCGGGGCGCTGTCCGTGCGCACACGCACCGGCAACGTCGAGGCGGCCCTCTACCGGGGCCTGGCCGTCTCGGCTGTGCTCTCGGCGGCCGCCTTCTACCCGATCACGAAGTGGCTGATGAATGACCCGCTGGGCGGCGGCTCGCTCGGCAACACGAGCGTCACCGACCTCTGGCTCTGCGGCCTGATCGGCGTCGGCGTCACGGCGCTGCTCTTCGTCCTCACCGACTACTACACGTCGACCCGCTTCCGCCCGGTGAAGACCATCGCGCGCGCCTCCGAGACGGGTCACGCGACCAACATCATCCAGGGGCTTGCCCAGGGCATGCAGTCGACAGCGCTGCCGGTCCTCGTGATTGCCTTCGCGATCCTGGGCGCCTGGAAGCTCGCCGGAGGCGGCACTGACGGCATCTACGGAATCGGTGTCGCCGTCATGGCGCAGCTCTCGCTGACCGGGCTGATCGTGGCGCTCGACGCATTCGGGCCGATCACGGACAACGCGGGCGGGATCGCCGAGATGGCTGATCTGCCACAGGAGGTACGCGACATCACCGATCCCCTCGACGCCGTCGGCAACACGACCAAGGCCGTGACCAAGGGTTACGCGATTGGATCGGCCGCGCTCGCTGCGCTGGTGCTCTTCAACGCGTTCACGCACGAGCTCCAGGCGGAGGCAGGCAGCAAGCACCTGAGCTTCGAGATCGCCAGTCCACCTGTGCTGATCGGCCTGCTGATCGGCGGGATGATGGTCTATCTGTTCTCCTCCCTTGCGATCGAGGCGGTCGGCCGCGCCGGTGGCCAGGTCGTGGAGGAGGTGCGACGCCAGTTCCGCGAGAAGCCAGGGATCATGAAGGGGACGGAGAAGCCCGAGTACGGGCACGCGGTGAGCCTGGTCACGGCCGCCGCCCAGAAGGAGATGATCCTGCCCTCGCTGATCCCGATCGTGATCCCCGTGATCGTCGGGGTGATCTCCTATCAGGCCCTCGGAGGGCTGCTGATCGGGGTGATCGTCGTCGGGATCTTCTCGGCGATCTCGATGACCGCCGGCGGCGGGGCCTGGGACAACGCCAAGAAGCTGATCGAGGACGGGGCGTTCGGCGGCAAGGGCTCCGACGCCCATGCCGCGGCGGTCACAGGCGACACGGTCGGCGATCCCTACAAGGACACGGCCGGGCCGGCGATCAACCCGATGATCAAGGTCGCCAACATCGTCGCGATCCTGATCATCCCGATCATTGCGCTTTAGCTAGCGAAGGACAACCAGGGGGGAGCCTGATCTTCGAGGTGCTGGCCATGAACCGACGTCCCTCGCCCGACGAGGGCTACCAGCTCGCGGTCCGGATCTTCTCGGTGACCATCATCGGGTTCGGGCTGCTGATGCTTGTGCTGACGCTGGCGCGGGGTGGGGGGCCGCTCGCGGTCGGCTTCCTCTTCGGCTTGCTCTTCATCGCGCTCGGCTCCGGGAGGCTGTACCTGTCGATGCGCGGATGAGGGGGACCTGCCAGATGAGGGCCAGGCGATGGCTCGGGGTGCCGTTTCTCTACGCCGCGGCTTCGTCTGCGGTCGGCTTCTCGATCTACTTCTCGATCGGGGTGGTCGCCGATCGCGGCCTGGGGCTGACGCCACTGATCTTCCTGATCGCGGGGCTGATGTTCGCGCTCACCTCGCTCTCCTACGTCGAGGGGGGCGCGATGCTCCGCGAGAGCGTGGTGGGTCGGCCACGTTCGCCCGCCACGCCTTCAACGAGCTGATCAGCTTCATCGCGGGCTGGGCGATCTTGATCGACTACCTGATCGTGATCGCCGCGGCGGCGATCACCGTCTCGCACTACCTGACGCCGATCTCGGGCGGTTCGGCGGTGGCGACGTCGAGCTGGCGGTGGCGATCGTGGTGATCGGCCTGGCGGCGGTCGCTGAACATGGCAAACGTCACCGGGCGAAACCGCCAGGTCCGACTGTCGTGCTGGCGCTGGCCGAGCTTGGCTGCAGCTGCTGGTGATCGTCGTCGGGCCTGATCGTCGTCCTTCACCCGGACCGGCTCACCGATCAACTGGACCTGTTCACTCGCCGAGCGTCAAGGACATCGTCTACTCGCTGGTGATCGCGACGATCGCATACGCCGGAATCGAGGCGGCGAGCGACCTCGCCCCCGACCTCGAGTTCGAGCCGAAGTGACCTGAAGAGGGTGTTGGGGGTGGGGGCGATCGCCATTCCGCTGATCTATGCGGGGATCGCAGCAGTCGCGCTGATGGCCGTGTCCGGTGGTCGCAGGTCCGCACGGCCCCGAGACCGCACTGGCGGGGAAGTACATCGAGGAGCCGATGCTTGGGCGTGGTCGCCAACTTCGACCCGGGTTTCCTCGACGAATTCATGAAGTGGGCGGTGATGCTGGTCGCCGTCCCGGTCCTGTTCTGGGCGGCGAACACGGCGATGCTCGGGCTCTCGCGACACATCTACGTGCTGGCGACGAACCGCCAGATCCCAAGCTGGGCGGGGAAGCTGGAGAGCACATACTCGACGCCGTACATCGCGATCGCGATCGCCGCGGTGCTCGCGCTCGCCCTGGCGATCCCGGGAGACATCCGCTTCCTGGCGCGCGTCTACGCCTTCGGCGCGTTGCTCGCGGTGACCATCGCCCAGATCTCGATCGTGCGATTACGCGTGGTCGAGCCGGATCTGGAGCGGCCGTACCGGGTGCCGCTCAACCTCAGGTTCGGCGGGCACGAGCTGCCACTGCCGGCGATCATCGGGGCGCTGATCAGCGGCCTGGCCTGGATCAGCGTGTTCCTGCTGCACCGCACCGCGGTCTACGTCGGCGGGGGCTGGATGCTCTTCGGTCTCGTCTTCTACGTGATCTATCGGCGCTACGTCGAGGGGACCCCGCTCACCCGGCGGGTACAGGTCCCGGAGGCTTCGCTGAAGAAGCAGCCCGCCGAGGTGGAGTACTCGACCATCCTGGTTCCGGTGTTCGGCACCGATCTCGACGACGACATCGTGAGCACGGCGGGGCGGCTCGCGGACGCCCAGGTGGGTGAGGGGGAGCGCCCGCCGCGCCTCGACGTGGTCTATGTGGCGGAGCTGCCACTGACAGTGCCGCTCGACTCGCCGCTGCCGATGGCTTTGCGGGAGCGGGCGGAGAAGGCGCTCGAGAGGGCCCAGGAGGTGGGGGACGAGTACGAGAACGTCGAGGTGTCGACCAAGCTGCTCCCCGCCCGCTCGATGGGGGCGGGGATCGTCCAGGAGGCCAGGGACAAGGGGGCAGAGGTGATCGTGATGGGAGGAGAGCCGCCCACCCGGATCAGGGGAGGCGCTGTCCTCGGAGGCATCGGCGGTGCCCGCCCGGATGAGATCGGCGAGGTGACTGAGTACGTCCTGAAGAAAGCTCCCTGCAGGGTGCTGCTGACGGCTCCGCCCGAGGAGACCTAGGCGGCGGTCGCCTCGCGGCGCCTCCGGCTGGCGGCCCGGCGCAACCGCCTGGGCCTGGTGGAGCTGAGCTCGCGGGCTCGCTGGTTCCAGCTCGCGAGCCAGGCGGGGACCTCGCGGGCCGGCAACGGCTTCGCGATCAGGTAGCCCTGCGCCCTCTCACAGCCCATGCTGCGGAGCTGCCGCCAAGCGGTCTCGGACTCGACTCCCTCGGCGACGACCTGAATGCCCATCTGGTGCGCGAGATGGATGGTCGAGCGCACGATGGACCGGTTCTCCTCCTCGTCGAGGCCGCTGATCAGGGAACGGTCCAGCTTGAGCTCCTCGAGGGGAAGCCGTTTCAGCTGGCGCAACGAGAAGTGGCCGGTGCCGAAGTCGTCGATGGAGATGGTGGCGCCAAGTTCGTTGAGATCCCCGAGGAGCCTTGCGGCGATCTCGGGGTCCGCGAGCAGGCCGCCCTCTGTGACCTCGAACTGGAGGGCATCGCCGGGGAGGCCGGAGGCCGCCAGTGCGTCGGTGACGAGCTGGGGGAGATTCCAGTTCGCTGTGACAGGCCCGAGGAACAGGTTGAGGGAGAGCTGCAGCCCCAGTCCGGAACGCCACCAGTCGCCGGCCGCCCGCGTCGAGAACTCGAGCACCTTCTCGGTGAGGGCGCGCTGATGGCCGCCGTCGGCGATCAGGTCCATGAACGAGCCGGCCGGGATCACGCCCCTGGTCGGATGAATCCAGCGAGCGAGAGCCTCCACGCCGACCACACGGGCATTGCGGAGATCGACCTTCGGCAGGAAGTGGGCCTGGATCTCGCCGCGATCCAAGCCGCGAGCGATGTCGGTGGCTCGGCGCTCGCCGCTCCCGTTTTCAGTCTGATTCGAAGTCATGCTGGTTCAATGGGTTCCCCCTTGAGCCCGCCGCGAATCGCGCGTGAACCGTTCGTGAAGTCTCGACGCCTCCCCACTTTTCCGCAATGGGTCGAACTACTCCCTGGCGTCAGTAGTTGCCCCGGATGGACTCTCGGTCAGGCGTTGTCGCCCGAGGACACAGGACTAAGATCAGAATCGAATGTTCGTTCTCATTGTTGGATGCGGGAGGGTTGGGTCCTCCGTCGCCCGGAACATGCTGCGCGAAGGCCATGAGGTCTCGTGCCTCGACGAAGATCCGGAGGCGCACGCGCGCCTCGAGGTGAACCTCGATCGCTCCTGGGAGGACATGGGCGGTCAGTTCACGGTCGGGACCGGCCTCGAGGAGGAGGCGCTGACCTCGGCCGGGATCGAACGCGCCGATGCGTTCATCGCCTCCACCGACGGCGACAACACGAACATCATCATCGCCCAGATCGCGAAGCGGAAGTTCAACGTGCCCACGGTGATCGCGCGGATCCTCGATCCGCTGCGGGCGGAGTGGTACGAGAAGCAGGGCGTCAACACGATCTGCCCGACCCGCGTGGCGATCGAGATGCTCGAGAAGGAGGTCCTGGAGTCCGCCGGCTCCGGGACGTCGAGCTGATGGGCGAGGGCAAGTACATCATCATCGCGGGGGCGGGAAAGGTCGGATGGAACCTTGCCCGGGAGCTGCTCGACAAGGGGCATGAGGTGACGGTGATCGAGGACAACCGGAACCGATACACGACCGTCGAGCAGGAGCTCGAGCACAACATCCAGTACGGGGACGCCTCCGAGCTTTGGGTTCTCGAGCGGGCGGGTATATCCCGCGCCGACATGGTTATCGCGGTGACCGGCGACGACGAGGACAACATGCTGATCTGCCAGGTGGCGAAGGAGAAGTACCTGGTGGACCGGATCATCGCGCGGGTCAACAACCCGCGGAACCGTCCCCACTTCGAGCTGCTCGGGATCAAGCCGTACGTCTCGGCCACCGACCTGATCCTGCGACTGCTCGAGCACGAGGTGCCGGACTACGGGCTCGTACACCTGCTGGACCTTCCCGAGGAGCGCCTCGAGATCATCGAGATGATGCTCGCGGACGACAGCCAGGTTGCCGGTCAGCGGGTGGGCGACCTGACCATGCCGGAGGGGAGCCTCTTGATCTCGATTCTGCGCGAGGGCCAGGGCGGATTCGTGCCGACGCCCGACACGGTGCTCGAGGCGGGGGACGAGGTGCTGGCGGTGCTCGACCCGGGGTTGGAGGAGGAGCTGAAGATGTTCTTCGGCTCGGACGGTGCCGGAAACCGTTGAGTATCTGCTGATCGGCGGGGGGTTCGCCTCCGCCCACTGCGCCGCCGAGCTTCGGAAGCGCGGCGCCGATGGCTCGATCCTGCTGGTCGGGCGAGAGCCGGAGCCGCCGTATGAGCGGCCGCCGCTCTCGAAGGAGTACCTGCGGGGTGAGGCAAAGCGGGAGGACGCCTATGTGAATCCCGTCTCCTGGTACGAGGAGAACGGGGTGGAGCTCCGGACCGGCACCAACGTCATGTCTCTGGATCCGGAGGGGCGGACGGTGAAGCTGCAGGGTGGGGACGAGGTCGGCTTCGAGAAGGCGCTGATCGCGACGGGTGCGAACGTGAACATCCTGCGCGTGGAGGGCGCGTCGCAGGAGGGCGTCCACTACCTGCGCGCCTTCGGCAACTCCGATGGGATCCGCGAGGCGGCGGAGGGCGCTGACCGGGTGGTGATGATCGGCGGGAGCTACATCGGCTGCGAGGTGGCGGCGTCCCTGAAGTCGAAAGGGACCGACTGCGCGATCGTGATGATGGAGGAGGTCGCCCTTTCCCGGACCTTCGGCGAGGAGGCGGGGCGGTGGTTCCACGAGCTGCTGGAGTCGAAGGGGATCGAGATACACGGGGGCGAGACACTCTCCGCCTTCGAGGGGGACGGGAACGTGAAGGGCGTGGTCACCGAGAGTGGGAAGGTGATCGAGGGCGACGTCGTTGTCGTGGGCGCCGGGGTGAAGCCCGACGTGATTCTGGCGCAGAAGGCCGGCCTGGAGATCGACGACGACGACGGCGGCATCCGCTGCGACGCGACGCTCCAGACCTCGGTCGAGGGGATCTATGCCGCTGGCGACGTCTGCTCCTACGACAGCAAGGTGCACGGACGGCGGCTGCGCGTCGAGCACTGGGACGTGGCCATGCAGCAGGGGATGCACGCCGCGGGCTCGATGATGGGGGAGGGCGAGCCGTACGAGGTGGTGCCGTACTTCTTCAGCGATCTCGCGGATTGGGCCGGGCTCGAGTACGTGGGCCCGGCGACCGAGTGGGACGAGGTGATCTGGCGCGGCGATCGCGACGCCGGCGAGTTCGTGGTCTTCTACGTCAAGGACGGGAAGGTCGCGGGGGCGCTCACGGTCGAGCGCTCGGAGGAGCTTGCGCACGCGAGGACGCTGCTGGCGGAGGGCGTGGACGTGGGCGGGGACGAGGCCAAGGCGCTGCTCAGGGATCCCGACAGCGATCTGGCTGAGCTCACATCAAGCTAGGCTTTCGCGAGCAGTGGGCCCTGGTGTAATGGCAACACGCCAGTCTCTGGAACTGGAATTCGGGGTTCAAGTCCCTGGGGCCCAGTTTCGAAGCTTTTGCGCGCTATAGCGCCCAAAAGGCTTTAAAAAGCTGGTTCGGTCGCCTATTTCCCTCTGGGAGAGTTGCTACCTTGCGCGGCCGTATGTGGCGCGTGAGGCACCTGGTGGTCCTCGCCGTGGCGGTGGGCGCGGGGGCCGTGCTCTCGGCCTGCGGCGGTGACAGCTCGCCCGAGACCCCGATCGTGGTCCCGACCGAGACCACGCAGGGTTCGCTGGGCAAGACCGAGTTCATCGCCCAGGCGGATTCGGCCTGCGCCGAGGCCAACTCGTCGATCGAGCAGTTCGCAGCCGCCGGCCAGGGCGAGAGCGAGGCCGCCCAGATCGCCCAGCTCCGCCAGGGCGTCATCGACCAGATCAAGCAGCTCGGTCCGCCGAGCGAGGACAGCGCCACCCTCGACGCAGTTCCTGAAGGCGATGTCCGACGAGGTGTCGGCCGGCCAGAAGATCGGCCTCGCCGTCCAGCGCGGCGAGGACCCGAGCCAGTTCGAGACCCAGCTCGACAGCGCCAAGTCCCAGGCCGAGTCTGCCGGCTCCGCCTACGGCTTCAAGCAGTGCGGCGCGGCGATCAGCTCCTCGAGCACCAGCCCGAGCAGCAGCAGCAGCTCGAGCAGCTCCAGCTCGAGCAGCAGCGGCGGCACCGTGACCCCGGTCGCCCCAAGCACCGGATCCGCCGGCGGGATCAGCGGCGGCGGCACCTCCGGCAGCTCCGGAACGAGCGGCTCCAGCGGCAGCTCCGGCGGCACCGGCGGCAGCAGCGGCGGCGTCGGCCCGGGTTAGCGGCCACCCGGCCGCTCCACTTCGGGAGCGGAGGGCGAAGCCCGTAGCGACTTGTGTGGGGCGGCCGCTTGTGGCCGCGACCTTATGGCGAGCAAGTTAAGCAGCAGCCAGGTCGGCCCAGGTCCCGTAGAGCTCGGCGTAGCGGCCGCCGGCCGCGATCAGCTCGTCATGCGTGCCGCTCTCCACGATCTGCCCGTGCTCCAGCACCGCGATCCGTCCCGCGTTGCGAATGGTCGAGAGCCGATGCGCGATCACGATCGCCGTCCGGCCCTCGAGTAGGCGCTGGAGGCCCAGCTCGATCGTGCGCTCGGTTCGCACATCGACATTGGAGGTCGCCTCGTCGAGGATCAGGATCCGCGGCTCAGCCAGCAGCGCTCGGGCGAAAGCGATCAGCTGACGCTGGCCCGCGGAGAGGGACACGCCGCGCTCGCCGACCTCTGTCTCGAAACCGGTGGGCATTCGACGGATGAACTCCCCGGCGCCGATTGCGTCGGCTGCCGCCTCGATCTCCTCGTCGCTCGCGTCGGGACGGCCGAAGGCGATGTTCTCGCGGACGGTTCCCGAGAAGAGAAAGCCCTCCTGGGGCACGATCCCGAGCTGGCTGCGCAGGCAGGTGGAGCTCAGGTCCCGCAGATCGTTCCCATCGACCAGCACCTTGCCTCGCTGCGGGTCGTAGAAGCGCGAGACCAGCTTCGCGAAGGTTGACTTCCCGGCACCCGTCTCCCCGACCAGCGCCAGGGTCTCACCCGCCGGGACGTGGATCGAGATGTCCTCGAGCGCCCACGCCGCGTCGTCCTCCTCTTCGTCGGGACCAGTCTCGATCAGTCCGCTCGAGCGCTTCAGTCCGGCCGTCTTGTCCAGTCCGTACGAGAACCAGACACCCTGCATCTCGATCTCACCGCGGAGCGTTCCGGGGTCGAGCGCGTCGGGCTTGTCGACCATGTCGGGCTCGGTGTCGAGCAGGTCGAAGATCTTGTCCAGCGCCGCCATGCCCTGCTGGTAGGTCGTGTAGAGGTTCGAGAGCTGCTGGATCGGGTCGAAGAAGGTGGAGAGATATCCGACGAACGCGACGACGATCCCGATCTGGGCGTTTCGGGCCGACTCGGTGGCCAGGTCGAGCGCCTGGTAGCCGCCGTAGAGCAGGATCACCGCCGTCCCGATCGCCGAGAGCAGTTCGACAGCCGGGAAGTAGGAGGCGTTCAGATAGACGGTCTTCAGGTTGGCCTGGCGGTTGAGCTCGTTGAGCTCCGCCATTCGGTCGACGTGGCGGCGCTCCTGCGCGAAGCTGCGGACCACCCGCACGCCGCTGAGGCTCTCCTGCAGGTAGGCAGTCACCTCCGCGATCCGCTCACGGGTGATCCGATAGGCACTGGCCGCGACGATCCGGAAGACCAGGCTGGCGATCGCCAGCACCGGCAGGGTGAGGAACACCACCAGCGCAAGCTGGACATCGGCCACCAGCATGATCACGACAACGCCGACCAGCGTCAGCGTGCTGGAGAACAGCGTGACCACGCCGCTGCTGATCAGCTGATCGAGCGCATCGACGTCATTCGTGATTCGCGAGATCAGCACCCCCGGGCGGTTCCGGGTGAAGAAACCGATCGACATCTCCTGGAGGTGGGTGAAGATCCGGATGCGGAGATCCTGGAGCGCCCGCTCGCCCACCCATCCGACCAGGTAGGTCTGCACATACGAGGTGGCCCAGCCGATCAGCGCTGCGGCCAGGAAGCCGGCGATGATCAGCTCGAGCGCCGTCGTGTCGTGGGACAGGGCCGCCGAGACCGCCTTGCCGACCAGGAACGGCGGCGCCAGCGTCGCCCCGGTGGCGAGGATCAGCGCGCCGAGCATCATCAGCACCTGGCGGCGGTAGGGGCGCAGCAGCGAGAACAGCCACTTCACCTTCCGCCAGCGGTTGTCCTGGCCACGGATCAGTCGCCACAACGACCGAAAGAGGGCAAAGAAGTTCTGGACTCCTTGTGAATCGGTCGCTCCTCCGACATCTCACGGGTCGCGCTTTCGCGCGCCCTCGCATCATCGGGGCGCCCTCTCATGTCGTTCACAGCTTCGCCATCTCCTCGCGCTCCTCGAGGTCACGCTGGAGATAGACGGAGTCCTCGAGCCCCTTCTCCGCGATCTCCTCGTACAGCGGGCAGCGCTCCAGCAGCTCCTCATGCGTGCCCCGGTCGACGATCCGGCCCCGGTCCAGGACCACGATCTCATCCGCAAGGGAGATCGTGGAAAGCCGATGGGCGACGATGAACGTCGTCCGGCCCTCCATCGCCTCGCGCAATCCGGCCTTGATCTGCGCCTCCGTGCGTGCGTCCACCGAGGAGGTCGCGTCGTCCAGGATCAGGATGCGCGGCTCCGCCAGCAACGCTCGAGCGATCGCGACCCGCTGACGCTGCCCGCCAGAGAGCGTCAGGCCGCGTTCGCCGATCACCGTGTCGTAGCCGTCGGGCAGGCGGGTGATGAAGTCGTGCGCCTGCGCCTGCCGCGCGGCCGCCTCGATCTCCTCCAGCGTCGCATCGGGTCGGGCGTAGGCGATGTTGCCCGCGACGGTGTCGGAGAACAGGAAGCTGTCATCGGCTACAAACGCGATCTCGGAGCGCAGGGACGCCAGGTCCACCTCGCGGATGTCGGCGCCGTCGATCACCACTCGGCCCTCGCTGGGGTCATAGAGGCGAGCGAGCAGTCCGACCAGGCTGGTCTTGCCCGCGGCAGTCGGCCCGACCAGCGCGATCGTGCGGCCGGCATCGACCTCCAGGTCGATGCCCGTCAGCGCCGGCTCGGCGCCGTCGTAGCGCAGCGTCACACGCTGCAACGAGACCTGCCCGCGGCCCTCCGGCAACGCAGGCGCGCCCGGGGGGCTCTCCATCGACGGCTCGCGATCGAGGATCTCGAACATCCGGTTGCCGGATGCGACGGCACGCTGAGCCATGCTCAGGGACATGCCGAGCCAGCGGACCGGGCCCGAGAGCAGCACCACGTAGGCGTAGAAGGCGGTCAGATGGCCGATGCTGGTGTGGCCATGGATGACCTGGAGCCCGCCGACCAGGAGCACGGCCGCGAGCCCGAGATTTGGAAGGAAGCCCATCAGCGGCGTGTAGAACGCCTGCAGGCGCGTAGAGACCATGCTCTGCTCGAAGACGCGGTTCACCGAGTGGGTGAACCGACCGAGCACGTGTCGCTCCCGGGCGAACGCCTTCACGATCCGGATCCCCGAGATGCTCTCCTCGGCGCTCGCGGTCACCTCCCCGATGCGCTGCTGCACCTCCTGCTCAGCGGGGCGGTTGCGCCGGCTATAGCGGGTCGCGGTCGCCACAAGGAACGGCACGGGCGCCAGGGCGAGCAGCGCAAGCACCGGGTCGAGCACGATCATCGCGCCAGCCGCGAAGAGGATCGTCAGCGCGCTCTGGCTGACCCAGATCAACCCATAGCCCAGGAAGAACCGGATCGATTGCAGGTCGACGGTCGCCCTCGACATCAGCTGGCCGGTCTGCTGGCTGTCGTAGAAGGCAAGCTCCAGCTTCTGCAGGTGCTCGTAGAAGACCTGGCGCAGGTCGTACTCGACGGCGAGCGAGACCTTGCCCGCGATCAGCCTTCGGCCCACGGTGAGCCCCAGGCGGAGGATGCCGGCCCCGAGCAGCGCCAGGACCAGCGGCAGGATCCGGTCGCGATGCTCGGATTCGATCGCGTTCACTGCGCCGCCGATCAGCAGAGGGATCAGCACCGTCATCCCCATCGCCAGCCAGGCCAGCAGCAACGACCAGACCAGCGGACGGCGATATGGACGTAGGAAACCGAGCAGGCGACGGAAAGTGGCCATACCCCGACTATACAAAGTGAAGTAAAGACCTCTTGCAGAGTTCCGGATCGGCTTCACTACCCTGCGAGCCGTGCTCAGAGAGCTCGTCAGCTGGCCGATCTCGGCGGCGCGGACCGCGATCGACCTCCCGCGCAGCATGCAGCGCAGCATCCGCGAGGCGAACGAATTGATGGAGGTCTCGCGCCAGCAACTCGAGGTGATGCGCCGGCAGGCCGACTCGGCGCTGGAGCAGGCCGAGCGGATGAACGAGCTCCTCGCCCGCGTCGTCAAGTTGACGGAGCCCCTGGAGCGCGCGCAACGCGGCGGCGAGTACGTCGCGGAGGGCCTGAAGAGGGCGATCTTCGGCGCAGAGCAGGAGCTGCGAGGGGGCTCCGCAGGCGAAGCCGAGGAGCCACCCGTTTCATCAAGGGCACTCGAAGCCGCCAAGGAAGCCGACGAACAGGCAAAGCAAGCAGAGGACGGGCGGAGGAAGCCGAGGAGGCGGCCGAGGACGCGGGCGAGCGGTGAGCGGGCTCGACGCCGGCCTCTGCGACCGCTGCCGGCACCAGCGCGTGATCCGGAACACGCGCGGGTCGAGCTTCTCGCTCTGCGAGCGCTCCAAGACGGATCCCGACTTCCCCCGCTATCCGCGCCTGCCGGTCACGAGCTGCCGCGGTTTCCAGCAGCGGGCCCGGGGTAATGGCTGATATGCCAGGGCGCACAGTGGGAAAGGCAGCCGGGCCGATCATTCTGCTCGCCCTGGCCGCGCTCGTCCTCGTCGCGTGCGGCTCGGGCGGCGGCGGAAACGACACACAAGCCACAGCCGCCACCAGTCTCGGCCGCTACCGCCGATCACCTGGCCAAGCTCTCAGACCGGGTCGCCTCCGAGCTCGACGCCGGCGACACCTGCGACGCGGCCTACGCGGCGGACCAGCTGCAGGACGCCGTCTCCTCCGCCGACCTGCCGGCGACCCTGCGTCCGGGCGTCGAGGAGGTCGCCACAGACCTGGTAAACGAGGTCAACTGCCCGCCGCCTCCGCCGCCGCCCGAGCCAGAGAAGAAACCGAAGAAGCCGAAGAACGAGCAGCAGGGCGAACAGCAGCAGGGCGATCACCACGGTGGGGACCACGGCCCCAAGCCACCCGGCCACGGCGGCAAGGCCCCACCCGGTCAGGCCAAGATCAAGGGGGAGCCCGGATGAACCAGCACCTCGGCGGGGAGCGCTACGAGCTCGACCACCGGCTGGGTCACGGTGGCATGGCAACGGTCTACCTCGCCCGGGACCTGAAGCTCGACCGAGAGGTCGCGATCAAGCTGCTCGCCGACAACTACGCCGGGGACGAAGAGGTCCGCAAGCGCTTCTCGCGCGAGGCCCGCCTCGCGGCCCGGCTGGATCATCCGAACGTGGTCCAGGTGTTCGACGTCGGCGAGGAGGACGACCGCCCCTACATCGTCATGGAGCACGTCGACGGCGGCACGCTCGCGGACCGCCTCAACGGCCGGAAGAGGTCGATGGCGAAGGGCGAGGCATTGCGCCTCCTCGGTCAGCTCTGCGACGGGCTCGGCCACGCGCATGCCAAGAAGCTCGTTCACCGCGACATCAAGCCCCAGAACCTTCTCCTGCGCGAGTCGGACGGCTGCCTGAAGATCACCGACTTCGGGATCGCGCGGGCAGCGGAGGAGACCACGCGCCTGACGAGGCCCGGCAAGGTGATCGGGACCGACCGCTACATGGCGCCGGAACAGCTGGCCGACGGGAAGATCACTGCCGGCGGTCGACGTTTACGCGTGCGGGGTCGTCGCCGACGAGCTCCTGCCGCAGGCACGGGACCCCGAGCTCCGCGAGATCGTCGGGCGTTGCCTTCGCGAGGAGCCGGACGAGCGCTTCGGCGATGCCCGGTCCCTCGGCGAGGCTCTGGCGGCGGTCGAGGGCGGGGAGGGTGCCGGCGTCGTCCGCCGGATCAAGTCGCAGACCGGACCGACCAGGCGGCTGCCCGCCGGCGGCGCCACCGCCAGCTGGCCCAATCCGACCGAGGCAGCGCGCCGGCGCCGCTCGCTTCGGGCACGGGTCGCGGCGATCGTCGCGGCCGTTGCCCTGGTGGCGGCCGGCGTGGTCGTTGCCCTCAACTCGAACGGCTCTGACGCACCAACCAAGGCCGATGGGGCCAAGCAGCGCCCGCGACCGACCGCGGTCCCGCGCTCGGACGACGCCGCGCAGCAGGCGAGGGAGCTCGCGGACTTCCTCCGCGCCCAGTCGCGCTGAGCTAGGGCGTCGTCTTCGGAACGGGTGCGGTAGGGGCCTGTGTCGTCTGGGTGGTCGTAGCCGGCGCGGTCGTGGTCGCGGGCGGTGGGGTGGTCGTCGCCGCAGTGGTGGGAGGGATGGATCGCCGGCTCGGACTTCTCGCCGCAGCCGGCCGCGGTCACGGCGAGACCGGCCGTCACCAGCGCGAGCGGCAGCAGCGTCCGCCTTCCCCGTTCGGAACTCACAGGCGGGCACGCTAACGGACTAGCGGAACTCGACCTCCGCCAACGGGCTCCCCGCCACCCAGTCCTCGACGCGCCCGTAACCGCGCCCCAGTTCCTCGAGGATGCCGGTGATCACCTCGCGCCGCTCGGTCTCCTCGGTGATCGGGCGAGCGACGGCGGGGAGGTCGGCCTGGACGCTTCCCTTCAGGTGGAAGGTGAAGTCCGGCTTCCGGAGCAGGTTCGCGTACCAGTCGCGGGTGCCCGGCGAGCCGCTCAGGAAGATGCGGCCGTCGTAGCGGTAGAACCAGATCTCGATCCGCCGCGGCTCACCGCTGTTGCGGCCGGTGGTGGTGATGTCGATCGTTTGGTCGTTCTCGAGCGCTCGCTTGACCCGCTCGTCCACGCGAGCAGACTCTAGGCGGCCTCTGAGTAGGCCGTCTCCTCCGCCTGCGGCATCTCGCCCGGCGCCTCGTCGCCGGCGAATTGCTCGGCCGCCTTCTCCTCGGGCTGGATCACGGTGGCCGCGACGGCGATCGCCGCGATCACGAGGCCGGCGGCGACCCAGAACGCGAGGTGATAGCCGCTGGTCAGCGCGGAGGCCGTCGAGTGACCGGCGTCCTCGAGCGAGTTGCTGCGCGAGGTCGACAGCGTCGCAAGCACCGCCAGGCCGATCGCGCCGCCGACCTGGGCTGAGGTGTTGACAAGGCCCGAGGCGAGTCCGGCATCCGCCCTCGTCGCACCCGACATCGCGATGGTCATCAGCGCCGGGAAGCAGACGCCGATCCCGGTGCCCAGCAGGACGAGGACGGGGAAGACGTCGGTCCAATAGTTGGCGTCAACGGGCGCCCGCGTGAAGAAAATCAGGCCGGCGGCCACCAGCGCGAGGCCCGGGAAGAGCAGCGTCCGGGCGCCGAAGCGCATGATCAGCGGCTCGGAGTAGCGACCGGTCAGGGTTCCCATGATGATCGTGACCGGCAGGAAGGCGAGGCCGATCTGAAGGGCGTCATAGCCCTGCACCAGCTGCAGATAGAGCGAGCCCATGAAGAACATCCCGAACATTCCGGCCACGGTCAGGATCTGGACGGGTTCGCGCCGGTGACGTTCCGAGAGCGGAAGATTCGCAGCGGAATGAGCGGGGTCTTCGCAGTCGCCTCGCGTGCGATGAAGAGACCGAGCAGTACGAGCGACCCGGCGCCCAGGCCAAGCGTCGTGGCGGCGCCCCAGCCATCCTTGGCGGCCGGCTCGACGATCGTGTATACGCCGAGCATCAGTGACGCGGTGATCAGCACGGCGCCGAGCAGGTCGGCTCCCTTGCTGAATCCGAGACCCTTGTCGTTCTCGAGCAGGCGCCTGGCGAGCAAGGCGGTTGCTAGCCCGATCGGGGCGTTGACGAAGAAGATCCAGTGCCAGCTGATCACCTGCGTGATCACGCCACCGAGCAGGAGGCCAACCGCTCCACCGGCGGAGGCGACGAACGCATATACGCCGACCGCCTTCGCCTGTTCGGCGGGCTCGGGGAACATCGTCACGATCATCCCGAGGATGACCGCGGAGGTCATCGCTCCGCCGATTCCCTGCAGGAGGCGAGCCCCGATCAGCATGCCCTCGCTCTGCGAGGCGCCGCAGAGGATCGAGGCCGCAACGAAGACCGCGAGTCCGATCAGGAAGATCGTCCGGCGACCGATCAGGTCGCCGAGCCGTCCCGCGAGCAGGAGCAGACCGCCAAAGGTGATCAGGTAGGCGTTGACGACCCAGGCAAGGCTCGACTGATCGAAGCCGAGATCGTCCTTGATCGAGGGCAGCGCCACGTTCACGACGGTGATGTCGAGAACGATCATCAGCATCCCCGCGCAGAGGACGTAGAGCGCGATCCACCTGGATCGATCGCTCATCGGTTGTTGCGTTCCACCCTGTGCCTGCGTCATCTGGTCTTGCCTCCTACCCAAGGGGTCGTTTCCCAATACGACCGGGGACCCCCCGGAAATTCATCGGTTCTTTCTACAAGTTCGACCGCGCTCGAAGTCAAGTAATGCGAGGGTGCTCCGTGAGGAGCAACCCGTTTTGTGTCGGGTCAATCAAGCGTGCTCGGGAGCCCGAAGCGCTCGTACGCCCGCGCCAACTTCTCGTAGTCGGCGGGCTGCTCCGGCGTCCGTGCCTGCACCTCGGGATCCGGGTCCTGCGAGCCACGCAGGATAAAGGCGTCGACCTCCTTGATCTTCTCGCCCTCGAAGGTGAGCACGTTGACCGCGAAAGGCACCCGTGCGCCCTGCTCCTCGTCCCAGCTGTAGAAGGCGAGGGCGGCCTGCCCGTTGGCGGTCGTCGGCAGCGACTTCCAGCCCCAGTCCGGGAGCATCGAAAACGTCTCCAGGAATCCGCGGATCCCGTCGTGCCCAAAGAACCAGCGCGACATCGGCGGCATGGTGAAGGCGGCGTCCTCCGCGAGCATCGAGACGACCGTATCGACGTCGTTGCGCTCCCAGGCGTCCGCGTACTGCTCGACCAGCTCGCGGAGCTTCTCGTCGCCGAGGGAGCGCAGGGTCTCCTGCTGCGATTGCTCGGGAAGCCTTTTCTCGACCGTGGCGCGGGCCCGCTGCAGCGCGCTGTTCACGGATGCGACGCTGGTCTCGAGAGTGTCCGCGGTCTCCTGTGCCGAGAAGCCCAGTACCTCGCGGAGGATCAGGACCGCGCGCTGGTTCGCCGGCAGCAGCTGCAGGGCGGCGACGAAGGCAAGCTCCACCGACTCGCGCTGTTCGTAGCGGGCGTCCGGGGAGGCATAGCCGTCCTCGATGCCGAGCGTCTCGTCCGGGAAGGGCTCGATCCACACCGACTCCACCAGGGGCTCGCCGACGCCGCCGTGCGGGTCGGCCGGGGGCCCATAGTCGATCGGCAGGATCCGCTTGGGACGCCGGTCGATCGCATCGAGTGAGGTGTTGGTCGCGATGCGATAGAGCCAGGAGCGCAGCGAGCTGCGGCCCTCGAACTTGTCGAGGCCCTTCCAGGCGCGGACGAGGGCTTCCTGGAGCGCATCCTCGGCGTCCTGCACCGAGCCGAGCATGCGGTAGCAGTGGGCCTGGAGCTCGGAGCGGTGCGGCTCCACCAGCCGGGCGTAGGCGTCCTCGCTGCCCTGCCGGGCGGTCTCGAGCAGCTCGCGCTGCTCCACGGTCGACTCTGTCGGGGCCGGGCTCATCACTTCTGTGGAGAGTAGACGGAGCGAACCGTCGAAACTCATCGCCGAACCCGATGAATTTCCGGCGGGGCCCCGGTCTCTGTGGCAGGGAATGAAATCGCCCGCTGCCAATCCCGTCATACACCTCGAGCTCCACACCGCCGACCTGCGGGGCGCCGTCGAGTTCTACGCGCAGCTCTGCGGCTGGAGGCCTGAGCGAATACACGCCGGAGCGGGGTCCTACGTGGCCCTCGGCATGGGGAACCGGGTCGGGGGCGGCGTGGTCGAGTGCAAGGCGAAGCAGCCCCTCTGGTTGCCGTACGTCGAGGTCCCCGACGTGGGCGCGAGCACCCATCTGGCGAAGGATCTCGGCGGTGAGGTCCTGCTGGGGCCGCGCGAGGGGCCGGAGGGCTGGCGCAGCGTGGTCGCCGCGCCCGACGGCGCCGAGGTCGCCTTCTGGCAGGCGAAGAACGGCCGGCGAGCGAAGAACGGACGCTAACTGGGCCACCGCTGCCGGCACCCCTAGGATCTGCGTGCCGTGACCGCGAGGGGAACGATGGAGGGTGAGCCCGTGAGCGCACCGGTCCGAGGCGAGCTGCGCTACGGACTGGAGCTCGGCAGGCTCATCGCGACGCCGCGATTCTTTCGCGTTGCCCCGGGACGCGACCCATACCCGGTCCTCCTGATCCCCGGCTTCCTGGCGGGCGACGCCTCGCTCACCGCGATGGCCGCCTGGCTGCGGCGCCGCGGTCACCGGGTGCGCGGCAGCGGCATGCGGGTCAACGTCGGTTGCGCGGGCCGGGAGCTCACACGCCTGGAGGGGAAGCTCGCCGAGTTCGACCGCCCGGTGGTCGTGATCGGGCAAAGCCGTGGCGGAACGCTGGCGCGCGCGCTGGCCGCCGGCCATCCCGAGTCTGTCGCAGGCCTGGTCACGCTCGGGTCGCCGGTCCTCGACCCGCTCGCCGTCTCGGCCCCCGTGATGCGGACCGTGCGCTCCTTCGCTCGCCTCGGGGACCTCGGCATTCGCGGCGTCTTCTCCAGCGAGTGCGCAGACGGACCTTGCTGCACCGAGTTCAACTCGCTTCTCGAGGCCTCCCTCGAGCCCGATCTGTCGACCCTAGCCGTGTATTCCCGCAGCGACGGGATAGTGGACTGGCGGGCGTGCCTCGACCCACACGCCCGCTGCGTGGAGGTGGAGGGAAGCCATTGCGGGATGGCCGTGAACGCGGGCGTCTATCGGGAGCTGGAGGATCTGCTCGAGCGGACGGAGGTGGCGACATCCAGGCGATGAGCCCCCAGGACGCGACGTTCCTGCACGTCGAGAACGACGTCACCCCAATGCACATCGGCGGCGTGAGCCTCTTCGAGGGCCCGCCGCCGCCCTTCCAGGAGCTGCGGGCGATGGTCGCGGGGAAGCTTCACCTGACTCCGCGCTATCGCCAGAAAGTGCGGTTCGTCCCGCTGGGCATGGGTGAGCCGGTCTGGATCGACGATCCCCACTTCAACCTCGGCTACCACCTGCGCCACAGCGCCGTGCCCTCTCCGGGCACAGAGCAGCAGCTGCGGGCCACCGCCGCGCGGGTCTTCTCCCAGCACCTGGACCGCTCCAAGCCGCTCTGGGAGATCTGGATGGTCGAGGGCCTCGAGGACGAGCGCTGGGCGCTCCTCTCCAAGGTCCATCACTGCATGGTCGACGGCGTCGCCGCCACCGACATGATGTCCCTGATGTTCGGGGAGAGCCCCGAGCCGACCAACGGGGAGGTCTGGCAGCCGGAGCCGGAGCCGTCGGGACTCGACCTGATCGCCTACAGCGCCAGGCACCGCGTCCGTGACCCGGCGGCGCAGATCCGCTTCGCCCTGCGAGCGCCGACCGAGGTGCTGCACGCAATGGCCGGGGGAGCTCGGGCCCTGGCCGCCGCAGCGCCGGCGCTGCGTCCGGCGACCTCGTCCCTCACCGGCCCGATCGGGCCCCACCGCGTCTGGAGCTGGGCGAGGGTGCCGCTGGCGGCCGTCAAGCAGGTGCGCTCGGGGCTCGGGGGGACCGTCAACGACGTGGTCCTGACCCTGATCACGAACGGCTACCGCGAGCTGCTCGAGGAGCGCGGCGAGCGGATCACAGCCGAAACCGCGATTCGCACCATGGTGCCCGTCTCGGTCCGCAGCCCGGGCGAGCGCGGCGAATACAACAACCGGGTCTCGGCCGTCTTCGCGCGCCTGCCGGTGGGGATCGACGACCCGGCCGACCGGCTCGGCGCCATCCGCGAGCAGATGGACGGGATCAAGTCCTCCAAGCAGGCCGTGGCCGGGGACGCGCTCGCGCAGCTCTCCGGCTTCGCCCCGCCGCTCCTGCTCGCCCTGGGCAGCCGGGTCGCGACGCGTTCGGCGCGGCTCAACATGGACACGGCGACGACCAACGTGCCGGGGCCGCAGGTTCCCCTGCACACGCTCGGCCGCACGCTCGTCGCCTCATATCCCTACGTGCCGATCGTGGGCACGATCCGGATCGTCGTCGCGATCTTCTCCTACAACGGCGAGCTCTACTTCGGGGTCACAGGAGACCGCGACCACGCTCCTGACGTCGATGTCCTCACCAAGGGCATCGAGGCCGACGTCGAGAGGCTGCTACACCGCGTAGAGCTCGCGCCGGCCTAGCCGAAGCGGTGTTGCGCCGCCGTAGGCTGAGTGCATGAGCGCGCAACAGGCAGCCACCTCCTTCACCGGCAAGACCGCCTGGGCGCGGAACCTAGCGACGCCGGTTCGCGATTTCCTCAGTGCCGAGACCGGCGGAGCGGTGGTCTTGATCGCGGCTGTGGCCGCCGCGCTCATCTGGGCGAATTCGCCGTGGCCGGATTCCTACGAGTCGTTCTGGACCACGAAGCTGTCGATCAGCGTCGGCAGCGGCGGGATCTCCATGGACCTGCGGCATTGGGTCAACGAGGGGTTGATGACCTTCTTCTTCCTGGTCGTCGGCCTGGAGGCGAAGCGCGAGCTCGACACCGGCGAGCTGCGCGAGCGCCAGCGCCTGGCGATCCCCGTGGCCGCGGCGCTCGGCGGGATGGCGGTGCCCGTCGCGATCTTCCTCGCCTTCAACGCGGGAGGGAGCGGCGCGCACGCCTGGGGGGCGGCGATGTCGACCGACACCGCTCTGGCCCTCGGGGTGCTCGGCCTGCTGGCGCCGCAGGGCACGCGCCTCCGTCTCCGCCTCCTCACGCTGGCGGTGGTCGACGACCTCATCGCGCTGGTGGTGATCGCCACGGTCTACACCGATCACATCTCGTTCCTTCCGCTGGCGCTCGCGGTCCTCTTCTTCGGACTGCTGCTGGCGCTTCGATATGCGCCTGGGGTGTGGCGGAGGCAGGGTGCAGTACTCCTCGGCGTCGCCCTCTGGGTGGCGCTCTTCGAGTCCGGCATCGACGCGGTGGTCGCCGGGCTCGCCGTGGGACTCGTGACGACCGCCTATCCGCCGGAGCGCACCGATCTCGAGCAGGTGACTAGGCTGACCCGCTCCTTCCGCGAGCAGCCCACACCCGAGCTGGCGCGCTCCGCGCAGCGCAGCGTGGCCTCCGCGATCTCGGCCAACGAGCGGCTCCAGTACGCCCTTCACCCGTGGACGAGCTACGCGATCGTCCCGGTCTTCGCGCTGGCGAACGCGGGCGTCCACATCGACGGCGGGCTGGTCAGCGACGCAGCCGGCTCCCCGATCACGCTCGGGATCCTCTTCGGCTACGTGTTCGGCAAGCCGCTCGGCGTCCTCGGCGCGGCCTGGCTGGCATCGCGGCCCTGGACCTTCGCCCTGCGGCGCGCCCTGAGCTGGCCGGTGATCGCCGGCGGTGGCACCGTCGCCGGGGTCGGGTTCACAGTCTCCGTGCTGATCTCGAGCCTCGCACTCGATGGCCAACAGCTCGAGGAGGCGAAGCTCGGCGTGCTCGCTGCGGCCCTCGTCTCGACGCTGGTCGCCTGGGGGACCTTCCAGGTGATCAAGCGCTTGCCCGCCGAGGTCAGGGCGCGTCAGATCGCAGGCACCTATGAGGACCTGCTCGATCTCTCGGAGGACGTCGACCCCGAGCGCGACCATATCCGGGGCTCCGCCGACGCGCCCGTGACGCTGGTCGAGTACGGGGACTACGAGTGCCCCTACTGCGGGCGCGCGGAGCCCGTCGTCCGCGAGCTGCTCGAAGACTTCGGCGACGACCTCCGCTATGTCTGGCGACACCTGCCACTCAGCGATGTCCATCCGAACGCGCAGAACGCGGCGGAGGCTGCCGAGGCCGCGGCGGCCCAGGGCGCTTTCTGGGAGATGCACGACAAGCTGATCACCCATCAGGATCAACTGGGGGCTCCCGACCCCGAGCGCCACGCGGAGGAACTGGGCCTGGATGTCGAGCGGTTCCGCGACGAGATGCGGCGGCGGGTATACGCCCCCCGGGTCGCCGAGGATGTGGCCAGCGCCGACGAGAGCGGCGTGGCCGGAACACCGGGGTTCTTCATCAACGGGCGTCGGCACCGGGGCGCCTACGACGTCGAGACCCTCACCAGCCTGGTCAGGGCGGCGAGAAACCGGGCTCGGGCGATGGAGAGCGCCGCCCGGCAGTCGGAGCCCGAGCCCGTGGGTTGACGCGCCCGGCGCGCTATCCTCTCCGTACTAACTACAGAAACTGGATCGTGCCAATGACCTTTCTTCTGATTCCACTTGACGAAGCGATTGTCTTCCCCGGCGTCACGGTGACCCTGCCGATCGACACGGCGGAGGAAGATCGCGTGTTCATGCTGCCGCGCCAGAACGGGGAGTTCGGCCGTATCGGCGTGGTCGCAGAGGTGATCGAGCGTGCGCAGCTGCCGAACGGCCAGTGGGCGGCGACCGTCGTCGGGCTGCATCGCGGCCTGGCGGGAGCGGCGCAGTCCAGCGGAGCCGACGAGCTGCGCGTCGAGGTTCAGGAGATCCACGACGGCAACCCTGAGGATGAGCGCAGCGACGAGCTCGTTCGCGAGTACCGCGCCATCGTCGATGAGATCCTCGAGCTGCGCGGGGCTGACGAGCGCATCGGTGTTTTCCTCCGTTCGATCGAGGAGCCCGGGGCGCTGGCCGACACGGCCGGCTTCAGCCCGGACCTGACACGGGAGCAGAAGCAGAAGCTTTTGGAGACCCTGGACGTGACGGTGCGCCTGGAGCTCGCCGTCGAGATGCAGCGCGAGCGGCTGGCCGAGCTTCAGGTCCGCCGCAAGATCCGCGACGACGTCGATTCCGGCGCCCAGAAGCAGCAGCGCGAGTACTTCCTGCGCAAGCAGATGGAGTCGATCCGCAAGGAGCTCGGCGAGGACGAGGGCGATCTGATCGGCGAGTACGAGAAGAAGATCGCCGAAGCCGAGATGCCGGAAGCGGTTGCCGAGCAGGCCGAGCGCGAGCTGCGGCGCCTCGAGCGCCAGGGCGAGCAGTCGCCCGAGTCTTCCATGATCCGCAGCTACCTGGACTGGCTGCTGGCCGTGCCGTGGTCGAAGCGCTCCGAGGAGCGGCTCGACCCAGCGCACACCCGCGAGGTCCTCGACGAGGACCACGCCGGCCTCGATGACGTCAAGCGGCGCATCACGGAGTTCATCGCGGTCCGCAAGTTGCGCCAGGACCGCGGCGTCGAGGGCGAGAGCCGCGCAAACGGCGCGATCCTCACCCTGGTCGGACCTCCCGGTACCGGCAAGACGTCCATCGGCGAGTCGATCGCCCGGTCCCTGGGCCGCGAGTTCGTGCGCCTCTCCCTGGGCGGGATCCACGACGAGGCCGAGATCCGGGGCCACCGGCGCACCTACATCGGTGCGCTGCCGGGCCGGATCGTTCGCGCCCTGCGCGACGCGAAGACGATGAACCCGGTGATCCTGCTGGACGAGGTCGACAAGGTCGGCGCCGACTGGCGCGGCGATCCCTCTGCAGCCCTGCTCGAGGTGCTCGACCCGGCGCAGAACCACTCCTTCCGCGATCACTACCTCGACGTCGAGGTCGACCTCTCCGAGGTCGTCTTCCTGGCGACCGCGAACATGGTCGACACGATCCCGGCGCCGCTGCTCGATCGCATGGAGGTCATCCGCTTCGACGGCTACACGACCGAGGAGAAGCTGGCGATCGCCCGCGGCTATCTGTGGCCGCGCCAGGTGGAGCGCAACGGGCTCAAGCCCGACGAAGTCGAGGCCTCCGACGCGATCCTGCGCAAGGTGGTCACCGAGTACACCCGCGAGGCCGGCGTGCGCCAGCTCGAGCGAGAGCTGGGCAAGCTGCTGCGCCGCGAGGCGACCCGGATCGCCTCAGGTGAGAGCGAGGCGCCGATCGCCATCGATGCCGATTCGGTGGTCGACGCCCTCGGGCGCCAGAAGTTCTTCCAGGAGTCGGTGGAGCGCACGGCGATCCCGGGCGTGGCAACCGGACTGGCGGTCACCGGAACCGGCGGCGACGTCCTCTTCATCGAGGGCACTGCCATGGACGGCGACAAGGGCCTGGTGCTGACCGGACAGCTCGGCGACGTGATGAAGGAGTCCGCGCGGATCGCGCTCTCCTATGTCAGCTCACATGCCGACGAGCTGGGCATCGACTCCGACGCCTTCAAGCGAGAGTTCCACGTGCACGTGCCCGCCGGCGCGATCCCCAAGGATGGGCCGAGCGCCGGGACGGCGATGACCACCGCGCTCGCGTCGCTGTTGACCGGACGCCCGGTGAAGCACACCGTCGGGATGACCGGAGAGGTCACCCTGCAGGGCCGGGTGCTGCCGATCGGCGGCCTCAAGCAGAAGGTCCTGGCGGCACATGCGGCCGGGCTGACCGAGGTGATCCTGCCGGAGCGAAATCGCGGCGACCTCGAGGAGGTCCCCGAGGAGGTCCGCGAGCAGATGACCTTCCATCCCGTGATGAGCATCGGCGAGGTGCTCGAGCACGCCCTGGAGCCGGCCGAGCGCGGAGCAGATGTCGCCCCGGTGCCGTAGCTGCGCGCCGGTCCCCTCCGAGCTCCGCTCGGTGGCGGAGCTGCTGGAGCGCCGCTGGACGCTGGGCACGATCTACGCCTGTTCCAGCGGCGCCGCCCGCTTCAACGAGTTCCGGCAGTCACTGCCCGGGATCTCGCCCACCACCCTCTCCGACCGCCTCGAGCAGCTCGAGGCCGCCGGCATCGTCGAGCGGCGGCTCGTCCCAGGCCGCCCGCCACACGCCGAGTACCGCCTGACCGCGACCGGCAAGCGGCTGGCCTCGGCGGTCTCCGGCCTACTCCGCCAGCCCGCCTAGGGTGATCGATCGCCGATCCGGTGCGGAGCGGGGATCAGGGCCGCACCTGCGATGACGAGGCCGAACGCGATCATCCGCCCGGCGATTGCCGCCGCGCCGGTCCCGATCGAGTCACGGAAGATGAGGACGCCGCCGACGATCGCGACGAGGTTGGCCGCCACCGAGGTGAGGGCGATGACTTCTACCCCCGGGCCGAGCTGTAGGCCGCGGGCCGAGGCGTAGAAGGCGATCACCGAAGCGGCCAGCGCGGCGAACGTCCACGGGCTGATCAGCTCGAGCAACCCGTCCTGAACGGCGTGGGTGAGGAATTTGAGCGCGATGTCGGAAACGCCGAACAGCGCGCCGGCGGCTATGCCGAGAAGGAGGCCCTCCCTCGCCTGGAGGACGCTGAGGCGGCCCGACATTGCGGCAAGCCCGGTGGCGAGCAGAAGGACGCCGCCCTCGATGGTGATCAAGCCGGCGAGTGCGTAGCCCGGAGGGTCGCTGGGCTGCGCCCCTTGAGTTATCCCGATGACTGCGAGCCCCGCCGCAGTGATGATCAAGCCCGTCCACTGCCGGCGACCGAGGCGAAAGCCGAAGAACCGCTCGGCGAGCACGGCGAGAAAGACCAGCCCGGCTGAGAGGACGGCCTGCACGACCGACAGCGGAGCGAGCGAAAGAGCGCCTACGTGAAGCGCCCAGGCTCCGACCGCCACGACCCAGCCCACCGCGAACCACCTGGATCGAAAGAGCTCCGTGGCGCTGAGTAAGCGGGTGCCGAACGCGAACGGGCGGCGCCAAGACGGCGCCGCGTTGCCTGAACAGAAAGGAGACGCTCGTTGCGAGCGCGCAGGCCAGGGCGAGCGCAAGTCCGAAGGTCACTAGCCGATCAGTACCTCGAGCAAATCGCCCACCTCATGCTCCTCGGCCAGGGGGTGGGGCAGCGGCAGTTTGGTCCTTACCTCGTAGCGGTTCCTTCGGCCCTGCCGCTCGCGCACCACATAGCCCTCGTCGACCAGCTCGGAGACGATCCGGTGAGCGGCGCGCTCCGTGATCCCCACGGCGGCGGCGATGTCGCGCAGCCGGATGCCCGGGTCGCGAGCCACGCAGACGAGGACGTGCGCGTGGTTGGTCAGGAAGTCCCAGCGGGGAGGAGTGGGCCGCGAGTCTCGGTCCGTCATAGCGGAAAAGTATTTCATGAATTAGTGGTACCGTGTTCATATGGCCACGGAACTCACCCCGATCCCTCCAGCGTCGCCGATGCCCGCCGCATCCCCGATCCCGTCGGCTTCGCCGATCCCGCCCCCAACAACCGTGCCGGAGGGGTCCCCACGACCGGAGGCAAGAAAATGACCACCGCCACCGCCAAAGAGCCGATCTCTGGCTACGACAGCCTCAAGACCAAAGAAGTGATCGCCTCGCTGTCCAGCCGTTCCCAGGTCGAGCTCACGGAGATCGGGCGCTACGAGCACACCCACCAGAATCGCGTCAGCGTCTTCGACAAGCTTCGCTGGCTGCGCCAGGATGAGCCGCTCCCCGGCTACGACGCGCTCAGCAGCGGCGAGGTCCAGGCGGCGCTCGAGGCGGCCGACCTGGGCGCGATCAAGCGGGTGCGCGGGTACGAACGCAAGTTTCAGGCACGTCGCGAGATTCTGGACGAGGTGGACCGCCTCCATCGCGAGCGCCGGCTCCCGCTCGTTTCTCGCAACGCCGAACGCTGAGGAAGGACCAAGCGCTGTGCCCCGAGGACACCCGGTGTGCCCCGAGGACACCCGGTGTGCCCCGAGGACACCGGGAGATGAGGGAGAGTTGGAGCGGGCCTTCGGCTTGTCCGAGTCCCGTCTACGGCAGGCCGAGGATGAACACGAGTCCTTCTAGGGGCTCCCTCCGACAAAGTTGAGGAGCTCGTCCGCCGTGGCGCGCTGCCAGCCGCGGCCCTGACGCGACCACGCGTAAAGCCACAGCGCGGCGCGCTCCTGATCGTCCAACCCCCGGAACTCATCGATCCGCTCCTCGATTGAATCGAATTCAGCTTGAGAGCGGATCAACCATCTCACGTCGCGTTGCGCTTGCCTGAGGCCCATAGTCTCCCCTTTCAGGTTGGAGCCATGTGCCGGACCGCAACTGTCCCACCGAATCGGCCCGGCTGCGGCCGGCCCTTCTCACTGTCACCGCAATAAGCGAGGAATCCGGCTCAGTCCGAGACGGGCTCGAGCACGAAGAGCTCCACCGCGAAGTCCGGGTCCTGGCGGTTGGCGCTCAGGAAGGCCGCGACCGTGCGCCCGGTCAGCCTCTCGATCGTGGTGACGAAGAGCTCCTGCATGCTGTCCTGCCAGATCTGTCGGGCGCTGCGGACCTCGTACCACTTGCCGGCCTCGAACAGGGTCCGCTCGCTCGCCGTGTAGCCCTCGCCCAGGATCACCACCACCAGGTTGGGCTCCAGGTAGGTCTGGCAGCGCGTTGGCCCCTTGCCGAAGTTCTGTTTGTAGAGACCGACCAACGCGGTCGAGATGTCCTGGCGAAGCGTGCCCTGCCCATCCCCAGCGGCCTCGCGCATGTCCGCCGCGTCTTCAGGGTGAAGCTCGTGGCCCTCCAAAGCACGCCCATCATACCTCGCCATGTAAAGGGCTCATGCTGGCCTTCGGTTAGCGCTAGAGTCGGCGGACGGGCATCGCTCCCGTTGTCCGACGGGAAAGGAAAGCGCGTATGCGCTGGCGCTGGGACCGAAGAAGGCAGCAGGCCGATCAAGCGGCCTCCGCAGCCGATCAGACAGCGGCTGACGTCGATCAGACGGCCTCGGACACCGACCAGAGCGCGTCCGATCAAGACCAGACTCAGGCTGACGCCGACCAGCGCTCCTCGGAGCGAGACCAAGCCGCCGCTGATCGCGATCTTGCCTCACACCCCGCGGGTGATGAGGAGATGGAGCGAAGCCATGAGCTCTCCCGCACCGAACGCGTCCAGGCCACCCTCGACCGTCACGCTGCGACTCTGGTCAGGGCCCAGGTTTCCCTCGAGCGTGACGGGCAGGCCAAGGAGCGCGACGAGGTCGCCCGAAAACGGGACAGCGTGGCAGCCGAGCGTGATCGAGTCGCGGAGGAACACGACCGCGAGATGAGGCTGGTGGGGGAGGACCTGGGAGACTCCGACCCTCGGGCTGCCCGAGCTCTCGTAGCTCTCGCGGAGCTGCGCGACAAGGCCACCGCCCAACGCATGCAGGCCGCCACGGATCGCGCTCGGGCAGCCAAAGACCGCGAAGCCGCGGCGCAGGACCGCAAGCACCTGCTCGCAGAGCTGGAGCGGGCTCACCTTGACGATCTCACCGGCGTCTACCGGCGCGGCATGGGCGAGATCGCGGTCCTCAACGAGATCGAACGAGCCCGGCGCTCAGACATGACGCTTGTGCTCGCCTACGTCGACTGTGACGACCTGAAGGGTGTGAACGATCGCAATGGTCATGCGGCGGGCGATGCCCTGCTCCGCGATCTGGTCGTCTTGCTCCGTTCGAGTCTACGTCCATACGACCCCATCGTGAGATGGGGCGGGGATGAATTCATTTGCAGCATCTCGGACAGCGACCTGGAGCGCACGCGCAACCGCTTCGGGGAGGTTCGCTTGGCCCTTGCCGAGGAGCGTGGCGCGTCGATATCGGTCGGGTTGGCGGTCCTGGAAGCGGGGGACACCCTCGAAGCGCTGATCGATCGGGCTGACGACGCCCTGCTGGAAGCTCGGCGCCGGGAGCGTTGAGGGTGGCCGGCCCTGGATAAGGTCGTCGCCGTGCCGCGATACAGGGTCCAATTTCGCACCGAACCCGGTCTTCCGGACGAGGCCCGGGCCGCCCTCGCCGCAGCGGGCATCCAACTCGTCAGCGGCAACGACGGCGTCAGCCATAGCCATCCGGGCGGCGAGTTGTTGGAGGTGAGCACTCACTATGCATGGGTGGACGCAGACGGCGAGGACGCGGCTGGCCGCGCACTCACCGATGCATTGGAGGGAAAGACCGTCGCCTTCGAGCTGATCGGCGTGGACCCGCTCGAGCCCGACTAGCTGCTAGCCGCGGCGGCGTTCAGCCATGGTGGGCGGCGCGCCGTTACCTGCGGCTGGGTCGTCCGTTGTCCTCGGTGAGGAAGGGTGCCATTCGCCGGAGCCTGCGGATCTCACGCGCCCGCACGATGTAGAGGACGAGCAGGCTCGCGAAGACCGCGAAGGAGACGAGCCCGAGGATCGGGCCGACATCTTTGACGAGCTGCGGCAAGGCGCCCATCGTAGGGATCTCGGACGGAACGGATGCCGGAGCTGCGGGCTGACCGAGAGTCAACATCCGAGGCAGCGTGATAAGTTGGTTCCCGGAGGGAGATGAGCATGGAAGCTGCGATCTGTCCCAGGGTGCGTGTTTGGATTGGCTGCGTTCGGCTGCGCGGTCGCGTTGCTGTTTCTGGTCTCACCCGCAGCCAAGGCGGGAGTGAACGGCCAGTGCCCGCCGATCGCCGACAAGCCCGACGCCGCAGCCCCACGTCGACTACACGCCGGGGCGTCCCAGGTCCAGCATCTGACCTACTGCTACGGGCCGATCACATCCAGCCCGGGCCAGAACGTCATCCGAGCTCCGACCGGCGAACGACGGCAACGGGAACGCAGCTCTGGCCGTCAGGTGCCCGGCTACATCACTCGCTTCGACCCCGAGTTCATCTACGCCGACGGCACGGTCCCGCGGGTCGACGTCCTGCATCTGCACCACGCCGTCTGGCAGGTCAACGGCGAACCCGGCGGCCCGCAGTTCGCCGTCGGCGAGGAGAAGACGATCCAGCAGCTCCCAGCAGGGGTTCGGCTGGCGCGAGCAAACCCAGCGACACCTGGCTCCTCAACGACATGCTGCACGACCTCGTCGCACAGCCGGCGCAGGTCTACGTCGTCTGGCGGCTCGACTTCGTCTCCGATGAGCTCACCCGCCGCGGCCTCGATCAAGCCCGTGCACACCAAGTGGCTGGACGTCGCCGGGAACCCGAGCCTCT
>CAVUGL010000011.1:0-120627 GCA_963740995.1 uncultured Solirubrobacterales bacterium
GCGCCATCTCGACCCCGACCGGGCCGCCGCCCAGGATGAGCAGGCGGCGCGGGACGGCCTTCATGCCGGTGGCTTCACGATTGGTCCAGACCTCCTCGAGCTCGCGCAGGCCGGGGATGGGAGGCACGACTGGATCGGCCCCGTTCGCAAGCACGACGTGGTCGGCGGTGTGGCGCTCGCCGTCGACCTCCACGGCGCCCGGCCCGGCGAGCCGGCCGGTGCCGCGCAGCAGGTCGATGTCGTTGTCCGCCAGCCATTTCTCCTGACCGGCATCGGAGTAGTCCGAGACCATGAAGTCGCGCCAGGCGAATGCCGCCTGGACGTCGGCCTCGGCGCTCGCCGCCGCGTCGCGCGCGGCATGCACCGCTTCGCCCGGACGCAGCAGCGTTTTCGATGGGATGCACGCCCAGTAGGAGCACTCGCCTCCGACCAGCTCGCGCTCGACGAGCGCGACCCGCAGGCCGCCCTCGGCGAGCGCACCGGCACAGTGCTCGCCGGGCGCCCCGCCGCCGATGACGATGACGTCGTAGTCGTTGCTCACGGATTCGAACCCTTCTGGGCCAGGACGAGCTCCATGTGAGCCCTCGCATCCTTGTCCGCCTCCTCGGGAGTGCGCCCGTTCTCGCGCGCGACGATGTAGGCGGCGTAGAACCCCGACCAATGGTGCTTCGGGGCGGTCGCCTCATAGGGGCCGTGGTGCTCCTCGGCCTCTCGCAGCAGCTCGGCCAGCTTGTCCACGTCCATATCAATCCTTTCGGTATCGCTGATTATCTTCCCGGCAGGCGCTCCTTGATCTCCTGAAGTTGCCACGTGTTGCCATCCGGGTCCTTGAACGAGGCGAAGGTCCGGTAGGACTGACCCTCCGGGTCCGGGCCCGGAACGGGGCCGTCCTCACCCAGGTGGTACAGATCGCTCACCTCGATGCCCCGACCGATCAGGTCCTCGCGCGCCACGTCGACGTCGTAGACGGCCAGCTCCGAGCCCTGAAAGGAGCCGGGCTCGGCCGGAGTGAGGCCCTCGCCGATTGAGATCGAGCAGGCGGATCCGGGAGGTGTGAACTGGACGATTCGAACGCCCTCGCGCGGTTCGATGTCGATGTCCAGCCGCCAGCCCAGGCTCTCGTAGAACGCCTTCGCCCGATCGACATCGGAAACCGGCACTGTGACCACCTCGAGTCTCACCTCGCCGGGCTCCGGTGGAGCAGATGCCTCAGCGCTCTTGGTGTCTGTCTCAGCCATGCGTACTCCTTTCATCGCAGTGAGTTGAATGCCGCTCGCCGCGGTCCGGCTGGAAAAGTCGCCGCAAAATGGCTCAGCCGGGAGCCTACCGGCGGATGCCCGATACTCCGAGCCATGTCCGCTCCGCTGATCGAGTTCCCGGCCGACGATCCTGAACGTGCCCGGCGGTTCTGGAGCGGTGTGCTCGGCGCAGAGCTCGCGCCAAGGCCGAGCGATGCTGGGGCGGGCTGGGAAAGCAAGGGCAGCGACCTCCGTCTAGGGGTGCACCAACGTGGACCGGGTCCCGGTGACACCGCTTCGCTGCCCTACTTCACAGTGGCCGATCTTCCCGCGACGCTTCAGCGCGTTCAGGACCTCGGCGGGTCAGTGATCCATCCCGGTGAGCGCTGGGCTGTGTGCCGCGACTCCGAGGGCAGCCCATTCGCGCTCTCGGCGGATGCCCGCTGGCGCCAGGCCTAAGCGTCAACCGACTTGGCGACTTGCGTAGCTCGGAATGTTGCGGTTATCTCTGGTTCCGACGCCGGGGCCGCCATCACATTGGTACTGGATCCGCCATGCGACCAACCAGCGGTTCTTGAAGACCGGATAGGCCATGCGTCCCATAGCAATTTTCGCCCTGAATCCGCGGCCCGTAGGAGTCTGTCCCGAGACATCGACGATCGCGTTGCCGATCGGATCGGCCGGGGCGTCCTTCCGGACGTAGAGAGGCTTCTTCTGAACGATGAGCCCCCCTCCCGAAATCGGCGGAATGGCGACCTCGAAGTAATCGGAGGTCGGCGTGACGGTGGCGTCCTCGACGCTGCCGTCCCAGCAGTTGAACCTGCCCACGGCATTGGTCACTGACCAGGTTCGCTTCTTCTTGCTCACCTGGAGGGTGTAGTTCACGTCCCAGGTGTACCCCGGGCGAGGCTCGAAGATCGGGCCGGATCTGGCGAACGTCCCCCACCACGGACGCTGCTTCTTCTTCTTCCCGGCTGCCTCATCGAGGTCGACCTGAAGCAACCCGAGCGCCATGGCGACCAGCGCCAGAGCGAGCCCCCCTCGACTGGTCGCCCGTCTCATTGCGTTCCGATCCTATCCCGCTGTTTCGGGCCAAAACAACCCCCATTTTCGGACGCACCGCTACCCGCCGGACGGTATCTCTCGACGGAGTAGGCGCCTGAGCCCGACCGCCGCCGTGTATTGGCGGTCCCGCGCTTCTTCGACGCCTGAGCTACAACCCGAGCCGAGGAATGACGGACGACTACTCACCAACTCCCGTGGAGGACTTCCTGGATCCGGACGATCCGGCGATGTTCCCGCGGCTGACGCCTGAGCAGGTCGAGTACCTGGAGGGGATCGGCACCCAGCTGGCGTTCGCCCGGGGTGACGAGGTCTTCGGGCACGGCCAGCGCGAGACGCCGCTCTACATCGTCCAGAGCGGAGCCGTGGACATCATCGACCACGCGCCGGAGGGTGACCGGTACTTCACCCAATGCCAGGAGGCGACCTTCATCGGTGATCTCTCCATGTTCACTGGGGAGCCGACCCTCGCCGCGGGGTACGCGGCCGGACCGACGTCGCTGATCGCGCTCCCACCGGAGGACGTTCGCAGGGTGGTCGCGACCGCCCCCGCCGACCTCGGTGACCTCCTCCTGCGAACAATGGTCGCCCGCCGCGATTGGCTCATGGGCCGCGGCCTGGGCCAGCAGAAGCTGATCGGCTCGCGCTGGTCGGGTGAGGCGTTCGAAGTCAGGGAGCTGCTGGAACGCAACCTGGTTCCGTTCACCTGGCACGACCTCGCTAACGACGAGGAAAGCCGGATGCTGCTCGATGGCTTCGGCATCGGTGAAGACGAATGCCCCGTCCTGGTCCGCTCCGACGAGGTCATCCGGCGGGCGAGCGTCAGCTCAATCGCCGACGCGCTGGGGCTGCGGGCGCAGGTCGACGGCCAGGCATTCGACGTCGTCGTGCTCGGTGGCGGTCCGGCCGGGTTGGCCGCTGCGGTCTACGCCTCCTCGGAGGGCCTCAGCACGCTGGTCGTCGAGCGCTTCGCCCCGGGTGGCCAGGCCGGGACCAGCGCCCGCATCGAGAACTACCTCGGCTTCCCGACTGGTCTCACCGGCTCCGATCTCGCCCGGCGCGCGACGCTGCAGGCTCGCAAGTTCGGCGCGGTCATCTCCAGCGTCCACGAGGCCGCTCGGGTCGCGGAGCCCGGATCGGATGGGCTGCGCGAGATCGAGCTCAAGGACGGCCAGCGTGTCCAGGGCCGAACCGTGGTCCTGGCCCCGGGCGCCGACTATCGCCGGCTGCCGGCCGAGAATGCCGAGCGGTTCGAGGGTCTCGGCCTGTACTACGCGGCGACCCATATCGAGGCGCAGCAATGCTCGGCTGACGACGTCGTCGTCGTCGGCGGCGCGAATTCCGCCGGCCAGGCGGTCGTCAAGCTCGCCGACACCGCGCGCCGGGTCCATGTCGTCGCCCGGCGGCCGCTCGAAGTGGCGATGTCCCGCTACCTGGTAGATCAGATCGAGAACAAGTCGAACGTCCAGATCTGGACGGGGTGCGAGGTGAGAGCGCTCGAGGGTGACGGGAAGCTCGAGTCCGTGGTGATCTCAGGCGCCGGTCCCGACCAGCGAGTCGAGACCAGGGCCGTGTTCGCGATGATCGGCGCCTCACCGAGGTCGGAGGGGCTGGTCGACTTCGTCGGCCAGGATGACAAGGGCTTCGTGGTCACCGGAGAGGAGGCGCAACACCACCGGGACTTCTCTCGGCACTGGGGCACCGCGGACCGAGTACCCCTGTTGCTCGAGTGCACGCGTCCGGGCGTGTTTGCGATCGGCGACGTGCGTCGGGGCTCGACCAAGCGCGTGGCGTCGGCCGTTGGGGACGGAGCGCTGGTCGTCCGCTCGATCCACGCCTCGCTTGGTCCCGCGGGACCCAGCCTCGGACCCGCCTAGGCGCGAATCGCGTCCAGGTCCGCACGGAGCTCCTTCAGCTCGTCGCGGATTCGCGCCGCCTCCTCGAAGCGGAGATCGTCGGCCGCGGCGAGCATCTCCTCCTCGAGCTCGATCACGATCTTCTCGAGCTCCTCCGGCGTCTTGGTGGCGGTCTCGTCACGCCGGCGCCTGCGGCGCTTCGGGGCGTTCGACTCCATCGCCAGGAACTCGGACATATCGGAGATCCCCTTGGTGACCGTCGCGGCGGTGATGCCGTGCTCTTCGTTGTAGGCCACCTGGATGGCGCGGCGGCGGTCCGTCTCGGACAGCGCCTTGCGCATCGCGTCGGTCTCCTTGTCCGCGTACATCAGCACGCGGCCGTCGACGTTGCGCGCGGCCCGGCCGATCGTCTGGATCAGGCTCGTCTCGCCGCGGAGGAAGCCCTCCTTGTCCGCATCGAGGATCGCGACCAGCGAGACCTCGGGGAGGTCGAGCCCCTCCCTCAGCAGGTTGACGCCGACCAGCACGTCGTACTCGCCCAGCCTCAGCTCGCGGATGATCTGAATGCGCTCGAGGGTGTCGACCTCCGAGTGCAGGTAGCGGACCCGGAAGCCGTGCTCGAGCAGATACTCGGTCAGGTCCTCCGCCATCTTCTTGGTCAGGGTCGTGACCAAAACCCGCTCGTCCTTCTCAGCCCTGACCCGTACCTCGTTCATCAGGTCGTCGATCTGGTTCCTCGTCTCGCGCACCTCGACCTCGGGATCGACAATGCCGGTCGGGCGGACGATCTGCTCGACGACCCTCGAGGACTCCGCGCGCTCCCACGGCCCGGGCGTCGCCGAAACCAGCACCATCTGCTTGACCCGGTCGAGGAACTCGTCGAACTTGAGCGGGCGGTTGTCCACGGCACTCGGCAGGCGGAACCCGAAGTCGACCAGCGTCGACTTGCGCGAGAAGTCGCCCTCGTACATCCCGCCGAGCTGGGGGATCGTCTGGTGGGATTCGTCGACGAACAGGACGAAGTCGTCGGGGAAATAGTCGATCAGCGTGTAAGGAGGGCTGCCCGGTGGGCGCCCGTCCAGGATCCGCGAGTAGTTCTCGATCCCCGGGCAGAAGCCGAGCTCGCGCATCATCTCCATGTCGTAGCGGGTGCGCTGCTGGAGGCGGTGCGCCTCGAGCTGCTTGCCGTGCTCCTCGAAGTGGGCGACCTGGTTGCGCATCTCGCGCTCGATCTCGTCGACCGCGCGCTCCATCGTCTCCTCCTTGACCACGTAGTGGCTCGCCGGCCACACCGAGACGTGGTCGATCACGTCGAGGATCTCCCCAGTCAGCGGATCGAAGTGCTGAATCGCCTCGATCTCGTCGCCGAAGAGCTGGATCCGGTAGGCGGACTCGGCATACGCCGGATAGATCTCGAGGACCTCGCCGCGGGCGCGGAAGGCGCCGCGCGCCAGGTTCTGGTCGTTGCGCCGGTACTGCATGCCGACCAGCTTCCGGAAGACGTCCTGCCGGTCGACCCAGTCCCCGACCTTGAATAGCTGCATCTGCTCGCGATAGAGCTGCGGGGAGCCGATCCCGTAGATGCACGACACCGACGCGACGATGATCACGTCGTCGCGGGCAAACAGAGACGCCGTCGCCGCGTGGCGCAGCCGGTCGATCTCGTCGTTGATCGAGGAGTCCTTCTCGATATAGAGGTCCTGCGCCGGCACGTAGGCCTCGGGCTGGTAGTAGTCGTAGTAGCTGACGAAGTACTCGACGGCGTTGTCGGGGAAGAACTCCCGGAACTCGTTGCAGAGCTGTGCCGCGAGCGTCTTGTTGTGGGCGATCACGAGCGCGGGGCGCTGGACTCGCTCGATGGTCGCGGCCATCGTGAAGGTCTTGCCGGTGCCGGTCGCACCGAGGAGCGTCTGGACCCGCTCCTTCGCGCCGAGCCCCTCGGCCAGGCCGTCGATTGCCTTCGGCTGGTCGGCCGTCGGCGTATAGGCGGGATTGAGCTTGAACTTCGCCACGGTTTCAGCGTACTGGGGGCGCAGGGCGGCCCCGGGCGGCGGCCTCTAGTGGGCGGCCGCGATGCTCTCCGCGGTGGCGCCCAGCGCCCTGACGAGCATCTCCACCAGCGCATCCCGGTCGGGCGCGCCCTGGTCCAGCCAGGTGAGCATCGCCGTGTCGACGTACGCGATCCAGGAGCGCAGGCCGACCCGAACGGCCGGCTGGTTCGGATCAAGGCCCATTCCCTCGGCGAGCCGAATGATGCGCTGCCAGCGCGCCCTCTCCAGGCCCTCGCGCACCTCGGAGAACCCGGTCCCGCGAGTCATCAGGGAGCGGTAGCCGACCGGATGCTCGCTGATCAGGTCGGCGTAGTTCCGCAGCCCCGAGCGCAACCGCTCGATCGGCGCCAGATCCGGATCGGGCTCGATCCGCTCTCGGAAGAACTCGATCAGCGGCTGGAGGCAGGCGACATAGAGGCCCTTCTTGCTGCCGAAGTACTGGAAGACGAGGCCGTGAGACACGCCCGCGGCGTCCGCCACCTCGTCGACGGAGACCTCGTCGTAGTCCCGCTCGCCGAAGACCGCGAGGGCCGCCTCGATCAGCTGCCGACGCCGCTCCCCGGCCCGCTCGGTTGTCAGAGGACGGGTGGCGATGGCCCAGGATAGGTTCGGGTTTGACTGCGGGTCAACCACCCACTAATGGGTGCCTGGACGGCAGACGAAGCGTTAACCGAAGACGATGAAGCCGAGGCTGGCCGAGACCCTCGAGTAGACACTCGGCGCTGAGGGCAGCCCGCAGAGCGCACCACCGAAGGAGACGGTCCCGAGCTCGATCGGGCCGGTCGGGGTGCTCGCCACCAGCGGGCCGCCGCTGTCGCCGGAACAGGCGGAAGTGTGAATCTTGAAGCGGCCCGCCTTCTTGCGGCGGGCGCCCAGAGCGCAGATCATGCTCTCGGGCGCAAACAGGTCGCTGGTGTAGGCCTTCAGGCAGCGGTTCTCGGTGCGCACCTGCTCGGTGGTCGTCTTCAGAAATCCCGACAGATGGGTGCCGAAGGGATTGGTCGCACCGTAGCCGGCGACCTGAAGCTGGGCGCCGGCGGCAGCCAGGGCAGCGTCCTGCTGTGGTGTCGCGAGCGCGACGGGGGTGACGCTGGTCGGCTGAGCAAGGGTGAGAACCGCGACGTCGTGCAACCCGGTCTGCTCGAAGTCGGGGTGGACTCTGCCCGACGTCACCCCGATCACCTGCCCGACCGCCGTGTCGCGGAGCGTGGGCCGACCGATGATCACCTGCAGGTTGGCGACGTTGAACCCTGCGACGCAGTGACCGGCCGTCAGAACCTTGGTCGGCGCGATCACGGAGCCGCTGCAGTGCATCCGGCCCTTGCGGAAGATCGCCACCGCGAACGGCCACTGGGCGGGGTCGGCACGACCGCCGCCGACGACGGACGCATGCGCTCGTGGCACCGCCGAACGCGTTGCCGCGCCAGCCGACGGCACCACGGCGACCAGAAGGATGGAGGCGCAGGCCAGGGTGGCGAGCACGCTGCGATGTCGGCGACTCATCAGTTGTGTTCCTCTCTCAGGGCCCCGCTTGATCCAGTCCGAGCTCGTGACGGTAGTGCCGCGCGTACTCGTCTCGCTTCTCCAGCACATTCTCCACGTAGTCGCGGGTTTCCGGGAACGGGATGTCGTCGAGGCTCAGGCTCGAGCCGCCCCAGGCCGCGACGTTGGTCTCACCCGCGTTGTAGGCGGCCAGGGCCGCGATCTCGTTGTCCCCGAACTTCTGGATCAGGTAGTGGAGGTAGAAGGTCCCGTAGCGAATGTTGATGTCGGGGTTGGAGAGATCGTCGAAGTTGAAGGTCTGGCCGCCGCTCAGCCTCTCAATCAGCTGAGCGGTGCTGGGGGTGATCTGCATCAATCCGCGGGCGCCGGCGTGCGAAGTCTGATCCCGAAATCGGGACTCGGTGTAGATCACAGCGGCGATCAGGTCTGGCGGGACGTCCTTCTCGGCCGCCTGCTGGCGAATGATGTCCTCGTGCTGAAGCGGCAGGGTGACCTCCTCCAGCGTGCGCTGGAGGCGGCCGCTGTTGACGAGCAGGAAGCCGCCGAGGGCGACGACGACCAGACTGCCGCCGACCACCAGGGCGCGCCGTGGGGATCGCCGGCCCTTCGTCCGTGCGCGGCGTCGGCTCCTCGAGCGATTTCCGCTGGCGCGCGAGCGCGAACGCGCGGAGCGCACCGAAGTATTCGGGCTCATCCGCCGCCCCCCTTGCGCAGCTTCTCGATCAGGTCATTCACCTTTCCATCCAACTCCTCAAGCGATGCATCGTTGCGGATGACGTGGTCGGCACGGTGCTCCTTCTCCGCCTGGTCGAGCTGGCGCTCCTCCCTCCCCTCCAGGCCCGCCTGACCGCGCTCGCGCAGGCGCGCATCCCGGATCTCGTCGTCGGCGATCACGGCCACGGTCGTATCGAAGGCGTCCTCCATCGCGGCCTCGAAGAGCAGCGGGACCTCGACCACAGCGACGTCGACGTCCGGCTCCAGGCTCTGGCGCCACTCGGCCACGTGCGCGCCGACGCGCGGATGGGTGACGCTTTCGAGCCAGGCGAGCTCGTCTCGATCCCCGAAGACGATCTCCCCGACCTTGTCGCGATCGACTTCGCCATCCGAGGCGACCTGATCGCCCCAGCGGTCGATCAGCGCGACCCGCACCTGCTCATCGTCCAGGATGTCGTGCGCGACCTTGTCGGTCGACAGCACCGCCGCGCCATGCCGCTCGAATGCCGCCAGCGTCTCCGACTTGCCTGCCCCGATTCCTCCCGTGAGGCCTATGAAGCGGGTCAATCCGCGGTGGGAGGTGGCTCCTCTTCGGGAGACTCCTCCTCGGCCGGTGGCTCCTCCTCCGAGGGCGCCTCGGCCGGCGCCTCCGAGGGCGCCTCCGGCGCCTCAGGGGCGGCCTCTGCCTCGGGCGGCTCCTCCTCAGGGGCGGCCTCGGACTCGGTCGGCTGCGCAGCCTCGGCATCCGGCTCGGCTGTCTCCTCGTCGGCCACGGAAGTGGCTTCGGCGTCCGGCGACGGCGCGGGCAGCTCGCCCTCGGGCTCGGGCGCATCTTCGATCACGATGTCGTCGGTGACCTCACGGGTGGGCAGCTCCTGGCCCTCGACGCGCTTGACGCTCAAGGAAAGGCGGCGGCGGGAGTCGTCGACCTCCAGGATCTTCACCTTCAGCTCGTCGCCGGGACGAACGACCTCAGCGGGACTCTCGACGTGATGCTGCGCGAGCTCCGAGATGTGAACGAGCCCCTCGACTCCGGGCAGGATCTGGACGAAGGCGCCGAAGGCGACGATCTTGGTCACCTTGCCGTCGACGACGTCGCCCTCCTTGTACTCGTTGAGGACGCGCTGCCACGGGTCCTCCTGAGTCTGCTTCAGGCCCAGGGAGATGCGCTGGCGGTCCTTGTCGATGTCCAGCACCTTGACGCGCACCGTGTCCCCGATTGAAACGACCTCGGAGGGATGGTTCACATGGCTCCAAGAAAGTTCTGAGATGTGGATCAGGCCATCGATGCCCTCCAGGTCGACGAAGGCGCCGAAGTCGACGATGTTCGAGATCTTGCCCTCGACCACCTGGCCGGGCTCCAGTCGGCCGAGGATCTGCTCGCGCACCTCCTTGCGCTCCTCCTCCAAGACCGCGCGGCGGGAGAGCACGACATTGTTGCGGGAGCGATTCAGCTCGATCACCTTGCACTCGAGCTTCTGGCCCATGAACTCGTCGAGGTTCTGGACGCGGCGGATGTCGACGAGGGAAGCCGGCAGGAACCCGCGCACGCCTAGGTCGAGGATCAGGCCACCCTTGACGACCTCGATCACGGTGCCCTCGACGGGCTCGCCTGAGTCCGCGGCCTTCTCGATCCGGCGCCACGCCTTCTCGAAGCGGGCGCGCTTCTTGGAGAGGATCAGGCGACCCTCCTGGTCCTCCTTGGTGAGCACCAGGGCGTCGACTTCCTCGCCCAGCTCGACCTCCTCGACGGGATCGACCGACTTGCGGATCGAGAGCTCGTTCGAGGGGATGACCCCCTCCGACTTGTAGCCGATGTCCACCAGGACTTCGTCCTGGTCGATGCGAACCACCTTGCCGCTCACCACATCGCCCTCGCTGAAGGGATGGATGGTGGCGTCGTAGTTGGGGACGAGCTTGCCGTCGACCTCGATCAGCAGGTTGTCCGAGGTCGCGGCGCCGTTTCCGGCGCTCTCCGGCTGCTCGGTGGCGATCGTTTCCTCGGACGTTGTCTCCTCCGAGGTCGTCTCCTCGACGGTCGTCTCCTGGGGCTCCGTTTGCCCAGCTTCGGTTGTTGCGTCGCCTGCGGCCACGAGCCGCACAGTGTGGCAGACGAGGACGGATCGCTCGGGCTTGCAGTCACGCCTACGGACGGAATAGGGTCCTGCGAGGGGGGGAAGCGTCCATCAGCCATGGGAGAAGGACTTTCGGTGCTGAAGGCCAAGAGTGCCGACTCAGCCGGTTCGGCAGGCAACGTATTCGGGGCCGAGACGGGCGACGGCGCCACGATTTCGAAAGCCACCCTGCCGGGAACGACGACAACCAAGTCGGGAAACGTCCACGTCATCCATTTCCCGCGCCCCGTGGTCGACTGCGTCGTAACGGGCTCGAGCCTGTTCGATGGCAGCACTACCGTGATCCGCTCGGGCACGGCGAACCCGAACGACGTGATCGCATCGAACCCCTCCGGGACATCGGTCGAGGTGATCGTTGTCTGCCCCTAGTACGGGTTTGCGTGTAACGACCGCTTGACGTGAGCGCGGCGTCGGCTTCGGCCGGCGCCGCGCTCATGTCGCTCAGGCCTGCCGGGTGAACGGGTTCTACGATGCGCCCATGCCCAAGCGTCAAACCAAGCGCGGAGACGAGCGCACGCCGCTGAGCGGCAGCTATGACGTGATCGTCTGCGGAGCGAGCTTCGCCGGGCTGACGGTCGCCAGGCAGCTGGCCGGCTCGGGCGCGCGGGTCCTGGTGCTCGATCGGTACGAGATCGGCGAACGCCAGACCTCCGCTTGCGGCATCCCCACAGACTGGCTCCGGGCGATGGGGCTCGAGGGCTCCGCGAGACAGGAGTTCGGCGAGCTGGTGGTCCATACGCCGCATGGCACCTCGCGGTACGAGCTGCCCTGGACCTTCTCCACCTTCGACTACCGCGAGCTCTGCGAGCTGCTCTGGGCGCAATCGGACGCCGAGTTCGAGACCGCCAAGGTCAACGGGCGCAGCGGCGAGACTATCCATACCGATCGCGGCGATATCACCGCGCCGCTGATCGTCGACGCGCTGGGCTGGCGCCGAATCCTCGCCTCCGACGGCGGCTTTCAGCCGCCTGACGCGCCCCTCTCACGAGGGCTGGAGGTCCATCCCCATGGCGGCGGCGAGGACCTCGAGATCTGGATAGATCGCCGCTACGTCCCGGCCGGGTACGGCTGGTCGTTCCCCGCGCGCGGAGAGCAGCGGATCGGCGTCGGCTCCTTCGATCCACGCTTCCACGTCAAGGACACCACCGTCCTGCTCGCCGACGACCTCGAGCGGCCCGCGGTCCGCTACCAGGGCAACTGGATCCCGCACAAGCTGCGGCCGGGAACAGAGGACGGGATCTTCTTCGTCGGCGACTCCGGGGGACACTGCCTGCCCCTGACCGCCGAGGGGATCCGCACCGCCTTCTACTTCGGGATCAAGCTCGGGGACGAGCTGCGGGGGGTGGTCGCCGGGGAGCACGACCGCGAGGCGGCGCTGCGCAACTATGCCGAGTTCGTCGACGGCCACGAGCGCAAGTTCCGCTGGATGCTCCGGGCGCAGAAGCTCCTGCCGAAGATGCCGGCTCGCGTCCAGCGCGCCGTGATCAGGGCGTGCGGCCGGAAGCGCTTCGTCGACTGGGCATTCGACCACTACCTCCGCATCGCCCCGCCGGAGTTCGCGGACCCGGCACCGCGGAAGAGTGGCGACCGCGAAGCCCTGCAGGCCGCGGCGTAGTCAGCGAACGACCAGGTAGGTGCCCGCCAGCAGTAGGGCGACCCCTGCCACCCGGCTGGCGCTCAGGGGAGTCTGCTCGAGGCCGAGGAAGCCGATCCTGTCGAGGATCACGGAGGTCGTGAGCTGTCCCGTGACCGTGGCCGCGGCGACTGAGCCGGCGCCGATCTGGCTGACGAGGACGAGCGCGGAGAAGACATAGGCGGCGCCGAGGGCGCCGCCGAGCAGCAGGTACCAGTTCACATGGACCACATCGGAGAGGCCTCCGGTCTTACCGCTCACAAGGACGATCGTGGCAAGGAGGACCGTCCCGACCGCGAACGAGATCGTGGCAGCCGCGAAGCTTCCGGTGTGCTTGCCGAGGCCGGCGTTGATCGGCGCCTGTAGTGCGATGCAGCCGCCGACGATGGCCATGATCAGGACGGCGAATCCCCTGTCCATGGCGTGATCTTCGCCGATCCCATGTGTCACCGGAGGGTCGACGCGAATCTCATGAACATCTCAGGCAAGGGCGATTAGATGAGAAGCGCCGTGATCGCTGCCTCAAGCGCCCCACAGACTCAGGCGCCTCGGCTCGCCGGGACGCTCCTCAGGACCCAGCCCGACAACCGGCTGGCCCAGCTGGCCGGCGAGGGATCCGACGCAGCCTTCGAGGAGATCGTTCGCCGCTACCGCTCCGGGCTCGTCGCCTTCGCGGCCAGGATCTGCTCGCGCGACTCGGCCGACGACGTTGTGCAGGACTCGATGTTGAAGGCGCACTCGGCGCTGCGCCGTGGTGACCGGCCTGATGCGCCTCGTGCCTGGCTCTTCAGGATCGTCCGCAACACGGCGCTCAACGACCGGCGGGACCATCCAGTCCATGAGCACCTCGCGCCAGCGAGGAGCAACCCGATTCGTCCTGGTGGGCATCGCCGCGGTGCTGGTGGCGTCGCTGTTCGCGCTCCCGGCTCTTGCGTCGAATGGCCGTGACGGAAACGGCGATCGGATTCCCGATCGCTGGGAGGCGAAGCACGACCTCTCCCTGAGCAAGGACCAGGCGCCGCGGGACCAGGACAGGGATGGCGTCAAGAACCTCGCCGAGTTCAAGGACGGCACGAACCCCCGCAAGGCCGACACCGACGGCGACGGCAGCGCGGACAGCACCGATCAGCATCCGTGCGATCACAGCCGGACGAGTGATACGGGCAGCGGTACCGGCACGGGAACGGAACAGTCCCCTCGTCGTAGCCCGACAAGCGTGGTCGACGCCTCCCATCAGCCACTAACGACGCGACCGCCGGCGGACTCCCCCTGAGGCCGCCGGTCGCGTTCCTACTTCGCCGCGAGCCAGTCCTTGCCGACGCCGACATCGACGGCGAGCGGCGGGTCGAGCTCGAAGGCACCGCACATCTCACGCTCGACGAGTTGCGCGGCTGCGTCCATCTCATCGCTCGGCCCCTCGAAGAGGAGCTCGTCATGGATCTGGAGGACGAGCCGGGTCTCGAGATCTGACTTGTCGAGGGCGCGCTGGCAGCCGACCATCGCGATCTTGATGATGTCCGCGGAGGTCCCCTGGATCGGCATGTTGACCGCGTTCCGCTCCCCCTGGCCACGCACCTGGGGCCGGCCCGAGCGCAGCTCGGGGATCGGGCGGCGACGGCCCAGCATGGTCTCGACGTAGCCGTTCTCGCGAGCGAACTCGATGGTCTTGTCGATATAGCGCTTCACCGCAGGGAAGCGCTCGAAATACCGGTCGATGTAGGAGCCGGCCTCGTCCTGCTCGATGTTGAGGCGATCGGCGAGCCCGTAGGCGGAGAGGCCGTAGGCGATGCCGTAGTTGACCATCTTGGCCTTCGAGCGCTCGCCGGGGCTGACCTTCTTGGGGTCGGAGCCGAGGATCTCGGCCGCGGTGGCCGCGTGGATGTCCTCGCCGCGGGCAAAGATCTCGCGCAGGGCATCCTCGCCGGCGATCTGGGCCAGGATCCGCAGCTCGATCTGGTTGTAGTCGGCCGAGAGCAGGCGATGGCCGCGCGGCGCCACGAAGCAGGAGCGGATCGGGCGGCCCTCCTCGGTGCGAATCGGGATGTTCTGGAGGTTCGGGTTGGTACTGGACAGGCGTCCGGTGGTCGTCGCGGTCTGATTGAAGGTGGTGTGGAGCCGCCCGCTGTCCGGGTCGATCAGCTCCGGGAGGGCATCGAGGTACGTGCTCTTCAGCTTGGTCAGCTCGCGCCATTGCTCGACCTTGGTGACGATCTCGTGCTCCTCGCGGATCTGGGAGAGGACGCGGGCGTCGGTCGAGAAGCCGGTCTTGCCGCGCCGCTTCTTGGTCAGGCCCAGCTCATCGAAGAGGACCTCGGCGAGCTGCTGGGGCGAGCCGATCGTGAACTCGTGTCCGGCGAGCTCGAAGATCTCGGCCTGGAGGGTCTCAATCCGCTGCTCGAATCCCTCGCCGATGTCGGCGAGGCGCTTCTGGTCGAGCAGGATGCCGGCCTGCTCCATCGCCGCCAGCACCTCGATCAGGGGCATCTCGACCTCGTCCATGAGGCGCTCGATCTTCTGCTCCTTCATGCCCTTCCGTTGGAGCTGCGCGATCTCCCAGACCAGGCGAGCCTCGGCAGCCGGATCGGGCGGTGGCTCCTCCCCCAGCTCCAGCTGGTCGCCATCGGGCGACTCCTCGGCCTTCGACGCCGCCGCCAGCCCGCGCTGGGCCGCGATGTCGACCAGGTCATAGGTGCGGCGAGCCGGATCGAGCAGGTAGGCGCCAACCATCGTGTCGTGGCGGAGGTCGAGGCCACCGGGGGCGGCAGCGAGGACGCCGAACCGGGCGCCGCCGCCGAGCGTCTTCAGGTCGTGACCGATCAGGCGGCGCTTGCCGAGCGACTTGGCGAGCTCCGCGAAGTCCGGGCACTCACCCTCGACCAGGCGCTTGCCGTCGTACCCGGCCCAGGCCTCTCCGGCGATCGCTAGGGCGACCTCCCCTTCGGCGAGATCGTCGATCGAGCCCTCCTCGGCCGTGACATCGAGCTCCTCCTCGACCTTGGCATCGGGGACGAAGTCGGCGCCCAGCTCCTCCTCGAGGCGCTGCAGGATCACGCGGAGCTCGAACTCGCGCGCCACCTCGCGGAGGCGGCTGCGGTCCATCCGCTTCGACATCAGCTCGTCGAGATCGAGCTCGACGTCGATGTCGGTGATCGCCGTCGCGAGCTGCTTGGAGATGCGCGCGTCCTCGGCGTGGTTGGTGAGGTTCTCCTTCCGCTTGGCGCCGGAGATCTTGTCCACGTTGCCGAGCACCGCCTCCAGGTCGCCGTACTCCTGAAGCAGCTGGGCAGCGGTCTTGTCGCCGATGCCCGGAACGCCTGGGATGTTGTCCGAGGTGTCGCCCTTCAGGCCGATCAGGTCGGTGACCAGCTCGGGTGGCACGCCGTAGCGCTCGACCACCCCATCGCGGTCGTAGATCTTCGTGTCTGTGACCCCGCGCGAGGTGGTCATCACGCGCACGCCGTCCTCGACGAGCTGGTAGACGTCGCGGTCGCCGGAGACGACCATCACCGCCAGGTCCTGTTCCCGGGCGCGCTTGGTGAGGGAGGCGATCACGTCGTCAGCCTCGTAGCCGTCCACCTTGATGTTGGTGAAGCCGAAGGCCTCCGCCAACGGCATCAGGTGGGGCCACTGGTCGCGGAGGAGGTCGGGTCGCGGCTTGCGCTGGGACTTGTAGGGCTCGTAGGTGAGCTCGCGGCCGGACCACCCGGCGTCCCAGCAGACCACCACTGCGGCCGGGTCGCAGTCGATCAGCATCTTGGCGAACATCGAAGCGAGTCCGTAGATGGCGTTGGTCGGGCGCCCGTCGTGCGTCGCAATCGACTCGGGCAGCGCGAAAAACGCCCTGTAGGCGAGGGAGTTGCCGTCGATCAGGAAGAGCTCGGTGGGCTTCTTCTTGGCCTCGGCTGAAGCCTTCGCCGCCTTCCCGGGGGCATTCTTCTGAGTCGTGGCGGGCACCTGTCCATCATAGGTTGGGTGCCAGAGACCTCTGCGAAAGCAGCCCGCGCAAAGCCGCAACGACGGTGGAGCGGTCGTGGATGAGCTGCCGGTGGGTGAAGCGGAGAACCCGAAAACCCAGCCTCTGAAGATGGGCGTCTCGAGCGCGGTCGCGCTCGAAGGCGGTGCGGTCTCCGTGGTGTCGCCACGAGTCGGTCTCGACCACCACTCGCTGGTCGTGCCAGAGGAAGTCCACTTCGTATTGGCCGACGCCCGCGTTCACCTTCGGGCGGGGCAGGCGGTGACGGCGACAGAAGCGGAGGAAGAGGCGTTCGAGCTCGCTGCGGCTGAGTTCTTCCTCTCTCTCGAGATCGGCCGAGCCGATCAGCCGGAGGTCCAAAGCCCGCCTGACGGCCCGCTGGAAAACCCGCTGGGGAGAGGTGCGGTGAAGGTCGCGAAGCGTCCGCTTGGGCCGCGTGACCGCAATGCCGTTGCGGCGGGTCCTAACACCGGCAATGAGGGAGTGGGATCGATGGACTTGGATGCCGCGGCGCTTTCGGCGTCCGCCGTCCCCGATGACGCTTACATGGATCGGTCCGGAATGCGGCTTGAGCATGCCCCAAAGCGCGGCGGCGCTTTGATGGCTGACGACGGCTCCCTCGCCGAGCGCGAGAACCGCCGCCATGCACCTGCCTTCGAAGGTCAAGCGGGGGTGGCCGACCGCGTACACACCACGATGAACGCGATGAAGCCGGCAGGCCTTGACTCGGCGGGTGACTCCGTCCTTGTCGATCCCGGCACGTCCAAGCTGCGGTGCGCTCACGACGCCGTGCTGCCGTCCGGCAATCTTCGCGATTACCTGGTCGGACCTGGCGCGTTCCTCGCGCATATCGCGAGTAAGGCGCCAACTCCGGTCCCTCTCCCCTTCATTGCCCGTTTTTGACAGCCTCGGCGCGGCGGCGGGCGGTTCATTCGCAAGCCGGGCGCCGCCGCGCCGGGGGACGTTGGGCGCCCCGTATCCTGTCCGCGCCATGGCTGCCTCCGCTCAGTACAGCGTCACCGTGCGCGTCGAGCTCGACGCGCGCCAGGAGCCACTCGGCAAGATCACGGCCCAGATCGCCGAGGCCGGCGGAGCGCTCCAGTCCGTCGACCTGATCCCGGGAGCGGGCCCTGAGGGCAAAAGGGTCCGCGAGTTCACGATCGACGCGGCGAGCGCCGAGGCCTGGGAGCAGATCCTCCGCTCGATCGGCTCTACCCGCGGCGCGCGCGTCCTCAGCTTCACCGACCGGACCTTCGAGATGCACAAGAAGGGCAAGATCGAGCAGCACAACAAGTACCCGCTGAAGACCCGGGACGACCTCTCGATGGCCTACACGCCAGGCGTCGCCCGCGTCTGCGAGTACATCGCCGAGGACAAGACCAAGGCCTTCGACTTCACGATCAAGGCCAACACCGTCGCTGTCGTCTCCGACGGCTCCGCCGTGCTCGGCCTCGGCGACATCGGGCCCGAGGCGGCCATGCCGGTGATGGAGGGCAAGGCGATGCTCTTCAAGGAGTTCGCCCAGGTCGACGCCTTCCCGATCTGCCTGGACACCAACGACCCCGAGAAGATCATCCAGACGGTCAAGCTGCTCGCCCCCACCTTCGGCGGCATCAACCTGGAGGACATCTCGGCTCCGCGCTGCTTCGAGATCGAGGGGCGTCTGAAGGAGGAGCTCGACATCCCCGTCTTTCATGACGACCAGCACGGCACGGCCGTCGTCGTCATGGCCGCGCTCTTCAACTCGCTGAAGATCACCGGGAAGCCGATCGAGGACCTCCGCGTGCTGGTCCTCGGCACGGGGGCCGCCGGGATCGCCTGCACGAAGATGATGCAGGAGTCTGGGATCAGCGAGATCATCGGCTGTGATCGCCAGGGCGCGATCTCCACGGACCGCGCCGACTACGGGGACGGCTCGATGTCCGCCATCAAGAAGTGGTTCGCCGAAAACACCAACCAGGAGAAGCTCTCCGGCGGCCCTGACGACGTGATCGAGGGGTGCGATCTGTTCATCGGCCTCTCAGGCCCTGGCCTGATCCAGCCGGCTTCGCTGGCAAAGATGAACGACGACGCGATCGTCTTCGCAATGGCCAACCCGACCCCCGAGGTGATGCCGGAGGAGGCCGATGAGTACGTACGGATCATGGCCACGGGCCGCTCCGACTATCCGAACCAGATCAACAACGTCCTCTGCTTTCCAGGCATCTTCCGCGGCGCGCTCGACGCCGGGGCCCCCCGGATCACGGAGGAGATGAAGCTCGCCGCCGCCCGCGGCATCGCCGAGGTCGTCACCGACGACGACCTGGCCGAGGACTACATCATCCCGTCGGTCTTCAACCGGGACGTGGCGACCAGCGTCGCCAATGCGGTGGTCGAAGAGGCCAGGGAGGCCGGGCTCGCCCGCTTCTCCGAGGAGACCGGCACGTACGAGATCGTGGACGGCGATGGTGCCTCGGGCGATGGCGCCGCCTAGAGCGTCTTAGGACGCCGACTGAGGCACCGCAGACGCCGACTGAGGCACCGCACCGCCACGGGCAGAGGGCAGGAGCCGGGGCGGCGGCTTCACCAGGATCCGCGCCGCCCACAGGAAGCAGAGCCCGCCGACAAGTGTCGTCGAGGTCGCCAGCGACGCGTTCACCAGCTCGTTCGTATCCGGCACGACATAGCCCGCAACGGCCGAGATCCCGAAGGCCACGGATCCGATCAGGTTGAGTGTCGCCGAGCGTCGGACAAGCAGGACGGCGTGGAGAACGGCGAGTTCCGCAAGCAGGCTGGAGACCAGGAAACAGACGGAGCCGAAAGCGTCCGGCGACCAGACCAGCAGGTTGGATCGGTGGGCCGTGAAATGGTGGTGCATCCCGAAGAAGGTGGAGACGTTGAAGGCCAGGGTGCCGGCGAACTGAATGGCAGCGGCCCAGATCTCTTTTCCCACTCCCCGCGCGACCCTCAACTGCTCGAACGCCGCCGTCGTGAAGAAGATCGAGCCGACGAAGTAGACGACGCCGACGGCTCTGTCGGAGACCTCAGAGGCGCCCGGCAGCGAGGCGACCGCAAAGCAGGCCGAGCCGACCATGAACAGGATCCCGATCCGCCGGGCGTCTCCCTTCGCTGCCCCCGCGGAGATCACAGCCGCCGACGCGGCGCTCACGGGCGGACCTGGGTCCGGTAGCGCACCTCGGTGAAGGTCCGGCCCGCGAAGGTCGTCTCGCGAGTCGCGCCGTCCAGCGACCAACCCGTCGCGTCGTAGAAGCCGCGGGACGAGCTCCATTCCGCGGTCCAGAGGGTGATCTCGCGAAAGCCGCGGGCATGGAGCTCGTTCATCGAGGCATCCAGGAGCGACCTGCCCAGTCCCCTCCGCCACGATGCAGGTTCGACGCAGAGCCGATCGAGCAGGGCGACCGAGGCGGGATCCGCATCGTCGTCGGGACTGCGTTGGAGGACCGCGAGGCCTGCAACCTCACCCCTACGCTCCGCGACCAGGCAGACGACATCCGAGCTCGCGATCTGCCTCTCCCATTCCTCGGCGGGAGAGGTGACACGTCCCAGCCCGACGGGCGACAGGTGCGGAGCCCAGGCTGCCCGGCCAGACGAGAGGAAGATCTTCCCGAGGCGCGCTCCCTCCCCGGCCCGAGCCGCTCTCACGACTTCATCGGTCATGCGCGCAACCTAGCGAGCGCCCCCGGCTAGCATCCGCGGCCAATGCGCGTTCTCGTCACGGGAGCCACCGGCCTGCTCGGCTCGGCGCTGTGCGACGCCCTGCTGGCTCGGGGCGACGAGGTCGTGGGGCTGACCCGGGATCCGGGCCGGGCGCGTCCCAAGAACGCGACGGTCCACTGGCACCCATGGCAGCCGACGACGGAGCGTCCGCCCGCAGAGGCTCTCGCGGACGTCGACGGCGTCGTCAACCTGATCGGCGAGGAGATCAATCAGCGGCTGACCGATCAGGCGAAGGTCCGGATCCGCGAGAGCCGGCTGGTCAGCACGCGCAACCTCCTGCAGGGGATGGAGGCGGCCGCCTCGAAGCCGGATGTCTTCGTCGGGCAGTCGGCGATCGGCTACTACGGTGACCGCGGCGCCCAGATCCTCGATGAGGAATCCGAGCCCGGCGAGCCGGGCTTCATCACCGAGGTCGTACAGGATTGGGAATCGGCCGAGCGCGAGGCAAGCAGCATCGCGGCGAGAACCGTTGTCGTCCGGACGGGGCTGGTCCTTTCCAAGAAGGGCGGGCTGCTCAAGCAGCTCCTCCTTCCCTTCAAGCTCGGCGTCGGCGGGCCGATTGCCGGCGGCGAGCAGTTCATGTCGTGGATCCACATCGACGACGAGATCGGCCTTCTTCTCTGGGCGCTCGACAACGAAGCGGTATCCGGCACCGTGAACGCCACCGCTCCCAATCCGGTCACCAATCGAGAGCTCTCGAAGGCGCTGGGCCGCGCGCTCCACCGTCCCGCCATCGCCCCGGTGCCCAAGTTCGCCGTCAGCGCGCTGCGCGGCCCGGAGCTCGCCGACGCCGTGGCCGGCGGCGCCCGCGTCCTGCCCAGGCGCGCCCTCGACCTCGGCTACGAGTTCCGCCACCCCGACCTCGACGAAGCGCTGCGAAGCGCCTCCTCCGCTGACCCGGAGGACCTAGGCCTGCTCCGGGTGTTCCTCGCCGGGCCACTCGCCGGTCATCCGCGCGAATCCGCGACGGGCGCCGTGATCGAACAGGCCCTTGACGAGGCGGAAGATCGCGCCCTCGATCATCAGGGCGACCGCCAACTTCGGCAGGCTGGCCTGCCGATGCTCGGGCTGCGGCGGCTCCTGCTCGTCGACCTTGCCCCAGATCGCATCGAAGACCTTGCGGCCGATCACCCCGGCGATGATCCCTCCGAGGATGCTGATCGGGAGGAAAGCGATCTTCATGTCTGAGAATTGCCCGGCCGCACCCAGGTGAAAACACCCGCGATCCGGCAAGATGGGTGGTGTGAAGCTCGAGGGCGTCCACCACATCACGGCGATCACCGGCGACGCGCAGAAGAACGTCGACTTCTACGCCGGCGTCCTCGGGCTCCGGCTCGTCAAGAAGACCGTCAACCAGGACGACCCGACGGTCTACCACCTGTTCTTCGCGGACGAGATGGGAGATGCGGGCTCGGACCTGACCTTCTTCGAGTACCCCGGCGCCCCGCCGGGCCGGGCGGGCGACGGGATGATCTGGGGTATCCGCTGGCGACTCGGCACCGAGCAGGCGCTCGACTTCTGGGAGGAGCGGCTGAGGGAACACGGCACTGAGACCGAGCGCGCCGAGGGCGTCCTCCGCTTCGCCGACCCCGAGGGGCTCGGTCACGCCCTCAAGGTCGTGGATACGCCGGACGAGCCCTTGAGCGCTGAGCACCCCGAGATTCCCGCCGAAGTGGCGCTCCAGGGGTTCGACGGCGCGATCGCATATTCGAGCAACCCGGAGGCGAGCCGTCCGCTCCTCGAGGCAGCGCTCGGATTCGAGCCCCTGGAAGGCGAGGATGGCCAGGCCGGCTGGGAATGCCGTGGTGACAGCCGCGGCGGGCTTTGGGGCTATTCGGAGGCCCCGGCCGAACGCGGCCTGCAGGGTGCTGGCAGCGTGCATCACATCGCCTGGGCATCGCAGATGGACGATCACGAGGCCTGGCGCGAACGCGTGATCGAGGCGGGTGCCCGCCCGACGCCGGTGATCGATCGCTTCTACTTCCGCTCGATCTACTTCCGGGAGCCGAGCGGCGTCCTCTTCGAGATCGCGACCCTCGGACCGGGCTTCACGGTCGACGAGCCACTCGAGTCCCTGGGCGAAAAGCTCTCCCTGCCGCCGGACTATGAGCACCTGAGAGAACAGGTCGAGCCGGTCCTGCGGCCGATCACCAATCCGCGTGTCGCCGCCTGAGCAGCCCACCGGCGATCGGCCGGGCCAGGTCGTGCAAATGGCTCATCTGATCCGCGAGCCGGCCGGCGAGCCCGAGGGCGCCCTCATCCTTCTCCACGGGCGCGCCGTCGACGAGCGCGACCTCTACCCCATGCTTGACGAGCTCGATCCCGATCGCAAGCTTCTCGGGATGACCCCGGGGGCGCCGCTCACCGACGTGCCCCCCGGCGGGCGCCACTGGTACGTGATCCGAGAGGTCGGCCATCCCGACGAGCAGACCTTCGTCGATACGCTCGAAATGCTCTGCCGTTTCCTCGATGACGAGCTTCGTCATCGCAAGATCCCGTGGGAGCGGACGGTGATCGGGGGGTTCAGCCAGGGGGCCGCGGTCGCCTGCGCCGTCGCCCTGGGGATGGGCCGACCGCGGGCGGCGGGCCTGCTGATGATGAGCGGCTTCTATCCGATGGTGCGCGGATGGAAGCTGGATCCGCGGGCGAAGCGAGGGATGCCCGCGTACATCTCCCACGGGGAGTACGACCCCGTCATCCCGATCGGCTTCGGCCGCAAGGCCCGCGACCTGCTGGAGGAGGGCGGTCTCCACGTCACCTTTCGGGAGCCGCGCGTGCAGCACTCGGTGGACTTCGCCCTGATCCCGGAGATGCGCGACTGGGTCGGATCGGTGATCTCCGGTGAGCCGGTCATCGAGGGTCCGCCCTCGGCACGCTGACCCGGGAGCGCCGCGGTCGGCGGCGCCACCAGCTCCAGCGGCATCTCGTTCCGGCCGCCACCGCTATCTGGTCGGACAGTCCGGGCCCAGCGGGATCCGGCTCGCCCCTTGAATGCGATAGCGCTGGACCATGCACTCGGTCGTGTCGCCGTCTGAGGTGATCGCGTAACTGCCCAGCACGGTCCCGTCGAGGTGCGCGCCGAAGGCGCCGTTGCGGACGTCGTCGCGGAACGAGGAGGCGTCCGTCCCGGCCCCCTGGATGGCGTGCAGCACCAGGTCCATCGCCTCGAAGCCGTAGGCGGCGGAGGGGCCGGGGCTCCGGTGAAAGCGCCGCACGAAGACAGTGTGGAACTGCTTGCCGGGGAGCGACTTCGGGTCGAGCCAGGCGCTCACCTCGAGGTTCATCGGGGAGTTCCCATAGATGCTCAGCCTCTCGGCGCCCGGGTCATAGACGGCCTGCCTGCCGGCGCTGGCGGTGACCGCAACCGCCCTCGGCGGCTTGCCGGGCCTCACCTGGACGCCGTGCTGGGTGGCCGCGGATCTGAACTCCGCTGCGGCGAGGTTCTGGAACGCGGAGCCATCCGAGGTCGCCACCGCCTGCGTCACCCCGAGCTGCGACGCCCAATCGGCCGCCGCGTCGACCACGACGTCGTCGGATGGCACGGTCCGCGTGAAGTTCGGCATGCCGGAGGGCTGGTAGCGATCGGGCGAATCGGGGTAGCCGGCCGCCGGACCGGTCAAGTCGACCGCGCCGGCACCCGGCGAGACCTGGAGCAGTCCTGCGTCATTCGTGATCGGCACTGAGGCGCGCGTGGGCTCGGAGTCGAGCTCGCCGATGTACGCCGCGGCCGAGGAGTCCTCAACCGCCTGTCGGGCGTTCGCACCAGCCGCCACCGGGTCCCAGGCCGCCCCCTTCGCGTCGTCCAGAAAGCGCGCCCGGACCTGGATCGCCCCCGCCTTCCCGGAGCCCTGTTCGAGGGCGAGCCGTGCACCATCGGCCGCGTCCCGTCCGTCCGGCCCGCGCGGCCCCGTCAGCGGCAGGCTGACGTAGACGGTCACCGGTGCCTCGATCGAGGCGCTCCCGGCCACCCCGCAGCCGGTGACGAAGAGACACAGCAGCAGCGCCGCGAGCGCCCGGCGGGCCATCAATACGCGCGAGGGCGTGGGTGGTGATCCAGCGACGGCACGCGGCGTCACCCGCGTGCGTGGATAACCCATATCCACCCTCCTAGCCGAAGAAGACCTCGGCCTCGCGATAGAGCGACTCGGGGACCGTCTTCAGCTCCGCCGTCGCATCCGTGAGGTCGACGAGCTCGATATCGGTGCTGCGCAGCGCCGTCATCTTTCCCCATTGACCGCGGTGGGCGGCATCGATGGCGTGCAAACCGAAGCGGGTGGCAAGCACCCGATCGAACGCGGTCGGCGTCCCGCCGCGCTGGACATGGCCGAGGACGGTGGCCCGGGCCTCGTGGCCCGTGCGCTGCTCGATCTCGCCCTCGAGCCAGTGGGCGATGCCGCCGAGACGGACGTGGCCGAAGGAATCGGTCGGCGCCCCATCGGCAGATGGCATCCCGCCCTTGGGAACGGCCCCCTCTGCCACCACGACGATCGGCGAATAGTGGCTCTCGAAGCGACGAACTATGTAGTCGCAGACCCGGTCGAGATCGAACTCGATCTCGGGAATCAGGATCACGTTGGCTCCGCCCGAGAGACCGGCGTGGACCGCGATCCAGCCGGCGTGCCTGCCCATCACCTCGCAGATCAGGGTCCGCTTGTGGCTTTCAGCGGTGGTGTGGAGCCGGTCGATCGCGGACATCGCGATGTTGACCGCGGTGTCGAAGCCGAACGTGTAGTCGGTGGCGGAGAGGTCGTTGTCGATGGTCTTCGGCACGCCGACGACCTGGAGCCCCCGCTCGAACAGCTTGGCCGCCGCGCCGAGCGTGTCCTCGCCGCCGATCGCGATCAACCCATCGACATCGTCGGCCTTCAGGTTCTCGGCGATCGCCTCCGCGCCGCCGTCCTCCTTGAACGGATTGGTCCGCGAAGAGCCGAGGATCGTGCCGCCGCGGGGGAGGATCCCGCGGACCTCGGGGACGCCGAGCGGCGCGCCGTCGCGCTCCAGGGGCCCGCGCCAGCCATCGCGGTAGCCGACGAACTCGTGCCCGTATTCGCCGACCCCCTTGCGCACGATCGCGCGGATCACGGCATTCAAACCCGGGCAGTCTCCACCTCCCGTGAGAACGCCGATCCGCATGGGGGTCAATCTACCTGGGCATCGCTCCAGGGCCGCCTCTGCCGGGTTACCCGCCAGCTCCTCGCCTGGCGACCCGGCCCCAAAGGGCCGACCCGACCCGGAGGATCAGCGGGGCGAACGATGCGATCAAGATGACCGTTTCCATGAGTACCGTTCTCCTTTCGAAATGATCAGTGGTAGAATACCTATAAGTTCAAAGGTAGTCTAAATGGCAAAGGGAAACGGACCTCGCAGAGAGCAGCTCGGCAACGAGATCGCCGCACTGATGAGTCGCCTGACGCGCAGCTACCGCAGCGGCTTCGTCGCCTGCGCCGATCAGCTGGAGCTGGGTCCAGGGGAGGCCCAGGCCCTGTGGCTGCTGGGCGCGGGGGGCGAGGCCTCGACGGGGGAGCTGGCGCACCGGCTGCGCGTGGATCCCGCGAACGCGTCGACGCTGCTGAGCAAGCTCGAGCGGCGGGGGCTCATCCGCCGCAGGCCCGCTCCTCAGGACCGCCGGAAGCGGATCGTCTCGCTGACTACCAAGGGGCGCGAGACGACTCGCGCCCTCAGTCGCTGCATGGAGCGACGACAGGATGGGTTCGGCGGGTTGACCACGAGCGAGCTCGTGACCTTTCGCGACCTGCTCCGCCGCGTCGCGGGCGAGAGCTGAGATGTCCGGCTAGGGCCGGGTGAGCCAGTCGATCAGTGGCTGGGCGTATCTGAGCAGGGCGCCTGTGAAGACACCGCCCAGGAAGAGCACGGCGTCGATTGGGCCCGGAACGCCCAGGGAATAGGCGATGACCATGACGCATCCGCCCAGCACGGTGAAGAGGATCACCTGCACGGCCGGAAGCCTATCCGGAGAGCGCGTCGCGAGTCTCGCGCAGAAAGTCGGTGACGGCGGCCACCGCGGCGTCGCGACCCGCGGCGTCGGCGACGGCGCGAACGAGTCTTGTGCCGATGATGACGCCGTCGGCGATCTCGCCGATGGCCGCTGCCTGCTCGGGGGAGGAGATCCCGAAACCGACCGCGACCGGGACGCCCGCCTCAGCCTTCGCGGCCGAGATCAGCTCGGTGAGCTCTGACGGCAGCTCCTCGCGCTCACCCGTGACTCCCACGGTCGAGACCAGATACACGAACCCCTGGGCGCTCGCGCAGATCTCGACGCGCCGCTCCGGTGGTGTCGTCGGGGCGACCAGGGGGACCAGGGCCAGACCGCGCTCGCCCAGCGGAGCGGCGATCGTGCCCTGCTCCTCGAGCGGCAGGTCGGGGACGATCACTCCCGCGGCTCCGGCCTGGGCGGCCAGTCCGGCGAACTCCTCGACGCCTCTGGTCAGGATCATGTTCGCGTAGACCATCAGCGCAACCGGAATGCGGTCGGCGACCGCCGCGCAGGTCTCGAGGACCGTCTCCATCGTCGCCCCGGCCGCGAGTGCAGCGGTGTCGGCGGCGTGGATCGTGGGGCCGTCCGCGAGTGGATCCGAGAAGGGAACACCGAGCTCGATCAGGTCCGCCCCGCCCTCGGCATAGGCGCTCGCCACCGCCGTGGCCGTCTTCTGATCGGGAAAGCCACCCATCAGGTACGGCATCAGCGCCGCCCTGCCCTCCGACCGCGCCGCGGCGAAGGCGGCCTCGATCGACGCCGTGGTGGCCTCAGTCATCGAGGCCGGCCAGCTTCGCCCTCACCTCGTCCATGTCCTTGTCCCCGCGGCCGGAGAGTGTCAGGACGTCATAACCATCGCCATCGCCGCCTTCTCTCAGCAGCCAGGCGATCGCGTGGGCGGGCTCGAGCGCGGGGATGATGCCCTCGAGGCGGGCGAGCTCACGGAACGCGCGCAGTGCCTCGGCATCGGTAGCTGCTTCGTATCGCGCACGGCCGGAGTCGCGCAGCTGGGCGTGCTCGGGCCCGACACCCGGGTAGTCGAGCCCGGCAGAGACGGAGTGCGCCTCGAGGATCTGGCCCTGTTCGTCGGCCAGCACCGAGGAGAGTGCGCCATGAAGCACACCGGTGGTCCCGGCGACCAGCGAGGCGCCATGGCGCCCGCTCTCCAGACCCTCCCCCGCCGCCTCGACTCCGATCAGCTTGGGGGGGTCGTCGAGGAAGGCGTGGAAGGTGCCGATCGCATTCGAGCCGCCACCGACGCAGGCGATCACGCGCTCGGGCAGCGCTCCCTCGACCTCGAGCGCCTGGGCGCGCGCCTCGTCGCCGATCACCCGCTGGAGATCGCGAACCAGCGCCGGATATGGCGCCGGGCCGACCACCGACCCGATCACGTAGTGGGTGTTCTCAACTGAGGCAACCCAGTCGCGGATCGCGGCGCTGACCGCCTCCTTCAGGGTGCGGGCGCCCGCCTCGACGGCAATCACCTCGGCGCCGAGCAGGCGCATCCGGTCGACGTTGGGCGCCTGGCGGCGGATGTCCTCGCTGCCCATGTAGACGGCACATTCGAGACCGAAGAGCGCACATGCGGTCGCCGTGGCGACGCCGTGCTGTCCGGCGCCGGTCTCTGCGATCACCCGCGACTTGCCCATACGGCGGGCGAGCAGAGCCTGGCCCACCGCGTTGTTGATCTTGTGGGCGCCGGTGTGGGCGAGGTCCTCACGTTTCAGATAGACCCGGCGCCCGACGCGATCCGAGAGCCGCTCGGCGAGGTAGAGGGGCGTCGGCCGCCCGACGAAGTCGCGCAGCAGCGTGGAGAGCTCGTTCTGAAAGTCCTCGTCCTGGCGCGCCTCCGCCCACGCCGCGCTGAGCTCGTCGAGCGCTGCGATCAGGGTCTCAGGGACGAACCGGCCCCCGTAGGGGCCGAAGCGCTGCTCGATCGCCGTGCTCATCGCGATCCCGCCCTGGAGGGCTCCTCGACGCCCGCTGCCTGGAGAAACGCCTCGACCTTCGCCTGGTCCTTCCGGCCCGGCTCTGCCTCGACGCCGCTGACCACATCGACCGCGAAGGGCTTCACCAGCGCAATGGCATCCGCGACGTTCTCGGGGGTGAGCCCTCCCGCGAGGATCATCGGCACCTTGGAGCGGCGCTTCGCCACCAGATCCCAGTCGAAGCTCTTGCCGGTGCCACCGTGGATCCCGTGCCAGTAGGCGTCGAAGAGGTGAAAGTCCGTCCGGAAGGCCTCGGCGGCCTGGACATCCGCCGCGCTCGTTACTCGCATCGCCTTGATCACCTTGGCTCCGGTCCGCCTCCTTGCCTCGACGCAGAACGAGGGCCCCTCCTCCCCGTGGAACTGGAGGAGAGTCAGGTTCTCGCGCTCGGCGGCCTCGATCACCTCCTCCAGCGAAGAGTTGACGAACACGCCGGCGATCTCGCAGCGCCGCTTCAGAGCCGCCCCGATCTCCTGGGCGGTCTCCGGCTGCACGTAGCGCGGGCTCTCGGGGTGGTGGATCATCCCGATCGCCCAGGCGCCGAGGCTCGCCGCGTGCTCGGCTTCGGCGAGGCTGGTCATGCCGCAGACCTTGACCTTGGTCATGCGCCAAGGGTAGGGGCCCTCATCGCTGACCATGCGAGCAGGCGTTCCGCGTCGTAGGCTGGACGCCCATGACCGCCATGGAGCGCAGCTGCCGGCGCCTCTGCCTCCAGATGTTCAGCCGGATCAGGGGCGGCCACCTGGAGCTGATCGAGCCGGACGGCAACCGGCTGCACTTCGGCGACCCTCACTCGGACCTGGCGGCCAAGGTCGAGATCCACTCGACCCACTTCTACCGTGCCCTGCTCGGCGGCAGCGTCGGAATGGGCGAGGCGTACCGGGACGGCGTCTGGGACTGCGATGACCTCGTCGCGCTGGTGCGGATCGCTGCCCGCAACCTTGGACCGCTCGACCGTCTGCGCGGCCGGCTGCACCCGGTGCTCTCGCCGTTGCGGCGGACCCTGTGGCGCGTTCCGCGCAACAGCAGGCGTGCCTCGCGCCGCCACATCTCGGCGCATTACGACCTCGGCAACGACCTGTTCGCCCTCTATCTCGACGAGTCGATGATGTACTCGAGCGCAGTCTTCCCAAGCCCAGAGGCGAGCCTCGCCGAAGCACAGCTCCACCGGCTGGAGCGGATCTGCGAGGCGCTCGAGCTCACCCCGGACGACCACCTCCTCGAGATCGGCACGGGCTGGGGCGCAATGGCCGCCTATGCGGCCCGGAACTACGGCTGCCGGGTCACCACCACGACGATCTCGACCGAGCAGCGCGAGGGAGCGCTCCGGCGGATCCAGGACGCAGGGGTCGAGGATCGCGTCACGATCGTGCTCGAGGACTACCGGGATCTGCGCGGCCGCTTCTCGAAGCTCGTCTCGCTGGAGATGATCGAGGCGGTCGGCTGGCAGTACTTCGACGAGTTCTTTCACCGCTGCTCCGCCCTGCTGGAGCCCGACGGCCTCTTCTTCCTGCAGGCGATCGTGATCGACGACCGCCTGTACGAGCAGGAAAAGGCGATGCGGAGCTTCTCCAACAAGTTGATCTTCCCCGGCGGCTGCCTTCCTTCCGTCGAGGTGATCCAGCGCTGCGTCGCACACCAGACCGACATGTCGACGGTCTGGCTGGACGAGATCGGCGCCCACTACGCCCGCACGCTCGAGCTCTGGCGCAAGCGCTTCATCGCGAACGCCGACCTCGCCGCCGAGCTGGGCTACGACGAGCCGTTCAGGCGGCTTTGGACGCTCTGGCTGGCGATGAGCGAGGCCGGCTTTCGGGAGCGCCGGCTTCGAGACGTTCAGATGCTCTTCGCCAAACCACGACGGTCGACTAGGGTCACGGAAGAGAGATGGCCGACGGCGACGGCAAGACAGTCCTCGTAACAGGCGGCTCCGGCTATCTCGCCGGGTGGTGCATCATCGGCCTGATCGAGCGCGGCTACCGGGTGAGGACGACGGTTCGCAATCCGGCTCGCGAGCCAGAGGTCCATGCGACGGTCGCCTCACAGGTCGACCCCGCCCACCACCTGACCGTCCACCAAGCCGACCTGACCAGCGACGAGCACTGGGACAACGTGATCGAGGGCTGCGACTACGTCCTTCACGTCGCCTCGCCCTTCCCGCCGAAACAGCCCAAGGACCCGGACGAGCTGATCGTCCCTGCTCGCGAGGGAACCCTGCGGGTCCTCGGCAAGGCGCTCGACCATGGCGTGCAGCGGGTCGTGGTCACCTCCTCGATCGCGGCGATCCGCCTCGCCACGGGAGTCGAGAAGCGGGCGCTGACCGAGGAGGACTGGACCGATCCCGACGAGGAGGGCCTGACCCCATACGTGCGCTCGAAGACGATCGCCGAGCGCGCGGCCTGGGATCTGGTCGAGCAGCGGGGCGCGGAGGACCGCCTGGCGGTGGTCAACCCCGGCGCGATCATCGGGCCCGTCCTGAACGACGACCTCTCCTATTCGATTCAGGCGATCGAGCGGCTCCTCCACGGAATGCCCGGCATGCCGAGGCTCGGCTTCAACTTCGTCGATGTCCGGGACGTCGCGGACCTCGAGATCAAGGCGATGACCTCCCCGGAAGCAGCTGGACAGCGCTTCATCGCCGTGACCAGGTTCATGTGGATGTCGGAGGCCGGCGAGGTCCTACGCGAGCGGCTCGGCGAGGATGCGTCGAAGGTGCCCACGCGCACGATTCCCGATTTCGTCGTGCGGGGCATGGCCCTGTTCGACGGTGGCATCCGCTCCATCGTCGGCACGCTTGGAAAGCGGAGCGAGCTCTCCTCGGAGAAGGCCCGGACCACCTTGGGCTGGTCGCCGCGCCCGATCGAGGACACGATCGCCGAGACGGGCGAGAGTTTGATCGAGCACGGCGTGGTCGCCACGCCCGCCTGACTGACGGCTTCGCCATCAGATCGCGGCCACAGGCGGCCGCCTATCACAAGTCGCTCCGGCCTTCGGCCTGCGCTCCTGAGGTGAGCGGCCTGGTGGCCGCTAGGGCAGCGTGCTGGAGTTCGAGTCCTGGACGTGATCCGGGCGGTCGCCGAGCTTCACCGAGACGTCCTTCTGCTGACCGCCGCTGAAGATCGTCAGCGTGATGGTGTCCCCGGGCTTGTGCGCGTTGACCGCGGAGACGACGTCGTCCATGCCGGTGATCGTCTTGCCGTCGACCTTCGTGATGATGTCGCCGCCGACCGGGAAGGTCTGGCCGGCGATGGTGGCCTGACCCGTCGCGCCCTTGATCCCGGCGTCGTCGGCGGGACCGCCGCTGAGGACACGCTCGATCAGGACACCCTGGGTGACGGGCAGGTTGAGGGCGTGGGCGATCTCCGGATCGATGTCGCCGCCGCTGATGCCCAGGTAGGCCTGGTGGACCTGTCCGCCGTTCTCCAGCTGCGAGGCGACATCCGCCGCGGTCTTGATCGGGACGGCGAAGCCGACGCCCTCGTTGCCGCCGCTCTGGCTCTCGATCTGGGAGTTCATCCCGATCACCTGGCCGGCGCCGTTGATCAGGGGACCACCCGAGTTGCCGGGGTTGATCGCGGCGTCGGTTTGGATCACGTCGCTGATCGAGAAGCCGTTTGGTGCCTGGATCTGGCGCTGTAGCGCCGACACGATCCCGCTCGTCACGGTGCGGTCAAGTGCGAAGGGGTTGCCGATCGCGACCACCGGATCCCCGACCTGGACCTTCGTCGAGTCACCCAGCTGCAGCGGCTGCGCGCCCTCGGTGTTGTCGACCTTGAGCAACGCAACGTCCGTGGACGGGTCGGCGCCGACGACCTGGGCGCTCTGCTCGGCGCCATTGCCGAGCTGGACGGTGACGCTCTTCGCGCCATCGACGACGTGGGCATTCGTGAGGATGTGACCGTCGTTGTCGATCAGGAAGCCCGACCCGGTGGCCGTGCTCTGCTGTTGCTGCGGAAATCCGAACACCGATTGGGTCTTCTGCACGATCTGCGAGCGGATGAAGGCGACGCCCGATCCATCGCGCTGGTAGATGTCGTGGACGGTCAGCCCCTGGTTCGAGGTGCTGGCCGGCTTGGCCAGCGCCGCCGGCTCGATCACGGGGGCCGAAGTGCTGTCCTTGCTCGCGTCGACAACGCCGGCCTGGATCAGGATCAGGCCCGCGATCAGCACGACGAGGCCACCGCCGACGGCGGACCCGAAGCTGGTCGAAAAGAACTTCCTCAGCGACTGCATGCGGGGCAGTGTCGGCCCCACCGCTTAACCCCTTCTAAGCCCCGCCTTCCGGTTCCGTAAGAACCGTCTAGAGAAAATGCTCCCGCGTCGACTCCTCGTCGGCCGTGAGTTCACGCACCTTGGCGGCGGGATCGTCCGCACGCATCAGAGCCTCCCCGATCAGGACCGCATCCACGCCCACCCGCTCCAGCTCCTCCAGCGTCGCGCGGTCGGAGATGCCGCTCTCGGAGACGACGGTCTTGCCTGCCGGCACATCGGTGATCAGCTCATAGGTGGTGTTCACGTCGACGGTGAAGTCGTCGAGATTCCGGTTGTTGATCCCAAGCGCCTCGGCGTCAACCGTGAGCGCCGTCTCCAGCTCCTTCTCGTCGTGGACCTCGACGACCACATCGAGATCGAGGGCGCGCGCCTGGTCAGAGAGCCGGGAGAGGTCCTCCTGCGGGAGCGCGGCGACGATCAGCAGGACCGCATCGGCGCCCGCCGTCGCCGCCTCGAAGAGCTGGTACGGGTCCACGATGAAGTCCTTCTGCAGAACCGGGAGCGCGCAGGCGCCATGGACCGCGTGGAGATCTTCGAGGGAACCGCCGAAGTGCCTGGCGTCCGTGAGCACCGAGATGGCCGCGGCGCCACCGTCCTCGTAGGCCCTCGCGACCTCGCCCGGCTCCAACCCGGCCCGAATCTCGCCGGCGCTCGGAGAGCGGCGCTTGAACTCCGCGATCAGGGACAACCCGGGGCGGGTCAGGGCCTCGCCGAAGGGCCGCTGCTCGGGACGATCACCGAGGCGCCGCTCGAGCTCCTCGACCGGGACCTCGGCGCGTCGCTGTCGCACGCCTGCTCGCGCGGCCTCAACCAGCTCTTCGATCATGCCCATCTCGTCCCCTGACCTTAGCTAGCTTCGGCCAGCTCGCGGGAGCGGTCGACCAAACGGGTGAGGACCTCTCGGGCGGCGCCGGAGTCCACCGCCTGGCGGGCCTGCTCGACGCCGTCGCCGAGGTTCACCGCTGCTCCGCCCACGTAGATCGTCGCGCCGGCGTTCAGCAGTGCGACCTCGCGCGCGGGGCCGGCGTCGCCCGCGAGGATCGCCCGGGTGACCGTGGCGTTGTGCTCCGGGTCTCCACCGACGATGGCCTCCAGTGGCGCGGTCTCGAGCCCGAGATCCTCGGCCTCGACGAACCACTCATCGGTGCGCCCGTCCGCGACCTCGACCACTCGGGTCCGGCCGGCGATGCTGAGCTCGTCCAGGCCGTCGTCGGCCGAGACCACCATCGCGTGATCGCAGCCCAGGCTGAGCAGCGCCTCGGCGATCGTCTCCTGAAAGGTCCGATCCGAGACTCCGAGGAGCTGGCGCCTGGCCCCCGCCGGGTTCGTCAGCGGGCCGAGGAGGTTGAAGATCGTGCGAACCGCCAGCTCCTTGCGGACCGGCACGACGTGCGCCATCGCCTGATGGTGCTTTGGGGCGAAGAGGAAGCCGAAGCCGAACTCCTCGATGCAGGTCGCGACCTGCTCCGGGGTCAGCTCGATCTGGACGCCGAGCGCCTCCAGCAGGTCGGCGGACCCGCATCTTGACGTTGCCGAGCGGTTGCCATGCTTGGCGACGGCGCATCCCGCTCCCGCCGCGATCAGGGCGGCCGTGGTCGAGATGTTGAAGGTAGTCGGCCCACCTCCGGTGCCAGCCGTATCGACGAGGTCCTCCCGGTCCACCTTGACGTGAGCGGCGAGGTCCCGCATCGTCCTGGCGAGCCCAACCAGCTCGGCGACCGTCTCTCCCTTGGCGCGGAGCGCGATCAGGAAGGCGCCGGTCTGCACCTCCCCCGCCCTGCCCTCCATGATCTCGGCGAGCGCTGCCGAGGTGTGATCGGCCGTCAGGTGGGTTCCCGAGCAGATCTCATCGATCGCGCGTGTGAGGATGTCGTTCGGCATCGTCGAGGCGATGGCGACTAGGCGCCGAGGAAGTTGGCCAGGAGCCTCTTGCCCTGTGGGGTGAGGACCGATTCCGGATGAAACTGCACGCCCTCCGCCGGCAGGTCGCGGTGGCGGACCCCCATCACGACGTCGCCGTACGTCGAGGTCAACTCGAGATCATCCGGCAGCTCCGGGTCGGCCACCAGGGAGTGGTAGCGCCCCGCGACCAGCGGGTTGGAGAGACCCTCGTAGATCGCCCTGCCGTCGTGCTCGACCTCCGCGTCCTTGCCATGAATGGGTTCGCCGCGGACCACCTTGCCTCCGAAGGCCTCCACCAGCGACTGATGCCCGAGGCACACCCCGAGCACGGGCGTGCCGGCCTCGGCGAATGAGCGAATCGCCTCCACCGAGATGCCGGCCTCCGCAGGCGTGCAGGGACCGGGAGACACGACAAGCCGGTCGGGCTCGAGCCCGAGCAGCTCGCGGACCGTGGCCTTGTCGTTGCGGACGACGCCCACCTCCGCCCCGAGCTCCCCGAGGAACTGGACGAGGTTGTAGGTGAAGGAGTCGTAGTTGTCGATCACCAGGACGCTCCCGAGACGACTTTGCTCGCGCCGCGCGCTCACGGCCACTCCGGCTGCTCGGCCGCGAGCTCGACCGCCCTGAACACGGCCTTCGCCTTGTTGACCGACTCGTTGTACTCATAGGCGGGCTGGGCGTCGGCGACGGTCCCGCCGCCCGCCTGAACGTGGATCAGGCCATCCTTGACGACGACCGAGCGGATGTAGATGGCCGTGTCGAGATCGCCGGTGTAGCTCAGGTAGCCGACGGCGCCCCCGTAAGGGCCCCGCTTGTGAGGCTCGAGCTGGTCGATGATCTGCATGGCGCGGACCTTCGGGGCGCCGGAGAGGGTGCCGGCGGGCAGGATCGAACGCAGTGCGTCGATCGCGCTGATCCCCTCGCGAAGCTTTCCTGAGACCTGGCTGACGATGTGGAGGACGTGCGAGTAGGTCTCGACGACCATCAGCTCGTCGACCGTGACCGTGCCGTACTCGCAGACCCGGCCGAGGTCGTTGCGTCCCAGGTCGACGAGCATCACATGCTCGGCGCGCTCCTTGGGATCCTGGAGCAGGCGCTCAGCCTGTCGCCGATCCTCCTCCTCGTCGGCGCCGCGCGGGTAGGTGCCTGCGATCGGCCTGGTTTCAACCCGATCGCCCGTCACCTTCACGAGGGGCTCGGGGGACGCTCCGGCGATCTCGAAGTCTCCGAAGTCCAGGAAGTACATGTATGGCGACGGATTCACGGTGCGGAGGCCGCGGTAGACGGAGAAGGCCTCGACCGGCGAGCTCGAGGTGAAGCGCTGAGAGGGGACGACCTGGAAGGCGTCCCCGGCGTGGACGTACTCGATGATCCGCGAGACGGTTCCCTCGAAGTGATCCCGGGTCATGTTGGACTCGAACTTCACGTCACGAGGACGCGGCGCCGCCTCGAAGGTGGGCACCGGCTCTCGGAGGCGCTCGCGGACCTCGCCGATCGACTCGACCGCCCGCGCGTAGGCCTCGTCGATCCCGCCGTCCTCGACGAAGGCGTTCGCGATCAGGGTCACCTCGTGGCGCTGGTGATCGAAGGCGACGAGCACGTCGGTGATCATCAGCGCCATGTCCGGCAGCCCGACCGGATCCGGGTTGGGCTCAGGCAGCGGCTCGACGGTCCTCACCAGGTCGTATCCGAAGAAGCCGACCGCTCCGCCGGCGAACGGCGGCAACTCGTCGGGCTCCGCAATCTCATAGCGGCCCAGGTAGTCGGCAGCAGCCGCATAGGGATCGGGCGCGTCTGTGACTCGATCGGGCGCCGTGCCGGAACCCGACTCGGATGCCGAATCGCTCCCCCACTCTGAGAGGCGGCCGCCCGACCAGCGCAGGATTGCCCGGGGCCTGAAGCCGAGGAACGACCACCGCCCGAGCCGACCCTGCTCCGCCGATTCGAGCAGGAAGGCCGGACCGTCGCCGCGCAGCTTGAGAAAGGCGCTGACCGGCGTCTCGCAGTCCTCGATGAAGCGGTAGCGGACCGGGACGACGTTGGCTCGCTCGGCCAGCTCCCGGGCGCGACCGAGGTCCGGCTCCAGCCCCGGCAGGCTGGTCGTCGCGTCCACGGTGCTCATCGCGACCGGCGGCGGCCGTTCAGGACATGGAGGACCTCCGCCATCGAGATGCCGCGAGAGAGCAGGAGCACCGCCAGGTGGTAGACGACATCCGCTCCCTCCTCGGCAACGCGCTCCTCGGACTCAGCGCCGACCGCCTTGACGACCTCCGCGGCCTCCTCGCGCACCTTGTCCCCGGCGAGCCTCGGGTCCTCGAGCAACTCGACCGTGTAGCTGCCCTCGGGACGCCGGCGCTGACGCGCGAGCAGTGTGCGCTCCAGTCCGGCGAGCGCCTCATACGGCAGCGAGCTCGGCTCTCCCACAACGCCTGGGGCATCCACGCCGGGATCGGCGGTTCCCTCCAGGTCGCGATAGAAGCAGGAGCGCTCGCCGGTGTGACAGGCCGGGCCGGCCGGATCAACCAGCGCGACGAGGGCGTCGCCGTCGCAGTCGTAGCGGATCTGGCGAACGTGCTGGATGTTCCCCGAGCTCGCCCCCTTGCGCCAGATCTCGCGCCGGCTGCGGCTGTAGAGATGGATCTCGCGAGTCTCGAGGGTGAGCTGCAGCGACTCCTCGTTCATGTAGGCGAGGGTGAGCACCTCGCCGGAGCGGGCGTCCTGCATCACGCACGGCACGAGGCCGCGCTCATCGAAGCGCACCTTCGCTGCATCTCTGGAGGTCTGGACGACCATCAGGCGATTGTACGAATCACCCGCTCGCGCGCCTGAAGGCGCGGGTTCAGCGGCTACTCGATCCCGAGGCGGTCGAGCAGGCCCTCGTCGCGGCGCCAGCGCTTGCGGACTCGGACCTGAAGGTCGAGGAAGACGCGCCCGCCCAGCTCCCGCTCGAGCTCTGCCCGGGCGGCGGTTCCGATCTCCTTGATCTTGCGGCCGCCGGTTCCGATCAGGATGCCCTTCTGGGAGTCGGCCTCCGCCCAGATGTGGGCGTGGACCTCGACGACGCCGTCCTCCCGGTGGGCGACCTCGGAGACCTGGACCTCGACGGCGTGGGGCAGCTCATCGCGGGTGCGCCGAAGGACCTGCTCGCGGATCAGCTCGGCCAGCAGCACCTCGCTCGGCAGGTCCGAGCGCTGCTCCGGTGGGAACAGGAAGGGGCTCTCCGGGACGAGCTCGACGAGCTTGTCGATCAACGGTCGCAGGCCGTGGCCCTTGCGGGCGCTCACCGGGAAGATCTCGTCGACCCCATCGATCTCCGCCGTCGCGGCAAGGACTGCGGCGGTCTCCGCGTTGTTGAGCCGATCGACCTTGTTCACCGCGCAGACCACGGGCGTGTCCGCATTGGCGCTGAGCAGCGCCTTGGAGATGAACCTGTCGCCCGGGCCCACGCCCTGCTCCGCGTTGACGACGAACAGCACCGCGTCCGAGTCGGCGATCTCGCGCTCGACCCGGCGCTGCATGCGCTCGGTGAGGGCGTCGCGGGGGCGCTGCACGCCGGGCAGGTCGGTCATCACCAGCTGCCAGTCGTGGGAGAGATCGGTCGCCACCCCCCTGATCGCGCGACGGGTGGTCTGCGGCCGCTCGGAGACGATCGCGACATGGGCGCCGACGACCGCGTTCACGAGGGTCGACTTGCCGACGTTCGGGCGACCGGCGAGGCCGACGAAGCCCGCCTTGGTCACAGGGAGGCCATGATCTTGGCCTGCAGCTCGAGCATCTCCCCGCTGTCGGTCTCGTGGTCGAAGCCACAGAGATGGAGCGTGCCGTGCACAGCGGCCTCGGAGACGTCGGTCGCCTTCTCCGGGCAGACGAAGACGTCACCCAGCTCGCGTGGCCCCGAGTCGTGTTGCGTGTCGTCGATGGGGAAGGCGAGCACGTCGGTCGCCTCGTCGACGCCGCGGGCGGCGTAGTTGAGCGTGCGCATCCTGCCCTCACCGACGATCTCCAGGCCGAGGTGACCATCGTCCACCCCGGCCGCATGCAGGGCCGCCCCCACGGGTCGCCTCAGGTCGCCCGGAACGTCCGAGAGGTCGATGTCAGCCGCCTCCGTCGTCCGTCGCCGTCCGGCTACGGCTCTCGGCCTCGCCATAGGCGGCGACGATTCGCTGGACGAGCTTGTGGCGGACCACGTCCTCGCCACCGAAGCGGATGAAGCTGATGTCGTGCACCTGATCGAGGATGTCGCCGACCTCGACGAGGCCCGAGCGGGAGCCTCGCTCGAGGTCGATCTGCGTGATGTCGCCGGTGACGACGATCCTGGAGCCGAAACCCAACCGGGTGAGGAACATCTTCATCTGCTCGGGGCTTGTGTTCTGCGCCTCGTCGAGAATGACGAAGGAATCGTTGAGGGTGCGGCCCCTCATGAAGGCCAGGGGCGCGACCTCGATCGTGCCGCGCTCGAAGTAGGAGTTGACCCGCTCAGGGTCGAGCATGTCGTAGAGGGCATCGAAGAGGGGTCGCAGGTAGGGGTCCACCTTCGCCTGGATGTCGCCGGGAAGGAAGCCGAGTCGCTCGCCCGCCTCGACAGCGGGCCGGGTCAGGATCACGCGGCTGACGTCGCCGCGGGAGAGGGCGGCGGCGGCCATCGCCACAGCCAGGAAGGTCTTGCCGGTGCCGGCAGGCCCGATCCCGAAGGTGATCGTGTGCCGGCGGATCGAGTCGACGTATTGCTTCTGGTTGACCGTCTTCGGGGCCACCCGCGTGTTGCGGTGCTGCCAGACGACGTCCTCGAGGATCTCGGCCGGGCTCTCGTGCTTGTCGAGGGCGCCGGTCACCGCCTCGATCGTGCCGGGCGCGATCTCGTGCCCCTGTTCGATCAGATCGACCAGCTCTCCGACGACGGTCTCGGCGGTCCGGACCTCGGTGGCGTTTCCGTCAAGGGTGAGGACATTGCCGCGCAGAAAGAGGTCGACATCGAGATGGCCCTCGAGCGCCCGCAGGACCGCGTCCTCGGACCCGGCCAGCTCCGCGGCAACGGTGTTGTCGATCGTCAGCTGCCTACGAGCCAAGCTTCTCGCGCACCGCCTGGCTGACCCGCTTGCCGTCGGCTCGACCGCCGACCTTCGGCATCAGCACCTTCATCACCCCGCCCATGTCCTTCGCCTCGCTGGCGCCCGCCTCCTCGACGGCGCTGGCCACCAGCCCAGAGAGCTCCTCGTCGGAGAGCTGCTCGGGCAGGTAGCCCTCGATCAGCTTCGCCTCCTGCTCCTCGGCCTCCGCCTGCTCGGTCCGGTCGCCCTCGCGGAGGGCCTCGGCGGCATCGAGCCGCCGCTTGCGCTCGCGCTGGAGCGCTGCGACCTCGTCGCCCTTGCCCTCCTTCTCCTCGGCCTGCAGGGCGTTGACGAGCATGCGGAGCCGGCCGACGCGCTCCTTCTCGCCGGACTTCATCGCAGTCTTCACGTCCTCCTGCACCTGTTCGAGGATGCTCATCGGCTAAAGCGTAGTTCCTTGGGATGCGGCGCCATTCGTCTCCAGTCCGGCGGCGCGGAGGACGAGTGTCAGCGATGCCTGGGGGCCCGGCCACGAGTTGCGTACGATCTCGCCGCCACCACCGCGAACCACGAGGCGCAGCGCAAGGCCGAGCAGCACCGCGTCGTCGAGCTGACCGATACCCGGCAGGAAGTCCGGCACGAGGTCGATCGGCAGGGCCAGATAGCCCAGGACAAGGAAGAGGGCGGCTCTCCTCGGGCGCGAGATGCGCGGATTGCGCGCCAAGCGCGAGACCAGGACCGCGCAGTCGGGGATGAAGCCGGCCAGCGCCCGCGCATCCTCCCGGCGCCCGGCCGCGATCAGAGCGGCGACGGCGACGATGTAGAGACCGGCAATGAAGAGGATGGGTCCCCAGGGCCAGAACGGGACCTCGTCCGGGTTGATCGCCGCCGTCAGGGTCAAGGGAGCTCGACGCGCTCGACGTCCCCGAGCGGCATCTGCAGGAACCGGGTGCCCAGATCGCGGAACGTGTCCGCATCCCCGGTGCACAGAAACCGGTAGGTGCCCTCTTCATTGCCGGTTTTCGACAGTCCCCCTTCGTCGAGCACACGCTGCGCCGTCGCGGCGATCGCATGGCCTGCCGTGACCAGCCGCACGTCCCGGCCGAGGATCCTCTGCAGCATCGGGGCGACAAGCGGATAGTGCGTGCAGCCGAGGACCACGGTGTCGACCTCCGCCCGCTTCAGCGGCTCGCAGTAGGAGCGCACCATCTCCACCACGCTCTCCTCGAACGGGAAGCCGCGCTGAATCACGGCGGCGAGGTCGGGGGCCTCGACCTCCGTCACGGTCAGGGCCCGATGCTGATGCGAGAGGGCGCGGAGGTAGGAGCCGCTGCGCACAGTGGCGGGCGTCGCCAGGACGCCCACCTTGCCGGTCTGGGTGAGCGCCCCGGCTATCTCCGCTTCGGGGTCGATCACCGCGACGACCTCGATCCCCGCCTCGGCGGCGATCTTCCTGGCGGTCTCCTGCCCCGCGGACGCAGCCGAGTTACAGGCGATCACGAGCAGCTTCGCTCCGCGATCGAGCAGGAAGCGGGTGACCTGCTCGACGTGCTCACGAAGCTCCTCCTTGCTCCGGGCCCCGTACGGGAACCGGGCGTCGTCGCCGAGGTAGACGTAGTCCTCCTCCGGCAGCGAGACGAGACACTCGTGGAGCACGGTCAGGCCGCCGACGCCCGAGTCGAAGACCGCGATCGGCAGGTCGGAGGTGGGGTCCTCGCCGCCCATCAGGAAGCCGGCCCGCGCAGCAGCAGCCCGCCCCAGTCGCCCTCGATACGGCGCTCCGCCTCAGACAACCCAGCCGGAGCGAAGGCCGCGGCCACCTCGTCGACCTCCTCCTCCAGCATCCCGGAGCAGACGAGCCGCTCCGGTGCCTCGCCGGTGGTGGCCAGGTGGCTCGCGCAATCGCTGAGCAGGTTGCCGGTCAGGTTGGCGACCACGCTCGGCGCGACCGGTGGGGGGCCCTCTCGCACGTCGATCCGCTCTATCGAAATTTCCACGGCGTTCGCCTCGGCATTGGCCTGGGCCGTCTCCAGCGCGGCGAGCTCGCGGTCGCAGCCGGTGATGGGCGACCAGCCGAGCTTCGCCGCCGCGATCGCGAGGACGCCCGAACCCGTGCCCCAGTCCGCCAGGGCGCCGGACGCCTCACCGGCCTCCTCGAGCTCGACGAGAAGTCTCAGGCAGAGGCGGGTCGTCGGGTGGCCCCCGGTCCCGAACGCCCTGCCGGGATCGACCACCACATCGATCAATCCATCCTTCGGATCCCACCACGATGGGCGGACTCCGACACGCCCCGAGACCTCGATCGGGCGGTGAAAGTCGGTCCACTTGTCCGCCCAGTCATCCGGAACCGAGGTGGTCGTGACGTCCACCAGGCTTCCCCCGGCCGCCGCCTGCAGCTCGCCGAGGTCCGGCACTTCGCCGGGTGGCCCGTAGATCGCGAACTCGACCCACCCCGGGCCGCGCTCTTCCTCGAGCCCGTTCGGCGCCAGCTCGAGGAGGTTCCCCATCACTGCCTCCGCATACTCCGGAGCGCAGCGAACTGCCAGGCGGATCATCTCCGTGGCGACGCCTGTCGCTGGCCGAGAGCCTCGGCCAGGCGCTCGGCGGCCTCCCGTTGCTCGTCGTCGAGATCGGTCGGGACCACCAGCTCGAAGACGACGTGCTGGTCGCCGCGGCGTCCGCCGCGCAGCGGCGGCAGGCCCCGGCCGCTGAGCACCGTGGCCTCGCCGTGCTGGGTCCCCGCCGGAACCTCGACGCTGAGCTCGCCATCGAGGGTGGGCGCAAAGACCTCCCCGCCAGTGATCGCTGTGGTGACCGGGACCTCCACGCTCGAGATCAGCTCGGTGCCCTGGCGGGCAAAGCGATCGTCGGAGGCGACCCGGATCTCGACGTAGAGGTCGCCCTGGCGCCCTCCGGGTGCGCCCGCATGCCCCGCGCCCGCGATCCGCACTCGCTGACCGTCCTCGATCCCCGCCGGGATGTCGACCTCCCAGGTCCGCATCTCCGAAACTCGCCCGGCACCCCCGCAGCGCTCGCACGGCGTCTCGGGGATCCGGCCGTCACCACCGCATTTGTCGCACGGCATGGCGCGTACGACCTGGCCGAAGATGCTGCGACTCACCTCGCGGATCTGGCCCGTGCCCTCGCAGCGATCGCAGGTCTCGATCGGCGTCCCGGGCTCGGCGCCGTTGCCTCGGCAGCGGTCGCAGACGCTGACTGCCTCGAACGAGACCTCGCGCGTCTGGTCCTCCAGAACCTCGTCGAGGCCGATCTCGATGACCGCGCCGACGTCGGCGCCCGAGGCGGGGCCGGCGCCGAAGCCGCCGAACGGGTCGCCGCCTCCGAAGAGCGCGTCGAAGACGTCCTGGAAGCTGCCGAAGCCGGTGGCCCCTGGGGTGAAGCCGCCGGAGCGGAGCCCGTCGTGCCCGAAGCGGTCGTAGGTCTGTCGCCGCTCCCGGTCGGAGAGGACCTCATAGGCCTCGGCCGCCTCCTTGAACTTCTCCTCGGCCGTGGGATCGTGCGCGTTGACGTCCGGGTGGAGCTCCCGCGCCAGCCGGCGGAAGGCCTTCTTGATGTCGCCGTCGGAGGCGCTCCGCTCGACGCCCAGCACCTCGTAGTAGTCGCGCTTTGCCATTGTTGCCGCTCCAGCCGTGGTCTACTCGTCGTAGACCGTCTCGAAGAAGCGGGAGAGCTCGCCGGCGGCACCTCGAACGCTCGCGATCGCGGTCGCGTAGTCCATGCGCAGCGGTCCGATGATCCCGACCGCCCCGAGATTGCGATAGCCGAGGCCGTAGTTGGCACCGACGACGCTGACCGACCGCAGCTCCGGCGCGGGATTCTCGCCCCCGATCCAAACGAAGACCGAGCGTCGGTCGAGCGCCGTTCGCAGCGCCCGGAGAACGTTCACCCGCCGCTCGAGCTCCCGCATCAGGTCGTCGGCGTGCGGCAGGTCTGCGAAGTGCTCCTCGGAGAGAAGCCGCGCGGTTCCGTCCACATAGAGGGTGTCCTCAGCCGACTCATCGAGATCGGTGAAGGCGCCCGTGATCTCGGCCAGGAACTCCGTCTCCTTCGGGCCCAGCTCCGGATCCCGTACGCGGTCTGCGGCCATGCGCGCACCGAGCCCGAGCCCGGCGAGCCTCTCGTTCAAGTAGCTCGCGGCCCACTCGACGAGCCCGGGATCCACCTCCGCGTCGAACGTGAAGACCCGCTTGGTGACGCCGCCGTTGGACGCGATCACCACGACCATCACCACCCTGGGCTGCAGCCTCAGCACCTCGATCCGGTGGATCGTGGCGGTGTGAAGCGGCGGTGCGGTGACGAGCGCGACGAGATCGGTGATCTGGGAAAGGGTGGTGGTCGTCTCGCGAATCGCGACGTCGACCTCGCGCCGCATCTGCGAGATGCCAAGCTCGTCGGCAGCCGGCTGTGGAAGGCGGTCCTGATGGGCCAGGAGGCGCTCCACATAGAACCGGTAGCCCGTATCGGTCGGGACACGCCCCGCCGAGGTGTGGGGGTGGGTGAGGAAGCCTCCCTCCTCCAGGCTGGCGAGATCGGCGCGTACGGTGGACGCGCTCCAGTCGACATCCGAGCGGTTGGCGAGCGCGCGCGATCCGACCGGGCGCCCGTCGTCGACGTAGCGCTCGACCACCAACCGGAGGATCTTGCTCTGGCGTTCAGTCAGCACAGAGCTGATGATAGGAACGCGGCGCGCGCTACTCCGCGGCCAGCTCCGCCTGGGCGTTTCTGATCACCTGGTTCTCGCCCTGCGCGGCGACGGTGTCGACCAGCACGCGGCCGTTCCCCGCCTCTTTCACCGTGCCGCTGACGACCAGCTCCTGCTCGGGGAACCCCATCCCGCGGAACTGAACGGAGAGCCGCTTGAGCGCGCGCGGGTCTCCATCGGCCAGCTGAGCATTGCCCCGGGCCACCTGGGCCATCATCCAGAGCCCGTGAAGGATGTTGCCGGGCAGCCCGACCGCCCTGGCGAACTCCGGGTCGATGTGGATCGGGTTGAAGTCCCCGGACGCCCCCGCATAGCGGTGCGGCAGGTATTTGTCGGGCGTCACCCTGAACTCCGGGATGGAGTCGCCCGCCTTCAGCTCGCTCAAGTCAGGCATCTCACACGCCCCTCACGATGTTGGTCCAGGTCCCCTTGACCGTCTGCTCGGCCATCCTGATTGGTGGAGACGGACTCGAAGACGTAGAAGGCCTTGTCCGTCCTTCTCGTAGATCTCCTTGCAGGTGGCAGTCGTCTCGATCACGTCGCCGTCGCAGACCGGCTCGTCCCACTCGAACTCCTGCGAGCCGTGCAGCATCGTGGCGAGGTTGATCCCGACGTCAGGGTCGAGGATCGCCGGGCCCATCGCCCGGGCGCAGTAGACGACGCAGAACATCGGGGGGGCGACCAGGTCCCGAAAACCGGATGACTTGGCCGCCTCGTGGTCGTGGTGCACCGGGTTGGCGGCACCGATCGCGTTGGCGAACTCCCTCACCTTCTCCGCACCGACCTCGTAGGTTGCCGCCGGCCACTGCTTGCCGATTGCGTCGGTCTTGACGGGCATCAGGCGGGCGATTCTAAGCTGGCGCCGTTCCGTGCGCCGCTTGGCTCGCGAGGGCTAGGGTAGAAATCGAGCGTGACCCGGTTCCTGACCATCAACGACGACGACGGCGGGATGCACTTCCGCCCCTGGACGATCCCGCTGGTCATTGCCCTGATCTGCTCTTCGATCGTCGCCTCGATGGCCCTCGCCGGGCTGGTCGGAGCGGGCCTCGGAATGGCGGTCGGGGCCGTGGCCGCAACCGGCCTGGTCGTCTTCGCCTGGAATTCGAAGCCCGACCGCAGGCTCGAGGTCGCCCAGGCGGATGACGACGGGCATCGCGTCCTGGTGGTCGCCCTCGCCGAAGCGACCGTCGACTCCGCCCAGCGGATCGCGGACCTCGCGGGATCGGCGACGGACGTTCGCCTGGTCGTCCCGGTACACAGCCACAGGCTCGACCGCTGGATGTCGGCGGAGGACGCCGCCCGGCGCGAGGCCGAGGGTCAACTGGCTCGATCGGCGGGAGCCCTTGTCGCAGCGGGGCTGCCGGTCAGCGGCTCCGTCGGGGACCACGATCCCGCCCAGGCGCTGGAGGATGAGCTGCAGGACTTCGCGGCCGACGAGGTGATCCTGCTGTTCACCAACGGCAAGGACCCGCTGGCGAAGGTGGAGCCACGACTCGGCCTACCGCTGCGGCGAGTCGGCGCCTGAGGTCTCCCGCTCCTCGGCCATTCGGATTCCTTCCTCGCGCGTCGGGAGCATCGCCAGGAAGCTGCACTGGCCCTCATCGTTCAGCTCGAAGAGGAAGGCGAGCTCCATGCTCACCTCGATCCCGCCGCGCCCCTGCCCCTCCTGGTGGACGGCTGTGACCACGTGGCGCTCGCCGACGGGGGTGCTGTCCGTCACATCGGCGGTCACCTCCTCCCAGGCGTCTGTCCAGGCCGTGATCCAGGAGACGAACCCGTCGTGGCCGCTGTATTCGCCCGCGTTCGCCATCTCGGGGGAGGCGTAGACCTCGACGTCCTCGGTGAGCGCGGCCACCATCCGCGGCACGTCCCCGTCGTTGAAGGCATCCATGCCTCCCTCCGCGAGCGCGATGCGCTGTTCGCTACTTGCCATTGCCGTCCATCTCCAGCACGGCGAGGAACGCCTCCTGCGGGACCTCGACTGCGCCGACCTGCTTCATCCGCCTCTTGCCCTTCTTCTGCTTCTCGAGGAGCTTGCGCTTCCGGGTGACGTCGCCGCCATAGAGCTTCGCCGTTACGTCCTTGCGCAGCGCCTTGACCGTCTCTCGGGCGATCACGTTCGATCCGATCGCCGCCTGCACGGGGACATCGAAGAGCTGACGGGGGATCGTGTCCTGCAGGCGCTCGACCAGGGCCCGGCCGCGGTCGTGGGCCGCCTCGCGGTGGACGATCAGCGAGAGCGCGTCCACCCTGTCCCCCGCGAGCAGCACGTCGAGCTTGACCAGGTCGGAGGGTCGGCTGCCGATCGGCTCGTAGTCGAGCGAGGCGTAGCCGCGGCTGCGCGACTTGAGCTGGTCGAAGAAGTCGAGCACGATCTCGGCCAGCGGCAGGTCGTAGCGAATCTGCACGCGCTCAGGTGAGAGGTAGTGCATGTCCACGTGGGTCCCGCGGCGCTTCTGGCAGAGCTCCATGACCGCGCCGACGAATTCGTTCGGCGTGATGATCGTGGCGCGGATGTACGGCTCGAGGATCTCCTCGATCAGCGAGGGGTCCGGCATCTCGGTCGGCGAACGCACCTCGACGAGCTCGCCACCGCGGACCCGCACCTCATAGCGCACGTTGGGCGTGGTGGCGAGCAGCTCCAGGTCGTATTCCCGCTCGAGCCGCTCACGGACGATGTCCATGTGCAGTAGACCGAGGAAGCCGCAGCGAAAGCCGAAACCGAGCGCCTCGGAGGTCTCGGGCTCGTAAGAGAGGGCGGCGTCGTTGAGCGCAAGGCGGTCGAGCGCGTCGCGCAGGTCCTCGTAGCGGTCGGTGTCGATCGGGAACAGACCGCAGAAGACCATCGGCCGGACCTCGCGGTAACCCGGCAGCGCCTCGGTGGCCGGGTTCTCCCGGCTGGTCAGCGTGTCGCCGACACGAAGCTTGGTGACGTCCTTGATGCCGGTGATCACGTAGCCGACCTCTCCCGCTGACAGCCCGCCCGCCGGCGTCATCTTCGGCGTGAAGAACCCGATGTCGTCGATGTCGGCCTGGGTCCGGGCCTGCATGGCCTTGATCGGTTCGCTCTTCGAGAAGCGGCCATCCATCATCCGTACGTAGGCCACCACTCCTCGGTACTGGTCGAACTCGGAATCGAAGATCAGGGCGCGAGGCGGCGCCTCGGGTTCGCCGTCAGGCGGCGGGATCCTCTGCACGATCGCCTCGAGCACATCGGTGACCCCCTCACCCGTCTTCGCCGAGATCCTCAGTGCCTCCGCCGGATCGACCCCGAGGAGGTCGGCCACCTGCGCGGCGACGCCGTCCGGGTCGGCGCCGGGCAGATCGACCTTGTTCAGGACCGGGATCAGCTCGAGCCCGGCGTCAATCGCGGCGTAGGCGTTCGCGACAGTCTGGGCCTCGACGCCCTGGGCGGCGTCGACCACCAGCAAAGCGCCCTCGCAGGCCGCCAGGCTGCGCGAGACCTCGTAGGAGAAGTCCACGTGCCCGGGCGTGTCGATCAGGTGGAGGTGGTAGGTCCCGGCGTCGGACGCCTGATACGTGACCCGCACCGCCTGTGCCTTGATCGTGATCCCTCGCTCGCGCTCCAGCTCCATCGAGTCGAGCATCTGCGGCACGTGGGTGCGCGCATCGACGGCGCCGGTCAGCTCGAGGATGCGATCGGCGAGGGTCGACTTGCCGTGGTCGATGTGGGCGATGATCGAGAAGTTGCGGATCCGGTCCATGGGCCGAGAGAAGGGTAGGGCGTGCCCGTCGACGTCTAGGCGCTGCGGAATTCGCGGTCGCCGATGCCCACGGCGTGTACGCCGTTCGGACCCTCGACCACCCTCACCGGAAGCTCCTCGCCTCCGAGACGACGGTCCAACTCCGCCTCGTCGCAGCTCACCTCCAGCCAGCTGATCCCGCCGGCATCGGCACCGACCCCCGGGTCGGGTATTCCGTGGTCCCGTGCGATGAAGAACGGCAGTCCGGGCTCGCCGAGCGCATCCACCACGCCCACCAGTTGGGCGGTCAGGCCCTCACGGGCGATCTCCGTGACCGGGAGTCCGAGGCGATCGGCGACCGGCTCGATCTCCCGCACCGCCACGGCCCAGGCGAAGAGTCCATCGCCGCGCCCGTCGAGGTGCTGTCGGAGGGCACGGCCGATCGGTGACGCTGCGGCTTCCTCGTCGTCCGCGATACCCATCAGCTCGAGGTAGCCGCGGCCGAGCGGCACGATCCGGTTGTGGGTCCCGTGCCCGACGTGCCGGCCCCCGGGGACCACCGTCAGGCCGAGGTCGGACTCGACGCCATCAGCAGCCGCGTCGAGGTCCTGGGCCGCGTAGATGACGTGGTCGATCCGCATGGCTGGACGCTAGCGGGCCAAACTAGAGTCCACCCGTGGATTGGGGACAGAGCCGCTACGAGCTGATCGCGTTGCAGCTGCTCCCGGCGGCGGATGTTGTGATCGACATCGCCGATCCCATTGACGGCGAGACGGTCGTGGACGTCGGTTGCGGCACCGGCAACGCCGCGCTGCTCGCGGCGGAGCGCGGAGCCAGGGTGATCGGGGTCGACCCGGCGGAACGACTGCTCGAGGTTGCCGCTGCCGCAGCGGAGGATCGCGATCTCGACGCCGAGTTCGTGGTCGGCGAGGCGGCGTCGATGACCGTCTCCAACGCCGAGGCCGATGCGGTTGTCTCGGTCTTCGGGGTGATCTTTGCCCCCGACCCCGCCGCGGCCGCCGCGGAGCTCGCGCGTGTCACGAAGCCCAGGGGCCGAATCGTGATCGCAGCGTGGATCCCCGGCGGCCCGATCTCCGACGCGGTTCGGCTCGTGCGGCAGACGGTGGTGGAGATTCTCGGTCAGACGCTCCCCGCGCCTCCGTTTCCGTGGCACGAACGCGAATCGCTGTCAGGTCTGTTCGAGCCGCACGGCTTCTCAGTGTCGCTCAGCGACCACAGCCTCGCCTTCCACGCGCCCTCGGTGGATGAGTTCATGCGGATCGAGGGTGAGAATCACCCACTCGCCATCGACGCTCGGCCCGTACTCGATGGAGCCGGGCGAGCGGAGGAGATTCGCGAAGGAATGCGCCGGATCTACGAGGAGGGGAACGAGGACCCGGCGGCCTTCCGGATCACCAGCCGCTACGTCGTGGCCGAGATGGAGCGCAGTCCGTAGCGGGCCACGATGCGGTCGTAGTTGAGCCGCATCAGCGCGATCACCTCGCGGACATCGTCGTCATCGTCGATCCGCCGCGCCGCCATCGCGTCCTTGCCCGGGAAGACCGGATGGTCGACGACGCGGCCCTGCTCCCGCAGCGAGGTGCCGACCTCCTTACCGAAGCTGAAGTGGGCGGCGTGATCTCCATGCAGGTGTCCGACCTCGTGCCCGTTGACGCGGAAGCTCCACTCGCCGCGTCTGCCGTACCCGGCCTCGACGCCGGGCCATGAGGTGACCTCGTCGGTGATCGTCTCGCTGGCTGTCTTCGTCTCACTCATCGGGCGTCTCCTGCGATCGGGTTGGTTGAATCTACAAGCTCAAGTGAACTTGAAGTCAAGCCGAGATCGTGATTTCCTGTCCCGGTGGCCGACTTGATGACGATCAGCGAGGTGGCCAAACGGAGCGGCGTCGCTGCCTCCGCCCTGCGCTTCTACGAGGACCGTGGGCTGATCAGCTCCGAGCGGGCCGGCTCGGGTCACCGCCGCTATCCCCGCTCCGTGCTGCGGCGCATCGCCTTCATCGTCTTCGCACAGCGCGTCGGCCTCACCCTGGGCGAGATCGCCGATGAGCTCTCCAAGCTGCCGCCCGACCGGGCCCCCACCCGCGGTGACTGGTCCCGGCTCTCGAGCGGCTGGACCTCCCGAATCGATGAGCGAATCGCCGAGCTCGAGCGCCTCCGGGCCGGCCTCACCGAATGCATTGGCTGCGGTTGCCTATCCCTGGACCGCTGCCAGCTCTCCAACCCCGGGGACCACGCGGCTCGATCCGGCCCGGGCCCGCGCTACTGGGTCGGCGATCCGCGGCCGGCCTAGGCCACTCCGGCTAGATCCGCCGCACCAGTCGGATGATCTGCCCGGCCTCCGGGACGCGGAGCACCAGCACCGCGCCGAAGTAAGTGGCGAAGCCCGCGATCAAGGCTCCTCCCACCGAGACCAGCTGGGCGATGGTGCTTCGCCCCAGAGCCTGGTCGAGGCCGTACCAGACCAGGTAGCTCATCCCGGCGAGCAGGGCGGCCGCGACCAGTACTCGCGCTGTCGTTGCCATCAGCCGCCCGAGCTCGAGGCCGTGGAGCTGGCGGCGCAGGATCACAGCCTGGGCGACCACGCTCGAAACTGTCGCGATCACCGTGGCAGCCACAACACCCCCGACCCCGAAGGGCGAGTAGAGCGCGAACGAGAAGATGATGTCGACCACCAGGTTCGAGCCCGCCACGGCCGTCGGGACCCAGGGGCGCTGCAGGCTGAAGAAGGTTCGCGTCAGCATCAGATAGAGGCCGTTGAAGGGCAGCGAGAAGGCAAACCAGAAGAGCGCCTGGGCGACGAGGTGGGTCTGCTCGGCATTGAATTCGCCCCGCTGGTAGACGAGCCGGGTTATCGGCACCGAGAGCACCAGCACGACGGCGGCCGCCGGAATCAGCAGCAGGACGATCTGCCGCATCCCGTTCGCCATGGTCGCGCGGAGGTTGGTCCACTCCTGCCGCGCGGCGAAGCGAGCCAGGGTCGGGAAGGTAACGGTCGCAACGGCGACCGAGAAGATCCCCTGCGGCAGCATGTAGATCCGAAAGGCCTTGTCGATCGCGGCCGGTGCTTGGTCGGAGACGAGCGTTCCAACGATGCTGTTGAGGAGCAGATCGAAGTTGATCAGGCCGAGGCTGAGGGTCACCGGCAGCATCAGCAGGAGGACCTTCCTCACCTCGGGGATGTGCCAGTCGAAGTCCCTGGTCAGCCGGAACGGGGTATTCCGCAAATCCCAAGCCGGAATCGCGAGCTGCACCACGGTCCCCACCAGCACCCCGATCGCGTAGGCGTAGATCCGGTCGTTCCCGTGAAACGCGGGCTCCAGCAGGACCAGCACGGCAATGATCACGACGTTCCAGAAGAACGGCGAGATCGCGAACGCGGCGAACCGGTCGTAGCTGTTCAGGACCCCGACGACCATTCCCGTCGCCCCGAGCATGATCAGGATCGGGAAGAGAATCTGCGAGAGCGTGACCGTGAGGTCGAGGATCTCGCCGCTGAAGCCGGGCGCGAAAATCGGCGTGATCAGCGGCGCAAGTAGGATGAAGAGTGCGGTGATCGCACCCAGTACCAGCGTGACCAGGTAGATCAGCGTCGATGCAAGCCGGAACGCCTCGCGCTTGTTGCCCTTCTCCAGCTCCTCGGTGAAGACGGGTACGAAAGCCGCCTGGATCGCCGCATCGGCGAACAGCGACCGAACCAGGTTGGGGACCTGGAAGGCGATCGTGAACGCCGACATGGGGCCGCTGATGCCGAAGTAACTCGCCGCGACGATCTCGCGCACCAACCCAGCCACCCGCGAAAACGCGGTGGCGATCGAGAAGAACGCCGTCGAGCGTCCCAGCCTGCCCTCGCGCACGTCGAAGTCGGGGGGAACAAAGGGCGTCGACGGCGTCGGCGCCGGAAGCGCCATGAAGCTCGAGGTGTCCATGGAGACCGCCTCGTGGCGTTGCTCGATCCGCTCGGCCTCGAGCAGGCGCGTGTCCTCGTCGGAGCTGACCGCGGGGAACTCGTCCGTTGAGGGGTCGAACGGCTCCGGCGGAGCCGGAGGCTCGCCGCGCAGGCGATTTTCCCCGTCGCCTCTCTCAGTCATTGCTCTATTCTCTTCGCCGCCCGCCTCGCGGGTCTTTTCATGGCCAACATCGCCTCACAGAAGAAGCGGATCGCGCGCTCAGAGCGTGAGCGGGTCGAGAACCTGCGCTTTCGCAGCTCGGTGAAGACCCATTTCAAGCGGCTCGAAGCAGCGGTTCGGTCGGGAGACGCGGAGGCCGTCGCCTCGGAGCACAAGGCGCTCGTCTCGCGCATCGATAAGGCCGTTCAGAAGGGCGCGCTGCACCGGAACACCGGTGCCCGCAAGAAGTCCCGCGCCGCCGGGATCGCCGGCGCTGCCTCCAGCACTTAACGGGTGTCTCCTCGGCTTCGCCTCCGGGGACCCCTCGCATTGTCACCGCAGGGCCCAGGCGAGCGGCTCGACCTCGTCGCTTGCCAGCCCGACCGCCCGGCGCAGCGAGAGCGTGAACGCGACACCCTCGGCGTAGTCCGAGCCGCCGCGCGACCAGAGCTCGAGGTCGGCCAGGGCTCGAATCGATGCGTCGAGGTCCTCGGGAGTGCGGCCCTTGACCTTCGAGACGAGCATCTTGGCGGCGTAGGGGTGCATCGAAAGCCCCTTGGCGACCTCTCCCGCCGGCTTTCCGGCCTCCAGCTCGGCGGCCGCTCTGAGGGCCTGGCGCAGGCGCGGGGCGAGCGAGTAGACGATCCGCGGCAACGCTTCACCCTGTGCGACGAGGCGCTCGGCGACTCGCATCGTCCCCGCCTGGTCGCCCGCGACCACGGCGTCGGCGAGCGTCCAGATGGCCTCCTCCGAGGTGTCGGACACCATCGCCTCGAGGTCCTCCACGCCGACCTGGCCGCCTTCGCCCGCCCAGAGGGCCAGGCGCTCCAGCTCGGTGCGCAACCGCATCGGCCTCGGGCCGAGGCGCTCGACCAGAAGCCGGGCGGCCGCCGGATCCAGGTCGAAGCCAAGCTCTCGCGCGTCAGCGATCAGCTGCTTGGGGAGCTCGCGCTCCCTGGGCTGGTCGAATGCCAGCACGTCTCCCCCGGCCTTCTCCACCGCCTTCGCAAGCCCCGCCGGGGCCTTGCCGTGTGCGACCAGCGCGACCGTGGTCTCAGGTGGTATCTGCGCGATTGCTTCTGTGGCTCTCTCCAGGTCCGCCTTGCTCCAACCATCTACCCCGTCCACGAGCAGGTAGCGGCGCGATGCGATCAGCGAGATCGCTGCGAGCGAGGAGACCAAGGCGTCGACATCCGGCGAGCGCCGACCGTCACCCGCCTCGAACAGCTCCAAGGCGCCAGGACCCCCCTCCCGCTCGGCGCGCTCCCGCAGGCGGCCTCGGGTGCGCGCGATCTTCGCCTCGTCGGTCCCAGCGATCAGATAGGCCGGCTTCATCTCTGGCTCGGGCATCCGAGCGAGTCTAGGGGCGGTGGGAGATGCGAGGCCTAGGAGGCGGCGGTGACCGTAATCGTTGGGCTGGTCGCTGCCAGGCAGCGCTGGGGAGCCTTCCTGGCCCGGATCTTCCGCTCCGCGACCAGGACCTGGTAGGCGCCGGCGAAGGCGTCCTCAGTCAACGTCACGTCGTAGTCGCCCGGCGCCATCCGTGCGCTGCACGGAGAGCGGTGAGGTCTGGCCCGTGTTGGGATCCGTATAGGTCAGCGTCACCACGCGGGATCCGGCGCAGCCACCCAGCCCCGAGGTGACGACGCCGCCGAACTGGGTGCTCGCCTGGTGCGTGAGCGTCACCTGCGAGCTCCAGGCCCGGCCCTTCTTCTTGTGGTGCTTCTTCTTCGCCGTTGCGAGCGCACCGCCCAGCCCGAGAACGAGCACGATCACGACCAGTAGGGCCCCCGCCCGTCTCAAGACGACCATCGTGCGCCCAGGCTAACCCCCGTCGGTACCCGCCGTCCACCGGGAACCGTTCGCGTCGATGTCGATCTCGCCCTGGCGATCGGTGCGCATGGTCGGCACGTCGTGCGCGCCCAAGGTGGACAGCGTCGCCTCGGTCGGATGGCCGTAGGAGTTCCCGGCGCCGACGGAGATCACCGCCAGCTTCGGCACGGAGCGAGCGAGGAGCCCGTCCAGTCCCGCGTCCTCCGACCCATGGTGGGCGACCTTCAGCACGTCGACCGGACCCGGGTCCATCGGCACGGACTCGGCCTCTGCATCTCCGGTGAGCAGCATCGAGAAGTGGCGCCAGCGTGCGACCAGGACAAGACAGAGGAGGTTCGGGTCCTCGCCGGTCACGCTGGTCAGCTCACGCGGTGGCCAGAGCGCACTGAGGTGCAGCCCGTGAAAGTCGAGTTCGCCGCCCTCGGTCAGCTGGAAGGGCTCCACGCCCGCCGCGAGGGCCGCCCTGCGGAGGCGACTATCGGTCGCCCCGTAGACGACCCGTTCGACCTGCAAGGTGCCGAGCAGCTCGGGCAGGTCGCCCGCGTGGTCGGACTGGTCATGGCTGATCACGATCGCGGCAAGCTTCTCGATACCCAACTCCCGGAGCCGATCCTCGACGCCATCCTCGGGTGGACCGGTATCGACGAGCACCGGATCCCCATCCGGAGGCTGCAACAGGATGGAATCGCCCTGCCCAACGTCGAGGATGCGCACCACGAGGTCGGTCGCCGGTGGCGGCGGAGCGGTGCTTCGAAACGGCCAGGCGGTGAGGAGCGCGGCGGCAATCGCCGCGGCGAGACAGACAGGGAGCGCTGCGACGGGCCAGCGCCGATGGGCTCGCCGTAGTGCAAGCCCGCGAAGCAGGAGCTCCATGCCGAGCAGAAGAAACCCATAGGCCGCCGCGACCGCCCACACCGAGCGGAGGTGCACCGTCAGCAACGCCCAATCCGGAGCGGCGAGCCAGTGTGCGACCTCCGCGATGTAGGCCAGGCACAGCGAATCGAGCCAATTCAGAGGCTCCACCGGGAGCAGCGGCAGCTGGCCGGCGATCCCGGCCAGCATCCCCAGCCACATTGCCGGCGCGACCGCCGGCGCGGCCAGCACGTTCGCGGGCAGGGCGGCCGGGGAGAACTGGTCGAACGCTTCAGCCATCAGCGGCGCCGTCGCCACCGTGGCCGCGGCGGTGACCGCCACCGCCTCAGCCAGGGCCCGCCGCGCCGACCCGCGCTCGGCATCCCCACCGATGGCGCTGGCCAGCCGCCGAGCCCAGAGCATGATTCCGATCACCGCAGCGAAGCTGAGCTGCCAGCCAACGTCGCCATCGGCCCGCGGATTGATCGCCAGCGTGAGCGCAGCGGCGAGCAGGACCGCGTACCAGCGCGAGCGCGGCCGATCGGCCAGCGCCGCGATCAGCCCGGCTGCGCCCATCACCCCCGCTCGCTGGATCGACGGCCCCGCGCCGGTGACCGGCACGTAGATCGCGATCAGGCAAAGGGCGCCGATCAGCCTCGACCGCATCGTCAGACCGAGCATGGCCAGCAATGGCCAGGACAGGACGCAGAGCAGGATCACGTTCTCGCCACTGACGGCCAGCAGGTGCGTGAGGTTGGATCGCTGGAAGTCGTCGCGGGTTCGCTGATCGATGCGGTCGTCCTCGCCGAGAACGAATCCGCGCGCCAGAGCGGCTTCCCTGGAGGGCATGCCGCGACCGAGCGCCTTCTCCGCGCGCTCGCGGATTTCATCGATCCACCTCGCCACGCCCCCACGACGCCCCGGACGCGACTCGATCCGTTCGGTACGCAACGTCATCGCGATTCCCTGGCGCCGCAGGTATGCGGCCCGCCATGGCTCGGGTGTCTCTAAAAGTCCGTCAGCCGCGACCTCGGACCCAACCGGCAATTCGCCAACCGGCTCCGGCGCCTCGACCAGGACCGGGCCCTGCGGCGTGTCGACACGCACGCCCACCTCGCCGCGGTTCCGTCGCGGCACTCCGGCGACGAAGCCGTCGATCCTCGCCTGCTGGCCGGGGCGGGCCTGAAGGGCGCCGGCGTCGATGGCGTGGACTCGCGCGCCACCGATCAGCAGGCCGGTCAGGGCCGCGACCAGCGCGATGACGCCGAGCCAGGCCCACCAGGCGACACTGTCATCTCCGCCGGGCCGCAGCGCCGCGAGGGCGATCACGGCGATCGGCAGGGCGCCCACGGCTTGCACGCCTGGTTCGGCCATGGCGACGGGTGCGAGGGCAAGACCGGTCGCCGCGCCCGTCAGAGCCGCGAATCGCCAGTCGGGTTTCACTCAGTGGTCACGTGGTACGCGGACTGAACGCAAGCTCAACCGGATGGAGGAGCGATGACGACGAACCGCGAACACCCGCACCGCGGAGCGCCCCAGCGCGTCGACGCAAACAGAGCCGAGCAGGGTCGCCTCGATCGCCGCCGAGCCGACATGCAGGCGGCCGAGGGCCACGCGGGCAGCATCCCGCGCGGCAACCAGGAGCCCGAGCACGAAAGCGTCGGGCACCGGCGGCAGGAGTGGGAGCGCCTGCTGGGCCACTGACTCCGCCGCACCGGGCGCTCAGGGCTGCAGCGCGGCCCTGAGCGTCTGCATGGTGGACGGGCCGATGCCGTCGACCTGATCGAGCTGATTGACCGAGGAGAGACCCCCGTGCTGGTCACGGAACCCGATGATCTTCTGGGCCGTGACGGGTCCGATCCCCTCGATCCCATCGAGCTGCTCGGCGGTCGCGCTCCCGAGGCTGATCGGTCCCGTCTGCCCCTCGCCCGCGGCGGATGCGGCGCTCGCCCCGGGTCCCGGCACCACCACCTGCTGTCCGTCGCTGAGCCTCGCCGCCAGGTTGATCGCATCCTGATTCGCTCCTGGTGCGAAGCCGCCGGCTCTGCGGACGGCGTCGGTCACCCGGGAGCCGGCGGGGAGCCGGTAGACACCCGCGCGCGACACGTCACCGGCGACGTGCACCACGACGTCACCGGTTCCCTCCCGAGGCGAGGAGTCGGCGGCGAAGCTCACCTCCGGGCCACCGGCCGACCCGTTCCCGCTCGAGCGAATCCAGCGGGCGCCGATCACCAGCACGGCGACCGCGATCGCTCCGTAGAGAAGGAGTTGCGAGCGGCTCAGCTGGGGCACGCGCCGACCTTGGCGGCCCGGTGATCGCGGGATCCGCCCTCTTCGTGGCGGATCAGCGACCTGACGCGGTCAGCTCAGCGAACCTCGAAGCCCGAGAGCCCCTCCGGCTCCTCGTTCTCCACCTCGACGGCGGCTACCTCCGCGCGGCTCGGCCCGTGGCGGCAGAACTCGACCAGCTCCTCGACCGCGTCGGGATCGCCTTCGAAGACGGCCTCGACAGCGCCCTCGGGCGTGTTGCAAACCCAACCGGCCACCCCGGCCGCCTCGGCGCGCCGCCTCGTGCTGTCCCGGAAGAAGACTCCCTGGACCCGGCCCCGAACGACGACCCGCCTGCGGGTCAGCCGCTACTCCTCCTCGTACTCAGAGGCGACGCCGACGCCCGGGCGCCCGAAGACCTCGGACGCGGTGACCGGCGGCGACTGGACGGATACGCAGCACAGATCGGCCGAGTTTCCGTTGGCGATCGAGTGATCGGTGGCCGGCGGGACCAGGACCAGATCACCCTCGGCGACCTCCTGCGTGTCGCCGGCGACCGTGAGCGTGCCGCCACCGCTCACGACGATGTAGACCTGCTCGGCCTCCTCGTGCGAATGGAGCTCCTGGTCGATGCCCGCCGGGACCTCGAGCCAGGTCACGGACATGTTGCGGGAGCCGAGCTCCCCGGCGTCCATAAGGATGTGATTGCGGAGCCTGTGCCACTCCTCGGTGGGGGCATCCGCGAGCCGCCTGACCAGCACGGGATGCTTTCTACCAGATCATCCTTTTACGACAAGGTTGACGAGCCGGCCGGGGACGACGATCTCCTTGACGATCGCCTTGCCATCGAGGTGTCGCTGGACGTTTTCGCTGTCCCGAGCAGCCTCGAGCAGCCGCTCCTCCGACGCACCGCTCTCGACCTCGATCCGGTCGCGCAGCTTGCCGTTCACCTGGACGACCAGCATGTAGGTGTCGCGCTCGAGCAACGCCGGATCGGCCTCGGGCCACGCCTGCTCCCAGACACGCTCCCCCTCAAGCCACTCGTAGACCTCGGAGCAGAGATGCGGGGCGAACGGGAAGAGCAGGGACGCGGCCGTCGCGGTCGCGAAGTGCACCGCGGCGGACCGGTCGCGTCTTCGTAGAGTCCATCCTTGAGCCGGTAGACCTCGTTGACCAGCTCCATCACCGCGGCGATGGCGGTGTTGAACTGGAACCGGGGTTCGATGTCGCGGGTGACCTTGTCGATCGCCCAGTGCGCCTTGGCAAGCAGCTCGCGGGCCGCCCCCTCGGCACCGTCGGTGTCCCCAGCCTCCGTCCGATCGGCGACCTCGCGCCCCAGACGCCAGAGCCGCGCCAGGAACCGGAAGATCCCCTCCGCCCCTTCGTCGGACCAGTCACCGCCCTTGATCGGCGGCCCCATGAAACAGATGTAGGTGCGCAATGTGTCTGCGCCGAAGCGCTCGACATACTCGGCCGGGCTCACCGTATTGCCGCGGGACTTGGACATCTTCGCCCCATCGCGGGTGATCATTCCCTGCGTGAAGAGGTTGGCGAACGGCTCGCGCGCCTCGAGCGCTCCGATGTCATGGAGCGCCTTGACGAAGAAGCGGGCGTAGAGCAGGTGCAGGATCGCGTGCTCGACTCCCCCGATGTACTGGTCGACCGGCATCCAGTAGTCGGCGACCTCTCTCGCCCAGCACTCCTCGTCGTTCCGTGGGTCGAGGTAGCGGAGGAAGTACCAGGAGGAGTCGACGAAGGTGTCCATCGTGTCCGTCTCGCGGCGGCCCTCTCCCCCGCATGAGGGGCACTCGACCTTGACCCAGTCCTCGGCGGCGGCCAGTGGGCTCTTCCCCTTCGGCGCGTACTCCTCGATGTCCGGAAGCAGCACCGGCAGCTGGTCCTCGGGGACCGGGACCATGCCGCACCGATCGCAGTAGATGATCGGGATCGGGGCGCCCCAGTAGCGCTGCCGCGAGACCAGCCAGTCACGAAGGCGGTAGTTGACGGCCGCCTTGCCCCGGCCCTCAGAAGCCAGCCAGGCGACGATCTCGTCATACGCCTCGCGGTTGTGCTTGCCGTCGAAGCGCCCGGAGTTGACCATCAGGCCGTCACCGGAGTAGGGCAGCCCTTGATCGTCCAGTGCCTCCTCGGGGTCGGTGCCCTCGATCACCCTGCGGATCGGCAGGTCGAAGGTCCTGGCGAAGTCGTAGTCGCGCTCGTCGTGGGCGGGCACGGCCATGATCGCGCCTGTCCCGTACTCCATCAGGACGTAGTCGGCGACGAACATCGGGATGCGCTCGCCATTCACCGGGTTGACGACCTCGCGGCCCAGTGGCACGCCGGTCTTCTGGTGCTCCTCGTCGGCGCGCTCCTCGGCCGTCGCCCGGGCCGACTCGTTGACGTACTCGCGAACCTCTCGCTCGTGCTCGGTGCCGACGGCCAGGCGCTCGACCTCCGGATGCTCGGGGGCCAGCACGAAGAAGGTCGCCCCGAAGAGCGTGTCGGGACGGGTGGTGAAGACGGGGAAGTCGAGGTCGAGCTCCTCGCAGCGGAAGACGACCTCCGCGCCCTCCGAGCGGCCGATCCAGTTCCGCTGCATGGTGATCACGTTCTCCGGCCAGGACTCGAGCAGCTCGAAGTCGTCGAGCAGCTGCTGCGCGTACTCCGTGATCCGGAAGAACCACTGCTCGAGCTGACGGAGCTCCACCAGGGTGCCGCAGCGCTCGCAGTGTCCGTCGATCACCTGCTCGTTGGCGAGCACCGTCTGGTCCTTGGGGCACCAGTGGACGGGCGCCTCGTGCCGGTGTGCCAGTCCGCGCTCGAACAGTTTCAGGAAGATCCACTGTGTCCAGCGGTAGTAGCTGGGCTGGTGCGTGCCGAGCTCTCGCGTCCAGTCGATCGAGATGCCCCAGCGCATGAACTGCTCGCGGAAGGACGCGATCGACTTCTCGGTCGCCTCCCGGGGGTGTTCGCCCGTCTGGATCGCGTTGTTCTCGGCCGGCAGGCCGAAGGCGTCGTAACCCATCGGGTGCACGACGCTGAAGCCGCGGCGGCGCCGAAAGTGAGCGATTGCGTCGCCGACCGAGTAGGTCTTCAGGTGCCCGACGTGCGGCTCGCCCGACGGGTAGGGCAGCATCTCGAGCACGTAGCTCTTCGGCTTTGACGCGTCGAACTCAGGGGAGCCGGGGTTCGCGACCACCCAGGTGTTCTCCGCCTCCCAGACGAGCTGCCACTTGCGCTCGATCGCGTCCGGGTCGTAGCGGTCCGTTATCTCGCTCTCGGGCATCGCGGGGCCAGTTTACGAGCGGCGTATATTCGGACGCGAGGAAAGGAGAAGGCATGTCTAGGTTGATCAGACTGGACCGCACAGGGCATACGGAGCTGGCGAGCTGGACGGCCGAGGACGAGGACGCCCAGCGAGTGGCGATCGAGGCGTTCCGGCGCGAGCTCGACGAGGGCATGCTGGCGAGCGCCACGCTGCCCGACGGCTCCGCCGAGGTCGTGCGGGAGTTGCCGCTCGACGCGGAGCTGGTCATGATGAGGCGTCCGATCGCGGGCGGCTAGAGCATGGAGGCGGGTGTTCTCGCCGAAGCGGCGGCGATGCCGTGGAGGCGGCGGGCAAGCGAGAGGAGCCTCGAGAAGGAGGGGCGGATCTGGACGCTGTGGAGCGTCGGGGTGATCGTCACCTTCGGGTTGCCCGCCGCGCTGCTGGTCTGGATCGAGCCGCTGGCCTTTCCGGTCTCGGCGATCTTCCTCGGGCACGGGCTGGCGGTGCTCCATCTACAGGCGCGGCGTGGCGCGCGGGGCGTGAAGCCGATCGGGGAAGGCAATTCCGGGCGGAGCGTGCGGCGCTGGGGCTGCTCGGTGACCTTGTCGGGCACGACTCGCGCGATCTGCCGGGCGAGACCGGGCTGGCGCTCGAGCGCGGGCGGCTCGGAGCGTGGCTGGTGGGCCAGCGAGGGCGCGATCCTGGTGCGGCCCGGAGGACACCGGGTCCACTGCTTCTGCGTGCGTGTCGGTGAGGCTGGTGACCTGCCGCCCGGGGACCAGGTCGCGCATCTGCTGCTGGCGCTGCGGGAGGACGAGGAGGGCTTCGCCACGGTCGCGAACCGGAACTTCTCGGGCGCGACCTGGCGCCTGCGCAGGCAGCTGCCGGAGCGAGCCCGCCCGGCGCTGCAGCGGGCTCGCGCGGCTGCTGCCTAGCTCTCCTGGGCCTGGATCTCCTTGACCTTGGTCTCGAGCTGCTCCATGACCGCGGGGTCGCGGAGCGTGGTGACGTCACCGAGCTCTCGGCCCTCGCCGATGTCGCGAAGGAGACGGCGCATGATCTTGCCGGAGCGGGTCTTCGGCAGGTCGCCGGACCAGATGATGCGCTTCGGGCGCGCGATCTTCGAGATCCGCTGGGCGACGTGCTCGTTGATCTCCTTTGCGATCTCCTCCGAGCCGTCCAGGTCGCCCTCAAGCGTGACAAAGGCGCAGATCGCCTGGCCGGTGTCCTCATCCTGAATCCCGATCACGGCCGCCTCGGCAACCTTCGGATACGAGACGATGGCGGACTCGACCTCCGCGGTCGAGAGGCGGTGGCCGGAGACGTTGACCACGTCGTCGACCCGGCCGAGGATCCAGAAGTAGCCGTCCTCGTCCTTGCGGGCGGCGTCGCCGACAAAGTAGGTCGTCTCGTCCCACTTGGAGTAGTAGGTCTCCTTGAAGCGATCGTCCTCCTTGAACAGGGTGCGGAGCATCCCGGGCCAGGGGCGGCGGAGGGCCAGATAGCCCTGATCGCCGTCCAGCTCATTGCCGTCATCATCGAGCACTGCGGCGTCAATGCCGGGCAACGGCCTGGTGGCCGAGCCGGGCTTCGCGTCGGTGATGCCGGGGAGAGGGCTGATCAGGATGTTGCCCGTCTCGGTCTGCCACCAGGTGTCGACGATCGGGCAACGCTCGCCGCCGATCACCTCGTAGTACCACAGCCACGCCTTGGGGTTGATCGGCTCCCCAACCGTGCCGAGCAGGCGCAGCGAGGAGAGGTCGTGCTTCTGCGGGTACTCGATCCCCCACTTCATGCAGGCGCGGATCGCGGTGGGCGCCGTGTAGAAGATCGTCACCTTGTAGCGCTCGATGATGTCCCACCAGACGTCCTTGTCCGGGTAGTCCGGGGGGCCCTCGTACATGACGCCGGTGGCGCCGTTGGAGAGGGGCCCGTAGAGGATGTACGAGTGGCCGGTGACCCAGCCGACGTCGGCCCCGCACCAGAAGACGTCCGACTCCGGCTTCAGGTCGAAGACGTACCGATGGGTGAAGGTGACGCCGAGCAGGTAGCCGGCCGTCGTGTGGAGCACGCCCTTGGGCTTCGCCGTCGAGCCCGAGGTGTAGAGGACGAAGAGCGGGTGCTCGGCATCAAGCTCCTCGGGGGGACACTCTGCGTCGGCCTTCTCCATCTCCTCGCCGAACCAGACGTCGCGGCCGTCCTTCATCTCGCACTCAGCGCCGGTCGCTCGAACTACGAAGATGGTCTCGATCGAGTCCAGATCGCCTATGCCCTCCTCGTCGACGGCGCTCTTGATCGGGGCTGTCTTGCCCTTGCGGCGGGCGCCGTCCACTGTGATCAGGGCCTTGGCGTCGGAAAACTCCATGCGCTCGCGGACAGCCTCAGGGGAGAAGCCGCCGAATACGACGTTATGCGGGGCCCCGATGCGGGCGCAGGCCAGCATCGAGATCAAGACCTCGGGGATCATCGGCAGATAGATGCCGACCACGTCACCCTTGCCGATGCCACGGGCCTTGAGCGCGTTGGCGAAACGCTGGACGTCGCGGTGGAGCTCGGCGTAGGTGATGTCGCGCTCCTCGCCCTCCTCCCCGTGCCAGTGGTAGGCGATGCGGTCGCCGTTGCCGGCCTCGACGTGGCGATCCAGGCAGTTGTACGAGACGTTCAGCTTCCCGTCGGCGAACCACTTATAGAAGGGCGCGTTCGACTCGTCCAGCGTTTGCGATGGCTTCTCGATCCAGTCGATCAGCTCCTCGGCCTGCTTCGACCAGAAACCCTCGAGGTCGCTGGCCGCCTCCTCGTACATGGACTCGTCGGTGACGAGCGCGTGCTTCCGGAACTCGTCCGGCGGCGGGAACTTCTCGATGTCGAGCATCGATTCGAGTTGTTTCTCGAGGTTCTCGCCACTCACCTTGGTCGCCATCTTTCCTCCTAAGTCTGGTCGCGATTCAAAATACTCCCCGACGCATCCATTGCCGGAAACGGCGGCGCCGTGCAACCGGCGCCGCCTCCGGCCTGTTTCTGATTCTCCTAGCGTCCGGCCGGGTCGACCTCCTCTCCCCTCGCCACCTGCAGCGGCATGACAGGCGCGATGGTCCGACCGAACGTCGAGTTGACGACGGCGGCGAACGACGCGTACCAGGCCGCGGCCGCAGTGGCGAGACCGATATAGCCGCCCCACTTGATCACGTTGGTGTGGTCGCCGGAGTTGCCAGCTCCCAGCAGGATGAACGTGATCGCGAGCAGGAAGAACACGAGGGCGACCGCCCCGGTGGTCCGGAGTGATGCCACGAACATGTAGGTCGTGAAGATCGCCCAGGCCCACAGGTAGAGACCGACTGCCGCTCCCGCGTGCGCCGCCGGGATGCTGTCCACGAAGAACGTCACCAGCACCCAGTAAGAGATCCAGAAGGCGCCGAATGACGAGAAAGCGACCGCACCGAAGGTGTTGCCGGTGCGGAATTCCCACATTCCGGCCAGCAGCTGGGCGATGCCCCCGTATGCGAGGGCGAGCCCGAGAACCACGGGCTCCCCGGCCTTGTTGACGAGATCCGCATTGAACATGCTCAGAACGAACGTGGTCATGGCGAATCCGGCGAGCCCCAGGGGCCCCGGATCGGCAGGAATCCACGATGCTCCTGACCTCGAAGACTCCATCTGACTCTCCTTCCTCTGCCGCCGAACCACGCGGCCCAGCACCTACTCTCACCGCCGCGGTTCGGCGGACGGCTGGTAGTGAGGTCCTTCAAATGCGCCATACCCACGCGTAAGCCTTTGCTAACGCAATAAACCCGGCTGAATGGTCGCTTGCTGCCCCTAGAGGCCGGCGGCCTCGGCGAGAAGTTCGACCTGGGCCGGGTCACTCGCTGCGGGGAAGAGGATCAGTTCGTCGCAGCCGGCGGACTCGAAGGCCGCCAGGTACTGCTTGACGGTGTCGGGGTCCTTGGCCGCGCCGCCGACGATCGCCTGCGCGATCTCCTCGCCGAGCCAGGCGTAGTAGTCGCCGAGGTCCTCTTCTGCGTTCTTTTGCGCCTCCGGTCCGAGTGAGAAGTAGGTCAGGGCCATCTTGTACGGGCTGCCTTCACGGCCCTGCTTCTTCCACGCTTCCTCCAGCTTCGCCGCGTCCTCCTTGAACTGGTCAGGGCCGGCACCGCCCTGCGTCCAGCCGTCGCCGAACTTCGCGGCGCGCTCCAGGGAGCTCTGCACGTTGCCGCCGACGAGGAGTGTGGGCCCGTCGCCCTGGGGGCGCGGGCCAACCTTCGATTCGGTCTCGCCGTCGCCGTCCCAGATCGCGCGGATCCTCGGGAGGGCCGAATCGAGCCAGTCGCCGCGGGTGGACATGTCGATGCCGCTGATCTCGTAGTCGTCTTCGCGCCCGCCGAGGGCGATGCCGAGAACGGCGCGGCCGCCGCCTGCAAGAGCGTCGAGGGAGAGAACCTGCTTGGCCACCATGGCGGGGTTCTGCCGGAGCGGGCCAAGCATGACGTCCGTCGCGAGGCGGATCCGGTCGGTGACCGCCGCGGCGGCGGAAAGGGCGACGATGGGTTCGTAGCTCGGGTAGACGACGCGGTCGATGGTGCCGAGGGTGCTGAAGCCGGCGTCCTCCGCGGCGCGGGCCCAGTCCGTGAGTTGATTGCCGGTGGTGCCCGTTATTGCGTTGGGGAGTCCGATCCCAACGTCCATTCCCACTCCTTTCGTCGTCCTATGCTCGGTCCGTGGCTGCTCCTGAACCTACCGAGGTGCCTTCGTGGGCAAATGAGCTGTTGGAGGACGCGAGGGTCGGGCGGCTCGGGTTAGTCGACTCGGAGGGCGCGCCGCGGGTGCTGCCGGTCACTTTTGCGGTGGCGGAGGGGCGGATCTGGAGCGCGATCGATCGGAAGCCGAAGAGGGAGGGTGAGCCGGCGAGGTTGCGGTTCCTGCGGCGGGACCCGCGGGCGGCGCTGACGGTCGATCGGTATTCGGACGATTGGGAGGAGCTGGCCTGGGTGCAGGTGCTGGGGTCGGTGTCGATTCTCGACGTGGAAGAGGGCGGCGCCGGGCTGGAAGCGCTCAGCGCGAAGTACGGGCAGTACCGGGAGGAGGCGCCGCCGGGGCCGCTGCTGGCGCTAGAGCCGGAGCGGTACCTGTGGTGGCGAGCTGCGGATCCGGAGGGCCGAGGCGGGCGTAGCGACGGCCGCGGCGGGTGATCAGGATGTCTTCGCCGGCGGGTGGAGAAGTGGAGCCAGCGGGGCTCGAACCCGCGACCTCGTGCATGCCATGCACGCGCTCTCCCAGCTGAGCTATGGCCCCAGCGAGGGTGTGATCTGCCGCAAAGTGTATCGACGCCCTCTGGCCATTCTTGGGCGGGCTCAGACGTAACTGAAGTGCCGTTAACCCCGAAGCCGTCTCGAATGGGATCAGGTAGCACGATCCCGTCTCATGGTCGTAAGCCGCGATCAGGTCGACCTCGCCAGGTTCGTACTTGTTTCGAACGTACCCGCCTGGCGAGTGCCAGCTGCTGCTTATTAGGTTGATGACGAGCACCTGCCCGCTACGCCTCGCCGTCTTGCATTGAACGCGGAGGATGCGGTCGCCCATGTCGAACGCCAGGTCGTACCTAGCGTGTTCGACGAGCGGCTTGAGAACGTCGATCCCGAGCTGGGTCGCTTCTAGCGCGATGGCTAGCTCGGCGATGTTGCCCTTGTCGTTCGAGGTGAGCACCTGCCGATACTCGCGCGGGAGCTGTGATGTGTGCCGCGCTGAGCGTCAGAAAGGTGTAACGAGACGCGCGTTGAAAGCGCGCGCTACGCGGCCTGCTCGCGGCCGTCCTCGTCCACGTCCAAGACGAGGCCACCGCGGCGGGTGTCCCGCACCACGAAGTCGAACGGAGCCTTCTCCTCCAGCTCCCTGAGCAGATCGATCGGGTTCTCGAGGTTCATCGAAACCCAGGCGCGCCCACCCGAGAACCGCTTCACCCTGATTTCTGACGCGCCGTCTATCCCCGCCGCGGCGTCCTCGAACAGCGTCAGTTGAGCGAAGTCGTTGAACGGCCCGACCTCGACCTCCACCTCTCCGGCGAAGACCCCACCCTGAGCCGGTTCGGTACCGACCGGTGGCCGCGCCTCCTCGATTCCAAGGCGAGCCCGCGCCACCTCGGCCAGCTCCGAGACCCGCGCGCCGAGCTCGTCACGAAGCTTCGAGAGCTCCGTCACCCGGTCCGCCATCTGCACCGCGTCATCGAGAGCCTTCATGCGGATCCGCGTCGCCTGACGGCGCGCCTGCCCATATATCTCCTCGATCCCCTTCCCGACGCCACCGGTCATCAGGGGCCGCTTCAGGACCTCCTGCAACCGCTTCTCCCGGTCCACCACCCGCTCGGCGAGGCGCTGCGCCTCACGCTCCAGGCGAGTCAGGCGCGCATCGCGTGCCTCAATGGCCGCATCGACCTCCGCGGGGTCGTAGCCACGCATGGTGCGCCGGAAGCGCTCCTTCGACACGGGAGCAGCGTAGGGAGGGCGGCGGACGGCTTCCCGTCAGGTCGCGGCTGCAAGCGGCCGCCCCGCCCAAGTCGCTACGGGCTACCGCCCTGCGCTCCTGAGTGGAGCGGCCTGGCAGCCGCTTGGTCCAATTCCAGCCGGTCCGCCTCGCCCCAGAGCACCTCGAGGCGGTACCTCTCGCGCAGCTCGGGCGTGAAGACGTGCAGCACGCTGTCGAGGTAGTCCATCAGCACCCACTCGGCCTCCCGCTCTCCCTCGACCCGAGCAGGCAGCCGACCCTCGCGCTTGAGCTGGTGGTAGACCTCGTCGTGGATCGCCTTCGCCTGCCGCTCGGTGCGGGCGGTGCAGATCACCAGGTAATCGGTGTACCCCACCAGCTCGCGGACATCGAGCGCCACCAGGTCGGTCGCCTTCTTGTCGTCCGCAATCGCGGCGAGCCGCTGCGCCAGCTCCTCCGAGGTCATCTCGGTCCCCGGGCTCACCGGTACAGCCCCCTCTCCTCGATCAGCCGGATCACCGGATCCGGAACCAGATGCCGCAGCGGCATTCCCTGACGTGCCCGCTGCCTGACTGTGGTCGAGGACGCTCCGCAAAGTGGCATGTCGATTATCTCCGCTCTATCGGCGGCACCGAGACGCTCGAGGGCCGAACGAACCGCGCCCATTCCGACCCCCGGCCGCGGCACCACTCCGAGCCTCGCCAGCTCCACGATCCTTTCCGGCTCCTTCCAGCTCGCCAGCCCCGCCGCCATGTCCCCGCCGAGCAGAAAGAAGAGCTCGCTCTCCGGCTCCTCCTCCGCCAGCAGCTCGAGCGTGCGGTAGCTGTAGGAGATCTCGGCCCGACCAACCTCGAGCCCGGACGCCTCCACCCCCTGGTCCCCGCTCGCCGCCAGCATGGCCATCTCGAGGCGCACCTCGGCGCCCGGGTCGTCCTCGATCTCCTTGTGGGGCGCGCGGCCCGTGACCATCAACAGCACCCGATCGATCCTGAGCTGCCACCGCGCCTCCTGCGCGAGGAGCAGATGACCGACGTGGGGCGGGTTGAAGGCCCCGCCGAGGACCCCGATGCGCGCGACGTCCCTACTCCCTGATCTGCCCGCTGCCGTGCACGACGTACTTGGTGGTCGTCAGCTCGCGCAGGCCGATCGGGCCTCGCGCATGCAGCTTCTGGGTCGAGTTGCCGATCTCCGCACCCATGCCGAACTCGTAGCCATCGGTGAACCGGGTCGACGCGTTGACGTAGACGGCCGCCGAGTCCACCGCGTCCGTGAACTCATCCCCCACTTCCTGCGAACGGGTGACGATCGCATCGGAGTGCCCAGTGCCATGCCGGTTGATGTGATCGACGGCCTCCCCGAGCGAATCGACCACCCCCACCGCCATCTTCAGGCCGTGGTACTCGGTGTCCCAATCCGCCTCCGAGGCCTCCCCGACCACTACCGACGGCGCCGATCCGCGCGTCCTCTCGTCTCCGACCAGTTCGACTCCGGCCTCGCTGAGCTTGCCGAGCAGCGTGGGCAACAGCTCCGCGGCCACATCGCGGTGCACCAGCAGCGTCTCGGCGGCGTTGCAGACACCAGGCCTCTGCACCTTCGCGTTGTACGCCACCCGCTCGGCCATCTCCAGGTCGGCGTCCTGATGCACGTAGACATGGCAGTTCCCCGCGGCCGCGTACATGACGGGCACCTTCGCGACGCTCTTCAAGGCGTTCTTCAGGCCCTCTCCACCTCTCGGGATGATCAGGTCCACGAGACCCTCCTGCGTGGCCAGCTCGCTCAGCTGCTCGTGCCCACCGCCCGAGAGCAGCGAGACCGAGGCGGTCGGCAACTCTGCGGCCGCGAGGGCGTCGGCGATCACGCCCGCCAGAAAGGCGTTGGAGCTCTCGGCACTGCTCGACCCGCGCAGCACCGCGGCGTTGCCACTCTTCAGACAGAGCGCGGCCGCATCGATCGTCACGTTCGGCCGGGCCTCGTAGACGACTGCGACCACGCCGATCGGAACCCGCTTCTTGGCGACCTCGAGGCCGTTCTCAAGCGTCCAGCCCTCCACGACCTCGCCAACCGGGTCCTCCAGGTCCGCGATCTCGCGCACCCCCTTCGCCATCTCGGTGATCCGCCCCTCGGTCAGCGTCAACCGGTCGATCAGCGCCTCGTTCAGCCCCTCCTCACGCCCGGCCTCGACGTCCGCCCGATTGGCCTCGAGCAGCGCCGTCGCGCTCGCGTCGATCCGGTCAGCGAGGTCGCGCAGGCACGCGTCCTTCTCCTCCCGGCTCGCGCGCGCGAGCAGGTGCGAGGCGTCCTTCGCCTCGCGACAGACCTCGGCGACGGTCTTCGTTGCGGTGGCCACGCACAAAGGGTAACTACGCCGTCACACTGGAGCGGATGGCAGGGGTCAGTGCGGCGACAGAAGAGCGAATCCGGCAGTCCGGCGGAACGGTCGAGCCCGGATTCGAGCCGCTCGCCGAGGAATTCCGCCGGCTGATGGCGCGAGGCCCTCGCGGCGGAGCACTCGTGCTGCGCGCCGGCGACCGGGTCCTCGCGGACCTGCGGATCGGCTGGGAGGACCGCGCCCGACAGCGCCCCTGGCGCCCCGAGACCCAGGCCCTCGGCTTCTCAGCGACCAAGGGCCTCGCCTCGATGGTGATCCACCGGCTCGCGGACCGGGGACTGATCGACTACGACGAGCAGGTCGCCACCCACTGGCCGGAGTTCGCGGCCGCCGGGAAGGAGCGCATCACCGTTCGCCAGCTGCTCAGCCACCGCGCGGGTCTCTACGACGTCCAGGCCGTCGCGCGGAGCGCGAACGACCTGATGGACCACATCGGCATGGAGCGGCGGCTCGCCGCCGCCACGTCCCAGGGGCCCCCCGGCCGTCCCGCGTACCACGCGATCACGTTCGGCTGGCTGGCCTCGGGCCTGGCGCGGGCCGTGACCGGCAAGGGCATGCGCGACCTGGTCCGCACCGAGCTCGCGGAGCCGCTCGGCACCTCCGGCCTCGAGATCGGCACGGGTGGTGGCCCGACGAAACCGGCCGAGATGGTCGGCCGCTCGCTGCGCATCTACAGCGCCTTCGGCATCGCGGCCACGCCGCTGCTCGGCTGGCTGCCCGTCACCAGAGCCGGGTTCCACGCGCTCCACGCCCCGGGCTTCGAGCAGCTCTGCAGAGGCCCGGACCCCGAGGTCTGGCACACCGAGATGCCGGCCGTGAACGGCGCGCTCAGCGCGAACGGCCTCTCCCGTCTCTACATCCCGCTGGCAAACGCCGGAGTGGGCCCCGACGGTCGACCCTTCCTCTCACCGGACACCGTGGCGCGCCTGGGCCACATCCAGACCCGCGGCGTCGACCGGGTTCTCGGCGTGCGCATGCGCTGGCGGCTCGGCTTCCATCACGCCTTCGCTCTCGGCCAGCCGGCGCCCCGCGCCCTCGGCCACTACGGCTTCGGCGGCAGTGGCGGGTGGGGCGACCCGGACACCGGGGTCTCCTTCGGGTTCGTCAGCAGCCACATCGGCAACTTCACGACGGCCATCGGCGACCTCGGCATCCTGCGCCTGACCGCAGTGGCGCGCGCCTGTGTGGCACGCGCCCGCTGATCCAGCGGCTGCTGCGGAAACCCGCTACGAGGTGGCCTGCGCCCTTTCGCGCTGCTCCTCGTGCACACCCTCCGCAAACTCCTCGACGATCTTGGAGTTGAACGCGGGAATGTCGTCGGGCTTCCGCGAGGTGACCAGACCCGAATCGACCACCACCTCCTCGTCGACCCAGTTCCCCCCCGCGTTCCGGATGTCGGTCTGCAGACTCGGGAAGGAGGTGACCTTCCGCCCATCGACCACGTCCGCCTCGATCAGCATCCAGGGCGCGTGACAGATCGCGCCGACCGGCTTGCCGGCCGCGAAGAACTCGCGCAGGAACCGGACCGCGTCCTTGTCCATGCGCAGGTTGTCCGGATTGGCGACGCCACCCGGGAGCACCACGCCGTCGTAGTCGTTGGCCTTCGCCTCGGAAGTGCTCTTGTCCGCCTGGAAGGTGTCCGCCTTGTCGAGATGATCGACCGCCTGAATCTCGCCAGCCTCGGTCGCGACCACATCGACCTCGGCGCCGGCCTCCTCCACCGCCTTGCGCGGCTCCGTGAACTCGACCTGCTCAACGCCTTCATTGGACATCAGGAAGGCAATGCGTTTCCCCTGCAACTCGCCAGCCATTTGAATCGCTCCTTTCGTCGGAAGTCTCCTTCCGACGGTTACCGCCGATCCTGGCTTCGGAAACCGCAACTCGCGCGGGTGGCGCCGAAATTCAACCTCGACACGCGCCCCTGCGCGTGTCGATGAATTTCGGCGACAGGACCCGCGCGCCTTGCGGCTCGTCAGAGCTGAATGCTTTTGACCTCTAGAAACTCTTCCAAGCCGAAGCGGCCGAGTTCTCGGCCATGACCAGATTGCTTGATCCCGCCGAACGGGGCAACCGGATTGAAGGTCGCTCCGTTGATCTGCACCTGGCCGGTTCGCATGCGGCGCGCGAAGGCCTTCGCTCGCTCCGGATCCGCCGACCAGACTCCGCCGTCGAGTCCGTAGATCGTCGAGTTCGCGATCTCCGCGGCCTCGTCCTCGGAGTCGTACGGGATGATCGAGAGCACGGGCCCGAAGATCTCCTCCTGGGCGATCGTCATGTCGGGCTTGACCTCGGAGAAGACGGTGGGGCGCACGAAGTAACCGCTCTGCAGGCCGTCCGGCGGCTCGACGCCGCCGGTGACCAGCTTCGCGCCCTCTTCCTCGCCCTTCTTGATGTAGCCGCGCACACGCTCGCGCTGCGCCTCGGAGACCAGCGGCCCGAGGCGCGTTCCGTCCTCGAAGGGGTCGCCCGGCGTCGCCTTCTCGGCGGCAGCAGCCGCGACCTGCTCCGCTTCCGCGAGCTTCTCCCGCGGCACCAACATCCGCGTGTGGGCGCTGCAGGTCTGACCGGAGTTGAGGTAGCAGTTGGAGACGCCGTAGCCGACCGCGGTCTTCAGATCGGCGTCGTCGAGGATCACATTCGCCGACTTGCCACCGAGCTCGAGGGCGACCCGCTTAACCGTCTGTGACGCGACCTCGCTGACTCGCCGCCCGGCCTTGGTCGAGCCGGTGAACGAGACCATGTCGACGCCGTCGTGCGCCGCGATCGCCTCGCCGACGACCGGGCCATAGCCGGTGACCAGGTTGAAGACGCCCGCCGGCAGGTCGAGCGAGTCGACGATCTCGGCGAGGATGAACGAAGTGAGCGGGGTCACCTCGCTCGGCTTCACGACCACCGAGCATCCGGCGGTCAGCGCCGGCGCGACCTTTGCGCAGATCTGGTGGAGCGGGTAGTTCCAGGGCGTGATGCAGCCGACCACGCCGATCGGCTCCCGCACGACCAGTGAGTTGCCGATCTGCTCCTCCCAGGAGACCTCGCCGGCGACCTGGGCCATCGAGCCGAAGTCCATGGCGGGCAGGCCGGCCTGAATCGTCCGCGCCAGGGCCAGGGGCATGCCGACCTCCGCCGCAACCAGGGCGGCGATCTCGTCGCCGCGCTCGGCCAGCGCCGCGCTGATCGCGGTGCAGGCCTCGACGCGGGTCTCGACCGGCACCTGCCGCCATGCCTCGAAGCCGTCTCGGGCTGCCTCGACCGCCCGATCGACGTCCCCCGGCGTCCCTTCCGGGATTCGGCCTATGACCTGCTCCGTGGTCGAGTCGACCACCTCGATCGTCCCCGTCCCGGTCGGGTCCACCCATTCGCCGCCGACGTAGAGACGGTCGCGGATGATCGGGTCGGTGGGATGTTGCGCCTGCGCTGGGGCTGCGGTCTCAGTAGCCAAGTCGTGCTCCTCTCATCGAAGTGATGGGCGATCGAAGTCGGTCACGCGGGTGTCGCTTGGGCGGCGGGCGAGTCAGTGGCCTTGGCGCCCGAGTCGTCCGCGATCGCCTCCGCCGTCCGGTGGGCGAGCGACATGATCGAGACCATCGGATTGGTCCCCGACGAGGTCGGGAAGGCGCTGCCGTCCCCGATCCAGACGCCCTTGGTGTCATGCAGCTCGCCGAAGGGCCCGGCGACCGAGGTCTCGGGATCCGCGCCCATGCGGCAGGTACCCATCTGGTGGGCGCTGAAGAGCCTGTGGCCGCCAGCCCGGAACGGGATCCGCTTGACCCGGGAGATGAACGCCTCGAGGTCATCGCCCCGCCGCCAGGTGGGGGCCCCCTCCGCCAGCGGCCCGATCTGGTGGGCGCCAGCCGCCTCGTGCAGGCGGACCTGCGCCTCGATCCCGTGCTTGAGATTCTCGAGATCGAGCGGGTCGGTGACCGAATACATCGGAACCGCCTCGCCGTTGGCATCGACGGTCACCTGGCCCGCGCCGCGGTCGCGGGTCAGTGAGATAAAGGTTCCTGTGAACCTAAAATCCTCCATCCGCTGCTTGTGGTCCTGGCCGGAGATCCATGGGGTCGCCGACCCGATCAGCCCGGGGGCGTACTGCGCCGTCTCGATCAGGAAGCCGTATCCCTCGCCCGTATCGGCGAACTGGTCGCAGAGCCCTGCCTGGGGCGGCCCCCACCAGGCCTCCTGATCGGTGCCATAGGCAGCGCCGACCACACTGGATGGGTGCAATCTGAGGTGATGGCCCACGGCGGGACCGCCGATGCCCGACCGCAACAGCAGTGCTGGCGACTCGAGCGACCCGCAGGCGACGACCACCCTCGGTGCCTTCACCGTGACCTGGGCTTCCCGTCCGTCAGGCGGCTGCCAGACCGCCTCAACCCCACTCGCGCGGCCATCCTCGGTGAGCACGCGCATCGTCCGGGTGAAGGTGAGGAAACGGGCCCCGTTCTCCTGCGCGTCCGCGAGCCAGGTCCGGTCGGCGCTCCGCTTGCTGCCGGACTGATCTCCGAATCCGAGATAGCCGGCCTGCTCAGGCGTGTAGCAGCCGGGATCGGTGTTGCGCACGATCGTCTCGAAGGTCCAGCCGAGCGCTTCGGACCCTTCCCGCAGCCGCTGCTGCGTCCCGTTCAGGTCGCTGCAGGAATCGTTCGCGGTGATCCGGCTCCAAACCGCATCGAGGTGGCGGTCGAACTCGGGGCCGTCAACGCCCTCCAGGCCGTGCTCGGCCCATTGCTCACGGACCCAGGGCCGGGTGCGCAGGCAGTTGGTCCAGTTGATCGTCGTACCGCCGCCGAGGGTGGTCCCGGCGACAAGGCTCACGTTGCCGTCAGCCGTGGGCGTGGGGCCGCCACGCCAGAACATCTCCTGGTAGGCCTTGAGCTCGAGCTGAGCGAAGTCCGATTCGTTGTAATAGCCGGCCGCCTCGAGCACGACCACCCGCAGGCCGCGCGCCGCCAGCACCGCCGCGACGACGGCGCCGCCCGAGCCGGAGCCGACCACGCAGACATCGGCCTCGATGGTCTCCTCCGAGCCCTCTGGCTCGTGGATCCGCAGCGGCTTCTCCACCTGCGGCGGCGCCGAGATCGGGCCGGGATAGCGGAACGTCCGCCAGTTCGGGTTCTGACCGGTCTGCGGGTCCGGCGCGCCGTAGTGAAGGAAGAGGGTCATGCCGATCAACGCGGCCACGCCCGCCGCGGCTCGCGGATCGGAGAGAGCCGCGTTCCTCAGGATCTGCTCGCGGGACTCCTGCGAAGGGGCCCGGGTGATGCCCTGTTCTCCGATTGCGTCGATCAGGATCAGGAGGCCCCCGCGCAGCTCCGGGTCGGGGATCTCCGAAATCAGCTGGGCCGCGCCCAGGTCGACTCCCAGATCGCTCGCCTTGAGCGCCCAGAGTCCCTCCGGGTCGCGGCCTCGTTCCAGCGGGGGCACGACCGTGTCGCAGATCGCGGTCAGGGCCTCCTGCTGTGCATCGCTCAACACGCTGCCGACTGCCTCTCCGGGACCCATCGAGAAGACTCTAGTGCCTCGGACTGGCTGGCTGGCCAGTCGTGAGAAGGGCGCGACGAACGTCGTGCACGGCTGACTACCTCAACACGAAGTAGTCGCGGTGCACGGCCTCTTCGGAGGCGTGCGGAAGGAGCTCACGGACCTTCTCGGTCCGCAGGCCCTTGATGCGGCGCAGCTCGCCTGCCGAGTAGTTGACGATCCCCTTGCCGATCGACTTGCCGTCGAAGGTGACGTCGACGGCGTCACCTGCATCGAACTCCCCGTCGACCTCGGTGATGCCGACCGGCAGCAGGCTGCTGCCGCTCTCACGGAGGACACGGGCGGCGCCGTCGTCCACGCGCAGGGTCCCGTGGCTCGGCTTGGCGTAGCGCAGCCAGAGCTTGAAGCTCGAGGCTCGCTGGGGTTGCGGCACAAAGCGGGTGCCGCGGGCCTCTCCGCCGGCCGCAGCCAGCAGGGTCCCGTCGGCGGTCCCGTCGCAGATCACGGCAGCGATGCCCGAAGCGCCCGCCATCGTCGCCGCGGCCGTCTTGCTGCGCATGCCTCCCAGGCCGAACGGCGACGTGTGCTCTCCGATCTCGTACCCGGCGAGCTGCGACTCGTCGGTGACCTCGGATACGAGCTCCGCGTCGTCGTGGCGGCGCGGGTCCATCGTATAGAGCCCGGCCTGATCCGTGAGCAGAACCAGGAGCCGCGCCTCCAGCATGATCGCCACCTGCGCGGCGAGGAAGTCGTTGTCGCCGAAGGTGATCTCGTCGGTGGCAGTCGTGTCGTTCTCGTTCACCACCGGCACAATCCGCCAGGCGAGCAGCCGCCTCAGCGTCTGACGAGCGTTCAGATACTGGGTCCGCAGCTGGAGGTCGGACGCGGTGAGCAGGACCTGCGCGGCGCGGACCTCGTTTCCTGCGAGGCGCTCCTCATATGCGCGGAATAGCCCGCCCTGGCCGACCGCGGACGCCGCCTGCATCTCGTCGATCGCCGATGGCCGCCGCGACATCTCGAGCGCCCGCATGCCGCGTGCGATCGCTCCCGAGGTCACCATGACCACGTTCTCCCCGCCGCCATGAAGCTCCGCTACCTGGGCGCAGACGCGATCGAGCACGTCGTCGCGCAGCTCGCCGTCCTCTCCGGCGACGATGGAGGAGCCCAGTTTGGCCACGACGGTCATGGCGCGGGAAGTGTAAGTACGTATCGGTGGACGGCTGCTACGTATCGGTGGACGGCTTCGCCATCAGGTCGCGGCCACAAGCGTCTGCCCAGCACAAGTCGCGGCGGCTCCGCCGCCGCTCCTGAGCGCTGCAGCCTGGTGGCCGCTAAGGCCGCAGCTCGAACTCCACATCGCCGACGACGACCTCGTCGCCGGGCTCAAAGCCCGCCCGCTGAAGCTCTGCGATCACGCCGATCTCGCGCAGGCGGCCCTCGAGGTAGTCGAGCGCCTCCGGGTTCTCGAGGTCGTGCCGGGCGACGAGCAGCTCGATGCCCCGGCCGCTGACGCGGAACCTGCCGTCGCCGTCCGGCACCACGCCGAAGCCCTCCTCCTCGCCGGGCCGGTAGACGCGGTGCTCGGCATCGAACTTCTCCGCGGCGGCCGGCGGCGGGGCGTCCTCGGTAAGCGCGCCGAAGACCGCCCGGGCCAGCTCCTCCAGCCCGGCCCCCGTGGCAGAGGACACACCGAGCACCGCGGCCGCCTGGGGGCCGTGCCGCTCACGCCACCCGGCGACCAACCGAGCGGCGTCTTCCTCGGGCAGCAGATCGATCTTGGAGAGGGCGATGATCTCCGGCAGCTCATCGAGTCCGGCCCCGTAGCCCACGAGCTCGCCGCGGACCGTCTCGTAGTTCGATTCCGGGTCACCCTCCGCCGGCGCCACTTCCACCAAGTGAACGAGGACGCGACAGCGCTCGACGTGGGCGAGAAACTCGTGCCCGAGCCCAGCCCCCTCGGCGGCACCCTCGATCAGTCCCGGGATGTCGGCGAGCACGAGCTGGTGGTCGTCGAGCTCGATCGTGCCGAGGTTGGGCTCCACCGTCGTGAAGGGGTACTCGGCAACCTTGGGATCCGCCCTGGTCAGCCGCGCGAGCAACGAGGACTTGCCCGCGTTGGGCAGGCCGACCAGCCCAACGTCGGCCAGCAGCTTGAGACGCAGCTCGATCTCCCCCGACTCGCCCTGGAGTCCCCGCTCGGCGAAGCGAGGCGCCTGCCGCGTCGAGGTCGCGAAGCGCTTGTTGCCATGACCGCCTGAGCCACCCCGGGCCACCACCACCCTCTGTCGATCCGCGAGCAGCTCGGCCTCGGTGCCGTCGACGCCGCGCACCACGGTCCCGGGCGGTACGGCGATCGTCCGGTCCTCTCCCCTCTCGCCGTGCTGACGGTTGCCCCGGCCGTGCTCGCCGCGACCCGCACGGAAGTGCCTGCTGCGGCCGAGCGAAGCCAGGTCGCGGCGCTGCGCGTCGCAGACCAGCACGACGTCCCCGCCGCGCCCGCCGTCACCGCCGTCGGGCCCGCCTCGCGGCACATGCGCCTCGCGGCGAAAGCTGACCACGCCGTCGCCGCCGCGGCCGGCCTCCACGTGGATTTTCGCTCGATCGAAGAGCACGCCGCGAAGGTAGCCGTCGGCGGCGAGCTCAGTGGGGTTCCTATCCCGTCTCCGTCGCCGGCCGTAGCCTCGAGTACCAGCGTCGCCTTGTCACACCGGCCGCCTCGGCCTCCTCACGCGCGCAAAGGTCCAGATAGAGCAGCGTCCGCCCCAGGGCGACGTACGGGATGACCAGCGCATAGACAATCGATCCGATCAGATTGACCAGGACCGCCGAGAGGTTGAGGAAGATCAGGAAGAAGCCGAGCACCGGGCCAATGACGATTCCGATCAGCGCGAGTATCCCGGCAACCACCACCGTGCGCCACCAGTGGCCACGGACCCGGGCGTGGCTGCCGCGCAGCGACTCCCGGATCGAGCGATCCTCGAACAGGATCTCCTGCTGTACGAACTGCCAGGCGATGTAGAAGTAGGCTGCGAATGGGATTCCGATGACGGTGATGACCATCAGGGCCAGGAACACGTCGACCAGCAGCTGGGCACCCACGACGCGCCAGAGCCGCGCCCCAATCGCCCTGTAGTCCTCGAGTACGCCACTGTCCTTACCCTCCTCGCGCAGGCGAACGAAGGCGACGACTGCCCCGGAAACGAGGGCGCTACCGATCGGGTGAGCAATGACACCGATCGAGCCGTTGAACTCGAGCGTCAGCCCGAACGGATGGACCCGGATATCGCCGCTCCCGGTGAGCTGGGTGAAGACGTACTGGATTCCCTGGATCGCGGCGAGGATCAGGAAGCCAGTCAAGGCGATCGCGAGCATGGTTCGCCAATGCCGGCCGTAGAGCTGCCGCGCCCCGCGCAGGAGCTGGCCCACGGTCCACCTATGTCGCAGAGTCGAGATGTCCACCGGGCGCCAGCGGGTGAACATCGGAGGCACGACGATGAGGAGAAGCAGGGCAATCCCAAGTCCGATCGCCCCAAGCGTGGTCTTGGCCTCGAGGTTGATGAACCCCGAGATTCCCACGATCGCGCCGCAGAAAGCCGTTGAGGCCGCCGGCCCCAGGATCGCTCCCCCCGGCAGCCGCGGGCTGCCCTGTCGGATCCCGTCCATCCAGGTGAACGGCTGCAGCCACTGGCTCTTGGTCGTGGGCCCCTGAGGACCGTTGTTGAAGCCCTTCTCGCGCTGACCCCAGTGCCCGAGAAAGCTCAGCCACTGGAACTCACTGCCGGGCGCCGCGGTCGTGGGCACGATGATCGGTGTCGGGTCCGACTGGATCAGCGGCTTCGAGGTGTTATCGCACCCCACCCCCGACCCGTGCGATCCGTTCTGGATGTAGATCGCATCGTCGAAGAAGGTGGCGTGCGACCCAGCCGCCGGATAGACGATCGGATGGGTCCCATTCTTCTGGACCTTGGTGTCATCCCAGCTGGCGCGCTCTCCGCCGGCGTGTTGGAACAGGGCGATCTGGGACGGCCCGTGCTTCAGGGCCTGCGCCGTGCTATCGGCGTCGAAGGCGATCTGCATGCCCTCCCAGTCGCCCTCGTGCACATCGTTGAACTGGTTGAAGTAGTAGAAGAAGAAGTACTGGACGACGAACCCGGAGTGGCCCGGCTCCGTGGCGATGTGGGCGTAGGTGAGGGCGGGCGCCTTGCCGTCCGCCCTGAGCCTGGCGAAGTCCGTGGGGTAACTGCCCGGACGGGGGCAGTGGACATCGAGGGGATCGCCTGGAAGGTCCAGGTAGTAGGTGTCGTCCAGGCCGGCGACGTCTGCCGCGGTGGGCCCCTTCTTGATCGGCAGGTCCTTGCCGTTGACATAGTGGACGAGCTTCACCTGCGCGTTCCCCAACACCGAGTTCACCGTGGTCGGCGGGTTGTACTGCTCCTCCGTGGTGTTGCAATTCCGCTTGTCGGTCTGCTCCCGGAGCATCAACTCCGGGGAGTAGGTCGAGACAAGCTGTCGCTGCTCGGGGGACGTGTCGGCTCCGGCACTTGCCGTGATCGAGAGCCAGGCGGACGCGGTGAGGACGAGGAGCGCCGCCAACCATCCGGGTCGGCGCATCACCGCGCCAACCTAACATGGGCTCATGCGTCAAATCCAGCGGGTTTCGGCCTACGCGGGGATCGGACCCCGATCCACGCGAGCGGAGTCGGCCGGCGCTATTTGGAGTCGACGACCGAGATCGTGCGGCCGCGCCGCCCGGTCTTGAACCGGACGACGCCGGGTCGCGTGGCGAAGATCGAGTGGTCGCGGCCGATGCCCACTCCGTCGCCGGGGCGGAAGCGGGTGCCGCGCTGGCGCACGATGATCTCACCGCCATTCACGGTCTGCCCGGCGAACACCTTGACCCCGAGCATCTTCGGATTGGAGTCACGACCGTTCCGGCTCGATCCAAGCCCCTTCTTATGAGCCATCGGTCGGCTCCTTCTTGGCCGCGGGCTTCTTCGTGCCGGACGACGCGGGAGGCTTCCGCGACAGCATCTTCACGTCCGTGATCTCCAGGCGGGTGAGCTCCGAGCGGTGCCCCGCGCGCTTCCGGTAGCCCTTCTTCGGCCGGTACTTGAAGATCCGCAGCTTGGGGCCCCGCTCGTGTCCGGCCACCTTGGCCTCGACCTTGACCTTCTCGAGGTCCTCGCCCAGGACCATCTCCTTGTCGCGAAACGCGACGGGGCGCAGATCGACCTTCTCACCCTCCTTGGCGGAGAGACGGTCCACGAGCAGGGTCGAGCCCTTCTCGACGCGGTACTGCTTGCCGCCTGTCTCGATCACTGCGTAGCTCGCCATGCGAATTCAGTCTCTTTCTCGACTAGTTCTTGCTGCTGCCGCCGGCGCGAGAGCGTCGCCTGCCGCCCCTGCTGCCGCGACGCCGGCGTCCACCGGCGGCCGACGATTCTAGCCTCTCGCTCCCGTCTCCATTGGCGCCGGCCTTCACCACGTTGCCGTCGCTGTCGAGCAGCGCCGCGGTCGCCGATGAGCGTCCGACGCTCTCGATCCGCACCATGCGCTGCTCGCCCACATGAGGACCCGCGCCGGCGACGCTGACGATGTAGGAGTCCACACGCGCAACCGCGTCGTCGACGTTGTACATGTGGGGCTCCTCGATCGAGACCAGAACCTCCTCGCCCACCTGGAAGGGCAGGGCGCGCTGCTCGATCTCCTCGCGTGAGCCCGTCTCGACCACGTGGAAGGTGTCGAGGGGGAGGGCATCGCCGCCCTCGAAGTGGAACCGCTTGCCGGTCTCCTCCTCCAGCTCGGTGAGGCCCGAGTCGGGCGTGAGGAGCTCGGCCGCCACCCGGGGGTTGACCCGGATCAGGTAGGCCTCCGGCTTCGGGTCCTCCTCGACCACTTCCTGGAGCTTGCGCACGATCGAGATCGCGACCGTCTCCTCGGAAGCGACCACGCCCTCACCGTCGCAGGTCGGGCAGCGCTTGGTGAGGATCTCCCGGACGCCGTCGGTGACGTTCTGGCGTGTCATCTCCACCAGGCCGAGCGGCGAGACCTCGACCACGTAGGTCTTGGTCCTGTCCTCGTCCAGGGCCGTTCGCAGCGTCTTCAGGACCTGGTCGCGGTTACGTGCGCGCGCCATGTCGATGAAGTCGATGACGATGATCCCGCCGATGTCGCGCATGCGGAGTTGGCGGACGACCTCCTCCGCAGCCTCGACGTTGACCTTGGTGATCGTGTCCTCGAGCCGGCCCTTGCCCCTGCCGGTGAAGCTGCCGGTGTTGATGTCGATCACCGTCAGTGCCTCGGCGTAGTCGATCATGAGGTACCCGCCCGAGGGCAGATCGACGCGGCGGCTGAGCACGGAGTCGAACGCGGATTCCACGTCCCACTCCTCGAGCAGAGGCTTCTTGCCCTTGTAGAGCTCGACCCGGTCAGACAACTCGGGCGCGGTCCTGAGCAGGAACTTCGTGACCCGGTCGTATTGCTTGGCGTCGTCGATGATCGCGCCCTCGAACTCCTCGACCAGCACGTCACGGACGACCCGGATCGAGAGGTCCGCCTCCTGAAAGACCATCTGCCCAACATCGGACTTTTCGGCCCGCTCCTGCACGACCTCGTTGAGGCGATGCAGATAGGCGATCTCGCGGACGAAGTCCTCCTTCTTGGCGCCCTGCGCGGCGGTGCGGACGATCGCCCCGCCCTTGCCGATGTCCACCTTCTCGATCAGCTTGCGGAGGCGAGTCCGCTCGCCGTCGGGGAGGCGCTTGGAGACGCCGATGCCGCCGCCCTGCGGCATGTAAACGAGATAGCGGCCGGCGATCGAGAGTTGCATCGAGAGCCTCGCGCCCTTCGTCTTCAGCGGGTCCTTGACGACCTGGACGATGATCTCCTGGCCGGGCTTGATGAGCTCGTCGATGCGGCGGCCCCGGCCGCGACCCCGCTTGGGGACGGCCTGGCCTCCGGGCAGGACGATCTCGTCGACGTGGAGGAAGCCGTTCCGCTCCAGGCCGATGTCGACGAAGGCCGCCTCCATCCCGGGCAGGACGTTGTCGACCTTGCCCTTGTAGACGTTGCCGACGATCGAGCGGCGGCCGCGACGCTCGACATAGAGCTCGGCCACCTTCCATTCATTGCTCGGGCTCGCCTTCTTTGGGCGCTTGCCCTCTTGGGGGCTGCCCTTTGCCTCGAGTACGGCGACGCGGGTCTCACCCCGGTCGACGCTTACGAGGATGTTCTTCTTCATGAGTTTCCTTTCTGCGCGAACCGAGCACAGCCCAGCCAGCCGCCGCGGTCCGCGGGGCTTCGGGTTGGGTTGTTGGTCTGGGTGTGCTCTAGGTGGCTCAGCGCAACAGTGGGATAGGCGCCCTGCTGCGTGTGCTGGAGCTGTTGAGCCGCGCTTGTGCGTGGATGCTCTGCAGGATCCCGATCGCCAGGAAAGTGGCGAGCACCGAGGAGCCCCCATACGACATCAGGGGCAGGGTGATGCCGGTGACCGGCATTACGCCGAGGGTCATGCCCACGTTGACCAGGATCTGGAACATGAGCATGGCGGCGATGCCGCCGGCAATCAGGGTCCCGTACAAGTTCTTGGAGAGCGTCGGAATGCGCAGCATTCTCCAGATCAGCAGGGCGTACAGGGACAGTACGAATGCGGCTCCCGCAAAGCCGAAGCGCTCCCCGATCACGGCGAACACGAAGTCCGTGTGCCGCTCGGGGAGGAACAGGAGCTCGGTCTGAGTCGAGTTGCTGCCGCGTCCGGTCTTCTCGCCGGACCCGATGGCAGTCACGCTCTGATTGACCTGATAGCTCGCGTCGCTCGGGTCGTTGCTGGGATGTAGAAATGCAGTCAACCGGTCCTGCTGGTAGCCGTGCAACGGGCTCGGCAGGCCGGTGGCCGGGGCGATCACGAGGACGAAGCTGACGGCGATAGCCGCCAATCCTCCGATCGCAGCGAAGTGCGACCAGGGCACCCCAGCCAGGAAAAGAATGGTGAGTGTGATGACCACGAGCACGATTCCCGTGCCGAGGTCGGGTTGCAGGAAGACGAGTCCCGCCGGAGCCAGTCCCAGCGCCAGGATGCGAAGCGTCTGGCGGACGGGCGTGCCGCGACGGGTGCGCTCGATCACGAACGCCGCCAGGGCGACGACGAGCAGCAGCTTGGCCAGCTCGGAGGGCTGGAAGCGGAAGTACGGAAGCTCGATCCAGCGGCGCGACCCTCTTGCGGCCGCGCCGAAGAGCAGCACCAGGCAGATCGAGCCGATCATCAGCGAGTAGATGCCGACGCGGATCTCCCGGAAGCGGGAATAGTCGATCTTGGCCACCGCGAGCATCAGGGCCACGCCGATCAGCGCGTAGATCCCCTGGCGCATCGCAAAGAACAGCGGCTGGCCCGGGACGTCGTTGGGAGTCGCGACCGCGAGCGTGAAGCAGCTGAACGCGATCAGGGCCAGCGCAGCGCCGAAGAGCCAGCCGTCGAGATACGGCAGATTGAGGCGTTCGCCGAGGCGATCCCGCCGGGGAGTGAGCGTGAGAGGTGCTGCTTCCATGAACTAGGTATGCCGTTCGTGCCCCTGGGCACGAGCACTACTACCCAGGGTAGTGGTCGGAGAGGATCCTGCTGCCATCACTCCTGCGTCTTACCGGAAGATGCGGGGGGAGTGATCGGCAGCTTGAAGTAGTGCTCGAGGATTCGCGCAGCGACCGGCGCGGCGGTGTCGACGCCGAATCCGCCTCGCTCGAGCGTCACCGCGACGACGATCTGCGGATTCTTGGCCGGGGCGAGAACGATGTACCAGGACTGGTCCGGCTGGTTGGGCCGCTGCGCGGTACCGGTCTTCCCGGCGACCGCGAACGGGAAGTTCCCGAAGACCGGGTAGGACGTCCCCCCCGGCTCCATCGCCGCCCGGGTGAGTCCGGTCATGATCGTGCTCCGGGTCGAAGGGGAGATGGGGATGTGCCGGCGCGCCGCGGGGCGGATCTCCTCCTGCACCTGTCCGGTGACGCTCTCGATGTCGTCCCCGAGGTGCGGCGTGACGACCGTGCCGCCGTTGCCAAGCGCCGCGTAGGCGACCGCCATCTGGAGCGGATCGGCCTCGAGGTCTCCCTGGCCGACGGCGAGGTTCACGTTGTCACCCGCAGCTCCAGGGCCGGTCGGTGAGGTGCTCGTGGTAGAGGCGATTGCGCCAGGCGGGGTCTGGGATCAGGCCGCCGACCTCCGAGGGGAGGTCGATGCCCGTTCTCTGCCCGAGGCCGTACTGGCGCGCCCAATCCTGGATCTGCCCGCCGTTGCCGCTCGCCTTTGCATGCAGGCCGAGGTTGTAGAAGTAGACGTCGGAGGAGACCTTGAGCGCGTCGGTCATGTTGATCGGCCCGTTGATCGCGTGTCCGGCGTTGTGAACCGTCAGGTTGTTGTCGAGCTTCAGGGATCCGGTGTCGTTGAAGATCGTGTTGGCCCCGATCAAGTGGTCCTGCAGAGCGGCGGTCGCCGTGATCGGCTTGAAGGTCGACCCCGTCGGATAGAGGCCCTGGATCGCGCGGTTGGCAAGGGGGGCGTCGGTCCTGCGCGAGGTGAGGGCGTGGTACTGGCTCTGGGTGATCGGGTGGGTGAAGATCGACGGATCGAAGGTCGGCGCCGACCCCATCGCCAGGATCTCACCGTCCTGCGCGTTCATCGCCACGAAGGCGCCAGGCAGCCCGAAGGAATCCAGCGCGCCCTCCCCGTAGCTCTGCAGACCCGAGTCGATGGTCAGACGGACGTCGTCGCCGGGCTGGGCCGGCGTGCTCCTGAGCTGCTGGGTCGGCCGCCCGAGCGCATCGACCTGGACCCGGTCGATGCCGGGCCTGCCGCGAAGGAAGCGGTCGTACTCGTACTCGATGCCGGACTGCCCGACCGTGTCGCCCTGGTGAAGTCCGGCATAGCGCGGCTCCTTGAGCTGCTGGGCGGTGACCTCGCCGACGTTGCCGAAGAGATGCGCCGCCGAACTCCCGTCCTTGTACTCGCGGGTGAAGACACGCTCGACGCTCACCCCCGGGAAGCTCGACTGGTTCTCTCGCAGGTAGTAGACCTTGTCCAACCCCAGGCCCTTCTTCAGGATCACAGGGCCGCCGGGTGCAGCCGTGTTGCCGTCCCGGAACGCCTTGCGGATGTCCTGAACCGACATCCCCGTGACCGTGGAGAGGAGATGGAACTCGCGGGACCGCGCCGGGCCGGGGTCCGGAAGATCCTGCGGGGTCACCTGGAGCGCCAGTTCGGTGCGGTTGGCCACCAGCACCTTCCCATTGCGGTCGAGGACGTCGCCGCGCGGGGCCTGTACGCGGACCTGGCGGATGCGGTTGTCGTTCGCCTGGGTTCGGTACTTGTCGCCGGAGAGGATCTGCACGTACCAGAGGCGAAGGAAGAGCACCGAGAAGATCGCGATCGCGATCGCGGTCAGGATCGAGATCCGCAGGACCAGCGGGGAGGTCCGCCGCTCGGGCTCGGATTCTGGCGTGCGCCGATACATCGTCCTATGGCGTCTCCATGGCCCGCGCCCCGGTAGGGCCGCGGGCCGCCCGTCGCTCATCGACGAGGGCGGAGCGCACCACCAGTCTGACGCCAAGGAGGACGGGAATCGCGAGAGCCGCCCCGATCAGGCTGGTGACGATCGCGTCCCGCACGACCAGGAAGCTGACATTCGCGTCCACACCCGTGCCGATCTGGATCGCCGCGATCACCAGCGCACCGAGCAGCGTCAGCGCGGCGCCGAGCAGGGGGACCGCCCCGCGGGTTGGGCGCCCGATCGCCTCGCGGTAGCGCCCGGCGACATAGCCGACCGCAAGCAGCGTGAGGGCGAACCCGCCGAGCGTCTCGAGCAGCAGGCAGTCCAGCAGCAGCCCGACCGAAAAGCCGAAGACAGCGCCCGTCAGGCTGCCGCCCAGGATGCCGACCGAGAAGACGACGAGCAGCAGGATGTCGGGGTCGCTGCCGAAGACGTCCATCTTCGAGAAGCAGACGACCTGTGCGATCACGACGAGGGCGCCGAGCACGGCAAGTCGAGCGATGATTCCGGGCGTCAGGATCACTTCTTGCCGCCTCCGCTGTGAGTGGTCAGGACCTTGACGAAGTCCATGTCACGCAGATCCGCGAAGGGCGACAGGTGAACGCGCTGATATGCCTGCTGCTCCTCGACGCTCGCGCGGGTGATCTTCCCGATCGGGATCCCGGGCGGGAAGATCGATCCGAGGTCGCCGGTCGAGAACCCGGCGGTCACCACCATCTGACCCTCGGCGATCTGACTGTTGCGCTCCAGGTAGTCGAGCTGCAGGTCGTTGGGGTTGCCCACGTTGGGCTCGACCACGCCGGTGGCGCCGCCGGGCGTCACCCGCGCGGTCACCGCGCTGTCGGCGTCGGTGATCAGGGTGACCTGGGCTGTGTTCGGCGTGGTCTGCGTGATCTTCCCGGCCAGTCCCTGCGCCGCGACCACCGGGTCGTCAATGCGGACACCGTCGCCGGTGCCCTTGTCGATGGTCACGGTCGAGTACCAGACGGTCGGCGAACGGCCGACCACACGCGCGGTCACCGGGTCGGTGCCGTTCGGGACGATTCCGCCGCTGGTCAGCTCGTTGAGCTGCTTGAGCTCCTGCGATTCGGCCTGCTGGGTCTGCTGGCGGGCGAGCTGGTCGCGCAGGCTCGCGACCTGATCCTGCAGCTTCGCCTTGTCGCCGCGCGCGTCAAAGGTCTCGTGGAACCAGTTCACCAGGTCGCTGACGGGCTTCAGCGCCCGGTCCGCGCCGTTCTGGATCGGCGAGAAGATCGTCGAGACCACCTTCTCGGCTCCGTGCAGCGGCCCCGCGTTGCTCTCGCGGTAGTAGAGGCTGAGCAGCGTCAGCGAGGCGGCGACGAGCAGCAACAGCACCGCCCGTCGACGGCGCACCTGCTTGCGGTACATGTGCTCTTCCTAGCTCTCAAGTTGTTGGTTTCCCCCCGGGCGGCGGCGGTGCACGAATGTAGCGTGCGGGCCTCAATCGGACTGAAAGCGCTCAATCGCGCTTCGCACTGTTAAACGGGTGGCGCCTGGCGGCGCCCCCTCGCATTGATGCTCTGGAGCAGCCCCAGCGCCAGGAACGTTCCCAGCACGGACGAGCCCCCATAGCTCATCAGGGGCAGGGTGATCCCGGTGACCGGCATGACGCCCAGGTTCATGCCGACGTTGACGATCATCTGGAAGGCCAGCATGGCTAACACCCCGCCGGCGATCATCGTCCCGTAGAAGCTGGCGGAGATCCTCATCACCCGGATTGCCCGCCAGAAGAGGATCGAGTAGAGGAAGACGACGAAGGCGGCGCCGAGAAATCCGAAGCGCTCCCCGATCACGGCGTAGATGAAGTCGGTGTGCCGCTCCGGCAGGAAGAGCAGCTCGGTCTGGGTCGCGTCGTTCCCACGCCCCACCTCCTCGCCGGAGCCGACCGCGATCACGGATTGGTTCACCTGATAGCTCGCGTCGCGCGGGTCGTTGCTCGGGTGCAGGAAGGCGGTCAGGCGATCCTGCTGGTAGCCGTGCAGGAAGTGGACGCCCGCGGCCGAGCCGGCGACGTAGACCCCGCCGGCGATCAGGGCCGCGGCGCCGGCGACCGCCGCGAAATGCTGCCAGGGGATCCCGGAGACGAACAGGATCGTGAGCGCGATGGCGACGAGCACGATTCCGGTGCCGAGGTCCGGCTGGAGGAAGACCAAGCCCGCCGGCGCCAGCCCGAGCCCAAGGAGAGTCAGCGTCGTGCGCAGGCCGAACGGCCGGCGGACCCGCTCGTAGATGATCGCGGCGAACGAGACGCAGAGCAGGACCTTCGCCAGCTCCGAAGGCTCGAATTGGAAGAACGGCAGGTCGATCCAGCGGTTCGAACCTCGTACCGCCGTCCCCACCAGGAAGACGAAGGCGATCGAACCGAGCATGAACGCGTAGATGGTCCAGCGCGGCTCGCGCAGCCGGGTGTAGTCGAACCGGCTGATCGCGATCATCAGCGCGATCCCGACAACCGCGTAGAGGGCCTGCCTCTCGACGAAGTAGAGGGGGCGACCGGCTATCTCGTTCTGAGTCGAGGTCGCCAGCGTGAAGACGCTGAAGGCGATCAGCCCGACGGCGGCACCCAGCATGATGCCGTCGATCCCCGTCAGGCCGAGCCGCTCGGCCAGAGGCCTCCGCGGGGCGATCGTGAGCGAGGGCTTCGCGGCTTCCATCAGCCCGGCCCCGCGGCGTGGGCGGCCGCCGTGTTGACGCTGCCTGCCGACCCATTATTGAGGTTGAAGTAGCGCTCGAGGATGTCGCGCGCGATCGGTGCCGCCGACTCGACGCCGAACCCGCCGCGCTCGACTGTCACGGTGACGACGATCTGTGGGTCGTTGTACGGCGCGATCACGCCGTACCAGGACTGGTCCTGCTGTCCGTTGCGCTGCGCCGTCCCGGTCTTGCCCGCGACCGGGATGGGGAAGCTGCCCATCACCGCATAGGAGGTGCCGCCCGCCTCATCCGCGGCCCGGTGCATGCCACCGAGGATCACGTTGCGCGTCTCGTCGGAGATCTGGAGGTGGCGCTGGGGCGGAGGCTTGATCACCTTCACCGTCCTGCCGTTCACGTTCACGATGCGGCCGCCGACATGCGGGCGGACCAGGGTCCCACCGTTGGCGAGCGCGGCGTACGCCCTGGCCAGCTGCAGCGGCGTCACCTCGACGTCCCCCTGCCCGACGGCGAGGTTGACGTTGTCGCCCTGCGTCCAGGGCCGATCGATGTACGGATTGGAGTGGCTGCGGAAGACCCGGTCGCGCCACGCCGGCGTCGGAATCAGGCCTGAGGTGGCATCCGGTATGTCGATGTCGGGCTTCCGGCCCAGGCCGTATTTGAACGCCCAGTCCTGGATCTGGCCGCCGTTACCGCTCGCCTGCGCGTGCAGACCGAGGTTGTAGAAGTAGACGTCCGAGGAGACCTTGAGCGCGGTGCTCATGTCGACCGGGCCATTGGCGGCGCCTCCCGCGTTGTGGAGGGTGATCCCGCCGATGTCGAGCGAGCCGGTGTCGTCGAAGATCGTGCTCGGTGAGATCAGGTGATCCTCCAGCGCGGCTGTGGCGGTGATCGGCTTGAAGGCCGACCCGGTCGGGTAGCCGCCCTGGTCGGCGCGGTCGACGAGCGGGTCACCGGACTGGTTGCCGAAGGCGTCGTACTGCGCCTTCGTGTGCGGTTGCGTGTAGAAGGACGGGGCGTAGGTCGGGTACGAGCCCATCCCGAGGATCGCGCCGGTGTGAACGTTCATCGCCACGAAGGCGCCGGGCAATCCCTTGGCGCGGAGTGCCGCCTCGCCCACCTCCTGCATTCCTGAGTCGAGCGTCAGACGCAGGTTGTCGCCGGCCTGGGCGGGCCGGCTGCCGAGCTGCTGCCGCGGCCGGCCCAGAGCGTCCACCTGGACCCGCTGGCTCCCCGCGGTGCCGCGGAGGAACTTGTCGTAGGTGTACTCGACGCCCGCCTGCCCGATGATGTCGCCGGGCTTCATGTTCCTGTACGCGGGCCGAGTCAGCTGATGTGGGCTGATCTGGCCGACGAGGCCGAGGATGTGGGCCGCGAGCGAACCGTCCTTGTACTGGCGCACGTAGGTGCGCTCGACGCTGACGCCCGGGAAGCTCTCCTTGTTCTCGAGCAGGTAGAAGAGCAGCTGCCGGTCGAGCCCCTGCCGGAGGACCACGGGGTAGCCGGCGTACTGCGGCGTTTCCCGGACCCTGCGACGGATGTCGCCCTGCGAGAGGCCGAGCAGGGCCCCGAGCCGGCGCAACTCCGTGCGGCGCTTCGCGGGGGAGCTGGGCAGGCCGGAAGGCCGCAGCTCCAGGCTCATCACCGTGCGGTTGTCGACCAGCACCCTGCCGTTCCGGTCGAGGATGTCTCCCCGCGGCGGATGCACGCGGACGTCGAGGACGCCGTGATCCTGCGCCAGGGCGCGGTAGTGCTCGCCCGAAAGCACCTGCAGCGACCAGAGCCGCAGCAGGACGATGGTGACAGCCGCGATCACGAGCGCCGCCAGGACGGCTATGCGGACGTTGAGGCGATTGGTCAGCCGCGGCGGGATGTCCTCGGGTCGCTGTAGGAGGTACATGGCCGCGTCTGCGCTACAGCGCCGGTTCCTTAGAACCGCCTCCGGGTCCGGGAGTTCTTGAGTGCCCGCTTGATCGCCTCGAACTCCTCCAGGGCCTGCCCGGACCCGGTCGCAACGCAGGTGAGCGGGGACTCGGCGAGGCGGGCCGGCATCTGGCATTCCTCGCTCATGCGCTCGGCCATGCCCTTGAGCAGCGCGCCGCCGCCCGCGAGGGTCATGCCGCGCTCCATCAGGTCTCCGGCCAGCTCCGGCGGGGTCCGGTCCAGCGTGTCACGGACCGCCGCGATGATCTGGGCGATCGGCTCCTCGAGCGCCTTGCGGATCTCACCGGAGTTCAGCTTGACGGCGCGCGGCAGCCCCGACCCGAGATCCCTGCCGCGGATCTCGACGTCGATGTCCTCAGGGAGCGGCGCGGCCGAGCCGGCCTCGTGCTTCAGGTTCTCGGCGGTGCCATGACCGATGAGCAGCTGGTGCTCCCGCTTGCAGAAGTTGACGATCGCCTCGTCCATCTCGTCGCCGCCCACCCGGATCGACTGGGAGACGACTATGTCGCCCAGCGAGATGACGGCCACCTCGGTGGTGCCGCCTCCGATGTCGATGATCAGGCTGCCGGTCGGATCGCTGACAGGGAGGCCGGATCCGATCGCGGCAGCCATCGGCTCCTCGATCAGATAGGCCTCGCGCGCGCCAGCCCCGAGGCAAGCCTCCTCCACGGCCCGCTTCTCGACCCCGGTGACTCCGGAGGGAACGCAGACGACGACGCGGGGGTGGGTGAAGCGGCTGGGGTTGGCCCGCTTGATGAAGTAGCGCAGCATCGACTCGGTGATCTCGAAGTCGGCGATCACGCCGTCCTTGAGTGGGCGCATCGCATTGATGGTCGACGGAGTGCGCCCCAGCATCTGCTTGGCCTCAGCCCCGACCGCGTGCACCTCGCCGGTGCTCACGTCAACGGCGACCACCGATGGCTCGGACAGGACGATCCCCCGCCCCCGGACGTACACGAGGGTGTTCGCCGTCCCGAGATCGACGGCCATGTCACGCGCGGGTGAAATCGAAGTGAGGAAGTTCATCTGAGAACCCAGAAGAGGCAAATCGAGCCCAGCCTAGCGGCTTGCCTTAAATGCCCAAAATGGGGGAAAACGCCTGGTCATCCCGCTGCAAGCTCGGGGGCGAGCCGCAACAGCAGCCCGACGGGCAGACCGATCACATTGGAGACGTCCCCCTCGATTCCGGCGACCAGCGCGGAGCCCAGCCCCTGCACCGCATATCCGCCGGCCCTCCCCTTCCACTCGCCGCTGGCGAGATACGAGTCGATCAGCTTGGGCGCGAGCTCGCCGAAGGTGACGCGACTCGACTCGACACCGGTCCGGACCTCGAGCTCCCCGTCAACACGATCTGGCCCGATCAGCGCGAGCGCTCCGAGCACCTCATGGGTCCGGCCGGAGAGGGTCTCCAGGCACCAGCGTGCCTCTCCCTCGAATCCGGGCTGGCCCAGGGCGCGGCCGTCGACCACCACCTCGGTGTCTCCCGCGATCACCAGCGTGCCCTGCCTCCGCCGGGCGGCGACCGCCCGCGCCTTGGCGAGGGCGTTGGCGAGGACGAGCTCCTGCGGCGCCCCATCGGTCGTCTCCTCGACCTCTGCCGGGATCGTCCTGAAGTCGATGCCCAGCGCCTTCAGCAGCGCCTTGCGCTGAGGGGACCGGGAGGCGAGGATTACAGCTCGGGGAACCAGATCCCGATCTCGCGCTCGGCCGATTCCGGCGAGTCCGAGCCATGCACGAGATTGAAGGTGACCTCCGTGCCGAACTCGCCGCGGATCGATCCGGCATCGGCCTCGACCGGATCAGTCGAGCCGATCACCTGGCGCGCGGCCTTCACGGCGTTGGGTCCCTCGAGGACAAGCGCGACCAGCTCGCCGCGGGTGATGAACTCGACCAGTTCGCCGAAGAACGGCTTGTCGGAGTGCTCCGCGTAGTGGGTGTTGGCGAGCCCCTCGTCGGCGCGCATCAGCTTCAGCGCAACCAGGCGGAGGCCCTTGCGCTCGAAGCGGGCGATCACCTCGCCCGTCAATGCGCGCTCGAACGCGTCGGGCTTGACGAGGATCAGTGTGCGCTCGGTCGCCATCGGCGCGGGACCGTATACGAATCGGGCCCGATCGCGCCCGTCGGGACGAGCACCTGGGGATGTCGACTTCCTTTCGCTATCCGAAAAGGAGTCGCCAGTCAGCTGCTCGAACGGCTTGAGCGAGTCGGCCGCTCTTCGCGCGCCGCCACGGGGGGCGGCGGCTCCCGGCGAGTCGTCCCATCTGCCCTGGCCTTTCGCTGTGCGGCAGACCGAGCCGCGCGCTGCCGGTCTGTGCGACGCGGCTCGCGCTCCGGCCGCTGCTGCTTGCGCACCTCGGTCTCGCAGTACGGGCAGATCCCCCAGCGGGGATCGAGAGGCTTATGGCATTTGCGGCACGGGTTCCGCAGGCGCCGCTCGCAGTTCGGGCAGCGCAGGTAGCTGCGCTCGACCGGATACTCGCAATGCGGGCATGACTGCTCGATCCGCTGCCTGAGTTCGAGCTCCGCGGCCCGCAGCTCCAGCTCGCGCTCCTCACGGTCCTCGAGGAACTCCGGCGGGCGCAGGATCGTGTAGACGATCGTCCCCAGGTAGGGGAAAACCGAGGCTGCGGTCGCGCAGGCGATCAGCACCGGGTCCTCGATCCGCCTGCGCGCATCCAGGTACGTCCAGTAGATCAGCGCCAAGTAGACGACGATCAGGAAGAGGACGACTAGGTTGACGGCCAGGCCAAGCGCGCCGCCGATTCCAAAGAGTGCTAGAGGCATGGGAAAAGGGGAGCCGCGAGTGTACGTACTTCCATATCGGGGGGTGTAACCCTGCCTGGCATTGGGAGTCTGGGGGCCTTTGCGCGCTTAGAGGAAGAGAAGGCCGAACACGTAGCCAAAGGCGAAGAAGACGAGGATCACCACCGCGACGACGATGGCGACCAGCCCCATCATCGTCAGGAGCTCTGAGCGGGCCTCTCTGTCCATATGCAGCTGAGAAGGTAGTGGCTGCCGGCCGCCAGCGCGACCCCCTTCCGCTCCGCGGCAAGGTCTCGTGCTCGCTCCCAGGCGCCGATCGGATCCGAAACGGCCTCCGCCGCCACTCCGGCCTTCTCGCAGAGCGCCGCCAGCTCCAGCGCCGGCCGTGCTCGCCCGCCCGGGCGGCCAGAGCCCTCGATCGACTCCGGCGGAATCTCCGTGCAGACGAAGTGCGAGACGGCCGGAGCGAGACCCTCGATGATCCCGGTCACGTCCTTCCCCTCGAGGACAGCCAGGCAGCAGATCACCTCCCGGCCGCCCGTCAGCTCGGGGAGCGCCTCTGCCAGCGCTCTGGCCCCGTCCGGGTTGTGGGCGGCGTCAAACACCTCCGGCGGATCGCCGGGAACGAGCTCCGCCCTGCCGGGAATCCTGAGCTCATCGAGCACACGGTTTGCCGCGTCGGAATCCAGCTCGCCCAACACGGCGCTGACCGCCCCTATGGCCAGGACCCAGTTGTGGTCCTTGAAGGAGATGGCTTCGACGGGCCCCTCGATCTCCAGCCTCAAGTCCTCGGCGTGCCGGCGCCGAGCCTCCTCTCTCACGACTTCTTCAGCGCCGACTGGGAGCTCCTCCCTCACCAGCGTCGTGTGATCTCGCAGCACCGCGACCTTCTCGGCGGCGATCTCCTCCAGCGTCTCCCCCAGCCACTCGGTGTGGTCGTAGCCGACCGAGGTGAGCACCGTGAGCCGCGACGGGATCACGTTTGTGGCATCCAACCGGCCGCCCAGCCCCGCCTCGATAACGGCGTATTGGACCCGGGCCGCCGCGAAGGCGACGAAGGCTGCGGCTGTGAGCAGCTCGAACTGGGTAACCGGCCCCTCCTCGCCGGCGGAGCGGTCGGCCACCTGAGCGGACTGCTCGGTCCGCTCGAGGGCATCGGCGAACACCTCCTCGGAGATCGACTCACCGCGGATCAGGACGCGCTCGCGCCAGGAGGTGATGTGTGGCGAGACGTACGCGCCGGTCGAGATCCCATGGCCCTCAAGCAGCGCAGCAGTCATCCGCGTCACGGACGTCTTCCCGTTCGTCCCGACGACATGGATCGAGGCGAAGCGGTTCTGTGGCATGCCGAGCAGCGTGCAGAGCCGCCGCATCCGCTCCAGCCCCAGCTTCCAGCCGAGGACCTCGCGCTTGCGCAGGATCTCTTCGGACCGGGTGGCTATCCGCTCAGCCGCCCAGTTCCTCGAGCTCCGCCCGATAGGCGGCGAGCTTCTCCCGCTCGGCGTCGACCACGTCGGCGGGGGCCTTGGCGACGAATCCCTCGTTGGAGAGCTTGCCCTCCCCCCGCTTCACCTCGGCGCGGAGCTGGTCGCGACGATCCTCGATCCGGGCGCGAACCGCATCGGGGTCCACACCCTCGGTCTCGAGCACTTCGACTCCGCCGACGCTCGCGATCGGCTCGCCGCCATCGTTCGAGAACTCCACCCGAGCGAGCCGCGAGACCAGCTCGTGCGGGCTGCTCTCGTCGGCGCGGGCCGCCAACACCTGCTTGACCGGCACCCCGGCCAGATCGCGCCAGCGCCGCAAGGCGCGGGTGAGTGCAATCGCCTGGCCGATCTCCCGCTCGGCCTCGTCGTTGATCAGGCCGTCATCGGCCTCGGGGAAGGAATGGACCGCGAGCGCCTCCGCCGGCCGGCTCGGCAGGTAGGAGTAGATCTCCTCGCTGACGAACGGCATCATCGGGTGGGCGAGCGCAAGCACGTGCTCCAGGGCCCAGAGCAGGGTCGCGGAGGCGTCCTCGTCACCGTCGTAGAGCCGCGGCTTGACGATCTCCAGGTACCAGTCGCAGAGCTCCGACCAGAAGAACTCGTAGAGGTCAAGGGCCGCATGGGCGAAGTCGTAGGCCTCGATCGACCTGGTCACAGAGCCGACGGCGCGCTGCAGTCGCGAGGCGATCCACCGGTCCTCGACTCGATTCGAGCACGGGCCGGGCTCCACCCCGTCCTGAGCTTCCATCAGCACCAGCCGCGATGCGTTCCACATCTTGTTGGCGAGGTCCCGGCCCTGCCGGACGCGCGCCTCGGAGAAGCGCACGTCCTGTGTGGAGGTCATCGCCAGCAGCCCGAAGCGCAGGGCATCGGCTCCGTTCTCGTCCATCTCCTCGAGCGGGTCGATCCCGGTGCCGAGGCTCTTCGACATCCGCCGCCCGTCTGGCGCCTGGATGATCGAATGGACGTAGACATCGGAGAACGGGACCTCGTCGGTGAACTCGAGCGAGGTCATGATCATGCGGGCCACCCAGAGAGCGATGATGTCCCGCGCCGTCACCAGCACGTCGGTCGGGAAGAACGCCCTGTACTCGGGTGCACCCGTGTCGGGCCAGCCGAGCGTGGCGAAGGGCCAGAGCGCGGAGCTGAACCAGGTGTCGAGCACATCGGACTCCTGCTCCCACCCCTCGCCCTCCGGGGGCGTCTCCCCGACGTGGGTCTCGTCGCCCCGGTACCAAACCGGCAGCCGGTGTCCCCACCAAAGCTGGCGGGAGATGCACCACGGCGGGATCTTCTCCATCGAGCCCAGGTACTGGCGGCGGGCGCCGTCGGGGATGATCCTGACCTTCCCCTCGGTGACGACGTCGATCGCACGTCGCGCCATCTCGTCCATCCGGCAGAACCACTGCAGCGAGATCAGCGGCTCGATCCGCTCCCCGGAGCGATGGGAGAACGGCACAGTGTGCGTGTACGGCTCCTCGCCGCGGATCAGTCCCTGATCGCGCAGCGCCGCGACCACCGCCTCCTGGGCCTCGGCGGCCGTCATCCCGCGGAAGCGCTCCGGAGCCTCGTCAGTGATCAGCCCGTCCTCGCCGATCACGCTGATGGCCGGCAGATCGTGCTTTCGCCCGATCTCGAAGTCGTTCGGGTCATGACCCGGCGTGATCTTCAGAGCGCCCGTGCCGAACTCTGGATCGACGTGCTCATCCGCGATCACCGGTAGGCGACGCCCGACGAGCGGCAGGATCGCGTGCTTGCCCACGACGTTGCGATAGCGATCGTCATCCGGGCTGACCGCGACGGCGGTGTCCGCAAGCATGGTCTCGGGCCGAACGGTGGCGACGATCAGCTCGCCGCCGTCCTCGAGCGGATAGGCGATCTCATAGAGCGTGTCGGTGACCTCGCGGTTCTCGATCTCGAGGTCCGAAATCGCCGATCCGAGACCGGGATCCCAGTTGACCATGTAGTTGTCCCGGTAGATCCATCCCTTGGAGTAGAGCTCGGCGAAGACGCGATAGACCGCCATCACGTAGCCCTCGTCGAGGGTGAATCGCTCTCGGTCGTAGTCACACGAGGCGCCCAGGCGCTTGTACTGCTCGATGATCGTGTTGCCGTAGCGGTAGCGCCATTCCCAGACCTTCTCCTCGAACCGCTCGCGGCCAAGCTCCTCCCGGGTCTTCCCCTCCTTCGCGAGCTCCTTCTCGACCACCGACTGCGTCGCGATGCCGGCGTGGTCGGTGCCCAGGATCCACATCGTGTTGCGGCCGCGCATGCGGTTGAGGCGGATGAGGACGTCCTGGATCGTCCCGTTGAGGGCATGGCCCATGTGGAGCGCGCCGGTGACGTTGGGGGGCGGGATCGCGATCGAGAAGTTCTTCTCCGGCGACCCCTCCGCCGGCGGGTGGAACCAGCCCCCCTCCATCCAGCGCTCGAAGACGCGCTGCTCGACGCTGCCGGGGTCCCAGCGGGTCGTGGCCTCCAGCGTTTCTCGGCGCTTGGCGTCCATGGCCGCGATGTTAGTTGCGGTCAGGAAGCGAGCCGCGAGCGAGATCGGCAGACTGCATCGCCGTGGCTCAAGGAGGAGACCGCGACGGGCAGCGACTGAACAGGCGGCGCTTCATCGGCACGGCAGGCGCCGCGGCCGCGGGCGCCGCCCTAGGCGGCTATCTCCCGCAGGACGCGCTCGGCGCGTCCGCCGATCAGGCGAAGGCGGGCAGGTCGCGGCACGGGCGGCGCAGGAGGCGGGCCGACGTGATCGTCGTAGGCGCAGGGCTTGCCGGGCTCACCGCGGCGCGGGAGGTGCTCCGCGGAGGGCACTCGGTCCTGATCCTCGAGGCCCGCAACCGGGTCGGCGGCCGCACCCTCAATCACAAGCTCGGCGGAGGCAAGATCGCCGAGGTCGGAGGTGAATGGGTCGGGCCAACCCAGGACCACCTGATGGCGCTCGCCGCCGAGCTCGGCATCGGCACGTTCAAGACGTACAACACGGGCAACAACGTGTACTGGGCCAACGGAGTCCTAACGCCCTATGAGTCGGGTGGCCCACTGGGACCAATCCCGCCAGACCCGAGCGCGGTCGGAGAGGTCTTCGTCGCAGTCAACAACCTCAACCAGATGGCGGGCACGGTTCCGGTCGCGACGCCGTGGACGGCGCCCGACGCGGGCACTTGGGACGGCCAGACCCTGGAGACCTGGAAGCAGGCCAACCTCCACGCTCCCAATGCTAGGGCCTTGTTTGACACGGGGATCGGCGCAGTGTTCGCCGCGGAGCCCAGCGACCTCTCCCTGCTCTTCACGCTCTTCTACATCGCCTCGGGGACCAACCAAACCACCGCTCCCGACCTCAACCGGCTCTTCAACGTCCCCGACGGCGCCCAGGACAGCCGCTTCATCGGCGGCTCCCAATTGATCTCGAAGCGGCTGGCCAAGCGGATCGGCAAGAAGCGCCTGCTGCTGCGACAGCCCGTCCGCCGCATCGAGCAGCATCGGCATGGGGTCCGCGTCTTCACCAAGCACCTGACCGCGTCGGCGAAGCAGGTGATCGTCACTGGTCCTCCCATCGTCACCGCCCAGATCCACTATGACCCGCACCTGCCCGCCGACCGCCGGCAGCTGCTCCAGCGCTTTCCGCAGGGAACGACGATCAAGTGCCAGGCCGTCTACGACCGCCCGTACTGGCGTGACTCCGGCCTGACCGGCCAGGCAGTGGCACTCGAAGGGCCGGTCCGTGTGACCTTCGACAACTCTCCGCCCGATGGGAGCCCGGGAGTCCTGCTCGGGTTCATCGAGGGCGCCGCCGCCCGCGACTATCAGCGTCGCTCGGCGCCCGAGCGCAAGGCTGCCGTGCTCAACTCGTTCGCCACCTACTTCGGGGAGGCCGCCCGGCACCCGAGGAACTACTTCGAGGTGAACTGGACGCACGAAGCGTGGACACGCGGTTGCTACGAGGGCTACCTGCCTCCGGGCGCCCTGACCGCGCACGGCGCGGCGTTGCGAGCGCCGTTCAAGCGCATTCACTGGGCCGGAGCCGAGACCTCCGACTACTGGTACGGCTACATGGACGGCGCCGTGCGCTCGGGCGAGCGGGCGGCCGCCGAGGTGCTCGCGGCACTCTAGCCCGGCTCTGTCTCCAGCGACTCGAGCACGCCCAGGATCTCGCCGACGCGGCAGACGAGCAGGCGCTCCTCGTCGATCTCCACCCAGACGCCGGCGGATGACGGGAAGACGACGTGGTCGCCGGGGTGAACCGGCATGTCGACGCCGGCGGACTCCCACCAATCAAGGCCGGGGCCGACGGCGAGCACGATTCCCTGCTGGGGCGGTGGCTCATCGATGCCCTGAGGTACGACCAGCCCGGAACGGCGCATGCGGTCCTGATCCAGCTCCTTGAGGACCACCTGATCGAACAGGGGCCGGAGCTGGTGCCTGACCGTCTCAATCGGCTCGCGGGACGAACGCGTACTCATACGCACAGGATAAAAGGCGCGGCCCACGGCGGCCGTCCAGAGCTAGGACAATCGATTCGGTATGGCAAGGAAGGTCGGCAAAACCCTGCAGGAAGCTCGCCTCGGGCGCGGGATCGACCTCACCGAGGTCGAGCGAGTCACGAAGATCCGCGTCAAGTTCCTGCGTGCGATGGAGGAGGACCGCTGGGACGATCTGCCGCCGCCCGCGTATGCCCGAAGCTTCCTCCAGACCTACGCCCGCTACCTCGGCCTCGACGATGAGGCGCTGGTAGAGGAGTACCGGGAGACCATCGAGCCTGGGGATACCGAGGAGCCGATCCCGTCGGGGATCATCCGCTCAGGGACCATCGAACACCACCGCTCGCTGCGTCCCATCGCGTTCGTGGTGGGCGGCCTGGGGGCTGCGGCGGGCGTGGCCCTGATCGTCGCGGCGATCGGCTCCTCAGGCGGCTCCGACAACGGGGGCGGCAACACGACCCACCACAAGAGGAACCCGGCGGCATCGACATCGACCGGGACGACGAGCTCAACGACGACCACAGCTCCCGGCTCCCAGCTCTCCGTTCAGCTCACCCCTACCGCCGACGTCTGGGTCTGCCTGCTGGATGACCGCGGACGGCCGCTCGTGAACGGGGAGATCCTGACCACGGGTCAGACCGAGGGCCCCTTCACCGCCACCGGCTTCGAGGTCACCTTCGGAAACGGCTCCGTTCAGATGACCGTGAATGGCCAGCCGGCGGACATCCCCCCTTCGGCAAGCCCGATCAACTACCGCATCAGCTCCGCCGGCGTAAAGCAGCTGTCATCCGGCTCAGGGCCGAGCTGCAGCTGAGGGATAGACGGCTTCGCCGTCAATCCAAGTGGTGCGGCCTGATGGCCGCTAGGCGGTCTGCTCGCCGAGCGCCGGATCATCGAGCACGATCTCGTGCTCCCCGGTGGAGTCGGTGACCAGCATCGGCCGCTGGCCCTTCTCGATCGTTTCCCTGGTGACGACGCACTTCTGGACGTCGCCGCGGGAGGGCAGCTCGAACTGGACGTCGAGCAGGGTTTCCTCGAGGATCGAGCGGAGGCCACGGGCGCCGGTCTCGCGCTCGAGGGCCTTGTCGGCGATCGCGCCGAGCGACTCGGGAGCGAAGACCAGCTCGATGTCGTCGAACTGGAAGAAGCGATGGAACTGGCGGGTGAGCGCGTTCCGCGGCTCCGTCAGGATCGTGATCAGGTCGTCGCGGGTGAGTTGGTGAATCGCGGCGACGACGGGGAGGCGGCCGATGAACTCGGGGATCAGGCCGTACTCCATAAGGTCCTCGGGAAGGACCTTCTCGAAGTCCTCGCCGGTGTCCTTGTCGGCGTTGGAGGTCACCTCGGCGCCGAAGCCGACGCCGTGATTGCCGATCCGCCTTTCGATCACCTCGTCGAGCTGGCCGAAGGAGCCGCCGCAAACGAAGAGGACGTTCGATGTGTCGATCGTCAGGAACTCCTGGTGCGGATGCTTACGTCCGCCCTGGGGCGGCACGGAGGCTGTGGTGCCCTCCAGGATCTTGAGGAGAGCCTGCTGCACGCCCTCGCCGGAGACGTCTCGCGTGATCGACGGGTTGTCGGCCTTGCGGGCGATCTTGTCGATCTCGTCGATGTAGATGATCCCGGTCTCGGCCTTCTTCACGTCGAAGTCGGCGGCCTGGATCAGCTTCAAGAGGATGTTCTCGACGTCCTCGCCGACGTAGCCGGCTTCGGTGAGGGCCGTGGCGTCGGCGATCGCGAAGGGGACATTGAGGATCTTCGCCAGGGTCTGAGCGAGCAGGGTCTTGCCGCAGCCGGTGGGGCCGAGCAGGAGGATGTTCGACTTCTGCAGCTCGATCGCCTCGTCGCCCTGTTCGTCGGACGACGCCATCTGGACTCGCTTGTAGTGGTTGTACACAGCGACGGAGAGGGCGCGCTTGGCGCCCTCCTGGCCCACCACGTACTCCTGGAGCACGTCGTAGATCTCCCTGGGCTTGGGGAGGTTCTCGAGCTCGAAGGTCGGTGGTGCGGTGAGCTCCTCGTCGATGATCTCGTTGCAGAGATCGATGCACTCGTCGCAGATGTAGACGCCGGGCCCGGCGATCAGCTTCTTCACCTGGCGCTGCGACTTCCCGCAGAAGCTGCAGAGGAGCTGCTCGTTGGATTCGGTGGGACGTGCCAGTGGAATTGCTCCCTCGGTCTCGCTTCGCCCGGCCGGCTCCTTCCTCGCTGGAAGCTTAGACGCCCGCCGGCATCGGCCTGACGGATTCTCGTTACGCCGTTAGCGGCCGGTTTCCTTCCGCTGTTACATCGGCTGACCGCGCCGATGCGTCAACCCGGGTTCTCGGTAGCGGACTGGTCGGCGAGCACAAGCGGCGTCAACCGGTCAGCGACGAGATCACGTCCTTCGCATGAGCGACGGGCACCCTGCTTCCTTCGAGCTCGATCCGCGAGCCGCTCTCAGGGTGAATCAGCTCGACCACGCGTACGTTGACGCGTTGATGAACCTTCACCTCAAGCCCCGCCCGCCCCAGCCTGAAGACCATCGCGCCCGGCGCCTTATTGCGCGAGCGGCCGTCGAAGCCGTAGACGGCATCCGAGGTGACCCCGACAAGCATCCACTGCGGCATGCCGCGACTTGCCTCGTTAGCGCGCATGCCTCCGGCCACACCGGCGATCTCGCCGACCGTTTCGCCGACCGAACCTTCAGCGCCGCCGACCTCGCCCCCGGCCAGACCGCCCACGAACATCGAGCCCGTATGACCACGCGGGTTGAACTGGCCCGCTGCCAGCACCTGCTCGTCGATGCCCTCCCGCGCCAACGCCTGCTGCACAGCGTGCTCCATCCCTTCCTCGGACATCGTGCCGAGAGTACCGCGGGTCACATGCGGATCAGCTGTAGCGGTCCCACGCCCGCAAATAGGACTCGGGGTTGATGGGGCGCCCGCGGAGATGGATCTCGAAGTGCAGGTGGCAGCCCACCGTCCGGGCGTTCCCCGTCTTGCCGACGTGACCCACGATCTGGCCGACGTGGACGAAGTCGCCGCGCTGGAAGGCGGACGGATGCAGCATGTGCGCGTAGAGATACTGGCGCGGCTCGCCGAGGCCCTTGATGACGACGAAGTTGCCGTCGAGCCTGGGGTCGTACCCGCGCTTCACCACAGGCCCGGTGACGGCGGCGGCCAAAGGTGTCCCGCAGGAAGCGGTGACGTCGAAGCCCTTGTGCACCCGGCCGCCATTGCGCGGCGCCCCGAACTGCCCGACCGCCCCACGCGTGCCGTGGGGGCCGCGAACCGGGAAGAAGTGGCGGTGGAGGGTGACCACGCCGGCCTCCTTCTCTCCCCCGCCGGCGATCCCGACCGAGATCCGATAGTTCCCGTCTCCGACCGGCCTGCCGCCGTTGGTGAGGCCGTCCCAGCGCTCCACCTGGTCCTTCCCGGGCTGGACGCCCGGGACCTCGATCCGGCGGACCTCACCTCCCCCGCCGCCGATTCGAATCGAGATGTCGGCCGGCGCCGCTCCGGAGATCCGGTACTCGATCCGCACCCCGTCCGCCGAGTCGGTGAAGCCACGCTCCGGAGAGACGGAAGCCTTCTGCACGACCGCGTCGTCGGCGCTGGTGGCCGCCGCAACCGCCGCGATCGCGACGGCCGCGAGCATCACGATTTGCACCAGGCGTCTCAGAGGGCGCGTGAGTCTAGACCCCAGGTACGGTGGGCGGCGTGACCGACGACGCCCTCGTGGGGCTCGTGCATCGCAATCTGATGGATGTCAACGCCCGTCTGGCAAGCTCGCCCGGAGGTGAGGTGGTCCGCGATGACGGCACACTCCTGTTCGCCGCGAACACGTCCATGCCATTCCTGAACGGGGTCATGCGCGAAGCCGGCGCCGCGGACGCCGTCGCTCTGATCGAGCGGGCTCGCGAGTTCTTTCATGAGCGGGGTCGCGGCTTCGTCGCCTTCGCCTGGCCGGGGGATCCGGAGCTCGATGCGGCCGCAAGTGGCGCTGGGATGTTTCCCGTTCTCGACCGCTACCCGGAGATGGTCTGCCGGTCGAAGCTACCGGCGCTGGGTGCCGAGGTGCGAGCCGTCCAGAACATTGATGATGCAGGGACCTACTGGGCGATCTGCGAGACCGCGTACCCGTCACTCGGCTTCCCACCCGGTGTGTTTGCGGAAGCCTTCACGCCGGAGGATCTGATCGGCGACGACGTCTGGGCATGCCTGGCTCTCTCCGACGACAAGGCGCTCGCATGCGCATCTGTGTTCATCGCGGCTGGAGTCGGGATGGTCGCCTGGGTCGCGGCGCGTCCCGAGGCTCGGGGTCGGGGAATGGCCGCCGCGTGCACGGTTGCCGCGACGAACCGCGCCTTCGAACTCGGCGCCGAGGCTGCCTCGCTCCAGGCGTCCAGCATGGGCGAGGATCTGTACCGCCGCCTCGGGTACGAGGAGCTCTACTCGTACCGGCTGCTGGGCGCGATGCCCGGTTAGGTCGGTCTCGCCGCGGGCTACCGGTGCTCGATCACGCGGTCGACGATCTTGTACTCCTTCGCCTCCTGCGCGCTCATGAAGTAGTCCCGTTCGGTGTCCTTGGCGACCTTGTCGAGAGGCTGGCCGGTGTGCTTGGAGATGATCTCGTCGAGCCGCTGGCGGACATCGATGATCTCCTTGGCGTGGATCTCGATGTCTGTGGCCTGTCCGGAGAAGCCGCCCGAGACCTGGTGGATCAGGATCTTCGAGTTCGGCAACGCCATCCGCTTGTCCGGCGCGCCGCCGGCGAGCAGCAGGGCGCCCATGCTCATCGCAACGCCCACGCAGATGGTCGACACGTCGGGCTTGATGAACTGCATCGCGTCGTAGATCGCAAGGCCGGCGTAGACCGAGCCGCCCGGCGAGTTGATGTAGATCGAGACGTCCTTGTCGGGGTCCTCGGACTCCAGGTGGATGAGCTGCGCGACGATCAGGTTCGCGATGTCCTCTGTCACCGGGGTGCCGAGGAAGATGATTCGCTCGTTGAGCAGGCGCGAGTAGATGTCGAACGCGCGCTCGCCGCGGGACGTCTGCTCCACCACCATTGGGACGAGGGGGCTCATGAGCGGGGCAGTCTAGCGACCGGCATACACGGGCCGGAGCGAGGAGAATTTCCCGCGTGGCGTCAGGAGGGGAGATCCTCACCGTCGGGCACTCCAACCACGAGGAACAGGACTTCCTCGACTTGCTCCGCGGTGCCGGGGTCGAGCTGATCGCCGACGTACGCCGCTATCCCGGCTCCCGCCGCCAGCCGCACTTCGAGCGGACGGCGCTGGCGGCAGTCCTGCTCGAGGCCGGGATCGGGTACCGCTGGCTCGGAGAGACCCTCGGCGGGCGGCGCACACCCTTGCCCAACTCAGTGAACGACGCTTGGGAGAGCGACCAGTTCCGCGGCTACGCCGACCACATGGCGAGCGACGAGTTCGCGGCCGGGCTCGCCGAGCTGGAGGACCTGGCCCGTGAGCAGCGGGTGGCGGTCATGTGCGCGGAGGCCTGGTGGATCCGCTGCCACCGCCGCCTGATCGCCGACGCGCTCACGGCACATGGATGGCACGTCCTGCATCTGGGCGCGAACGGGCGCCCGGAGCAACACGAGCTCACCGGCTTCGCCGTCGTAGAGGGCGGCCGGATCACCTATCCGGCACAGCAGACCAGTCTCGACGTCTGACCGCGGAGATCTAAAGCCGATATTTGCGCTCGGGTTTTGTTAGGGTGCCCAAACTTCGGGTTGCCTAATGAACCTCGCGAGTAAACGAACAGTCACGGCGGGCGCGGCACGATGATTCCCACCCTGGTCATCACTCTGCGGGAGGGCGTCGAGGCGTCGCTGATCGTCGGCATCGTCGCGGCCTTCCTGGTGAAGCAGGGCCGCCGCGACGCGCTGGGGTCGATGTGGCTGGGGGTGGGCCTGGCGGTGGCGATCTGCGTCGCCGTGGCCGTCGCGCTCCGCCTCATCGGCGAGCAGCTCCCCCAGCGCGAGCAGGAGGGCCTCGAGACGATCGTCGGCCTGGTCGCGGTGGCGATGATCAGCTACATGATCGTCTGGATGCGGCGCCACGCCCGCGGCCTCAAGGCGCAGCTGGAGGGGCACGTCGCGGAGGCACTGGCCCTGGGCTCTGCAACCGCCCTCGTCGGGATGGCGTTCCTGGCGGTCCTGCGGGAGGGGTTCGAGACCTCGGTGTTTCTGCTCGCCGCCTTTCAGGACACGTCCGATCCCACCTCGGCGGGAGCCGGCGCGGTGATCGGACTGGTGGCGGCCGTTGCCCTGGGCATCGCCATCTACTTCGGCGGCGTCCGGATCAACCTGTCGCGCTTCTTCCGCGTTACCGGCTTCGTCCTCGTCCTGGTCGCCGCCGGGCTTCTGGCGACCGCTGCCCACACAGCCCATGAGGCCGGCTGGATCAACGGCATGCAGGGCCAGGCGCTCGATCTGACCTGGCTGGTGCAGCCCGGAACCGTCAGCGGCTCGCTGCTCACAGGCATGCTCGGGCTCCAGCCGCAGCCGACGGAGGTCGAGGTCGTCGTCTATCTGCTCTTCGCAGTCCCCATGGGCCTCTATGTGATCTGGCCCGACCGCTGGCGGCGCTCGACGCCACTGCTCCGCCTGCGCCGCCAGCCCGCAACCGCCACGACTCAGACGGAGGTTTGATGATCGTCCGAAGGGTCCGACCCCGACCCACCTACCTGGCCGCATCCATCGCGCTCGGCTCCCTGCTGTTCGCCGGATGCGGGAGCTCGGACGACCCGCCCGCCGGAGCGACGAAGCTCTCCTTCAAGCTCACCGATGCAGGCTGCGACCCGGCCCAGGCCACGGCGCCCGCGGGCCCGGTCACCTTCGACGTCACCAACGACGGCGCCGCCGGCGTCACCGAGCTCGAGCTCCTCGACGGAGACAGCATTCTCGGGGAGCGGGAGAACCTCAGCGATGGGCTGAGCGGAAACTTCACGGTGACCCTCGACGCGGGCACCTACACGCTCTATTGCCCGGGCGGCGACTCAGCCGAGCGCGGCACCCTGACCGTGACGGGACAGTCGAAGGCCGGTCAGAGCGACGAGGGCGCCGCGACTACTCGTTCACCGACGGGGTGGTCGAGGAGCTCGGCGAGCTTGACGCGGGCCTCTTCTTCATCTGCTTCCAGCGCGATCCCAAGGCCCAGTTCGAGGTGATCCAGCGAAGGCTCGGCTCATCGGATGCGCTCGGCGAATACATCAAGCACACCTCAAGCGCCGTGTTCGCGGTTCCTCCCGGAGCACGTGCCGGAGGATTCGTGGGCGAGGGTTTGTTCGCCTAGTCGGAGCCGGGCGTCCAGAGGCCGCCCTTCTCCTCGCGTTCCTTCTCCGGGGTCCAGATCTCCTCGCGGGCCTGGGCCTGCTCCAGCGGGATCGGATTGGCGTCTTCGGCGATCAGCTCGAGGGCGCGGCGCATCCGTAGGTCCTCCTTGAGGAGCTCCTCGCGCCCCGACTCGCGGATGTCCCGCAGGGCGTCCTGCGGCTCCGGGTGTCCGTGATCCTCGTGGCCGGGCGGAATCTGGAGCGCCTCGAGCATGTCCTCCTCGGTGATCTCGATCCCCTCGGCCTCTGCGACTGCCTCCAAAACCGCCTCGCGACGCAGCGCCTGCTCAGCGTCCGGTCGCGCCTCCTTGACCATCTCCTCACGCGTTTTTCCCTGGATTTGCAGGTAGTTCTCGGGGTCCATGCCCTGCCGTTGCAGGGATCGCTCGACCCGCCGCCACATCTCGGCGGCTCGCGCCTCGACCACCGGATCCGGGAGCTCCACCTTTGCGTTGGCGACCGCCGCGTCCAGGGCGGCCTGCTGGAAGCGCTCGGCGATCTGCCGGTCGAGGATCTCGCGGATCTGACCCGAGATGTGCTCTCGTAGCTCCGCCAGCGTGTCGAACTCCGAGGCCTCGGCGGCGAAGTCGTCGTTGAGCTCGGGCAGCTCCTTCTCGCGGACCTCCTTGACCTTGACGTCGAACTCGGCAGTCTTGCCGGCGACCTCCTCGGCGGGATAGTCGTCGGGGAACGGCACTGTCGGCTGGCTCTCGTCGCCAGCCTTTGCGCCCTCGAGCGCCTTTTCCAGCTCGGGGAGCACGCGCCCCTCTCCGAGCTCGAGCAGGTAGTCCTTGGCGGTGCCGCCCTCGAACGGCTCGCCGTCGATCTTCCCCTCGTAGTCGATCAGGACGACGTCGCCTTCCTTCGCCGCCCGGTCGACCGGGTTGAGCCGGGCGAAACCCTCTCGCAGCCGGTTGATCTCGGTATCCACCGCCTCCTCCGGCACCTCGGGCTCCTCGCGGCCGACCTCGAGGCCCTTGTATTCACCGAGCTCGGCGCCCGGTCGCACGGCCACCTCGATCGAGAACCGCAGGGGCTTACCCTCATCGGGGAGATCGGAGAGATCCAGCTTCGGGTCCCCGACCGGGTTGACGCCCGAGTCGAGCATCGCCCGCTCATACCAATCCCCGAGCGACGACTCGAGAGCCTGGGTGAGCACGGTCTCCCGGCCGAGTTTCTGCACCACCATCTCTGGCGGAACCTTCCCCTTGCGGAAGCCGGGCAGCTTCATGTCCTTGCCGAGCTGCTGCGCGGTGCGGTTGATGCTGCCCTCGACGTCCTTGGGGTCGACGTCCACGTCGACGCGGACCCGCGAGTCGGGAAGCTCCTTTACGGTCGTCTCCATCGAGAGGACCACCTTAGACACCGGCACGCGGGAGCGACTCGGCGCCTGGCTCTACACGGGCGCGCCGGGGCGGCTCGTCTCCTTCTCCATCGACCTTGGCCTCTCCCTCGCCGCCCTCGGCCTGTACGGCGCGCGACGGGCCTGGGAGAAGGTCAGCCAGATCCCTCGGTCTTGATCCGCTCCTCCAGGCGGGCGCCCTGTCCGGCGGCGGCTGCGCGCGCGGCGCGGGCCTCGCTCAGCGGAACTCCGCGCGAGTCCGCCAGGTCGAGGAGCCGCTGGCGCTCTGTGTCCTGCTTGGCCCACTCCAGGAACAGCCAGGCGAGCACGCCCAGGGTGACGAAGGTGCTCTCCACCATCATGATCACGCCGGCGAGACTCTGGTCGGTGACGGCGGAGATGTGCCATTTCGCCTCCCCGGCGGCGTAGTGCGGATAGAAGACCGTGTTCGACCACATGAAGACGTTGCCGAGAACGATGCCCACGAACCGGACCCCGATCAGATAGCCCAGCTTGGCCGGGATCTTGAACCAGCTGGGCTGCGGCAGGGGACCGACCAGCGGCATCCACATGAGCACGCCGAAGCCGATGAAGCAGGTGTGCTGGAGGGCATGGATCGAGTTGTGGTCGGTCGCGGCCTGGTAGAGGAACGGCACGTGCCAGAGGTAGAAGTCGATCGCCCAGAGGGGCAGCGCGACCAGCGGATGCGCGAGGTGGCGCATCCAGCCGAGCCAGCGATTCGCCAGGAGCGGCTGGAGCAATGGGCCGGTCAATCCGAGCACGATCAGGAGCGCCCCGAGGTCGCCCATCAGCAGGTGCTGGATCATGTGGACGAAGAGGAGCTCGTCGTCGACCCGGCCTAGTGGCGAGATGAAGGCGATCGCGATCAGCGCGAGACCCGAGACGAAGCAGGCGACCCGCCACGCTGGAACAGGCCGTCCCTCCTGCGACAGGGTCATGAGCCGGAACGCGTAGGCGGTGGCGACCAGGGTGAGCAGCGCGACCTGGAGAGGCTCGAAGACCGGGCCCCCGACGTGCGCAACGGGAATCACGCAGTCATCGTAGGACTGCCGGGACCCCCGAAGCTAAAGCCAGTCGATCCTGCGGAAGAACGAGGCAAGCGCGAGGACGCAGATCGCCATCAGCCCGAGCACCAGCGGATAGCCGTAGTGCCAGTGCAGCTCGGGCATGTTGTCGAAGTTCATGCCGTAGACCGAGGCAATGAACGTCGGCACGGCGATGATCCCGAAGATCGCCGAGATCTTCTTGACGGTCTCGTTCTGGTTGACGCTGACCAGCGAGAGGTTCGCCTGCAGCACGCTGGTGAGGAGGTCGCGCTGGGCGCTGACCTGCTCGTCCACTCGCTTCGCGTGATCGGCGACGTCGCGGAAGTAGCTGCGCAGGTCCTCGGGGACGCGCTCGAAGCCGCCCTGCTCCAGTGTCTCGAGGGGGTTGAGCAGAGGCCAGACCGCCCGGTGGAACTCGATCACCTCGCGCTTCAGGTTGTAGATGCGGGCGGTCGGGGCCGGGATGTCGTCGTCGAAGACGTCCTTCTCGACCTCCTCGACGTCGTCCTCGATCGCGTCGGCGACGGGGATGTAGTCGTCCACGACCTTGTCGAGGATCGCCCAGACAGCCGAGGATGCCCCGAGGAGCAGGAGATCCGGACGTGCCTCCAGTCTCTGCCGTGCGGAAACGAGCTCGCTGCCCGGCCCATGGCGCACCGTGATCACGTACCCGGGGCCGGCGAACAGATGGATCTCACCGAAGTGGACGATCTCACGATCCTCGTGGTAATGCGCCGTCTTGAGGACAATGAAGACGTCCTCGTCGTAGTCCTCGATCTTCGGTCGCTGATGTGGGTTCTGAGCGTCCTCGATGGCGAGCTCATGGAGTCCGAACAGCTTTTGCAGCCGCTGCAAATCGCCGGGCTCCGGCTCGTGGATCCCGATCCAGACGAATTCGCTGGGACCCGCGGCAGCCCTGAGCTCGGCGGCGTGTTCCGGCGTCAGCGCCTCATCATGCTGGCGTACGCCGTCCTTGTAGTGGGCGCTGTCGACGATCATCGTGCGGCTCCGCGTTCCCTTTCCGTACGCGGCGCCGCCCTCCTCCCGCTGGGCGCTCCCGATCAGTCGCCATCTTCGGACGGAACCCAGGCGGCGTCCAAGTCCACGCGCCTGCCGTTGAAGGGCACGCCCTCCGCCGCCAGAAGGCGGCGCTGCTGATGGCCCTTGGCGAGAGAGCCATCCGCCCTGACCACCCGCTGCCAGGGCACGCTCGGGTCATGGCATTCGGACAGCACCTGCCCGGCGAATCGCGGCGCCCCGGGGCTGAGATCTCCATAGGTCGTCACACAGCCGGCCGGGATCCTTCGGATGCGATCGAGCACCCGCTTCGCGCGGTCGGAGTTCAGCTCAGTCGCCATGCCACCCAGATGCCGGCGAGCGCGGCCGGGAGCGCGGCCGCGATTCCCCTGCTCCCGGCGATTCGCTCGTCGGAGCCCATGGCGAACGCGAAGGCCACGGCGTCGCCGGCGTCCGCTCCGGCATTGGCGAGCGTCGCGAGTCGGAGCCTGTCCGGGTCCTCGAGCGCCGCCAACGTGACCAGGCCGAGCACCAGGTCCCTCACGCCCGCGATCCGGCCGACCGTGACGGTCGCCGAGGTCGCCTCCGAGAAGCCGAGGGCCCGCAGCGCCGGCTCGGGCGCGGTGAGCAGGCCGAGCCCGATGGCCGCCCTGCCCGCGGAGGAGATCAGGGAGAAGGCCCGGACGTCCGGTGCCCGGACGACCTCTGCCGGGCTCACTCCCGCTCCAGCGTCACCGACAGCGCCGGCGACGCAGCCAGCGTCTGGAAGACGACGCAGTAGCGCTCGGTGAGCCGCGCGAGGGTCTCCAGCTCCTCGTCGCTCGCGTCGCTCTCGAGCTCGAAGCGCAGGCGGATGTTTTTGAAGCCCACGGCCGCCTCCCGGTCCACCGCCAGTGTGCCACGCCAGTCGAGGTCGCCCTCCGCGTGAACCGATCCGGCGACGTTCAGTCCCATCGAGGTCGCGACCGAGCGCATCGTCACCCCGGCGCAGGCCACCAGCGCCTGGAGGAGCATGTCGCCGGAGCAGGCCATGGTGCCGTCGCCGCCGGTGCCGGGATGGAGACCGGCCTTGACCAGCGCCCGCCCGGTCCGCACGGAGCAGGCGACGTCCTCGTCCAGCGTCCCATCCGCCTCGAGCGTGATCTGCGCGGCGTCGGGATCTCCCTCGTAGCGCTCCTTGATCGGCCGCTGAAGCGCGCGCAGCTCGTCGCTCGTCATCGGCTTTGCCACGACTCGAGGCTACTCGTACGCCAGCGCCTGCAGCACGTCCAGGCGTGCCGCCCGCCGGGCCGGAGCGATCGCCGCGGCGACCCCAGCGAATCCCGCCACGACCAGGATCAAGACGAGCTGGCCGACCGGGTAGCTGAGCACGAAGCCCTGGTCCTGGAGCGGCACCGACATCAGGGCGGCGAAGATCAGGCCGAGCACCATGCCGAGCACCGCACCGATCAGCGCCGTGATCACCGACTCGTAGCGGATCAGGCGACGCACCTGGCGGCGGGACATGCCGACCGCGCGGAGCATGCCGAGCTCGCGCGTGCGCTCGTAGATCGAGAGCGCCAGCGTGTTTGCGATCCCGAACAGGCTGACGATGATCGCCAGGGAGAGCAGCGCGTAGACGAGCCCGAGGAGCGGATTGATCTGGTTCTCCTGGTTCTTCTTGAGCTCCTGCTGGTTCAACACCTGGGCAGTCGGGAACTGCTGCGCGAGAAGGGTGTCGATCCGGTCCTGGACCGTGGAGGCGTTCGCGCCCGGGGCCAGCTTGATGAAGCCGAAGGTGTCCTGCGTGACCGCGAAGTCCCTGGCCATCGCCGCATGGGTGACGACCATGCTGCCCAGCAGATCGGCGTTGTCCTTGACCTCGCCGACGATCCGGAAGTCCGCCCGGTTGCCGGTCTGTCCCAGCACGTGGATCGTGTCTCCCACCTCCAGTTTGTTCGAGCTGGCGAACGACTTGTCGACGATCGTCTCCGAGGCGGTCAAATTCCTGAGTGTCTGCTCGGTGGTGCCGCCCTGGAAATCGAGCTTCAGCACCTGATTCGCGGTGGCAGGGTCGAGTCCCGTTGCACGAGGCTTGCCCGACACCCCGTCGATCTTGACCTGGGTGGCCTGGAGGGTCGAGACCGCCTGCACCCCCGGAATTCTGCGGACCGCCTCCGCGGCCGCCGTCGGAATGGGGTCGAACCCGTTCGTGTTCTGGATCTCGAGCTCGCCCTGGAAGCTGTTGTCGATCGCGTCGGCGATCGATGCCTTGAGACCGGCCGCGAAGATGGTGACGAACGAAACTAGGGCCAGCCCGATCATCAGGGCGGCAGCGGTCGCCGCGGTGCGAGACGGGTTCCGCTGGGAGTTCTCGCGCGCCAGCCGACCGGTCAGCCCGCGCAGCCTCTCGAGTGGCGCCCCGATCACCGCGGCGAGCGGCCGAACGAGTCGTGGGCTGTAGAGCGAAACCCCGAACAGCACCAGCGCGGCGCCACCGCCGAGCATCAGCGCCGCATCGCCGGTCTTCTGGTTGCCGAACAACCCGACCAGCACCAGGGCGACTCCGGCGATCATCAGCAGCCAGGCGATCGCGACCGTGACGATCGAGCGGCGGCGGCTCGCGGTGAGCTCGAGGTTCTGCATCGCTGCGATCGGGGGCACCCGAGTCGAGCGAAGAGCCGGGTTCAGCACCGCGATCAGGGTCACTGCGATGCCGATCACGATCGCGACGATCACCGTCCGGCTCGCGACCACGAGCGCCGTGGTGGGCAGACCGATCCCGAGCGCGTTGAAGAGCGCCTCGATGCCCTTGGCGAACAACAGCCCACCGAGGACGCCGAGCACAGCTCCGACCAGCCCGATCAGCGCTGCCTCCACGAGCACGGAGGCCAGCACCTGTCTGCGGGAGGCACCCAGTGTGCGCAGGAGCCCGTACTCGCGGATCCGCTGCGAGACGGTGATCGAGAAGGTGTTGAAGATGACGAATGCTCCGACGATCAGCGCCACGGCCGCGAACACGCCGAGGAAGATCGGCAGGAAGCTGAGCGCGTCATGGATCTCGTTGGACGAGCGGTTCGCGTTCTGCTCCGCAGTCTCGACTCGGAGCGTCGGCGGGACCACCCGCTCGATCCGGGCTTTGAGCTCGTCCGATGAGACGTCGGGGTTGATCCCGACCGAGATCTGGTTGAAGCGGCCGACGTTGCCGGTGATGTACTGAGCCTCCGGGAGCGTGAGCTGGGCGATGCTGGCGCCGCCGAACGAGGTGCCGCCGAGCTCGGTGAGCCCGACCAGCCGGAAGGTGCGGACGCGGCGCTCCCCCGCGATTCGGATCGGGTCACCGATCGAGAGGCCGGCGTCGTCGGCGGCCGCCTTGTCTAGCGTCGCCTCGTGGGAGTTGGCAGGTCGGTGGCCCTCGACCGTCTTCAGCGTCTCGATCTGCGGCGGCAGCGCCGCGGAGATGAACTTGGGCGCGAACTGCGAGCCCACCTCCTGGTCGCCCTTGAGGATGCCGCCGCCGGTGAAGATCGTGCCCGCGGCGAGCTTCACGCCGGGCACCGCCTGCACCTTCTTCAGGACCCCGGCGGGGAAGCTGATGGAGGTGTTGGTCTGTTGGGTGACCGGCTGCTTGTTGGTGATCACCACCGAGGTGCCCTTCAACGAGTCGCTGAAGATCTGGTCGAAGGCCCTGTTGATGGTGTCGGTGATGACGTACGTACCGGCGATCAGCGAGACGCCGACGAACACCGCGACCGTGGTGCCGAGCGCCCGCAGCTTGCGGGCCCAGAGGCTCTTGACGGCGACGCTGACCACTAACCAAGTTGCTTCATCAGCTCGATCACGTCATCGACCGAGCCGGGCGCCGCGTCGGAGACGATCTCGCCATCTCGCAGGGTGAGCAGGCGATCCGCATAGACCGCCGCCTCCGGCGCATGGGTGACCATCACCACCGTCTGGTCGAACTCGTCCACCGCCTGCCGGAGGAGCCGCAGGACGTCCTCGGAGGCCTTGGAGTCAAGGTTGCCGGTGGGCTCATCGGCGAAGACGACCGCCGGTCGCGAGATCAGGGCACGAGCCACCGCGACGCGCTGCTGCTGGCCTCCCGACAGCTCCGAGGGCAGGTGCGTGCGCCGATCCTGCAGATCGACCGTCTTCAGCAGCTGCTCGAGCCACTCCTTGTCCGGCTTGCGGCCCGCGATGGAAAGCGGAAGCACCAGGTTCTCCTCCGCCGTCAGAACCGACAGGAGGTTGAAGAATTGGAAGACGAAGCCGAGCTTGTCGCGGCGCAGCTTCGTCAGGTCGTCGTCGTCAAGCCCGGTGATGTCGGTGCCATCGATCAGCACCCTGCCGGAGGTGGGGTTGTCGAGCCCTGCGAGCACGTGCAGAAGCGTCGACTTCCCGGAGCCCGACGGTCCCATGATCGCCGTGAAGCGGTCGCGCTCGAAATCGACGCTGACATGGCGGAGCGCATCGACGGCGGCATCGCCCTCGCCGTAGCGCCGGCTGACGTCGATTGCCTGCACGATCTGGCCGTCGCGTTCTGCGACCGTGCCCTGCGCCTCAGCCTGTTGATTCACCGAATCGGCCATCCGTGACGTTCCCCGCTCTTCGAAGGACCCGCCCTCAAGCTAGCGATACTTGGGGGTCGGATGTCAGTCGAGGGAACGGCAAGAGGGGGAGCGCGGCTCGCTGCCGGCTCCGAGTTCGGCGGCTTCCGCATCGAGCGCACGATCGGGCATGGCGGAATGGGGATCGTTTACCTGGCCAGGGAGCTGCGGCTCGACCGGCTCGTCGCGCTCAAGGTGATCAGGCCCGAGCTGGCCGGAGAGGAGAGCTTCCGAGCTCGCTTTCGCTCCGAGACGCTGACGGCCGCCTCGGTCGAGCACCCGCGAGTGGTCACCGTCTTCGGAGCCGGGGAGCGGGACGGTCTGCTCTATGTGGCGATGCGCTACGTGCCCGGCCGCGACCTCGGCCGCCTGATCGCGGCCGACGGGCCGCTCGCAACGGAGGACGCCGCCGAGGTGATCGCCCAGGTCGCCGACGGGCTCGACGCGGTGCACGCCGCGGGCCTTGTTCATCGCGACGTCAAGCCGGCGAACGTGATCGTCGAAGGTGGCCAAGCCGACGGCGGCTCCGCGGCGTTTCTCACCGACTTCGGCCTCGCCAAGGCGATGGCCTCGACCACCGGGCTGACGGCCACCGGCGAGGTGATCGGCAGCGTCGACTACATGGCCCCGGAGCAGATCGAGGGACGCCGCATGGACGCGCGCACCGACGTGTATGCCCTCGGCTGCGTGCTCTTTCATGCGATCAGCGGGAAGGTTCCGTTTCCGGAGCGGGAGAGCTCGGCCAAGATGTGGGCGCATCTGAACGAGCCGCCGCCCGCCGCGGCCGGCCGCGTCCTCGATCCAGTCATCCGCCGCGCGATGGCGAAAGACCCGACCCGCAGGTTTCCCTCGGCGGGTGATCTCGGCCGGGCGGCCGTCGCCGCCACCCGCGGCGAGGCGGTCACTGAGCCCGAGCACGTGGTCGCCGCCGGCGAGGCGGCGCCGCTGCCCGAGACCGTCCGCCTCTCGAGAGACCCGACCCTGCCCCCGACCGACCCGCTGCCCCGCAGGCGGAAGCGCCGGAGATGGCTCTGGGCGCTCGCCATCGTGCTGGTCATCGCGGCCCTGGGGACGGCAGCGCTGATCGCGGTCCCGAAGCTCTCGGACAGCGGCAAGACCGCGGTGCCGACCGGAATCGAGGTGCCCTCCCTGGCGGGTCAGCCCCTGGACGTCGCGGAGCAGCGCCTCGACGCGCTCGGCCTGCGTTCGAGCGAGGAGGGCGGAGGGCTCTTCGGGGTCCTCGTCCCCTCGGACTGGAATGTCTGCCAGACCTCGCCGGGCCCGGGCACAATGGTCCGGCGGGGCTCGACCGTGAGCCTGCTGATCGATCGCCCGGGCGTCTGCTGAAAGACCGCTCGCCGGCGCGTAGTGTCCCGAGGATGAGCCAGCTCGCACCGGTGCCCTTCCGAGATCGCTCGCCCTCGGTGAAGGTGCTCCTCGCGGGGATCCTGCCGGCCGCGATCGGCGCGCTCGCGGGAGTGTTGCTCGGCGTCTCGGCTGGCGCCTATTGGGCGGTGGGCGCCGTCGCCGCGATCGGTGGCGTGCTCGCCGGCTTCGAGCACTCCGACGATCGAGAGGCCATCGGGCGCGGCGCGATCGCCGGTGCGATCTACGGCGCGGCCCTGCTGATCGCCCACGCGATCGCCGGTACCGACGCCAAGGTCTCTCTGGGCGGCTTTCCGCCGGTTCTCATCCTGATCACCGCGATCATCGGGGCGGTCCTCGCGGTCATCGGCGAGCGCATCGCGGGCCGCCGCTTCTGACGCGCGGTTCCGTCAGACGCCGTAGATAGCGTCGCCCCAAGCAGCGGCTGGCACTGCGTTTCGTCCAAGAGGGGTGTGATGTGAAGCTGGTGATCGCCATCGTGCGACCCGAGAAGGCCAACGACGTGCTCGAGGCCCTCTATCGCGCCGAGGTCAAGGGCGTCTCGATGAGCCGGGTTCAAGGCCACGGCGGTGAGCTCGATCACGTCGAGACCTATCGCGGCACGACCGTGAAGATGGAGCTGGCCGAGAAGGTCCGCTTCGAGATCGCCGTCACCGATCCGTTCGTCGAGGCCACCATCAAGGCACTCAGCGAGGGCGCCCGCACGGGCGAGGTCGGCGACGGCAAGATCTTCGTCGTCCCCCTCGACCGCGCGGTCCGGATACGGACCGGTGAAACCGACAACGCCGCGGTCACCCCGGTGGACTCCTGATGCCGCTGGCAGCTCAGGTCGATACCGGTGACACGGCGTGGATGCTCGCCGCGACCGCGCTCGTCCTGATGATGACGCCCGCGCTCGGGCTCTTCTACGCCGGCCTGGTCCGGTCGAAGAACACCCTCAACACCTTCATGATGTGCATCGCGGCGATCGCCATCGCGATGGTGGCATGGGCCCTGATCGGCTACTCGCTGGCGTTCGACGGTGACGGTCCGTTGATCGGGGGGCTCAACTACGCGGCTCTGCATGACGTCACCTTCGTGCCGCGCGAGGGGAGCACCATCCCCCACCTGCTCTTCATGGCCTTCCAGGCGACCTTCTGCATCATCACCGTCGCACTGGTCTCTGGGGCGGTGGTCGAGCGGATGCGATTCGGGGCCTTCATGGTCTTCGCGGCTCTCTGGTCGGTGCTCGTGTACTCGGTGCTCGCTCACTGGTCCTTCGGCGACGGCTGGCTCCACGCGCACGGGATGCTCGACTTCGCCGGCGGAGTCCCGGTCGAGATGGGCTCCGGCTTCTCGGCCCTGGCGGCGGCGCTGGTGGTCGGCGCCCGCAAGGACTACGGCCGCCAGGCCCTGTTGCCGCACAACGCCGCCTACGTGCTGCTCGGTGCGGGCCTGCTGTGGTTCGGATGGTTCGGCTTCAACGGCGGCAGCGGCTTCAACACCGGATCAAACAGCGTGCTCGCCTTCACCAACACCCTGCTCTGCCCCGCCTGCACCCTGGTCGTCTGGTTCATCCTCGACCTGATCAGGGGCCGCAAGGTGACGGCGATCGGCGCGGCAACCGCGATCATCGTCGGCTGTGTCGGCATCACTCCCGCCGGCGGCTACGTGAGCCCGGGCTGGGCGATGGCGCTGGGGGCGCTCGCCGCGCTGCCGAGCTACGCCGTGATCGTGCTGCGGCCGCGCACCCGCGTGGACGAGACCCTCGACGTCCTGGCCGCCCACGGAATCGCCGGCTTCACCGGGATCCTCTTCATCGGCTTCTTCGCCCAGCTCTCCTGGAATGGCGCCTCGAACGGGCTCTTCTACGGCGATGCCGGGCAGCTCGGCTGGCAGGCGCTGGCCGCGATCTCGGCCCCCGTCTATGCCTTCGTTGCCACCTTCGTGCTGCTCAAGGTGATCGGCGCGGTGATGCCGTTGCGCGCGACGGAGCGCGAGGAGGCCCTCGGCATGGACGTCGTCCAGCACGGCGAGGATGCGTACGCCTCGGGCGAGGGCGCGATCCTGGTCACGCCGGAGGACGGCGGCGAGGTGCCCGTGCCGGTGGCGCAGCCGTAGCAGCGCCGGCTAAGACGAGTCCGACAACCCGGCGGCCTCGACAGCTTCCTCGCGGTTTCGGAATGCCTGCTCTCGTATGACCCGTTCGCCCTTGAACGTGAACACGAAGGCGAAGTGATCATCCAGAGCGATCCGGCTTGCCGAGCCAGCCCCAACCATTTGAGCGACTGCTACCACCTTGTCGCCGGCATCAATCAGCTCAACTGGGACGACGTCGTATCCGGCCATGGTCTTCTGGTTCTCCTCGAAGATCAGCCGGATGGCCTCGTTGCCGTGATGGGTTCCCAGCAGCAGGGTCTCGAACACGACATCCGGGTCGTAGAGCTCAACGAGGGCGTCGAGGTCACCCCGGTTGTGAGCCACGAATCCCGCCTTGATCCTCTCCAGATTCTCCTGCGACATCCTCCGGAGCAGTATCCCCAGGATCCGCATCGATCGTCCGGCCGGGTAGGGTGGCCCTCGTCAGGGGGCCCTCGCTCGAAGGAGAGACTGTGATTTTGTTGACGACGCAGGTCGAGGATTTCGATCGGTTCCTGGAGATCTTCTCAACCAAAGGCGCCGAGAAGCGAAAGCAGCACGGGTCAAAGGGTTCCACCGTCTTTCGGGATCCCAACGAAGCTGACCGGGTCTGGGTGATCTTCGACTGGGATCTCGAGGGCTTTCAGAGCTTCGCCTCCGACCCCGACGTCCCGGCGATCATGCAAGAGGCCGGGCACAAAGGGAAGCCCCAGCCGGCGGAGCTCGGCGGCCAGTACGACGGCTAGCAAAAGCCGGGGCAGTGCGTTAGCCGAGAAACGTGGCCGTGTCGCCGATAGCGGCGCGGTATCAGGCCCGTGCTCTCATGACTTTCCTCGCTATGGCGCGCCCGTGAGTCTGGATGTTGCGGTCGATCGCTCCGGTGGGCGACGTCGCGAAGGCCTGGATCTGGACGCGAGGATGCACCCCGGACGCCCATCTCATCTTGTACTCGTCATCCGCTCCCAGGAACTCGTAGGTGTCCAGGCCAAGAGAGAAAGCGCGCTCGATCATCCTGCAGGTGAGGACAGTTCCGGGTCCAGCCTTCCTGAATCGCTCGTCGTAACCGGGCTTGAGGAGGTAGTGCTTGCCCGCGCTCTCGAGCGAGAAGTGGAACGCGAGCGCTCGACCGTCGACCCGCAGGAATGCGAGCCGCAGCAGGCCCCGCGATGCGGCCCAGCGGGCAACCTCGGTGTAGAAGCTCAGCGTTTGGGGGTCGGATGCGACTGCTGTCCCCCGCTGCCCCTTCCAGCCGCGTGCCTCGACTTCGAATCCTTCGGCCAGGAGATCGTCCAGTCGCTCGGCGCCCGATTCGATCTCGAGCGAGACCTCCCCCATCTCGGCGAGCCGCCTGGAGCCTTGGCGAACGGTATGTCGAAGGTTCCCGGAGACGCCCTGCCAATAGGCCTCCCAATCACCACGGACCGCAAGGTAGGGGGATCGCCACCTCGTTCGCTCGACGAGGCGGTAGTGGCCGCCGAGCCCCCGAAGCTCCTGTGCGGCCGCGCCCTCGCCGTCGAGGAACGAGAGATCCAACCGCCGCGGGTGCAGGGACAGGATGCCGGCCACGACCTCGCGCAGGGCCGACCGGTCCGCCACCGCCGGCTCATAGAGAGGGGTGTGCCAGTTCGTCGGCGAGGAGAGCACGCTCCCCTTTTGACGGAGCGGTAACACCCCGACCAGGCGGCCGGCGCGGCGCACCGCGAGAATCCGGAGCTGCCCGCCGCCGAACGCGCTCCACCAGGCGCTCAACCAGCCGGGCCGAAGGAAGGGCGAGAGATCGGCCTCACCGGCCAGCTCATCCCACTCCGGGCCGATCAATCCAGTCTCGGTGTGAATCTCGAGTTCCGCGGACATTCCCACGGTCACTTGCACATCCTGTAGCCGGCCCTTCCCTGGGTCAGCGGCTCACGCATCTTAGGCTTCCCCCGGCCGAGCAAGAGAAAACCCCCCGGAGTGGGCGCTGGCTATTTCGGAAGCCCGGCGGCTACGAGGCCCTGCTCGCGATTGGAATAGAAGTCGATCCGCGGATTTAGGCCCAGAATTCGTCCCACGCGTAGAGGTCGTTGAAGTGCTCCCGGCCGTCGACGACCTTGCCGTCCTTGAGCTCGAAGACGATGCAATTGCCTACATCCAGGCGCTTGCCGTCTCGCTCCCCGGTGCTGCGCTGGAGGCCGATCACTCGGCCGTCATCGCCGGCGAACAATTGCTGTAGCTCGGCCTGGAAGGTGCCTCCCGTCCTCTCCCCGATCTGGCCGAAGTAGGCCAGAGTCGCGTCGCGGCCCTGGTAGTCGTCGGCCATCGAACTCCGCCCCGGCAAGTGCCACACAACGTTCTCGTCGAAGAGTTCGGTCAGGGTGTCGATGTCGGCCGCGTTGAATGCGTCGTAAGCGCGCTGCATGATCGCCACGTTTTCATCAGCTGCCATAGGTCCTCCTACCCCCAATCGATGTCGCTGCCCCCTCAATCGATGTCGCTGCGACCCTATCCCACCTCCCGCGATGGGCTCAAGTCGGCAGCTTCGAGGGCCTCCTCGTGTTTCGGAAGGCCATGTCCAACCGGCGGCCGTTCGAGCGATCCTGCGACTCGCCGCGGTTCTCACCGGCGGCTGAACGGATTCAACCGGGTAGGGAGCCTGCTCTGAACCCGTCGCTTCTCGTCCAAAGCGGCGGTCTTGCCGAGGGTCTGGCGGCGGGTGAGGCGGTGCTCAGGCGGGCTTGGTCGCTCTTCGCTCGTCCGGTGCTGAGACACGGACCCGCTCCGAGAATCACGCGACTACTTCCTCTTTTTCTTCTTCTTGTGTTCTTCTTCTGGCACTTCTTCTTGTGCTTCTTCGCCGCGGCCGCGTGGTGCTTCTTCTTGTGCTTTTTCTTGCACTTGGTCGGGTTGTGGTCGGGTTGGTGGTCGGGTTGGCCGAACAGGCGGGAGTGGCGGAGGATGGCGGGCCGACGAGCTTGTCCACCGCGTTGCCGTTCGTGACGTAGAGGTTGCAATTCGCGTCCTCGCCGAAGGACTGCGGACCGGTCAGGGCGCCGGGTGCGCTCTCGGATCGATCGTCGCCGGCGGACGGAACGGCGAGCTTGATCGAGCGCAGCTCGCCCGTGCAGAGGTCCGCGTAGAGATAGCGGCCGGCGAGCTCAGGGATCTGGGTGCCGCGGTAGACGTAGCCTCCTATGATCGCGCAGCCGTGGGCGACGTCGCCGCCGGGGTCGGTGTGCGGATAGGCGAACACCGGAGGCGTCGCGCCGGGACAGCTCCCCGCGAAGCCCTCGCAGGCCGGCCAACCGAAGTCTGCGCCCCGCCCGAGCCCCGAGGAGGCCGGCGCCAGGTCGACCTCCTCCGAGCTGTCCTCGCCGACGTCGGCGATGATCAGGTCGCCGGTCGCGTCGTCGAAAGAGAAGCGCCACGGGTTGCGAAAGCCGGAGGCCCAGATCTCGTGGCGCGCGGTCCCCGACGAGGCGTACGGGTTGCTCGGCGGGATCGAGTACCGGCCGGGAGCGGTCCCGTGCGGGTCGATCCGCAGGATCTTGCCGTTGAGGAGAGCGAGATTCAGGGCCGTCGAGGAAATCCGCCGCCATCTCCCTCGGAGATGTAAAGGAGGCCATCCTTGCCGAATGGACCTGCCCTCCGGCCGTTTCGGGGTGCGTCATGGTGCTCGGTCGCGTGATCGTCAGCACCGGACGGCG